>NZ_JBRIOU010000009.1:201054-224526 GCF_053474865.1 Streptomyces sp. CO7
GTGTCGGGCGAACTCCGGCGCGACCAGGAGCACCTGGCCGACCGCGCGGTGGCCGCCCAGCACCGCGGGCCCGTCCCATCCGCCGGGGGCGCGGGGGCCGCAGGCCAGGTCCTGGTCGAGCAGGAGCCGCCCGCCCACCCGCAGGGTCAGCCGCGAGGCGAGTGTGCCGGGCGGCTCGCCGTGGCGGCCGAGCACCAGTTCCTCCCGGAACACCAGCCGGCCGCCCGTCGCGACCTCGGCCCGGGTGAGGACCCGCAGGTCGCTGCCGCGCACCGCGATCAAGGGCTCGGGCTCCCAGCGCAGCGAGCCGCCCGCGCCGACCCGCAGCCGGGTCTCGTACCGGGCGCGGTCCTCGCCCTGACCGGGCAGGGCGAGGGTCGCGGCGGCCGAACCGACCCGCAACCGGGCTCCCTCGGCGACCTCCCCCTCCAGCAGGAACCGGTCGCCGCCGAGCGGTCCGCTCATCGCGCCGACCACGGTCACCCGCGCCTCGTCGCCCGTGCCCCGGGTCCGCCGCAGGGCGAGGGGGCCGTCCCCGGCCAGCACCGGCAGCGCGGTGCCGCCGCGTCCGTCGGGCCGCGCCGTGATCCGCGCGTGCGCCCGCACCCCGGCGCCGGGGTGCGGGTCCGTGGTCAGGCCCGCCACGCGACCAGCCGCTCCCGCACCCACGCGGCGACCTCCGCGACCCCGGCCTCGCCGCGCAACGACTGCAGGACGACCGGCAGTTCGGCGCGCTGCGCCTCGGCGTCTGCGGCCATCCGGGACAGATCGGCGCCGACGTGGGGCGCCAGGTCGGTCTTGTTGACGACCAGCAGGTCGGCGGTGGTGACGCCGGGACCGCCCTTGCGCGGGATGTCGTCGCCGCCCGCCACGTCGATCACGAAGATCTGGGCGTCCACCAGGCCCCGGGAGAAGGTGGCGGTCAGGTTGTCGCCGCCGGACTCGACCAGGATCAGGTCGAGCGGCCCGTTGCGCTCCTCCAGTTCCTCCACCGCCTCCAGGTTGGCGGAGATGTCGTCACGGATCGCGGTGTGCGGGCACGCCCCGGTCTCGACGGCGGTGATGCGCTCCGGCGGGAGCACCGCCTCGCGCAGCAGGAACTCGGCGTCCTCGCGGGTGTATATGTCGTTGGTGACGACGGCCAGCGACAGCTCCCCCCGCAGCTCCCGGCAGAGCGCGGCCACCGTCGCGGTCTTCCCCGAGCCGACCGGACCGCCGAGCCCGAGTCTCAGCGCGCGGCGCGTCCCGTCGGGGCGGTGGGCGGCGGCGCCGGATCCCCCGAGGCCGTCGTGGTGGCGGTGCAGGTGCATGGGCGGGCTCCTTGGTGAGGGCGGGCTTCGCAGGCAGGCGGCGAAAAGGACGACGCCGAGGAGGACGGCGGCCAGGAGAACGGTGGCGAGGAGGACGGCGGGCGTGGCGGCAGGAGGAACCCGGCTCGCGTGGCGTCAGGTGGAACCCGGCTCGCGTGGCGTCAGGAGGCGAACAGGCGGCTCCCCCGCACGGCGTGAACCTCGGCCGCGATCTCCAGCAGCGGCGCCGAGGCGGCGGGGAGCGCGTCCACCCCGTCGGTGAGCGCCTCGCGGGCCGCCCGCACCGCGTGGCCGGCGACCCGGTCGGTCTCGGGAGCGAGCCGGGCGAGCACCCCGGTGGCGTCGAACGGGTCCAGGCTGAGCAGCCGGACCGTCGCTGTGGCGGGTCCGCCCACGCTCTCGTAGGCGGCGCAGTACGCGGCGTCCTGCGGCCCGAGCCCGGCCGCGCGGGCGACGGCGCCGAGCACCACCGGCTGGTGCGCGCCTCGGGGGAACTCCGCCGCCAGGGCGTCCAGTTCGGGGCACGGCCAGGTCGCCCGGCCGGCCCGCAGCAGCTGCCGTCCGAGCCGGCGGGCGGTGTCGCGCAGCGCGGGGGACGGGGTGCGCGCGTCGGCGGCCTCGTCCAGCTCCGCCGGCTCGGCGCCGAGGGCCGCCGCCGCGGCCAGGGAGGCCGCGACCAGGCCCGTGGTGTGCAGCCGGCCCCGGCAGAAGGCCTCCAGCGAGGCGGCATCGGTGATCCGGCCCGCGCGGACGGCGGCCTCCGCACCGCCGGAGTGCGCGTGGCCTCCGGCCGGGAAGCGTCCGTCGGCCAGCAGGAGCAGCGCGGCGCGGTTCATCTGCGGCCCCGTGCTCAGAAGAGGAAGTACCGCTGGGCCATGGGCAGTTCGGCGGCGGGCGTCGCCTCGACCAGCTCTCCGTCGATGTGCACGGAGAAGCTGTCGGGGTCGATCCGCACGTCCGGCAGGGCGTCGTTGACCCGCATGTCGGCCTTGGTGACCTGCCGCGTGGAGTCGATCACCGCCCACCGCTTGCCCAGGCCGAGCCGTTCCGGCAGGCCGTCCTCGATCGCCGCCGGGGCCACGAAGTTGACCGAGTTGGCGGCCGGGGCGCGGCCGAGCGCCCCGAACATCGGGCGGGGCAGCACCGGTTGCGGCGTGGGGATGGAGGCGTTGGCGTCGCCCATCTGCGCGTAGGCGATCTGGCCGCCCTTGAGGACCAGGTGAGGCTTGACGCCGAAGAACGCGGGTTCCCACAGCACGAGGTCGGCGAGTTTGCCGCGCTCCACCGAGCCGATCTCGGCCGCCATGCCCTGGGCGACGGCCGGGTTGATCGTGTACTTGGCGACGTAGCGGCGGGCGCGCAGGTTGTCGGCCCGGCCGTCGCCGGGCAGCGGGCCGCGCCGGCGCTTCATGACGTGGGCGGTCTGCCAGGTCCGCAGGACCACCTCGCCGACCCTGCCCATGGCCTGGGAGTCGGAGGAGATGATCGAGATGGCGCCCAGGTCGTGCAGGACGTCCTCGGCGCCGATGGTGGAGGGGCGGATCCGCGACTCGGCGAAGGCGAGGTCCTCGGGGACGGCCGGGTTGAGGTGGTGGCAGACCATCAGCATGTCGAGGTGTTCCTCGGTGGTGTTGACGGTGAAGGGCCGGGTCGGGTTGGTGGAGCTGGGCAGCACGTTGGGGTGCGACACCACGGTCATGATGTCGGGGGCGTGGCCGCCGCCCGCGCCCTCGGCGTGGTAGGCGTGGATGCCGCGTCCGGCGATCGCGGCGAGGGTGTCGCCGACGAAGCCGGCCTCGTTGAGGGTGTCGGTGTGCAGCGCGACCTGGACGCCCGTGCGGTCCGCCGCGGTGAGGGCCGCGTCGATCGCGGCGGGGGTCGATCCCCAGTCCTCGTGCAGCTTGAGGCCGACGGCGCCGCCGCGGATCTGGGAGAGCAGCGCCTCCTGGGAGACGGTGTTCCCCTTGCCGAGCAGGCCGATGTTGAGCGGGTAGGCCTCCATCGCCTCCAGCATCCGGGCCAGGTGCCACGGCCCGGGGGTGACGGTGGTGGCCTTGGAGCCCTCGGCCGGCCCGGTGCCGCCGCCGACGAGGGTGGTGACGCCGGAGGCGAGTGCCTCGTCGGCGATCTGCGGGCAGATGAAGTGGACGTGCGCGTCGACGGCTCCGGCGGTGAGGATCCGGCCGTTGCCTGCGACGATCTCCGTCTCGGGGCCGATCACCAGGTCGGGGTGGACGCCGTCCATGGTGTCCGGGTTGCCGGCCTTGCCGAGGGCGGTGATCCGGCCGTCCCTGATGCCGACGTCCGCCTTGACGATCCCCCAGTGGTCGAGGACCACCGCGCCGGTGATCACGGTGTCGGGGGCGCCCTCGGCGCGGGTGGCGCGGGACTGCCCCATGGACTCGCGGATCACCTTCCCGCCGCCGAAGACCGCCTCGTCCCCGGCGCGGCCGGGGCCGCCGCAGCGGTCCTCCTCGATCTCCACCAGCAGGTCGGTGTCGGCGAGCCGGATGCGGTCGCCGGTGGTGGGGCCGAACAGGTCGGCGTAGGCGGCGCGTGACATGCGCCGGCCCGGGGTCGTCTCAGGCATCGAGCGGACCTCCGGTCTCCCCGCGCAGGCCGGGCACCACCCGGTGTCCGGCCAGCGGCACCAGCTCGACCTCGACGGGGATGCCCGGCTCGAACCGCACGGCGGTTCCGGCGGCCACGTTCAGGCGGCGGCCCCGCGCGGCCGCGCGGTCGAACTCCAGGCCCGGGTTGGCCTCGGCGAAGTGGTAGTGGGAGCCGACCTGCACGGGGCGGTCGGCCACGTTCAGCACGGTGGCGCGGGTGACTTCGCGACCTTCGTTGAGGATCACGGGCGCGTCCTCGAGGACGAACTCTCCGGGTATCACTGCGGCCCCTCTTCGTCAGACGATCGGGTCGTGGACGGTGACCAGCTTGGTGCCGTCCGGGAAGGTCGCCTCGACCTGGACGTCGGGGATCATCTCGGGGACGCCCTCCATGACGTCGTCCCGGGTGAGCACGGTGCGGCCGGAGCGCATCAGTTCGGCGACGGTGCGGCCGTCGCGGGCGCCTTCCAGCACGTGGGAGGCGATCAGCGCGACCGCCTCCGGGTGGTTGAGCCGCAGCCCGCGCGCCCTGCGCCGTTCGGCGACGTCGGCCGCCACGTGGATGAGCAGCCTCTCCTGTTCGTGCGGAGTCAGTCGCACGGCGTCCCCCTCGGCAGTGGCCCGTTGGCGTGCCCGGAGGCTAGCGGCGGTGCGTTTCGGCGGCGTTAACGGCGCCGCTGCCGGGAGGGCGCGGCGCGCGGCCGCCGCGCGGCGGCGCGTACACCGCGTGCCCCCGGTCGTGGCCCCGCCGCCACCCCGGCGCGCCGCCTCCCAAACGCACCAGACGAAGTACCGTCGTTCGGCGTAGACGCTGGTCCTTCCGACGGACCCCACGATTTGCCCCGTGCGCCTGGACGCCGGCGCCGGCCGGCCGTGGTGCCGCAGGTGAGAGCCTCGTAAGAAATGGTTACCAGGGGATACAGGCCACTTTGTCCACCCGAACAGCCCAATGGTGACGAAGTCCACAACACGCCCTCCAGAGATGATCCCGGGCCCCGAGTACGTGAAGATCCTCCCGACGACAAGCCCCCGCCACCGCGGCGGGGCGGCCCGGGCGGACGCCGAATCCTGCCGCCGGCCGGGCGACGGGTCGACAGGAGTGGATCGGCAGGAGTGGAGGACCCGAGCACGACGGGCCGCCGGAACTGGTTCCGCGCGGTCCTTGGGGTGAAGCCGCCTTCGGGCGGCCGGGCTACTTCGCGGCCCGAATCCGACAGGTCATCCTTCACAGGCGGCTGTCGAAGGGTTGTGCATGACCGTGCCCAATCGAGTCCCGTCCCTGCTGACCCGGGCCGGAACAGCCTCGGTCCTGACCTTCGCCGCGTTCGGAGGCGGCGTCGCCGCTCCCGGCCTGGCGGCCGAGGCGCAGGCGGCCACCCTGGGCTCCAAGGCCCTGAAGGTGGCGGCCTCCAAGAAGGGAGCCCCCTACCGGTACGGCGCCACCGGGCCCTACGCGTTCGACTGCTCGGGACTGACGCTGTACTCGTTCAAGAAGGCCGGCAAGACCCTGCCCCGCACCGCGGCGCAGCAGTACAACCGGTCCACCCACGTCTCTGCGTCCCGGCGCAAACCGGGGGACCTGGTCTTCTTCCACTCGGGCTCGTACGTCTACCACGTGGGCATCTACGCCGGCTCGGGCAAGTTGTGGCACGCGCCCAAGACCGGGGACGTGGTGCGCCTGCAGAAGATCTGGACCAGGAGCGTCTGGTACGGGCGGGTGCGCTGACCCGCCGCCCCCGGACGCACGCCGCTCCGGCCCGCCGGCACCGCCGTCGGCGCCGGGGCGGTTTTTCCGTCGCCCGGCACATCATGCGACGCCGCCCCAGGGGTACTCGTCTCGGGGTCGAGGCCCTCACCCGCGGGCCGCTTTGCCCGTCCTTTACCCTGGGGGTGCCACCGATCACGGTGATCCTGACCTTCTCTCGAAAGGTGCGTGAGCGTCCGCCCATGGGCGAGCCTCCCAGTAGCAGCTCCGGCTGCGCCTTTTCCGCACGATCCCCCCTCCCCGGCGACCACAGGGGGGCGACCCCATGACCGAGGTCCTCCTCCTGCTCCTCGCGGTCCTGCTCTCGCTGGCCTGCGGAGCCTTCGTGGCGGCGGAGTTCTCCCTGACCACGGTCGAGCGCGCCGAACTGGAGCGGGCCGACCAGAAGGGCGACCGGGGCGCGGCGAGCGCCCTGAAGGCCGTGCGCAACCTGACCTTCCAGCTCTCCGGCGCGCAGCTGGGCATCACGGTCACCAACCTGGTGGTCGGCATGCTCGCCGAGCCGTCGATCGCCGCCCTCATCTCGGGGCCGCTGGGCGCGCTGGGCCTGTCCGAGAGCGCCTCGCGCTCGGTGGCCCTGGTCCTGGGCACCGCCCTGTCGACGGTCTTCCTGATGGTCGTCGGCGAGCTGGTCCCGAAGAACTGGGCGATCTCCAACCCGATGGGCGTGGCCCGCAAGGTGGCGACGCCGCAGCGCGTGTTCAGCTCGGTCTTCGGCCCGTTCATCACCCACCTGAACAACACCGCCAACCGGGTGGTGCGCCGGATGGGCCTCGAGCCCGCCGAGGAGCTCGCCTCCGCGCGTGGCCCGCAGGAGCTGGCCGCCCTGGCGCGCCACTCCGCGAAGCAGGGCGCCCTGGAGATGGACACCGCGGAACTGTTCGTCCGCACGCTGAACCTGGCGGAGCTGACCGCGGAGAACGTGATGACCCCGCGCGTCCAGGTGGTCGCCCTGGAGGCCCAGGCGACCTGCGAGGACGTCGCCAACGCGACGCGGGCCACCGGACTGTCCCGCTTCCCGGTGTACCGGGGCAACCTGGACCAGGTGGTGGGCACCGTCCACATCAAGGACGTCATCGCGCTGCCCGCCGAGCGGCGGTCCCGGGTGCACGTCTCGGAGCTGCTGCGCGAGCCGCTGCTGGTGCCCGAGTCCCTGACCGTGGAGCGGCTGCTCGACCGGCTGTCCGGCGGGCGCACCATGGCCGTGGTGATCGACGAGTACGGCGGCACCGCCGGTGTGGTGACGCTGGAGGACATCGTCGAGGAGGTCGTGGGCGAGGTCCACGACGAGCACGACCCGTTCGAGACGCCCGACCTGGCGCCCGCCGGGACGGACCCCGACGGCCGCGCGGTCTACGACGCCGACGGCGCCGCCCGCACCGACCAGCTCGCCCGGATCGGGCTGCGCGCCCCGGACGGCCCCTACGAGACGCTGGCCGGGCTGGTCGCCACCGCCCTGGGCCGGATACCTGCCGTCGGGGACGTCGTGGAGATCGAGGGCTGGCGGGCCGAGGTGCTGGACGCCTCCGGCCACCGGGCCGCCCGCGTGCTGCTGACCGCCCCGCCGGCCGACGCCGGTTCCAAGGGCGCCGGCGCCGACGCGGACACCGAGTCCGGCCGGAACGCCGGGAAGGGACAGGGAGCGACCCGATGACCGCCGTACAACTGCTGATCGGTCTGGCGACCCTGGTCCTGAACGCCTTCTTCGTCGGCGCCGAGTTCGCCATGATCTCGGTCCGGCGCAGCCAGATCGAGCCGCACGCCGAGGAGGGCGACCGCCGCGCCGTGCGGGTCATCTGGGGTCTGGAGCACGTCTCCGCCCTGATGGCCGCGGCCCAGCTGGGCATCACGCTGTCCACCCTGGTCCTCGGCGTGGTCGCCGAGCCGGCCATCGCGCACCTGCTGGAGCCGCTGTTCCACGCGGTGGGCGTGCCGTCCGGAGCGGGCCACGCGGTCTCCTTCGTGATCGCGCTGACCGCGGCGACGTACCTGCACATGCTGCTCGGCGAGATGGTGCCGAAGAACGTCGCGCTGGCCGAGCCGGTGCGCACGGCGCTGCTGCTCGGGCCGCCGCTGGTCGCCGTCTCCAGGGCGCTGCGGCCGGTGATCTTCACCGTCAACGCCTTCGCCAACGCCCTGCTGAAGCTGCTCAAGGTGGAGCCGAAGGACGAGGTCACCGCCTCCTTCTCGGACGCCGAGCTGGCGCAGATGGTCAAGGACTCCGGGGAGGCCGGCCTGATCGACGACCGGGCGCGGGAGCGTCTGAACGACGCGCTGGAGCTCGGCCGCCGGCCGGTGGGCGAGGTCCTGCTGCCGCTGGAGAAGGTGCGGTACGTGTCGCTGGGCGTCACCCCCGTCCAGCTGGAGGCGCTCTCCGCGGAGACCAAGTTCTCCCGCTTCCCGGTCGTCGACGACGAGCGCCGCATCATCGGCTACCTCCACGTCAAGGACGCCTTGGACGCGATGCCGCGGGACCTGCCCTTCCGGGTCCAGCACATGCGCCCGATCGCCCGGGTGCGGGAGAACACGCCGCTGGACGACGTGCTCACCGCGCTGCGCGGCAGCCGCACGCACCTGGCCGCCGTGCTCGGCTCGGACGGCCGCCTCACGGGGCTGGTGACCATGGAGGACGTGCTGCGCGAGCTGTTCGGCCAGCCCGCCGCCTGAGCCGTCGGCCGCCGTCCCGGTCGGTCGCCCCCGGTGGTACCGGGGGCGACCGACCGACTGGTATGCGGCGGGGATACGATCTGCCTCGCCATGCAGACGCAGAAGAATCCCGCGGACACCGCCCCCACGTACTCCAGCCTGGTCGCCCTGGGCGACTCCTTCACCGAGGGCATGTCGGACCTGATGCCCGACGGCACCTACCGCGGCTGGGCAGACCTCCTCGCGGCCCGGATGGCCGCCCGCGCGCCCGGCTTCCGCTACGCCAACCTGGCGATCCGCGGCAAGCTGATCGGCCAGATCCTCGACGAGCAGGTCGGCCCGGCGGCCGAGATGGGCGCCGACGTGATCACGCTGGTGGGCGGCCTCAACGACGCGATGCGGCCCAACTGCGACCTCAAGCGGGTCACCGGGATGCTCGAGGAGGCCGCCGAGCGGCTGGCCCCGGCCTGCAAGCAGCTGGTGCTGATGCGCAGCCCGGGGCGGCAGGGGCCGGTCATGGAGCGGTTCCGTCCCCGCATGGAGGCCATCTTCGAGACCCTCGACTCGCTGGCCTCGCGGCACGGCGCGGTGCTGATCGACCTCTACGGGGCGCCGTCGCTGGGCGACCCCCGGGTGTGGGACGTGGACCGGATCCACCTCAACCAGGAGGGTCACCGGCGGGTCGCCGAGGCGGTCTGGCAGGGGCTCGGGTACGACCCGGAGGACCACGAGTGGCACGTGCCGATGGCCGCCACTCCCCCGGACCCCTGGCTGCTGCGCCGCGTCGCCGACGCCCGGTTCGCGCGCGTCCATCTCCTCCCCTGGATAGCCCGCCGCCTCACCGGCCGCTCCTCCGGCGACGGCCTCCTCCCCAAGCGGGCGGACCTGCTGCCCTACGAGTGAGGTCGCGGCCCGGGCACCGGTGTGACGCCGGGCCGATGTGAGGCGGGTCCGGTGTGACGCGGGAGCACGACGGGTACGTTCGTCCCCGGCACGGAGCACCTCCGTGCCGGCGCGGAGGGGAGCGGTATGAGGACCCGTCGGCTGGGGCGCAGCACCGTCGAGGTGACCGAACTCGGGTTCGGGACCGGGCCCCTGGGCGGCCTGTACGAGCCGCTGGACGACGCGACGGCGGCGGGCGCGCTGTCCGCCGCCTGGGACGCGGGAATCCGCTTCTTCGACACCGCGCCGCACTACGGCATCGGCCTCGCCGAGCGGCGGCTGGCCGGCTTCCTGCGCGAACGGCCCCGGGACGAGCTCACCCTGTCGACCAAGGTCGGCCGGCTCCTGGTGCCCCAGGACCCGGCCGGGCGGACGGACGAGAGCTTCGAGGTGCCGGCCACGCACCGCAGGGAGTGGGACTTCTCCCGCGACGGCGTGCTGCGCTCCGTGGAGGAGTCGCTGGCCCGGACGGGCGCCGACCGGGTCGACGTGCTCCTCCTGCACGACGCGGAGCACCACTTCGAGGACGCCCTGCGCACCGGCCTGCCCGCGCTGGCCGAGCTGCGGGCCCAGGGCGTGGTGGGCGCCGTCGGGGCCGGGATGCACGACACCGCCCTGCTCACCCGGCTGGTGCGGGAGCACGACGTCGACGTGGTGATGCTGTCCGGGCGCTGGACCCTGCTCGACCAGCGTGCGGCGCACGAACTGCTGCCCGCCTGCGCCGAACGCGGGGTCTCGCTGCTCGCCGCCTCGGTGTTCAACTCCGGGCTGCTCTCGACCCCTCGCCCCTCCCCGAACGCGTTCTTCGACTACGCCGCCGCCTCCCCGGAGGTCGTCCGCCGCGCGCGGCGGATCGCCGACGTCTGCGCCTCGCACGGGGTGACCCTGCCGGAGGCGGCGCTGGCCTTTCCGCTGCGGCACCCGGCGGTGGCGGGCGTGGTGGTCGGCATGCGGTCGGCGGCGGAGGTGCGGGACGACCTGGCCGCGTTCGGCAAGGAGGTCCCCGGGCAGCTGTGGTCCGATCTGCTCGCCGAAGGGTTGCTCGACCCGCGCGCGGCGACGTGACGGGACGTGACGAACGGCGGTCCCGTCCCGTCCGGTGGCGCCGTCCCGTCCGGTGGCGCCGGACGGGACGGGGCCGGTGATCAGAAGGGGTAGCGGGCGGTGGCGCCGCGGACGGTGACCCAGCGGGTCTCGGTGAACGCCTCGACGTTCGCCGCCGCACCGCCGAACCGGGATCCGGTGCCCGAGGCCCTGACCCCGCCGAACGGGGCCACCGCCTCGTCGTTCACCGTCTGGTCGTTGATGTGCACGATGCCGGTGGGGATGCGGTCCGCCACGGCGAGACCGTGCATGACGTCCTTGGTGACGATGCCCAGCGAGAGCCCGTACTCGCTGTCCCCGGCGATCCGCACCGCGTCCTCGACGGAGTCGACCCGCGTCACCGGGGCGACCGGCCCGAAGACCTCCTGCGCGAAGGCGGGCGCGGTCCGGGCCATGTCGGCCAGGACGGTCGGCCGGTAGAACAGCCCCTCGTAGGTGCCGCCCGCGGCCACCTTCCCCCCGTCGGCGGCGCTCGCGGTGACCAGAGCGTGGATCTTGTCCCGCTGACCGGCGTCGATGACCGGGCCGAGCGCGACGTCTCCCCCGGCCGGGTCGCCGACCGGCAGGCTCCGTGCCTTCTCGGCGAGCGCGGCGACGAAGTCGTCGTAGACGGCGCCCGCCACCAGGTGCCGTCCGGTGGTCATGCAGATCTGGCCCTGGTTGAAGAAGGAGCCCCAGGCGGCCAGGTTGACCGCGTCCTCCACGTCGGCGTCGTCGAGGACCAGCAGCGCGGAGTTGCCGCCGAGTTCGAGGTGGGCGCGCTTGAGGTGCCGGCCGGCGAGCTCGCCGATGTGCCGGCCGACGGCGGTGGAGCCGGTGAAGGAGATGACCCGTACGTGCGGGTCGACGACCAGCGCCTCGCCGACGTCCGGACCGCCCGGCAGCATCTGCAGGACGCCCGAGGGCAGGCCGGCCTCCTCGAAGATCCGGGCGATCAGCGTGCCGCCGGTGACCGCGGTGCGCGGGTCCGGCTTGAGCAGGACCGCGTTGCCGAGGGCCAGCGCGGGGGCCACCGAGCGGATCGCCAGGATGAGCGGCACGTTGAACGGCGCGATCACCGTGACCACGCCGGCCGGGACGCGGCGGGCCATGGACAGCCGCGGCTGCTCGCTCGGCAGCAGCTCGCCCAGCGGGCGGCCGGGCAGCGAGGCGGCCTCGTAGCACTCCTCGGCGGCGGTGTGCAGCGCGAACCCGGCCATGCCGGGGACGGCGCCGACCTCACGGATGTTCCAGCCGGATATCTCGTCCGCGTGCTGCTTCCACAGGTCGCCCGCCCGGCGGAGCACGGCGGCCCGCTCGGTGTAGGGCAGGGCGGCCCAGGCCTGCTGCGCCTCGGCCGCGTGGGCGGCGGCCTCGGCGACGTCCCGGGTGTCGGCCGCACCCATGCGGCCCAGCTCGGCGCCGGTGGCCGGCTCCACGACGGCGTAGTCGCCGCCGCGGCCTGCCACCCAGGCGCCGTTCTTGAAGATCTTGCCCTGCCAGTCGACAGAGTCCAGAAGTGCCACAACGATTCCTTCCGTACAGAACCACCGGTGCGGGGCGCGGGTCCGGGACGTGGGGGTCACGGTGCTGATGCGCGTGCGGGTGAGGGTGCGGGTGCGGGTGCGGGTGCGGGCAACGACGTCGTGCGGCGCATCGTGCTGCGGGACGCGGACTGCGTCAACGAGCAGTTCCACCTACAGGAACCACGTTCCGGATAGGCTGAACGCCATGACCGCAGCCCCGCAGCCGGCGGCGTCCTCCGGCACCGGCGCCCAGGCCCTCGAGCGGGGCCTGGCGATCCTGACCGCGCTCGCCGACGGGCGCCGGCCCCTCGGACTGGTCGAACTGGCCGACGCGACAGGGCTGAGCAAGAGCACCTGCCACCGCTACGTGGCGAGCCTGGTGGCCCTGCGCTACCTGGAGCAGGAGGACGACGGCCGCAAGTACCTGCTGGGTCCCGCGGCGATGCACCTCGGCATGGCGGCGGTGGGGACCCTGGACGTCGCACGGGTGGGAGCCCGGAGCGTGCAGGCCCTGGCCGACGAGACCAACCACACCGTCAGCCTGACCGTCCTGGACGGCGCGGACATCGTCTACGTGGACCGCCGCCGGCCGAGCCGGGCCGGCTTCCGCATCGAGCTGAACGTCCAGATCGGCACCCGGCTGCCCGCCTACTGCACGTCGATGGGCAAGGTGCTGCTGGCCCACCGCGATCCCTCGTCCGTGCGCGCCGTGCTGGACCGGATCGACCTGGCGCGCCGCGGGCCGCGGACCATCACGGCGCGCGAGGAACTGGTCTCGGCGCTGGCGGAGATCCGGCGGACCGGCCTGGCCCTCAACGACCAGGAGCTCACGGCCGGGTTGCGGTCGGTCGCCGTGCCGGTGCGCGACCGCCACGGGAACGTCTGCGCGGCCCTGGGCGTGGCCGTCCACCTGAGCGCGTGGAACGCCACGGCCGAGGCCGTCGTGGCCCGCCTGGAGGGGCCGCTGCGCCACACCGCGCAGGAGATCTCCCGGCGGATGGGCCACCTCGAGTGACGCCGGGACCCGCAGGGCGGGATGGAGTTCCGGCCCATGGAACCCCGTAAGGTGACCACCGGCCGGAGGTCGTCCGATCCTCCGGTCATGACGTCCGGCGTCCCGGCCCCGGGTGAGGAGCGACAGTGATGACCCCGGCCCCCTTTGTCCGTCAGCACATCGCCGGCGCATGGGTCGACTCACGCAACGGGCGCACCTACGAGAGCCTCGACCCCTGGTCCGGCGAGGTGGTGGCGGTCGTCGCCGCCGGCGACCAGGACGACGCGCGGGACGCGATCGAGGCGGCCGACCGGGCGTTCGCCGGCTGGTCACGGGCCCTGCCCCACGAACGTCAGTCGGTCCTGCTGCGCGCGGCGGACGTCGTGGAGCGGCGGCGCGCGGAGATCCTCGCCCTGCTGGCCCGGGAGACGGGTTGCACCCGCCACTTCGGCGACGTCCAGCTCGACTTCGCGCTGTCCCTGCTGCGGCAGTCCGCGGCGCTGCCGTACGCCGCGGACGGGCAGCTGATCCCGTCCGACCGGCCGGGCACGCGGTCGATGGCGATCCGCCGGCCGGTGGGGGTGGTCGGCGCGATCGCCCCGTGGAACGCGGCCCTGGCGCTGACCGGCCGCGCGATCGTCGGGCCACTGGCGCTCGGCAACACGGTGGTGCTCAAGCCGTCCCAGGAGGCGCCCGCGTGCGGGGCCCTGTGGGCGGAGATCTTCGCGGAGGCCGGACTGCCGCCGGGCGTGCTGAACGTGGTGACGCACGCCCCGGGCGATGCCTCGCTGATCGGTGACGAGCTGATCGCGAACCCGCTCGTGCGGCGGCTGAGTTTCACCGGCTCCACCGCCACCGGTCGGCGGCTGGCGGAGGCGGCGGGCCGGCACCTCAAGCGGATCCTGCTCCAGCTCGGCGGGCAGAACCCCATGATCGTCCTCGACGGGGTGGACCTCGACCACGCGGCCGCGGCGACCGCCTACGGCGCCTTCGTCCACCAGGGCCAGGTCTGCATGGGCGCCCGGCGGATCTTCGTCGAGCGCCCGATCGCCGACGCCTTCCTGGAGCGTCTCGCCGCCAAGGTGTCCTCCCTGCCGATGGGCAGCCCGCTGGACCCCGCGACGGTGATCGGGCCGGTGATCAACCAGTGGGCGCTGTCGACGATCGGCCGCCGGGTCGAGGAGGCCGTGGCGGCCGGCGCGCGGATCGTGGCGGGCGGAAGGGCCGCGCCGCCCTGCTATCCGGCGACGGTGCTGACCGACGTGCCCGAGGACATCGAGCTGGCCCTGGACGAGACCTTCGGCCCGGTGGTGGTCGTCACCGTGGTGGAGGACCGCGACGAGGCCGTCGCCCGGGCCAACGCCTCCGGTTTCGGCCTGGCCGCGGCCGTCCTGGCGGCGGACTCCGTGCAGGGCCTCGAGGTCGCCCGCCGGATCGACGCCGGCATCGTCCACGTGAACGACCAGCCGGTGAACGACGAGCCGCAGATGCCGTTCGGCGGTACCCGCGACAGCGGCTGGGGCCGGTTCGGCGTCGGTTTCGTGGCCGAGGACTTCACCGAGCTGCAGTGGGTCACCACCCGGGACACACCCCGCGCCTACCCCTTCTGAGGCAGCCGTCGCCGGATCCCGGGGCGCCCGCCCCGCGGACCGTGCGGCCCTTGGCGTTTCCTACGAACAGGCCCGCGGCGTCGACCTGCAGGAACGAACAGTAGAATCCGGTTACGTGACTTCTCCCGCCAAGCCCCGCATTCCGAACGTCCTCGCCGGACGCTACGCCTCCGCCGAGCTCGCCACGCTCTGGTCGCCCGAGGAGAAGGTGAAGCTCGAGCGCAGGCTCTGGCTCGCCGTGCTCCGGGCGCAGAAGGACCTCGGGATCGAGGTGCCGGAGGCCGCCCTCGCCGACTACGAGCGCGTGCTCGACCAGGTCGACCTGGCCTCCGTCGCCGAGCGCGAGAAGGTCACCCGTCACGACGTGAAGGCCCGGATCGAGGAGTTCAACGACCTCGCCGGCCACGAGCAGGTCCACAAGGGCATGACGTCCCGCGACCTGACCGAGAACGTCGAGCAGCTGCAGATCCGCCTCTCCCTCGAGCTGGTCCGCGACCGCGTGGTGGCCGTGCTGGCCCGCCTGGGCCGTCTGTCCGCCGAGTACGGCGAGCTCGTGATGGCCGGCCGGTCCCACAACGTGGCCGCCCAGGCCACCACCCTCGGCAAGCGCTTCGCCACCGCCACGGACGAGCTGCTGGTGGCGTACCACCGCGTCGAGGAGCTGCTGGGCCGCTACCCGCTGCGCGGCATCAAGGGCCCCGTCGGCACCTCTCAGGACATGCTGGACCTGCTCGGTGGCGACGCCGGCAAGCTCGCCCAGCTCGAGGACCGCATCGCCGCGCACCTCGGCTTCGGCCAGGCCTTCACCTCGGTGGGCCAGGTCTACCCGCGCTCCCTGGACTACGAGGTCGTCACCGCCCTCGTGCAGCTGGCCGCCGCGCCGTCCTCGCTGGCCAAGACGATCCGCCTGATGGCCGGCCACGAACTGGTGACCGAGGGCTTCAAGCCGGGGCAGGTCGGCTCGTCCGCGATGCCGCACAAGATGAACACCCGCTCCTGCGAGCGCGTCAACGGCCTGATGGTGATCCTGCGCGGCTACGCCTCGATGACCGGCGAGCTGGCCGGCGACCAGTGGAACGAGGGCGACGTCTCCTGCTCCGTGGTGCGCCGCGTCGCGCTGCCGGACGCGTTCTTCGCGCTGGACGGCCTGCTGGAGACCTTCCTGACCGTCCTCGACGAGTTCGGCGCCTTCCCCGCCGTGGTCGCCCGCGAGCTGGACCGCTACCTGCCGTTCCTGGCCACCACCAAGGTGCTGATGGCCTCGGTGCGGGCCGGCGTGGGCCGCGAGGAGGCCCACGAGGCCATCAAGGAGAACGCGGTGGCCTGCGCCCTGGCCATGCGCGAGCAGGGCGCCGAGCGCAACGAGCTGCTGGACCGGCTGGCCGCCGACGAGCGCATCCCGCTGGACCGCGCGGCGCTGGACGAGCTGATGGCGGACAAACTGTCCTTCACCGGCGCGGCCGCGGACCAGGTCGGCGTGGTCGTCGCCCGCGTCGAGGAGGTCATCGAGCAGCACCCGCAGGCCGCCGCGTACACCCCAGGGGCGATCCTCTGACCACGCCCGGCGACCACCGATGAGCCCCCGCTTCACCCGCGAGGAGCTCGAGGCCGCCCGCGACCGCATCGTCCCCGATGTGGCCGCGGGCGGCCTGCGCGTGCTGTTCTGCGGGATCAACCCCGGGCTGATGACGGCGGCCACCGGGCACCACTTCGCGCGCCCGGGCAACCGGTTCTGGCCCGTCCTGCACCGGTCCGGCTTCACGCCCCGGCAGCTCGACCCCTCCGAGCAGCGGGAGCTGCTGTCCTACGGGCTCGGCATCACCAACGTGGTGGCGCGGGCGTCCGCGCGGGCGGACGAGCTCACCGCGGAGGAGTACCTGGAGGGCGGGCGGATCCTGGAGGCCAAGACGGAGCTGCTGCGGCCGCGCTGGCTCGCGGTCCTGGGCATCACCGCCTACCGGGCCGCGTTCGGCGACCGGAAGGCGGCGGTGGGCCCGCAGGAGCGCGTCCTGCCCGGCGGCACCCGCGTCTGGGCGCTCCCCAACCCCAGCGGGCTCAACGCCCACTGGACCCTGGCGGCCATGGCCGAGGAGTACGCCCGCCTCCGTGAGGCCGCCGAGGAGCCGCCCCGCCGGTGAACCGGCCCGGGCATGTCTCGGTGCCGGTGAGCGGCTACACCACCGGGTCCGTGAGGACGCGCTCGAGAGCGGCCCGGCCGGCGGGTCCCCAGGCCGGCTTGCCACCGGGCAGGCCGCGGTCCCCGTTCTGGCCCATGAGCATGAGGAACAGGCCCTTCAGAGCGGCCAGCCCGCGGGCGCGCCGGATCGTCCCCTCGTCCGCACGCGCGTACGCGTCGAAGAAGCGCGAGACGGCGCCCGCGGGGAGGATCACCCATGCGGCGGCGAGGTCCCACGCCGGATCGCCGGCGAACAGGGCGTCGAAGTCGATCGCACCCGTGAGCGTCCCGTCGGAGACGACGACGTTCGCGGGGTGGAGGTCGCCGTGCACCCACAGGGGCGGGCCCTCCCACTCGGGTGCCGCGACGGCGTCGTCCCAGACGGCACGGATGTCGTCGGCGAGACCGGCGAGCGCGGCGGGAGCGACGGCGTGGAAGAAGTACTCGAAGCCGTCCGTGCACTTGCCGGGATGACCGCCGCGGTCCTCACTGATCGGCGCGTCCTCGGGAGCCTCCGTGTGGAGCGCGCTCAGGAAGGCGGCCAGCGTGTCGGCCGCGTCGTCGCCGCGGCTGATGGAGGAGTGGTCCAGCGGTTCGCCCGGGACCCACGTCATGACCGCCCAGGGCCTCGGGAAGCGCGGGGACGGTTCACCGATCCGGACGGGGTGGGGAACCGGAAGCGGCAGGCGGGGGCCCAGGACGGGCAGCCATCGGCACTCCTTGCGCAGGAGCGCCGAGGCGCCCTCCTGCCGCGGCATACGCACGGCCAGGTCGTCCCCGAGGCGCCACATCTGGTTGCCCCATCCGCCCGCCACTTCGCGCAGGGCCAGGCCCGCGAGGTCCGGATGCTGCTCGAGCAGCAGATCGCGCACCAGGTCCGCCGTGATCTCGAACTCGTCGTCGGTCATGCCAAGTCACCCTACGCGGGGAGGACTTCGGTGCCTCGCCCGTGATCCACGACGAACAGGAAGGCGGGCCTGATCGGCAGGTCCTGGAAGTCGCCAGGGCCCGGGCCGCCTCACATCCGGGATCTCAGGACGTCGACCTCACAACCCGGTGCGAACGGGTCGAAGCCGTGCTCGGCCAGCCAACGGACGGCCAGCAGGCTGCGCAACGACCACCATGCCTGGATCACGTCGCGGTCGATGTCGGCGCCGTAGCCGGCGAGGACGTCGTCGAGGTGCTCCTCGTGCCCCAGGGTGAAGGTGGCGAGGTCGTACAGGGCATCACCCTGGCCCGCCTCGGACCAGTCGATGACGCCCGTGACCTCGTCGCCCTCGAGGAAGACGTGCGCGATCTGCAGGTCGCCGTGCGTGAACGCCGGTGTCCACGGGCGGAGTGCGGCCTCGGCGACCTGGCGGTTGCGGGTGACCAGGTCGGCGGGCAGGACGCCGTTCGTCACGAGCGCCTCGCACTCGGCGTCGAGTTCCGCGGCCAGCGCGACGCGGCTCCGGC
Source organism: Streptomyces sp. CO7 (assembly GCF_053474865.1). Classification (NCBI taxonomy): domain Bacteria; kingdom Bacillati; phylum Actinomycetota; class Actinomycetes; order Kitasatosporales; family Streptomycetaceae; genus Streptomyces; species Streptomyces sp. CO7. Next base: position 219,174 of record NZ_JBRIOU010000009.1, read on the forward strand.
CGGCCCGGCCGGGCCAGGTCGGCATCGGCGCATCGTGCAGCTTCCGGATGGTGGCTCCGGCAGCGGCCCATGCCGCCGGCGACCCGGTCGAAGGGCCGCCGAGGCTCCCGAGCGTCGTGCCGCGAAGTGCCGCGACCGCGAGCACGGGCGGCTTGCGCCACAAGACCTGAGGGGTCGGGACCGGTGCCAGGGACATCGCCTCGACCTCGACGTCGACCCGTGTCCGGTCGGCGTCCACCTTCAGAAACACGTCGCCCACGCGCAGAGTCGCACGCTCCGCATGCGCCACGACGACTTCCACCTCGTCCATGGACGACCAGTGTCCCGGGGACGCCGACCGACGTCTCCGGGTTTTCGAGCCCTAGGGCGGGTCCTGCGTGGTGACCACCGCCAGGAGGGCGTGCGGGGGTTCGTGGCCGTGGCGGGACACGCCGAGGGCCAGCCAGCGGTCCCCCGCCCACCACAGGTGCACCTCCGTCAGCTCCCCGCACAGGAAGCCCCAGGGCTCGGGTATCTCCTCCCCCGCCTCGCCGGCGCGTATCAGCGCCCCCCAGAGGCCGACCTGTTGCGGCTCCCCCCACCGCGCCGACAGGCGCTGCGCGAGCGCCTCCCGCTCGTGCTCGTACTCCGCCGCCGCCTCCGCCGCCAGGCCCGGGTCGCCGGAGCAGCCGTCGGCCAGGAACTCGCCACCCAGGAGCTCCGCCGCCCGCCATCCCGGACCGCACCGGCCCAGCGCGGCGTCGCGGTCCGCGTCCACGCCCTCCTCCGGCAGGTCCGAACCGCACAGCCGTTCCACGACGGCGACATGACGTGCGATGCTCATGCGTTCCAGTAAACCCGCCGCCACCGACAACTGCCGTCGCGTCAGGCACTGCCCGGCCACGGACCCGTCCGGGTCGCAACCCGAGGTAACCGGATCCCCGCCCTCGCCGGGACGTTGAACGACGAGTAACATCCGGCCAACACCTCGCGAGCTGGGAGGACGGACCAGTGGGACGCCTGACCGGCGGTGACCCCTCGCTGCTGCGGCGGATCAACTCCGCCGTGGTGCTGCACGCGCTGCGCGCGGTCGACTTCGCCACCCTCACCGAGATCACCCGGGTCACCGGCCTGTCGCGTCCCACCGTGGAGGGTGTGGTCGAAGGGCTGATCCAGGCGGGCCTGGTGACGGAGGCGGCGGCGGACGAGAGCGCGACGCGCCGTCAGGGCCGCCCGGCGCGCCGGTTCCGGTTCCGCGCCGAGGCCGGCCACCTGCTGGGGCTGGAGATCGGCGCCCACCGGGTGACCGCGCTCCTGGCGGACCTGGACGGGCGCGTCCTGGACAGCATCACCAGCGAGGTGGCGGAAACCGCCACCGCGGACGACCGCATCGACTCCCTGCGCAGCGCCGTCAACGAACTCCTGCGCCGCGCCGGGGTCTCCGCCGGCTCGCTGCGCGCGGTCGGCGTCGGCACCCCCGGCATCGTCGAGGCGGACGGCACGGTCCGCCTGGGCACGGCGCTGCCCGAGTGGACGGGTCTGCGGCTCGGCGAGCGGCTCAGCCGTTCGTTCAGGTGCCCGGTGCTGGTGGAGAACGACGCCAACGCCGCCGCCGTGGCCGAGCACTGGAAGGGCGCGGCGGTCGATTCGGACGACGTGGTGTTCGTGCTGGCCGGCCTCAGTCCCGGGGCGGGCTCGCTGATCGGCGGGCGGCTGCACCGGGGGTTCGGCGGCGCGGCGGGCGAGATCGGCGCGCTGCACCTGCTGGGCCGTGAGGCGACGCCCGAGACCCTGCTGTCCACCGAGGGCGAGCCGCTGCGGCCGCTGGACGAGCAGGCGGTGGCCCAGGTGTTCCAGCACGCCCGTGACGGCGACGAGGGGTCCCGGGCCGCGGTCGACCGGTTCATCCGGCGGCTGGTCCACGACGTGGCGGCGCTGGTGCTGGCGATGGACCCGGAGCTGGTGGTGGTCGGCGGCTGGGCGGCGGGGCTGGACGACGTGCTGGAGCCGCTCCGCGGCGAGCTGTCCCGGTACTGCCTGCGCACACCGCGGGTGACCCTCTCCCAGCTCGGCGAGGCGGCCGTCGCCACAGGGGCGCTGCGCCTGGCCCTGGACCACGTCGAGGAGCAACTGTTCGCGGTGGACAGCACGGTGACGGCACGCCGGTGACGACACGCCGGTGACGACACGCCGGTGACCGCCCGCGGGGTTCACCCCGGGGGCGGTCACCGGGCGGAACGGTCACCCGCGTGCCGTCACCACAGGTGCGGTCACCGGATGCCGTCACCGCGGCGGGTCAGGAGACCTGCCGCTCCCTGTCGTGGACGATGCGCACGTCGCCGGCCGCGCCGAAGGTGAGCCGGCAGGTGTCGGCCCGGTAGGTGGCCACCGACACAGCCGCCGTCCGCCCCTCGGCGAAGAACCGCGTGGTGACCATCAGCACCGGCGCTCCGGGGAGCCGGTCGAGGTCCTTGGCGTCCTCGGCACGGGCGGTGCCGAGCTCCACGGCGCGGTCCTGGCCCTCCAGCGTGAGCCGCTGGAGCTCCCGCAGCACCGCGCGGGCGCGGGCGGGTCCGCCGGGCACGTCGATGGCCGTCAGCTCGGGCACGGAGCCGGCGGGCACGTGCAGGAGCTCCGCGGCGACGATCTGCCCGTGCGCCGACAGCGAGCGCCGCACCGTGTGCACCGTCTCGTCGCCGGCGACGCCCAGTGCGGCCGCCACGGCGGCGGTCGCGGCCCCGTGGGTGCAGTCGGCCGGCTGCCAGGCGTCCCCCGGCGCCCCCGGCCACAACGGCCGCTCGGTCTCGACGGCCACGCCGACGCGCGGCGGGGCGACGGTCGTGCCGACGCCGCGGCGGCGCTGCAGTCGGCCTTCCAGTTCGAGTTGTTCCAGAGCCTGGCGGAGCGTGGCCCTGGCGACACCGAAGCGGGCCGCGAGCTCCCGCTCGTTGGGCAGCACCTCGCCCACCGAGAACTCGGTGTCGAGTGCCTGGCTCAGCACGGTCCGCAGATGCCAGTACTTCGGCTCCGACACCGCTTCCAGCTGCGTGGTCCCCACCCTGTCCTCCACGGTGCGCGTGGCCGGCGACGTTTTTGACGCCCTTGTTTATTAAAGGTTGTTGAACTTTCCTGCGACCATAGGACGCCCCCCAAACCTGGTCAAGACCAATCCTGGAACCTGGGGAGAAAACGGGCAGGGAACGTCACACGTCGTTCACGAGACGTTCGTGGGCGAAGGCGGCCGGTCGAGGGTGGTCAGCCGACACCGGTGAGCCGGCCCGGGGCCGGTGCTGGGTCAGCCCTGCGACTCGACGAGCCGGCGCAGCTTCTCCGGGTTGCGCACCAGGTAGAGCGTGCGGACGAGGCCGTCGGCGACGTCCGCCTGGACCAGCGTCTCGGGCCGGCCGTCGTCCAGGACGAGGTAGGCGGGGGCGCCGTTGACCTCCAGCGGCCGGTACGACCAGGTCGTCCGCGCGTCCTTCCTGACGTTGTGGAAGAAGCGGGCCACCGCGTCCGCGGAGAACAGCTCCCGCAGCGGGGCCTGCGCCCTGCCCCCGGAGTCGGCGACCAGGCGGACGTCGGGCGCCAGGACCTCGATGAGCCGCTCCAGGTCTCCTCCGGCGGCCGCGGCGAGGAACCGTTCGGTGAGCTCGCGGCGTTCGGCGGGCTCCACGGTGTAGCGGGGGCGGCCCTCCTCCACGTGGCTGCGGGCCCGGACCGCCATCCGGCGCACCGCGGGCTCGCCGCGGTCGAGCATGGCCGCGATCTCGGCGTGCGGGAAACCGAACGCCTCGCGGAGGACGAAGACCGCCCGCTCCAGCGGCGAGAGGGTCTCCAGCACGACGAGCACGGCGAAGGAGACCGAGTCGGCGAGCTCGGCCTGCCGGGCGGCGTCCACGGGTTCGGCGCCGGGCGCACCGGGGGCGGTGGGGTAGGGCTCCGGCAGCCAGGGCCCCACGTAGGTCTCGTTGCGCGCCTTGATCTGCCGCAGCCGGTCGACGGCGAGCCGGGTGACCACCCGGGTCAGGTAGGCCCGCGGTTCGCGCACCGCCGAACGGTCCGCTCCCGCCCAGCGCAGCCATGCCTCCTGCACCACGTCCTCCGCGTCGGCCACGCGGCCCAGCATCCGGTAGGCGACGCCGGTGAGCAGGCCCCGGTGCTCCTCGAACTCGCGGGCCGCGGTCCCGGCGGCGGAGTCGGTGGTCATTGCGCCATCATGCCATCGCACGTCGGCGGCTCCAGAGCCGAGTTGGCCGACGCTGCGGCCGGGGAGGGCGTCGTCCCCTACCCGTCGGCGGCCGTTGCTGACAAGCTGTCGGCCGGTTCGACGTGCGTGCGATTCCCCCGGACGAGGAGCAGCCCATGACCGACACCGTCTCCTTCGAGGTGCCCTCCGACGGCGGCCCGAGGACCGTGACCCTGGCCTGCGAGCGGCGGGGCGCCGGCGAACCCCTCCTGCTGCTGCACGGCATCGGTCACCACCTCCAGGCCTGGGACCCGGTGAGCCGGATTCTGGCGGCGGACCGGGAGGTGATCGCCGTGGACCTGCCGGGTTTCGGGTCCTCCCCCGCGCTTCCGCAGGGGCTGGAGTACGACCTGGCGACGGTCACGACGGTGCTGGGCGGCCTGTGCGAGGCGCTGGGCGTCGGGCGGCCGCACGTGGCGGGCAATTCGCTCGGCGGGCTGCTCGCGCTGGAGATGGGCCGCCGCAGCCTCGCCCGAACGGTGACCGCGCTCTCCCCGGGCGGGTTCTGGTCGCCGGGCGAGTGGCGCTACGCCGCCTCGGTGCTGCGGGTGATGCGGGAGGGCGCGGCGCGGCTGCCGCTGCCCGTCGTCCGGCAGCTGGCCCGCTCGGCCGCCGGGCGGGCGGCGCTGACCGGCACCATCTACGCACGGCCGGGCCGTCGCGCGCCGGAGGCGGTGGTGGCCGAGACCCTGGCGCTGAAGCACGCGCCGGGCTTCGAGGCGACCCTGCGCGCGGGCGCCGGGCTCACCTTCACCGACGACCTGCCGGGGCTCCCGGTCACCGTGGCCTGGGGCGACAAGGACCGTTTGCTGCTTCCTCGTCAGGGCGTACGGGCCAAGCGGATCATTCCGCGGGCCCGGCTGGTGCGGCTGCGGGGCTGCGGGCACGTGCCGATGAACGACGACCCGGCACTGGTCGCCCGGGTGGTCCGCGACGGCAGCGGCGGCGGCGGCAGCGACATCGGCGGCGGGGCCACGGGGCGCTGAATGGCCCGGTCGGGTGACCGCGGAGCGCGTTGTTCACCTCCGGTTTCCGCGCGGGCCGCGCGGCGGGAGTAGGTGTTGCTGCGCACGGCGGCGGCCGTCGGCGCCGTGCGCCGGTCCACCGGCTCCCGCACCCCCGGCGTCC
>NZ_JBRIOU010000009.1:224626-232775 GCF_053474865.1 Streptomyces sp. CO7
CCGTGGCGTCCTGCGGGGCGCGCTCGCCGCCTCGGCGGCCCTCGCGCTGCCCGCCGGTCTCGGCTCCGCCGCCCCGGCGTTCGCGCTCTCCGGCCGTCCCCGCGCCGGTTGGGGCGTGCAGGCCGGTGACGTGACCTCCGACTCGGGCCTGGTCTGGGTGCGGTCCGACCGCCCGGCCCGGATGGTCGTCGAGGTCTCGCCGACCGAGTCGTTCCGCAGGGTGCGCCGCGTGCCGGGCCCGCTGCTGGGTCAGGGCACCGACTTCACCGGCACCACGCGGCTGCGCGGCCTGCCGCCGGGCGAGCAGATCCACTACCGGGTGGTGCTGGCCGACCCCGACGACCCGCGCCGCACCGGGGAGCCGGTCACCGGCACCTTCCGCACGGCCCCCGCGCGGCGCCGCGACGGGGTGCGGTTCCTGTGGTCGGGCGACATCGCGGGGCAGGGCTGGGGAATCAACCCGGACATCGGCGGCTACAGGATCTTCGACGCGATGGGACGGCTGGACCCGGACTTCTTCCTGCTCAGCGGCGACAGCGTCTACGCCGACGGGCCGATCGCCGCCACGGCGGCGCTGCCGGACGGACGGCTCTACCGGAATCTGGTGACCGAGGAGAAGTCCAAGGTCGCGGAGACCCTGGCCGAGTTCCGCGGCAACTTCCGCTACAACCTGCTCGACGAGAACCTACGCCGCTTCAACGCGCGGGTGCCGGCCGTCGTGCAGTGGGACGACCACGAGGTGCGCAACAACTGGTACCCGGGCCAGGTGATCGCCGGCACGGACGCCCGTTACACCGAGAAGCGCATCGACGTGCTGGCCGAGCGGGCCCGCAGGGCGGTGAGCGAGTACTACCCGATCTCCACGCTCACCCCGGGCGCCCGCGAGGGCCGGATCCACCGGGTGGTGCGCCACGGCCCGCTGCTCGACGTGTTCGTGCTCGACATGCGCACCTACCGCAACGCCAACTCCGCCGGCACCGACGCCGTCGATCCGCAGGGCATCCTCGGTCGCGAGCAACTGGAGTGGCTGAAGCGCGAGTTGGCCCGGTCTCGGGCGGTGTGGAAGGTGATCGCGTCGGACATGCCGCTGGGTCTGGTGGTGACGGACACCACCGAGGGCCGGCGCAATGTGGAAGCGGTCGCGCAGGGCGACCCGGGTGAGCCGCTGGGGCGCGAGCTGCAGATCGCGGAGCTGCTGCGGTTCGTCAAGCACCGCCGGATCACCGGCACGGTGTGGCTGACCGCGGACGTCCACCACACCTCGGCCCAGCACTACCAGCCCTCGCGGGCGGCGTTCACCGACTTCGAGCCGTTCTGGGAGTTCGTCTCCGGCCCGCTCAACGCGGGCGCCTTTCCGGCGACCGCACTGGACGGCACCTTCGGACCGGAGCGGGTGTTCGTGAAGGCTCCCGCCACCTCCAACGTCTCGCCGGCCGAGGGGTACCAGTTCTTCGGCGAGGTGGAGATCGACGGCGACAGCGGCGAGATGACGGTCCGGCTGCGCGAGCAGGACGGGGCCGTGCTGTTCACGAAGGTGCTGCAGCCGGGTCTCGTCGGCCAGTAGGCCCGGGGCCGGCGCCCTGGGCGGCCGGAGGCCCGACCGCCCGGGGCGCCACGGCAGTTGTCGGTGGTCGCCCCTACGGTCCTCCCATGACGCGATCACTGCAGGCCGTGGCCTACGCGCGTCCCTCCGCGCTGCACACCACCGCGGAGGGACGGCTCCTGGGACTGGAGACCTCCCGGGGCGCGACGCCCACGGGCGTCCAGGACCACCCCGGCTTCTTCTCCGGCTTCCTCACGCACCCCCAGGCGGCCGCCGCGGGCCTCCTGGCGGTGGCCGACGTGGCGGCGGCCCGCTACTACCAGCCCCAGGCGCGCGCCTCGCTCGACCCGGTGGTGACGGGCAACGGCGACCGGCTGCGCTTCGAGTCCTTCTCCGGCTGCTGCGGCGTGTACGCCCGCCTCGACGTCCTCGACGGCGGCCTGGACGGTGGGGACGTCGGACACGGCACCACCAACGTCGACGTCAACAACCCGCTGCGGGAGGCGCTCTCCCGGGTGGGCGCCCTCGACCCGGTCCACCTGCGGGTGGGCCCGGACGAACTGGCGGTGACGACGACGGACGGCCCGGTCGTGGAGAAGAAGGTTCCGCTGCCGGACCGCTGGCTGCGCGGCTTCGCGGAATCGCAGGTGGTCACGGCCGGTTTCGAGCTGCGGGCGGAACTTCCGGCCGCCGAGGCGGTCCGGTTCCTGCGGTCGCTGCCGCGCGGCCGGGGCCGGGGCGGCGCGTCCTGGGTGGTGCCCGCGGGGCGGGGGCTGCGGCCGACCACCCGACCGGTACCGGGCGCCGTGTGCCTTCCGGGGCCGGAGCGGCTGGTGGCCCTGCAGCGGGTGCTGCGCCACGCGACCGCGCTGCGGGTCTACGGGCCGGCCGTGTCCGGCACGGACGCCGCCGCGAGCGCCTGGGAGGCGGTGCTGCCGGGCATGCGGCTCACCCTGACCCTGTCGCCGGACGCCTCCCGCGGCTTCTCCGGCGAGGGCGGCGTCCTCGACGCGCTGGCCTCGGGCGACGCCGCCGAGGACGCGGAGCTGATATCCGTGCTGCTGGCGTGGGAGCCGCGGATCGACGTCGCCGACCTGGCGGCCGCCTCCGGCCTGACCGCCGAGCGCGTGCGCGGCGCCCTCGTACGCCTGGGCACCTCCGGGCGGGTGGGCTACGACCCGGCCGAGGCCGCCTACTTCCACCGTGAACTTCCGTACGACGCAGGCCGGGTGGAACGGCACAACCCGCGGCTGCGGGACGCCCGGGCGCTGCTGGCGGCGGGGGCGGTCACGCTGGACGGCGTGACCGGGACGGTCACCGCCGAGGACGGCCACCGGCACCGGGTGCGCGAGGAGAACGGTGCGCTGACGTGCACCTGCTTGTGGTGGGCGAAGTACCGGGGCGGACGCGGGCCCTGCAAGCACGCGCTGGCGGTCCGGATGGCGCGACGGGAGGGCCGGTCGTGACGAAGGCGGCGACGGAGGCGACGGAGCACGAGGTGTGCGCGGCGGTGCGCGAAGGCGCGACCGACCGTGTGGCCGCCCTGCTGGCAGCGATGACCGCGACCGAGCGGCGCGCGCTGGTTCCGGAGTGGGAGCGGCTGCGCAAGGAGTTCCGCCAGGACTGGGGCCGGCAGCGGCGGGTGTACCCGGCCCTCCATCTGGCCGGGACGGCCTCCCTCACCGGGGCGGCGGCGGTCGCGACCTGGCTCACCGCGGCCGACTTCCGGTGGATGGCGGCCCCGACCGGCCTGCTCCTGGGGGCGCTGCGGGACCGGGAGCCGCAGTGGCTCGCCGACGTGGCCCGCCGGGTCGCCGCGCGCCCGGTCTCGGCCGGTGTCGACCACGCACTGCTGGACGGGCTGGCACGGCTGGCCGACTGCCCGCCGCCGGTCACCGAGGCATCCGTGCACGCCTGGATCCAGCACGTCAACGGCGCCTGGACGAAGCGGGACGGCGTCGACGCACGCATCCGCGCCACACGGCACCTCGCGTCGATGACCGCCGGCCTCTTCGCCACGGCCGACGCGGGCCGCGCCATGGCGAACCTGTACTCCGTCGACGACGGGGACAGCTGGGTCACCGTACTGGCACGGCTCACCGCCGAGGGCGTCCTGGACCGGCCGGCGATGGTGGAGGGCTGCGTGGCACGGCTGTTGCGCGGCGGCCCTGCCGCCGACCAGCGGGTGTTCCTCAACCTGCTGACCGCGCTGGAACTCACCGGGGAGGAACGCCGGGCGCGGACCGCCGACTGGTCGGCGCTGGCCGCGGACGGTATCCCGACGGTCGCCGCCCACGCCCAGGCGGTGCTGGGCGAACTGGCCCTGGCCGGTGACCTCCCCGACCGGGAGCTGGCGGACCTGTCGGCCTCGGTGTTCTTCCGACCGGAGAAGAAGCTGGTCCGCTCCCAGCTCGTCCTGCTCGGCAAGGTGCTGTCCGCCCGGCCGGACGCGGCGAACCTCCTGCTGCCGGGCCTCGCCCATGCCTTCGGGCAGCCGGACGCCGACGCGCAGGAGCGGGCACTCCGACTGCTGGAACGACACCTGGGCAAGGTGTCCGACGAGCAGGCGCGCGAGGAACTGGGCCACGCGGCCGACCAGTTGTCCCCGGCGCTGCGCGTCCGTGCGCTGACGGCGCTGGGTTTGGAGGCGCGGGAGGAGACACCGGAGGCGTACGAGGAGACGCTGCCGCCGGTGCCCGCCCCCGCCCGGCTCGCTCCGGCGCCCGCCTCGCCGGCCGAACTGGCGGAGGAGACCGGCGCGTTGCTGGCCCGGCGCGACGCCGACGTGGCGTCCTTCGAGCGGGTGCTGGACGGTCTGGTACGCCTCGCCCACCAGGACCGGGCGGCGCTGCTGGACGCCCTGGCCCCGGTCCTCGCCCGCGTCGAGTGGCACGACGCGGCACCGGACAGCTGGAGGGCGCCCGAGCGCTACTTCGCCGTCGACGCCGCCTACAGCGACGCCCGGCATCTCGTCGAGATGCTGCTCGCCGCGTTGACGGGTCAGGTGTCCGAGGAGGTGCTGCGACCGGGCACGCACGACACCGCCCCCGCCAGGCAATGCGCCCACGGCCCGCTGTGCCTGGCCCTCGACGCGCGGGTCAGGGAGGTCGCCCACCGGATGCGGACCGGTGCGGTCCCGCCCTTTCTGCTGTCCACGCCCACCTGGAGTACCGGCTCCGTCGATCCTTCGGAGCTGGTGGGGCGGCTGGAGCTGTACTCGGCCGCGGGGATCGTCCCGCTGAGGAACGACTTCGCCCAGGCGCTCCTGCGGGTACGCCGCGCGGACCGGCCCGCGGCCGAGGCGGCGGCCGCGCGCGCCGCGACACTGGTGACCCCGGAGGGCGAGCACCTGGCCCGCTGGTTGACCGCGTCCGATCCCCTCCCCGCGACACCGGAACGGCGGACGGTCGACCGGCGGGTGCGGCCGGGACTGGGCGAGTGCTCCGCGCTGCTGCAGGACTTCCCCGGCGCCTTCGCGCGTCTGGGCGAGCCGGTGCTCGCCGACGCCCAGCGCTTCTGGTGCTACCACTTCGACGACGGTGCCCGCCCGCACCTGCTCGCCATGCTCCCCGAGGACCGCGAGCTGCTCGCGGCGCGGCTGGTGCACGACGCGATCGCCTCCGCCGTGCAGGACCAGCGGCGCGGCGCCGCGGTGCTGCCCCGGCTCGCGGAGGCCGGCGGACCCGCCGGTCCGGCCACCCACCTGTGCGTGGCCTACGGGCTCGGCTCCCGTCACCCCGAGGACCGGCTGGCCGCCGTGGACGCCCTGCTGGTGCTGGCGGCGCGCGAACAGCTCGACGCCGGACGGCTGGGGGCCGACCTCGCCGAACTGGTGCAGCTCGGCGCGGTCAAGGCGACACGGCTCGCCGACTCGCTGCGCACGGCCGCCGCCACCGGGGCGTCCGCCACCGTCGGCGAGGTGCTCCGGCACGCGCTGCCGGCGCTGCTGGCCGAGGGCGTGGAGCCTGCCCGAGGGCTGGGCGACCTGCTGGGCGTGGCCGCGGAGTGCGCGGAGCGCGCGGGCTCCACGGGGGCGCTGCCCGGCCTGGACCGGGTCGCGGACCGCTCCGGCTCGTCCCGGCTGGTGCTGGAGGCGCGACGGCTGCGGGCGGCGCTGAGCGGGGAGGCGGTCCGATGACCACGGGAGGCGAGCTGGTCACGGCGATCCGCGCCGGTGACACGGTGAAGACACTGGACCTGCTGAAGGGTCTGTCGGCCGCCGAACGCCGGTCCCGCGTGCCGGAACTGCGAGGGCTGCGAGCGGAGTTGCGGCGTGACCCCTGGGCCGAGGCCTCGCGGATCGCCTACCCGCCGCTGCTGGCGGCGGGGGTGGCGTGTCAGAGGGGAGCGGCCGCCGTCGCCTCGTGGCTCACCGGCCCGGACCTGCGGTTCGGGGCCGTGAGCACCGTGACGGCCCCGACGCTGCTGCGGCTGGTGGAGGACCGGGGAGCCGACTGGCTGGCCGATCTGGCGGGGCGCCTCGCGGCCCGGCCCGCGTCGGCCGCGGTGTCCTTCGAGCTGATGTCCGGCCTGGTCCGGCTGGCCGACTGCCCGCCCCCGGTCACCGAGGGATACGTGACCGGCTGGGTCCGCCACCGCACCCGGGCGCTGCGTGCCGAGGACGGCACCCTGCTGGAACGCCTGCGCGGTGACGGGGACCTGCGGCCGATGGTGGGCGCGCTCTTCGGGATCGAGGACATGGGCCTGCTGCTGGACGGGGCCGGCGCGTGGTCCGGCGCCCTCCTGGCGCTCACCGGCGAAGGGCTGCTGCCTCGTGAGGTGATGATCGACGGCTGCCTCTCCCGGCTGCTGCGCGGTGGAAGGGCGGGCGATCTGCGGTTCTTCCAGCACCTGCTGACCGAACTCGAACTCACCGACGGGGAGCGGCGCGAGCGGGTCGCCGACTGGCGGGCGCTGGCCGCCGACGGGCCGTCCACCGTGGCCGGTCACGCCCGGACGGTGCTGGGCGAGCTGGCACTGGACGGCACGCTTCCCGCGAGCGCCCTCGCGGAGACCTCGGCTGCGGTGCTGTTCCGCCCGGAGAAGAAGCTGGTGCGCGCCCAGTTGACGCTGATCGGCAGATATCTGTCGCGGCGTCCGGGGGCGGCGGGCGAGCTGCTGGCCTGTCTCGGTCCGGTCCTCGCGCACGAGGACGCGGCCCTGCGCGACCGCGCCCTGGCCCTGGTCACGCGGCATCTGCCTCCGCCGCCCGGCGGGGACGAGGTCCGCACGGCGCTGGCGGCGGACGCCGCGTCGCTGCCCGCCGCCCCGCGTGAGCGACTGCTGCGGGTGCTGGGCCTGGGCGCGGAGGCCGACGCCGCGGTCGAGCCCTACGTCGAGATCCTGCCGCCGGTGCGCGTCCCGCGGCGCCTGGCTCCGCCTCCGGCCACCGCCGCGGAGGTGGCGGAGGAGACCGGCGCCCTGCTGGCTGCCGGCGGGCGGGCCGCCGGGGACGACGTCGCCGCGTTCGAGCGGACCCTGGACGGTCTGGTGCGCTGGGCGCAGCGGGACCGCGAGGCGCTGCTGGTGGCGCTCGAGCCGGTCGTCGCGACCCGGTGGTGGTCCGGCGGCGGGCGCTCGCCCCGGGACGGCATGCGGGGCCGGAGCCGCTTCACCCATCACTTCCCCGGCTCGTTCGACGTCGAGCACGGCGTCGATCTCGTTCTGGCGTCGCTGCACCTCGCCGTGAAGCTCTCCGTGCTGCACTCGGCGGTCATGAACGCCGGCCCGGAGTACACCTGCGTGCACGGACACCTGGCGCGCGCCTTCCAGATCCGGCTGTGGGAGGCGGCCCATCGGCTGCGCACCGATCCGCAGCCCTTCCTGCTCTCCACCCCGACCTGGGACGACGGCTCGCTGGAGCCCGCGGAACTGGTCGGCAGGCTGGAGGAGTACCGGCGGCTGGACGCACGCGTCGGGGAGAACGACTTCGCCCAGGCGCTGCTGCGGCTCCGGCTCGCCGACCCCGCGGCCTGCGCGGCGGCGGCCGGACGGGCCCGCGCCCTGGGCACACCGGAGGGCGAGCGGCTGGCCCAGTGGCTGGACGCGGGTGGTCCCGTGCTTCCGCGAGGCCGCACGGTGCCGGCGGGCGACCTGCTCGGGGTCGAGTACGCCGAGGCGCCCGCGGTCCAGCGCCTTCCGCGGGGTTTTCGCGGGCTGGGCATGCCGGTCGGCGCGCAGGGGTGCGACCGGGCGTACTGTCCGGCCCGCGGCAGCGGCCTCGAGGCGTACTGGGCCGCCCTGCTGCCGGGCCACCGCGAACTGGTCGCGGCGCGGACCCTGCCCACGCTCGCGGCCTCCGTGTACCGGGACGGCCCGGTCGACACCGGGCTGCTGCCGAGGCTGGCGGAGTCGGGCGGCGATCCGGGGCCGGCGCTGCGTCTGTCGGTCGCCTACGGCTTGTTCGCCCGGTCCGCGGAGGACCGCCTGCCGGCCGTGGACGCCCTGCTGCAGCTCGCCGCGCGGGGCGACCTGGACGCGGAGGCGACGGGGGCCGACCTGGCGGTGCTGGTGCTGTCCGGCACGGTGGTGCCCTCCCGGCTCGCGAAGGCCCTGCGCTCCGCGGCCGACGGCGGCGCCGGGCGCACCACCTGGTCGGTGCTGCGG
>NZ_JBRIOU010000009.1:232875-233432 GCF_053474865.1 Streptomyces sp. CO7
CCGAGCCGGTGAACGCCCGCGCCCTGGGCGACCTGCTGGCGGTCGCCGCCGACTGCGCCGAGCGGATCGGCGCGCCGGACGCCGCGCCGGTGCGGGGTGTGGACGCGGTGGCGGACCGCGGCGGCTCCTCCCGCCTGGTCGCGCAGGCCCGCCGACTGCGGGCGGCGACCGCCGTGCCCACGAGCGCGGGCCCCACTCCGGATCCCGCTCCCGCTCCGGCTCCGGCACCGGCACCGGCACCGGCACCGGCCGATGGTTCCCGGTCCGGGGAAGCCCTCGTGTGAGATCCCCCATAGCGGACAGAAGCGCGCTTAACCGGGCGGTCACAATCCGTTCGTGATCACGCAACACCCAACCCTCACCGTGGAGTCATGCATCGGAACATGACCGCGGAGCACCGCGTGAACAACGAACGTCCCGCCCCGTCCTGGCTGCGCCTGGCGCCGGCCGGCCTCAAGGCGTGGTGGTCAGGACGCCACGACGGCGCACCTCCGTCGAGTGATACCGATACCGGCGCCCGGCCGTCGTCCTCCACGGGACGGCGGACCGGGCAGGCC
>NZ_JBRIOU010000009.1:233532-236956 GCF_053474865.1 Streptomyces sp. CO7
CCGGGCAGGCCGGTCACGAGCTCCTCGAGCCCTCGGCCCCCGCCGCCCTGTGGCGGATGCGGGCCACGGTGCGCGACGAGCCGGGTTCCCTGGCGGCGCTCTGCACCCGGCTGGCCGGACTCGGGGTGGACATCGTCAGCCTGCAGACCCACCCGCTGGCCGACGGCGTGGTGGACGAGTTCCTCCTGCGGGCCCCCGCCGGTCTCACCGGCTCCGAGCTCTCCACGCAGGTCGAACAGGCCGGGGGCTGGGACGTCTGGACGGAACGCGGGGACGCCCACGACCTGGTGGACGCGCCCACCCGCGCGGTCGCCCTGGCCACCCGCACCGCCCTGGACCCCGCCGAACTCCCCCTCGCACTGCGTCAGTTGCTGGGACGCTGCACCATCCGTCAGGTCCCCGGCGCGCAGGGCCTCGCGCACGGCGCGAGCGGTGACGGCACGACGGCGACGACCGGGATCGACGAGGAGTGCGCCACGCTCATGCGGCTGCGCGCACCGGACGGCGGCGCGATCACCGTCGAGCGTGCCCATCTGCCCTTCACCCCCGCCGAGTTCGCCCGGGCCCGTGCCCTGGTGGAGCTGGACGACCGTCTCGGCCCTCGGATCCCGCCGTCCGAGGACCTGCTGGCGCTGCCCGGCGCGGGCCGCATCACCATCCGCCGCGCCGGCCCGCGTGACCTGGAGGCGACCAAGGCGCTGCACGAGCGCTGCTCCCAGGAGACCCTGCGGCAGCGCTACCACGGCCCGGTGGCGGACGCGGACCGCTACCTGCGCCACCTGCTCAGCCCGAACTTCGGCCGCACGCTCGTCGTCGAGACCGGCCGCGGTCATGTCGTCGGGCTCGGCCACCTCATGTGGGACGGCGACGAGACCGAGGTCGCGCTGCTGATCGAGGACTCCTGGCAGCGGCGCGGCCTCGGCGGCGAACTGCTGTACCGGCTGGTGCGGATGGCCGCCGAGGCGGGCAGCGAGGCCGTCTACGCGGTGACCCAGGCCTCCAACACGGGCATGCTCGCGGCGATGCGCGGCCTGGACCTGCCGCTGGAGTACCAGGTCGAGGAGGGCACCCTGGTGATCACGGCCCGGGTGGAACCGGTGCGGACCGACCTGTCCCGGCACGCCGGCACCTCGGACTGAAACCCGGGCGGACCCGCGGGGCGCACAAACAGAGCTGACGTGGGCCCTCCT
This sequence comes from Streptomyces sp. CO7, assembly GCF_053474865.1. Classification (NCBI taxonomy): domain Bacteria; kingdom Bacillati; phylum Actinomycetota; class Actinomycetes; order Kitasatosporales; family Streptomycetaceae; genus Streptomyces; species Streptomyces sp. CO7. The sequence continues at coordinate 234,723 of NZ_JBRIOU010000009.1, forward strand.
CCTGGGAAAGGATGGGCCCATGTCAGACATCACCAACCCGCTGCCCCGCCAGGTCGCCGACGCCTACGTCGACGACCTGATCGCCCTCGACCCGATCACCGGCACCTACCTCGGCGTCGACGCGTGCTCGAACAAGCTCCCCGACCTCTCGCCGGCCGGCCAGGAGGCCATGGCCGAGCTCCAGCGGGCCACCCTGGCGCGGCTGGAGGAGGCGGAACGACGGCCCGGCGCCGACTCCGGCATCGAGCGGCGCTGCGCCCGGCTGCTGCGGGAGCGGCTGACCGCCGAACTGGCCGTCCACGAGGCCCAGGAAGGCCTGCGGGTGGTCAGCAACATCCACAGTCCGGCCCACGCGGTCCGTGAGGTCTTCACCGTCACCCCCGCCGACACGGAGGCGGACTGGGCGGCGATCGCCGAACGGCTGCGCGCGGTGCCCGCCGCGCTGGCCGGGTACCGGGAGTCGCTGGCGCTGGGCCTGGAGCGCAAGCTGTACGCCGGGCCGCGGCCCACCGCCACCTTCGTCGAGCAGCTCGCCGAGTGGGCGGACCCGAACGGTACCGGCCGGGGCTGGTTCGAGGACTTCGCCGCCGACGGTCCCCAGAAGCTCCGCGGGGAGCTGGACGAGGCGGCCCGCGGCGCCACCGCCGCCCTGGCGGAGCTGCGCGACTGGATGCGGGACGTGTACGCCCCGGCCGTCGCCGGCGCCCCGGACACGGTGGGCCGGGAGCGCTACGCCCGCTGGGCCCGGTACTTCAACGGCACCGATCTGGACCTGGACGAGGCGTACGCCTACGGCTGGTCCGAGTACCACCGCATCCTGGGCGAGATGAGGGCCGCGGCCGAGCTGATCCTGCCCGGCGCGGCGACCCCTTGGGTCGCGCTGGCCCACCTGGACGAGCACGGCCGGCACATCGGCGTCGAGGAGGTCCAGGCCTGGCTCCAGGACCTCATGGACCGCGCCGTCGCGGACCTGGACGGGACGCACTTCGACCTCGCCGAGCCGGTGAAGCGGGTGGAGTCGCGCATCGCCCCGCCCGGCGGCGCCGCCGCCCCCTACTACACCAACCCGTCCGAGGACTTCTCCCGGCCGGGCCGCACCTGGCTGCCCACCATGGGACAGACCCGCTTCCCGGTCTACGACCTGGTCTCCACCTGGTACCACGAGGGGGTGCCGGGCCATCACCTGCAGCTCGCGCAGTGGACCTACGTCGCCAAGGACCTCTCCCGGTACCAGGCCGCGACGGGCGGGGTCAGCGCCAACATGGAGGGCTGGGCGCTGTACGCGGAGCGCCTGATGGACGAGCTGGGCTTCCTGGCGGACCCGGAGGAGCGCCTCGGCTACCTGGACGCCCAGATGATGCGTGCGGCACGGGTGATCGTGGACATCGGCATGCACCTGGAGCTGGAGATCCCGGCGGACTCCCCCTTCCACCCGGGCGAGCGCTGGACGCCCGCCCTGGCTGAGGAGTTCTTCGGCGCGCACAGCAGCCGTCCGGCGGACTTCGTCGAGAGCGAGCTGATCCGCTACCTGTCGATGCCGGGTCAGGCCATCGGCTACAAGCTGGGTGAACGCGCCTGGCTGCTGGGCCGTGAGAAGGCCCGTGAGCGGCACGGCGACGCCTTCGACCTCAAGGCCTGGCACATGGCGGCGCTGTCGCAGGGCTCGCTGGGACTGGACGACCTGGTCGACGAGCTCTCCCAGCTCTGACGCCGCGCCCGACGCCGCCCCTGGAGCCGCTCCTGACCTCGTGTCAGCAGCCGCAGTCGGCGTCCGCGGCCACGGGGGCGGTGAGCGGGTCGGGGTCCCGGCGCTCGCCGCCCTCGGCGGTCTCGTAGGCGAAGCCCTCGCGGGCCCAGTACTCGAAACCGCCCAGCATCTCCTTGACCGGGTAGCCGAGCAGGGAGAGGGCCAGCGCGGCGCGGGTGGCGCCGTTGCAGCCGGGGCCCCAGCAGTAGGTGACCACCGGGACGGCCGGGTCGAGCAGCCGCGCCGCCAGCTGCGGGATCTGCGCGGTGGGCAGGTGCAGCGCGCCGGGGACGTGCCCCTGGTCCCAGGACTCGGTGGAGCGGGTGTCGATCACCACGAAGCCCGGGTCGCCGCCCGGACCGGCCTCGGCGAGGGCGGAGGCCACGTCGGAGACGTCGGCGTGGAAGGCGAGGCTCGCCGAGAAGTGGGCGGCGGCCTCGGCGGGTGCCGCCGGCGGCACCCGCAGGACGGGGTTGGCAGTCGTGGC
>NZ_JBRIOU010000009.1:237056-243428 GCF_053474865.1 Streptomyces sp. CO7
GTCGTGGTGGAGGCGGTGTCTGGGGCGGTGGTCGTGGTGGAGGCGGTGTCCGGGGCGGTGGTCGCGGTCATGAAGGGGTCCCTTCGGTTCCTCGCTGGGGGCGTCGGGAGTCGGCCCCCGACACCGAAGAATCTAGGCCCGGCGATCACCCGCGAGAACCCTGCTTCCACGGCAGGCGGCTTGATCAGCCGGGGAATCCCCGGCATGCTCCGCCCGTGACCACGCATTCCCCGGCGTACCTGCCGGACTCCACGGACCTGCGCATTCTCGAGGTCCTGCAGCGCGACGGCCGGGCCAGTTTCACGGAGCTCGCGCGAGCGGTGTCGATGTCGGCCAGCGCCGTCACCGAGCGGGTGCGGCGGCTGGAGGAGGCCGGGGTGATCCAGGGTTATTCCGCCGTCGTCGACCCGGAACGGCTGGGCCTGCCGATCCTCGCCTTCGTCCGGCTGCGCTACCCGACGGGGAACTACAAGCCGTTCCACGACCTGGTGGCCGTCACCCCGGAGATCGTGGAGGCGCACCACGTCACTGGGGCGGACTGCTTCGTCCTCAAGGTGACCGCGCGCTCGATGCGGCACCTGGAGGAGGTCACCGGGCGGATCGGCGGGCTGGGCGCGGTGACGACCAGCGTGGTGTACTCCTCGCCGCTCCCCCGCCGGGCGATCGCCGGCTGACGGCCTTCCCGCGGCTTTCGACCGCTTCGCTTTCTCGGCCTCGGTTGCTGTCCCGACCCCGGTCGCGGTCTCAGCCTCCGCCGGGCACGCCGCGCTGCCGCAGCCGCGAGCCCTGCCGTCCCTTCACCACCTCGAGCTGGGCGTGCACCCGGCGCTTGAGGTCGGCGACGTGGCTGACGATGCCCACGCTGCGGTCGCGCTCACGCAGGGAGTCGAGGACGTCGAGGACCTCGTCGAGTGTCTGGTCGTCGAGGCTGCCGAAGCCCTCGTCGATGAAGAGGGTGTCGAGGCGGACGCCGCCCGCCTCGTCGGTGACCACGTCGGCCAGGCCCAGCGCCAGGGCGAGGGAGGCGAAGAAGGTCTCGCCCCCGGAGAGGGTGGCGGTGTCCCGCTCCCGGCCGGTCCAGGCGTCGACCACGTGGAGTCCGAGGCCGCTGCGGCCCCGGCCGGAGCGGTCGGCGGAGTGGACGAGGGTGTAGCGGCCGCCGGACATCCTGAGCAGCCTGGCGGTGGCCGCCGCGGCGACCTGTTCCAGGCGGGCGGCCAGCACGTAGGACTCCAGGCGCATCTTGCGCTCGTTGTCGGCGGAGGTGCCGGCGGCCAGGCCGGCCATCCGGGCCACCTTGTCGTGCTCGGCGCGCAGCGGGGCGAGCGCGCGGGCGGCGCGGGCGGCCTCGGCGGAGAGCCGGTCCAGGTCGGCGCAGCGCCCCTCGGCGGCGTCGTAGGCGGAGGCGGCCTCGCGGACACGGCGGGTGGCGGCGGCGAGCTCGGTCTCGGCGGCGGCCGGGTCGGCGGGCGGGAGCCGGTCCGCGGCGGCGGTCTCCTCCTCGGCGAGGACGGCGCGGACGGCCGCGTACTCGTTGCGCCAGGTGTCGATCCGGCGCTGCAGCGCGCGGTGCTCCGCCGCGTCGAGCAGGGCGTCGGCGGCGGCCTGCGGGGTCTCGAAGCCGGCCCGGTAGGCGGCGTCGGCGAGCCGGGCGTCGGCGTCCTTGAGCCGGTGGGCGGCGTCCTCGGCGGCGCGGGCCGCCTCGGCGGCCTCGGCGAGCAGGGTGGCGGCGCGTTCCAGCTGGGCGGCGCGGGCGGCGACGGTCGAGGCGCCGCCGCGCGCCTCGGCGAGCTCCTGCTCCAGGGTGGCGCGCTCCTGGTCGAGGCGTTCGCGGTGTCCGACGCGGGCGGCGGCACGGACGGCGGCCTCCTGCCGGTCGGCGGTGCGGCGGGCGTGCTCCTGCTCGGCACGGCGCAGTTCCTCGCGGGCCGGGTGGAGGTCGCCCGCGGCGAGGTGTTCGCGACGGTGCCGCTCGGTGAGCTCGGCCAGCTCGCGGGCGAGGTCCTCGGTACCGTCCTCCCCGGCCTCGGCGACGGCGGCGGCCAGCGACTCCCGCAGTCCCGCGTGGCGCCGCTCGGCCCGGTCGGCCTCCTCCTGGAGACGCCGGTGATCGGCGCGGGCGGCCTCCTCGGTGGCCCGGTCGACGTGGCCGGCGGACCTGCCGGCCGGGGCGGGGTGCTCCGGGGAGCCGCAGACGGCGCAGGGTTCGCCGTCGCGCAGGGCGCCGGCGAGTTCGGCGGCGATGCCGTCCAGCCGCTGTTCGCGCAGGGTGTTCCAGTGCTCGTGGGCGGCGGCGGCGCTCTCCCGGGCGGCGGCGGCCCGCGCGTGGGCGGTCTCCGTCTCGGCGGTGAGCCGGTCCCGTTCGCGGGCGGCGTCCAGCCGTCGGCGGGCGGGTTCCTGCCGTGCGGCGAGCTGTTCGGCCCGGGTGGCGGCCTCCTGGGCGGCCTCGGTCCGGGCCTGGAGGGCGGCGCGGGTCTCCTCCCAGCCGGCCAGCCATTCCTCGGCCTCCTGCAGGGCCTCCTCGTCGTCCCGCTCCTGCCGGTCCAGCCGGCCGCGTTCGGCGGTCAGGTCGTGCAGGCGGTGCTCGGCGCGGCGGGCGGACTCCAGGCCGCCCAGTTCCTCGGCGGCCCGGCGGGCGGCGGCGGCCAGTCCGGCGGCCCCGTCCCCGGCGCGCTCGGCGGGGAGCAGGGCACGGGCCCGCTGTTCGGCGGCGGTCGCCCGGCGGTGCTCGGCCTCCGCGTCGCGGCGCAGGTCGAGGGCGGGCGCCACCGCCTCCGCCTTGCGGGACCGCTCCAACACCCGCTCCGCCTCCCGGCAGACCTCGGAGCCCTCCTCCAGGCGCTCCGCGCGCGCCTGTGCGTCGGCGGACCGGGCCTGCAGACGCGCGAGTTCGCGCACCTCGGCGGCCCTCCGCCCGGTCTCCGCGCGGTGCGCCTCGGCGGCGTCGAGCGCGACCCGGGCGATGTCGAGCTGTTCGCGGGCGGTGGACCGGGCGACGGCGGCCTCGGCCAGCACGGTCGCGGCGAGACCCGGGTCCCCGGGGGCGAGGGCGGGCAGGTCCATGGCATCGCCGGCGGCCTGCTGCATGCGGTGGGCGCGGGCGAGGAGGTCCGCGTCCGCCTCCTTCACCCGGGTCTCGGTGGCGCGGCGGCGTTCGGCGAGGCGCTTCTCGACCTCGCTGAACCGCTCCGTGGCGAAGAGCTTGCCGAGCAGCTTGCCCCGGGCCTCGGCGTCGGCGCGCAGGAACCGGGCGAAGTCGCCCTGCGGCAGCAGGACCACTTGGCAGAACTGGTCCCGGCTCATGCCGAGGAGCTGGGTGAGCTCCTCGCCTATCTCCTGGTGGGAGCGGCTGCCGGTGCTCTTCCAGGCGCCGGCCGCGGCGTCGTGCTCGCGCAGCAGGCTCTGTGCCTTCTCCGGGGTGGTGCCCTTTCCGCGCTTCTTCGGGCGGAGCCAGGCGGGCTGCCGGGTGATCTCCAGGCGGCGGCCGGCGACGGTCAGCTCCAGCACGACCTTGGTGGGGACCTCCGGGTCCGCGTGGTCGCTGCGCAGGGCGGAGCCCTGGGCGCCGCTGTGGCCGCTCTCGCGGGCGCCGGGCACCTTGCCGTAGAGCGCGTAGCAGACGGCGTCCAGCACGGAGGTCTTGCCGGCGCCGGTCGGGCCGTGCAGCAGGAAGAGGCCGGCCGCCGAGAGCTCATCGAAGTCGACGGTCTGCGTTGAGCCGAACGGGCCGAAGGCGGTCATCTCGAGCCGGTGGAGCCTCATCGGGCGACCTCCTTGACGGCGGCGTCGGCGCGCACGGCGTCGAAGGCGTCGCGGAGCACGGCGCGCTCGTCGTCGTCGGGGCCCGCGCCCCGGACGTGGGCCACGAAGTCCTCGGCGATCTGCTGGTCGGTCCGTCCGGCGAGGCGGCGGGCGTAGGAGACCCCGGCCTCCTCGGGGGCGCGTTCGGGCTCGAAGGCCAGGCTGAGGGTGTGCGGGAAGCGCTCGCACAGGCGGGCCATGGGTTCGGCCGGGCGCACCGGGTCGGTGAGGGTGGCCTCGATCCACGCGTCCTCGTGCCGGGTGAGGCCGGGGTCCTCGAGCAGTTGCTCCAGGGGGCCGCGTATCCGGGCGAGGGCCCGGGGCACCGGGCAGTCGATCCGCTCGGCGCTCACGCCGCCGTGGGCGTCGAGGTCCACCAGCCACATGGTCTTGCGGTGGTCGGCCTCGGAGAAGGAGTACGGGAGCGGCGAGCCGGAGTAGCGGATCCGTTCGGTGAGGGTCTGGCAGCCGTGCAGGTGCCCGAGGGCGACGTAGTCGACGCCGTCGAAGACGGAGGCGGACACCGAGGCGACGCCGCCGACGGTGATGTCGCGCTCGCTGTCGCTGCCCTTGCCCCCGGTGACGAAGGCGTGCGCCAGGACGACCGAGCGGGTCCCGGCGGGCCGGCCGGCGAGGTCGGCGCGGACCCGGTCCATGGCGGCGCCCAGCACCGCCTCGTGTCCCGCCCTGTCGACGCCGAACTCCTCCTTCACCAGAGCCGGTTCGAGGTACGGCAGCCCGTAGAAGGCGACCTCCCCGAAGGCGTCCGGGAGGAGCACCGGGACGCCGGCCGAGGCGGCGTCGGTGCGCAGGTGGATGCCGGCCCGGTCGATCAGCCCGGCGCCGACGCCGAGGCGGCGGGCCGAGTCGTGGTTGCCGGAGATCATCACGGTGGGCACGCCGAGGTCCGCGAGCCGGTGCAGGGCGTCGTCGAACAACTCCACGGCGGCCAGCGGCGGCACCGCACGGTCGTAGACGTCCCCCGAGACGACCACCGCGTCGACCTGGTGCTCGCGCACGGCGGCGAGCAGGTGGTCGACGAACGCCGACTGGGCGTCGAGCATGTTCACCCGGTGGAACGACCGGCCGAGATGCCAGTCCGACGTGTGCAGCAGCCTCATGCCCACCGACCTTAACGGGGGCCACGGACAACACGGGACTTGGTGGCGTTTTGTCCCGATTGCGCCAATTGCCGGGCGAATGCCGGTTCTTGGCCGGCGCCCGTCGTGGGGCCGGCGCGCGCCCGGGAGCCTTCGACGGCTCCCGGGCGGCTTCCCGACGGGCCGTCAGGGCTGGAGCGGCATGCTCCAGCAGTTCGAGACCGCCGCCTTGCCCTCGAGCCGGTCCTTCAGCCAGTCCACGGCGTCGCCCTGGTCGGTGAGCAGCGGCACCATGTGGTTGGTGAGGATCTTGTCACCGAGGTTGGGCAGGACGATCGCCTTGTACGTGACGTTGCCGCCCTTGCGGCACCAGTCGACCGCCATCTGCCGGGACTGCCGGTGCGGCACGATGTCGTCCTGGGTGCCGGTCGCCACCCGCACCGGACCGGACGGCTTGCGGTCGCCGATGCGCTGCTCGTCGAGCACCTCCCGGATACGCGGCTCGCGCTCCACGATCTGCGAGAGGGAGCTGCCGTCCTTGGTCCAGGAGGAACTGCGGCGGAACCCGTAGCCGAGGAGCGAGTCACCGATGCACATGCCGGACAGGTCCTCGAGCGCGGCACGGCCCTTGTCGTCGAGGTGGGCGTCGGCGATCGGCCGCAGGTCGGGATAGGCCTGCAGGAAGCCGTTGAGCGACCAGCCGAGGGCGCCGGTCAGGGCGCTCCCGTCGATGCCCTTGATCGTTTCGGCCAGGTCGGCCGGCGGGGCTCCGGCGTAGGTGCCGGCCAGCCGCACGTCCGGGGCGTAGGAGGCGGCGAGCTCGGCCGCGGCCGCGGTGGCGCCGCCGCCCTGGCTGTAGCCGTAGAGGCCGATCCGCGATTCGGACGTCAGCGAGGTGCCGGGCAGCGAGCGGGCGGCCCGGACCGCGTCCAGCACCGCGTGCGCGCCGTCGGCACGGTTGACGTAGGTGTGCAGCCGGTCCGTCGCGCCGAGTCCGACGTAGTCGGTGACCACGACGGCGACGCCGGAGGCGAGCAGCCGGTAGATCGACAGATCCTCGTAGCCGACGGAGAGGGAGTCGCCCTCCAGCAGGATCGGGTACTGCAGCCCCTTGGAGGCGGCACACTCGTCGCCCTGCCCCATGGTGCCGGGCGCCACCGCCACCAGCGGCCGCGCGCCGCCGCCGCGCCACTGGGCGGTGGGCTCGACGTAGGCGCCGGTCACCGCGACGGGCTGCCCGGTGGAGTCCGTGGACCGGTACATCAGCCGGGTGGCCTTGCCGGGGAACGGGCCGCCGAGGGTGGGCAGGGTGATGGCCAGCGGCAGCGGCTCGGTGCGCACCAGCGCGCCGTTCTGCGCGGGCAGGGTCGCGGGCGGGGTGTAGAAGTCCGACCCCGCCTGGGCCGCGGCCGTCTCCGACGGGGCGGCGGGCGCCGCCTGGGCGACCGCGGTCTGCGCGCCCACGCAGGCC
>NZ_JBRIOU010000009.1:243528-245235 GCF_053474865.1 Streptomyces sp. CO7
CGGGGAGACCGATCTCGATCTCCACCCGCTCGCCGTAGCGCACGTCGCGGACCTCGCGCCCGGTGGACCGCAGGTCGTTCTCGACCTTGCCGGCCCGCTGGTGGTCCACCGTCACCGTGGCCACCCGAAAGCGCCGCCGGGTGAGCGTGCCCAGGGCGTCGAGGGCCTCGCCGACCGCGCCGCCGTAGGCGCGGATGAGTCCGCCCGCTCCGAGCTTGACGCCGCCGTAGTACCGGGTCACGACGGCCACGACGTAGCGCATCTCGCGGCGCATCAGCATCTGCAGCATCGGCACGCCGGCCGTGCCGCCCGGTTCGCCGTCGTCGGAGGCCTTCTGCACGGAGGCGTCGGCGCCGATCACGTAGGCGAAGCAGTTGTGCGTGGCGTCCGCGTGCTCCTTGCGGACCGCGGCGACGAAGGCCTGCGCGTCCTCCTCGGTGGCCGCCGGGGCGAGGCTGCACAGGAAGCGGGAGCGGTTGATCTCGGTCTCGTGCACGCCCGCGCGGGCCACTGTGCGGTACTCGTCCGGCATCCGCCCAGCCTATGCGGTGCACCGCGGGCCCCCGGCAGCGCGTGCCGGAGGCCCGTGGCGGGGTCCCCGTCTACTCGTCGGGCGTCTGGGCCGGGAGGCCGTCGAAGGCGGGGAGCAGGGAGGCGGTGTGCTCGACCGTCTCTCCCTGCGGCGGCTGCTGCGCGTCGGGGTTGGCGGGCGGCACCGACTGCGCCGGGCTGCCCTGGCCGGACGCCACGGGCGCGTCGGGGGCGTCCGCGCCCCCGGGCTCCGACTGCTCGCTCGGCCATGCCGGCATGCCCTGGTCGGCCGGGGTCCCGGCCTCGTCCGGCAGACCGCCGGGCACGCCCTCCGCCCCGTCCGCCACGCCTGCGCCCGACGGATCCGGCGTCACGTCCGGCTCCTGCGCGACGGGGGCTCCGCCCATGGGGTCCGCACCCATGTCGCCCGCACCCGTGGGGTCGGCCCCCATGGTGTCCGACCCCATCAGGCCCGACAGGGCTTCCTCGCCCAGAGGGTCGGGCCACACCACGCCCGGTTCCGCACCCTCCACGCCCGTCCCCGGCTCTACGCCGAACTCTTCCTCTCCGCCCATCTCTGCCTCAGAGCCCATCCCCGCTCCGGCCTCCGGGCCGTCCGCCCACCCCGCGTCGACAGCGGGCTCGTCGGCGGCCGTCGCGGGCTCCTCCCCGGGGATCGGCCCCCTCACCCGCTCCGCCGAACCGGGCGGCGCCGGCAGGTCGGGCGTTCCTCCGGCGCAACGCAGTTGCTGGCACTGTTCCTGGCCCGTGCGCCCGGGGGAACCGGCGGCCTGGGCGAGCGGGGCGGCGGCCGTGGCGACCGCGGCGACAAGCGCGGCGCTCGCCAGCGGAAGGGCCACGCGGAAACTCCGGCGTCGTGCGGAACGGGTGGGCCGCGCGGAACGGGTGGAGCGGGTCATCGTCGTCCTCCTGGGAAGTCGGCCCCGTCGCGGTCGGCCGCAGTCGGCCGCGGACGCCCTCGGACGGTGCGCGCCCGGCGACGCCCGCCCCGGACGGGGCAGTGACCTCCACCCCAGCACGCGCCCACCCGGCCCGCCTCACCCGTGCGCGGGGGCGGGTCTCTCCGGGGGACCCAAGCCCCCCGCACGGGTCAGCGTCGCTGCGCCGACCGGCAGGGGGGCGGTGAATCCGCGACAAGGGGCGGTGGGGTCAGGC
>NZ_JBRIOU010000009.1:245335-249888 GCF_053474865.1 Streptomyces sp. CO7
GGCGTCGGCGGCCCGGACCTCGACGGCCGGGACGGTCCGCTCCTCGGCCGGCAGGACGCGCCGACGGCGGCCGGGCATCCCGAGGGTCGGATTGGCGACGCCCCAGGCCGCGCCCTTGCACACGAGCTCCTTGTAGACCGCCGCGATCCGGCCGGTCAGCGCCGCGTCCTTGGCGCGGTCGTCGGCGGTGACGTACTGGATGAGCCCCTCCTTGCGCCCGAGCGAGACGCACTGGTTGAAGTAGCGCAGTGCCGTCTTCGGGAGCTTCCCTCCGGTGAGCCGGGCCGCGATGGAGTCGGCGGCCTGCCACGCGGTGGGGACGCCGCTGGCGCAGGACATCCGCAGCGGCGTGCCGCCGTCCCCCATGGCCAGGGCCGCGTCGCCCACCGCGTAGACGTCCGGGTGCGACACCGAGCGCATGGTGCCGTCGACCACGATCTGCCCCGTCCCGCCGGTCTCCAGGGCGCTGGCCCCGGCGATCGGGTGGACCGCGAAGCCGGTGGTCCACACGGTCACGGCGGCCGGCAGGCTCGCGCCGTCGGCCGTGGTGACGTGGTCGGCCGCCACGGCGGTGACGGCCGCGTGCTCGTGGACGGTGACGCCCAGGCCGTCGAGGACCTTGTGCAGGTGCGCGCGTCCCTTCGGGGAAAGCCAGTCACCCAGGGAGCCCCGGACGGCGAGCGAGACGGCGAGGTGCGGGTGCGACTCGGCGATCTCGGTGGCCGCCTCCAGTCCGGTGAGGCCACCGCCGACGACGGTCACGCTCTCCCCCGCCCCGAGCGCCGCCAGCCGCTCGCGGAGCCTGAGGGCTCCGGCCCTGCTCGCGATCTCGTGGGCGTGCTCCGTGACGCCGGGGACGCCGTGGTCGTCCCAGCCGCTGCCGAGGGCGTACACCAGGGTGTCGTAGCCGAGTTCCTTCGTGCCGCCGTCCGCTCCGCCGCCGGAGACCTCGACGGTGTGGCGGTCGACGTCGATCCCGGTGACCTCGGCGACCTCCAGCCGCACGCCGGTGCCCTTGAACATCTCGCTGAAGGGACGGCTCCTCAGTTCCTGGCCCGTCGCGAGCTGGTGCATCCGGACCCGCTCGACGAAGTCGGGCGCGGCGTTGACGAGCGTGATGCTCACGTCGTCCGGGTGCAGCCTCCTGGCGAGCCGGCCGGCAGCGACGGCTCCCGTGTATCCGGCGCCGAGGACGATGATGCGGTGCTGCATTTCCCTGCTCCTGTCTGCGAGGTCCATGACCCGTTCGCGGGCCGGTACGCCTCTTGAACCGGACAGCTCGCGATTTCCTGACAGAACAGGAAAGTGATCCGGGTCACACCTGAGCGGGACGTGGCGGCGCGCGTCAGAAGGCGTGGAACAAGGGTTCCCCGTGGCCGCCCTCCGCCCAGCGCCGGGTGGCGCGGCCGAGCTTGTCGGGGTTGACCTGACTGCGGAACGCCGCGATGCCCTCGGGGGTGACCTCCAGGCACACGATCCCGACGACGCGCCCCTCGACGACCGCCACGACGGCGGGCTCGCCGTTGGCCGTTGTGGCGTGGATCTCGGGCGAGCCACCGACGATCGCCCGCTTGGCCTGGGCCGGCCTGAACAGGCCCCACATGAACTTGGCGACCGCCCGCGCGCCCTCGAACGCCTTGGCCCGCGCCGGGACCTTGCCGCCGCCGTCCCCGACCGCGACGGCGTCGTCGGTCAGCAAGCGCAGCAGACCGTCGTACTTCCCGCTCGTCGCCGCCGTCAGGAATTCCTCGGCGATGCGCCGCGCCGCCGTCCCGTCGACCTCGGTGCGGGTGCGGCCCTGCGCCAGGTGCCGCTTCGCGCGGTGGAAGATCTGCTGGCTGGCCGCCTCGCCGATGTCGAGGATGTCGGCGATCTCCCGGTGGGAGTGCCCGAACGCTTCCCGCAGCACGTACACCGCGCGCTCGTTCGGGGACAGCCGCTCCATCAGCGTCATCACCGCGTACGAGACCGATTCCCGCTGCTCCACCGTCTCGGCGGGGCCCAGCATCGGGTCGCCCTCCAGCAGCGGCTCGGGCAGCCATTGGCCGACGTAGGTCTCGCGGCGGGCGCGGGCCGAGGTGAGCTGGTTCAGGCACAGCCGCGTGAGCACCTTGGTCAGCCACGCCTCGGGGACCTCGATGCGCCGGGGATCGGCGGCGTGCCAGCGCAGGAACGTTTCCTGCACGGCGTCCTCGGCGTCGCTCGAGGACCCCAGCAGCCGGTAGGCGATGGCCCCCAGCCGGGGCCTCGCGAGCTCGAACCTGTCCACGTCCTCGGCGGTCAGCGGCATGCCCCGATGCTATCCGTCACCCCACGCGCGCCGCAGGTCGCGTGCGGCCGGCGCCCGGCGGCACGCGCTCGAGCACCTCACGGCACCGGCGGTCGGCCCCCTCCGAGTGGCACCGGCGGACCGCCCGGCCTTGACTGGTCGCACGGCGAGCACCCGAGGCCCCTTCGGCCGGGCAGACCTCCGACCGGGGCCCGGCTCACGAGCGGGACCGGAGGCCCGACGCCGGAGCCGTCGCGGCGCAGAGCCCGACTCCCGAGATCCGACGCCCGACGCCCGACACCCGACGCCCGAAGGGACGACGTGATGGCCCCCGCCTTCGACCCGACCCGCGTGGCCCACCTCGCCGGCCGCTTCGCCCCCGTCACGGCGGAGGTCGACGCGGCGGACTGCGAGGTCACCGGTGAGCTGCCCCACGACCTGGACGGCGTCTACCTGCGCAACGGGCCCAACCCCCGGTTCACCCCCATCGGCAGCTATCTGTACCCGCTGGACGGCGACGGCATGATCCACGGGGTGTGGCTGTCGGAGGGCCGCGCCCGTTACCGCAACCGCTTCGTCCGCACGCCGGCGATGGTCGCCGAGGAGAGGGCCGGGCACGCCCTGTGGGGCGGGCTGGAGTCCATGATCCTGCCGGGTCCCGACGAGGTGGGCGAGGAGCTGGCCAACACGTTCAAGCCGCTGCCGGACATCAATGTCGTCCGGCACGCCGGCCGTCTGCTGGCCCTCGCCGAGTCGGACTGTCCGTTCCACATGAGCCCCGGGCTCGACACCCTCGGCAAGGAGACGTTCGACGGACGCCTGCCGGCCGGCATCACCGCGCACCCCAAGATCGACCCGGTGACCGGTGAGATGGCCGTCTTCTGCTACGCCCTCGACCCGCCCTACCTCACCTGGTCGGTGATCGGCCCCGACGGTGTGGTGCGCCGGGGGCCGACCACCGTGGAGGGGGTGGACGAGCCGCGGATGATCCACGACATGGCCCTCACCGAGCGGTACCTGGTGATCACCCTGGCTCCGGCGTTCTTCGACATCGCCGCCGCGATGAACGGCGGTTCCTTCGTGGACTGGCGCCCGGAGCGGGGCACCCGCGTCGCCCTGATCCCCCGCGACGGCGGACCGGTGCGCTGGGCCGACGACGAGCCGTACTGGCTGTGGCACACGGTCAACGCCTACGACGACCCCGCCGACGGCCGGGTCGTCCTCGACTACGTCCAGTGGCCCCGACTCGCCCTCGGCCCCGGCGCCGGCTCCCCCGACCACCACCGTGCGCGCACCGCCGACCAGCACGGCCTGGCCCGCGCCGTGATCGATCCGGCCGCCGGAAGCATGCGGCGCACCCTGCTGGACGACGCGCGCGTCGAACTGCCGAGGATCGACGACCGCGTCGTCGGACGCACCCACCGGCGGCTGGCCGTCGCGGCCGACAGCGGGCGCGCCGAGGGCCTGCTGCCCGGCGAGTACGACGCGCTGCGCTGGTACGACACGGGGAGCGACGGCGTCACCGGCACCTGGACCTGGGACGCCGGCGACCTGTCGGTCGGCGAGCCCGTCTTCGCGCCGGCCCCCGGTACGCGGGACGCCGCCCGCGGTCACTGGCTGACCTTCGCCACCGACCGCACCGACGACAGCAGTTGGCTCCTGGTACTGCCCGGCGAGGACCCCGCTGCCGGCCCCGTGGCCCGCGTCCGCATCCCCGTCCGGGTCCCCCTGGGGCTGCACGGCAGTTGGCTCCCCACCGAGGAATGACGACCGCGCCGAGGCTCCCGAGGTGCCCCGGCGCGGTCACCCTGCCGGTCGGACGGCTGGGCGGCCGGTCCCGTACGCGTCAGCCGCCCCCGCCGCGCACTAGCCCGCGTACGTCTCGAACTCGGCGATCCTCGGCGTCCCCTGGGAGCCGGTGATCTCGAAGGTGATCTTGCTCAGGCTGGTGCGCGGGAAGCTGACGACGCCCGCCGTGCTGCCGGAGGCGAGGACGGCGCCGGTGTCGTGGTTCAGCAGCCTCCAGGACCGGACGGCGCCCACGGAGCCCGACGCCTCACGGATGTTGACCTGGGACACCGCCGTGGGCGAGCCCCACTTGACCGAGACCGAGCCCGTGCTGCCGGCCGGCGACCAGTAGGTCGACAGGTTGCCGTCCCGCACGTTGCCGTAGCTGGTGCCGTCGGCCTTGCTCGAACCGTCGGCGCCTGCGCCGAGGCTGAGGTTGGTCCCGCCGGGCTGGGTCGGCGTCGTCGTCGGGGCGGGCGTCGTCGGAGCCGGGGTC
>NZ_JBRIOU010000009.1:249988-251190 GCF_053474865.1 Streptomyces sp. CO7
GTGGGCGTCGGGGCCGGGGTCTGGGGGGTGCAGTTGCCGTCCGAGACGCGCAGGCCCTTGTTCGCGCCGGCCGTCTGGCTCACCACGCTCGGCACGCAGTTCGCCGCGTCCAGGCTGTAGCCGTACGGCACGGAGACCGTCGTGTTCGACTGCGGGTTCGGGCCGGCCGGGTTGGTGTCGCCGCTCCTGCTGGACCAGGTCACGTTGTCGAAGATGTTCCCGGAGACCTGCCAGTAGCCGGCCGCGTCCGTGTAGAAGGTGCCCAGGACGTCCTTGGAGTCCTCGAAGTAGTTGTTGTCGACCTTCGCGCGGGCCCCGGCACGGGAGTTGATGCCTGACTCGTTGAGGTTCCGGTAGTGGTTGTTGTAGATGTGGGCCACGCCGCCGCGCAGCAGCGGGGTACGGGAGTCGATGTTCTCGTACAGGTTGTGGTGGAAGGTCACGTAGCCGTTGCTGACGTCGCTCTCGCTGGACCCGATCAGGCCGCCGCGGCCGGAGTTGCGCAGCGTGCTGTAGGAGAGCGTGACGTACTGCGTGTTGTCCTTCATGTCGAACAGGCCGTCGTAGCCCTCCGACTCGCCGCCCGACGCCTCCAGCGTGGTGTGGTCGACCCAGACGTTGCGGACGTCGCTCTCCATGCCGATGGCGTCGCCCCCGTTGGAGGTGGGCGAGCCCGACTTCTTGACGTTCCGGACGGTCACGTTCTGGATGATGATGTTGCTGGACTCCCTGATGTGGATGCCCAGTTGATCGAAGACGGCGCCGCCGCCGACACCGACGATGGTGACGTTGCTGATCTGCTTGAGCTCGATCACGCCACTGGCGGTGCTGCAACTGCCGCCCGACACCTGGCTGGTGTTCGCGTGGTTGATCGTTCCCTCGACCTGGATGACGATCGGGGTGCTCCGGCTGGCCCGGTTGCACAGGGCCGTGTGGATCGCGGTTCCGGTCGTGGCGCGCACGGTCTGACCGCCCGCGCCTCCGGTGGTGCCGCCGTTCTGGGTGGCGAAGCCGGTGGCCCCGGCGGCGGCGGCCGACGCCGTGGGCATCGACAGCATCACCCCGGTCGCCGCGGCGACCGCACCGGTCGCCAGAGCCGCACCGAGCCGTAATGCGACGCGTCGTCTCATCCTCGTTCGTCCTTTCGTCCTCGCCGTACGCCGAGTCGGGCGCGTGACGGCAGTGTGGGGGCGGTCCTGCGG
>NZ_JBRIOU010000009.1:251290-260325 GCF_053474865.1 Streptomyces sp. CO7
GTTCCACGGGGGTCGGGGGTCTCCCGCCGCCGTCTCGGCGTCACCGGGGTACGGCGCCGACAGCCGGCCCGGCAGGCAGACGATCGGCTCGGCAGGGACGCCGCGGAGGACGGTCGTCCGGTCCGCGTGGCGGCTGCCGCGACCCATGACAGCATTCACTGATTCGGTCATGTCAATAGTCGACCGAAACATTCGCGGACCCCGGCGGGAAAAAGCGGAGACGGTAACTAAACCGGTCGCTAAACGTGGCCGGAATCCGCTCACGCCGATATCGCATTCACCGGTGGCGAGGGCTGCCGCAGTACCCCGCCGGGCCGCCCGGCGACCCGTGACCTCGTCCGCGAGGACGCGCGGGACCTGCAGCAGCGTCCCGCCGATCGGCACATCCCCGCCTGCGGGAATGACGCCGGGAATGTCCGGCGGAGCAGGGCGGGAATCGCGACGAAAAGGCGAGTTCACCCGGAAGCGGATGGCGTGACCGGCGAACTGCCGCGCCCCAAGCGCCCGGCCGGAACGCCGGTCGCCGATGATCCGCGGCAGCCGCGACACGGGAACGCGTCGCGCGGGGCACTCACCCGGGCCACTTCAGCCGGATTGGCCCGGGACCGCACGCTCCCACCCGCCTAGCGTCGAGCACGACCGGCCGCCACCTCACCGACCCTGGACACGCCATGCCCCTGCGCTACCGCCACGTCGACGTGTTCGCCGGCACGGCGTTCACCGGCAACAGCCTTGCCGTCCTCCCCGACGCCGCGGGCCTCTCGTCGGAGCAGATGCTCGCGATCACCCAGGAGCTCCGGCACTTCGAGACGATCTTCCTGAGCGGTGTGGGCGGTGTGGACGGAGGGCGGGAGATATCCGCCCGCGTGTTCGACCTCTTCGAGGAGCTGGACTTCGCCGGTCACCCGGTCCTGGGGGCGGCCGCCGTCCTGCACGAGCGCGACGGGGGCGCCGCACCGCGACGGTGGACGTTCCGCCTGACCGGCAGGACCGTCGAGGTGACGACCCGGCGTACCGGCACGGGGTACCACGCGGAGCTCGACCAGGGGCCGCCGGAGTTCCTCGCGACCGTGCCGGCGGAGGGAAGGTCCGAGATCGCCGCGGCTCTCGACCTGCCCGTCGGCGCGCTGGCCGGCCTTCCCCTGGACGTCGTCTCCACCGGCCTGCGCTACCTCATGGTGCCCGTGGTGGCGGGTCTGGCCGGGGCGAGGATCGTCCGCGACGACTTCGCGGAACTGCTCGGCCGCTACGGGGCGCAGTTCGCCTACCTGCTCGACGTCGGGGCCCTGGAGGGCCGGCACTGGAACAACGACGGGGTGCTGGAGGACGTCGCGACCGGCAGCGCGGCCGGCTGTGTCGGCGCGTACCTGGCGCGGCACGGCGTCGTGCCCGTCGACGAGGCGTTCGTGCTGCGGCAGGGGCGCTTCACCGGCCGCCCGAGCCGGCTCGTCGTC
The DNA here is from genome assembly GCF_053474865.1 of Streptomyces sp. CO7. NCBI lineage: Bacteria > Bacillati > Actinomycetota > Actinomycetes > Kitasatosporales > Streptomycetaceae > Streptomyces > Streptomyces sp. CO7. The sequence continues at coordinate 252,745 of NZ_JBRIOU010000009.1, forward strand.
CTGCCGCAGGGGACTCCCGGTGCGCTGCACAACGTCCGGGTCGGCGGCGACGTGACGATGGTGGCCAAAGGCTCCCTGGACGCCCTGCCCGCGGGACCTGGGTGACCCGGGTGACCCGGGTACCCGCCACGGCCCGCATGCCCCGCGACGCCCCGATCCGGCGGCTCCCGCCTGTCGAGCGGGCCCGAGAGACCCCCTCACGCGGGCCCGAGGACACAGAACTCGTTGCCCTCCGGGTCGGTCATCACCTTCCACGGGAAGTCGCCCCGCCCTGCGTCGGCGCGGGTGGCGCCGAGTCCTTCGAGCCGGGCCACCTCCGCGGCCTGAAGGCCGGCCTCGAACGGGTGGGGTGCCAGGTCGAGATGGGCCCGGTGCCGGACACCCTTGAGGTGGGGCGTGCGGACCAGTTCCAGGTAAGGGCCGGCGTCCTCGGCGGAGCGCAGCAGCGCGTGCTCGTCGGTCACCTCGTGCACGGTCCAGCCCGTCGCCTCCGCCCAGAACCGGCCCGTCACGCTCGGGTCCGCGCAGTCGAGGACCACCGCGGCGATCGGTCCGGTGTCCCGGTGGATCTCCCGCGGCTCCAGGACGCAGAACGTGTTCCCCTCGGGGTCGGACAGGACGGTCCACGGGACGCTCCCCTGCCCCGCGTCGGCGGGCGTCGCACCGAGGTCCCGCAGACGGGCGACCAGCTCCGCGTGGTGGGCCGCGGAGCTGCTGGCGAGCTCCAGGTGCACGCGCGTGTCCACGGTCTCCGGATCGGGCACGGCGATGATGTCGACCCGGACGGCGGCGGGGTCCGGCCAGGCGACGTCCGAGGGCTTCACGCTGGTGGCGCCGTCGCCCGCGCCGGAGGCGGTCCAGCCGAGCGCCTGGGCCCAGAAGCGGCCCAGCGCCGCGTCGTCCCGGGCCTTGAGGTTCACCTCGAAGAGTCGCAGCGTCATGACGGCGACCCTAGGCGGCGTCGTTCCGGACGCCAACCCGCTTTCCCTGCACGCGGGTCAGACGGCCACCGCCTCCGCCGTCTCCTCCTCGGCGTCCCGATCCTCGGCCGTGGGCAGCGGTGCGGGCCGGGCGGCCCGCCGGGCCCGCCGTTCGGCGCCGTCGGCCGCGGCGAGGGCGACGAGACCCACGGCGAGCCAGAGGACCAGCGAGACGATCCTGCCGGTCAGGCCGGGACCGGAGGGGAAGTAGAGCAGGCTGCGGACGCCCTCGACGAAGCCCGCCCCGTTCCAGAAGGCGTGCAGGGCGCCGAAGAAGCCGTTCTGCAGCTCGGGACGGAAGATGCCGCCCGAGGTCGTGAAGTTGAGCATGACGAACAGCGTCATCATGGTCAGCGTGGTCCACCGCTTGAGGAACGTGTGCAGGCCGACGCCGATCGCGACGATGCCCGCCGAGTAGAGCCAGGCCATCCCCCACACCCCGGCGAGGCCGTGGTCGACGATGTGGAACACCGGGCCGGCCAGGACGATGCCGATGACACTCACCACCAGCGAGGTGGCGAGACCGATGGCGGCACGGGTCCACAGCCGCAGGGCGGCGCCGGCCGCGCCGATGGCGGCGACGCTCGCGTAGGACCCGATGCTGATCGTCACCAGGACGAAGAAGAGTCCCTGGCCGGTGGGGTCCCCCTCCGAGGTGGGCGCCAGGTCGGTCACCGACAACGTCGCGTGCTGCTCGGCCGCGACCTTCCCGAAGACGGTCTCCGCGACGGTGGCCGTGGTGTCGGAGTTGGCCTTCGCGACCAGCAGTTCGGGGTGCTTCGCGGAGGGGACGTACGCGGCGGCCAGGTCCCGGTGCAGCAGACGGTCCACGGCGGCGTCGCGCGTCGGGACGGTCCTGACGTCGAGGCCGTCCCCGGCCTTGTCCTCGAGGGTCTGCGCCAGGACCTGCGCGCGGGTCCCGGTCCCGACGACCGCGACCTCCATCCCGTGCGGCGCGGGGGCGTGGAAGGCGCCCAGATAGGCGAGGCCCATGCCCAGGCACATCAGGAGCGGGGTCAGCAGGTGCTGCGCGACGTGTCCGACGCTCTCACGCAGACGGGGAGCGGCGTGAGCGGACACTGCTCCCGGAGCGGCGGCGGCCGGGGAAGCGGTCATGGAGAGGGCCAGCCCTTCAGTTGACGGATACAGAGCGATCGGGAAGAGTGATTGGCAATTACAACTACTTTCCTTGTATCGTACATCTAAATGGCCCGAGGCGTGGCCCCTCCGCCGTCCGGCGGAGGGGCCGGGTGGTCGTCAGCCCTGGTGGAGCGCCTTCCTCAGGGCCTCGACGGCCAGGTGGCGGGCGACGTTCGCGCCGCGGGTGTCGCGGAGGCTGTCCAGCATCAGGAAGTCGTGGACCATGCCGAGCACGCGCACGGCGGTGACGTCGACGCCCGCCTCGCGCAGCTTGTTGGCGTACTTCTCCCCCTCGTCGCGCAGCACGTCGGCCTCGTCGGTGACGACGAGGGTCGGAGGCAGACCCCTGAGCTGGTCGAGGCCCGCCCGGAGCGGGGAGGCGTGGGGTTCGGAGCGCTGCGCGGGCTCGGCGTACTGGTCCCAGAACCAGATCATGCCGTCCCGGGTGAGGTAGTACCCCTCGGCGAACTGCTGGTAGGACGGCGTGTCGAAGTCGGCGTCGGTCACCGGGTACAGCAGGACCTGGGCCTTGAGGTCGAGGCCGCCGCGCTCCTTGTTCATCAGGGCGAACACGGTGGACATGCATCCGCCCACCGAGTCGCCGGCCACGGCGACGCGGGAGGCGTCCAGGCCGTGGCCGGCGCCCTGCTCCTGCAGCCACCGGCCGACCGCGTAGTTCTGCTCGACCTGCGTCGGGTACTTCGCCTCGGGCGCGCGGTCGTACACGGGGAAGACGCCGGCCGCTCCGGCGCCGACGGCCAGTTCGCGGAAGAGCCGGTCGTGGGTCTTCTCGTCGCCGAACACCCACCCGGCGCCGTGGATGAAGAACACCACCGGCAGCGGGCCCACCGCCCCCTTGGGCCGGACGATCCGGGTGCGCACCGTGCCCCACTCGCCGGCGTCGACCTCCACCCACTCCTCGTCGACCTCGGGACGGGGGACGCTCGCGTCGCTCTGCAGCCCGAGGAGGATGTCCCGGCCCTTCTCCGGCGGCACCTCGTAGATCCGGGGATGCGGTTCGGTGGCCTCGGCCAGCGCCTTCGCGGCGGGCTCCAGGTAGGGCGTGACGGGCGGCGGCAGGGTCGTCATGCGGGACTCCAGTCGTGTCGGGGCGCCCGGCACGCCGGTTCCGGCGGCGCGGGCGCCGCACCCCCCGTTCCTCCCACCATGTTCCCGGCGGTCGCCGGAGCCGCAACCTGGGGAACCGGCGCCGCCTACGGCCGCCGGGCGGACTGCCGGTCGGCCGCGGCCAGCAGGGCGTCGAGCAGCCCGGGGAAGAGGCCGTCCAGGTCGTCGCCGCGCAGGCAGTTCATCTTGGCCGTGCCCCGGTAGATCTGCCGGATGACGCCGCTCTCGCGCAGCACCCGGAAGTGGTGCGTGGTCGTGGACTTGGTGACCGGGAGCTCGAACTGGGAGCAGCTCAGCTCCCCTCCCCCGGCGGCCGCGAGCTCCCGCACGATCCGCAGGCGCATCGGGTCGGACAGCGCGTGCAGGACCCCTTCGAGCCGGATCTCCTCACGGACCGGGTGCGGGAGGTCACGGCTGCCGGCGGATGTGCTGATGGTCATGGCGCCCATGGTACGACGACCTTCGTAGTTTGACATCCACCGTACTACGACGGCTATCGTACAAGTCGACCGTCCCGTCCGTGACGAATGGAGGCGCCGTGAGCGCGCTCTTCGAGCCTTTCACCCTGCGCGAGCTGACCATCCCGAACCGCGTGTGGATGGCCCCGATGTGCCAGTACTCGGCCGCGCCGGACGGCCCCGAGGCCGGCGCCCCGCACGACTGGCACTTCGCCCACTACGCCGCCCGCGCGGCCGGCGGCACCGGCCTGATCCTCACCGAGGCGACCGCGGTGAGCCCCGAGGGCCGCATCTCGCCGCAGGACCTGGGTCTGTGGAACGACACGCAGGTCGAGGCGTTCCGGCGCATCACCCGCTTCCTCGTCGCGCAGGGCACCGTGCCCGGCGTCCAGCTCGCCCACGCCGGCCGCAAGGCGTCGACCGCGCAGCCCTGGAAGGGCGGCGCCCCGGTCGGCCCCGACGCCCACGGCTGGACCCCCCTCGCACCGAGCGCGGTGCCGTTCGCGGAGGGGCATCACCTGCCGCACGAGCTGACGGTCGGGCAGATCCGGGAGATCGTGGACCGGTTCGCCGAGGCCGCCCGGCGGGCGCGTGCCGCGGGCTTCGAGGTCGTCGAGGTCCACGGCGCCCACGGCTACCTCGTCAACGAGTTCCTCTCCCCGCACTCCAACCACCGCACCGACGCCTACGGCGGCTCGTACGAGAACCGCACCCGCTTCGCGCTGGAGGTCGTGGACGCGGTGCGCGCGGTGTGGCCGCAGGACAGGCCGGTGTTCTTCCGCGTCTCGGCGACCGAGTGGCTGGAGGAGGGCGGCTGGAGCGCCGACGACACCGTCCGCTTCGCCGCGGACCTGAGGGCGCACGGCGTCGACCTGCTGGACGTCTCCACCGGCGGCAACGTCTCCGGCGTCCGGATCCCCACCGGCCCCGGCTACCAGGTGCCCTTCGCCGCCCGCGTCAAGGCGGAGACCGCGCTGCCGGTCGCCGCGGTGGGGCTGATCACCGAGGCGGACCAGGCGGAGAAGATCGTCGCCAACGGCGAGGCGGACGCGGTGCTCCTCGGCCGCGAGTTGCTGCGCGATCCGTACTGGGCCCGGCGTGCGGCCCGCGAGCTGGGCGCCGAGATCCGGGTGCCGGACCCGTACCACCGGTCCGTCTGACCGGTCCCTGGCAGCGAGCCGCCTCCGATCGCCCGCCGCGGTCGCACACCTCCGCGATCGTCCGCCGCAGCCGTGCCGCTGGTGACGGGCGGGCGGCCGGCGGAGGATCGGCGGGCGCGACACGCGCGGGGGTAGGAGGCGGCGGCCCGCCCTGCGCACGCCCCGGCGCCGCGACAGGAGGGACGCGGCAGCACTCGCACGGGGTGGACCGTGCCAGGTCCGCGCGCTCTCCCGCCGGGGCGCGCGCCCCGGCGCCTCGGCAGGGGGTCGCGGGAGCAGCCGCGGCGCGCGATGGCACGGCGCCCTGACGACGACCGCCGGCCGTGTCGCCAGGGCTCGGGGCCCCGGCGGCACGGCCGGCGTCATTCGTCGGGCGGGCACCGCTCCGGTGCCCGCCCGGTGTGCCGCTCCGGTCAGCCGGCGGCGAGCAGCTCCAGCGTGTCGATCACGCGGTTGGAGAAGCCCCACTCGTTGTCGTACCAGGCGACGACCTTCACGTGACGGCCGTCGACGCGGGTGAGCTCCGAGTCGAAGATCGACGAGGCGGGGTTGCCCGTGATGTCGGAGGACACCAGCGCGTCCTCCGAGTACTCGAGGACACCGGCCAGCGGGCCGTCCGCCGCCGCGCGGTAGGCGGCCAGCACGTCCTCCCGCGACACCTCGCGCGAGACGGTCGTGTTGAGCTCGACGATCGAGCCCACCGGCACCGGCACGCGGATCGAGTCGCCCGACAGCTTCCCGTCGAGGTTCGGCAGCACCAGACCGATCGCCTTCGCGGCGCCGGTCGTGGTCGGCACGATGTTGACGCCGGCGGCACGGGCCCGGCGCGGGTCGCGGTGCGGGCCGTCCTGCAGGTTCTGCTCCTGCGTGTAGGCGTGCACCGTGGTCATGAACCCGTGCTCGATGCCCGCCAGTTCGTCGAGGACCGCGGCCAGCGGGGCGAGCGCGTTGGTGGTGCAGGAGGCGTTCGAGACGATGGTGTGCAGCGCCGGGTCGTAGGCGTCGGTGTTGACCCCGTACGCCAGCGTGACGTCGGCGCCGTCCGCCGGGGCGCTGACCAGGACGCGCTTGGCCCCCGCGTCGATGTGGGCGCGCGCCGCCTTGGCCGAGGTGAACCGGCCGGTGGCCTCCAGGACGATCTCGACCCCGAGCTCGGCCCACGGCAGCTGCGCGGGCTCACGCTCGGCCAGCACCTTGATCCGGCGTCCGTCGACGACGAGGACGTCCCCGTCGACGGTCACCGGGCGACCGAGGCGGCCCGAGGTGCTGTCGAAGGCGAGCAGCCGGGCCAGCGCCTTCGGCTCGGTCAGGTCGTTGACGGCGACGATCTCGAGGGTGGTGTCGCGCTCCAGCAGCGCGCGCAGCACGTTGCGTCCGATGCGGCCGAATCCGTTGATGGCGATGCGAGTCATGGGTGATGTCCCTTCCTTTCGCCTCCAGCCTCCCTCGCAGGTCACGCGTCTGACAGTGGCGAGATCGCCACAGTTCGCAAGGATCGTGCCACCGGCTCGATCCCGTCGCCCGACGGCGGGCCGGCTACTGCCCCTGGGTGAAGGTGCGCCGGTACTCGCTCGGTGTGGTGCCGAGGATCCGCTGGAAGTGCAGCCGCAGGTTCGCCCCGGTGCCCAGGCCGACGTCCGCGGCGATCTGCTCCACGCTGCGCTGCGAGCGCTCGAGCAGTTCGCGGGCCAGGTCGATGCGGGCGCGCATCACCCACTGCATCGGGGTGTAGCCGGTCTCCTCGACGAAGCGCCGGGAGAAGGTGCGCGGCGAGACCTCGGCCTGCCGGGCCAGCACGTCGAGCGTCAGCGGCTCGCCCAGCCGGTGCAGCGCCCACTCGCGGGTGGAGCCGAAGCGCTCGCCCTTCGGCTCGGGGACGCTGCGTGGCACGTACTGTCCCTGTCCGCCGCTGCGGTAAGGCGCGGCGACCAGGCGGCGGGCCGCGTGGTTGGACGCGGCCACCCCGAGGTCGCCGCGCAGGATGTGCAGGCACAGGTCGATGCCGGAGGCGGCGCCGGCCGAGGTGAGCACGCTGCCCTCGTCGACGAACAGGACGTTCTCGTCGACCCGGACCAGCGGGTGCCTGGCCTGCAGGGCCCGCGTGTAGTGCCAGTGCGTGGTGGCCCGCCTGCCGTCGAGCAGGCCGGTGGCGGCGAGGGCGAAGGCGCCGGTGGAGATGGCGGCGAGCCGGGCCCCCCGGGCGTGGGCGGCGACCAGTGCCTCGACGACGGCCGGCGGCGGATCCTCACGGTCGGGGAACCGGTAGCCGGGGACGAAGACGATCTCGGCCCACTCCAGCGCCTCGAGACCGTGCGCGACGGCGTACGACAGGCCGTCGCCGCCGGTCACGAGCCCGGGCGTCGCGCCGCACACCCGCACCTCGTACGGCATGCTCGCGCGGGTCGTGAACACCTGCGCGGGGATGCCGACGTCGAGCGGCTTGGCGCCCTCGAGCACGAGCACGGCGACGCGGTGCAGACGGGGACGGGAGGCCGGCATGGGGAAAGGCTACGTGCCGCCCCGGCGATGCCTCTCCCGCGCCCCGGGCCCTGTCGGGCGCGCACGAGAGCGCCCCACGCCCTGTCAGGCGCGTACGAGACGTCCCAGTGCCCACCGGGCGGGACCGGCGTACGCGGCGAGGGCGAGGGCCGGGCCCTCCAGGCGCAGGGTGGTGGCCGAACCGGCGGGGCGGGTCAGCACCGCGTGGTGCAGCCG
>NZ_JBRIOU010000009.1:260425-260987 GCF_053474865.1 Streptomyces sp. CO7
CGTCGACGCTCTCCACCACGAACCGCGCGGTGACGCCGAACAGCGAGACCACCTCACCCCGCAGACCGGGCGCGATGCGGTCACCGTCCACCCGCACGGCCCTGATCTGCGGCGACCAGGTCGGCCAGCGGGAGGGTGCGGCGTACCGCTGCCAGGCCGTCCCGGGCGACGCGGAGCCGGTGGCCCGGAGCGTCATCGCGGCCATCGGCGGCCGCCGCTCAGCGGACCTGGTCGTTGACGAACTCGTTGAGCGCCTTGCCGGGACGCAGGCCCGCCTCGCCGTCCGCGTGGTGGAAGCTGCCGAAGCCGACCAGCGTGACGGTCCGGCCGTCCTTGAGGGCCTCGGCGATCGCCCCCGGCTCGGCCACGGTGCCGAACACCGCGTCGATGACCCGGCCGACCTGCGCATCGGACAGGTCACCGCCTCCCGCGGCCTTCCGCGTGACCGCCTCGACCAACTCGGACCTGTCCATACGACGCACCCGCCTACTCGACGTTGCTGCCCTGGGGAACGAAGAACGTCACCATCGTGGCACCGCCCCGGCACCCCCGCACGCAGGAG
>NZ_JBRIOU010000009.1:261087-264478 GCF_053474865.1 Streptomyces sp. CO7
GGAGTGGGCCGCCCGGCTCCCAGCTCCCGGCCCTCGGCCCCCGGCCCCCGGCTGCCCAGCTCCTACCCCTTGCCAAAGCCGATCAAGGTCCCCTCGGCGCCGGGCACGAACAGCCGGCCCTTGGCGGTGGCGATGCCGGGCGGGACGAAACCGCGCCAGTCGTCCTCGGCGACGATCCGCGTCTGGGGGTGCGGCGTGGCGCGGAGCCGGTAGGACCACACCGCCTTGCCGGTCCTGTCGTCCAGCACGACGAGACGTCCGTCGGCGTCCTGCACGTAGACGTGACCGTTGGCGACCAGCCGCACGGTGGCCGCCCCGACGGAACTGGTGTACGTCCAGGCGGTCTTGTAGGTGCTGGTGCTCAGGGCCCTGACCCTGCCCTGGTGGGCGACGTAGACGCGGCCGGGCCCGAAGGCGGGGGTCGCGTCGGCCGGCAGCGTCCGCACCGCCGCACCGGTCCTCCGGTCGTAGGCGGTGACCGTCGGGTCGGAGCTCTTGCTGCCGCGCACCCAGACGGCGCCGGCGCCCAGGGCGACCGGGTTGCCGTAGGCGCCCCAGATGTCCGGCACCTCGAAGCGGTGCAGTTCGGCGCCCGTCCTCAGGTCGAGGTGGTGCCAGGCGATGTCGTCGAAGCCGATCCAGACACCGGTGGAGTCGACGACGGTGGGCGACCAGCCGTACTCCGAGAGCGGCGCCGTCCACACCCGGGCGCCCGTGGTGGCGCGCAGCGCCAGCGCGTTGCCGATGCCGTCCTGCAGGTACAGCATGCCGCCGTACCAGGCGACCGGGTACTGCACCGAAGCGCCTTCGAGCTGCACCGACCACTTCTTCCGCCCGGTGGCCGGGTCCCAGGCGGCGATCGTGCCGCGCGAGGTCTGGGTGTACAGCAGCCCGCCGCCGTACGTCACCGAGGCGTCCGGTTCGTTGTCGGTCACGGTGACGGGCGGCCACAGGTTCTTGCCGGTGGCGGCCCGGAGCCCGACGAGCACCATGCGGGGCCCGCCCTCCGTGCCGTCGTCCGCGTTGACGACGGCGTACACCTTGTCGCGGATCGCGACCGGCGCGGAGACGGCGGTGCCGAAGTCCCTCGACCACAGTTTCCGGAACGGCGGGGCCGCGGTGGCCCCTGCGGCGTACCCGTCGGCCCGGCCGTCGGCGCGGTAGCCGAGCGTCGCGTCCGAGGACTCCGCCGCGGTGGCGCGCAGCCCGGGCAGCGAGTTCGCGGCCTGCGGTGAGCCGGTGAACGTCAGCAGGGTGACGGCGGCGAGGCAGACCCCGCCGAGTCGCATGCCGAACGGACGATTCACTGCTGTCAACGCGGTACCCCCTGTCGGACGCCGTCCCGGTCCGGACGGCCAGGTCCCGCTACCCCGGCGGCAACCGCGCATGCCCGACGGCAACGCCAACAGTGCTTCGGCAGGCGGCAGTTGACGCGACGCGCGGGCCGGCAGCGGGGACGCGTGCCGGGCGGAACCGGCCGGGGCGTCGCCCGGGCGGGCCGCTGCGAACACCCGGGCCGTGCGGAACGGTGCGCGGAGGCTGAGAGACTGAAGGGCATGGACATCGCTCGCAGGAACAATGTCACCGTCACCGGCAATCCACTGGGGCCGGTGGTGGTGCTGGCTCACGGGTTCGGCTGCGATCAGAACATGTGGCGGCTGACGCTGCCCGCGCTGGTCGACGACTACCGGGTCGTGCTGTTCGACTACGTGGGGTCGGGCCGCTCGGACCTCTCGGCCTTCTCGGAGGACCGCTACAGCTCGCTGCACGGGTACGCCCGCGACGTCGTGGAGGTGTGCGAGGCGCTCGACCTGCGCGACGCGGCGTTCGTCGGCCACTCGGTGAGCGCGATGATCGGCGTGCTGGCCGCCGACATGGCGCCGGAGCGCATCGGGTCGCTGGTGATGGTGGCGCCGTCGCCGCGCTACATCGACGAGGAGGGCTACCGGGGCGGGTTCAGCGCCGAGGACATCGAGGAGCTGCTGGAGTCCCTGGAGGCCAACTACCTGGGCTGGTCGGGGGCGATGGCCCCGGTGATCATGGGCAACGCGGACCGGCCGGAGCTCGGCGAGGAACTCCGGAACAGCTTCTGCGCCACCGACCCCGACATGGCGCGCGTCTTCGCGCGCACCACGTTCCTGTCGGACGCGCGGCAGGACCTCAAGAGCGTGCAGGTGCCGACGCTGGTGCTGGAGTGCACCCAGGACGCGATCGCCCCGCGGGAGGTCGGCGCCTACGTCCACCGGGCCGTGCCCGGCTCGACGCTGGTCACCCTCGACGCGACCGGCCACTGCCCCCACCTGTCCGCGCCCGAGGCCACCAACGCGGCGATCCGCACGTTCCTGGACGGTCTGCGGTGATGTGCCGCAGCGGGCAGCAGCAGGACCCGCACGGCCCGGACGACGAGAGCACCCTGGACGCCGCGTTCGCCGCGGTACTGGAGGACAGCGCCGAGGAACTGTACGAGTCGGCGCCCTGCGGCTACCTGTCCACGCTGATGGACGGCACCGTCGCGAAGATCAACGCCACCCTGCTGGAGTGGATCGGCCGGGACCGCGAGGAGGTGGTGGGCCGGATCCGGTTCACCGACCTGCTGACCGTGGGCGGCAAGCTGTACCACGAGACGCACTTCGCGCCCCTGCTGCGCATGCAGGGCGAACTCACCGGCGTCGCGCTGGACATCAAGCGGGCCGGCGGCGGCCGGATGCCCGTGCTGGTCTCCTCGGTGGTCAAGTACAGCGGCACCGGTGATCCGCTGCTGATCCGCACCACCGTCTTCGACGCCCGGGACCGCCGCGCCTACGAGGAGGAGCTGCTGCGCCGCCGGCAGACCGCCGAGGAGGCGCGCAAGCAGGCGGAGGAGGCACGCAGGCAGGCCGAGGAAGCCCGCCGGGAGGCCGAGGAGGCGCGCCGGGAGGCCGAGGCGGACCGGGCCAGGCTGCAGGACGCCCTCGCCGTCCTCCAGCACTCGCTGCTGCCCGACGTCCTGCCGGCGGTCCCCGGCGTGGAGGCGACCGCGTACTACCACACCGCCTCCCCCGAGCGGCTCGGCGGCGACTTCTACGACGTGTTCCCGGTGGACGACAAGCGCTTCGCGTTCTTCCTCGGCGACGTGTGCGGCAAGGGACCCAAGGCGGCCTCGCTCACCTCGCTGACCCGCTACACGCTGCGCGCCGCCGCACTGCACGACCCCGATCCGGTCTCCGCGATGTCCACCCTCAACACGGTGCTGTACGACCGGTACTCGGCCGGCGGGGACCCGCGCTACTGCACCGCCGTCTTCGGCGTCCTGGAGCCGGACCCCGTCACCGGGCAGGTGACCGTCGACCTCGCGTCGGGCGGCCACCCGCCGGTCATCGCGCTGCGCGCCGCCGGCACCGCCGAATACCTC
>NZ_JBRIOU010000009.1:264578-269398 GCF_053474865.1 Streptomyces sp. CO7
GGGCTCCCGGGAGCCGGCCCCCGTCGCGGGGCGGGAGACCGTCGGCCTCGCGTCGGGCGACCACCCGCCGGTCATCGTGCTGCGCGCCGACGGCACCGCCGAATACCTGCCCACCCCGGGCGGCCTCGTGGTGGGCATCCTGCCCTCCGCGCCCGTCGGCACCGCCACCACCGTGCTCGCCCCCGGCGACACCCTCCTGCTGTACACCGACGGCCTCACCGAGGCCCGCACCGGCGAGGACCGCACCGGACTGTACGGCGAGGAGGCCCTGCTCGCCTTCGTCGCCGGCCACGCCGGCCGGTCCTCCCAGGCGGTGGTCGAAGCCCTGACCGGACTGCTGGCCGGCTTCGGCGAAGGCCTCGAGGACGACACCGCCCTGCTGGCCCTGGGCGTTCCGGCCCCCGACCGTCAGACGAGTACCAGCCGATGAGCATGCTGAGAACGACCACGAGAGACGCCGACACCGGGCCCGTCCTGGAGGTCTTCGGCGACCTCGACTACGCCAGTGCCCCCGAGCTGCGCGCGCTCGTCTCCACGGTCGTGCTGCGGCCGGGCCAGCGCCTGGTCCTGGACCTGGGCGGCATGGAGTTCTGCGACTCCAGCGGCATCACCGCGCTGATCGCCGCGCGCAGCCACGCCCTCGACGCCGGGGCCGACATCGCGCTCGCCGCCGTGCCCTCCGGGACGGAGCGGATCCTGCGCATCACCGGCCTCGACCAGGTCTTCACCCTCCATCCCGACGTCGGGAGCGCCACCCGGCCGTGATGCCTCCGCCCACCCGGCGGGGGCTCCCCCGCCGTCGGGGGCGTTCGGTTCACCACGGCTTCCTGCTCACCACGGCTTCCAGCCGCGGTTCGCGTACCAGTAGTGCGGCAGGCCCTCGGTGCCGCTGGTGCGGAACGGGACGCCGTGGTCGTCGACGCGCGCGCTGCCGGTGCGGCCCTGCGAGGACCAGTCGAGTTCCAGGTACCAGTGACAGTCGCAGTCCGCGGTACGGGCGTCGACCAGCAGGACCTCCGGGTCCGTCGCGGACACCTTGTAGGGCATGCGCACCGCGGGCGTGTCCGTGCCGCGGTCGCTGCCGGGCACCGGGCGGGCGAGGGGCCGGTCCTTGTCCAGGTCGACGGCGAAGGAGCGCGGGGTCACGTCGCTGCCGCAGCCCTGGCCGGTCGAGTACACGGCGCCCTTCACCGGATCGGCCCGCCCCACGACGCGGACCCGCAGCGCCTCCAGGACCACCGCCGTGTCCGTCCGCCCCTGCACGGAGACGCCCACGAGCGTCCGGCCGCCGTGCACCGCCTTCTGCGAACGCGCCCACGTGGCCGCGTCCTGCGGGGCCGGGGGCGGCGGGACGTCCTCGGGCGCCTTGCCGATGACGTAGTCGTGATCGCAACCGGTCGCCCACAGCTGGGAGTCGACGCTCCAGGCCAGGGGGGCGGCGGCGGAGGCCCCCGCGGAGGAGTGCGCGGACGGCTCGGACGCGGTCGCGCCGGCCCCGGACGTCTGCGGAGCGCCCGGTGCCGAGGCCGGCGGCCCGCCGGGTGACCGGCCGTCCACGGAGGGCGAGTGCCCCTGCCGCGCGCCCGCCGGGCCGGTGGATGCGTGGCTCGGCGCCCCAGCGTCCGTGGTGGTCGCCCCGCGCTCGGACGACAGGGCCGCCACACCGCCCAGCGTGGCGCACAGCGCGGCCAGCGCCACACCGGACACCACGAGGCGCCGCCTGTACCGCCCCTGCGGCCCGGACGGTCGCCGCGCCTCCGTAGGCGCGGACGCGGGACTCGACGCGGGGGCTGCTGCGGGTGCCGCCGCGGACACGGCGGCGGGGGCGGTCTCCGCGGCAGTGGGCGCGGCTGCTCCGGCGGTCGGCGCGCCTGTTCCTGCGCTGGGCGCGGCTGTTCCTGCGCTGGGCGCGGGACTTCCGGCGGTAGGTGCGACGGTTAGTGCGCCGGGCGCGGCTGTTCCTGTGCCGGGCACGGCCGTCCCGGCGCCGGGCCTGGCTGTCCCCCCGGTGGGCGTGACCGTCCCGGGGACGGACGCGGCGGATGCGGCGGATGCGGCGGATGCGGCGGGCGTGGTGGCCGTCGACGTCCTGGCCGTCCCCCGCTGCCGGGCCGCCACCGCCAGGGTCCAGCTCCGGTGCAGCTCGACCCGTTCGGCCGGAGTCGCCCCGCACAACGCCGCGAACCGTTCCACGGACGCGAAGTCCAGCGGCACGGTGTCGCCCGCGCAGTAGCGGTGCAGCGTCGAGGTGTTCATGTCCAGCCGCCGCGCGAGCGCACCGTAGCTGCGGTCCGTGCGCGCCTTCAGTCCGCGCAGCAACGCCGCGAACTCCTCCACCTCGTCCTGCGCCGGCATCGGCTCCCCCTGCCTCCGTGTCCCGGGACGGCGTCCCAGGCATTCGGAAAAGGAGAGGTCACAGGGGCTGGGACGGTTCCACCGTTGCGGCCGGCGTCTCGTCCGTTGTCCCAGGGCCACCACACCGCCGACGCTCCTGTCGTCGCCGGAACCTCCCCGCAACCCCACCGCCACGTGGGCCGAACAGGGGCGCACCCACCCGGCGACCCACCGCACCGATCGAGCGAAACCGAGGAATCAACTGTTGAACGCCAACTCGAGCACCGGCACGAGCACGACCGCGAGCCGGCACGTCCGCCGCACCGTCCTGGCCGCCTGCCTCGCCGCCGCCGTCGCCTTCCCCCTGGCCCTCACCGCCTCGGCGCAGGCGACCACACCGGCGGCCACCACGAGAGCGACGACGCATGCGCCAGCCGGTGTCCTCGCCCAACAAACGATCACCGGCAGGTCGGCGGAGGCCATGACCCGGGTCGCCGACTTCTACGGCGCCTACGTCGACGCCAAGGGCGACTACGCGGACCCGGACCGCGCCCTGGCCACGGCACTGCGCGACCACTACCTGGAGGCCGGCTTCGCCACGCGCCTGGCGGCCTGGGAGACGGAGAACGGGGCGGACGGCGTCCTGCGCGCCCAGAACGTCCCCGCGCAGTGGACGGTGACCGACAACGGCGCCGTGGGCAACGGACACGAGGTCGTCGTCACCCTGACGTTCGGCAGCGGGGAGACGGCACAGCGGACCAGGCTCTTCTGCTGCTCGGCCGCTACGACCGCGTCATCGACATCCGGCCCACCACCTCCCGCTGACGGCCGGCATCCTCCACCCGGGTCCCGTCCCGCTCCTCCCGGACGGGCGGGACCCGGGAGTCCCGGCGCCCCGCTCCTGCGCACGGAACTGTCACGGCACGTCACGCGTCCCCTGCTGTGCGGTCGCATCGGCCCGTCACCCGGCACGAGGCCACCGACCGACCGCACCACACTGGGGGAGAAACATGGTGGTCCTCGTACTGTCACTCGTCGTCCTGCTCGTCGTCGGCGGCTGCGCCTGCGTCTACTGGACCGCCCGCGGCGACGCCCCGCGGTGGGCCCGCGTCGTGTCGCGGGTGACGCTGCTGGGCAGCGAGGCGGCGCGCAGCCTGCCCCGGGGCTCCTCCTCGGGGCGCGGCAACTCGGAGGAGTAGGACGTGGCCGCGCCCGTCGCGGCGCGTGGCGTGCTCACCGACGAAACAGCCCCGGCAGTGGCCCGGGTTCGAGCAGCGGCACGAGGGCGCGGGCGAACTCCGTCGGCTCGGCGCCCGCTCCCACGTGGTTGCCGGGCATGTCGAGCGGGGGCGGTGACCGTGTCGTCGGCGCCGGTGAACTGCGCGATGTCGGCCAGTGGCATCCCCGTCTCCCGGAGATGGAACAGCATGCGGACCAGCTCCACGTCGGCCGGCGTGTACCGGCGACGCCCCGCGCTGTCGCGCCGGGGCGAGGGCACGATGCCCTGACGTTCGCAGTACCGCAGCG
The DNA here is from genome assembly GCF_053474865.1 of Streptomyces sp. CO7. Classification (NCBI taxonomy): domain Bacteria; kingdom Bacillati; phylum Actinomycetota; class Actinomycetes; order Kitasatosporales; family Streptomycetaceae; genus Streptomyces; species Streptomyces sp. CO7. The sequence continues at coordinate 268,440 of NZ_JBRIOU010000009.1, forward strand.
TGTCGGGCGCCAGACCGATCCGCGCCGAGACCTCCGCGATGCCGGGCAACTCATCTGCTTCACTCATGCCGCAAGCCTCGGCCCTGGACCTCCCTCGGTCCAGGTCAAGCGATCGTCACCCAGCGGCTCCGAGGTCGAACGACGGCGGGTGGATCCGTCCGCGCGGGCACCGTACTGTCGGCCTGCACACCCCCTGGAGTGTGCTTGTCAGACCACGCCCGACGGATGGACCGGCACCATGGAACTCGCCCCCTTCGCACCCGCCCACGCGGCGACCGTGGCCGGATGGCCGGCCTCCGCCGAGGAGGTGGTCATGTGGTGCGGACGCCGGGAGTTCCCCGTGCCCGCGAGGACGGTCGCCGACTGGCAGGAGGACCAGGACGTGCGGGCCTACGTCCTCGTCGACGGGGGCGGGCAGGCCGTCGGCTACGGGGAGCTGTGGCTGGACGCCGAGGAGGACGAGGTCGAGCTCGCCCGCATCATCGTGGCGCCCGGGCACCGCGGAAAGGGCCTGGGCCGCACCCTCGCACGGGGCCTGCTCGCGCACGCCTTGGCGACGGGCCACGCGGACGTCTTCCTGCGCGTCCACCCGGACAACGACCGTGCGCTGCGCTGCTACCAGGGCGCCGGGTTCGCGCCGGTGGACGCCGAGCTCGCCGCGAGCTGGAACGCGGCCCAGCCGGTCGCCTACCGGTGGCTCCGGCACGACGCCGGGAGCCGGTGACCTCATCACCGCGACGGCCGACGGTGACCTGCCCGGCGCCCGACCGTCCGGGACCGGGCGCGGGAGGAGCCCGGCGTCGCTCCCTGGGCTGAGCCGGAGGCCCGGATGTCGCACCGTGGTACGAGGCGGGTGCGCGCGATGGCTCCGTAGCGTGGCGGGCGGAACGGGACCGGACACGTCGGAGAGGGCCGCTGCGCGGTGGGATACATGATCGTCTTGGCGGTACCGGTGGCCC
>NZ_JBRIOU010000009.1:269498-283193 GCF_053474865.1 Streptomyces sp. CO7
GCCGACACCCACGGCGCGGCTCGTCGTCGCCCGTCACCCGTCCGACGTGCTGCGCTGGTCGTGGCGGCCGGTGGGTGATGCGGTGGAGGCACGGAGGGTCCGGTGCGGTGCGCCCGAGGCGCGCCGGGCCGCCGTCGCTCCGTCCCCGCGACGCGGACCGCGGGACTCGCAGCTCAGGACCCAGGAGGCACCGGTGACCACTCCCCGTCCGGCCGTCCGGCCGATGCGTTACCTCGCCGCCGCGATGGCGGCCGGGGCCCTGCTCGCCACCACCGCCTGCTCCGGCGCGGAGACGGGCAGCGGACCCGAGGCCCGCACCGGCGCCCACCGGGGCGAACGTCCCGCCGCGGCGGCGACCGGCACCCCTTCGCCCTCCCCCACCCTCACCGAGGACGGCGCCCGCCACGCGCTGATCACCGCGGCGCAGATCGAGGACGACTGGACGCAGGTCACGACCTCCACCGCACGGTCCTGGCGCGACAGCCTCCTGGTCGGCGAGGTCGACGCCGCGCAGTTCCTGACGGGCAAGGCGGACGCCGCCGAGTGCCAACGCATGACCGACGCGCTGTTCGACGAGACGCTGCTCGGCCGCCCGTCCGGCGCCTCGGCGCTCGCCGGCTTCGAGGAGGGCGACTCGCGGCTGCTGTACCAGGTCGCGACGTACGACCCGAAGACGCTCGACGACTCGATGCAGTGGCTGAAGACCCTGCCGCAGAGCTGCGACCGCTTCACCCTGACCGGCGACGACGGCGGGAAGCGCACCGTCGAGGTGGTGGAGACGGCGATCCCGAAGGAGGGTGACGCCCGGCAGGGCCTGACCGTCACGGTGCAGGGCGACGAGGACGGCAACCCGGTGACCCTCACCCTGGCCATCGCGGTGGTGCGGGTCGGCACGAACGCGATCACCGTCACCCAGGGCGGCGTGAGCGGTGCGAAGACGAGCACCACCGACTCGGCGGTGCGGCAGGGCACGCCGCGGCTCCAAGAAGTCCTGGCCGGCCGCACCCCGACCCCGAACCAGACCGTCCTCGACTGATCCCCGACCGGTCCCCGCCGTCGCGGTCGGCGAGGCGTCGGCGCGGCGGCGGCGGGTCCGCCCAGGCGTCGACGTCAGGCAGGGGCCCCGAGCGGCGGGTGCTCGAGGACGCGGGGCCGGTACTCGACCAGCTGGATGCGGCCGTCGAAGGTGCGGTACTCGGTCATCTCGAGGGCGACGTCCGGATAGCCGTCGTAGATGCGTTCCTCGCCCGTGGCCCCGGTGATCACCGGGAACATCACGACCCGGAAGCGGTCGACGAGTCCGGCGCGCAGCAGGGACCGGCTCAGGCTGAGGCTGCCGATGGTGCTGAGGAGCTCCGGGCCGCCGGCGGACTTCATGGCGCGGACCGCATCGACGGCGTCGTCGCGCACGAGCGTGCAGTTGGCCCACGTCAGCGGCTCCTCGAGGGAGGAGGAGAACACCACCTTGGGCGCTTGCGTGAGCTCGTCGACGGACGCCTCCTCCTCGGGCCGGAACTCGTCCTGGCCGTCGGGGACCCGGCCCTCGGCGAAGCCCGACATCAGGCGGTAGGTGTTCGCTCCCATCAGGTAGGTGACCTTGGGCTGCTCACCGAGCCATGCGAGGTACTCCGGGCCCTCGAGCCCCCAGAACCCGGGCCATCCCTCGCCCGAGGCGTAGCCGTCGAGGGACGTGATGAAGTCGACGAGAAGCTCCGACATGGCGCTGTCCTTTCCTGGGGTGTCACCAGGGTGGACCGGTCGGGAGCCGCATACTCATCGGCCGCGCCGTGGAGACGCGAGAACGGCGCGGGGGGGGCGGGCTCGTGCGGCACGAGGTCAGGCCGTGCCGCACGAGCGGTCAGTGGCCGGCGGGCGTCGTCTCGCTCCGTGGCGTGCGGTCGACCGAGGCGGTGCGCAGCACCCCGGCGCCCAGGGCGGTGGTCACGCAGAGCAGGGTCAGCAGGATGAAGGCGTGGTCCAGGGCGACCAGGCGGGTCAGCCAGCCGATGAGGGCGGGGCCGGCGAGCATGCCGACGTATCCGAGTCCGGCGACGCGGGAGACGTTGGCCCCGGCGGCCGCCGGGTCGGCGTGCCCGGCCGCGCTGAACAGCTGCGGAACCGTGCCGGAGAGGCCCAGCCCGAACAGCGCCCAGCCCACGAACGCGGCCCACATCCACGGGCAGAGGGCCACCAGCGTGATGCCCACCGCCGCCAGCGCCGAGCCGTACCGCAGGATCGCCATGGACCCGAACCGGGCGACGCAGCGGTCGGTGAGCAGCCGGCCCACGGTCATGGCGGCCGCGAAGGTGCCGTACGCGAAGGCGGCGGTGCCGGTCGACGCGCCGAGGACGTCCTGCAGGTGCAGCGCGCTCCAGTCGTTCGCCGCGCCCTCGCACAGCATCACCATCAGTGCCAGGACGGCGAGGAGCCACACCCGTCCGGTGCCGCCACCGACGGCCGACGCCTTCTTCCCGGGAGCGGGGGCGGTGCCTTCGGCGGCGGAGGCCGCGCCCTCGAGCGCGGCGGCCGGGCTCCCGGTCGCGGCAGGGGCCGGCATCAGGGCCCGGGCCGAGACCAGGGCGACCACGATCCCCACCGCTCCCATCACGGCCATGCCGGCCACCGGGCGCAGCCCGACGGCGGTGGCGCCCGCCGCGGCGAGCGCGGCGACGACGCCGCCGACGGAGAACGTGGCGTGGAAGCCGGACATGACGGGCCGGCCGTAGGCCTTCTCGACGTGCACGGCATGGGCGTTCATGGACACGTCCAGGCAGCCGTTGCAGAAGCCGAAGACCAGCAGAGCGCCCGCCAGCGTCCACGGGTCCTGGGCGATGCCGGGCAGGATCAGGGACGCGCCGCACAGCACGCCGCTCGCGGGGACGACGACGCGTGCCCCGAGGCGGTCGGTCAGCGGACCGGCCACCTGCATGCCGAGGAAGGCCCCGAGTCCGAGCAGGACGAGCAGGCCGCCCAGGGTGGCGTGGCTGATGCCCACCCGCTCCTCGACGACGGGGATGTGCACTACCCACGCGCCCATGAGGATGCCGCACAGGACGAAGTAGACATAGGTCGCCCCGCGGGCGGCTCGCAGCGAACGTTCCATGCCGATCACCGTAAACGAACAAGCCTCTTGTTCGAAAGTCGCATCGGCGAACAGATTGCCTGTTCGTTCGGCAGTGGTGTTCAATTCCGGGCATGAGCTACGCAGACCGCCACGCGCTGATCGCGAAGGCCGTCCGGGACTCCGGGAGCGCCACGGTCCAGCAACTCGCGGAGCTGACCGGGGCCTCGGAGATGACCATCCGCCGCGACCTTGACGCGCTGGCCGCCCAGGGCGTGCTGGAACGTGTCCGGGGCGGGGCCCGCACCCTGCTGCTGCGGGGCGAGGAGCCTCCGTTCGCGCTGCGTGCCCACGAGGCGCTGGACGCAAAGCGGCGGATCGCCGCCGAGGTGTCCGCCCTCGTCGCGGACGGCGAGAGCGTCCTGCTGGACAGCGGCACCACCTGCTTGGAGGTCGCGCGGCTGCTGCGTGAGCGGCCCGTGACGGTGATGCCGTTGTCCCTGCAGGCCGTCCAGCTGTTCGCCGAGGCCCCCGGCCCGGCCACCCTGGTCGTGCCCGGAGGGCAGCCCCGGGCCGCGGAGGGCGCCCTCACCGGGCCGCTCACCCTCGCCTCCCTGGCGGCCTTGCGCTTCGACACCGCCGTCGTGGGCTGCTGCGGGCTGAGCGCGGCCGACGGGCTGACCGCCTACGACCTCGACGACGCCACGGTGAAGAAGGCGGCCGTCGCCTCCGTCCGCCGCGTCGTCGCCGCGACGGACGGCGGCAAGCTCGGACGCACCGCCTTCGCCCACGTCGTGCCCTCCGCCCTCCTGCACACGCTCGTCACCGACACCACCGCGCCCGCCGACGAGGTGGCCGCCCTGGAGACGGCCGGCACCGTCGTCCGCACCGTCTGACAGGGCTCCCCGGCCCGGCCGGGGCCGGGCTCTTTCAGTGCTCGACGGGTTCGTCGGTCAGCTTCTGCCCGCGCAGCAGGAACCAGGCCATGCCCGCGGCGAGCAGCAGCAGTCCGGCGCCGACGCCTGCGGCCAGGGCCACGCCGTCGACGAAGGACTCGCGTGCCGCGTGCAGCAACGCCCCGGCGGGACCGGCGGGCAGGTGCTCGGCTGCCACCACGGCTCCGGCCAGCGACTCGTGGGCCGCCTCCGGTGTTCCGGCCGGCCCGGTGAAGCCCTGGTAGACGTTGGTGACGACCGAACCGAGCAGGGCAACTCCCAGGGCGGTGCCGAGTTCGTACGCCGTCTCCGACACCGCCGAGGCGGCGCCGGCCTGTTCCTTGGGGACGGCGGTGAGGATGACGTCGGAGGTGACGGTGAACGACAGTCCGGCGCCGAACCCGACGACCAGCAGCGCGGTGCCCAGCAGGGGGTAGCCGGTGGCCTGGGTGAGCGTGGTGAGGGCGGCCAGGGTCAGCCCGATGGCGGCCAGGCCGCCGGAGACGACCGCGCGTACCGACACGCGGCGCGCCGCGGCGCCCGCGAGCAGACCGGCCACCACCGCGCCGACGGCGGCGGGCAGCTCGGCGAGGCCCGCCTGCATCGGACCCCGGTCCTGGACGAGCTGCAGGTACTGGGAGAGGAAGAACAGCAGTCCGGACAGTCCGAGGATGGTCAGCAGGTTCGCCAGGACGGCACCGCTGAAGCCTCGGCTGCGGAACAGCCGGACGTCCACCAGCGGGACGGGCAGCTCGCGCTGCCGCCGGACGAAGGCGTACAGGGCGGCGGCGCCGAGCAGACCCGCCACCAGGGTGGGCCAGGTGAACCCGTGGGCGGCGGCCTCCTTGATCCCGTACACGACGCCGACCATGCCGACCAGCGACAGCAGGACGCTCGGCAGGTCCCACGGCCCCGGAGCGGGGTTGCGCGACTCCGGGAGCATCCGGATGCCGACGAAGACCAGCAGCGCCATCACCGGCAGGTTGATCAGGAAGACCGAGCCCCACCAGAAGTGCTCCAGCAGCACGCCGCCGACGATCGGGCCGACCGCCATGCCCGCCGAGGCGGCGGCGCTCCAGATGCCGATGGCGAGGCTGCGCTCCCGCTGGTCCTGGAAGATGTTGCGGATCAGCGCGAGGGTGGACGGCATCAGCGTGGCACCGGCGACACCGAGCAGCGCCCGGGCGACGATCATGGTCTCGGGGGGTCGTCGCGTAGGCGCTCAGCAGCGAGACCAGACCGAACGCGGTCGCGCCGATGAGCAACAGGCGCTTGCGTCCGATGCGATCACCGAGACTGCCCATCGAGACCAGCAGGCCTGCGATCACGAAGGAGTAGGCGTCGCCGATCCACAGCAGCTGGGTGCCCGTGGGCTGCAGGTCCTCGCTGAGGTAGGGCGTGGCCAGACCGAGCACGGTGGCGTCCACGGCGACGAGCAGTACTGCCAGGACGAGGACGCCCAGGGCGATCCAGCGCCCCGGAGTCCGCTGGGCACTGCCGTGATCGACCGTCTGCGAAAGGGTGGTCATCACGCGTCCCTCCGTATGGCGCCGCCGAGCAGCAGCTCGACGAGCATGTGGGAGATGTCGTTGCGGGCGACCCGGCCCTCGGTGACGGCCCAGCCGCCCGCGGCCAGCAGGCCGTAGAGGGCCTCGGTGAGCCACACCGCGCTCAGATCGATGCGGAACTCTCCGCTCTCCTGGCCCCGCCGGAACAGGCCGGTGAGCCGTTCGTCGATGCGGGCCCAGCCGGCGTTCTGCTCCTCGCCCTCGAAGAGCTGGTTCTCGGAGTAGAGGAAGGCGAGCAGGCCCGCGCACGGTTCGGCCGCGCGGACCAGGCGGCGCAGCGCCTCCTCGGCGCTCCCCTCCTCCGGGCGGGCCGCGTCCAGGGCTCTCTCGCACTCGGCGATGCCGAACTCCTCCAGGGCGCGCACCAGCGCGTCCCGGCCGGGGAAGTGCCGGTTCAGCGTCGCCCTGCTGATGCCCGCGGCCCGGGCGATCTCTTCCGTGGTCGCCGTGGACCTGCGCGCCAGCAGGTCGGCCGCAGTGCGCAGCACGTGGTCACGATCGAAGCTCATGAGTCAAGCGTAACCCACATGAGACATCAATGTCTCATACAGGCCACGGCCGGCTCATGCGCCGCAAGCTCACGGTCCCCCTGTTCGCGCAGTCGTTGCTCGGGTCCACGGCTCGCGCAAGGCGTGACGCGCGCCGTCCGGCCTCATCCGCCCACCGTGCCCGCGTCGATCCGCCGGCCCGTGGTGGTGTCGACCACGATCGGGAGGCCGTCGGGGACGCGGCCCTCCAGGTCGCGCATCAGGTCCTCCACCGGCGGCAGGTCCCCGGGGTCGAGCACGTGGACGTACAGCGTCCTGGAGGCGGAGTCGACGCCGGTGACCTCCGCGCCGGGGCTGCGCGACAGCCACTGCTCGGCGGTGGTCTTCGTCCGCGACGCCCAGGTGTTCAGCAGCACCGTGGCCGCCGTGTTGACGCCCAGGGGCAGCAGGACCGCGGTGAAGAGCAGCCCGAGCATGACGTAGGCGCGGCGCGGGGTCCGTCGGCCGTGCCGCTCCGGGCCGGCGGCGTAGCCCAGGGCGGCGAAAACAACCATGCCGGCGAAGACGAGGGCGAAGAAGTTGGACAGGAACAGCACCAGGGCGCCGAGCGCGAGCCACCACGCGGTCTGGCCCGCACACACGCCGGTGACCACCAGGGGCGGCACCAGCGAGATGGCGATGGCCACGCCCGGCAGGACGGCCGCGACGTCCTTGCGGGCCAGGGCGACCGCGCCGGCGAAGCCGGTGGCCAGGGCGGCGACCAGGTCCATGAGCCCCGGCGAGGTCCGTCCGGAGATCTGGCTGTCGCTCAGCAGGTCGTAGGTGCTGGGCACCACCAGCGAGGCCACCGCCCCGATCCCGATCACGAGCAGGCCGCCGAGGGCCACGAAGGCGGCCGAGGTGGTGCGGCGACGCAGCACGGCGCCGAGGGCGATGCCCATGATCGGGGTCGACAGCGGGGCGACGATCATCGCCCCGATCACGGTCGCGGTGGAGTCGGTGAGGACGCCGCTCACGGCGATGACGGCCGAGAGCGTCAGCATGGTCCAGAACGCCGACTGCTTCGACAGGGTGTCCCCCGACGACAGGTCGAGGTCGTCCAGAAGTTCTTCGAGGGAACGGCGCTGCCTGACCGGCAGGATCCTGTCGCGCAGTTGGCCCGGCATGCGCCCAGTATCCGGACCGTGACGTCCACCGGGCGGCAAGGACACGGCGCCGGGGCCCGGCCGGGCGTCTCCGGTCACGGCCCGGCCGGCGGCGCCGCGCGCCGCCGGCACACGCCACGTCCTACCGAGGACCCGGAAGGGCCTCGATCAGCCGACCGATCTCCTCCCGCGTGTTGTAGTAATGCACGGACGCCCGGACCACGGAGGTCAGTCCCCTGGGCGCGAGGTCCCAGCGCGCGTGGCCGACGACCGATGCCGAGACGTTGATCCCGCGGGCCCGCAGCCCCCGCGCGACCTCCTGGCTGTCGTGTCCGTCGACGGTGAAGGTGGCGATGCCGCACCGGCGCAGGCCCCGGTCGTGCACCCGCACCCCAGGCATGTCCCGGAGCCGTCGTCGCAGTTCGTCGGCGAGTGCGCTCACGCGGTGCCCGATCGCGTGGAGGCCGAGGTCGAGGGCGTAGTCCACGGCGACGCCGAGGCCGATCCGGCCGGCGACCGAGGACTCCCAGTTCTCGAAGCGGCGGGCGTCGGATCGGATCCGGTACGTGTCCGGCCCCGTCCAGGTGGCGGCGTGCAGGTCCAGGAACGGCGGTTCCAGCTGCTCGCGGACGCGGGGCGAGCAGTACAGGAAGCCGGTGCCGCGCGGGCCGCGCAGGAACTTGCGGCCGGTCGCCGTCAGCAGGTCGCAGCCGATGGCTTCGACGTCGACCGGCATCTGGCCGACCGACTGGCAGGCGTCGAGGAGAAAGAGCACCCCGGCCTCGCGGGCCACCTGTCCGATCTCGGCGGCGGGGTTGACCAGACCGCCCTGCGTCGGTACGTGCGTGACGGCGATCAATCTGACCCGTTCGTCGATCATCGCCCGCAGCGCGTCGACGTCCAGCTGCCCGTGCTCGTCGTCGGGTACGACCTCGACGCCGACGCCGTGACGGCGGGCCATCTGGAGGAAGGCGATGGCGTTGCTCGCGTACTCGGCGCGGGCCGTCAGGATCCGGTCCCCCTTCGCCCACGGCAGGGAGTAGAACGCCATGTCCCAGGCGCGGGTGGCGTTCTCGACGAGGGCGATGTCCTCCCGCCGGGCGCCCACCAGGGCGGCCACCGCGTCGTAGGTGTGCTCGATCCTTTCGGACCGCTCATCCGCCGCGCGGTAGCCCCCGATCAGTTCCTCCAGCCGCAGGTGCTCCACCACGGCGTCGGTCACCGGGCGGGGCGGCAGCGCGGAGCCGGCGTTGTCGAGGTGGACCACGCCCGCCGCCCCGGCCGTGTCCCGGCGGACCCGTTCGACGTCGATCGGCGGCGTCATCGCCGCGCTCCTTCCAGCTCCTGGGCACCTTCGTGCCCGACCGGAGCGCCGGTGGCCGACGCGTCGGCCACCGTGTCCGCCGCCCTGTGCACCGCCGCGGTCGCCGCCGTGTCCGCCGCCCTGTGCACCGCCGCGGTCGCCGCCGTGTCCGCCGCCCTGTGCACCGCCGCGGTCGCCGCCGTGTCCGCCTCCTTGCGGGCCGCCGCGTTCGCCACCGCGTTCGCCGCGCGGACGACCGCGTCGAGCGTGGCGGTGAGCACGGAGCGGTCGACGCCCGCAGCCCAGCCCGTCCCTTCCGCCGTCCGGTACTCCACCAGCGTGAGGGCGTCGCTGTCGCTGCCGGACCGGACGCTGGTCTGGTGCAGGCCGAGGATCTCCACGCCCAGGCCGTGACCGTCGAGGGCGTGGACCAGCGCCTCGACGGGGCCGACGTCCTGGTGCGTGGTGGTGAACTCCTGGCCGTGCAACGAGAGTCGGACGGTGGCGGCGCGTTCGCCGGCCTCCCGGGATTCGCATCCGGTCAGGGTGACGGCCGCGGGCCCGTCGTGCAGGTACGTCTCCTGGAAGATCTGCCACACCTGGTGGGCCGACACCTCGGCCCCTTCCGCGTCCGTGTGGTGCTGGACGTGCCGGGCCAGGTCGATCAGGAGGCGTCGCGGCAGTTCGATGCCGTGGGCGGTCTCCAGGAGATGGGCGATGCCGCCCTTGCCCGACTGGGAGTTGACCCGGATGACGGCCTCGTAGGAGCGGCCGATGTCGGCCGGGTCGATCGGCAGGTAGGGAACCCGCCATTCGGCCCGGTCGGCGGACAGACCCTGGGCCGCCGCGCGTGCGCGGTGCTCCGCGAGGCCCTTCCTGATGGCGTCCTGATGCGTGCCGCTGAACGCGGTGTGCACCAGGTCGCCCACGTAGGGGTGGCGCGGGTGCAGCTCGAGCTGCGTGCAGTACTCGACGGTGCGGCGGATCTCGTCGATGTCCGAGAAGTCGATCATCGGGTCGACGCCCTGGGCGTGGAGGTTGAGGGCCAGGGTCGCGAGGTCCACGTTGCCCGTGCGCTCGCCGTTGCCGAAGACGCAGCCCTCGACCCGCTGCGCGCCGGCAAGCAGGGCCAGTTCGGCACAGGCGACGCCGGTGCCGCGGTCGTTGTGCGGGTGCACCGAGAGGATCACGCTCTCGCGGCGGGCGAGGTTCTTGTGCATGTGCTCGATCTGGTCGGCGTACACGTTCGGGGTCGCGACCTCGACGGTCGCGGGCAGGTTGAGGATCACCGGCCGCTGAGGCGTCGCGTCCCACAGCCGCCCCATGGCCACCATCAGTTCGAAGAACCGGCGCTTGCGCGCGGGGTCCATCGGCTCGGGCAGCGCCTGGTTGCCGTCCCGGAGGTCGACCGGCACCCACAGGGGCGCCCGGGTCAGTCGGCGGCCGGGCCAGTCGCGCCCGCTGAGCGGCACGTCGACGCGCGCGTGGACGTCGCGGTACCGGTGCGAGGGCATGAGGGAGCCGCGCTGGCGGTTCCAGGAGGGCGCGTCCGCCGGGACCGGCCCGGCAGGCGTGCGGAGAGCGGTAATCGACGACATGCGGTGGGTTCCTCCTCGTGGACCGTGAAGCGAACCGGCGCATGTCCCCGCTCCACGGAGGGGCGCCGGTTCGGCAGGACCCCGCCGTGGCGGCGAAGAAGTCGGGAATCCTGGATCAGCATGCGCCGCACGCTAACACAACTCCTCAGACAAGTAGAGGAGTAATATCCCGGCGTGGAACACATTCGTCGGACGTCGCTGGCCGATCAGGCCGCCGACCTCCTCCTTCAGCGGATCCGTGCGGGCGAGTGGCGGCTGGGCGGCAAACTGCCCGGCGAGACGACCCTGGCGCCGCAGCTCGGGGTCGGCCGCTCGACGGTCCGTGAGGCGATCCGTCAACTGGCCGGGCGGGGCGTGCTGCAGACCCGGCAGGGCGCCGGTGTCTTCGTCACCGCCCTCGACCCGGACGAGGACCGTGATCTCGTCCTGCGGCAGGCGGACATCACCACTGTGGTCGAGGCGCGCCTCGCCATCGAGGGCGAGGCGTCCGGCCTGGCCGCCGGTCGGCGCACACCGGCCGACATTCGTGCCATGCGCCGCGCCCTGCGGCAGCGGGAGGAGCACCGCTCCGACATCGAGGAACACGTCGACGCGGACCTGGCCTTCCACCGCAGCGTGGTGGCCGCCTCGCACAACGAGATCCTCGTCGGCCTGTTCGACGACTTCACGCCCCGCCTGCGCCAGGCGATGGTCGACATGCTGCGGATCCGCCGGCGGTTCGGCAGCGACGAGGACCAGGCCGCGCACGCGGCGGTGTTCGAGGCCGTCCTCGCCCGCGACGCCGACGCCGCGCGCTCCCTCAGCCGCGACCACCTTCGGTCACTGCTGGGGGACCCGGTGACCCCGCCTCCCGGCCCGGACCGCGGACGGCGCCCCTCCGCCTGAGGACCGCCGCCGTCACGCGTGGGTGAAGGGCAGCGCCCGGGAGCGGTGCGCCGCGTCGCGGTGGACGTCGTGGGTGACCGGGCGGCCCAGGCAGCGGAGAGTTGAGCTCGTCGACGAGCGGCTCGGCGTGGAAGAGTTCGGCGACCCGCCGGACGAGAACCGAGGGCGACGACGGCGCCGTCGTCGCCCCCCTGCCCCGCTCCCGGCGTCAGGCCGGGGAGGTCACCGGGATCGGCGTGAACATCTCGGGCTCCTCGTCCGGGGTGAGCGCGGTCGGACCGTAGACCCAGTCGGTGAAGGAGTAGTCGTAGGTGCCGCGGGCCCGCAGGATCTCGTTGCGCCGCAGGCGGTCCTCCCCGTCGAGGTGCCACAGCTCGCCCCAGGCGCGGGCCGTGGTCTGCACCCGGCGGCAGTGCTCCACGCGGACCGCTTCGTAGGCCGCGAGGGCGCCGTCCCGGTCCGGCCGCTCGCCGGGAGCGGCGGCCTCCCCCGCCCTCGCCCAGTGCTCGGCCAGCACCCAGCCGTCCTCGATCGCCATGACCGCGCCCTGTGCCATGTACTGCAGCGGCGGGTGCGCGGCATCGCCGAGGAGCACGATCCGGCCGTGTACCCAGGTCTCGATCGGGTCGCGGTCGAACATCCGCCACCAGCGGTCGCGCCACATCAGCGGGATGCCGTGGCGCGCGGTGTCGCAGGTGGCGGCGAAGGGCAGCGTCCAGCTCGTCCGGGGTGCCCCAGTCCTCCTGGCCGGCCGGCGCCTTGGGGGACTCGAAGACGGCGACCTGGTTGAACATGGCGCCGCCGCGCAGCGCGTACTGCACGAAGTGGCAGCGCGGGCCGACGTACAGGGTGACGTCCTTCTCCGCGACGCCGTTGTCCTGGACCTTCTCGATGGGCACGGCCGCCCGGTAGGCGACGTAGGAGGAGCTGACCACGTCGTCTCCGACGAGCTGACGGCGGGCCACCGAGTGCAGCCCGTCCGCCGCGACGACCAGCGGCGCCTCGTGGACGGTGCCGTCCTCGAGACGGACCAGGGCGCCCCCGGCGGTGTTCTCGTAGCCGACGACCGTGGCGTCGGTGAGCAGTTCGACGCCGGCCCGCTCGCGACTTCGCCGTGCAGGGCGAGGACCGGGTGTACCGCGCCGGCCCGGTGCTGGAGCTGGCCGCCCACTCCCAGTCCCTCGTCTCCCGGCTGCGCGCGGCGGCCCTGCCCCACCTGCACCGGCGGGTCACCCTGCTGGACGAGACCGCGAACTGACCGTGCGCACCGGGGACACCGCGCGTTTCGTCGCCAGCGTCGAGTCACGGCAGGCGCTGCGGGTCGGCTCCCGCGAGGGCATGGTCTTCCCCGCCCACCGCACCACCGCCGGGCTGCTGCTGCTCGCCGAGCTCAGCGACGAGGAGCTGGCGGAGGTCTACCCGCCCGGACGCCGCCGCGACCACGACGACCGTGACCGCACGGCGGACCTCCCCGACCTGGAGCGGCTGCGCGCGGACCTGCGGCGACTGCGGCGCAACGGGTTCGCCGTGAACAAGGAGCGGTCCGAGCGGGGCCTGGTCGCCGTCGGCGTCCCGGTGCGCGACGCGGAGGGCAGGGCGTTGGCGGGCCTGTCCGTGTCGATGCCCAGCGTGCGCTACGACCCGCACCGGCTGCGCTCCCTGGTCAACGCGCTGGAGGCCGCGGCGGGCGCCCTGCAGGAGGACCTGTCCGGCTCCGCCTGACCCCTGATCCTGGGCTCGCGGCGCACTGCCTGGCCCTCGGCGCTCCGGTCAGCGGCTCGAGCACCGGGCCGCCACACCGGCGCCCCGGGCCGCCACAGTGACGGCCCGGGGCACCGGTCGGCACAGGGCCGGCGGGCGTCCGCTCCTACTCGGCCGTGATCCGCAGGACGCCGGTGGTCGTGCCCTGGAGGACCACCCGGCCGGGCGCGATGGAGCCCACCATCTGCAGCGTGTCGAAGATGAAGCCGCTGCCCAGCCACTTGGTGCGGGTCACCGCGCCGGTCTCCGGATCGATCTCCGCGTAGTGGTACGGGTCGAGGACGGAAGTGGCGGTGGTGCCCGGAATCACCGGCTCCCGCAGCACCGTGCGCAGCTTCCCGTCCGCCGTGGACAGCCGCGGCACCGCCGCCGACCGGACGCGGTTGTCCCACTTCAGGTCGCACCCGGATCCGTCCGCCCGAACGTCCACCCGTGACAGGCCGCCGGTGAAGGCTCCCGACGCGGGCACGCTCTCCCCCGCGCCCTCCGGGAGCTGCGGGTAGGGATAGCCGTACGTGGAGGCGATGAAGACGCTGTCGCCCACGGCCACCGGTGAGTTCTCGCTGCCGCTGCCGCCTGCCTTCAGCACCGGCACCGAGCAGACCTGGGAACCGTCGGCGACGCGGTACACCAGCAGGTTCACGGTCGGGGCCGCGTTGTCGACGATGGTCAGGTAGTCGGCGCCGGTACGCGGGCCGAAGAAGGTGGGCGTCGAGCCGGTGCCCCAGCTGAGCTGGCCGGGCTTGCGGCCCGGTCCCCGCTCGTAGGCCCTGCGCCAGGCGATCTGCGGCGTGCCGTCCGCCGCGGCCGTCAGCAGGTACGTGGCGTGCGTGGTGGACACGGCGGTGCCGGTCGGCGCCGTGGAGATCGAGTTGGCGACCTGCTCGCCCGCGGGCAGGGCGAGCGAACGCACCGCGCCCGTCCGGTCGTCGGCCGTCCCCACCACGCCCC
>NZ_JBRIOU010000009.1:283293-283952 GCF_053474865.1 Streptomyces sp. CO7
CCTTCCGATGGACGGATGACCCCATGCGCCTCGCGCTTCTTTCCCGTGCCGCCGTCGTCGCCGCGGCGACGACGGCGGCACGGGAAAGAAGCGCGAGGCGCATGGGGTCATCCGTCCATCGGAAGGGGAGCGGGTACACGCGGACAGCGGTGCACACTCCGCCCGGCAGGAGGAAGAAGCCCGGCACGGCCGGGCGGGGGTCACCGCGCTCAGAGGGCGCGGTGACAGATCGCCGAGCACACGTGGGCCAGGTCGACGTCCAGTCGACGGCTCAGGTGGGCGTGGCGATCCATGCGGCGAGTGTGACGAACCGTCTCCTCCGACACAACTCCCGTCTCACTCACCGGTCTTGTAAGGGGCTGATCCTTCTGAGCGGTGCGGAGCGGGACAGCCCCACCGGTAATGACGCCGATCGGTCGATCGGATGCCGCTCAGTCCACCGGGTCCGGGGCGACGCGGTCCGGGGCGCGTCGGTCCTGGTGGGGGACCGGGCAGCCGCGCAGGCCCGGGGTCGGGAAGGTGCCGAGGTCCTCGAGGCGGTAGCCGCAGGGGTAGCCCGGGTAGCCCTTGATCTCCGGGTTCTGGCGGGCGGGGTGCGGGCGGCGCCGGGGAGGGAGCAGGCGGGCGACCCGGGGGCGGAGGCGGGGGAGCCCGTGGGC
>NZ_JBRIOU010000009.1:284052-289855 GCF_053474865.1 Streptomyces sp. CO7
ACATGAAGGAGAGGAAGTCACCCACGAAGGCGCTGCGTCCGTAGGTCCCGTCGGTCGTGACGAGGTCGCGGTGGAAGGCGGTGCGGAAGAGCGCCCGGTACTCGTCCGCGTCGATGGCCCCGCTGCCGTCCTTGTCCGTGGCGTCGAAGAGCACCTCGGCGACGCGGATGAGTGCGGGACCGGCGAGTGACGGCACGGCGGCGGCGTACTCGTTGATGCTGACCCTGCCGTCGCCGTCCGTGTCGAGGGAGGTCTGAAGCTCACGCCACCACGCGGCGAAGGCTTCGTAGAGCCGGGTCTCCTCGGGTTCGTCCAGGTCGAGGCGGGTGGCCAGTTCGCGTGCCATGGCGGCGAGATCGGGCCAGTCGAGGTGACCGTCGCCGGTCTGGTCCAGCACCTGGCGGAAGAACTCCTCCGTTGAGCGGCGGCCCTCACCGGTGGCCGCAGTGGCGGGCGGGACCGGGTCGGGGTCGGTGTCGTCACCGAGTGGGGTGATGAGACGGAGCAGGGCCGACGCCCGTTTCACGCGGGCGCGCAGGGCGCTCGCGGTCCCGGCCCGGCCGGCGTGGCCACCGGGCGGGGAGGAGAGGATCTCGATGATGGTCGTGGCGTCGATCCAGCCCTTGGGCAGGAAACGGGTGAGCCCGGCGGCGAGGTAGGCGCCCTGCATCAGGGTCGGGGCGCCCGGGGTCTCGGGCAGGCCGGCCTTGCGCCGGTAGGACTCGGGCAGTGAGGCGACGGTGATCGCGCCGAGGAGCGGACCGACGACGGCCCGGCCCGCCGCCCACAGCGTCGGCGCGCCGCCGAGCAGCGCCGGGGCGGGCAGGTGGTCGAAGAGGCGGAAGAGGATGACGCGGGCCGCCTCGGTGTCCTCCAGCTCCTCCTCGACGACCCGGTCGAAGTACGGCCAGAAGTCGTTGAGGTCCTCGGGGAGTTCCCGGGCGTCGCCGTCGAGCGCGGCGAGGAAGGCGCGGTACTCGGCGTACATGTGCTCCATGGTGTCCTGGTCGAGCGGCTGACCGCTCAGCCGGCACATGGTGACGGCGCTCTCGAAGAGGGTGGCGACCACCCAGGCGCGGGTCGGGCGGTCCATGGCGTCGTAGGCGCGTCCGCGGGCGTCGGAGCCGTTCATGCGGGAGTGGAGCCTGTTGAGCCGGGCGGCCTCCCGTTCCCGTACCGCCGGGTCGGCGTCGAACATGCGCCGCATGCTCAGGAAGGTGTTGCGCAACCGGCGCCAGGGGTGGGCGACGAAGGTGGAGTTCTCGGCGAGGGCCGCGCCGACCTGGGGGTGGGCGGCCTCCAGCACGGTGGCGCGGATGACGGCCAGTGCCCATCGTGGGTCGTCGAAGAACGCGCGGAACTGCTCCTCCGTGGTGGAGTGGGGTACGCCACGGGCCGCCCCGGTGGTTCCGGTCGTCATCACGTGTCTCCGTTCGTCCGGGGCGGCACACCGCCGAAGCGGCGGTCACGGCGCCGGTAGGCGTGCAGGCAGGCGAGGAAGTCGGGGGCGCGGAAGTCCGGCCAGAGCACCTCGGGGAAGACCCACTCGGCATAGGCCACTTGCCAGAGCATGAAGTTGGAGATGCGCTGTTCGCCGGAGGTGCGGATGACGAGGTCGACGTCCGGGGTGTCGGGGAACGGCAGGTGGTCGGCGAAGAGCTGCTCGGTCACCGCGTCGGCCGGCGTCGCGGTGCGGATCAGCGACCTGGCGGCCTCGACGATGTCCCGGCGTCCGCCGTGGTCGAAGGCGATGGTCAGCGTCATGCCGGTGTTGCCGGAGGTGAGGGTCGCCAGGTCCTCGAAGTCCTGGGCCAGCGCGCGAGGGATCCGTGGGTCCGAGGCCCCGAGGAACCGGCAGCGGATGCCGCGGGCGAGCAGCAGGGGGGCGTGCTTGCGCACGACGCGGCGGACCAGACGCATCAGGTAGTCGACCTCGGGGCCGGGGCGGCTCCAGTTCTCGGTGGAGAAGGCGTACAGGGTGAGCCATTGGACGCCTGCCGCCCGGGCGGCCTCGATGATGTCGATGACGGTGGTCTCCGCGGCCCGGTGGCCCGCCGTCCGGGGAAGCGAACGCTGCTGTGCCCAGCGCCCGTTGCCGTCCATCACGCAGGCCACGTGCCGCGGCACGGCACGTACCGGCCCGTCGTCGCGACGGTGCTCGTCCCGATGACGTGGCCCGCCCGGCCGGTCCACCGTCGCCGCGCTCGTCCGCCGGCCGCCGCGGTCCGTCACCGTCGGGACCGTTCCGTCCGGAGCGGCACGGTCGCCCCGTCCGCGCTCGGTCACACCCACCCCGTACCCCTCACCCCTCGTACGCCCTCCACGGCGGACGTTCCTGTTCAGGAGTCTGAGGGCACGAAAGGGCCGTGAGCGGCCGAACGGGTGGGGCGTCACCCTCAGCTCATGTGCCCGATTCCCTCGGTGCGGGCGGGCTTGCGCCGGAAACGTCGCTCGGCGGCGCGGTGCGCGGAGAGGCGCCACCGTGTGGTGGCTGTGGCGACGGCGGGCCCCGGCAGCGTGGCGGTGGGGGGACTGGCGACCGTCGTGACCGAGCTCGGCCGACCGCCGGAGGAAGGCCGCCCCCACGGCCGCGGACGGCTCCAGGCGGTCCCGAGCCTGACCGGGTCAGGTTCGTCGTGGGCGGCCTCGCGGTACGCGCCGAGCTCACCGCGCCGATCAGCGCGGTGCGGCGCCAGCCGCTCTCCACGCACGCACCTCGTCCGTCACATTTGCCCTATGCAAGAGTTTTTTCGGTGCGATGAGCGGCACCGGGTGGGTCAGCGGGGCCCTTCCCCGTCTCCGTCGAACCCCAGCTCGGTGACCAGGCCCGCCCTTCGCGCGGCGGTCCGGACGGCAGCGCTGGGGTCGGCGAGCCGCACCACGACGCCGACCAGGGGCAGGGTCCGGTGGATGCCCAGCAGGGTGTACAGGCTCGCCAGGTCGCAGAAGGTGACTCCCGAGAGGTCGAGGACCACCGAGGTGACGGCCGAGCGTGCGGCGAGCATGGTCAGGTGTTCCCGCAGTGCGGCGGCCGTGTCCACATCGAGCTCTCCGTCGAGGAGCAGGCGCAGCCCGGGTGGGGGGCCGTGGCCGGCCACTGAACGGACGCGGAGTCTTGTCGCGTCCCCCGCCGAGGGCGCGTAGCGCCAGGGTGGGACGCCGTCGGCTGCGTCGTCGTGCGGTACGGGGCGGGACGGTGGCATGGCCGGGCCTCCAGAACGGTCGCTTCAGCAGACGCCGACCAGACTTCCCGGCACTCCAGGCAGGGCTCGCGGGCCCTGCCATTGGCGCATTTTTGCACAGGGCAAAGATTTTCTCCACCAAGAGCCTACGGAGGCCCCTACGGGACCTCGGGCAGGTCGCCCGTCCACCCCAGCGGATGCGCCTGCACGTCCTCGGCGGCCGGTGCGAGGGGCTCCGCCCCGGCCCTGTTGAAGGCGTTGAGCGCCTCGACCAGGGCCAGCCGCTGCACCGGCGTGAGCCGTTCGACGATCGTGGCGATCTCGGTACGCCGACGGCCCGTGACGCTCTCGACGGTGCGCCGCCCCTCGGCGGTGAGCTGCAACAGTGTCTCCCGACGGCTGTGCGGATTGGCGTGGCGGTCCGCCAGGCCGGCCGCGATCAGGCGGTCGACCATGCGCATGGCGGTGGACGGAGCCACCTGGAGCTGCTCGGCCAGCGTGACGAGCTTGGTGGCGCCCCTCGTGGCCAGCACCACCAGCATCCGGAACTGCGGCAGCGTCACCCGCTCCTCGACCTCGGCGAGGGAGCGCGCGGAGACCGCTACCAGCAGGCGTGATGCGGTCAACACCGCCTGGGTCACGGCGTCCACGTCGTCCGTCGCCCTCACAGGGCTCTCGCTGTCGCGCATGACTCCTTTCTACCGTCCCGCCATCGCCGAACGAACTGCCGCTGGTGGCCGAACTGGGACGGGCGTGGGGCGCGGTGCTTCTCGTGCGGCCACCAGGAGATGACCCGGCTCAGGTTCCGCGCGCGCACCGAGGCCGTGCTCCAGCCGACCACGCCGTGGACGCGGGGGCGTGCGACGTCGTGCGGCGACCGGGAGAGACGCGTCGGCACCCGGTGCGGCGCGCCCGCGGCAGTGACCAGGTGTGTCGAGCGGTCATCCGCGTCCACGTGCGGCGGGTGCGGGCCATCGGCCGGTGAGGCTGACGGGTGCGTGATCGCGTCGGGGCAGCTCACCGGCCGTGGGACCTCCGGGTCACACCTCCACGTCCGCCGCCATGTCCGCGCCGAACACCTGCCGGTAGAGCTCCACTTCGGCTAGCAGCGACCGGCGCACGCTGTCGGCCCTGCGGAATCCGTGGCCCTCGCCCTCGAAGAGGAGGTAGCGGTGCCACACGCCGCGCGCCGCGAGGCTGTCCACGATGCGCTCGGCCTGATCGGGGCGGCAGATGAAATCGTCGGCTCCCTGCAACATCACCAGGGGGGCGGTGATGCCGGCGGCGTTGGCGGCGGGAGACACCCGGTCGAACCGGTGCTTGTCCCGGGGGAGCTCGCCCACGAGCGTGTCGACGTACCGGGACTCGAAGTCGTGGGTCTGGCCGCCCCGCCACGCCGCGGCGTCGCTGATCGGGTAGTAGACGGTGCCCGCCGCGAAGACGTCGGTGTGGGTGAGGCAGGCCAGGGTGGTCCAGCCGCCTGCCGAACCTCCGCGCACGGCGGTCCGGGTGGGGTCTGCCAGGCCCTCCGCCGCCAAGGCCCGTGCGACGCTCACGCAGTCCGCCACGTCCACCTCGCCCCAGGAGCCGCGGAGCCGGTCGCGGTAGGCGCGGCCGTAGCCGGTGGAGCCCCCGTGGTCGACGTCGGCGACCAGGAAGCCGCGGCTGGTGAAGAAGGCGAACTCCAGGTCGGGGTTCACTCCCGTCGAGTTGGTCGGGCCGCCGTGTACGTGCACCAGCAGGGGCGGGAGTTCGCCGTCGGGGGCGGACACGTCGGGGTTGGTCGGACGGTGCAGCACGTAGTGCACGGGGGTGCCCTCGGGGGTGAGGGCGGTGCGGCGTTCCGGACGGGCCAGCCACGGCCCCATGGGGTTGTCACGCCTGGGGCGTACGGGGCGCGCGGGTGCGGTGCCGGGCGCGAGCGGCACCGACAGCAGGGCTCCGCCCCGCTCCGGGTCGCCGGCGCGCACCAGGACCCGCTCACCGTCCGACCACAGGTCGCCCTCGAAGGCGCTGTACCCCTCGGCGAGTTCGGTCAGGTCGCCGGTGTCGGGCCTCCAGAGCGACAGTTGCCGGGGGCCGTCGCCGTGGGGCAGCACCACCCCGTAGGGGGTGACGGCGAACCAGCTCGGGCCGACCCGCCAGACGGGTCCGGCGCAGTCCTGCGCCAGCGGCAGCACATGGGTGACGCGCGGGGCGGCGGTGTCGCCCGGGGCCAGGTCGACGCGGTGCAGGTTCCACCAGCCTTCCGGGTCGGCCATGGCGAAGAGGGTGTCGGGGCCGCTCCATTCGGCCTGCGGCACGGAGACCTCCCGGCCCTCGCGCAGGCCGCCGAGCACGCGGTGGGGAGTCCCGGCCACCCCGTCGTGCAGGTCCGCGACCATCAGTTCCGAGCAGTCCCAGGGCATGTGCGGGTGGTTCCACCCGATCCAGCTGAGGCGGCGACCGTCGGGCGAGACGCGGACGCCCGACAGGAAGTGGTGCGAGCGCGCGACGACGCGCAGTGCGGCGGGGTCGCTCGCGGCGGCTCCGGACAGGGGGACGGCGACGATCTCGCGCGTGATCCGTGGGGCAGGATCGCTGTCCTGAGGGCCCGTGGCGTCCCGCGTGGTCTCCCGCAC
>NZ_JBRIOU010000009.1:289955-299228 GCF_053474865.1 Streptomyces sp. CO7
CGGCGCAGCGGCTCGTCGAGGAGGGACACGGTTCCGGCGCGCAGCAGCGGAGCGAGGGGACGCGGGTACCAGGAGGCCATCAGGGCGAGGGTGGCGTCGGAGACCTGGCGGGAGCGCTCGTCCCAGGCGAAGTGGGCGGCCTCGTAGGAGTCGAGGAAGCTCTCGAACTCCTCGTAGGTGCGGGGGATCTCCTTGATGCCCATGCGCTCGCCGAGCGCGCGGTAGTAGTTGGCGGTGGCGCGGCGCTCGTGGTCGGTGAGAGGGCGCCAGCCGAAGGTGTCCAGCCAGCGGGCCGGCGTCACCACGAAGGTGCACAGCACGTACCGCATGTCGTCGTCGGAGATGTCGTAACTGCGGTGCATGCGGTTGACGCGACGGATCGCGGTACGGCCTTCCTCGCTGTCGAAGCCGTGCTCCACGACGGCGTCCAGCAGGAGGGAGGTGTCGTCGTACCGCTTCTGGGACCGGTCGGTCATCTCCCCGGTCTCGGCGAGCAGCCGTCCGATGGAGGGGACGGCGTAGGTGCGGTAGAGGGCGAGTTCCAGCGCACGGGTGTGGTCCCAGGGGAACTCGTAGGCGGCCACCAGCCGGTAGATGGCGAGGAAGTCCCGGTCGGGGTCGAGCTGTTGGATCTCCTTGAGCCGGTCGTAGCGCTTCGCGCCCACTTCGGTCGTCCCTCCGCCGCCGTGACCCGACTGCCAACTGTAGAGGGCCGCATGGGAGATGGGGAGCGCCCACGAGCTGGTGCGCCCGCTTCCGGATCCGATTGGCTTCCGGCCCGGTCAGGGGTCGTGGGCCGCCGTCACGCGAGGTCGCTCCACGGGCTCAGCTACGGCATCGCGTTCGCCGTGGCGATGGTCGTAGTCGTCTTCCTCCACATGGTGATCGGCGAGATGGCGCCCAAGTCCTGGGCGATCGCCCACCCGGAGCGCTCCGCCATGCTGCTCTCGCCGCCCTTCCGGGCCGTGGTGCGGACGGTGCGGCCGCTGATCCGGCTGCTCAACGCGCTCAGCAACGCCCTGGTGCGGCTGTGCCGGGTCGCCCCGCGCGAGGAGCTCGCCTCCGTCCACAACCGCGAGCAGCTCACCCCCTGGTGGTGGAGTCCCGGCGGCTCGGCCTGATCAGCGAGACGGACGGCGAACTGCTGACCCGCTCGCTGACCGAGCCCGAGACCCCGGTCGCCGCACTGCAGGTGCCGAGCGCCTGCATCACCTCGGTCGACACCGCCGCCGACGTCGACGAGATCCTGCGGGTCGCGGCGGCCGCGGGCCGCACCCGGCCGCTGGTCCGCGCCGGTGACGCGTTCGTCGGCTCGATCCACGCGCGCGACGCCATGTGGCCCGCTCCCGTGGGCGCGTCACCGACGCCCGGGCCCTGGCCCACCCGGTACCGGAACTGACCGACGAGGCCACGGTGGCCGAGGCGATCGTGCTGCTGCGCCGGCACCGGGCATCGCTCGTGGTGGTGCGGGACGCCAGCGGCCGCCCCACCAGCATGGTCACCCTGGACGACCTCCTGGCCCGGCTCCTGCAGCCGCGGACGAGCTGAGTCCCACCGGGCCCTGGACAGGACGTCCGAGCGCGTACACGATCGCGTTCATGACACCCGAGGACGCCATCGTCACCACCGCCGACCGGATCGCGGCGCTGCTGGGCGCCGGGGCCGACCCGCGGACGCCGTTGCCGGGCGCGGAGTGGACGGTGGGGGAGGCGGCGGCGCACCTCGCGCGGCGGGGAGGCTGATGGCGGACATCGGGGCGGGCGAGGACCGTCCCTACGGCGACGGAACGCCGAGCGGCCTCGCCACCGCCAACCGTGCGGCTCTGGCCGCCTTCGCACAGCGGGACCCGGCGGTCCTCGGCGCGGAGATCGCCGACAAGGCCCGTGCCTTCGTCTCGGCCGCGTCCCGCCGCGGTCCACGGGAAGCGGTGCTGACCCCCATGGGGCCGATGGACATGGCCACCCTGGGCTCGTACCTGCTGACGCACCTGCTCGGGCACGGCTACGACATCGCCGTCGCGCTGCGCGGGCCGCACATGGTCGACCGGGACGTCGTCGCGTTCACGCTGCCCTTCATGCGACTGGCCATGCCGCGCGTGGTGAACGCCGGCGCGGCCGGCCACCATGCCTGCTATGCGCTGCGCATCGGCAGCGACCGCTTCGCCGTCACCTTCGTCGAGGGCGTGCCGACGGTCACCGACACCCCGCCCCGGCGGCCCGATTGCACGATCTCCATCGACCCCGTCGCCTTCCTCCTCCTCGCCCTGGGCCGCTGGACCACACTCGGTGTCATGGCCCGCGCCAAGGTCGTCGTCCGGGGCCGCAAACCGTGGCTGGGCCTGCGCTTCCCCCTGCTCTTCACAGCTCCCTGAAGCCCACGGATCGGAAAGGACGCCAGGCCTTTGAACGCACGGACATCCCCTTCCTCCGAGAACCGGGACGGCGGCGGAGAGGAGGACGTGAGGAACGCGGACATCAGCCTGGTTCCGCTGGACCGCCTGGAACGCCTTGCCGCGCACCCTGCGGACGTCCGCCCTGAGGAGCAGATCTGGGAGGCGCTGCGTGAACTGGGCACCACCCGGATGAGGCAGCCGGACCTCAGCGACACGGTCCGCCTGCGCTGGGCCCGTCTGGCCGCCACGGCCGTCACCAACAAGTACGTCGGCGCACCCGGCGGCGAAGCGAAGCAGGACGTCGATATCGTCCGGCTGAGGGCGGCCGCGATCGAGGCGTTGGGGCCCGATCCCGGAGATCCGGACAGGGACCCGGAACTCTTGTTCCGGTACATCACGGAGGGCTGCGGAACGTCCTACGACGACCTCTCCGCCGCGGCGGCCGACTGGCGAACGCTTCCCCCGGCGGAAATGCTGCGGCTGAGACGCGTCAAGAACATGCTCAACGCCGCGCGGCGTGTCGAGCAACACCTGCCCACCGGGAGCCCGGTGAGGAACGCGGCGCGGAGGTGGCTGGCGCTGTTTCCGGATCTGCCCTGACCGCGGTCCCTCAACCGAGGGCGGGGAGCTCGATCGCCGGGCACCGGTCCATCACCATGTCGAGACCGGCCGCCCGCACCCGGTCGTACGCCGCGTCGTCGACGACGCCGAGCTGGAACCAGACCGCCTTCGCGCCGATCGCCACCGCCTCGTCCGCGACCTCGCCGGCCAGGTCGGAGCGGACGAAGACGTCGACCACGTCGACGTCGAAGGGGATGGCGTCGAGGGAAGGGTACCCCTGCTCCCCGTGAACCGTCTCGGCCTTCGGGTGGACGGGAACGACGCGTTTGCCGGCGCGCTGCAGGACCTGGGCGACGCCGTAGGCGGCGCGGTCCCGGTTGTCGGACAGGCCGACGACGGCCCAGGTGTCGCCCAGCTCGGTCAGGATCCTGCGGACCGTGTCCGCGGTCATGTCCGTGGTCGTGTCCGTCGCGTCGCTCACAGGGATCCTCCTCGTCGTGGGGCCTCGTCCATGGCGAACCTCGGGGGAAGCGAAACCATTCCCTACGCATACGCTGGTGTCGAACAAAGGAGCGCGGCACCACCATGAAGTACCTCCTGCGAGCGATCACCCGCGAGGAGCACCTGTCCTTCGTCGCGGGACAGTCGTCGGTGAGCCACCTGCAGATCCCCTCCTGGGGCGAGGTGAAGAGCGACTGGCGTTCGGCGTCGCTGGGGTGGTTCGACGAGCGGGGCCGGCTGGTCGGGGCCGCGCTGGTGCTGCTGCGCGCGCTGCCCAAGGTGCGGCGGTACCTCGCCTACCTGCCGGAGGGACCGGTCGTCGACTGGGCCTCGGAAGACCTCGACGACTGGCTGAACCCGATGATCGAGTACCTGCGTGACCTCGGCGCCTTCACCGTGCGGATGGGTCCGCCGGTGGTCGCCCGCCGCTGGGACGCGGGCACGGTGCGGGGCGCGGTCGCCGATCCGGAGGTGCGGTGGCTGCGCGAGGTGCCGCCCTCCGCGGAGGACCCGGCGGCGCGGGAGCTCGCCGAGCGGCTGCACCGGCTGGGCTGGCGGCCGGTCACCGCCGAGGGCGAGGACAGCGCCGCCGTCAACCAGCCGCGGTACGTGTTCCAGGTGCCGTTCGGGGACCGGCCGCTGCGGGAGGTCCAGGCGGGATACAGCCCGGAGTGGCGCCGCAACGCGAAGAAGGCGTGGCGGGCCGGGGTGGAGGTGGTCCGGGGCGGTTACGAGGACCTCGCCGCCTTCCACCGGCTCTACGCCGAGGCCGCCGGGCGCGACGGGCTGATCCCGCGGCCCCTCGCCTACTTCCAGCGCATGTGGATCGCCCTGCGCAACGAGCACCCGGACCGGATGCGGGTCTACTTCTCCCGTTTCGAGGGCGAGGACCAGGCGGCGGCCCTGATGCTCGCCGTCGGCGAGCATGTGTGGCACGCCTATGGGGCCGCGCCAAACACCCGGACGGACGTGTGTCCGGACCATGCGCTGCAGTGGCGGATGATGTCGGACGCCCATGAGATGGGGGCGACCCTCTACGACCTGCGCGGTATCACCGGTTCGGTCGCGGGCGACGAGCAGCATCTGGCGCTGCTGCGCCACCGTCTCGGCACGGGCGGCGAGGCGGTCGAGTACCTCGGGGAGTGGGACTACCCGCTCAGCAAGGTCCTCCACAGGGCACTCGACCTGTACATCGCCCACCGCGGGGCCTGACCGCTCGGGTCAGTTGAACTCGTCCGGGTCGGGGCCCGTGCGCAGCCCGCGGTCGAGGGCGGCGAGCGAGGCCATCTCCTCGTCGTCGAGGGTGAACCCGAAGACGTCGATGTTCTCGGCGATGCGCGCCGGGGTGACCGACTTCGGGATCACCACGTTGCCGAGCTGGAGGTGCCAGCGCAGCACGATCTGCGCGGGCGTCCGGTCGTGGCGCTCGGCGAGGGAGACGATCGCCTCCTCCTTCAGCACCGCGCCCTGCGCCAGCGGGCTCCACGCCTCGGTGGCGATGCCCAGCTCGGCGTGCAGGGCGCGCAGTTCGGCCTGCTGCAGGGCGGGGTGGAGTTCGATCTGGTTGACGGCGGGGACCAGCGAGCTGTTCTCGAGCAGCCGCCGCAGGTGCGCGGGCTGGAAGTTGGAGACGCCCGCGGCGCGGATCCGGCCGTCGGCGGCGAGCCGCTCGAAGGCGCGCCAGGTGTCGAGGTACAGGTCACGGGCCGGGGTGGGCCAGTGGATCAGGTACAGGTCGACGTGGTCGAGGCCCAGCTTGGCCAGGCTCTCGTCGAAGGCGCGGAGGGTGGCGTCGTACCCCTGCTCGGAGTTCCACAGCTTGGTGGTGACGAACAGGTCCTCGCGGGCGATGCCGGAGTCGGCGATCGCCTTGCCGACGCCGGCCTCGTTGCCGTAGATCGCGGCGGTGTCGATCGAGCGGTATCCGGCCTCCAGGGCCGCGGTGACGGCCGCGGTGGTGTCCTCGTCGGGGACCTGGAAGACGCCGAAGCCCAACTGGGGGATCTCGACGCCGTTGTTGAGAGTGACGGTGGGGACGGAGCGGGTGCTCATGGTGCGTTTCCTTGCGTGGGTTCCGGTGATGCGGACGAAAGGCTTCGGACGACGGGACGGGAGGCGGACGGCGCCCGGACGGGGGTCGTCACAGACTCGCAGGCTGCGGCGCCGTTTCTGCCGCCGGGCCCGGCGCGGCGGGTCCCCCCGAGCCGGCCACGACCCGGCCGGCGGCACCGGTGCGCCGGGAGCGGCGGTCGATGCGGGCCGCCAGCAGGGAGAGCAGGAGGGCGGAGGCGGCCAGGATCGCGCCTACCCAGTTGGGGGCGGTGTATCCGAGACCTCCGGAGATCACCAGGCCGCCCAGCCAGGCGGCGAGCGCGTTGCCCAGGTTGAAGGCGCCGATGTTGGCGGCGGACGCCAGGGTGGGGGCCGCGGACGCCTGGTCGAGCACCCACTTCTGCAGCGGCGGCACGGTGGCGAAGCCCAGGGCGCCGATCAGGGTCAGGGTGACGGCGGTGAGCGCCTTGTGGTGGGCGGTGACCGTGAAGACGAGCAGGGTCACCGAGAGCGCGGCCAGCGCGGTGAACAGCAACGGCATCAGTGCCCGGTCGGCGAGCTTGCCGCCGGCCAGGTTGCCGAAGAACATGCCCAGGCCGAACAGCACGAGCAGCCAGGTCACGGAGGACTCAGCGAAGCCGGTGACCTCGGTCGTCAGGGGCGTGACGTAGGTGATGGCGGCGAAGACCCCGCCGAAGCCGAGGACGGTCATCGCCATCGCCAGCCACACCTGGGGGTTGCGGAAGGCGGCGAACTCGGCGCGGACGTCGGCGGCGGGCGGGCGTCCGCTCTCGGGGACCAGGCGGGCGACGCCGAGCAGCCCGACGACGCCGAGCGCTGCGACGGCGGCGAAGGTGGTGCGCCAGCCGGCTGCCTGACCGAGGTAGGTGCCGCCGGGGACGCCGACGACGTTGGCCACGGTCAGACCCATGAACATCAGCGAGATGGCGGACGCCCGGCGGTGCGGGGCGACCAGGTCGGCGGCGACCACGGAGCCGATGCCGAAGAAGGCGCCGTGGGCCAGCGAGGCGACGATCCGCCCGGCGAGCATCAGCCCGAAGACGGGGGCGACGGCGGACAGGACGTTGCCGACGACGAAGAGGCCCATCAGGAACATCAGCATCTTCTTGCGGGACACCTTGGTGCCCAGCACGGTCAGCAGCGGGGCGCCGAGGACAACGCCGAGCGCGTAGCCGGTGACCAGCCAGCCGGCGGTCGGGACGGTGACGCCGAAGTCGTCCGCGACCTGGGGCAGCACGCCCATGATCACGAACTCCGTGGTGCCGATCCCGAAGGCCCCGACGGCCAGAGCCAGGAGCGCGAGAGGCATGGGGTTCTCCCAGACGATACGTTGCGGGGGGTGGTTACAGGCGACGACATTAGTTGCATGCGCGGTATAATTGCAAGCGCGGGCTAAATCTGGCCCCGGGTAACCCCTGTATGGAAGGATTGATGTCGCCCGGCGGTCCCCTGGTGGCCCGCCGGACGTCCGCGTCGGACCTCTCCCGACCCGACCGACCCCTTTGCCCCGTAGGAGGTCAGCGTGACCGCGACCGACCCCTCGCTCACCGCCCTCGCCGACGGCTGGTGCGCGCTCTCCCTCCTGCACGGCAGGATCGAGTCCCACCTCGAGCGCGCGCTGCAGCGTCACGGGCTGAGTCCGCGGGAGTACTCCCTGCTGGACGTCCTCAGCCGGCAGCACGACGGTCCGGGCGGCCACCTGCAGATGAAGCAGGTCGCCGAGGCGGTCGTGCTGAGCCAGAGCGCGACCACGCGGCTGGTGACGCGCCTGGAGGACCGCGCCCTGCTGTCGCGCTACCTCTGCCCCACCGACCGCCGCGGCATCTACACGGACGTGTCCGAGTCCGGCCTCGCCCTGCTCACCGAGGCCCGGCCGACGCACGAGGCCGCCCTGCGCGCGGCTCTCGACGACGCGTCGCGCGACGCCCGGCTGGAGCCGCTGGTGCGCGTGGTGGAGTCGGCCCGCGCCGCCACCGCGTGAGACCGGTCCTCCCCGCCGCCTGAGGGACGGCCCGACGCGCCGCAGGGGCAGCACGCCGCGTGCGCGACGCCGGTCGACGGCAGAAAGTGCGTGGCGGTGGAGCAACGGGTTCGGCACCATCCGCCTGTGATGGTGATGCGGCCCGTTCTGGAGGTCTACGCCGCCGACGGCTTCGCGCTCTGGCCGGTCGGCGAGTACGAGGCGTACGGCTACCTGGTGCTGCACGGGGAGCTGACGCCGACGGAGGTCGGCAGGGCGGTCACGCAGATCGCCCGCTGCAACGACTTCGAGCCGGAGGAGGAGCACGGGCCGCGCCCGACCGACCCGCTGGGCGCGTTCCTGCACGGGCTGCTCACCCTGCCCTATCTGCTCGCCTCCGGCGGATTCCGGGTGACCGGGACCGCCACCGGCACGGTCTTCGTCGAACCGGGCTGCTGCAACGGCCTGGAGACCTGGCGGGACTGGCTGGAGGTACTCGACGGCACCGGCTGCACCTCCTTCGGCCACGATCCGTCGTCGATGGCCGAACGCGTCGACGACGTCGTCCGGCTGACCTTCGACGTCGACGAGGCAGACGGCAGCCCGGTGGTCGAGCTGTCGGTGGACGAGGTACGCGGGCTCGTCGCCGGCGCGGAGCGAGATCTGCGGGACTTCCTCGGCCTCGCCGGCACCTGGGCCGAACAACACCTGCCGGCACACGCCGCCACCGTCACCGCCGCCCTGGCGCGGGCACTGGACCTGACGCCCGCACCGGCACCGGTTACCTGACCCACCGGGCTCCCGGGCACGGCGTCCGCCTCCCCCACCGCCGACGCCACAGCGCGCTGCGGGCCTGCCGGTCGTCTCCGGGACACCGCTCGCCCGGACGTCGATCCGGCACCGGGGACACATGACCGGGGACACATGGCCGACGACGGCAGGCAGAACCCGCAGCGCTCCACGGCGGCGCCTCGACCGGGGTGATCCGCCCCTCGCGCCACGGGGCCGTCACCGCACCGAGGGCCGGGTGACGCACCCGTGCGGCGCGCCACCCGCCCCCCGGCCGGCAACTGTCGTGACCCTACGTCCCGACGGGCGTGATCGGCCGTCCGCGGGGGCGGCCCGAATTAGATGCGACATGCATCTATAGCCCCGCCGGCGAGCCCGCGCCAGAGGCGGCGGTGCCGTCGGCCCCACCTCTGACCCGCTTCTCACCTTCGCCGGACCGCCCCGGCCGGATCCGTCCTCGCACGACCGCCCGCGTCCCCGGGTGCCGGCATCCGCCCGCTACCCGATCTCCACCACCCGGGCCCACGCCGGGGGAAGGTCGGGCGTGTACTCGGGGTCGTTCTCCGAGTAGTGCGGGGCGCGGGGGAAGAGCCCCACGATCGTGCGGCAGGGCGGCCGGGACTCGGGCCACGGCGTCTGGCCGTCGGTCAGCGCGACCACGACGTCGGGGCGGGGCCGTGCCCTGAGCGCCGTGTCGAACCCGGCCCGCAGGTCGGTGCCGCCTCCGCCGAGGAGTGTGATGCCCTCCCCCGCGCAGAGGGGCCCCACCCGATGCGTGGCCGCGTCGCAGCTGATCACGCTCACCAGGTCCCGGCGGCCCCCGAGCGACCGGGTGATGGCGGCCACCTCGAGCAGGGCGCTGCCGAGTTCGGTGTCGCTCACCGAACCGGAGGTGTCGACGACCACGGTGACCTTGGGCGGCCGGTGCCGCAGGCTCGGCAGGACGACGCCGGGCAGCCCGGCCGAGCGGCGGGACGGGCGGCCGTACGTGTAGTCC
>NZ_JBRIOU010000009.1:299328-300180 GCF_053474865.1 Streptomyces sp. CO7
TACGTGTAGTCCTGGCCGGCTCCCGCGCCGGTGGCCGCGGAGCGGATCGCGGCGCCCAGCAGTGCCCGCCACGGCTGCGGCGCGTGGAACACCTCCTCGGCCCACCGCCGCCACGCCTGGGGGGTCTCGCCGGGCCGGGCGGAGATGCCCTGCGCCACCCGGAAGCGCACGGCGTCACGCTCCTGGTCGGTCAGTCCGTGGGCTCCCTCGGGCCCGAGCTCCCATCCGCGGTTCATGCCGTCCGCGCCGCTTCCGCAGTCGAGCCAGGTGAAGTGCTCCGTGTGCCGGCGGAGCCGGATCCGGTCGACGTAGTCCTCCATGACCCCGTCGTTCTCGAGACCCAGCAGCCGCGGGGTGACGAGGCCTTCGGGCTCGGGCAGCCCGTCACCGAAGGCGTCGTCGTTGATCTCGCAGTCGGCCGCGATGTTCATGCGCAGCCGGTCCCCCGGGCCGGTCAGGTCCCGGGCGCGGGCCAGCCGGTCGCTGCGTCCGTGGTGGTCGCGCAGCAGGTGGGACGCCTCGTGCACCCAGACGGAGACCAGTTCCTCCACCGGCGTGGACGCCACGAACGCCGGGGACGCGTAGCAGCGCCAGTACCGGTCGACCGCCATGGTGGGGACCTGGCGCGACTCGACCACGTGCAGCGCGTACAGCGCCGCCGCGAGGTAGGGGCGGGCCCGGGCGGCCTGCAGCCGGGCGGCGTACAGCTTGTCCAGGTCCAGCAGCCCCGGCTCCTGTGCGGCCGGGGCCGGGCGCGGTGCGGGGCCCGGCCGCGGCGTGGGGCCCGGCGGCGGCGCGGGGAGCGGTCGGAGCGGTCGCGGCGCGGGGACCGGCTCCGGCGGGGGGGCCGGC
>NZ_JBRIOU010000009.1:300280-301518 GCF_053474865.1 Streptomyces sp. CO7
GGGTACGCCTCCGCGTGCCGCTCCCCCGGCGTCGGCCCCGCCGTCGGCCCCGTCATCGGGTCGCCCTCGCCGCGTCGGCGGCGGCCCGCTCGGCGGCTTGCGCCACGCGGGCCGCCGCCCGGTCGGCGCGGCGGGAGAGGTCCACCGCTCCGGCCAGCCGCTCGATCGCCGCCGGCACGTCCCACTCGTCCTGCCGCAGCGCGGCCAGGGTCGTCGCCGGGACCACCACCAGGTCGGGCGCCCCGGTCTCCATGGCCCGGACCAGCAACGACCATGCGGCGTCCCACCGTTCACGGGTGGGCCTGGTCCCGACCGCGGACACGACCGCCTCCATCACCGCCAGCCGCAGGTCCCCGCGCTGCGGGAGCTCGGCCCCGGCGGGGTCGGCCAGCACGTCCTCCGGGTCGGGGAGGTCCATCCGGTCCATGCTCGCCAGCAGCTCGAGCCCCGGCCCGTCCCCCACCACACCCCTGACCAGCAGCGACAGCGTGTCCCGTGGGGCCCCGGCGGCGGTGGCGAAGGCGATCAGCCGCAGGGCCATGTCCCAGGTGCGGGGCGAGGGCCAGGCGCCGCCCCGGCGGGCCTCGTTGGCGGGCAGCTGGTGGACCAGCTTGGGCCGCGCGGTGAGCAGCCCGCACACCGCGCGCCGGGCGAGGTCGACCGCCCTCGGCACCTCGGCGGGGTCGAGCCGGGGCAGGGTGGCGCGCGGCCAGGTGCCGCCGAGGCCGCGGACCACCACCTCGGAGTCGTGCATCCACGGGAGGTGCACGAACCGGTTGGCCAGCGGGGCGCTCAGCTCCCAGCCGTCGGCAGCGGAGGCGCGCGGGTTGGCGGCGGCGACGATGCGGATGCCCTCCGGGAGCCGCAGGGCGCCGACCCGCCGCTCCAGCACCAGCCGGAGCAGGGCCGCCTGCACAGCGGGCGGGGCGGTGGACAGCTCGTCCAGGAAGAGCAGTCCACGTCCCTGGCGGACCAGGCGCACCGCCCAGTCCGGCGGGGCCATCGGGACGCCCTGGGTGGCGGGGTCGTCGCCGACGACCGGCAGGCCGGAGAAGTCCGACGGCTCGTGGACGCTGGCGATCACCGTGGTCAGCGGCAGGTCCAGCTCCTCGGCCAGCTGCGTGACGGCGGCGGTCTTGCCGATGCCCGGCTCGCCCCAGAGCAGCACCGGAAGGTCGGCGGCGACGGCCAGGGTCAGCGCCTCCAGCTGCATGTCGCGGCGCGGTTCGGTGGTGGTG
>NZ_JBRIOU010000009.1:301618-306312 GCF_053474865.1 Streptomyces sp. CO7
GACGGGGACAGGGTGATGGTCAAGGCGACTCCTCTGAAGGCGACAGGAAGGGGGAAAGAGCGAGACAGGGGTGACGAGCCGTCACGGGGCCCTCGGAAGCGGGCGGCACGCGACGGGAGACCGCGAACTGCGGGCGCAGGCGCGGGAACGGGGTGCGGAGCACTCAGTGGTGGGCGGCTTCCCCTGCGCGGCGACGCACCGCGCGGCGGTGGGAAGGGGTCATGGGGGCCGCCAGCACATGACGGGGGACGCCCTCGAGCCGGTCGGAGACCGACAGCCCGGCCCGGTACAGGCCGCGCACGGTCCGCTGTTCGACGGCGGCCGCGAGCGTGTCGAGCAACTCGCCCTCGCGCAGCACCGCCTGGGGTCCGAGAAGGGTGGTGACGATCTCGAGGGCCCCGTCGGCGTCGCCGTGGGCGAGGCGTTCGCGTACGCCGGGCAGGCACTCCGGGGTGCGCAGTGCCTCGTCGACGGCACGGAGGCAGGGCAGCGGCGGCCCGCCGAGCGCCACCAGGAGCGCCTCGCGGCGCAGCTCGGCCGGATCGTGGTCGAGTGGCGCGAGGACGCCGTCGACCTGGGCGATCCGGTGGAGCTCGCCACGACAGTCCACCACCCCGGGCTCCTCGGCCCGGCGCGCGGGTGCGACGGCGGGCGCCGGGAGATGTCCGGGGGCGAGTGCGGCGGCGACCAGCGGGTGCAGTGCGTGCGGCTCGACGAGGCCCGCGGCCAGCAGGTCGCGGTCCGGCGGGACCCAGGTGGCCGCGTCGGGCAGCACCGGCGGATCGGCGGCGGTGGCATGCCGCGGGCGGCGGGCGCCGGTGATCCGCCAGGAGCCGGCGCCGTCGCGTGCCACGTCCAGCAGCAGCCTGCCGCGGCCGCCGAGCCGCACCAGCACGCTTCCCGCCGGACCGCGTCCCTCGGCGTCGAGCAGGAGGCCCGCCTCGTCCGCCCAGCGGCCGACGTCGTACCGGCAGCCGGGCGGCAGCGTGCGCAGCGGCTCCGGCCAGGCGTCCCGGTCCGCCGGGGGCGCGCCGTCCGTGGACCGGGCGGCCAGCTCCCCCGACCTGGTCGCGTCCCACAGGTGACGGTGCAGGTCGAGTCGGTGGCGCCGGCTGGGCGAGGGATGCGGGTGCCGGCGGGACGCGGCGTCCCGTGCGGACGGGTCCCACAGGGTGAGGGAGAGCCGTTGTCCGGCGTCCGCCCACGCGGGGTCGGTGCGGACCACCAGGCTCACCCGGCCACGGCCGGCGCCGCCGACGCCACCGGCACTCCCGACGCCTTCGACGTCGTAGTGGACGAGCGGCACGGTCAGACCGGGGCGCAGCAGACCGTCCGGGACGATCCTCGGCAGGTGCCAGCGCAGCAGGTCGGGCGCGAGGCTCCGCAGGTCGGAGCGGAGGAGGGCGGCGAAGTCCCGGCCGTACCGGCGCGAGACGGTCCGCAGGTCGAGATCGACGTCGACGCGGGCGGCGGCGCAGGCCCCCGCCCAGTCGCCCGCCTCACGGCGGGCCGTCGCCGTCCCGATCATGGAGGGCGGCACGGCATGGGCGCGTACGCGCCGCCACAGGGAGAGTCGTCCGTTCGCGATGTCGGTGAGCATCAGCACTCACCTTGCGCGGACGGGTCCCCCAATCTGGTCATGGAGTGAGTCGTCATCGCCGGGAACCATACCGTGCCGCTCGCGGGCCCGTCAGATGATTTTCGACGTCACGTCGCGAACATCCGCATCACCTCGAAACGACGAGAAAATTATCACCAAACGGACAAAAAGATGCGGAAATGTCATTTCCAAACTGGAATGACTCATCTTTCTGTACCTCTCGCCTCAAGCCATGTAAGGTTCGTGACCATGACCGCAACCCCCGCCTCGCCCGCCGAGGAACTCCGCGGCGCAGGCCTGCGGGTGACGGCAGCCCGCGTCGCGCTGCTCGAAACCGTCAGGGCCGGGGACCACCTCGGAGCCGAGGCGATCGCCTCCGGCGTACGCGAGCGCGTGGGCCACGTCTCGACCCAGGCCGTCTACGAGGCGCTGCACGCGCTGACGGCCGCGGGACTGGTCCGCCGCATCGAACCGGCCGGCAGCCCGGCCCGGTACGAGGCGCGTGTCGGGGACAACCATCACCACGTCGTCTGCCGCTCCTGCGGCACCGTCGCCGACGTGGACTGCGCGGTCGGTGAGGCCCCCTGCCTGACCGCCTCCCAGAACCACGGCTTCGTGATCGAAGAGGCCGAGGTGACGTACTGGGGCCTGTGCCCCGCCTGTTCCACCGCTCGCCAGCAGTAGTCCCACAGCTCGCAGCACCTGAGCCGTGACCGCCTGATCCAGAAGGACATGCATTGACTGAGAACCACGACGCCATCGTCACCGAGCCGAAGGCGGAGACGGGCGGCTGCCCCGTCGCGCACGGCGCGCGCGCCCCGCACCCGACCGCCGGCGGCGGCAACCGCCAGTGGTGGCCGGAGCGGCTCAACCTCAAGATCCTCGCCAAGAACCCCGCGGTCGCCAACCCGCTGGGCGAGGGCTTCGACTACGCCGAGGCCTTCCAGGGCCTCGACCTCGCCGCCGTGAAGCAGGACATCGCCGCGCTCCTCACCGAGTCGCAGGACTGGTGGCCGGCGGACTACGGCCACTACGGCCCGTTCATGATCCGCATGGCGTGGCACAGCGCCGGCACCTACCGCATCACCGACGGCCGCGGTGGCGCGGGCGCCGGTCAGCAGCGCTTCGCGCCGCTGAACAGCTGGCCGGACAACGTCAACCTGGACAAGGCCCGCCGTCTGCTGTGGCCGGTCAAGAAGAAGTACGGCCAGGCCATCTCCTGGGCCGACCTGATGGTCCTCGCGGGCAACGTCGCCCTGGAGTCGATGGGCTTCGAGACCTTCGGCTTCGCCGGCGGCCGCGCGGACGTGTGGGAGCCCGACGAGGACGTGTACTGGGGTCCGGAGACCACCTGGCTCGCCGACGAGCGCTACTCCGGCGACCGTGACCTCGAGGAGCCCCTCGCCGCGGTCCAGATGGGTCTGATCTACGTCAACCCCGAGGGCCCCAACGGCAACGGCGACCCGCTGGCCGCCGCCCGCGACATCCGCGAGACGTTCCGCCGCATGGCGATGAACGACGAGGAGACGGTCGCCCTGATCGCCGGTGGTCACACCTTCGGCAAGGCGCACGGCAACGGCCCGGCGGACGCGGTCGGCGACGACCCGGAGGCGGCCGGCCTGGAGGAGCAGGGCCTGGGCTGGCGCAACAGCCACGGCACCGGCAAGGGCGCGGACACCGTGACCTCCGGTCTCGAGGGCGCCTGGACCTACGAGCCCACCAAGTGGGACAACGAGTACTTCAAGATCCTGTTCGGCTACGAGTGGGAGCAGTTCCACAGCCCGGCCGGCGCGCTGCAGTGGCGTCCGAAGCACGGTGCCGGCAAGGTCGTGCCCGACGCGCACCTCGAGGGTGTCCGCCACCAGCCGATCATGTTCACCACCGACCTCGCGCTGCGCATGGACCCGATCTACGCGGAGATCTCGCAGCGCTTCCTCGAGGACGAGCGCGCCTTCGCCGACGCGTTCGCCCGCGCCTGGTTCAAGCTGACCCACCGTGACATGGGCCCGGCCGTCCGCTACCTGGGCTCCGAGGTCCCGTCCGAGACGCTGATCTGGCAGGACCCGCTGCCGGCCCGCGAGTTCGAGGTCGTCGACGAGGCCGACGTGGCCGCGCTGAAGGCGAAGATCGCCGAGTCCGGCCTGTCCGTGTCGCAGCTGGTCTCCACCGCCTGGGCCTCCGCGTCCTCCTTCCGCGGCAGCGACAAGCGCGGCGGCGCCAACGGCGCCCGCATCCGCCTGCAGCCGCAGGCCGACTGGGAGGTCAACGAGCCGCAGAAGCTCAAGACCGTCCTGAGCACCCTCGAGGGCGTCCAGGAGTCCTTCAACGCCTCCCTCCCCGGCGGCAAGCAGGTCTCCCTGGCCGACGTGATCGTCCTCGCCGGCGCCGTCGGCGTCGAGAAGGCCGCCAAGGAGGCGGGCTTCGACATCGAGGTCCCGTTCACCGCGGGCCGCGTCGACGCCACCCAGGAGCAGACGGACGTCGAGTCCTTCGCCGCTCTCGAGCCGAAGGCGGACGGCTTCCGCAACTACCTCGGCAAGGCCAACCGCCTGCCCGCCGAGCACCTGCTGGTCGACCGCGCCAACCTGCTCAACCTGAGCGCGCCCGAGATGACCGTCCTGGTCGGCGGTCTGCGCGTCCTGGGCGCCAACTACCAGGACTCGGAGCTCGGTCTCCTCACCGACGCCCCGGGCAAGCTCACCAACGACTTCTTCGTCAACCTGCTCGACCTGGGCACGACGTGGAAGCCGGTGGACGGCGAGAACAACCTGTACGAGGCCTTCGACGAGGCCACGGGTGAGAAGAAGTGGACCGGCACGCGTGCCGACCTCGTCTTCGGCTCCAACTCCGAGCTGCGCGCCGTCGCCGAGGTCTACGCGAGCGACGACGCCAAGGAGAAGTTCGTCAAGGACTTCGTCCAGGCCTGGGACAAGGTCATGAACGCCGACCGCTTCGACCTGGTCTGATCGCCCGCCGATCCGATCCGGGGAGGCGTCGGTCGCCCGACCCCAACGGAACGCCCCCGTCCGGCCGCGAGGCCGGGCGGGGGCGTTCCCGCGTCCGGGGGCGTTCCCCCGCGCGGGCGGGGAGGGCG
>NZ_JBRIOU010000009.1:306412-308701 GCF_053474865.1 Streptomyces sp. CO7
GCGCCTCAGGCGGCAGCGGCGCGGGTGCGCTCGGCGACCTGGGACAGCACCTCGACCAGGCCGTCGACGGCCTCGGTGTCGTCGGCCGGGTGCAGCTCGGCGAAGCGGACGACCGAGCCGGCGATGGCCAGCTTGGGCTCCTCGACGACCACGGCGCCGGCGATGCCGAGGGCCTTGCGCGCCTCGTCCTGGGCCCACACGCCGCCGTACTGGCCGTAGGCGGTGCCGATCACGGCGACCGGAAGACCGGACAGCGCACCGGCGCCGAACGGGCGGGACAGCCAGTCGATGGCGTTCTTCAGCACGGCCGGCATGGTGCCGTTGTACTCGGGGGTGAACCACAGGAGCGCGTCGGCGGAGCCGGCGGCCTCACGCAGACGGGCGGCCGCCTCGGGCAGCGAGCCCTCGACGTCGATGTCCTCGTTGTAGAACGGCACCTCGGCCAGACCCTCGAACACCTGCACCTCCACACCCTCGGGGGCGTGCTTGGCGGCGGCCTCGGCGAGCTGGCGGTTGTGCGAGCCGGCGCGGAGGCTGCCGACAAGGGCGAGGATGCGGACGGACATGAGCACTCCTTGGGGAAACAGGACGACAGGGGTGGCGGCGAGCAGGTGCTCACCACCTGGACGGGAAGCGGAACGCGCCGCCTCACCGACCCTCGTTCAAAGTTGTACCACCTATCCGGACCACGGTCCACTTTCGCTGTGTTGCGGTACTGTGAAGCTCATGGACACCGCTGTACCGCCGCCCTCCGGCGAACCTCTCAAGGTCGTCGGCCCCACGACCGGGGTTCCGGCGGATTCCGCGGCCGCCTCCTGCGGTCTGCGCGCCGACGCCGCCCGCAACCGCGCTCGGCTGCTGGACGCCGCCACCCGGCTGCTCGGCGAGCACGGCCTGGCCCACCTGACGATGGAGGCGGTGGCCCAGGCGGCCGGGGTCGGCAAGGGCACCGTCTTCCGGCGCTTCGGCGACCGCACGGGCCTGCTGTTCGCGCTTCTCGACCACCGCGAGCGGCAGTTCCAGACCTCGTTCCTCTCGGGCCCGCCGCCGGTCGGCCCGGGCGCGCCCGCCCTGGAGCGGCTGCACGCCTTCGGCCCGGCGGTGCTCCGGCACGAGGCGAGCCACACCGAGCTCTGGCTGGCGCTGCAGACCGACCCGCTGCGCGCTCTCAGCAGCCCGCCCCACCTGCTGCGTCACACCCATCTCACGCACCTGCTGCGCGAGCACGGCGCGCAGGGCGACGTGGAACTGCTCGCCCACACCCTGCTCGCCTTCCTGAGCACCTCGCTCACCCATCACCTGACGGTCCGCTGCGGCATCGGCCTGGACCGGGTCGAGGACGCCTGGCACCACCTGGTGGCCCGCCTGACCGCCTGCTCCTGAGTCCCCCGGGCCCGCGCCCCCGCGCTCAGGACCGGTCGTCGGCCTCCGCGCGGCGCTCGCGCAGCCGCACCGCGATCCAGGCCGCCAGCCCCACGACCGCCGCGCCGAGGACCACCTTGGACAGCACGCCCACGTACTGCTCCACGAGCTCCCAGCGGTCGCCCAGCCAGTAGCCGGCCAGGACCAGCACGGAGTTCCAGATCAGGCTTCCCAGACCGGTCAGCCCCAGGAACACCGGCAGCGGCATCCGCTCCAGTCCGGCGGGCACCGAGATCAGACTGCGGAAGACCGGCACCATCCGGCCGAAGAACACCGCCTTGGTGCCGTGCCGGGCGAACCAGTCCTCGGTCTTCTCCAGGTCGGAGGTCTTCACCAGCGGCAGTTTCGCCCACACCGCGTAGAGCCTGCGGCGGCCCAGGAGGATCCCGATCCAGTACAGCGCCACCGCGCCCACCACCGAGCCCAGGGTGGTCCAGAACAGCGCGGAGGGCAGGCTCAGCACACCCTGGCCCGCGGCGAAGCCGGTCAGGGGCAGGATCACCTCGCTGGGCAGCGGCGGGAAGAGGTTCTCCAGCGCGATCGCCAGTCCGGCCCCGGGACCGCCCAGGCGCTCCACCAGATCGACGGCCCAGCCGGCGATGCCGCCCGGCTGGTCGGGCCGCGCCGCGGCCAAGGACGAAAGCTGCATGAGGTCTCCGGGCCGCGGGGGCCGTCAGGGAACAGGGCGTCCTTCCAGCCTAGGAAACCGGTGGCCGGGACGCGGGAGCGGACGGCCGTGCCTCCAGTGGCGTTCCCCACAGCATGTTCCCGCGAAAGCGTCCCGCAGCCCCGGTCCGCAGAACTCGAGGTCAGGTCCGGGCCGGGACGCCCAGCCCCTCGACCACCTCGGCCCCGGGCAGCCCGGCC
>NZ_JBRIOU010000009.1:308801-315059 GCF_053474865.1 Streptomyces sp. CO7
GGGCACCAGCAGCTTCCCCCGCCTGCGGCCGCTGCCGACCAGGACGTACGGCAGGGCCGCCACGGCGGAGTCCACCAGCACCGGCCACCCGGCGGGCAGCCCCACCGGCGTGATCCCGCCGTACTCCATGCCCGTCAGGCCGGTGGCCGTGTCCATCGGGGCGAAGGACGCCTTGCGCGCCCCCAGCCGGCGGCGCACCAGGCCGTTGACGTCGGCCCGGGTGGTGGAGAGCACCAGGCAGGCGGCGAAGCCGGTCTCCCCGCCGCGCTTGCCCGCCACCACGACACAGTTGGCCGAGGCGTCCAGCAGTTCGGCCCCGTAGTGCTCGGCGAACACGGCCGTGTCCGCCTTCTCCGGGTCGGTGTCGACGTAGACGATGCTCTCCGCCGGGACGTCCCCGCCCCAGGTCCTGACCGCCTCGGCGACCGGCCCGACGAGCTCGTCGAGGCATGCGGTGGCGGGGCGGGCGTCGGCGAAGTCTCCCAGAGGTGCGCGCATGGCGGGCACGGTAGCGGAACCGCTCCGGTCGCCCCGCCGCCGCCCGCGAGGTGGACCGCCGCCTCAGGCGTCGGACCCGTCGCCGAGGCGCACGGACCGGGGCGTCAGCCGGATCACCGGCAGTTCGCGGTCCGTCTTCTCGGTGTAGCGGGCGAACCGGGGCTGGACGGCGGTGATCACCCGCCAGACCTGCTCCCGCTCCTCGCCGCGCAGCTGCTCGGCGGTGACCTCCATGGTCCGGCCGTCCAGGGTCACGGCGACCTGGTCCGGGTGGGCGGCCAGGTTGTAGTACCAGTCCGGGTTGCGTGCCGCGCCGTTGGCGCTCGCCACGATCAGCCAGGTCCCGCCCTTCTCCTCGAAGCGGGCCACCGGCGTCTTCCTGGGCCGGCCGGAGCGGCGTCCCACGGTGGTCAGGACCAGGGCTTCCCTGCCCATGACGCGACCGCCGCCGCGGCGCACGATCCGTCGCATGGCGAGCGCGTTCACCCGGCGCGTCAGAGCACCGGGCTGGGCCGCGCCGCGGGTTCCGTTCGGGGTCGGTGTGAAGCTCATCGGTCTCCTCCGCTCCCGCGCCGCATCTCCGGTCCGACGTGCGCGCGTTCCGCGGCCGACGCTACCGCCGACGGCTCCGCACGGCCCGTCGGAGACGGACGTCCCGATCGTCGTGCGGGTCGAGGGCGGCCGGGGAGGCGTCCCGCTCCCCGTGCGGGGCCGAGGCGTCCGGCTCCCCGTGCGGGGCCGAGGCGTCCGGCTTCCCGTGCGGGGCCGAGGCGTCCGGCTCCCCGTCGAGGGCGGTCAGGCGGGCGGCCTCCTCCTCGTCGAGGGCCGCCAGGCGCGCCACCGTCTCGTCGTCGAGCTCGGCCAGGGCCAGCAGCTGCTCGGCGGTGGCGTCGGCGGGGACGGGGGACGGCGCGGGCGTGCGCAGCGGCGGCTGCCAGCCCTGGTCGGGCGTCCAGCGGCGGACGACCTTGGCGGGCGCGCCGACCACCACGGAGTGGTCCGGGACGACCCCGCGCACCACCGCGCCGGCGCCGACCACCACGTTCCGCCCGATCCGGGCGCCGGGCAGGATCACGGCGCCGGTGCCGATCCAGCAGCCGGGACCGATCTCCACCGGATCGGTGCGCGGCCACTGCTTGCCGATCGGCTGGTGGGGGTCGTCGTAGGAGTGGTTGGTGGAGGTGACGTAGACGTAGGGCCCGAAGTAGCAGTCGTCACCGATCGACACGGTGGTGTCGGCGATGACGTGGCTGCCGCGCCCGAGGACCACGCCGTTCCCTATGCGAAGAATCGTCTCCGCACCGAGGTCGAGGTCGGGCATCAGACCGGCCGTGAGGGTGACCTGCTCGCCGATGATGCAGTAGGAGCCCAGCTCGATCCAGGGCTCGCCGAAGACGGTGCCCAGAGGGAAGGCGAGCTTGGTGTGCGGCCCCATCGACCGGAACCGCAGCCGGCCCGGCTGCTCGGCGGACACCGCTCCGGTGCGCTGGACCCACGCCCAGGCGGCGTGGACGCCACGCTGCAGGAGGCGACGCCGCCACACGGTGAGGGAGTTCTGGCTCTTGGGCACCCGCTCACGGTAACCAGCACCCGGCACCGCGACCCTGCCGGGGACCTGTGATCTTCACCCCAGCGGCGGTGGCATACCGTGCCGGGGAACGGCTACCACCTGGAGGGGCAATGGCGCACGAGGCGCTGGTCGCGGGCATCGGCGGCAAGGAACCGGTCCTGGAGGAGGACGCCTACGCGGCGCCCACCTCCGTCCTGCTGGGCGAGGTGACGCTGCGCCGGGGCGCGAGCGTCTGGTACGGCGCGGTGCTGCGTTCGGAGGCGGGCCCGATCGTGGTCGGCGAGGACAGCAACGTCCAGGACAACTGCACGCTCCACGTCGACCCGGGCTTCCCGGTGACGATCGGGCAGGGCGTCTCGATCGGCCACAACGCGGTGGTGCACGGGGCAACGGTGGAGGACGACTGCCTGATCGGCATGGGCGCCACCGTGCTCAACGGCGCGGTGATCGGCGCCGGGTCGCTGGTGGCGGCGCAGGCCCTGGTGCCGCAGGGGATGGTCGTGCCGCCCGGTTCGCTGGTCGCGGGAGTCCCCGCCAGGGTGCGGCGGGAACTCACCGAGGAGGAGCGCGCGGGGATCCGGCTGAACGCGGCGCACTACACGGAGCTGGCGAAGGCGCACCGGGCCGTGCACGCGGCCGGCTGACCCGCCCTCAGCGTTCGGCGGCCGGTTCGGGCTCCCGACCGGCCGTCGGCGCGGTCGTGCCCGCCCGGTCCGTGGGCGTGGTGTCCGTCCCGTCGGGAACGGTCGCCGCGGCCTCGTCCGGCTCACCGGTCCGCCCGGTCCCGCCGTCCGTCTTCTCGTCCGTCGCCCCGCCGTCCGTCTCCCCGGACTCGTCCCCGGAGGTGTCCGACGCGGAGGCGGTCATCTTGGCCGCCCGGCGCTTCATCAGGATCATGGACGTGAGACCGATGGCCACCGCGAGCACCAGCCCCACCCACGAGAACCGCTTCAGCCACGCCTCGGCGACGATGCCCACGTAGTAGATGACGGCGGTGGTGCCACCGGCCCAGACGATGCCGCCGCTGACGTTGGCGATCAGGAACTTCCAGTACGGCATCTGCAGCACGCCCGCCAGCGGGCCGGCGAAGATCCGCAGCAGGGCGACGAACCGGCCGAAGAAGACGGCCCACATGCCCCACTTGTCGAAGGACTTCTCGGCTGCGGCCACGTGTCCTTCGCTGAAGTGCTTCGGGAACTTCGCGCCCAGCCAGGCCAGCAGCGGGCGTCCGCCCTTGCGGCCGATGGCGTAGCCGATGGAGTCGCCGATGATCGCTCCGGCGCTGGCGCAGATGCCGAGGATCAGCGGGTCGATGCCCGCGTGCTGGGAGGAGAGCAGGGCCGAGGAGACCAGGACGATCTCGCCGGGCAGCGGGATGCCGAGGCTCTCCAGACCGATGACGATGCCCACCAACGCGTAGACCGCGCCCGCCGGCACCGTCTCGAGCCATTCCTGGACGTGCACCTGTGCCTTCTTCCTGCGCTCTCGCGTCTCGCCGGGTTGTCGTGTCCGGTCCCCACCGACCGGTGCGCGCTGTCGCCGTCGTGGCACGGGGGGCGTCGGCACCCGTGCCCGCACCCGCGCCCGTATGCCGGGAAGCCTACCGTCACTCCGCCGGAACCCGTTCTGCTACATCACGGACGAGGAACGGTGACCAAAGCGTGTCTCTGCGCGACTAGGGTTACGGGCCATGTGGCCTGGACAGCAGCCGCCTGGTGGCGAGCAGAACCCGAACAACCCGCAGCAGCCGGTGAACCCCTACCAGCAGCCGGGGTACCAGCAGCAGCCAAACCCGTACCAGACGCCCGGCTACCAGCAGCAGCCGCAGCCCGGTCCCTACGCCCCGCAGGGCCAGTGGGGGCCCGCCGGGCCGGCGGGCCCCGCGCAGCCGCCCGCCGGCGGCGGTCCCTCGGACCCGTCGCGGCGGACGAAGCTGGTCGCGATCGTCGCCGCCTCGGCCGTGGTGCTGACGGCCGCGGTGACCGGTTTCCTCGTGCTGGGCGACGACGACGAGAAGGTCGTGGCCGGCGGTGACGGCAAGCCGTCCGCCTCCGCGTCCGCCTCGAAGCCGGCCTCTCCGAAGGCCACCGGGTCCTCGGAGGACAATCCGCGCGGCGAGGGCCCCAAGCCGACGGTCCCCGGCTGGAAGGTCGTGGTGAACCCCAAGTGGGGCACCGCCTTCGACGTCCCGGCGGACTGGGAGGTGGAGAGCTCGACCATGCTGATCGGGTTCGAGGAGGACGGCTCGGACGACCTCGAGCCGCTGATCGTCATGTCGGCGCCGGCGTACTACAAGTCGAAGTGGTGCGTCTCGGACGACGACAAGGACGGCCGGGAGGACGAGACCGCCCTGGCCACCGTGGGCACCAAGGGCGCCAACGGCGCGAAGAGCACCGACGAGGTGGCGATCAACCACTCCAACACGTGGGTGTTCGCCGGCTACACGCAGCCCGACAAGAAGAGCGTCACCTGGGACAAGAAGGCCAAGCCCTACACGACGGCCTCCGGGGTCGAGGGCAGCATCGCCTGGGCCCGGTCCAAGAACACCCCGGACAAGGGCAAGTGCGCCACCGACGGCAAGGCCCTCACCTTCGGCTTCAAGAACTCCAACGGCGACTTCGTGGCCTGGACCCTGTTCGGGGCCACCGGCGTGGACGACGAGGTGTCCGAGGAGACCATCATGAAGGTGCTCGACACCGTCCGCCTGCACGGCACCCCCAAGGGCTGACGCCCGCCGTCTCCCACCGCGGACCGGCTCGCTCGCGGGCCGGTCCCGGTGATGACCGGGTCCCCGTGAGGGCCTGCTCCGTAAGCACCTGTTCCCGTGAGGGCCGGAAAGGGGTTTGGCAACCGCCCTGGTCAGCGGCGATAGTCAGGGGGTGACCACCCCGCCCGCACCGTCGCCGTCCGCCGGCGGCCGCCGCAACTACCTCCTGCTCACCGCCGCCGCCTGCGTCACCAACCTCGGTGGCGCGGGCGCGATGATCGCCTCGGCCTTCGCCGTGCTCGACTCCGGCGGATCCGGCGGCGACGTCGGCCTGGTGGTGGCCTCGCGCACGTTGCCGCTGGTGCTGTTCCTG
The DNA here is from genome assembly GCF_053474865.1 of Streptomyces sp. CO7. NCBI lineage: Bacteria > Bacillati > Actinomycetota > Actinomycetes > Kitasatosporales > Streptomycetaceae > Streptomyces > Streptomyces sp. CO7. The sequence goes on from NZ_JBRIOU010000009.1 coordinate 313,950, forward strand.
CTCATCGGCGGGGCGGTCGCCGACCGGCTTCCCCGGCACCGGGTGATGGTGGCGGCGAACACCGTCAACTGTCTCTCCCAGGCCGTCTTCGCCGTGCTGGTCATCGCCGGGGAGGCGCGGCTGTGGCAGATGATGCTGCTGGCCGGCCTCGGCGGCGCGGCACAGGCGTTCTTCGGCCCCGCCTCGGAGGGCATGCTGCTCTCCTCGGTCCCCGCCGGGGAGGCCGGCCGTGCCTTCGCCGTCTACCGGATGGCCATGCACGGCGCCTCGCTGGGCGGCGCCGCGCTCGGCGGGGCGATGGTCGCCGCCATGGGCCCGGGCTGGGTGCTGGCCGTCGACGCGGCCGCCTTCGCGGTGGCCGCCTCTCTGCGCGCGCTGCTCGACGTCCGCGGCATCGCGCCGCGCGAACCCGGTGGCGGCATGCTCGCCGACCTGCGGGAGGGCTGGCAGGAGTTCGCGTCCCGTCCCTGGCTGTGGGGCATCGTGATCCAGTTCTCGGTGGCCAACGCGGTGGTGGGCGCGGCCGAGGCGGTGTACGGGCCGCTGGTGGCCCGGGACAGCTTGGGCGGCGCGGGTCCCTGGGGGCTGGCCCTGGCAGCGTTCGGGGCGGGCACGATGGCAGGCGGCCTGCTGATGACCCGCTGGAAGCCCCGGCGGCTGCTGCTGGCGGGCACGCTGTGTGTCTTCCCGCTGGCACTGCCCAGCGCCGCCCTCGCGGTTCCGGTGCCGACCGGCGTGCTGTGGGGGGTCATGTTCGTGACCGGCGTGACCATCGAGGTCTTCGGCGTCTCCTGGATGACGGCGCTGCACCAGGAGATACCCGAGGACAAGCTGTCCCGGGTCTCCGCCTACGACTGGTTCGGCTCGATCGCGATGGTTCCGCTGGCCACGGCGCTGGCCGGGCCGGCCGAGACGGCGTTCGGACGCACCTCGGCGCTGTGGGGCTGCGCGGCACTGGTCGTCCTCGTCACCGCCGCGGTCCTCCTGGTCCCCGACGTCCGCCGCCTCACCCTGCGGTCCGACCCCCACCCCAAGGCGGGCGCCACCCTCGACGCGGTCGTCCCTCCCGTCACGCCGGTCGCCCTCGACCCCACCGTCCCCGCTCCTGCC
>NZ_JBRIOU010000009.1:315159-319208 GCF_053474865.1 Streptomyces sp. CO7
CCCGCCGGGCCACCCCCGCCACGTCCAGCTGCCGGCCCGAGGCGACGAGCAGCGCGTTGCCGAACCGCCGCCCGCGCAGGACACCCGGCTCGGCGATCACCGCCGTCTCCGCGAAGACGGCCGCCACCGTGGCGATCTGGGAGCGCAGGAACGCGAACGGCGCTCCGTCCGCCAGGTTGGCGACGTACACCCCCGTGTCCCGCAGCACCCGCCTCGCCTCGCGCACCAGGCCGAGCGAGGCGAGGTGCGCCGGCACCCTGGAGCCGCCGAACACGTCCGCCACCACCAGGTCCGCGCTGTCCTCCGGTGCGCTCTCCAGCCACGCCCGTGCGTCGCCCACATGTGTGCGGACACCGCCCCCACCGGTTTCCTCCGGCAGCGGCAGGTGCTCCAGCACCATCTCCAGCAGACCGCGGTCGTACTCGACCACATCCTGGCGGGACCCCGGCCGGGTGGAGGCCACATAGCGGGGCAGGGTGAGGGCCCCGCCGCCCAGGTGCACCGCGTCCAGCGCCGCCCCGGGCTCGGCCAGGGTGTCGACCAGGTGGCCGATCCGGCGGGTGTACTCGAACTCCAGGTGGGCCGGTTCGTCGAGGTCGACGTAGGACTGCGGCGCACCGTCGACGGTCAGCAGCCAGGCCCGCTCCCGGTCCACGTCGGGCATCAGTTTCGCGGTGCCGTGGTCGACGGCGCGGGACACGGGTACGGGCTCGTTCACCAAGCCATTGTGCCGGTATGACGGTATGTCGTACGCCACGGTAGGGAGCGAACACCCCACATCCTCGGTTACTGTCGCCAAATGCTCGATGCCACCACCCGCTCTGGGGGCACCGCCGCGGCGCCGTCCCCCGCCGCGGCCGCTGGATTAGTGATCACCCCTCCCGTCAAACTGACCAAGACAGCGCAACCGGCGTCCCCGCCGACGCCGCCCGCGGCCCCCGCGCCACGCGGTCCGCTGGCCCGCTGCGCCCAACTGCTGCTGTCCCCGTGGGCCCGTTTCGGCCTGCTCCTGCTCCTCCTGGCCACCGCCGCCGGGACGGTCCTGATGTTCGAGCCGCAGCGCCTGGTCGCCGACGGCTGGCCGCCCCAGTTCGGCGGCGGTCTCGCCGCGCTGGCGTTCGGCGTGGCCTACGGGCTGTGCACCGTGGCCTTCGTCCCGCGCCCCGTGCTCAACCTGGCAGCCGGCGCGCTCTTCGGCTCGACGATGGGCCTGGCGACGGCGCTCGGCGGCACCGTGCTCGGCGCGGGTCTCGCCTTCGGCCTCGGCCGGCTGCTCGGCCAGGACGCCCTGCGGCCGCTGCTGCGCGCCCGCTGGCTCCAGGCGGCCGACGGCCAGCTCAGCCGGCACGGCTTCCGCTCGATGATGGTGCTCAGACTCTTCCCCGGCATCCCGTTCTGGGCCGCCAACTACTGCGCCTCCGTCTCCCGGATGCGGGCCTCCTCCTTCCTCCTCGCCACCGCCCTCGGCTCGATCCCCAACACCGCCGCCTACGCGGTCGCCGGGGCCCGCGCCGCCAGTCCCACCTCGCCGGCCTTCCTGATCGCCGTGGCCGTCATCGCCCTCCCGGCCATGGGCGGCGCCGTCTTCGCCTGGCGCAAGCGCCACCACCTGCGCGCACGCTGACCGGTCGGCGACGCGACGCCTCCCGTTCATCCGTGGATCACCGGCAGGACGCCGCAGCACCGTTACAGTGCCCGCACCCCGGCGTCGTCGTGACCCGGCCCTCCTCCCCGATCAGCACTTGGACTACCTGCACCCATGTCTTGGTTCGAATCGCTCGTCCTCGGACTCGTCCAGGGGCTGACCGAGTTCCTGCCCATCTCCTCGAGCGCCCACCTCCGGCTGACCGCCGCGTTCTCCGGCTGGCAGGACCCGGGGGCGGCGTTCACCGCCATCACCCAGATCGGCACCGAGGCCGCGGTGCTGATCTACTTCCGCCAGGACATCGGGCGGATCGTGAGCGCCTGGTTCCGCTCCCTGCGGGACCGGGAGGCGCGGCGCGACCACGACGCCAGGATGGGCTGGCTGGTGATCGTCGGCTCGATCCCGATCGGCGTCCTCGGTGTGGCCCTCAAGGACCACATCGAGGGCCCGTTCCGTGATCTGCGGGTCACCGCCACGATGCTGATCGTGGTCGGCGTCGTCATCGGTGTCGCCGACCGTCTCGCCGAGAGGGCCGCGGCGGCGGCCGATCAGCCCGTGGTGGGTGGCGGGCGGCACCGCCTGCGCCGACCGAAGGACCTGACGCACCTCGGCATCCGCGACGGCCTGATCTTCGGCCTCTGCCAAGCCATGGCTCTGGTTCCCGGCGTCTCCCGCTCGGGAGCCACCATCAGCGGCGGCCTCTTCATGGGGTATCGCCGGGAGGCCGCGGCCCGCTACTCCTTCCTGCTGGCCATCCCCGCCGTCCTGGCCTCGGGCCTGTTCGAGCTCAAGGACGCCGCGGAGGGATCCCACGTCTCCTGGGGCCCGACCTTCCTGGCCACGGTGATCGCGTTCGTCTGCGGCTACGCGGTGATCGCCTGGTTCATGAAGTTCATCAGCACCAAGTCGTTCATGCCGTTCGTCTGGTACCGGATCGCCCTGGGCCTGCTCATCCTCGGCCTGATCACGACGGGTGTGCTGAGCCCGCACGCGGCCGATGTGTAGTGGGACGGTAGCGGAGTGTCATACCTTGCCCCTAGGGTGGACCCCATGCTCCTCAACGCCGAGGTCCGTGATTCCGCGCGCTCAGCCGCCGAGCTGAACGAGATGATCCGCGCGCTGTGGCTCCGTTCGAGCGGCGCGCCGACCGCCCAGGACCGTGCCCGCTACGAACAGCTGGTCGTCGAGTGGGCCCGCGCCGTGCGGGCGGAGGCACTGCAGCCGGTCTAGGTCCGGCTCGGCCGCCTCGAGCGGCGCGCGGCGGCGTCCGTTCCCGGCCGGACGCCGCCGCACCGGTTCACCTGCCGAGCGCGGCCACGCCCGCCTGCGCGAACTTCTCGTCCAGGTCGCCGGACGGGGCCCCGGCGACACCGATGCCCGCGATCGGGGCGCCCTTGGCGGTGACCGGCGCGCCACCGGCGAGGAAGAGGGTGTTCGGGATGTCCTTCAGGTTCGGGGCCTGGTCCAGCCGCCCGGCGAGCACCGAGGTGGGTGCGTTCCAGGAGACCGCCGTGTACGCCTTGCGCACCGCCGAGTCGTAGGACTGGGGCCCGGCGCCGTCGCCGCGCAGGGTCACCACGGTGTTGCCGTTGCGGTCCACGACGGCAACCGTCACCTTCTGGTCCGCGTCCTCCGCGGCGTCCATCGCGGCCTCGGCGGCCCGGAGGGCGGCATCGGCCGACAGATGCGTGGTCTGCGTGGTGTCCCGGCCCTTCGCCACGTCGGCCGCCGCGGCGGGCGCGGGGCCGGCGGCGTTCGCGGTCACGGCGCCGAACGTGCCGGCGCCCAGCGCCGCGGCGGCGACGGTACCCAGCAGGACACGGGTGCGCAGGGTCGTCCTCTTCGTCATGAACAGCTCCTCGTCAGTCGTCCGGGGAACCTCGCTCCCCGGCCTCTCGCCATCCATCCTCGGGGCGCACCCGGCCCCCGGGCGTCGGCGTTCCGGCTGGTCACGCGGGTTCCGACGGTTGACGGGGGTGTCATCCGAACGGCTGATGCGCGCACCGCCCGCACGGGTTTACCTGGAGGGAGCGACGGTCTCCGGCCCTTCCGGCCGGACGGCCCCGTCGCTGCGGCCGGCTCGCGAGGAACCGGGCCGGCAGCAGCAGCGAGGACGGGCGTGAGCCCGGACGGGCCCAGGGTCACCCGGCCCGAGGCGGACGCGAGGAAACACCCATGCGGCACACACGGCACCGGTCCCCCGAGGCCTCGGCCCCGGCGGCGGATCCAGCGGCGGGCGCGGCGGCGGACCCGGACGCGCGCTGGCTCGGGCCGGTGGTGCACCTCGCCTTCTACGCGTTGCTGGGCGGTTCGCTCGCCCGCTATCTGCTGCGCCATCCGCCGGGCCCCGGCGTCGCCTGGGTGGTCGGGTCGGCGGATGGCGCAGCAGATAGCGGGCGAGCGA
>NZ_JBRIOU010000009.1:319308-320290 GCF_053474865.1 Streptomyces sp. CO7
CTGCTCTACGCCCTCGGCCCGGTGGCCGGTCCGGCCCGTGGGCGGGACCGGCCCGCCTCCCGTCCGCTCGTGTGGCTGGTGGCGGTGGTGGCGGCCTGGTCGCTCCTGACCCTGCTGGCGCCCAGCTTCGCCTGGTGCGCGGCCCCGTTGCTCGTCCTGGCGCTGCGGTCCCTGCCGGCCGGCGCGGCGATCCCGCTGGCGTGCCTGCTCACGGTGCTCGTCGTGGTGTCGCTGCAACGGCTGAGCGACGGCTTCGACCCGGCGGTGCTGATCACCCCGCCCGCCGTCGCCGCCCTGATGGCCGGCGTCTTCCTGCACATGGAACGGCAGGCGGAGCGGCTGCGCGCGCTCGTCGAGGACCTGATGCGCACCCGGCGCGACCTGGCGGCCACCGAGCGCCGCGAGGGCGCGCTGGCCGAGCGGGCGCGGCTGTCGATGGAGATCCACGACACCCTCGCCCAGGGGCTGTCGAGTCAGAGGATGCTGCTGCAGGCCGCCGAGCGCGTGTGGGCGAGCGACCCGGCGGCGGCGCTCGAACACGTGCGGGAGGCCGCCCGGGGTGCGGGCCGCGACCTGGCCGAGGCCCGCCGTTTCGTGCACGACCTGGCGCCGGCCGATCTGGCGGACGGCGGCTCGCTCCTCGCCGCGCTGCGCCGGCTCGCCGAGCGCGGGACGAAGGACGGTCTCACCGTGCGCCACCACATCGAGGGGGTGCCCCTGCCCCTGCCCGAGCGGGGCGAGGCCGCGCTGCTGCGCGTCGCCCAGGGGGCACTGGCCAACGTGCGGCAGCACGCGGGAGCGACCCGGGCCGCCGTCACCCTCAGCTATCTCGACGACCAGGTGGTCCTGGACGTCGCGGACGACGGCCGCGGCTTCGATCCCGGCGCGCTCCCCGCGCCCGGCCGCGAGGGCGGGCACGGGCTGCCCGCGATGCGTGCCCGCGTCGCGCAGCTGGGCGGCACGCTGACCGTCGAGTCCACCC
>NZ_JBRIOU010000009.1:320390-324678 GCF_053474865.1 Streptomyces sp. CO7
GTGCGCGCCGGGCTGCGGGCACTGCTCTCCAGTGCGGACGGCATCGAGGTCGTCGGCGAGGCGGCGGGCGGCGACGAGGCCGTGGTCCTGGCCGGCTGGCTGGCGCCGCACGTCGTGCTGATGGACCTGCAGCTCGGCCCCGGCACGGACGGCATCGAGGCCACCCGCCGCATCACCGCCCGGCCCGGCGCCCCGCGCGTCCTGGTCCTCACCACCTACGACACGGACGCGGACGTCACCCGTGCGCTGGAGGCGGGCGCGACCGGGTACCTGCTGAAGGCCGAGCGGCCGGAGGAACTGTTCGCCGCGATCCGTGCCGCGGCGCAGGGCCGCACCGCGCTCTCCGCGCCGATCGCCGGCCGCATGGTGGCGGCCATGCGCACTCCCCGGCCGACGCTCACCGCCCGCGAACTCGACATCCTGGCCCAGCTCGCCCAGGGCCTGGCCAACCGCGAGATCGCCCGCGCGTTGTTCATCAGCGAGGCGACCGTGAAGACCCATCTGAGCCGCATCTACGACAAGCTCGGCGTCGACAACCGGGCCGGCGCCGTCGCCGCGGCCAAGGAACAGCGTCTGCTTCCCTGAGCGGCGTCCGCCGGGACGGCGCGGTCCCGCCGACGAGGTCGCCGGGCTGCTCGCCCTCGGCGCCACCCGGGTCGATGTGGGTCAGGCCCGGGCCGGAGCGGGTGGTCATGGCCGACCCCGAGGGCAACGAGTTCGACGTCCCGCGCAGCCTGGCGCCGTCGGACCCGGCCCTCCGCCGGTTGGCGCGCCTCAGCGCAGCAGGTGCGCGCAGGCCTCCCGGTCGAGCGGGTACTCCCGCTCGGCGGGCAGCAGCGCCCCGGCCCCCTCGGCGTCCCCCGCCGTCAGCAGCGCCTTGATCGCATGCGCCCGCGGCGTCACGTCCTCGATGCCCAGGATTAACTCGTCCGCGTACCGGGCCGCCGCCTCGCCCGCGAGGCCCAACTGCAGCGACCGGTGGGGCAGCGGGCGCATCCACAGGTCCCGCTCCGGGTCCCACTGCACCCGCGCCGGCGCCCGCCGCAGCTCCCGGCCCCAGGACGCCCGGTCCTGGTGCGGACCGCGTACGTAGTGCGAGAGGCAGGCGTTGCGCAGCGCCCACTCGAAGCCCTCCCGGCGGATCCGCACGGCCAGCACGGTCTCCTGTCCCTCCTTGGCGGCCCAGCCGCAGCGGTACATCATCCAGAGGAAGGACGGTTTGATCCAGGTCATCCGGTCGCGCTTCCAGGCCGCCGGGAACCGGCCGTCGCGCGCGGCCGGCCTTCCGATCTCCGGCCGGTAGGCCTGGTACACGGTGACGGCGTCCTCGGACCAGTTGGCCCTGACCTGGTAGCGCGGTCGGGTGTCCCCACCGGTCTCGTCGTTCATCCGGACAGCCTCCCCCGCGTGCCCCGCGCGCCGCCACGCATTTCCGCGGGCGTTGCCGTTTCCCTCCGCCGCACCCGTCTCATCCGTCGCGGGGCGGGCACCCTGAGGGCGTGAAGGCCGGGCGGTGGGCGATCTCCTCCTGGCGGCGGCCCGTGGTGGCCGCCGCGGCGGGTGCGCTGCCCGTGCTCGCGTTCCCGGAGCCCGACTGGTGGTGGTCGGCTCCCCTGGCGCTGGTCCCCTGGCTGCTGCTGATCCGCACCGCGCCGACCGGCCGGCGGGCCGCGCTGGACGGCTGGTGCGGCGGTTTCGGCCTGATGCTCGCCGCCCACCACTGGCTGTTTCCGAGCCTGCACGTCTTCACGCCGGTGCTCGCCGCGCTGCTCGGTGCGCTGTGGGCGCCCTGGGGCGCGCTGGCCCGACGGCTGCTGACCGGCGCTCCGTCCGCCCGGCGGGCCGTGGCGGCGCTGCTCGCGCTGCCCTCCGGCTGGCTGATGATCGAACTGGTGCGGTCCTGGCAGGGGCTCGGAGGTCCTTGGGCGATGCTCGGGGCGAGCCAGTGGCAGACGGCTCCCGCGCTGGCCCTCGCCTCCGTGGGCGGGGTGTGGCTGCTGAGTTTCCTGCTGGTCTGCGTCAACACCGCCGTCACGCTGCTGATCGCCGTCGCCTCGGCCCAGCGGGTCGCGGCGGCGGGGCTGGCCGTGGTGGCGGTGGTCTCCGCGGGTGCCTGGGCGTGGGCTCCTGGGCCCGCGCCGGGCGGCACGGCCCGGATCGCGCTGGTCCAGCCCGGTGTCGTGACCGGTGCGGACGGCCCCGAGCGGCGGTTCGCTCTGCAGGAACGGTTCACCCGTGAGCTGGCCTCCCGCGGGGAGGAACTGGACCTGGTGGTCTGGGGTGAGAGCAGCGTGGGCGAGGACCTGGCGACCCGCCCCGACCTCGCCCGCAGGCTCGCCGCGCTGTCCCGTGACACCGGCGCGCCGCTGCTGGTGAACGTGGACGCCCGCCGCTCGGACCGACCCGGGATCTTCAAGAGTTCGGTGCTGATCGGCCCGGAGGGCCCCACCGGGGACCGGTACGACAAAATGCGGCTGGTCCCGTTCGGTGAGTACGTCCCCCTGCGGTCGATGCTCGGCTGGGCCACCTCGGTGGGCCGCGCGGCCGACGAGGACCGCGGCCGCGGATCGGCCCCGGTGGTGATGGACGCCGCGCCCGGGCTGCGGCTGGGGCCGCTGGTCTGCTTCGAGTCCGCGTTCCCCGACATGAGCCGGCATCTGGCGGCCGAGGGCGCGGGGCTGCTGGTCGTCCAGTCCTCCACCTCCACCTTCCAGCGGACCTGGGCCCCCGAGCAGCACGCCTCACTGGCGGCGCTGCGGGCCGCGGAGACCGGTGTCCCAACGGCTCACGCCACCCTGACCGGGGTCTCCGCGGTGTACGACGGCTCCGGGCACGCGGTGGGGCCGCGGCTCGGCACCTCCGAGCGCGGGGTCTCGGTGCACACCGTCCACGTGGCCGGGCCCGGCGCCACGCTGTACACGACCTGGGGCTCGTGGCCCCTGCCGTGCGCCGCGGGCATCCTCGTCGCCCTGGCGGCGACGGCCGCGACGGCCCGGCTCCGCGCACGACGCCGCCGCTGACCGCGGCGGGCAACCCCGGCGGACAGGGGCGCCGCCGGGGTGCCCCCGCGGTCCGCGTCGGCGCGGCAACCCCGCAGACGCCACGTCACCCTTACGAAGGGACCGCCCGCCTGTCGGCTGTCCCCGCCCGTCCCGCAGCCGCCAGAGTGACGAGAGTGAAGCGAACGACGACCACCACCGCACTGCTTCTCGTCACCGTCGCCTGCGCCGCGCTCTCCGGCTGTGTGACGGTCCCCTCCGCCGGCCCCTCCCCGGGGGTGTCGGGGGCCCCGTCGGCCCGGTCGGTGCCCGGCCCGGACGGCGAGGGCGCTCCGCTGCCCGTGGGTTCCGCCGCCGCGAAGGACGCGGAGGGCGCGAAGAAGGACTCCGGGGACGGCAAGGACGCGAAGGACCGCGCCGACGCCAAAAGTGGCAAGGCCGGCGAGGACGGCAAGGGATCCGACGGCCGCGAGGACGCCGTGGAGGGCAAGGACGGCAAGGGCGGGGACGGCGGCACGTCCTCGAAGAGCGCCAAGGAGGGCAAGGGCCCGCGCGGGGGCGAATCCGACGGCCGGGGCTCCGACCGGGACCGGGGTGAGCGTCCTGGGCCGCCCCGTTCCGGCGAGCGTGCCCGGGACGCGGCGGGCCGTCCGGACCGGCCGCGCCGTCCGAAGGGCGGTTCGGTCGACGCCTGCGGCATCGGCACCGAGTACGGCGGCTGGAGTCGGGGCAGTGCCGAGGAGGCGATCTGCCGCAGGATGCAGAACCGCGCCACCAAGTAGGCCGCGCACCTTGGGCCACGGCTACGGCACGCGGGCACCTCAGGGTTCCAGGCCTGCCTCCAGCTCCCGGATCTCCTCGCGCACCCGCGTGCCGTAGCTGTCCGCCGGCAGGTCCTGGGCCGCGCGCCGGGCCCGGTGGAGGTGGCTGCGGGCGGCCTCCGGGCAGCCCAGCTTGGCGTAGTCGGCCGCGACGTTCAGGTGCAGTGAGGGGTACAACGACCGGACGGCCTCCATCAGCTCCTCGGCCGCGGACAGCGCCCGCAGGTCCCAGGCGAGTTCGTCGGCGGGGTCGTCCTGGGTGTCGGCGAGGTAGTGGGCGAGGGCGCAGCGGTGGAAGGCATCGCCGTCCGCACCGATTTCCTGCCAGAGGCCGAGGAAGCGGCCGCGCGCCTCCTCCCGGTCGCCGCCGTGGTGCAGCAGCACGGCCTGGCCGATCCGCGTCGTCACGCCGACCGCGCCCGCGTCCCGCTCCTGAAGCTCCATCGCGCCCTCCGTCGCCCGCCGTTC
>NZ_JBRIOU010000009.1:324778-325902 GCF_053474865.1 Streptomyces sp. CO7
GAGCCGGGGCGGCGCGGGCGACGGCAGTGGAACCGAGCGGCACCGGAGGCGGGAACGCGTCCGGCCGTGCGCCGGTCGGCGTCAGGCACGGTCGGCGTCAGGCACGGTCGGCGTCGGCAGAGGCAGGCGTCTGCCTCAGCCAGGCGTCGCCCCGGGCAGGCGTCAGCCCAGGTCAGGGATGCGCCAGTCGATCGGCTCGTGGCCCTGGGCCGCGATCGCCTCGTCGATCTGGGTGAAGGGGCGCGATCCGAAGAACTTCTTGGCGGACAGCGGCGAGGGGTGCGCGCCCTTCACCACCGCGTGCCGGCTCTCGTCGATCAGCGGCAGCTTCTTCTGGGCGTAGGCGCCCCACAGGACGAAGACGGCCGGGTCGGGCCGCTTGACGACCGCGCGGATCACCGCGTCGGTGAACTTCTCCCAGCCCTTGCCCTTGTGCGAGTTGGGCTCGCTCTCGCGGACCGTGAGGACCGCGTTGAGCAGCAGCACGCCCTGCTCGGCCCACGGCATCAGGTAGCCGTTGTCGGGGATCGGGTGGCCGAGCTCGGCCTGCATCTCCTTGTAGATGTTCCGCAGCGACGGGGGCGTCCGCACCCCCGGGCGCACGGAGAAGCACAGGCCGTGGCCCTGGCCGGGGCCGTGGTACGGGTCCTGGCCGAGGACGAGGACCTTGACCTTGTCGTACGGCGTCGCCTCGAGGGCCGCGAAGACCTCCTCGCGGGGCGGGTAGACGGGGCCGTTCGCCCGCTCCTTCTCGACGAACTCGGTCAGCTCCTTGAAGTAGGGCTGTTCCAGTTCGCCGCCCAGTACCCCGCGCCAGGACTCGGGCAGCATGGCGATGTCGGTCACGTCAACGTCCTCCGGTGTGCGGTCACTTCCAGGTCTGGAACCTACAGCCGCCCACCGACAACCGTACCGGCGCCCCGGGGCGCGCGCGGGGCGCGGACGGCGGGCCGGCACACGGCGGCGGCGCCGGGGCCCCCCCCCCCGCCCCCGCCCCCCCGCCGTTCGGGCACAACGGCGAGCAGGTGCTGGACGAGTTCGCCGCCGACTGCGGCGGCTTCGAGGGCAACGCGCAGTCGCTGCGGCTGCTCACCCGCCTGGAGCCCAAGCGGTTCGTCACCGAC
>NZ_JBRIOU010000009.1:326002-329163 GCF_053474865.1 Streptomyces sp. CO7
GTGACCGCCGCTCCGGCGGTCACCGGGCCCCCGCCCGCTCCCTGCCGCCTCGCGTCAGGCGACGCCGGCGTTGAGGAAGAGACCGCCCTCGACCACCAGGTTCTGGCCGGTCATCCAGCCGGAGGCGTCCGAGGTCAGGAAGGCGGCGACGCCGCCGATGTCCTCGGGGACGCCGAGCCGGCCGAGCGGGTAGCCCGCGGCGACCTCGGCCTCGCGGTTCTCGTACAGCGCCTCGGCGAACTTGGTCTTGATCACGCCGGGGGCGATGGAGTTGACCCGGACCTGCGGCGAGAACTCGTGCGCCAGCTGCAGGGTCAGGTTGATCATCGCGGCCTTGCTGATGCCGTACGCGCCGATGAACGGCGAGGCCTGCACGCCGGCCACCGAGGCGATGTTGACGATGGTGCCGCCGTTGTCCCGCTGCCAGGCGGCCCAGGTCTTCTGCGCGAAGCCGAGCGCGGAGATCACGTTGGTCTCGAAGACCTTGCGGGCGACCGCCAGGTCGAGGTCGGCGATCGGCCCGAAGACCGGGTTGGTGCCGGCGTTGTTGACCAGGTGGTCGACCCGGCCGAACGCCTCCATGGTTGCGGCGACGACCGCGTCCTGGTGCGCCAGGTCGTGGGCCTTGCCGGCGACGCCGATGGCGCGCTCGGAGCCGAGGCGCTCCACGGCCTCCTTGAGCGCCTCCTCGTTGCGTCCGGTGATGCAGACGCGGTCACCGCGGGCGACGAACGCCTCGGCGATGCCGAAGCCGATGCCCCGGCTGGCGCCGGTGATGACGGCGACCTTGCCGGAGAGCTCGGGCAGTTCGGGCAGTTCGGTCATGGGGGTGTTACCTCCGTGTCCCGGTACCTTGCGGTCCGGCGTCAGTTGAGCGGGCCGCCGGCGACGTACAGGACCTGGCCGGAGACGAAGCCGGCCTCCTCGCCCGTGAAGAAGGCGACGGCGTTGGCGATGTCCTCCGGGACGCCGACCCGCTGGACCGGGATCATCGCGGCGGCGCCCTTCTTGAAGTCCTCGAAGTCCACGCCCACCCGCTCGGAGGTGGCCTTGGTCATCTCGGTGGCGATGAAGCCGGGGGCGACGGCGTTGGCGGTGACGCCGAACTTGCCGAGCTCCTTGGCGAGGGTCTTGGTGAAGCCCTGCAGACCGGCCTTGGCGGCGGAGTAGTTGGCCTGGCCGCGGTTGCCCAGCGCCGAGGAGGAGGACAGGTTGACGATGCGGCCGAACTTGGCGTCCACCATGTACTTCTGGCAGGCGCGGGCCATCAGGAAGGCGCCCTTGAGGTGCACGCCCATGACGGTGTCCCAGTCCAGGGCGCTCATCTTGAAGAGCAGGTTGTCGCGGAGCACGCCCGCGTTGTTGACCAGGATGGTCGGCGCGCCGAGCTCCTCGGCGATGCGGGCCACGGCGGCCTCGACCTGCGCCTCGTCGGACACGTCGCAGCCTACGCCGATCGCCTTGCCGCCGGCCGCGGTGATCTCGTCGACGACGTCCTTGCAGTTGGCCTCGTCGAGGTCGATGACCGCGACGGCGCGGCCCTCGGCGGCCAGCCGGACGGCGGTGGCGGCGCCGATGCCGCGCGCACCGCCGGTGACGACTGCGACTCGCTGCTCAGTGGTGGACATGGGTGCGTCTCCTCGCCCTCGGAATGCCTGAACGCCTTCGGTGATCCCGCGGTGCGGTCTCTCCTCCGGACTCTACGCCCGGCAGGTGAGCGACCGCTTAGTACCCTCGGCAGGACGTGACGCTAGAAGCCCGGACACCCGCTGTCAACGGGCCACCGCGTGATGTGATCCACCTGACCGGTGCGGGGTGACCGTCCGGGCGTCTAACGGACGAGCAGGTCCAGCAGCCGGTCCGCCTCGGCGGCCGGATCGGCGGTCAGCCCGGTGTGCACGGGGCCGGGCTGCAGGACGGTGGAGCGGGGGGCCACCAGCCACCGGAACCGCTTGCCGGCGTCGTCGTCCGCGGCCGGTCCCGCGGCCTCGCCGCCCGCGCAGACGGCCTCCACCGCCCGCAGCGCGGCCCGCACCGCTCCGACGTCGGCGCGCGGGTCCAGGGCGAGCAGCCGGGCCTCGTCCAGGTGGGTCCGGGCGGCGACGAACCGCTCGCCGCGGCAGTACAGGAGCACGCCCACGTTGACGCACTCGCCCCGCTCGACGCGGGGCACGGCCCGCAGGAGGGCGTACTCGTAGACCTGCCGGTCGCGGGTCCTGCGGTCGACGACGTTGCGGGTGAACACCTGCCGGTCGGCGTCGTGGCGTTCGTGGCCTTCGGCGGTCCGGCTCACTTCAGTCCCTCGATGCGGTCGTGGATGACGGCGGCGCGCGCCAGCAGCGGGCGGGCGTAGGCGCGGCGGAGCGCGTCGGGCGAGTCGAAGCCGGGCTCGTCGGCCAGCCAGCTCTCCGGGATCCGCGACGTCACCTCGGCGAGGAGTTCCTCGGTCACCAGGGGGGCCAGCGCTGCGGCGGCCGCGGCGACGTCCGGGGAGAAGCGGGCGAGGGCGTGGTCGGCCGCGTTGTAGGCGCGGGCAGCCGAGGCGTCGGCGCCGGGCCAGTTGTGGTGCCAGATCATGGTGGCGCCGTTGTCGATCAGCCAGAGCTCGCCGCGGTGGGTCAGCAGGTTGGGGTTGCGCCAGGAGCGGTCGACGTTGTTGACCAGCGCGTCGAACCAGACGATCCGCCCGGCCTCCTCCGGGGTGACCTCGAAGGCCAGCGGGTCGAAGCCGACGGCGCCGGAGAGGAACTCCATCCCGAGGTTGAGGCCGCCGCTGCCGCGCAGCAGGTCCTGCACCTCCCGGTCCGGCTCGCCCAGACCCAGCGCCGGGTCGAGGTCGACGACGACCAGGCGCGGCATCCGCAGGCCGAGCCGCCGCGCCAGCTCGCCGCACACCACCTCGGCGGTCAGCGTCTTGTGGCCCTGACCGGCGCCGCGGAACTTCAGGACGTACAGGCCGAGGTCGTCGGCCTCGACCAGCGCCGGCATGGACCCGCCCTCCCGGAGCGGCGTCACGAAGCGGGAGACTGCGACTTCGCTGAGCATCCGCCCAGGCTATACGGTGCCGCCGCTCGTGATCGTCGCGGACCGGGGGCGGTCCGGCGGCCGGATCCCGGGGGCCGCACGGCACCAGGATCACGAGCCGGTGCGGGGTCCTGTGG
>NZ_JBRIOU010000009.1:329263-341708 GCF_053474865.1 Streptomyces sp. CO7
GGCTCCACTGGTCGGGTCCCGAGGGCGAGGGCGGCGTCATGGGCGGCGTCCAGCAGGACATGGGCCGCGCGGCCGACCCCGGCGCCCACGGTGGTGGTGGACGCGCAGTTCGCTGTGTCCCCCGAGCGCGGGTTGCTGCAGCGCTCCCGCGGCCGAGGCCGGTGAACCGCACGACACCGAGGTCAGGGGCGGTGCCGGCCGTACGGCGGGGCGCGGGTGGGCGACCCGGGCCGCGGAGCCGTCGCTCCGGCACGCCGACGGGTCACGACGACAAGCGCGGCGTCGAGGGCGGCGTCGGGGCGGCGTCCATCAGAGCGTGTGGGCCGCGCGGCGGACCCCCGGCACCCACCGGGTGGCGGACGCGCTGCCCGCCGGGTGCCCGCGAGCTCGGGTCGCGGCAACGCTCCCGCGCCGGGGCGGGCGCCGGCAGCGATCCCGCGGCCAAGGCGCGTACCGGCAGCGGCTTCGCAGCCGAGGCGGCACCGCGAGCGGTCCCGCGGCGCGGGCCGGGTTGCGCTCCGGTGGCTGTGGCCGCTGCCCTGAGGGGCCGGGGAGCGGCCGGGCCGGGAGTCGTCGCCCCACGCGTGTCCACGCGGGGGCGCACAGGCGCGCCGCGCACAGGACCGCCCCCGGACGGGGCCAGGCCGTGCGGCGGCGGGTCCGACAGGGGATGCGCCCCGCGCGGTCACCCCGTGCCGGTCAGCGGCACGCACCACTCCAGGCGGGTGCCGCCCCGCTCGGGCGTGCTGAACTCCAGGGTCCCGCCCAGTTGCTCCGCGCGCTCGGTCATGTTGCGCACGCCGCTGCGGCGGCCGCCGGAGGGCATGCCGACGCCGTCGTCCGTGACGGTGAGCCGCACGACCCGGCTGTCGGTCTCCAGGCCGACGTCGACCCGGCTCGCCCCGGCGTGCCGGGCGACGTTCGTGAGGGCCTCGGAGAGGACGGCCTCGACCTGGTCGGCGATGCGCGGGGGCACGTGGGTGTCGACCAGGCCCTGCATCCGCACGCCGGGCGCGAAGCCGAGGACGGAGGCGGACTCGCCGGCGAGGCGGACCACCCGCGCCCGCAGCCCGGAGCTCTCCCCGTCGCCGTGGGAGCGCAGGCCGAAGATGGTGGAGCGGATGATCTTGATGGTCTCGTCCAGGTCGTCGACCGCGCGGATCACCCGGTCCGAGGCCCGCGGATGGTCGATGAACCGCCCCGCGCTCTGCAGCGTCATCCCGGTGGCGAAGAGCCGCTGGATCGCCAGGTCGTGCAGGTCGCGGGCGATGCGGTCGCGGTCCTGGAGGACGGCCATCCGCTCCGCGTCGTGCCGCCGGTCGGCCAGTTCCATCGCGATGGCGGCCTGCGCGGCGAAGGTCTGGAGCGGTTCGGTCTCCTTCTCCGTGTACCGGGGCTCCCCCGCCTCGCGCACCAGCATCACCACGCCTCTGACGCCCGTGTCACCGGTGCCGATGGGAAGGGCGACCGCGGGGCCCAGCCCGGTGACGCGGGAGGCGGAGGTGGCCAGCCGGTCGTCGTGCGCGATGTCGTCGCTGGTGACCGGGGCGGCCGAGGAGAACGCGGTGCCTATCAGGCCGCTGCCGGGCGCCATCTCCGCGCCGTGGAACGCCTCGGTCCCGGCGCCGGTGGCCAGCTCGACCCGCAGGGTCCGGTCCCCGTCGACCGGGACGGCGACCACGGCGCGCGCGGCGCCGGTGATCTCCCGGGCCCGGTCGGCGACCAGCTGGAGCACCTCGGTGCGGCCGACGCCGGACATCAGGCTGTGGGTGACCTCCGCGTTGGCCCGCAGCCAGCGCTCACGCAGCCGCGACTCCTCGTACAGGCGGGCGTTGTCGATGGCGACGCCGGCCGCGACGGCCAGCGTGGACAGCACCGATTCGTCGTCCTCGTCGAACTGCGCCCCGCCCCGCTTCTCCGTCAGGTACAGGTTGCCGAAGACCTGGTCGCGCACCCGGATCGGGACGCCCAGGAAGCTGTTCATCGGCGGATGGTTCGGCGGCAGTCCGTAGGAGGCGGCGTGCTGGGACAGCTTGCCCAGCCGCAGCGGCTCGGGGTGGCGGATCAGCTCGCCGAGGATGCCGTGCCCCTCCGGGAGCGGCCCGATGGCGGCGGTCTCCTCCTCGCCGACCCCCACCGTGTGGAAGGCCGACAGGCGCCGTCCGTCCGGTCCGATCACGCCGAGCGCCGCGTACCGCGCGTCGACCAGTACGGCCGCGGCCTCCACGATGCCGCGGAGCGCCTGCTGCAGGTCGAGCTCCCTGCCCACCGCGAGGACGGCCTCCAGGAGGCTGTGCACCCGGTCCCGGGTGCCCCGGGCCAGGTCGAGCCGGGCCTGCACCTCCAGCAGCAGCTCGTCGAGCTGCAGCTGAGGCAGCCGCACGCGCGGCGGCTCGGGAACTTCGTCGGTGCTGCCCACGTCGGCCTTTCAGTACTTCTCGCGGGCCGGACGCCCATGGGCCTGGCCGGCGATGACCGCCGCCTGGACCCGGCGTTCCACGCCGAGCTTGGCCAGCAGCCGCGAGATGTGGTTCTTGACGGTCTTCTCCGCGAGGTGGAGCCGCTGACCGATCTGCCGGTTGGTGAGGCCCTCCCCCACCAGTGCGAGGATTTCACGCTCCCGGCCGGTGAGGCCCCGCAGCGGTTCCGGCTCGGGCGCGGCCCCCGCACGCAGCCGGGCCATCAGCCTCGCCGTGGCGCCGGCGTCCAGCAGCGACCTGCCCCGGGCGACCGTGCGGACGGCGGTGATCAGGTCGGAGCCCTGGATCTGCTTCAGTACATATCCTGCGGCCCCTGCCATGATCGAGTCCAGCAGGGCATCCTCGTCGTCGAACGAGGTGAGCATCAGGCACGCCAGGCCGGGCATGGCCGACCGCAGCTCGCGGCAGACGGAGACCCCGTCGCCGTCCGGCAGCCGCACGTCGAGCACGGCCACCTGCGGGCGCAGTGCCGGCACCCGCGCCAGCGCCTGGGCGGCGGTGCCGGCCTCTCCGACCACGGTGATGTCCGGCTCGTCGTCGAGCAGATCGCGCACCCCGCGCCGCACCACCTCGTGGTCGTCGAGCAGGAAGACCCGCACCGGGCCCTCCTCGCCGGTCCGCCCGGTGTCCGTCATCTCTCTCCTTCTCACCTTCCCGCAGGTCCGCCGTGCCGTGGAGCGGCCGGTCGTCGGCAGGGCCCACCGCCGAGCATCTCCGGGGCCCGCGAGGGCGGGAAAGGGCCGGACGGCCCTGCCGTCCCGCCGGTAGGCCCCGCGTCCGGCGAGGGAGCCAGGGGCCGGCCGGGCGGGCAGCGGGGCATCCGCGGACGGGCGGTACGGATCAGGCGCCGAGCTCCGCACCGTGCAGGGCCCGGTCGGCCTCGTGCAGGGCCGGGCCCGCCTCGTGGGGGGCGGGGCTCGCCTCGTGCAGGGCCGGGTCCACCTCATGCAGAACCGGACCCGCGTCGCGCGGGGCCGGATCCGCCTCGTGCGGGGCGCGGGTGCCGACGACCTCGCGGCCGGTGACCAGCTCGGGCAGGATCCGGATGAAGACCTCCTGCCGGGGCGGCACGGCCACCCAGGAGCGCGGGCCGCGCTCCGCCAGCCGCCGGTGCTCCGCGGGGTCGGTCACCACCTCGGCGGCGCCGGTGAGCAGGACGCTCCAGCCGGAGCGGGCGGCCCGGTCGACCTCGTCGGCCTCGAAGGCGACCACGGTGCCGTCCACGGCCCGTGCCAGTTCGGAGGCGGCCGAGGTCCGCAGCAGCACCGCGCCGTCGTCGTCGAGGCAGAAGTTCACCGGGAGCACGGCAGGCAGCGCCTGCCGGGTGTGGACGATCCGCCCGATGGCGGCGGTCCCCAGCAGTCGCAGGCTCTCGCTCCGGTCGAGTTCGCGGAATCCGTCGTTGCGGTACATGGCCGTTTCCGTCTTTCGCCCGGTGCCGACAGGGGATGTACGTCGATTCTCGTGAGGCCCGCGGCGTCACGCGAGGGACCTCCGGGTGCGCGGACCCGGCCGCCCGGCCCGGCCGGTGAGGGCCGTTCGGCCCGCGGGGCTCCGCTCGCGGAGTCACTCGTGGGCCACGACGGCTACCGGCGTGGTCGCGTGGTGCAGCATCGCGTGGGTGACGGGCCCGATGTGGACGCCGAGCGCGCCTCGCCGGATCCGCCGGCCGACGACGACCAGCGAGGCCTCGGCGGCGGCGTCCAGCAGGTGGTCGGCGGCGCCGCCGGTGCGCGAGACCTCGACCACGTCCACCGCGGGGAACTTCTCCCGCCACGGCGCGAGCGTGTCGGTCAGCAGGGCGGCCATCTCCCGCGTGTACTGCTCGTACAGGTCCACCGCGGCGGTCACCGCGTGGACGGTGTACGGCGGCAGCGCCCAGCTCTGCACGACGTGCAGCGGGGCGCCGCGCCGGGCCGCCTCCTCGAAGGCGAAGGCGGTGACGGCCTCGCCGGGCTTCTCGGTGTCGATGCCCAGGACGACGGGCCGGGAGACCGGGCGCCCGCCGGAGGGGGGTGCCGGCAGGTACTCGTCCGCGCCGGTCTGCCCCGCGCGCACCAGGACCACGGGGGTGCGGCTGGAGGCGACCACGGCCTGCCCGACCGAGCCGACCAGGAATCCGCCGACGCGTCCCAGGCCGCGCGATCCGAGCACCAGGAGCTCGGCCTCCACGGCGGCCTCGGCCAGCGCCTCGGCCGGACGTCCGGCGACGAGCAGCTCGGAGACCTCCAGGCCAGGGTTGCGACCGGTGATCTCCTCGGCGACCGCGCGCAGCACCCGGCCGCTCCAGTGCTCCAGGGTCGCGTGGTCGGACCCGGTGGCCGCGGCCAGACGGTCGGGCAGCGGCTCCCACGCCTTCACGAGTGTCAGCGACAGCCCGCGCAGTTCCGCCTCACGGGCGGCCCAGCCGGCGGCGGAGCGGCTCGCCGGGGAGCCGTCGATCGCGGCGACGATGGTGCGGGTCATGGTGGTGCCTCCTGTGAGGTGGGGGTGGTCCGCCGTCGGTGTCGCGGGAGCCGGGCCAATGGGCGCGGCTGCGCGGGGAGGGCCGGCCGGACCCGTCGGCGGAGGGACCGGCCGGTGTCGCGAGCGCCGGGTCAGCGCAGCCAGCGGTGGTCACGCACCAGCGGCAGGCGGGCCCACGACGCTCCGGCGCCCAGGACGCGGCCCGCCGACGCGGCGGCCAGGACCACCAGGACGAGCGCGTGGATCAGGTGGTGGTCGACAAGGGGATTGGTCGACATGCTGGGCGTGCCGTCCGCGAGCTGCCGGGCGGGCGGCCATTCCGCGGCCCACATCAGCGCCATCATCACGGCGCCGGCGACGGCCGCGGGCCGCAGCGCGACGCCGGCGGTGACCGCGAGCCCGATGCCCAGCAGGCCGAGCATGAAGAGCCAGTCGGCCCAGGTCGCCCCGGCCCAGCCGCGGAAGGTCTCCTGCAGCGGGCCGACGGACACGTGCCCCAGGAAGCCCGCCGTGGGCGAGCCGCCGTCGATCCAGCCCTTGCCGGCGCCGGTGGCGTACCCGAGGCCGAAGGTCTTGTCGAGGAACGCCCAGAGGAACACGAAGCCGGTCGCCAGCCGCAGTGCGGCCAGCGCGAACGCCGACGTGGGGGCGGTGGCGGCGGCCGACGCCGGGTCGGGAGCGGTGGCCGGCACCGCTGCCGGTACGCCGGGGCGGGAGGTGGAGCCGTCGGATCGGAGCTGCTCGTGCACGGCCATGGGAGGAGTCCCTTCGCGTGAGGTCCGGTCGGCGGCCGACGGGTCCTGGCGGTGTCCGACGGGGTCCGTCGGTTGCTGACAGGTCCAATCTCCTGGCTGCCGCCCGCCGCGCCTGCGTGCCGGTGGGGCCCCTCCCGCAGGGCCGAAGGTCCCGACCTGCCGGGACCGTCGGCGACACGGACCGGCTCCCCTTGCCCGCCGGCCGAGGACGAGGTGAGAGTGTGCGGGTCGGCAACAACCCCCCGGAAAGGGAGCAGATGGCAGATACACAGCGCCGTGGCCGGAAGATCATGATGACCGCCGAGGAGCTGGACGCGTTCCTCACCGCGGAACGCACCTGCCGCGTCGCCACGGTCTCACCGGACGGAGCGCCGCACGTCAGCGCGCTGTGGTTCGTCTGGGACGGCTCCTCGCTCTGGCTGTACTCCCTGACGCGCAGCCGCCGTTGGGCCGACCTGCGCAAGGACCCCCGGGTCGCGGTGGTGGTCGACTCCGGTGAGGAGTACGGCGAGTTGCGCGGCGCGGAGCTCTCCGGCACGGCCGAGTTCGTCGGCGAGATTCCGCGCGTCGGCGAGCCGTTCCCCGAACTCGAGTCTGTGGAGGCCCTGTTCGCCCGCAAGTACTTCGGTCTGGAGGCGCTGCCGCACGATCACCGCCACGCGTGGATCCGCCTCACCCCTGAGGCCGTCGCCTCCTGGGACTTCCGCAAGCTCCCCCGGGGCTGAACTCCCCTGCGGGGCGGGGAGTTTGTCGGCCCTCCTACACAGGCACGCCTCCCCCGCCCCGCGCGCCCTGCGCGCGGAGCGCGCCGACGACCGCGCCGATGGCCGGCCGCCGGTCCGCGTCGCCCCGCCAGACCGCGTAGACGTGACGGGAGACCCGTGGCCGCAGCGGCACGGTCACCACGCCCGAGGGCACCGGCTCGCGCCCCAGCGCCGGAGCCACGCAGACGCCCAGACCGGCTGCCACCAGGGCGAGTTGGGTGTGCGTCTCGGGCGCCCGGTGGGCGATGTCCGGCTCCACCCCGCGGGCCCGCAGGGTGGCCAGCAGCCACTCGTGGCAGAACTCCCCCGCGCCCCAGGTGATCCACTCCTCGCCGGCGAGTTCCGCGAGGTCGATCTCCGCCGCCCCCGCCAGCCGGTGCCCGGCGGGGAGCGCCGCCTCGGCGGGGTCGTCGAGCAGCGAGGCCGTCCGCAGCCCTTCCGGGACGGCCAGCGGCCGGTCGTGCCAGTCGAGCACCACCGCGAGGTCGTGGTCTCCGCGGGCCACACCCACCACCGCCGCCCCGGGGTCGACCTCCCAGGACCGCACTCGCAGCCCGGGGTGCCGGGCCCGCAGCGCCGCCAGCGCGCCCGGCAGCAGGCCCCGGGCGGCGGTCGGGAACGCGGCCACCCGCAGCTCGCCCGCCACGGCCCCGCGCCGCGCCTCGAGTTCGGCGCGCGCCCGTTCGGCCTGGGCGAGGATCCGCGCCGCGTGCCCGGCCAGCAGCAGCCCCGCGTCGGTGAGCCGCACCCCGCGGCCGTGCCGGGCCAGCAGCCTCTCCCCGGCCTCCCGCTCCAGCTTGGCCAGTTGCTGGGAGACCGCCGAGGTCGTCACGTGCAGCGCCTCGGCCGCCCCGCCCACGGAGCCGTGCCGCGCGAGCGCGTCCAGCACCCGCAGGCGTTCGAGGTTCATCATGGCGGCGATGCTACGAGGCCACCAGGGCCCGCCCGGTGTCCCCGGTCGGAGCAGGGCCGCCGGGGGCACCAGGGCGGGGAAGACGCCCGGGGCCCGGACGGCATCCGGGGCGGGGACGACGTCAGACGTATCCCCGCGTCGTGTCGCCGTTCAGGACGCGGGCCACCGTGCGGGCCAGTTCCGGCATGTCGGCCTCCTCGAGCGTGGAGACGGTCACCCGGATCGCCGGCCCGGCGACCGCCCGGAAGCGGGCCCCCGGCGCCACCGCCCACCCGGCCTGCAGCAGTCCCGCCACCGCGCCCGTCTCGTCGGAGACCGGGATCCACACGTTCATCCCGCTGCGCCCGTGGGCCTGGACGCCGCACCGGGCGAGCTCCCGGACCAGCGCCCGGCGCCGCCGCCCGTAGGACTCCGCGACGGCCGCCCGGTCGACCGCGCCGCCGGTCCACAGTTCCACCACCGCCCGCTGCGTCAGCCGGCTCACCCACCCGGGGCCCAGCCGCTGGCGTCCACGCACCCGGTCGACGGTGACCGCGTCGCCGGTGAGCACCGCGAGCCGCAGGTCCGGCCCGTACGTCTTGGCCGCCGAGCGGACGAACGCCCAGGACCGGGTCACCCCGGCCAGCGGGTGCAGCGGCAGGTCGACCATGCCGTGCCCGTGGTCGTCCTCGATCAGCAGCGTCTGCGGGTGCCGCCCGAGCGCCTCCCTCAGCTCCCCGGCGCGTGCCGCGCTCACCGCCGCCCCGGTGGGGTTCTGCGCCCGGGCGGTCACGACCAGTGCCCGGGCGCCGTCCTCCAGCGCGCGCCGCACGTCCTGCGGCAGCGGCCCCTCGTCGTCCACGCCGACGGACACCACCCGCAGGCCGAGGGCCGGGACCAGGTCGAACACGCTGCCCCAGCCCGGGTCCTCGACGGCGACCGCGTCGCCGGGCCTGAGATGGGCGGTCAGCACCCGCTCCATCGCGTCGAGCGCGCCGGAGGTCACGGTGACCGGACCGTCCGGCACCCCGTCCGCGTCGAGGTCCGCGCGGGCGAGGCGCACCAGCTCGGGGTCGAGCGGGTCGTCCCCGTAGAGCACGGGCGCCCGGTCCGCCAGCGCCGCGGCCGCCGCGAAGGCGGGCGCCAGCGGCGGCAGCAGGGCGGGGTCCGGGTTGCCCCGGGAGACGTCGCGCGCCCCCTCCGGCACCCGCACGTCGATGGCGTCGCGACCGGTGGTGGCGGGCCTGGGCAGCACCCGGCTGCCCTTGCGGCCCGCCGTCTCGATCACCCCGCGCTCGCGCAGGATCCGGTAGGCGGCGGCCACGGTGTTCGGATTGACCCCGAGCTCCTCGGCCAACTCCCGCATGGGCGGGAGCTGTTGGCCGGGCTGGAGCACCCCGGCGCTCACCGCCTGTTCGACGTCGGCGGCAATCTCCGTAGCGCGACGACCTGCGATCCTATATTCTCCTAGCACAAAGAACATTATGCACTAGTACAATGGAGAACGCCATGCAGGGGGAGCAGTACACGCCCACCGAGCGCACCGTCCCGACCCGGGCGCCGCAGCGCGCCTCGTACGACAAGGACGTGGTGCACGCGATCCTCGACGAGGGCTGGGTCTGCCACCTGGGCTTCGTTCGCGGGGACGCGCCGGTGGTACTGCCGACCATCTACGCGCGGGTCGGCGAGCGGCTCTACCTGCACGGCTCCACCGGTTCGCGCCCGATGCGGGGTGCCGGGGAGACGCACGGCGATGAGCCGGGGATGCCGGTCTGCGTGACGGTCACCCATGTCGACGGCGTGGTCCTGGCCCGTTCCGCCTTCCATCACTCGGTCAACTACCGCTCGGTGGTGGTGCACGGCACGGCCCACCAGGTCACCGACCCCGAGGAGCGGCGCGCGGCGCTCGACGCCCTCGTCGACCACGTGGTCCCGGGGCGCTCGGCGCAGAGCCGTCCGGCGAACAAGAAGGAGCTGGCCGCCACGGCGGTCGTGCGGGTGGACCTGACCGAGGTCTCCGCCAAGATCCGCACCGGCGGCGTCAACGACGAACCCGAGGACCTGGGCCTCCCCCACTGGGCGGGCGTCCTCCCCCTCCGCAAGGGCTACGAGGCCCCGCTCCCCGACGAGGCCTTGGCCCCCGGCGCGGAACTGCCGCCCCACATCGCGGCCGTGCTGGCCTGACACCTCGAGGGCCGTGGAGGACCCCCGTTCCTCCACGGCCCGGACCGCAGTCACCGCGGCCGGGCAGCGGGGCCACCCGGAGTCACCGAGGCCGGGGGACCTCAGGACCGCCCGGGGTCCCCGACCTGCGTCTCGGGTGCGGTCGCGGCGGCGACCGTCCCGCTCCCGCCGGCCACCGGTTCCGCCGCCGGCGTGGCCGGGGCGGACGACTGCGCGATCAGCGCGCCGACCAGCACCAGTACGCCGCCCGTGATCTGCACCGCCCCCAGGTGCTCGCCGAGCAGCAGCCAGGCCGCCGCGGAGGCCACCACGGCCTCGAGGCAGGCGACCACGCCCGCGACCGCCGGCGACAGCCGCCGCACCGAGAGCACACCGGTGAGGTAGGCCAGCACCGTGGAGACGAGGACGATCCACGCCACCAGCACCCAGGCCCGCACCTCGCTGCCGTTCATGTCGACGGTCCCGGTCAGCACCTGCCAGTCCATGGCCCACGGCCGTGCCGGCAGGGTGATCGCCAGACAGCCCACCAGCAGCCCGAAGGCGATCATGCCGAGCGGGTCGGGCGCCTCGCGCTCCCCGTCGGATCCGTGGTCGGCGAGGACGAAGTAGGCGACCTGGCAGCAGGCCGCCCCGAACGCGAGGAGCAGTCCGAGGGGGTCGAAGCCGAGCCCGGACCAGATCTCCACCACGCAGGCGAGTCCCGCCACCGCCAGCGCCACGCCCAGCGCGGCCGCACGGGCGACCTGACGGCGCTGCACGAACCGCACCCAGCCGAGCACCAGCGCGGGCGCCAGGTACTCCACCAGCATGGCCACGCCGACCGGGACCCGTGAGATCGCCGCGAAGTACGCGGCCTGGACGCCCGCCACCGCGAACATGCCGAAGCCGAGCAGCATCAGCGGCCGTCGCCGCAGCAGCTCCCGGTGCCGCCAGGCCACCGGCAGCAGCACCAGCGCCGCCCCGGTGATCCGCAGCCAGACCACCTCCAGCGGGTCGAGACCCGCCTCGATCAGCGGTTTCGCCGCCACACCCGATCCACCGAAGGTCACCGCGGACAGGACGGCGAGAGTGAGTCCCGCGCCCTTCCCGGACCGCACCACACCGATTCCTGAGTCACGCACCGACACATGATGACAGCAGGTGACAGCACCGTCATCCTCGATGGCTGCTGTCTCACGCCTCGGGCGGGCGCCGGCCCCCGTTCCCCGCGTCCACCGGCCCTCCGCCACCGGGTCCACCCGCCCGCGATTGGCCTTGTCGCGCCCCGCCGGGGCCCGGTTAACGTCCTGGCATGCGCATCCGACTCGTCGACGCCTTCACCGACCGCCCGTTCGCAGGGAACCCCGCCGGGGTCCTCCTGCTCGACGCCTTCCCCGACGACGCCTGGCTGCAGAACGTCGCGCTGGAGATGAACCAGGCGGAGACCGCCTTCGCCCACCCGCTGCCCGACGGCGGCGAGGCGGACTGGGCCCTGCGCTGGTTCACCCCGGCCACCGAGGTGAGGATGTGCGGGCACGCCACCCTCGCCACCGCGCACGTCCTGCACACCACCGGCGCCCACCCGGGGCCGGTCCGGTTCGCCACGCTCAGCGGCGTCCTGACCGCGGCGCCCGCGGAGGACGGCTGGATCACCCTCGACTTCCCGACCGCCCCGCTGACCCCGGCGAAGGCTCCGGCCGAGCTGGCCGAGGCCCTCGGCGCCGAGCCGCTGACGGTCCTGGACACCGGCCCTGACGTGGGCGACCTGCTGGTCGAGGTCGCCGACGAACGCACCCTGCTCGCGCTGGCCCCCGACTTCAGGACGCTGGCCCGCTGTTCGGAGCGCGGCGTGATCGCGACGACCCGCCCCGCGGACCCGGCGGCCGGCCACGACTTCGTCTCCCGCTGCTTCTTCCCCAGGGTCGGCATCGACGAGGACCCGGTGACCGGCAGCGCCCACACCGCCCTTGCCCCCTTCTGGGCACAGCGCCTGGGCCGCCCGGACCTCACCGGCCTGCAGGCGTCGGCCCGGTCCGGCCTGGTCCGCACGGGGGTCCGCGGCGACCGGACCCTGCTGACCGGTCGGGCCGTCACCGTCGTCGACGGCGAACTGCTCGCACCCGCCCCCTGACCGGACGGGTCAGGCGGTGGGCAGCCAGTCCACCCGCCCGGCGAGCAGCGCGTACCCGACGAACGCGCCGACGTCGAGCAGCGTGTGGGCCGCCACCAGCGGCCCCACCCTGCCCCACCGCCGGTACAGCAGCACGAACACGACGCCCATGACCATGTTGCCGACGAAGCCGCCGATGCCCTGGTACAGGTGGTAACTCCCGCGCAGCACCGAACTGGCGGCCAGCGCGGCGCCCGGGCTCCAGCCGAGGCCGCGCAGCCGGTGCAGCAGGTAGCCCAGCACGATGACCTCCTCCACCACCGCGTTCTGCGCGGCGGAGAGGATCAGCACGGGGAACTTCCACCAGACGTCCGGCAGCGCCTCGGGCACCACGGTGAGGTTGAAACCGAGGCCGCGCGCGGCCAGGTAGAAGGCGATGCCGGTGCTGCCGATCACCGCGGCGACGGCGGCGCCGCGCCCGAGGTCCTGCCACGGCCGGGTGCGGTCCAGGCCAAGGGTCCGCAGGCTCCCGCCCTCACGGGTGAGGAAGTGGGCGACCAGCAACACGGGAACGAGCGCGGAGGCGATGCCGAACAGCTGCCAGGCGAGGTCCAGCCAGGGGCGACCGGGCGCGGCGGACGCGTTGAGCGTGGCCGCCTGGTCCTTGAGGCCACCGGGCCGGGTCAGCGACCCGACGAAGCTGATGACCGCCGCCACGGCGCTGGCTCCGAGGGAGACGGCGAGTACCAGCAACGTCTCGTCCCGCAGCGTCCGCCGCGGCAGTGCCTCGACCCCGATCCCGGGCCCCGTCCCCG
>NZ_JBRIOU010000009.1:341808-343791 GCF_053474865.1 Streptomyces sp. CO7
GCCCTCGAGCGGGGGATGTCGCGGCCAGCGCCTCCTGCCGCGACATCCCCCGCTCGAGGGCCGTGTGGAACACCGCCGCCTGCCAGGACGCGCCGTTCACCCTCCGGCGGCACCGCTCCTCGATCACGCCGAGGTACAACTCGCGGTCGGCCGGTTCGATCCCCCAGGCCTCGAGCCCCGCGTGCGCCATCGGCAGCAGCTCCTCGAGCACCAGGGTGACCGCCTCGACCTGCTGCGTGCCGCCCATGCGTCCCCGCCGCGGCCACTCGAACCGCGCGTCGATCCCGTAGCGGCAGGCCGCCTCGAAGTTCGCCGCCGCCGACTCGAAGGGCAGCCGCGTCCACACCGGGCGCGACTCCTCGGCGAGGGCGCGCACCAGCCCGTAGTAGAAGGCCGCGTTGGCCACCACGTCGATCACCGTCGGTCCGGCCGGCAGCACCCGGTTCTCCACCCGCAGGTGCGCCGTCCCGTCGGCGACGTCGTAGACCGGCCGGTTCCACCGGTACACCGTGCCGTTGTGCAGCACCATCTCGCCGAGCTTGGGCGTGCCCCCGGCGTCGAGCACCTCCATCGGGTCCTCGTCGTCCATGATCGGCAGCAGCGCCGGGAAGTACGTCAGGTTCTCCTCGAACAGGTCGACCGCCGAGGAGACCCACCGTTCGCCGAACCAGGTCCGCGGCCGCACGCCCTGCGCCTGGAGCTCCGGCGGCCGGGTGTCCGTCGACTGCTGGAACAGCGGCGGCCGCGACTCCCGCCACAGTTCCTTGCCGAACAGGAACGGGGAGTTGGCGCCCACCGCGATCTGCGCCGCGGAGATCGCCTGCGCCGCGTTCCACACGTCGGGGAACCGCTCGGGCGTCACCTGCAGATGCAGCTGCACCGAGGTGCAGGCGGCCTCCGGGGTGATGGAACGGGCCGTGGTGGTGAGCTTCTCGACCCCGTCGATCTCGAGCGAGAAGTCCTCCCCCCGCGCGGAGACGATCTGGTCGTTGAGCAACGTGTAACGATCGACGTCGGAAATGTTGGCGGAGATGAGATCGTCCCGCTCGAGCGTCGGCAGGATGCCGATCATCACGATCCCCGCGTCGACCTCCCCCGCCTTTCGGTGGGCATATGCCAATGATGTTCGCAGCTCCTCCGCGAGCTGGTCGAATACCTGCCCGCCGAGCCGGTGCGGTTCGATGTTGACCTCGAGGTTGAACATCGCGAGTTCGGTCTGGAAATCACGGCTGGCGATCCGTTCCAGCACTTCCGCATTCATCATTCGCGGCATGCCGTCGGATCCCGCGAGATTGAGTTCGATCTCCAGGCCCATGAGATTCTTGGGCCGGTCGAACTGCCTCTCCTTCAGCAACCGCTCGAGACCCGCCAGGCACCGCTGGAGCTTGTCGCGGTAGCGCTGGCGATCGGACAGGTCGAACGACCCTGCCTCGACCTTCTCCCCCATCGCAGCGTCCTCCTCGGATGGGTGGCCGCCTGTGCGGCCGGTGTCCGTCTGTCTGTCGCCCGGGTCTTCGTCCGGTCCGCAACTGATGATGCCCGCCCTGGCCGATCGATAACGTCCCCACGAGCACCCGCCGACCGTTAGGCTGACCTCCAGCGCCATTCGGCACATTCGCACGGCATGCGCCAAGGCGCGGTTTCCGGCGTTCCGGGAGCCCGGGAAAACGGCGTCGAAAACCGGCCGACCCCGCTTCGGGCCTCACCCGAGGTCACCCCGTGGAAGCGTCCTGGAAATCGGAGCATAACGCGACGAATTTCCGGCGCGAACAATGCTTGCCGTTCACACGGAAAACAGCTAGCGGAAACACTCCGTGAACACGGGTCGTATAAACTGCGCAAACGAGGCGGAGAAGCACGTGCGCCCACGATCGTGCGCCCCGTCACCGAAGGTGACATCGGGCCGGCCCGGTCCGGGTTGATCCGACCGGTCCGGCGCGGCTCTCCGACCCCCTCGAGCTGACAGCAGACAGCGCCCGCCCC
>NZ_JBRIOU010000009.1:343891-348688 GCF_053474865.1 Streptomyces sp. CO7
CCCCTCGCCCGCGCGCCACCGTGCCTGTCGAAAGAGAGGCGACCCACCATGCCGCTGCATGTCCCTCCGGCACCGCCCGCCGCCCTGCGCACCGTACTGGCGGCCCTCGGCACACCCGCCGCCGTCCGTGATCCCCGAACGCCGTCCCTGCGCGGCGCCCAGGGGCCCCTCAACCCCGAACTGCCGCTGCCGGTCCATGTGCTGGACAGAATCACGGCGGACGGGACGCCCGTCGTCCGGCTCGCCGGGTGGCGCTTCCTGATCCGCTCCGGCGACCACGCCGTGGCCGCCGCGGAGACCCTGGAGACGGCCGAGGGCTGGGCCTTCTCCCACTTCTTCGAGGGCCCCTACGTCACGTCGACCGAACGCGCGCTGCGTCAGGCCGAGGAGGCGGGACAGCCGTACCAGCCCCGCCTGCTGTCCGTGCCCGGCCTGTACATGCTGACGCTCTGGCTGCACGCGGACCCCGAGGCGGACGCCGCGACGGGGCTGCCCGACGCCCTGGACCTGCTGATCCCGCTGGCCCCGGCCCCGCCGGGGATCGCCAGCCACCGTCCGCACCGGGTAGCGGAGCTGCTGCCGCTTCTCACCCGCCGGGTGGGCCCGGCGGGCCCGCCGCCGGTCCTGCGTCCGGCCGCCTGACCTCCGTCCACCGCCGCGCGCCGCGCCCCCACGGCCCCGTGCCGCGGGGGCGCGGCGCGTGTCGGGCCCGAAGTGACCAGACCCGTACCACCCGTTCGAACCACCCGGAAGATCTACGCACTTGGCACGAACCGCCCGCACGGGTGGTGCGTCCTGAACCGATGAGGGGGCGTACCGCGAAAACCCTGCGGAACGCGCGCCGTGAGCGCAAAACTTGTCCGCACGACGTCATACGGGGGGCGGCCTTGTACAGCCGCGACACAAAAGCCGAAGCGTCCACCACAGAACGAGAGAACCCGACCATGTGCCAGCACCAGCCGCCGTGCCCGACAGCCGACTCCCCCGACCGGGAATCCGCCCGCCTCGTGGCGCACCACCCCGAGCAGGGCTGGAGCCTGCTGTGCAACGGAGTCGTGCTGTTCGAGGACACCGGAGAGCTCCTGCCGGACGGCCGCGTCATCGCGCCGCACCGGTTCGCCACCGCGGTCTGAGCCCGGCCGGGAAAGCGCGAGGGCCGGCCGCGGCGCCGAAGCACCGCCACCGGCCCTGACCCCGCGCGGCGCGGCGCCGCGCGGGGAGGGACTGTCCGTCCCTCAGTTGTCGTACGCGTCCAGCGGCGGGCAGGAGCAGACCAGGTTCCGGTCGCCGAACGCCTGGTCGATGCGCCGCACCGGCGGCCAGTACTTGTCCGGCATGGAGACGCCGCCCGGGAAGACGGCCGTCTCCCGCTCGTAGGCGTGCGTCCACTCGCCGGACAGCGTGCCCGCGGTGTGCGGCGCGTTGCGCAGCGGGTTGTCCTCGGCCGGCCACTCGCCGGCGCCGACCTTCTCGATCTCCGCGCGGATGGCGATCATCGCCTCCACGAAGCGGTCGAGTTCGGCGAGGTCCTCGGACTCGGTCGGCTCGATCATCAGCGTGCCTGCGACCGGGAACGACATCGTCGGCGCGTGGAAGCCGTAGTCGATGAGCCGCTTCGCCACGTCGTCGACCGTGACGCCGGTGGCCTTGGTCAGCGGGCGCAGGTCGATGATGCACTCGTGCGCCACCAGGCCGCCGGGGCCGGTGTACAGCACCGGGTAGTGCGGCTCGAGCCGCTTGGCGACGTAGTTGGCCGCGAGGACCGCGACCTGGGTGGCGCGCTTGAGGCCCTCGCCGCCCATCAGGCGGACGTACGCCCAGGAGATCGGCAGGATGCCCGCGGAGCCGAACGGCGCCGCCGAGATCGGGCCGACGCCCGTCTCCGGACCGGCGGCGGGCTGCAGCGGGTGGTTCGGCAGGTACGGCGCCAGGTGCGCGCGCACGCCCACCGGGCCGACGCCCGGGCCGCCGCCGCCGTGCGGGATGCAGAAGGTCTTGTGCAGGTTGAGGTGCGAGACGTCGCCGCCGAAGTGACCGGGCTTGGCGAGCCCGACCAGCGCGTTCAGGTTGGCGCCGTCGACGTACACCTGGCCGCCGGCCTCGTGGACCTGGGCGCAGATGTCGGCCACGTGCTCCTCGAAGACGCCGTGCGTCGACGGGTAGGTGATCATCAGCACCGACAGCTGGTCGCGGTGCTTCTCGATCTTGGCCCGCAGGTCGTCGACGTCGATCTCGCCGTCGTCGGCGGTCTTGACCACGACGACCTTCATGCCCGCCATCACGGCACTGGCGGCGTTGGTGCCGTGCGCGGAGGACGGAATCAGGCAGACGGTGCGGTCCAGGTCGCCGTTGGCCCGGTGGTAGCCGCGGACCGCGAGCAGACCGGCCAGCTCGCCCTGGGAGCCGGCGTTGGGCTGCAGGGAGACCTTGTCGTAGCCGGTGACCTCGGCGAGGCGCTCCTCCAGCTCGCGGATGAGCGTCAGGTAGCCCTCGGCCTGCTCGGCCGGGGCGAAGGGGTGCAGCGCGCC
Organism: Streptomyces sp. CO7; assembly: GCF_053474865.1. NCBI lineage: Bacteria > Bacillati > Actinomycetota > Actinomycetes > Kitasatosporales > Streptomycetaceae > Streptomyces > Streptomyces sp. CO7. The sequence goes on from NZ_JBRIOU010000009.1 coordinate 346,420, forward strand.
GAACTCGGGCCAGGTGACCGGCTCCATCTCGGTGGTCGCGTTGAGCTTCATGGTGCAGGAGCCCAGCGGGATCATGCCGCGGTCGAGCGCGTAGTCGCGGTCGGAGAGCCGGCGCAGGTAGCGCAGCATCGCCGTCTCGGAGCGGTGCTGGTGGAACACCGGGTGGGTGAGGTAGACGTCCGTGCGCAGCAGGTCCTCGGGCAGGCCGTCGGCGGCCGTGCCGTCCAGCGCCTCGACGTCGCCCTCGACGCCGAAGGCGGCCCAGACGGCCTCCAGCTGCGCGCGGCCGGTGGTCTCGTCGCAGGCGGCCGAGAGGTGGTCGGCGTCGACCAGGCGGAGGTTGACGCCCCGCTCGCGGGCGGCCTCGACGACCTCGGCGGCCCGGCCCTCGACCCGCGCGGTGACGGTGTCGAACCAGGCCTCGTTGACGATCTCCACCCCGCCGGCCCGCAGGCCCGCGGCGAGGATGTCGGCGTACCGGTGGGTGCGCTCGGCGATGCCCTTGAGCCCGTCCGGGCCGTGGTAGACGGCGTACATGCCGGCCATCACGGCGAGCAGGACCTGCGCGGTGCAGATGTTGCTGGTGGCCTTCTCCCGGCGGATGTGCTGCTCGCGGGTCTGCAGCGCCAGGCGGTAGGCCTTGTTGCCGTCGGCGTCCTGCGAGACGCCGACGAGGCGGCCGGGCAGGTTGCGGGCGAACTGCTCGCGGACGGCCATGTAGCCGGCGTGCGGGCCGCCGAAGCCCATCGGGACGCCGAAGCGCTGGGTGGTGCCGACGGCGATGTCCGCGCCGAGCTCGCCCGGCGAGGTCAGCAGGGTCAGTGCCAGCAGGTCGGCGGCGACGGTGACGACGGCGCCGAGCTCGTGGGCCTGGTCGATCAGCGGCTTGATGTCGCGGACCGCGCCGGAGGCACCGGGGTACTGGATCAGCACGCCGTTGATCTCGCGGCCGGCGACCTCGGCGGGGATGCCCTGGGAGAGGTCGGCGACGACGACCTCGACCCCGGTCGGCTCGGCGCGGGTTTGGATCACGGCGACGGTCTGCGGCAGCGTGTCGGCGTCGACCAGGAACAGGCCGTTCTTCTTCTTGCCGACCCGGCGCGACAGGGCCATGGCCTCGGCGGCCGCGGTGCCCTCGTCGAGCAGCGAGGCGCCGGAGGTGGGCAGACCCGTCAGGTCGGCGACCATGGTCTGGAAGTTGAGCAGCGCCTCGAGCCGCCCCTGGGAGATCTCCGGCTGGTAGGGCGTGTACGCCGTGTACCAGGCCGGGTTCTCCATGACGTTGCGCAGGATCACCGGCGGGGTGAAGGTGCCGTGGTAGCCCAGGCCGATCATCGGGGCGAGGACCTGGTTGCGGTCGGCGAGCTCCCGCAGTTCGGCCAGCACCTCGGCCTCGGTGCGCGCGCCCGGCAGGTCGAGGTCGTCGGCGTTCTTGATGACGTCGGGGACCGCGGCGGCGGTCAGCTCGTCGAGCGAGCCGTAGCCGACCTGCGCCAGCATCTTGGCGCGGGAGCCCTCGTCGGGGCCGATGTGACGCTGCTCGAAGGGGATGCCCTGCTCGAGCTGGGAGAGCGGGGTGCGAGGGGCAGTCATGGGCTGAGGCCTCCTGGTCTGGCGCGACCTTCGGGGGGCACCACGGCTGTGGGGTGCCCGACGGCCTCCCCCTCTGTCATCACGACCTGAGAGCTTCACCGGCCGCCCGAGGCGCCCGGCTTTCACCGTCGGTGAGAGCGGCGGACATCCGGAGGACCGGCGCCGCTCTGCTTTCCAGAGTGACCTCGTCCGCGCGGTACGTGTGCCTGAGAGATTCCGGGGAGGATTTGCTCCTTCGGCGCCTCCGAAGACTCTCGGAGGACTCTCCCGCGCGGGGTCAGCAGCCACTGCCCAGCCTACCAGCGAGGCTGTGGAGTGGGCTTTCGAGTGGCCGCCGCCCGGAAAGTGCACTTTGGTGGTCCCGACGGCTGCGCTGCGTCATGAGCCGCGACCAGAAGGAGGGAACGTGCAGACAGACATCGATCCCCGGAGCCTGATAGGCCGCAAGGCGTTCGACTGCGACGGCAACCGCATCGGCACGGTCGACGAGGTGTACCTCGACGACGCCACCGGTTCCCCCGAATGGGCGGCGGTGCGGACAAGTCTCTTCGGTCGCGACGTCTTCGTCCCGCTGGAGACGAGCGAGCTGGTCGAGGGCGCGCTCCGCGTCCCCTACGGCCGCGCCCACATCAAGGACGCCCCCGGCTACGGGGTGGGCCGCCACCTCTCCCCCGAG
>NZ_JBRIOU010000009.1:348788-355789 GCF_053474865.1 Streptomyces sp. CO7
GGCCCGCCTCGGCCCCGGAGGGCGCGGCGGCGTCCTGGGTCCCGGCCGGCGCTGCGGGCTCCGCCTCGACCAGGGGCAACGGGTCCGCGGGCTCAGCTCGGGGTCGTCGACGACGAAGGTCCGCACCCTCCCGGGCGCCGGCGAGGCGGGGGTCTCGAAGCGCACCGTGACGCGTCCGAGCCCGCTCCCCTGGACCCAGCCGTGCCCGTGCACCGCGTGCCGTACGTCGTGCCCGGCGGTCCACCGCGGCGTGGGCCGCTCGACCGACGGCTCCCGGCCGGGCGGCGACCGGTGCGCCGTGTCGTCCTCGACCCCGGAACCGCCGGCCTTCCGCTCCCCTCCGGGACCCTCCCGCGCCGCCTCGGCGGCCTGCGCGTTCCGAGCGGCCTCGGCGGCCTGCGCGGCCTGCGCGGCCTGCGCGGCCTGCGCGAAGAGGTCCTCCTGCGTGAAGTCGGCGAGACCCGAGACGCCGACCCCCAGCAGGCGCACCCCGCCGGTCGTGTCGACCCCCTCCAGCAGCCGCGCCGCCGCCTCCCGGACCACCGCGGGGTCGTCCGTCGGGCCGCGCAGGGTCTCCGAGCGGGTCAGCGTGGAGAAGTCGTAGCGCCGCACCTTCAGCTGGATGGTGCGCCCCGCGTGGCCGCCGTCGCGCAGTCTGCGGACACAGCGGTCGGCGAGCCGCTGGACCTCCCCCTGGATCCGCACCCGGTCGTGGATGTCCACGTCGTAGGTGTCCTCCACGGACACCGACTTGGTCTCCCGCTCGGCCACTACCGGCCGGGTGTCGAGGGCCAGCGCCATGGCGTACAGGCCCTGCCCGTGTGCCTTGCCCACCAGCCGCACCAGCTCGTCCTCGCCGGCCTCGGCGAGTTCCCCCACGGTGGTGATGCCCGCGCGGCGCAGGTGGTCGCCGGTGGCGGGCCCCACGCCGGGCAGGGTCCGCACCGGCATCGGCGCCAGCAGCTCCCGCTCCGTCCCCGGTTCGATCAGCACCAGGCCGTCCGGCTTGGCCTCCTCGGAGGCGATCTTCGCCAGCATCTTCGACGCGGCGAGCCCCACCGACCCGGTGAGCCCGGTGACCTTGCGGATGTCCTCGCGCAGCCGCTCGCCCGCCCGCAGGGCGGACGCGGAGTCGTGGGCGACGCCGCCGGCCTCGAGGTCCACGAACGCCTCGTCGAGGCTGAGCGGCTCGACCAGCGGCGACAGGGCGCGCAACAGCGCCATGACCTGGTCGCTGATCGAGCGGTACAGGGAGAAGCGCGGCGACAGGTACGCGGCGTTGGGCGCCAGCCTCCGCGCCTGGGCGGTGGGCATCGCGGACCGCACCCCGAAGACGCGGGCCTCGTAGGAGGCCGTGGCCACCACGCCGCGCGGCCCCAGCCCGCCGACCACCACCGCCTTGCCGCGCAGGCTCGGCTTGGACGCCTGCTCCGCGGCGGCGAAGAAGGCGTCCATGTCGAGATGGAGAATCGTCGGCGCGGACCTCACACCTCCGATGGTGCCGCACACCACCGACAGTGCGGCCCACCGGCCGTGCGGGGCGAGGCCACGAACGCGGTGAGCCGGAGCGTCGAGCGCGACGGGCCGTGGCCCCGGCGGGGGTCAGACCGCCCGGTTGCCCCGCCTGCGCGCCAGCTCGTCGGCCGGGTTGTGACCGATCAGCGTCTCCCCGGTGTCCACGCGCTCGCCGTGCAGCTGCGAGAGCGCCTTCTCGACGTCCCGCCACACGACTCCGACCGCGATGCCGAAGATCCCCTGGCCGCCCTGGAGCAGCGCGTGCACCTCGTCCGGCGAGGTGCACTCGTAGACCGTGGCCCCGTCGCACATCAGGGTCATCCCCTCCAGGTCCCGGAAGCCCTGCTCGCGCAGGTGCTGGACCGTGGTGCGGATGTTCTGCAGCGACACCCCGGTGTCGAGGAAGCGCTTGACGATCTTCAGGACGACGACGTCCCGGAAGCTGTAGAGCCGCTGCGTCCCCGACCCGTGGGCCGGGCGCACGCTGGGCTCGACGAGTCCCGTGCGCGCCCAGTAGTCCAGCTGGCGGTAGGTGATCCCCGCGGCGGCGCAGGCCGTGGGCCCGCGGTATCCGACCTGCTCGGCCGTCGTCTGTGCCCCGTCCCGGTCGCCCGTCCCGGCCGCCGAGCGCTGCGGCGCGTAACCGGCCGCGTTGCCGTGGGGCCGGTACGGACCGCTGCCGCCCGGGACACGTCCCGGGGAGCCGTCGGCCGTACCGTCGCCGCTGATTCTCACGCCGACCTCCGTCCTAGACCTGCCATCCAGACGGTAGGCAGTCGTCAGGGGTGCGTCAACGATCGCCACACTCGCCACGCCGAGTGATAATCACCCTGCGAGTGGTTTTCCGTGCCCCGTCACGGGGAAAGGCTAGCCGAATGCGCTTCGCGCGGGCCGCAGGACGGCGGCACGCGTCCCGGGCAATTGCCGACGCGCCGGCCGCGAACGGCCGGCGCGTCCTGGGACTGCCTGGGATCGTGCGGTTCTGTCACTGGTTGCTGGTGCCGAAGTCCTCGGGAGAGATCTGGTCGAGGAACTCGCGGAACTTCTCCACCTCGTCCTCCTGCTCGTCCGGGATCGCGATTCCCGCGTCGTCGAGCACGCCGTCACTGCCGTAGATCGGCGTGCCGGTGCGCAGGGCGAGCGCTATGGCGTCGGACGGGCGGGCGCTGACCTCCACGCCGCTGGCGAAGACCAGCTCGGCGAAGAAGACCCCCTCGCGGAGGTCGGTGATCCGCACCTCGCTGAGCTCCTGGCCCACCGCCTCCAGCACGTCCTTGAACAGGTCGTGCGTGAGCGGCCGCGCGGGCACCATGCCCTGCTGGGCGAAGGCGATCGCCGTCGCCTCCCCGGGGCCGATCCAGATGGGAAGGTAGCGGTCGCCTCCCACTTCGCGCAGGAGCACGATCGGCTGGTTGGAGGGCATTTCGACCCGGACACCTACGACATCGAGCTCGTTCACACAGCAACCCTAGGCCGTGCCCGCACGGTTTGGGTAGTCGAGCAGGGCATGGGTGGATTTCCGGCCCTCACGACAGGCGCACGCCGAGGGCGGTCTGCAGCAGCGCGGAGTGCAGGCGGGTGGCCAGGCCGGCCAGCTCCCGCGTCCTGACCCGGGCGTCGTGCCTGGTGTCGGGGTTGGGGTGGTGCCGCAGCGGGGCGACGACCTGGTCCACCAGGCCCGCGTCGCGGTCCGCGGCGGTCTTCATGGCCCGCAGGTGGCGCGGCTCGATCCCGAACCGGGCCATCTCGGCGAGCAGCGAGGCGACGGTGACCGCCGCCGCGTCGTAACCGCCCTGCGGCAGCGGCTCGATCAGCCCGTAGGCCTCCCAGGCCTCCAGCTGCTCCTCGCCGGTGCCGGCGGCCGCGAGGAGCTCGTCGCGGCCGATCCGCACCGCCGTGGCGGCCTCCGGCTCACTCCCGGGGGTCTCGCCGGGGTACTCCTCCGGCTCGCCCGCCCCCGCGAGGGCGGGGACGGCCGCGTCGGCGTCCGCCCCGTCGTCCGGGACCCGCACGCCCTCGAGCACGTCCAGACGCTCGCGGATGACCTTCAGGGGCAGATAGCCGTCCCGCTGCATCCGCAGCACCCGGGCCAGCCGCTCGACGTCTCCCGCACTGAACTTCCGGTATCCCGACGGGGTGCGCCGGGGCTCGACCAGCCCTTCCGACTCCAAGAACCGGATCTTGGAGACGGTGACTTCGGGAAACTCGTCGCGCAGCAGACTGAGCACCGTGCCGATGCTCATCAGCCGGCTGTCCGCGGTGGCGGCGCCGGTTCCGGCGCCGCCACTGGGTGGTTCAAGCATGGACCTTCCCTGGAGTTGCCCCCGGACTGGTCCGGAGGGTCAGACGCTCCGCTGGCTCGCGTAGAAGACCAGGCGGTACTTGCCGATCTGGACCTCGTCACCGTTGGCCAGAGCAACCTCGTCGATGCGCTCCCGGTTCACGTACGTGCCGTTGAGGCTGCCCACGTCGGCCACCGTGAAGTGACCTTCGGGGCCGCGGCGGAACTCCACGTGGCTGCGGGAGACCGTCACGTCGTCCAGGAAGATGTCGCTCTGCGGATGACGACCCGCCGTCGTCAGCTCGGCGTCCAGCAGGAAACGGCTGCCGGAGTTGGGGCCGCGCCGCACCACCAGGAGGGCCGAACCGGCAGGCAGCGCCTCGACCGCGGCCTGAGCCTCGGGCGACAGGGCCGGGACCTGCGTCTGACCGGTGGCCTCCGGGTCGTACGACTCGATGCCGGAGATGGAGATCGTCGAGGTCGTCTCGGAGGGACGCTCCGGGACACCTGCCCGCAGCGGCGCTCCGCAGTGCGAGCAGAAGCGGCTGTTCTCCGGATTGCGGTTGCCGCACCGCGTGCACACCAGCGCCGACATGGACGGATCCCTCTGCTGCGGCTGCCCCGCCGCTGAGCCCGACGGGTCCCCGAAACCTATGCGGGCCGCCTGGGCAGGGTCAACGGCCGACGCGCCGTGACCACCGGAATTGCCACCCTCCGGACCAGCGACCTGGTCCCGGTAGAGCGGCCGGTTCCCCGCGTCGGAACCATCGCGATGGCGGGCCGTCTCGCTGCCGCCCTCTCGCGCACTCTTGCCGAACAACTTCGCAAACAAATTCACGGGCGATTCCCCTTGACCGAAACAGACCCGCCCGTGGGGCAGGACGAACCCTGACTGCACCGACCGGCCGACCCGGACATCTTCACAACGTCCGTCTCCGCCATACAGTTTCCACCACACACCACTTCTTCGGCGCGCCGACCCCCCGCGACCCGACGTCCCGTCGGAACGGCGTACACGTAGCCCCTCCTCACCGGGCCGACGACCGAGCGTAGTCAGGCCGCTTCGCCGCTCGCAAGGCGTCCACGACGATCTTCGTCCGGCGCTCCACGACGACGGTGGCCTGCTCCTTCTCCAGAGTCTGCACCACCCCTCCCGGGATGTTCAGTGCGGGCTCCAGATCCTGCGGTTTCCCGATGACCTTGAAACGATACGGAGCGGAGATCTTCTTTCCGTCCACCGACACTCCGGCGCCCGTGTCCGGGCGTGCCGTCAGGTAGGTGCTCGCGACCACGCGGACGCCGTTGAGCTCGATGGCCTCCGCTCCGGCGGCCCGCAGCTCCTGGACGGCGTCCAGCAGCTTGTCGGGGCCCACCGCCTTGCGCGGGTCCTCGACCGTGACCTCGATGCCGGGGCCCTCGGCGGGAACCGTGCCGGCCAGCACTCCCAGCTGCCGCTCCTTGGCGAGCGTCTGGCGGCGGGCCTCCTCGGCCTGGTCCGAACTGTTCTCCAGCTCCGACCGCTGCTCCTCGAGGGTCTTCTGCTCCTCCTCGAGCCGCGCCGTGCGGTCGTCCAGCTCGTCGAGGATGCGGACCAGGTCCTCCTGCCGGGCGCCGCGCAGCGCGGTGTCCCCCGCGCTGTGCGAGGCCACCTGGACGGCCAGTCCGAAGCCCAGGCCGAACAGCAGCAGCGCCACGATCAGCTGGGCCCTGCTCGCCCTGGGCGGCCAGACGCTCTGTACGAGCCTCTGACGGCCTGTCACGCCGGGCGGAGCGTCCTGTTCCGGTGCCTGCGGCTCAGGGGCCGTGGCGGGCCTCTCCTCGGGCAGCTCCTTGCGCAGCCGGTGCTCCGGCGCGCCTCCGTTCCCGCGGGGCCCCGCAGGCCCCTCGTGATGCTCCTCGCTCATCGCCTCACGCCCTGAAGACGTGCCGGCGGATGGCCGCGGCGTTGGAGAAGATGCGGATGCCCAGGACGACCACCACGCCGGTGGACAGCTGGGCCCCCACGCCCAGTTCGTCGCCGAGGAAAACGATCAGTGCCGCGACGACCACGTTGGACAGGAACGACACGACGAAGACCTTGTCGTCGAAGATGCCGTCCAGCATGGCCCGCAGTCCGCCGAACACGGCGTCCAGCGCCGCCACCACGGCGATGGGGAGATACGGCTCCACGGCGACCGGGACCTCGGGCCGGACCAACAGGCCCACCACGACTCCCACGACGAGGCCCAGTACGGCGATCACGATGTGCCCTTCCCGCTGTTCGGCTCTTCGGCCTCTGCTGGTTCCGATGGCTGCGCCGGCTTCGCCTCGCGCAGTATGACGCTGGGGGCAGCGGGCAGCTTCAGGTCCTTCTCGACCGAGATGGCCGTGCGGATCCCGTAGTTCTCCTGCAGCGCGTACAGGTAGAGGCCGTCCGCGCTGTCCTGGAACCGGGTGCTCAGCGGCTTCCCGTCCCCCACCGCCAGCACCGTGTACGGCGGCGCCAGCGGCTTGTTGTCGACCAGTATCGCGTCGCCCGCCGCCCGGATGGCGGACAGCGCGGTGAGACGCTGCCCGTTGACGGAGATCGCCTCGGCGCCCGACTCCCACAGCCCGTTCACGACCCGCTGCAGGTCCCGGTCACGGACCCGGCCGGTGTCCGAGAAGCCGCTGGAGCCGCGGGGCTCGCCGTCGGCCCCGGTGCCGGAGTCCTCCGCGTCGTCGACGACCAGTTTGACGCCCGGCCCGTGCACGGGGACGGCCCCGGACAGGATCTGCACGGTCTCCAGCCGGCCACCTCCGCCGCCGTGCTCCCGCAACGCCTCGCGCTGCCGCTCGCCCACCTCGGCCCGGAGCCGGTCGACGCTGCTCTGCAGTTCGTCGGCCCGCTCGGTCTGGCGTCCGATCCGGTCGATCAGCTCCTCACGCTCCCTGGCGACCACCGGCGCGTCCTCCCGGGCCTGTGCCGCGCCCAGCGTGACCACCAGGCCGGCCAGCACGAGCCCGGCCGCCAGCCCCAGCTTCGCCTTGAGCGTCTTCGGCAGCCCGCCGCCCTCCCCGCGCTTGCGTGCGGCCGCCTCGGCGTAACCGTCGTCGAGGCTGTGGTCCATGACGTTGGTGAGCAGCGACATGGAGGCGTCCGGACGCGAGGGGCGAACGGGAGTGCTCCGAACGGGGGGCTGCTGCGGCATGCCGCACATCGTCGCATGCCGCGCCCGTGTACCAC
>NZ_JBRIOU010000009.1:355889-359436 GCF_053474865.1 Streptomyces sp. CO7
GCCCCCTCCGCGGGGGCCGCCCGGCACGCCGGCAGGCTCGGCCTCAGTTGCCGGCGCCCTCCACGACGGTGCTCCACTCGTCGAGGAGCGCCTGCGCGGACGCGTCGTCGGGGCCCTCCGCCCACAGGTGGGTGACCGCCTCGGCCGGGTCGGGCAGGACCAGCACCCAGCGCCCGTCGGCCTCCACGACCCGCACGCCGTCGGTGGTGTCGACGAACCGGTCGCCGGCCGCCTCGACCACCCGGCGCATCACCAGGCCCTTGACCGCCCACGGCGTGGCCAGGTCCCGCTTGAGCACGTGCGCCCGCGGGATCCGCGCGTCGATCTGGCTCAGGGTGAGCTGCGTGCGGGCGACCAGTCCGATGAGCCGCACGAAGGCCGCGGTGCCGTCGAAGACGCCGCTGAACTCGGGGACGATGAAGCCGCCCCGGCCGTCGCCGCCGAAGATGGTCGTCTCCTCGCGGCCGACCCGGGTCAGGTCGTCGGGCGAGGTGGTCGTCCACTCCACCTGCGTGCCGTGATAGGCGGCCACCTGCTCCGCGATGCGGGTGGTGGTCACCGGCAGCGCCACCCGGCCGCTGCGGCGCTCGGCCGCGACCAGGTCCAGCATCACCAGCAGCGCCCGGTCGTCCTCGACGATGCGGCCCTGCTCGTCGACGAGCGACAGCCGCTCGCCGACCGGGTCGAAGCGCACGCCGAAGGCCGCACCGGAGGAGGCGACGATCTCGCCGAGCCGCTTGAGTCCGGCACGCCGTATCTCCAGCGTCTCGGTGGGCCGCGCCTCGTCCAGACCCGGGTTGATCGTCAGGGAGTCGACCCCGAGCTTGCCGAGCAGGCTGGGCAGCACCAGTCCGGCGCTGCCGTTGGAGGCGTCCACCACGACCTTCAGCCCCGCGTCCGCGATGCCGCTGGTGTCGACGTTGCGCAGCAGCGACCCGGTGTAGGAGTCGAAGGTGCTGGACGGGAAGTGCAGGTCGCCGATCTCGCCGGGGAAGGCGCGCCGGTACTCCTGCCGCGCGAAGACGCGGTCCAGCTTCCGCTGGCCGGCCTGCGAGAGGTCCGCGCCCTGGCTGTCGAAGAACATGATGTCCACGGAGTCCGGGACTCCGGGAGTCGTGCGGATCATGATGCCGCCGGCACTGCCCCGGGCGGTCTGCTGCCGGGCGACGGGCAGCGGCACGTTCTCCAGGTCGCGGACGTCGATGGCGCTGGCCTGCAGCGCCGAGATCACGGCCCGCTTGAGCGCGCGGGCTCCTCGCGAGTGGTCGCGCGCGGTGGTGACGGTGGCGCCCTTCTTCAGGGTCGTGGCGTACGCGCCCGCCAGCCGCACCGCGAGCTCGGGGGTGATCTCGACGTTCAGGATGCCGGAGACGCCACGCGCGCCGAAGAGGTGCGCCTGGCCTCTGGACTCCCAGATCACCGACGTGTTGACGAAGGCACCGGCCTCGATGGTCTTGAACGGGTAGACCCGTACGTTGCCCTGGACGATCGATTCTTCACCGATCAGGCACTCGTCGCCGATCACCGCCCCGTCCTCGATCCGGGCGGCCCGCATGATGTCGGTGTTCTTGCCGACCACACAGCCCCTGAGGTTGCTGTGCGGCCCGACGTACACGTTGTCGTGGACGACGGCCTTGTGCAGGAAGGCCCCGCTCTTCACGACCACGTTGGAACCGACGACGGTGTGCTCGCGCAGCTCCGCGCCGGCTTCCACCTTGGCGTAGTCGCCGATGTAGACCGGTCCGCGCAGGACGGCGTCCGGGTGCACCTCGGCGCCCTCGGCCACCCACACGCCCGGCGAGATCTCGAAGCCGTCGATGTCGACGTCGACCTTGCCCTCGAGCACGTCGGCCTGGGCCTTCACGTAGCTCTCGTGCGTGCCGACGTCCTCCCAATAGCCCTCGGCGACGAAGCCGTAGATCGGCTTGCCTTCCTTCATGAGCTGCGGGAAGACGTCACCCGACCAGTCCACCGGCACATCGGGCTGGACGTAGTCGAAGACCTCGGGCTCCATCACGTAGATGCCCGTGTTGACCGTGTCGGAGAAGACCTGGCCCCAGGTCGGCTTCTCGAGGAAGCGCTCGACCTTGCCCTCGTCGTCCACGATGGTGATGCCGAACTCCAGCGGGTTCGGCACACGCGTCAGGCAGACGGTGACGAGGGCGCCCTTCTCCTTGTGGAAGTTGATCAGCTCGGTCAGATCGAAATCGGTCAGGGCGTCACCGGAGATCACGAGGAAGGCATCGTCCTTGAGTGCCTCTTCGGCGTTCTTGACGCTTCCCGCGGTGCCGAGCGGCTTTTCCTCGTTGGCATAGGTGAGCTCCATACCGAGCTCTTCGCCGTCACCGAAGTAGTTCTTGACCAAAGAGGCCAGGAACTGGACGGTGACCACGGTTTCGTTGAGCCCATGCCTTTTCAGCAGCCGCAGAACGTGCTCCATGATCGGCCGGTTGACCACCGGCAGGAGCGGTTTGGGCATGCTCGAGGTCATGGGGCGAAGGCGGGTGCCCTCGCCTCCGGCCATCACGACGGCCTTCATGTCGGAAGCGTCCTCCTCTGACAGACGACGGGTTGACCGACATCCTCCGCCCGAAGGGTCGCGCCAGTTCTGGACACGGGCCGTCGGACCCCGAAGGGCCACTCATCGGCGAGTCAGTCGGTAGTGGCCATGGTGTCCGCGCGAACAAGGCGTCGGACCTGCACCACGTAGAGGACTCCTGCCCACCAATAGAGGGTTGTACCCCACCCCGCGAAGGCCCAACCGAAAACAGCCGCCAGGGAGGCCAGCCATCCGCTTCCGTCGCTCAGCAGAAGGAGCGGGAAGGCGTACATCAGATTGAACGTCGCGGCCTTCCCGAGGAAGTTCACCTGCGGCGGCGGATATCCGTGCCGGCGCAGGACGGCGACCATCACCAGGAGGACGGCTTCACGCGCCAGCAGGACCAGCGTGAGCCACAGTGGCAGGATTTCCCGCCAGGTGAGGCCGAGAAGGGTGGAGAGGATGTACAGCCGGTCGGCCGCGGGGTCGAGCAGCCGGCCGAGGCTGCTGATCTGGTTCCAGCGCCGGGCGAGCTTGCCGTCCAGGTAGTCGGTGACACCGCTCAGCGCCAGCACGAGCAGCGCCCAGCCGTCGCTCTTCGGGCCGCCGAACTCGGGCCGCAGAATGAGCCACAGGAACACCGGCACGCCGAGAAGCCGCGCCATGCTGAGGATGTTGGGGATGGTGAGCACCCGATCCGTCTGGACGCGGGTCTCCTGGACCTCCACCCGGGGGCCTCCTGTGGTGATACGTGTCAACGATGCGATCGAACCTTACCGTCAGGCCGGCCGTCCGGATGCGGAGGGGTGCCCTGACGTGCGAGGAACGGGGCCTATACGGAGCCGATACGGCCCGGGAATGCAGAAAGCCCCCGCACCAACGGTGCGGGGGCTTTCCCAATATTTGTTCGGCGGCGTCCTACTCTCCCACAGGGTCCCCCCTGCAGTACCATCGGCGCTGTGAGGCTTAGCTTCCGGGTTCGGAATGTAACCGGGCGTTTCCCTCACG
>NZ_JBRIOU010000010.1:0-22442 GCF_053474865.1 Streptomyces sp. CO7
TCCCCCGCCGAACCGGCCACCGGCCCGACCGGTGAGACCCCCGCCGCGCGTGACGGCGACGACGCGGCCGACTCCGCCGACGGTGACGATGACGGGGCCGACGGGGCTCCCGCCGAGGATGACGGTGACGGTGACGGGACCGGGGTGGACGCCGCCGCGGGCGAGGCCGCCGCAGGGGCTGCCGACGAGGCGGGCGACGAGGCTTCCGACGGCGGCGAAGCAGAGACCGAGCCCCAGGCCGCCGCCGCCGAGGCGGACGGCGGCGCTCAGGCGGACGCCGACGCCGACGCCGATGCGGAGCCCGCCGCCGAGGCGGACGCCGACGCGGGAGCCGCTGAGGCCCAGGAAGCTGAGGCCCAGGACGCGGACACGGACGGCGGTGACGCGGACCGCGAGGAGGGCGAGACCGAGGCCGACGTCGAGGGCGGTGACGGGCCGGGTGCGTCGGCCCGGGCGTCGGTGTTCGACGTGCCCGTTCCGCCTCCGTCGCTGGACCCGGAGGCCGACTTCGACGAGGACGAGGACAACGACGAGGCCGACGAGGACGACCCGGACGGTGACGGCCTCGGCGGTGACGCCGCGCTGTTCCCGGAGGACCCGGACGGCGACGCCATGGCCGACCCCGCCCAGGCCCGGCGGACGATGATCGGCCGCAGCGCCGAGGAGGTCGACCACGCCCCGCCGCGCGGACGGTACGCCCCCGTGCCGGCCCCGCAGTCCGGCGTGGCGGACCGGACCCTGCGCTGGGCGGCCCCCGCCGCCGCCGCGCTCGCCGTGGCCGCCGGGGCGATCGCCGTCACCCGGGCCCTGCGCCGTCAGCGGTGATCGCGCGGCCGGCCGTCGGCCCCAGTAGGGTCGTAGGCCGTGAGCACCCATGACGACTTCACCCTGACCGCCGGCGACGCGGAGGCGACCGTCAGCCCCCGCAACGGCGGACGGATCACCAGCCTGCGCATCGGCGGCGTCGAACTCCTGCGCCAGGGGGAGCGGTACGGCTGCTTCCCGATGGCCCCCTGGTGCGGCCGGATCCGCGACGGGCGGTTCCTCGACGGCGGCACCACCCAGCAGATGCCGCTGAACGCCCCGCCGCACGCCATCCACGGCACCGCCCGCGACCACGCCTGGCGCACCGCGCGCAAGGAGACGGACGAGGCAGTGATCACCCTCGGCCTCACCGACCCGTGGCCCTACCCGGCCCGCCTCACCCAGGTGGTCGCCCTCACCGGGGAGTCGCTGACCCTCACCCTCGCGATCGAGACCTACGCGTCCTCCTTCCCGGCGCAGCTCGGCTGGCACCCCTGGTTCAACCGGACCCTCGAGGGCCCGCTCGGAGGCGGCGAGGGCGCGCGGCTGGAGTTCTCCGCCGCCTGGCAGGAGGAGCGCGGCGAGGACCACCTCCCCACCGGCCGCCGCCTGGAGAAGCCGCTGCCCGGCCCGTGGGACGACTGCTTCGGCATGCCCGAGGGCGTGGACGTCGCCGTCGTGTGGCCCGAGCGGCTGGAGCTGCGGGTGACCAGCCCGGAGAAGTGGGTCGTGCTCTACGACGAGCAGGACGCCGCCCTGTGCGTCGAGCCGCAGACCGGCCCGCCCAACGGGCTCAACACCGCTCCCCGCCTGGTCACGCCGCTGGAGCCGCTGGAGGCCACCACCACCTGGAGCTGGCGGCGGCTGTGACGCCCCCCCCGGCCGGGCGGAGCGAGGCTGTGAGGCCGCCTCGGCGGGGCGAACTAGGCTTGCGGCCATGAGCGACGTTCGCGGCGAGCTGCTGCAGCAGATCAAGGACAAGGCCGTGGTGCACGGCAAGGTGACCCTCTCCTCCGGGCTGGAGGCCGACTACTACATCGACCTCCGCCGCATCACCCTGGACGGCACGGCGGCCCCGCTGGTCGGCCAGGTGCTGCTGGACCTCACCGAGGACCTGGAGTTCGACGCGGTGGGCGGCCTGACCATGGGCGCCGACCCGGTGGCCGCCGCCATGCTGCACGCGGCCGCCGCGCGCGGCCGGACGGTGGACGCGTTCGTGGTCCGCAAGGCGGCCAAGGCGCACGGTCTGCAGAAGCGGGTCGAGGGTCCGGACATCGCCGGCCGCCGCGTGCTGGTCGTCGAGGACACCTCCACCACCGGCGGTTCGCCGCTGACCGCCGTCGAGGCGGTCCGGGAGGTCGGCGCGGAGGTCGTCGCCGTCGTGACGATCGTCGACCGCGCCACCGGCGCCGCGGAGATCATCCAGGACAAGGCCGGCGTGCCCTACCGCTTCGCCTACTCCAAGGACGACCTCGGCCTGGACTAGGACCTGTCCGGCCTCCCCGGCCCTCCCGGCCCGGCCGCTCCGCCCGGAAAGACCCGGTACGCCCGGCGCGGGCGCCACTGTCCGAGACGCGCGTCCGGGCCGGCGCCCGCGTCTGGAAAGATGGGCCCCGACGACGACGTCACCAAGGTCAGGGCTGGCAAGGACAAAACCCGCAGAACCACCAAGGAGCGGACAGGATGCCCATCGCAACCCCCGAGGTCTACAACGAGATGCTCGACCGGGCGAAGGCAGGCAAGTTCGCCTACCCGGCCATCAACGTGACCTCCTCCCAGACCCTGCACGCGGCCCTGCGCGGCTTCGCCGAGGCGGAGAGCGACGGCATCGTCCAGATCTCCACCGGCGGCGCCGAGTTCGCGGGCGGCCAGTACAGCAAGGACATGGTCACCGGCGCCGTCGCCCTGGCCGAGTTCGCGCACATCGTGGCGGAGAAGTACGACGTCACCGTCGCGCTGCACACGGACCACTGCCCCAAGGACAAGCTGGACGGCTACGTGCGTCCGCTGCTGGCGGTCTCCGAGGAGCGCGTGAAGGCCGGCCGCAACCCGCTGTTCCAGTCGCACATGTGGGACGGCTCGGCGGAGACCCTCGCCGACAACCTGGCCATCGCCGAGGAGCTCCTGGAGCGCGCCCGCGCCGCCAAGATCATCCTCGAGGTCGAGATCACCCCGACCGGTGGCGAGGAGGACGGCGTCACGCACGAGATCAACGACTCCCTCTACACCACGGTCGACGACGCGATCCGCACCGCCGAGGCGCTGGGCCTGGGCGAGCGGGGCCGCTACCTGCTGGCCGCCTCCTTCGGCAACGTGCACGGCGTCTACAAGCCGGGCAACGTGGTGCTCCGCCCCGACCTGCTGAAGGACCTCGCGGAGGGCGTCGCCGCCCGCTTCGGCAAGGCCGACCCGTTCGACTTCGTCTTCCACGGCGGCTCCGGCTCCACCGCCGAGGAGATCGCCACCGCGCTGGACAACGGCGTCGTCAAGATGAACCTCGACACCGACACCCAGTACGCGTTCACCCGTCCGGTGGCGGACCACATGTTCCGCAACTACGACGGCGTGCTGAAGGTGGACGGCGAGGTCGGCAACAAGAAGACCTACGACCCGCGCACCTGGGGCAAGCTGGCCGAGGCGGGCATGGCCGGCCGCATCGTCGAGGCCTGCCAGGCCCTGCGCTCGGCGGGCACGAAGATCAAGTAAGGGTCCGGGGGCGACGTGCGAAGGTCCGGGGAGTCGTGAGCAGGCTGTCGTCTCCCGCGGACCGCGTCGCCCGCCTGTTCCGGCGTCCGGCGGCGGCACCCCTCGCGGTGTTCGCCGCCGGCGCCGTCGGGGCCGCGTACCTCTACGTCACCGACCCGCACCAGGCGGGCCAGTTCCTGCCGCGCTGCCCCGTCAACTGGGCCACCGGACTGCTCTGCCCGGCCTGCGGGGCCAGCCGCATGGTCTACGACCTGATGCACGGTCACTTCGCGCAGGCCTGGCTGGACAACCGGGTGCTGCTGCTGGCCGCGCCCCTCGCTCTGGTGATGCTGGGCCGCTGGGCCGTCGAAGGGCTGCGGGGGCGCCGCTGGCGGCCGAACCTGAGCACCCGGACCCAGGCGGCGATCCTGCTCACCGCGGTCGCCTGGACGGTCGTCCGCAACCTGTTCTGATACCCACGGAGCAGAAGCTGAAACTCCGTCAGGGTCTCGTTACGGTCACGAATTTGACACGTTCACCACAACGTGTATCCACGGGGCGGACCGGGATCTAGGCTTCGTGGTCCCGGGGGGGAAGATCATCGCGCATGCCCGGACAGCCGTCCGTGCCGCGCAGCGGGTTCCTCCTGTTCATCCGCCGGTGCCTCGTGTGCCGGTACTCGTTCCGCCACCGCTCAGGAGTGACCGCCATGACCAACCCCACGCCCGAGGCCCCTTACGGCGTCGACCACCTCGGTCGCCCGTACTCCGACAAGTCGAAGATCGTCGCCGGCGTTCTCCAGCTGTTCCTGGGCGGCCTGGGCATCGGCCGCTTCTACGTCGGCTCGGTCGGCGTGGGCGTCGCCCAGCTGCTGACCTGCGGCGGCCTCGGCATCTGGGCGCTCGTCGACGCCATCCTCTTCTTCACCAGCAACGACCGCACCGACAAGCAGGGTCGCCCGCTGCGCGGCTGATCTTCCGGGACGCCCGGCGTCCCGCCTTGTCGTGCCCCTTCGCCCCGTCGCGTCCGCGGCGGGGCGCTGTGGTGCCCGGCGGCGGGGCCGCAGTGGTTCGGGTCTGCCCTTTCCGCACCCGCCGGCCTCCGGTCTACCAGGAGGCGGTGACCTCTTCGTAGAGGTCCTGGAGGACGGTCCGGCTCACGGGCGCGTTCTCCGGTATCCGCAGGGGCGAACCGTGCAGCCCCGCGTAACGCTCGTATCCGGCGAGGCCGGGCGACACGTGGACCTCCAGCTTCGGCGATATGGCGAGCAGGTGCCTGTCGAAGAGGCTGTGGATGTCCGAGCGCAGCAGCAGGCCCTCGTCGACCCGGTGCCGTTCGTGCACGGCGAACGGGCGGAGGTGCGCCGCCTGCAGCACTTCGGACGGTGCCGGCCCGGTGACCGCGCAGATCATCCCGTACTCCTTGACGAGGGCCTTGCGGAAGGCGTCCTGGCCGTTCCGGGCGGCTGCATCCCTGCGCCGACGGCCTCAGGGGAGCGGAATCGTGAAGTCCGCGAAGGCGGTCAACTCCTCCTCCGTGCGCCTGCGGCATGTTGTCGCCAGTGGGACGTTGCTGGCCGAAACCTCCGGCAACGAGGTCGAGTTTGTGGCGTACGAAGTCGGCGTTGGGCTGCGGGGAGATGCCAGAGCGCGCGGAGACCATCTCCACGTGACCTTCCGGAAGCGCCGAGATCCGTTCCTCAGGAAGCGGGGGGGGGCAACACCTTGCAAGGCGGAGCCGGGCATGACCTTGCGGATCTCTCGCAGCGCGCGATCATGCGACGACGCTTCGGCGCCCCTCCGGCTGGTTGTGGCGAAGCCGTGCTTCCCACCCCCGTGGGTCCCTTCGATGCCTTCCCGGGTTTGCAGTAGCCGCACCGCCCAGGTGGTCTCATGCACGCCTGCCCGGTCTTGACGCGAGTGTTGCATCAGTGCGTTCCGCTTCCCAGAGAGGTCTACTCCGCGGTATGGTTTTACAATGTCTGAGCAGCAGGAAGAAGGATCTCCGGACCGCACGGCGGTGGAGCTGTTCGCTGGCGGCGGCGGCTTGGCCATGGCCGTCGGACGGGCGGGCTTCAGGCCGCTTCTTTACAGCGAGGTCGCCACACGCGCCTGGGAGACGCTGGAGGCGAACGGTGCCAAGGAGCGGGGCCCGGAGGAATGGATCCCGGAGCCTGGCGGGCCCGTCCCCCTTGTCAAAGGCGATGTTCGCGCGCTCGACATGAGGTACCTGAGCGGCAAGGTGGACGTGCTGGCCGGCGGGCCGCCGTGTCAGCCGTTCAGCCTGGGGGGGGTGGCCAAGGGGGACGAGGACAAGCGGAACATGTTCCCGGAGATGTTCCGTGCCGTTCGCGAGATCCAGCCGAAGGCGGTCATCTGCGAGAACGTGGTTGGTCTTCGACGTAAGTCTTTCGAGCCCTACTTCCAATATATTCTGCGGGAGTTGGCCTACCCCTACCTGGAACGCGATCCGGACAGCACGTGGCAGGAGCACGACGCGGATTTGCGTGACTACGATGCCGACTTGCGCGCTGGCCGCGTCTCCGACCCTTCCAAAGGACGCAAGCTGTATGACGTCGTTGCTACGAACGTCAACGCGGCGAACTACGGGGTACCGCAGGTCAGGAACCGGGTGATCATCGTTGCCTTCCGTCGAGACTTGGGCGTGGACATTGAGGCGTTCGAGCGGAGCGTGAAGCCCACCCACTCACATGCCGCCCTGGTCCGCTCCATGCGGGAGGGCGACTACTGGGACCGCCACCAAGTGCCGGACCACGTCCGTGATCGAGTCATGGCGGGACTGCCGAAGCAAACCGCAATCGATGCCGAGGAGGCGTCACTCCTCCCATGGCGGACGTTTCGCGACGCGCTCGCTGGGCTGAACGGTGAGCCGTCACTGCCACCTGTCCCCTGGGAGCACCTCGACCGACAGGAGCGCTACCTGGGCGGTGTGACCAACCACATCGGCTGGCCCGGCGCCCGCATCTACAAGGGGCACACTCCCAATGAGTTGGACCGCCCGGCGAAAACGGTGAAGGCGGGTGTCCACGGAGTACCAGGCGGGGAATCGGTGATGCTGACCGATGAGCGCGTTCGCGACGCTTCCGTTCCGGGCGGATGGAGGTACAGGCATCGGTACATGACCGTGCGAGAGACGGCTCGCGTGATGACCTTCCCTGACAGTTGGGTATTGGAAGGCCCGCGGGGAGAGCAAATGCGGCAGCTCGGGAACGCTGTTCCCGTCCTGTTGGGCGAGTTCTTCGCGAAGGCGGTGGCCAACGCCCTGGACAACGCACGGAGCCCGAGGTGATCTCCGTGAAGGAGTCCCCCCACCAGGGCCGTTGGAAAGACAAGCAACCACCCGCGCGGGCATGGAGAGGGCGGCCCGGCAGGACAAGGGCCCAAGCCACGACGGAGCAGGACAAAGCCGCTGGCGGCCCTGGCCGACGATGGGTGGATTTGGGTGACGGGCGCCGAGCGCGCGCCTCCGTCGAGCTGAAAGTGTTGACCAAGACCCGACGGATCCGCGCCTATTTGCGCTGGTCCGATAAGGGATCTACCCGCAAGCCGATCTACCTCGGGGAAGTCGAGCACGAGACCCGACGCGAGAACCTGGCCGAGGCTTGGGGCAGGGCAATCGATCGCGGCCACGTGCTGCCCGAGGAGGAGACGCCGGCGTCGTCCTGGGCGGCGAGCCGCTCGGTTCGTGCCTCCATGCGGGGTAACCGATCACGTGACACGACCCCAGAGAGGCTCCTACGCAAACACCTACATGAGCGAGGTTTGCGATACCGCGTCTCGCATCGCCCTATGGCGAGTGTGCGACGGACCGCTGACGTGGCCTTCCTTGGCGCGAGGGTGGCCGTGTTCGTAGACGGGTGCTTCTGGCACGGCTGTCCGGACCACTGCCGGTGGCCGGGGACGAACGAGGAGTTCTGGCGAGACAAGATCGAGGGGAACCGTGCGAGAGATTTCGAGACCAATCGCCTGTTGGAGCAGTCGGGGTGGCTGCCTGTGCGGGTCTGGGAGCACGAGGACCCGTCGGCGGCGGCTGACAAGATCATCGCTCTTGTGAGGGCGCGGCGCCGGGGTGCGGCTCCCAAGACGTGTGCATCACAGGTCGCCGTCTCCCAGGAGGTCGGCGACGGCACCCTCAGCGCGACTCAGCACGATGCGGCCGTCGTCCGTACTGTAGGCGAGCAGACAGTTGCCGGACCCAAGGGCGGCCTCCGCCAGTAGGCCCGTGGGCAGCTTGGCCCGGGCGTTCTCATCGATGGTTACCTCGGCGGGCTCTCGGATCTTGAGAACCAGTCTGGCGTGCGTGAGGAAGCATTGTCGGCGGTGCGTCGCCGCCGGTGCGCGGGTAGATCCTGCGGATCCCGAACTGATTGTCAGTGGACGCCAGTAGAGTAAGCGCATGCTGACGCGAGGTATCCGGGGGGGCGAGTCGCAGGCAACGCGAAGCTCAGTTCTCGCCGGTCATACGCATTCCATCAAGGACGACGCGGTCACCCAGGGAGCGACGACGCATGTCTGAGGGCCAGTACATCAACGTGATGCCGCACCCCCGCATCCTCGGTGTCCTGGGGGACATCGAGTTCGCGGCCTGGCAGTGTCTCGCCGAGCTCGTGGACAACGCCTTCGACGTGTTCCAGTCCTCTCCCGAGACGGACGTCGAGAGGCCCACCGTGAGCATCTCGCTGCCGACCGCCCAGGACTCCCGGTTTACGGCTGAAGTGATCGTCCAGGACAACGGCTGCGGCATGAGTCTGGACGAGGTGCGTAATGCGATCAGCGCCGGCTGGAGCGGAAACGGCCGCCACGGCGCGCTCGGCCTGTTCGGTATGGGCTTCAACATCGCGACCGCCCGCCTCGGCCGCAAGACCGTCGTTCGTACAGGCCGTTCCGGCGACTCCTACTGGACCGAGGTTACGCTTGATCTTCCGCAGATCGAGGCGTCGGCCGCCTACCAGGCTCCGTACCGCCAGGTTCCTAAGGCGAACCTCGCTGCGCATGGGACCGTCATTACCATCGGCGACCTAAAAGGGGAGCAGTTTGCGGCGCTTCGTCGTCCCAACGCCCTCAAGGTGATCAGGGACAAGCTGGGTGATGTGTACAGCTACCTCCTCACCGAGCGGGGCTTCCGGCTGACGATCAACGGCAAGAAGCTGCCTCCTAGGAAGCCCTGCGTTTGGGACGAGAAGCGCACCGTGACACGGCGGGGCGTGGAGATCAGCGCTGTTCAGCGCATAGACGTCCCCCTTTCGGACAAGAAGGCGTGCATGGCCTGCGGGTACTGGAACCCGCTCGACGTTGATCGCTGCCGTGAGTGTGACCAGGACCGGCTGGAAGTTCGTTCCCGCCGGATTTGGGGCTGGCTTGGGATCCAGCGCTACGTGCACCGCACGGACTATGGCATCGACTTCCTGCGCAATGGCCGGAAGATCCTCCTCAAGGACAAGCGGGTCTTCTACTGGACCGACGAGGACGGCCTCGGCGAGCCGGAACTCGAGTATCCGATCGACTCCAAAGCGGCGACTGGGCGCATTGTTGGGGAGATTCACTGCGACCACGTCACCCCGAACTACCAGAAGACTGCTTTCGAGTTCGAGACCGCCGAGTGGCACCAGGTGCTGCGGGCCATTCGCGGGGAGAGCCCTCTGCGTCCGGAGATCGCCAAGCGACGCCAGCTCGCGGAGAACGAGAGTGCGCTCGCGCTCCTGTACTCGGGCTTCCGCCGCCAGGACCCCGGCCTGAACTACTTGGTACCCGGAAACGGCAAGGAAGCCATCCACGAGAAGACCGTCCAGTGGGCGAAGCTGTTTCGGGCCGACCATCCCGACTACCAGAGCGACGACATCTGGTACGAGACGGCCTACAGCCACGATCATCCGCCCCAGGAGGACCCAGGTTCCGACTCGGACAACGACACCGACGAGCTTCTGCCGGGCCTCGGGCCTGTAACCCCTGGCGGCGAGGACGACGATCAGGAAGTCCCTGGGGCAGAGAACGTGCCGCTGGCCGACGATCCGGTGCCGACAGAAACCTTCGAACAGCGGCTGCAGCGTTATCGCGACAATGCGGACCAGTTTCCTGACCTCGCTGGCGAGTACTTGATTCCCGAGATGGGTCGAATCGAACTGAGGGTCTGGGCCGTGCGAGGCCAGCGACTCACCAACGCCAAGGAGCAGGAGACCCCGGCCTTCGCCATCATGCTGCGCTCTCCGCGGCTGGAGGTCTTCGTCGACTCCGATCACCAGCTCTACCGGGAGCATGGGGCGGACATGCGTGACATCGCCCTGTTGGAGGCGGCCGAGTACATGCGCGTGCGGCAGAACGACAACTCCACGCCGCTGTCGCAGTTGCTGCTTTTGTTCAAGGAGCGCTCCTCCAGCCCCCGCCTCACACCGACCGCGATGGCCGACGAGGCCGAGCGGTTGCTGGAGCGGATCCGCACTTTGATGGCCCCAGTGATCGCGGAGACCCCTGCGGTGCACTGGCTGCAACTAAGAGCGGACGAGCGGGAGGCCGCCGAGGAGCGCTTCGCCTTGGAGTCGGAGCCCGGGCTCGACTGGAACGAGGCGGTGAACAGTGGCGACTTCATCCGTTTCGCTCCCGCCAGTGCTGTCCTGCGCGTCATCAGCGAGTCGCCGGCCCTCTTTATGGACGGGAAGGTCTTCCGGCGTTCCTATGCCGCGCTGTCAGCCTCGGACGCCCGCGACTTGATCGTGGAACGCTTGATGAACCCTCTGAGCGACCTGGCGCTCCTCGCACAGCACCGACCGAAGGTGACTCCTGAAGAATTGGGACGCACTCGTGTCAGCTGCCGGTTGATCGCCCGTGACCTCGCGGATGACAGCTGAGGATCGGAAAGGTGATGCACAGATTCCTGGACCCGGGCCCACTTCTCGACGCCGGGCCATTGCAGTTCCCTAGGCGTGTCGAGCGGCTCCTGTGGCATCTCGGTTTCACGGACGTCGCCGTTATCGATGGCTCCGGTGACGAGGGGGGCGACATCCTCGCTCGTCGGAAGGGAGAGCTGTGGGTCTTCCAGTGCAAGTGGAAGCGACGGGGGGTCGTCGGCTCTGATGCCGTGGACGAGGTCGACAACGCGCGAGACCACTACAGTGCGCATCAGGCCGTCGTCGTAACCAACAGCCGCTTCAGCTCGGAAGCCAGGCGCCGAGTCGACGTTCTATCTCGTATACGTCCCAGCATCCACCTCTGGGAGGGCGGTCACCTCGCTCGCAGCTTCAAAGGGATCCCGCCCCACTTCGGGAAGGTGACGCCTCGCCCTTATCAGGCCGAAGCCCTTTGGGCCCTGGACAAGGACCTGGACTCACACGGACGCGCCCTGCTCATCCTGGCTACGGGGCTCGGCAAGACCGTAGTCGGTGGCGAGGTAATCGCGGCGCACCTCCGCCGTCACCCTACGGATCAGGTTCTCGTTGTCGCTCACGCCAAGGATCTTGTCCAGCAGCTGGAGCGCGCCCTTTGGCGCCACCTACCCAAGGACATCCCGACTCGTCTCCTAACTGGGGACACTCGCCCGGACGACCTGTCTGGAGTGACGTGTGCCACGGTGGGCTCCGCTCTGCCAGCCGCCCGCTTCGGCTACCGGCCAGCACTCGTCATGGTTGACGAGGCGCACCACGTCGGCGAGGACGGTCAGTACGACGAGTTGCTCGACGTGCTGTCTGCCGCTAGGCAGTTCGGAGTCACGGCCACACCCTGGCGAGGGGACTCGCACGACATCTGCCACCATTTCGGGCCGGCGAGCTTTACGCTCGGCATCGAGGAGGGCATGCGTCGCAATTACCTGGCGCAAGTGGATTATCGGTTGTTCGTTGACAATGTCGACTGGGATGTCATTAAGGCGGCTAGCGAGCACGAGTACGGCTTGGCTGACCTCAACGCCCGCCTCTTCCTGCCGCAGCGGGACGAGTCCATCCGTGATGAGCTTGCTGCCGCGTGGGCGGCAACCGCGAAGCCCCGAGCCATTGTGTTCTGCCGCACAGTCGAGCACGCCGAGCGACTGGCCGAACTGCTGCGTCGCACCCCCTTGTGGTCTGGCGCCCTTGCTCTGCACGCCGGCCTGGCCAAACGTGAGAGGCAACGACGCCTCCTAGCCTTCCGCAGCGGCGACGTCCCCATCCTCACCTCGGTTGACATCCTCAATGAGGGGGTGGACGTCCCTGACGTCAACATCCTCTGCTTTGCCCGAGTGACTCACTCCCGGCGCATCTTCGTCCAGCAGTTGGGGCGAGGGTTGCGACTTCGGGACGGCAAGGAGCGCGTGACGGTGCTGGACTTCGTCAGCGATCTACGTCGGATCGCGGCGGCCCTCCACATGAAGCGAAGCCTGGAGGGCGGCGAGGTCGAGGTCTTGGACCAAGTCGCGCCGTCACAAATTGAGTTCAACGACCAACGGGTTGCGACCCTTATGGAAGAGTGGATCAAGGACGCGGCCAGTCTCGAGACCGCGTACGACGAGTACCGCCTGCAGTTCCCGTCCGCCCTCGCCGCCTTGGAGTAGCCGCCTTGCCGCAGCTCAACCTGCCGGAAGCTCTTCGACGTCGCATTCTCCTCAGCATGTACCGCACCGCCGACGAACTGGATTGGGAGTTCCTGAGTAACCCCGTGAAGACCGCTCAGTACCGCCGATGGTTCGATGACGCGGACATCGGTGGGGAGCTCCGAAGGTTCGCCAGTGACCAGGACGTCCGGGTATGGATCAAGGACGTACCGATGAAGGAGTACGCGAGGGCTCAGGAGGGTATCGGCAACTTCGTCCCGTACGTCCGCCGCCGCTTTCGCGGGGCGGACGAGGTCGTCCAATTCTTCTGCGGGACTAATTGGTCAGTTGTCCAGGATTCGGTGGAGGGTAAGCCCAACCACTGTCTCGCCACTGATGGCAACGCCACGCGATACATCTGCTGGGGTAAGGCCGGGGTCTTGAAGGACCTCATCTGGGCAGCGCTTAACGAGGCTATCGACTCACCCACACGCCCTGGAATTGTGATCACGACCAGGGACGGCGAGACGATCTCCCAGCACGCGCGCGAGCGTCATACCCGGCTGGCGAATCACTGCGGCGTCGATCTCGATCACTTGCATCGCTCCATGATCGATAATCCCGACCTGATCGCGACGCCATAGATCACAACCCCGCTGATCACCAGCAGCCGCCAAGCAACCCAGGGCGAGGTTCCGGAGGGTGCGGCCGGCGCCTGCCCACGCTCAGGGGACTTGCTCGAATGCTGATGGCATGGGGCTGACTGGCCGTTGAGCGGTATGCCGCCACGCCAGTCATGTCTGTCACGCCTGGCTGGACATCATCTGCTCACTTGTGATCCGCTCCCGAGCCCTTCCTGGGCCGGTTCGTGCCAGAGCCTGAGTAGCCCCGTTCGATGTCCTGGACGGTCGCGGTGGACACACCCAAGAGGGAAGCGATCTTCCGGTACGGGACGGACTCGGCGCGCAGGTCGATCACGACCTTGCGGCGGATCTCCTTGAGCCGCTTGTTCCGCTCGACCTGGTCCTTCAGCAACCGGCTGATGACCTTGGCCCGGGTCAAAGGGTCGCTCATCTGCTCGACGGCGTCCAATGCGCTGAACACGCGCTGGGTCTCCTCCTCGATTCCCTCGTGGGGTTCTTCGGGCATTCCCGGTACCTCCGATCGGGCATGCCGCTTGTACCGGGCGTAAGGGACCCCGTACGCTCGGTGGCAAGCAGCCTGCGCGCTGCCTCATCACCGGCCCTGATCATGTGGTCGCATGCCTGATCGGGGCTGCCAACACTGCGGAGCCTGGTGGTCGCACACCAGGCTCCGCACCGGCCCGGGCGCGTGGTCGCACACCGCCCCGGGCTGTCAGTACCTGCTACGAACAGGACCTGAACATGGCTCATCTTCCCATCCCCGAAGTGGCCGACGCGGCCTGCTGCGCAGAACCAAGGGCGTTGTACGGCAGGCCCTTGGGTCGCGACGCAGTTCACCGGGAGCGCTTGTCCGCCGTGCAGGGCTGGACGCACGTTATGGCCGCGCTCCTGATGGCATCGGGGCCGGACGAGGTGTTCCGGGAGGCCGACCGGGTCAGGCCGGCAGTGGAGCTGACTGGAGGGTGGCCGCCGTACCGGGAGTTGCTGCTGGCCCGCACGCCTGTTGTCACGGAGCTCACGACCCGAGTCGCGTACGCAAGGCGGCTGAGGGCTCTGTGGGCTCTGTGGACCGGGAGGCCGGGCGATGCTCCAGCGGTTCGGCTGCGGGGTGAGGGCACCGCGAGGGTGTCTAACTCGCGTGCGGAGGCTCAGTGGAACGGGCTGCTGTGACGGAGCCCGAGCGGCCCTGTGCCACCTCCGTGACTCTCACCGGGCCCTATGTGAGCGCCGCCCACCTCACGCTTGCGGCGGAGATCAGAGCCCGACTGGGGGCGGCGGAAGCTGCCGCGGCGGCCGCTGAGCGGGCACGGGCAGCCTGTGTGGAGCTGAGGGAGCAGCCGCGTGAGATGCGCTGCTCCTGCTCACTCGAGGGGCATCTCGTCGGCTGGGCCGCAGGGCGGCCGAAGCGGGAACGGGCGGCAGTGACGGCACTCGTCGAGGAGGAGGTCGTGCTCGGCCGGGCCGAGGTGCGGAGAGTGTTCGTCGTAGAGCAGCCGACGGGCGCCTTCTGCGACTGGGAGCGACTTGCCAAGTGGTTGTACTTCCCGGTGATCGAACGAGGGGATCGGGAGTTCCTGCGGGCAGTGCTGTCCATCGCCAGCAGTACGCAGGTCGTGCTCGGCACGCTCCTGCCCTCGCTCGGGGAGCGGCGCTCGGACATCGTGCTGCGGGCTCTGTGGACCCTTGGAGCGCCCGAGGGCTGTTGATCTCGGGATTTTTGTTCGGTGAACGCGAAAGCCGGGCGGTCTGATCCACCGCCCGGCCGGACGACCAGCGGCTGTCACCGCTGACCAGTGAACCCTGAGTTGAAAGAGGGATTCGTCATGCATGCTAGGGCCGACGGCTGCCCGCGCGCGAGGACATCCGCGTGATGGCGGCCGTGAATTTCGGGAGGGAACGGGAGCACGGGGCTGGACTCCTGTTGCCCCGGGGGCAGCAGGAGGTGACCACCACCCCCTCCCGCCACGCCCAGCCGGCCGCCTGGCTGCGGGCGGTGGAGTGGCTGGTGGGCGCCGGGCTGCATCCGAAGGCGGACCGGCGGACGCTGGACGTCGCCCGGGAGCTGGCGCGGCGGATGGACTACACCGACGGCACCGTCCTGTACCGCCTCGCGGACACCGCCGAGCGGCTCGGGATCAGCGCTGCCACGCTCAAGCGGCATGTCCGGTACCTGCGGGAGCTCGGCGCGCTGGCCTGGGCGCGCCACGGCTCGCTGACCAACCTCCGGCTGCCCGGCCGCCGTTACACCGCCACGGCCACCGTGTACGCGGCTACCGTGCCGCCGGTGTACGACGGGGCGCTGGGCCACCGCGTCGACGGGGCGGGGTACCACGCACGGGTGACCGGGGTGACTCCGGACGGGCGTGAGCATGTCGTCAACAGGGCGTTGACCAGCGGTTTCCGTGAGCCCCAGTCTCTGACGGACGCCCCCATTCAGCCGAAACCTGACCCGGGCGCGCAACCAAAAGACACCGGGGCCCGGCGAGCGCGGAAGGCCGCGCCCGGCGCGGGGCGGCGAACTCCTTCCCAGGTGGAGCGGGACATCCGCATCGCCCGCCAGGTCCGCCCGCTCGTCGGCTGGACTCAACGCGAGGGCCTGCGCCGCCTCGCCCACGCGCTGCGGCCGCTCATCGACAAGGGCCTGGACGCCATGGCCATCGCCGCCGAACTGACCGGCATGAACTGCTGGCCGCACTGGCGGCTGGAGCGCCCCGCCGCGTTCATCACCGCACGACTGCGAGCCTGGACACGCCGTGAGGCCGAACTCGCGGCGGAGGAACGCGGCAGGGCGGAGGCGGCCGACCCCTGGGAGAACGCCGAGTGGCGAGCGGCCGCCGCCGCGCTGCGGGCCGCCTGCATGCCGAAGCCGAGGCCCCGCACCGACGAGGACCGCCGCCTCGCCCGCGCCTACGCGAACGTCGACCCCGCCCGCGTCGTCGCCCACCTCCACGAACACGGCCTCGACGACACCATCGACCTCTACGGCGTGCTGGGAACGCGCCGCGCCACTCGGTTCGCGAATTCTCCGCATCTCGCCCTGTCCTGACCACGTGGGTCGCCGGGAGCAGTCACTGTTTTGTGCGTGGTGCCTTGGCTGACGAGTGGGAGGTGGCTTGTCGTGTCGGATGACGTGCAGGAGGCGGTTCGGCGCCGCAGGCGCAGGGCTGCGGCGGAGTGTCTTGCCGAGCGGGCGGCGCGTGGTGAATTCGAGCCGACGCGCCGGATGTGGGAGGCGCGCAAGGCCGCTCGGCGTGTGATGGCGGCGGAGCTGGAGGGGCAGGGCGAGGGGGCCGAGTGAGGAACGACGTGAGGGGGTCCACGAGCCGTCCGGCTCATGGACTCCCCTCACCTCGGGCCGGCGCGAGCCGGGGAGTTACGCCGACTTCAGCTCGTCGTAGGCCTGCGGGTCGCTGTCCTGGAGGAACTTGCGGCAGCGCTCGGCCTCGTCGGTCTCCTTGATGGCCTCCGCGGCGCGGGCCAGGGCGGCCAGGCAGCGCAGGAACCCGCGGTTGGCGCGGTGGCTCCACGGCACCGGGCCGTGGCCCTTCCAGCCGGCTCGGCGCAGGTGGTCCAGGCCGCGGTGGTAACCGGTGCGGGCGTAGGCGTAGGACTCCACGGCGCGGCCCGCCTCGAAGGCGTCGTCCGCGAGCATCGCCCAGGCGAGCGAGAACGTGGGGTGCGCGGCGGCGACCTCCGCGGGGCTCGCGGAGTCGGCGAGCATCCGGTACGCGTCCTCGTTCTCCGGGAGGTACGTCGGCTCGGGGCCGCCGAGCAGGTTCTTGTGTTCCGTCATGCCCTCAGTCTGCCGGAAGGCGGACGACGGCGGTGCCGGAGGTCAGGTCGACGGTGGTGCGGTGCGGGGGAGCGGAGTCGTCCTCGTCGTCCCGCAGGAGCAGGGAGGTCTGCCGCTCCTTCAGCTCGTGCGACTTGCCCGGCGAGAGGGTGGCGTGCAGCTGTTCGAAACCGGTCGCCGATATCTGCCCGGTGCGGCCCGGGTTGCGCCAGGGCAGCAACCCCGCCCGCCCGGCGCGGAGCAGCGCCTGGTCGAGGAAGGCGACGACGGTCAGCGCGATGACCAGCCCCGGCAGCGTCATGAACACGGCGAACCCCATGCCGCTAGTGTCCCCCGGCGACACCCGAGCCGGAAGGCCCGCGGGTACGGGAACGCCCCGGCCCCGCATGCCGACCGTCGGGCCCAGGCCACCGCGCAGAGGCCGCCGCGTGGCCGCGTGTAGGCCCCGTGCCGCGGTCACGGTCGCGGCGGTCACCGTGCCGGCGCTCGCGTGAGGACTCGCGCCGGTCCTCGCGTCAGTCGTCCGTGCCGACGGTCGTCTTTCCGCTGCCCGCGTCGACGAGGACCTCGTGCTCCTTGCCGTCGTCGCCGGTCACCTCGACCTCCCAGACCGGCGCACCGCCGCTGCGGTCGTCGTCGCCGTCGTGGTCGAAGTCCACCGAGACGACGGTGCCGGGGACCTTCTTCACGGCGGCCGAGGTGGCGGCCTCGGCGTCGGTGCCGGCCTTGCGGAGGGCGGCGGACTCCTTGCGGTCCTCCTCGCGGTCGTCGGTGTCGTCGTCCTTGTCGCGGGTGCTGTCGAGCACCGTGCCGTCGTCGGGGTCGACCAGCACCTCCGTGCCGGCGCCGTTCCTGCCGACGACCTCGACCTCCCAGACGGACCGGTCACCGTCGTCGTCGAACTCGGCCGAGGCGACGTCGCCCTTCGTCCTCGCCAGGGCCGCGGCGACGGCGGCGCGCACGTCGGTCTTCGCGGCCCTCGCACCGGCCGCCCCGTCGCCCTCGCGGCCCTCGTCGCGGTCGCCGTCACGGGCTCCGCCGTCCGGGCGGGCGGAGGAGGCGGTGGCGGCCGGGTCGCGTTCGTCACCGGAGGCGGCGACGGCGACGACGGTGCCCGTGCCGACGAGTGCGGCGGCCACCAGGGCGGCGAGGGCGGCGCGGCGGCGGGACGGGGTGCGGTCGGCGGAGCTCATGGGGTTCCTCCTGAGGAGTCGGTCCGGTGTTCTCGACGGACACCACGGTGGACCGGCGATGCTGAACCGGCGCTGAAGGAAGCTGAAGAGCCCTTCAGGGAGGCTCTGCGACCCTTGTCGGCATGCGCCTGCTGATCGTGGAGGACGAACGACGCCTGGCCGCCGCCCTGCAGCGGGGACTGGCGGCCGAGGGGTTCGCGGTGGACGTCGCGCACGACGGCGTCGAGGGCCTGCACCTGGCCCGGGAACACCCCTACGACCTGATCGTCCTGGACATCATGCTGCCCGGCATGAACGGCTACCGGGTCTGCTCGGCCCTGCGGGCGTCCGGCGACGAACGGCCGATCCTGATGCTCACGGCCAAGGACGGCGAGTACGACGAGGCCGAAGGGCTGGACACCGGAGCCGACGACTACCTCACCAAGCCGTTCTCCTACGTGGTCCTCCTCGCCCGGATCCGCGCCCTGCTGCGCCGCCGCACCCGCGGCGGCGTGCCCGTCCTGCGGATCGGCGATCTCGACGTCGACCCGGGAGCGCAGCGGGTGCGGCGCGGGGAGCAGGAGATCGCCCTCACCGCACGGGAGTTCGCCGTCCTGGAGCAGCTGGCGCTGCGGGCCGGGGAGGTGGTCTCCAAGAGCGAGATCCTCGAGCACGTGTGGGACTTCGCCTACGACGGCGACCCCAACATCGTCGAGGTCTACGTCAGCACGCTGCGCCGCAAGATCGACGCTCCCTTCGGGGTCCGTTCGATCACCACGGTGCGCGGCGCCGGATACCGGCTGGAGCGCGACGGAGGGACGCCGTGACAGCGGTGACAGCCGTGACCCGGGGATGGTTCTCCTCGGTGCGCGCCCGTGCCGCGCTGGGCGCCACCGGCGTCGTCGCGCTCGCCCTGGTCCTCGCGGGCCTGGCGGTGGTCGACGCCCTCCGCGGCGGACTGACCGACAACACGCGGCTGGTCGCGGAGTCCCGGGCCCGCGAGGTCGCCGTCCAGGTCGCGGTGGACCGCTCGCCCAAGGACGCGGCCGGACTGGACACCGACGACCCGGTGCAGGTCGTCGCCGACGACGGCAAAGTCCTCGCCTCCAGCGACGCCCTCGCCGGCGCCCCGCCGATGACCGGCGCCGCCCGCCCCGGCGACGGCGGCGGTGCGGGCGACGATGACGACGACCGTGACGACGACCCCGTCGTCACCCGCGTCTCCCTGCCGGTCGACGACGAGGGGGAGGCGACCGCCGACCCGGAGGACGCCGACGGGCGCGCCCACTTCACCGTCGCCGCCGTGCGCGCCGAGACGGCCGACGGGACGCCGGTGACCGTCTACGCCGGGTCGTCGCTGGCGGTCCAGGAGCTGGCGGTGACCGGCACCGTGCGGGCCATGCTGGTCGGCCTGCCCGCGCTGCTGCTCGTGGTCGGGGCGGTGACCTGGCTGGTCACCCGCCACGCGCTGCGCCCCGTGGAGGGCATCCGGGCCGAGCTGGCGGAGATCACCGGCAGCCGTGACCTGTCCCGCAGGGTGCCGGTGCCGTCCTCGCGCGACGAGGTGGCCCGGCTCGCGGTCACCACCAACGGCACCCTGGAGGCCCTGCAGGAGTCGGTCGAGCGGCAGCGCCGCTTCGTCGCGGACGCCTCGCACGAGCTGCGCAGCCCGATCGCCTCGCTGCGCACCCAGGTGGAGGTCGCCCAGGCGCATCCGGAGCTGCTCGAGGCCGGCGAACTGCTGGAGGACGTGGTGCGGCTCCAGCACCTGGCCGTCGACCTGCTGCTGCTCGCCCGCCTCGACGCGGGGGAGGCGCCGCGCGCCGCGCGGGTGGACCTCGCCGCGCTGGTGCGGGAGGAGACGGCACGTCGCCCGGAGCGGGTGCGTGCCGCGGAGCTGGAGGAGGCGGTCGTGGCCGGGAGCCCCGGGCAGCTGGAGCGGGTGCTGGCCAACCTGCTGGACAACGCCGAGCGTCACGCCCGGCAGCACGTCGTCTCGCGGGTGCGGACCGAGCCGGCGGGGGCGACGGACGCCGCACGGGCCGCGGACGCCGCACGGGCGGCGGACGGGAGCCGGGCCGCGGACGCCGCACGGGCGGCGGACGGGAGCCGGGCCGGGGAGCGGGGCCGGGGCTGGGCGGTGCTGTCGGTCGCGGACGACGGGCCGGGTGTCCCCGAGGAGGAGCGGGAGAGGGTCTTCGAGCGGTTCGTGCGGCTGGACGACGCCCGTGCCCGGGACGACGGGGGCGCCGGCCTGGGGCTGGCGATCGTCCGGGAGATCGTGACCCTGCACGGCGGGACCGTCTCGCTGGGCCGGGCCGAGGGCGGCGGGGCGCTCCTCACGGTCCGCCTGCCGCTGGCCGGACCCGCAGGGGAGGGGACGGGGCGCGGCGGCGCGGGCACGCGAACGCCCCGGTGACCGCGAGGGCCGACCGGGGCGTGAGCGCGCCGCCTACTGGAGGAAGGAGTTGATCTCGATCGTCTCGTCGCGGCCGGGGCCGACGCCGATCGCGGAGATCGGGGCGCCGGACATCTCCTCCAGCGCCTTCACGTACGCCTGCGCGTTCTTCGGCAGGTCGGAGAAGGACTTCGCCTTGCTGATGTCCTCGCTCCAGCCGGGCAGGTACTCGTAGATCGGCTTCGCGTGGTGGAAGTCGCTCTGGGAGTACGGGAGTTCCTCGACCCGCTTGCCGTCGATCTCGTAGGCGACGCAGACCGGGATCTGCTCCCAGCCGGTGAGGACGTCCAGCTTGGTGAGGAAGAAGTCCGTCAGGCCGTTCACCCGCGTGGCGTACCGGGCGATGACCGCGTCGAACCAGCCGCAGCGCCGGTCACGGCCGGTGGTGACGCCGCGCTCGCCGCCGATGCGCCGCAGCGCCTCGCCGTCCTCGTCGAACAGCTCCGTCGGGAACGGACCCGAGCCGACCCGCGTGGTGTAGGCCTTCAGGATGCCGATGACACGGTTTATCCGCGTCGGGCCCACGCCCGCGCCGGTGCAGGCGCCGCCGGCCGTCGGGTTGCTGGAGGTGACGAACGGGTAGGTGCCGTGGTCGATGTCCAGCAGCGTGCCCTGACCGCCCTCGAAGAGGACGACCTTGTCCTCGTCCAGCGCCTTGTTGAGCACCAGCACCGTGTCCGCGACGTACGGCCGCAGCTGCTCCGCGTAGCCCAGCAGCTCCTCGACCACCTGGTCGGTGGCGATGGCGCGGCGGTTGTAGAGCTTGGTCAGCATCTGGTTCTTGACCTCGAGCGCGGCCTCCACCTTCTGCTGGAGGATCGACTCGTCGTACAGGTCCTGGACGCGGATGCCGGTGCGGTTGATCTTGTCGGCGTAGGTGGGGCCGATGCCGCGACCGGTGGTGCCGATCTTGCGCTTGCCCAGGAACCGCTCGCTCACCTTGTCCGACGTGACGTTGTACGAGGTGATGATGTGTGCGTTACCGCTGATCAGCAGCTTTGACGTGTCGACGCCCCGCTCGTTGAGACCGCTCAGCTCGGAGAGCAGCACCGAGGGGTCGACGACGACGCCGTTGCCGATGACCGGAACGCAGTTGGGGGAGAGAATGCCGGACGGCAGCAGGTGCAGCGCGTACTTCTGGTCGCCCACGACGACCGTGTGGCCGGCGTTGTTGCCGCCCTGGTAACGCACCACGTAGTCCACGGAGCCGCCGAGCAGGTCGGTGGCCTTTCCCTTGCCCTCGTCACCCCACTGAGCACCGAGCAGCACAAGTGCGGGCACAGGCGTACACCCCTTCCGGGTGGGGCATGTCCTGGGTCGGGGCGCGCGGCACGACCATGTGCCTCGTGCGCCCGGCGGCCCTCGTCGGCCGCGGTTCCCGTCGGACCGGTTGCCCCGGAATAGACGAAGCCCCTGGCACGAGGAACGCGGCGCAAGGGGCTCTTGCACAAAGATGCTACCCGAGGACCCGAGGAAGCGAGGCATGACCGAGGTGGCTTCGGAGCAGCTTCTGGTGGTCGTCGACCCGTCCGCCCGCCGTACGGACGGCGAGTCCGTGCGGATCGCCAAGGACGTCCTGTGTGCCGGCGCGCGGGTGAAGTGGTGCCTGCCGGAGGGTCGGGAGGAGTTCGCGCGGGCCCTGGAACGCCGGGGTTCGCGGCGGCCGGTGGTGGTCGGCGACGACCACGCGCTGCTGCGGGCGGTGACCGTGCTGGAGCGCCACGGCGAGCTGGACGGGTGCGCGCTGGCGGTGGTGCCGGTGGGGGGCCGTCCGGGTGCCCTCGCGGTCGCCCGGTCGCTCGGCGTGCCGCTGGGCACGGTGGCGGCGGCCCGGGCGGTGCTGGACGGATCGGTGCGGCGCCTCGACCTGCTGGCGGACGACGCGGGCGGGCTGGTGCTGGGGGAGCTGCGGATCCCGGCGGCGGACGCGGCCCCGCACCGGGGCGAGCGGCCGGCCCGGCGCCGGTACCGGTCCCTGGTGAGCGCGCTGGCCCGGCAGTCGCGGGCCGCGGCGCAGGCGGCCGGGGCGGCGGGACAGGGGCCGTCGCGCCTGCGGGTGGAGACCGACGGCGCGACCCTGGTCGACCTGGACCAGCCGGTCCGCGCGGTCACCGTCACCCCGGGCCGCACCGGCCGCGCCGAGGTCGAGGTCCGCCCCGTCTCGGTGGGCGCCGAGGCCGCGCCGCTCCAGGCCGCCGCCCGCACCGTCACCGTCTCCGGCGCGGACTTCCGCTACCGCGCCGACGCCACCGTCGCGGGTCCCGTGCGCACCCGCACCTGGACGGTCAGGGCGGGGGCCTGGGGCCTGATCCTTCCCCGGTGACTCCGCGGACCGGTACCGTCCCCGCGTCGAAGACGGGGCGGGACCGGAA
>NZ_JBRIOU010000010.1:22542-26063 GCF_053474865.1 Streptomyces sp. CO7
GGGCAGGGGCTCGGGGCCCATGGCCCTTCCCAGGCGGGTTCGGGCGGCTGTAACGTCCGCGCGTTGCTTACGGGGTGGGACCGAAGGTGCGGTGGGGGATGAAGCACGAGACTGCGGCGTGGGAGTCGGCGGCGACCAGGGTGGCGTGGGGGGAGTACCGCGAGCGGGGCCTGCGGTTCCTGATCGGTGGGGCGATCGTCACCCCGGTGGGCGTGGTCATGGCCCTGAAGGACCTGCCCTGGTCGGTGTTCGGGGTCGGGACGAGCCTGCTCCTGATCGGTTGCATGTACTTCCACAGGTCCGCCCGGATCCGGACGTTGCTGGAACACCACCCGTGGCGGGAGCGGCGTGTCGTCCGCGTCGGGGGAGGGCGGTTCCGGCCGGTCGTGGTGCTCGCGGCCGACGAGGGCGACGTGGACGACACGGGCGACGAGGTGTGGGCGCTCACCGCCGACCTGCCGATGGGCCAGCAGGTCCACCTGCGCGACCACCCCGTGCTGTGGACGGCCGGAGACCCGCGCTTCGGTGTGGTGCTGTCCCCGCCGGGGGTCGACCAGTTCCGCACGGCGCTTCCGGTCCGCGGGAGGCGCCTGCGGCGGGTGGCCTCGGCGCCCGAGGTCCGGGCGCTGCCCGGTGGGCCGCCGGCGGACGTGCGGCCGACGGTACGGCGCCGCAAGGTGTTCCGCTGGGTGCTGCTGCTGGGGGTGGGGTGCTTCCTCCTCACGGTTCTCGGAAGTGGGACCGGCGACGCCGAAGTGGGGCTCACGGTTCTCGACCGGGGACCGGGCGGACACTGCGCGGTCCGCTTCGACGACCCGTTCACGGGCGAGGAACGCGTGGAGCCGTACCACTGCGACGAGGGTGGCGACGCCGAGCTGCGCAACTTCGAGACCGGCCAGGCCGTCTACTGGTGGCCGGGACGGGCGGTCCTCTACAACGAGCACTACCAGGAACGGCCGGCGCCGCCCCCGCTGACGGCCGTCATCGCGGGTGTCGGCTACGCCAGTCTCGTCCTGGTGCCGCTGGCCTTCGTCGGGGCGGTGGCCGGGCGCCTGCTCCACCTGCGTCGCTGGCGGCGGGCCGTGGAGAACTCCGGACACCTGGCTCCTGCTCCGGCCCTCGTGGAGACGACTCGCACCGGGACGGCCGTCCCGGAGACGACCGGGCGGACGTCGGCCGGGCGCGCCCTGGCCGGCCGCACGACCGCCCGGTCGCTCGCGATCCCGCTCGACCACGCCGGTGCCGCGGCCCGGGCCGGGCGCCTGGCCCCGAAGGCCGAGCCGGCGATACCGGACGGGGACCCGCGGACGGCCCCCTGGTGGCGGGTACGCGGGCTGCGCCTGATCGCGGGCGAGGGCGAGCTGTTCACGTGGCTGATCGGGCAACTGGGCGGGCTGTCGCTCGGGTTCGGCATGCTGGTCCTCCTGCCCGGGCCGCCGGCGTCCGCCCCGGTCCTCCTCGGCCTTCTCGCCCTCTCCGCAGCCTGGAGCGGCTGGACCCTGTACCGCCGTCTCCCCGCCCTGCGAGCCCTTCGTGTCGCCGCGTCCGCGCCCGGCCCCCGGCGCCGCCGGTACGTCCTGCTGCCCATGGCGCCGCGGCCGAGGGCGGAGGCGCAGCGGCTGCTGCTCGTCGTCTTCCCCGAGCAGGGCGGTGACGACGCCCTGGCGGAAGGGCTGCTGGAGGTGCAGGCGCCCGGGACGAAGCGTCACCCCTGGGCGGGGCTGCCCGCGCCCACCGGCACCGTGGAGCTGCACGGGCCGGTCGGGGAGTCCGCGCCGGTGGTGCCGGTGGTCGGCGACCTGGTGCTCTGGCCCGTGGGCGGTTACGAGGAGACCGGCCCGGGCGGCCTGGACCGGCGAGGGCTGCTCGCGGTCACCGCGGCGCCGTGAGCGCGATCGTGAGCGGGGCCGGCGGTGTCAGCGCACGCCGCCGGCGGCTTCCCGCTTCTCCCGCCACCGCTCCATCATCCCGCTCAGCTCGACCTCGATGAACTCGAAGAACTCGAGGGTCTCCCGCAGCCGTTCCTGGGCCGGGGAGCCGGGGCTGACCGCGGAGACGCCCTCGCGCATGGCGGACTGCCAGCTGCGCAGCAGCCCCTCGCGGTTGGCGACGGCCTCGTACCACTGGTTGTTGTGGACGCGGTAGCGCTCGCGCCGGGAGCCGGGCTCACGCTCGCGGGAGACCAGGTGGGTCTGTGAGAGGTAGCGCACCGCGCCGGAGACCGCTGCGGGACTGATCTGCAGCTGATCGCTCAGCTCGGCTGAGGTGAGGACGCCGTCGTCGGAGGCGAGCAGCGCGGCGAAGACCCGTGCGGGCATGCGGGCCATCCCGGCGTCGGTGAGCTGGCCCGCGAAGAGTTCCACGAACCGTGACACCGCCTGCGAGTCCGGTTCCTTCGGGGACGCCCCGGCCTCCGTCATGCGCGACCTCGCTTTCGTGCCATGGTCCCGAGTTTATACGTTTCCTTAACTTCACAACTTTCTGAAGGAAGCGTAATTTCGGGAGCATGACACAGGATTCCCTCGCCATCGAGGTCTCCGGACTCCAGAAGTCGTTCGGCGCCACCCGCGCCCTCGACGGACTCGACCTGTCCGTCCGTACCGGAGAGGTGCACGGCTTCCTCGGCCCCAACGGGGCCGGCAAGTCCACCACCCTGCGGGTCCTGCTCGGTCTGCTGCGGGCCGACGCCGGCGCCGTGCGCGTGCTCGGCCTGGACCCGTGGGACCGTGCCGTCGAGGCGCACCAGCGTCTCGCCTACGTGCCGGGCGACGTCGAGCTGTGGCCCAACCTGAGCGGTGGCGAGGCCATCGACCTGCTCTCGCGGCTGCGCGGCGGCATCGACCGGCGCCGCCGGGACGAGCTGATCGAGCGGTTCGACCTGGACCCGCGCAAGAAGGGCCGGGCCTACTCCAAGGGCAACCGGCAGAAGGTCGCCATCGTCGCCGCGCTGGCCTCCGACGCCGAGCTGCTGCTGCTCGACGAGCCCACCTCGGGCCTGGACCCGCTGATGGAGGTCGTCTTCCAGGACGTGGTCCGCGAGGCCAAGGAGGCCGGACGGACGGTGCTGCTGTCCAGCCACATCCTGGCCCAGGTGGAGAAGCTGGCCGACCGGGTCTCGATCATCCGGCGCGGCCGCACGGTGCAGTCCGGCACCCTCGCCGAGATGCGCCACCTCACCCGCACCACCGTCGAGGCGGAGACGGAGCGGCCGGTCACCGGCCTCGACGCGCTGGAGGGCGTGCACCACCTGCAGACCGACGGCACGCGGGTGCGGTTCGCGGTGGACGGCGGGCGGATCGACGCCGCGGTACGCGTCCTCGGCGCGTCCGGCATCCGCGCCCTGGTCAGCCACCCGCCCACCCTGGAGGAGCTGATGCTCCGCCACTACGGCGACGAACTCGCCGCCAACGGGCACCGGAACGGGACCGACGCCGACGCCGACACCGATGCTGTGGACACCGGCGCCGACGACAGCGACACCGCCGGCGACGACACGGCCGGCCCCGCAACGGCCGTCCCCG
>NZ_JBRIOU010000010.1:26163-29832 GCF_053474865.1 Streptomyces sp. CO7
CGCGCGCCCCGTTCACCGGCACCGGCGCCCTGCTCGGCTTCGCGCTGCGCCGGGACCGCCTGCGGCTGCCGGTCTGGCTGGCGGCCCTGGTGATCACCACCGTCTCCACCGCCAACAGCTACGCCACGCTCTACGACTCGCCCGAGGCCCGCGCGAGCACCGCGAAGACCATGGCGACGCCCGCCGCGCTCGCCATGACCGGCCCGCGGCACTTCCTGGACGACTACACCTACGGCGCGATGCTCAGCCACGAGATGATCGGCTTCATGGGCGTGCTGGTCGGCCTGATGAGCGTCCTGATCGTCACCCGGCACACCCGCGACGAGGAGGAGACCGGCCGCGCCGAACTGGTCCGCTCCACCGTCATCGGCCGCCACGCCCAGCTCGCCGCCGCGCTCACCCTCGCGCTCCTGGCCAACCTGGTGCTCGCCCTGCTGCTCGCCGTGAGCCTGACCGCGCTCGGCATCGAGTCCGTCGGCATGGGCGGCGCGCTGGTCTACGGGGCCGCCCACGCCGCGACCGGCCTGGTCTTCGCCGGCGTCGCCGCGATCACCGCCCAGATCAGCTCCGCCACCCGCGGCGCCTCCGGTCTCGCGCTGGCGGTGATCGGCGCGGCGTACATCCTGCGGGCGGCCGGCGACAGCGGGAGCAGCGACGCCCTCTCCTGGGCCTCCCCGATCGGCTGGGCCCAGCGTTCCTACCCGTTCGTCGACGACCGCTGGTGGCCGCTGCTGCTCTGCCTGGCCGTCGCCGCCGCCTGCGCGGCGACCGGGTTCGCGCTCTCCTCCCGGCGCGACGTCGGCGCCGGACTGCGGGCCACCCGGCTGGGCCGCGCCACCGCTTCCCGGGCGCTGACCAGCCCCTTCGGCCTGGCGCTGCGCCTCCAGCGCGGACTGCTGGCCGGTTTCTGCGTCGGCCTCTTCGTGATGGGGGCGATGTACGGGTCGATCATCGGCGACATCGAGGACATGCTCGGCAGTGTCGAGCAGATCCAGCAGGCGCTGGCCGAGATCGGCGGGGCCACCCTCGCGGAGTCCTTCGCGTCGATGGTGATGGTGGTGATCTCGGTGGTCTCCATGGTCTTCGTGGTGATGGCCACCCTGCGGGCCCGCGCCGAGGAGACCGGCGGCCGGGCCGAGGCGCTGCTGACCACCGGGCTCTCCCGCACCGCCTGGCTGGGCGGCCACCTGGCCGTCGCCCTGCTGGGGGCCGTGCTGACCCAGCTGCTGGCGGGGCTCGGCTTCGGGCTGGCCGCCGCCGCGGCCACCGGCGACCACGCGATGACCGGCGACCTGATCGCCGCCGCCCTGGTCCACGTGCCGGCCCTGTGGACCGCGGCGGGCGTCGCCCTGGTGCTGCTGGGCTGGCTGCCCCGGGCGACAGCGCTGGCCTGGGTGGTCCCGCTGTACGCCTTCGCGGTCGGCTACCTCGGGGAGATCCTGCAGTTCCCCGAATGGGCCGGCGACCTCTCGCCGCTCGGACACGTGCCGCAGCTCCCCGCCGCCCCGATGGAGTGGACGCCGGTGCTGGTGCTCACCCTGGTGGCCGCCGCGCTGTGTGTGACCGGGATCGCGGGTTTCCGCCGCAGGGATCTGGAGACCAAGTAGAGGCCCGGAGCAGGTCCGGCGACGATGCCGGGACGATCTTCACGGCACCGGAACCTCCCGGCTCGTCTAGCCTGGGGGTTCCGGTGCCGCCGTCGTGTCGGCGGCCGGGCGCCGACGACCGGGCGCCGACGACCGGACGAACGACTACCGGGCGCCGACGACCGGACGAACGACGACCGGGCGAACGACGACCAGAACGAGGAACCGAGCAGGCCCATGCTGCGAGAGAATGCCGTGGGACCGGATGCGGACACGGAATACGCGCGCCTCGCGGCGGTCCGCCGCTACGAGATCCTCGACACGCCCCCCGACGGTTTCTTCGACCGCGTCGCCCGCCTCGCCGCCCGGCTGTTCCAGGTGCCCATCGCCGCGGTGACCTTCGTCGACAGCGACCGGATCTGGTTCAAGGCCCGGCACGGACTGGGCGACGTCACCGAGATCAGCCGCGCCGACGGCCTGTGCGGCCTGGCCCTGCTGCGGGACGGCCCGCTGGTCATCCCCGACACCCGTCAGGACCCGCTGGCCATGGGCAACCCCATGGTGACCGGCGGGCTCGGGATCCGCTTCTACGCCGCCGCGCCGATCGTGACCGCCGACGGCCACAAGCTGGGCACCGTCAACATCCTCGACATCCGCCCCCGCACCCTCTGCGACGAGGACGTCACGGCGCTGGAGGACCTGGCGGCGATCGTCCTCGACGAGATGGAGCTGCGCCTGACCGCGCTGCGCGCCCTGCGCCGCGAGCAGGAACGCCGCCAGGCGGTCGTCCGCCAGGTGGAGGACGAGCGGGCCGCCCGGCTGCGCGCCGAGCGGGACCGCCGGGTGCTGGAGTCCCTGACCAGCACCCTGCAGCGCACCCTGCTCCCGCCCGCGCTGCCCGCCGTGCCCGGCCTGGAGCTGGCCTGCCACTACCACGCGGCCTCCGTCCACGACCTGGGCGGCGACTTCTACGACGTCTTCCCGCTGGACGGCGACCGCTGGGCGTTTTTGCTCGGCGACGTGTGCGGCAAGGGCCCCGACGCGGCCACCGTCACCGCCCTGGCCCGGCACACGCTGCGCGCCGCCGCCCACCACGCGCCGGACCCGGTGGCCGTGCTGGACACGCTCAACCAGGCGCTCCTCGGCGACACCCTGACCAGCAAGTTCTGCACCGCGATCTTCGGCGTCCTCACCCCGCGCGAGGAGGGCGGCTTCGAGGTGGAGATCGCCACCGGTGGCCATCCGCCGGCCTACCACGTGGGTTCCTCCCCCGACGGCGTTCCCCGGGTGAGCGCGGTGGGGCTCGAAGGGGGCATGCTGATAGGGGCGCTCCCCGAGGCCCGCTTCCGATCCCGTACGGTCGTGCTGGCCCCGGGGGAGGTGCTGCTGCTGTACACCGACGGGCTGATCGAGGCCCGGGCCGGCGAGGACAGACAGATGATCGGTGACGAGGGACTGGCGGCCTTCCTGGCCCGCCGCCGGGGCCTCGGTGGCGCCGCCGGTCTCGTGGAGGACATCGTGGACCTGCTGGACTCCCTGCCCGAAGGGGCGGAGGATGACGTTGCGCTCCTGGCGCTCTCGGTGCCCACCGCCGAGGAGGCCGAGCGGCAGACGCCTGGCGTGACGTCCACGGCGCACACCACGACTTTGCCCACGGACGCTACGGACGAGGAGCGCTGAACGACGTGTCCGAGCAAGAGCTGCTCCTGAGCGTGGAGGAGACCCACGGTCCGCTGGCCGTGGCCGCGGTCGGCGGTGAGATCGACTTCCACACCGCGCCGATACTCCGCTCCCGGGTGCTCGACCTGATCGAGCAGGGCCGTACCCGTCTCGTCCTGGACCTGTCCGGGGTCGGATTCTGCGACTCGGCCGGTCTCAACGCGCTGATCAACATCTGGCACGCCGCCCAGGGCGCGGGGGGCGCCATGGCGCTCGCCGCCGTCCCGGCCCGGCTGGACCGGATGCTCAAGCTGACCGGCCTGGACACGGTCCTGGCCATCTACCCGACCGCCGACGCCGCGATCGCCGCGGTCGGCCCCCGCCCGGGCGGGGAACAGATCGTCGGCTGACCCCGCCCCCCGGC
>NZ_JBRIOU010000010.1:29932-31763 GCF_053474865.1 Streptomyces sp. CO7
CGCCCAGGTCACCCGTGCGGCTCAGTGGGTCGCGACGCGGAGTTCCGTGAGGCCCCGCATCACCAGGTGGGGGCGCCGCTCCGGCTCGGCGGCGAGCCGGAGCCCCGGGGCCCGCTCCAGCAGCGCGGTCATCGACGCGGCCAGCTCCATCCGGGCCAGCGGCGCGCCGATGCAGTAGTGGACGCCCGCGCTGAACGAGATGTGCAGGTTCACCCGCCGGTCGAGCTCCAGCCGGTCCGGGCGGTCGAAGACCGCCGGGTCGCGGTTGGCCGACCCGAACAGCAGGGCCAGCTCCGCGCCCCGCGGGATCACCGTCCCGTCGATCTCGACGTCCTCCAGCACCCACCGCTCGAACAGCTGCAGCGGCGTGTCGAACCGCAGCAGCTCCTCCACGGCGGACGGCACCAGCGCGTGGTCCGCGCGCAGCGCCGCCAGCTGCTCCGGGTGCTCGAAGAGCGCCGCCCACGCGTTGCCGGTGCCGTTGACGGTGGCCTCGTGGCCCGCGTTGAGCAGCAGCACGCAGGTCGAGATCATCTCCTGCTCGGTGAGCCGGTCGCCCTCGTCGTGCGCGGCGATCAGTGCGGAGATCAGGTCGTCCCCGCCGGGCCGCCGGCGCCGCTCGGCGATCAGCTCCCGCAGGTAGTCGCTGAACTCCACCGAGGCGCGGACCGCCTCCGCCGCCGTCTCCTCGGACGGGTTCAGCTCGTACATCCCGCAGATCGCCGCCGACCAGGGCCGCAGCGGCGCCCGGTCGGCCTCCGGGACGCCCAGCATCTCGGCGATCACCGCCACCGGCAGCGGCTCGGCGACCTCCGCCAGCAGGTCGCCGCCGCCCGCGTCCACCAGCCGCCCGGCCAGCTCCCCGGCGAGCGCCGTCACGTAGGGGCGCAGCCGCTCCACGGTGCGCGGGGTGAACGCCTGGGAGACCAGCCGCCGGATCCGGGTGTGGTCCGGCGGCTCCAGGTCGAGCATCCCGTGGTCGTTGAGGGTGTGGAACGGCTCGTGCTCCGGCGGCGGCGGCGTGCGGCCGAACTCCTCGTGCGAGAACCGGTGCTGGTAGGTGCGGCCGAGCCGCCGGTCGCGCAGCAGCGCCGACACGTCGGCGTGGTGCGGGACCAGCCACTGGCCGGTCTCCTCGCACCACAGCACCCGTCCGCGCCCGC
The DNA here is from genome assembly GCF_053474865.1 of Streptomyces sp. CO7. NCBI lineage: Bacteria > Bacillati > Actinomycetota > Actinomycetes > Kitasatosporales > Streptomycetaceae > Streptomyces > Streptomyces sp. CO7. Next base: position 31,096 of record NZ_JBRIOU010000010.1, read on the forward strand.
GCAGTTCGGCGTACCCGGGGTACGGGTCGGCGACGAAGGCGGGGTCGGCGGGGGAGAAGGGCAGGGCAGCGGGTGCGGTCATCGGATCACCATGCCAGCTGGGCGATCTCCTCGGCCACCACGGCGGAGGCGTCGGCGGCCGGGTCGATCAGCGGGAAGTGGCCGACGCCGTCCAGCAGGGTCAGGCCCACCACCTCGCCCGCCCGGGCGGCCGCGTCGGCGTACGACTCGGCGACGGCCGGCGGGACGTCGACGTCCTCGCGTCCCTGGACCACGGTGGTGGCGATGCCGCTGGGCAGCAGCAGCACCGGGTCGGCGTGCGGGCGGCGTTCCTCGAAGAGGCCGGGGCCGCCGAGGAACTGCAGCGCGGCGTCGCCGCAGACCTCCAGCTCGCCCGCGACCGCGAAGTCGGCGATGGGCGCCAGCGCCACCACCCCGCGGACCGCGGCCGGCCGCGCCGTGCGCCAGGGACTCCCCTCGGGGAGCACGTGCCGGGCCGCCGCCCACAGCACCAGGTGCCCGCCGGCGGAGTGCCCGGTCCAGACCGTGCGGGAGAGGTCGGCCCGCCCGCCGAGCGCGTCCGCCGCCAGGCGGGGCAGCGCGTCGAAGGCGGCGGCCATGTCGTCCAGGGTCTCGGGCCAGCGCCCCGCCTGGCGGCGGACGCGCTC
>NZ_JBRIOU010000010.1:31863-35424 GCF_053474865.1 Streptomyces sp. CO7
CCGCCACCCCGCCCCTGCGGTACTCGGGCACGGCCACGGCGAACCCGCGGCCGGCCAGGAAGGCGGCGAACGGGGTGACGTGCCGGCGGTCGTAGGGCGCCCGCCAGGCCCCGCCGTGCACCACCACGACCAGCGGCGCGGGCCGCTGACCGGCGCTCCCGGCGGACGGGGCGTAGAAGTCGACCACCTGGTCCGGGTGGTCGCCGTAGGCACGGGTCGCGTCCGGTGCCACGGGCTCGTGCGAGAGGGCCGACCGCTCCTCGGCGGCCGCCCGCTCCGCGGCGCTCCCGGCCGCCGAGCCGCCGGCCGCACCGCTCCCGGCCGCCGAGTCCCCGGCCGCACCGCTCCCCGTCGCCGCGTCCGCGGCCGTTCTCTCCTCGTCGGTCATGCGCTCGCTCCCACCTCTCCGCGGGCCCCGCGGCCCTTCGCCCCGCGACCGTCCACGGGGTGTCGTCGACGATGATGTCGGACGCGTCTCGTCGGGCGGGTATTGCCCGAGTGCGGGAACATTGCGGAGGATGCCCACGGGGACCGGGGCCCCCGTGCCGGTATCGGCAGGGGCGGACCGCTACCCGGAGTACAGCAGGAGACAGCGATGTCCCGACAGGCTCAGCAGACCCACGAGCCGGAGACCCCGCATCTCGAGTTCGACGGCTCGACGCCCTACGAGGACTACGTCCGGGCGGATGTGCTGACCCACCTCCAGCAACTGCGCTCGGACGACCCGGGCGAGATGGTGTTCCTGGTGACCACCCAGGTCATGGAGCTGTGGTTCACGGTGATCGTCCACGAGTGGGAGACGGCCTCCCAGGCCCTGCGCCGCGACGACGTCCCGGCTGCGACCGACGCGCTCAAGCGGTCCGTGCGGGAGCTGGAGGCGCTCAACGCCTCCTGGATCCCGCTCGGCCAGCTCACCCCGGCGCAGTTCAACTCCTACCGCGGGGCCCTCGGCGAGGGCTCCGGGTTCCAGTCGGCCATGTACCGCCGCCTGGAGTTCCTCCTCGGCGACAAGTCCCGCTCGATGCTGGTCCCGCACCGCGGCACCCCGCGTGCCCACGCGGAGCTGGAGAAGGCCCTCCACGAGCCCTCGCTCTACGACGAGGTGCTGCGCTTCCTGGCGCGCGGCGGTCACGCCGTGCCCGAGGCGGTGCTGCGGCGCGACGTCAGCGAGAAGTACGAACCGTCGCCCGAGGTCGAGCAGATGTGGGCGGACCTCTACACCCGCGACCAGAACGACCCGCTGGTCCGCCTCGGCGAGGCGCTGACCGACGTGGCCGAGCTGGTCTGGCGCTGGCGCAACGACCACCTGGTCGCCACCCGCCGCGCGATGGGCGCCAAGACCGGCACCGGCGGCTCCGCCGGGGTGGCCTGGCTGGAGAAGCGGGCCCGCAACACCGTGTTCCCCGAGCTCTGGACGGCGCGCAGCCATGTCTGAACTCCTGTCGAGAGCAACGGAACTGGACGCCGCCGACCCGCTGGCCGCACTGCGGTCGCGCTTCGCGCTGGACGACGTGACCTACCTGGACGGCAACTCGCTCGGCGCGCTCCCGGTGGGCGTCGCCGAGCGGATGCAGGACGTCGTGCGGCGGCAGTGGGGCGAGCTGCGCATCCGCTCCTGGGACGAGAGCGGCTGGTGGGACGCGCCCGAACGGATCGGCGACCGGATCGCGCCCCTGGTGGGCGCGGCGCCCGGGCAGGTCACGGTGGGCGACTCCACCTCGGTCAACGTCTTCAAGGCGCTGGTCGCGGCGGTCCGCATCGCCCGTGAGGGCGACGGCCCGGTCGAGCGGGACGAGATCCTGGTCGACGCCACCACCTTCCCCACCGACGGGTACGTGGCCGGGTCCGCGGCGCGGATGACGGGCTGCTCGCTGCGCCCGGTGCGCCCCGAGGACGTCCCGGCGGCGCTCGGCCCGCGGACCGCCGCGGTGCTGCTCAATCACGTCGACTACCGGGCCGGGCGGCTGCACGACCTGCCCGCCCTGACCGCGGCCGTCCACGCGGCGGGCGCGGTCGCCGTCTGGGACCTCTGCCACAGCGCGGGCGCGCTGCCGGTGGGCCTGGACGAGCACGGCGTCGACCTGGCCGTCGGGTGCACGTACAAGTACCTCAACGGCGGCCCCGGCGCGCCGGCCTTCCTGTACGTCCGCCGCGACCTCCAGGCACGGTTCGACACGCCCCTGCCCGGGTGGAACTCGCACGCCGACCCGTTCGGCATGCGCCCCGACTACGCCCCGGGCGAGGGCGCGGCGCGCGGCCGGGTCGGCACGCCGGAGATCCTGTCGCTGCTCGCGCTCGACGCGGCGCTGGACGTCTGGGAGGGCGTGGACGTCGCCGCGGTGCGGCGCAAGTCGCTGGAGCTCACGGACTTCTTCCTCGAGTGCGTCGCCGCGTACGTGCCCGAGGGGTCCGTGGAGTGCGTGACGCCCCTGCTCCACGGGGAGCGGGGGAGCCAGGTCTCGCTGCGGTGCGAGGGGGCCGGCGAGGTCATGCGTGAGCTGATCGCGCGCGGCGTGGTCGGCGACCACCGCCGGCCCGACATCCTCCGTTTCGGCTTCACCCCGCTCTACGTCACCTTCTCCGACGCCGAGCGGGCGGCCCGGGTCCTCGGGGGGATCCTCCGCGGCTGACCCCTGGTGCCCGGATCGCCCACCGGCCCGCCGCCGTCCGCCCCACCACGGGGTGACGGCGGCGGGCCGGTCCGCGTCCCGGGGGCGGCGGCCCGCCGTGGGGTCAGTCCCGGGTGTACGTGAGGCTGTCGCCGTCGGCCATGGTGCGGGTCAGGGCGCCGCCCTCGACGGTGAGGGTGGAGGGGGCGCCGGCCGAGCAGGAACTGAGCGGCTCGCCGTCGACCACCCGGGAGGGGCCCAGCCCGAGCACGCCGTCCCCGCCGGGGGCGTCCGTCAGGACGGCCTCGAAGACGCACCGGTAGGAGGAGGACGTGCCCTCCAGCGGTCCCTCGGCCACCAGGGTCAGCACCGGGTCGCCGACCTCGCCCTGGGTCAGCGTGATGTGCCGGGGGTTGGACCCCGCGGTGTTCTCGATGACGGCGCCCCACTCCCCGAGGAACCGCTCGGGCACCGCGCCCGCGTCGCCGTCGTCCTTGTCACCGTCCTTGTCGTCGTCGGCCGAGGTGGTCGGGGGCGGTCCGGGCTTCCCGGTGGTCCCCGTGGTCGCGGAGCCGGAGGTGCCGGTGCGGGTGTCCTTGTCGGCCCGCTCCTGCGTGTCCTTGCCGCGCATCACGCCGTACACCACCGCGCCGGCGATCAGCGCGACGGCCAGCGTCGCCGCCGCGACCCGCACCGCGGTGCGGGCGCGGCCCCCGTCGTCCGGGGGCCCGGCGGGTGCCACCGCCGTCACGCCCGGGAGCGGCTGTCCGAACTGCCCCGCGGTGTGCTGCCCGGGAACGGGCGGCCAGCCGTAACCCCCGCCGCCGTGGCCCGCGCCGTTGTGGCCGGGGCCCTGGGCGGGACCGTGGCCGTGCCCCTGGGAGTGGCCGCCCTGGCCGGGGCCCGCGGCGTACGGGTGGGGTGCGCCGAAGGCCGGCGGGAACGCCGGGGC
>NZ_JBRIOU010000010.1:35524-38057 GCF_053474865.1 Streptomyces sp. CO7
CGTCACCACCGTGAGCGCCTCCTCCGGCCGCGGACCGGGGTCCTCGACGTCGAGGAGTTCCGCCGCGTGGCGTCCCAGCTGGGCCACCAGCCCGGCCGGCAGCCACGGGTCGCGGGTGCGGCCCGCCGCGAGGATGACCTGCTCGCCGCCCACCTGCTCGAGCACGTCCTCCAGGGAGGGGCGTGCCGCCGGGTCCTTGCGCAGGCACGCGCCGATCAGTCCGGTGAGCCCCTCCGGGACGCCCGTGAGGTCGGGCTCGTCCTGGGCGATGCGGTACATCAGGGCGTGCGGTCCGCTCTCCGCGTCGCCGAACGGGACCCGTCCGGTCGCCGCGTAGGCCAGCACCGAGCCCAGGCTGAAGATGTCGACCGCCGCCGTGATCCGCTCGCCCCGCACCTGCTCCGGGGCCATGAAGCCGGGCGAGCCGACGACCGCGCCGGCATGGGTCAGCCCGCTGTCGTCGGCCGTCTCCAGCGCCCGGGCGATCCCGAAGTCGATCACCCGGGGCCCGTCGATGGTGATCAGCACGTTGGACGGCTTGAGGTCCCGGTGCACCAGCCCCGCCGTGTGGATGTCGCCGAGGGCCCGCGCGAGCCCGGCCGCCAGGATGCGCACGGTGCGCTCCGGCAGCGCCCCGTGGTCGCGGCCGACCACCCGCTCCAGCGACGGCCCGGCCACGTAACCGGTGGCCACCCACGGCACGTCGGCCTCGGTGTCGGCGTCGAGCACCGGCGCCGTCCAGTCCCCGCCGACCCGGCGCGCCGCACGCACCTCGTGACGGAACCGGGCCCGGAACTCCTCCCGCGCGGCGAGCTCGGCGCGCACCAGCTTCACGGCCACCGTGCGGCCGCGGTCCGACCTGGCCAGGAACACCTGCCCCATGCCGCCCGCGCCCAGCCGGGCCAGCAGCCGGTAGGCCCCGATCCGCTCGGGGTCCCCCGCACCCAGCATCTCCATCGCGCCGTCCTCCCCTGGACCGGTCACCGCGCCCCCCGCGGTCCCCACAGCTCAGCCTCCGAAGCGTATCGGCGGATCCGTCCGGCACGTGCCACGAAAGGGCCACACCCTGGCCACGAAGCCGTGCCCGCCGGCGTCCGCCCTCCGACCGCCGCGAGGCTGTTTTGCGCCACGCTGGTTAAGGTGACCGCAAGTAATGGACATCAGGCGTGTACCAGGAGGGAGAGCGCCGATGGGAACGACCGGCGTCCCCGGCCCGGTGACCCGCAGCACCCTGCGCCAGCAGATCGCCGAGGCGCTGCGCGACGAGGTGCTGGCCGGGCGGCTGCATCCGGGCCAGGAGTTCACGGTGAAGGAGATCGCCGAGCAGTACGGCGTCTCCGCCACGCCGGTCCGCGAGGCGCTGGTCGACCTGTCCGCGCAGGAGCTGCTGGAGGCGGTGCAGCACCGGGGCTTCCGGGTGCGGGCCTTCAGCGTCGAGGACTTCCGGCACATCGTCCAGGCCCGCGCGCTGATCTCCGACGGCATGTTCCTGCGGCTGGCGGAGCGGGCCAGCTCGGACGGCCCGGGTTTTCCCGACGTGGCGGAGACCGCCTCGCTGGCGGCGGTGCGGCGGCGTGGCGAGGAGTGCCAGCGGGCCGCCCACTCCGGTGAGTTGTCCGTGCTGATCGGCTACGACCTGCGGTACTGGCGGGAGTTGAGCAGCCTCTTCGGCAACCCGTACCTGACGGACTTCCTGCACCGGCTGCGCGTGCAGGCCTGGGTGTGCACGGTGCAGCACCTGCGGCGGCTCGCCGACCTGCGGGGCCACATGTGGGCCGGCCACACCGCCCTGGTGGACGCGCTGGGGCGCGGCGACGCCGAGGCGTCGCAGCAGCTCGTCGAGGAGAGCAACACCTTCTCGCTGGACCTGGTGGAGCGCCTCACCGCCTCGGACACCGCCGACGGTTCCCGGGAGCCGGGCCGCGGACAGGGCGGATAGCGGGGGAGGCGGGTTGAGGCCCCGTTCACGGGGGACCACTCCTGCACGGGCCGGTCCGGCCCGGTACCCACTACGCTTCCCCTTCCACCTTTGACCCGAGGAGTCGTCCTTTGGCCTGTGACCTGTGGCTGGTCCCGCTCGTCGACGTGTTGTGCCACACCCCGGACAACCCCTTCGCCGAGGAACTCGCCGTCTACGACCGGGCGCTGATGGCCACCGGTGCGCAGCCGGTGCCGATCCACCAGTACACGCCGGGGGTCACGGGCGACGTCGCCCCGGTCGCCGGCTTCGACTACGAGGCGCTGCACTTCCTGCGCCGGGTCTACCTGCTCCAGGCCTGCGGCCTGCCGGTGACGCCGGTGGACGAACTCGGCGGCGACTACGAGCAGTTGCTGGAGATGTTCGAGACCACGGCGCAGCAGTCCCACCTGGTCTGGCACTACGACCACGCCGGGGCGTACCTGCCGGTGGACTTCCCGCACCCGCTGGTCAACGACGAGCTGCTGGAGGGCGGCGGACCGCTCGGGTCCTCGCACGGGCTGCTGCGCGACCTGGAGTTCGTCGCGCCGGCCCTCGGGATCGACCCCGCCAACC
>NZ_JBRIOU010000010.1:38157-38964 GCF_053474865.1 Streptomyces sp. CO7
ACCCGAGCCCGTTCGCCCGGGAGCGCCACGTGTGGCTGGGGCTGCACGCGGCGGCGATCCGCAGCCTGGGCCAGGGCTCGATGATCGTCTTCAGCTGACGCCCCGGTCCGCCGCCGTCACCGCGGCTCCGGGGGACGCTGGCGCGGCATGTTGGGCCGGGGGGCCGCCAGGGAGAAGCGGCCGGCGCCGCCCACCGGGACGGCCACCTCGCCGCGCCCTCCGTCGGCGGCCCCCCGGGCCGCCGCGGGGACGTCGCCCCGCCGGAACTCGCCCATCCAGTCCGCCGTCTCGGCCCGCACCAGTTCGGTGACGTCCTCGGAGAACCTCCGCAGCACCCCCAGGCACCGCTCCGCCGCCTCGCCGGCCGTGCCCTCGGTGGGGCCCAGCACCTCGCGCACGTTCTCCGAGGCCCAGTCGAACTGCAGGGCCTGCAGCCGCCGCTGCACCGCCTGCGCCGTGGCCATGTCCCGCATCCAGCCGGAGGTCACCCCGAAGAAGCGGTCCGCGCCCCCGCAGGCGAGGGCCAGCAGCAGCGACAGGTACCCCCAGGGCGCCGCCCCGTCCATCACCTCGGCGAGGTCCAGCAGCGGGAGCCCCGCCGCGAGCACCGCCCCGGTGGCCGCGCCGCCGCGCAGCGCCCTGGCCGCGCGCCGCTTCCGGACCCGGTCCGCGAGGTACCAGGCGGAGGTCTCCAGCGCGCACCGCTCGACCCACCGGTAGAGCTCGTCCAGCCGCCGGGCCGGCACGTCCCAGTCGCCCTGCGGGAAGGGCCGGCCCAGCAGGTCCCCCGGCAGCCCCGGCGCCCCC
>NZ_JBRIOU010000010.1:39064-45260 GCF_053474865.1 Streptomyces sp. CO7
GTCCTGCCGAGGCCGGCGCGCCAACCGCCGGTCCGGCCGCCGGTGCGCGCCCCGCCGGACCGGGCGCCGGCGATGCCGGTACCGGGGGGCCGGTCGCCCGCGCCCGACGGCGCCTCGGACCGCCCGCCCTCACGCGACGGCGACGACGGCGGCTCCTCGGACCCGCTCTCCGGCATCTCCGGCTGACTCACCCGGCTACTCCCCACACACCTGTAAACGATCACTGCCGACCCGCCCGGCGGCCGCCTGCCCGCGCCCGCCGTCGCCGCCCCCGCGGTCCGGGCCACGGCCGGCCCTCCGGCTCCAGCGACCGGATCCCGTACCCAGCGTCGGCACTGTGCGTGACGCGGTGATCACGTGGCGTGCTCCGCGTGTCGGCACCCTTCCTACCCCCCAACGAGTGGCACAGGCAGCGGTTTGAACCACGGATCCGCCCGTAAGTGGCCTTTCAACAGGCGCAGGAGCCTCGACACGCTCACCCGAAAGTGTGACGGAGCGGCCATCGCGTCGACCGCGTAGGCTCGTTCAAGAGGGGTGAATCTTTCCGCCCTCACAGGAAAGACGTGTCCGTGACGTGTCGTGTTCCGGCGTGTCGGAACCGTCGTGCCCGGTGCGAACGCGCCGGCCCAGCGAGCTCAGGAGCTGAATCGTGTTTCCCGGTGGTGGCCAGCCCAACATGCAGCAGTTGCTGCAGCAGGCCCAGAAGATGCAGCAGGACCTGGCCCGCGCCCAGGAGGAGCTGGCGAACACGGAGGTCGAGGGTCAGGCCGGCGGCGGCCTGGTGCGGGCCACCGTCACCGGTTCCGGTGAGCTGCGCGCCCTGGTGATCGACCCCAAGGCGGTGGACCCCGAGGACACCGAGACCCTCGCCGACCTGGTGGTCGCCGCGGTGAAGGCCGCCAACGACAACGCGCAGGAGCTGCAGTCCCGCAAGCTCGGCCCGCTGGCCGAGGGACTGGGCGGCGGCAGCGGTATCCCGGGTCTGCCTTTCTGACCCGGGGGGCGGCGACTACCGTACGCAGAGGGCGGCTCCGTCGGGAGCCCCGAGGAAGGCAGGCAGGGCGTTGTACGAGGGCGTGGTCCAGGACCTGATCGACGAGCTGGGAAGACTCCCCGGCGTCGGTCCCAAGAGCGCGCAGCGCATCGCCTTCCACATCCTGCAGGCCGAGCCGACGGACGTCCGCCGGCTCGCCCAGGCCCTCATGGAGGTCAAGGCCAAGGTCCGCTTCTGCGTCACCTGCGGGAACGTCGCGCAGGAGGAGCAGTGCGCGGTCTGCCGCGACCCCCGGCGCGACCTCGCCGTCATCTGCGTGGTGGAGGAGCCCAAGGACGTGGTGGCGATCGAGCGGACCCGCGAGTTCCGCGGCCGCTACCACGTGCTGGGCGGAGCCATCAGCCCCATCGAGGGGGTCGGCCCCGACGACCTGCGGATCCGGGAGCTGCTCGCGCGGCTCGCCGACGGCACCGTCACGGAGCTGATCCTCGCCACCGACCCCAACCTGGAGGGCGAGGCCACGGCGACGTACCTCGCCCGCATGATCAAGCCCATGGGCCTCAGGGTCACCCGCCTGGCCAGCGGCCTCCCGGTGGGCGGCGACCTGGAGTACGCGGACGAGGTCACCCTCGGCCGTGCCTTCGAGGGGAGACGACTCCTAGATGTCTGACGCAACGCTGCACTCCACCGCGATGGACCCCGGTGACTTCGCGGTCCAGATCGCCGACCAGGTCGAGAGCTTCCTGGTCGCCGTCACCGAGGTCGCCCGGGGCGACGAGCCCGACTCGGCGGTCCCGTTCCTCCTGCTGGAGGTCTCCCAGCTGCTGCTGGCCGGCGGACGTCTCGGCGCGCACGAGGACATCGTGCCGGACGAGCGCTACGAGCCCGACCTGGGCCCGGAACTGGACGTCGACGAGCTGCGCGAGCGGCTGGCCGCGATGCTGGACCCGGTCGACGTCTACTCCGAGGTGTTCGACCCGTACCAGCCGCGCCGCGCGCCGGTCCCGGCCCGCATCTCCGACGACCTCGCCGGCGTCATCACCGACCTCCGCCACGGCATGGCGCACTACCGCGCGGGCCGGGTGACCGAGGCGCTGTGGTGGTGGCAGTTCTCCTACCTCTCCAACTGGGGCGCGATGGCCTCGGGCGCGCTGCGGGCCCTGCAGTCCGTGGTGGCGCACGTCCGGCTCAACCAGCCCCTGGAGGCGCTGGACGGCCTGGACACCGACGAGCACCTCGAGGAGGAGGCGCTGGCCGAGGCCGCGGGCGAGGTCATGTTCCAGGAGATCGCCGGCCCGCTCGGCCTGCGCCGCGTGAAGTGAGCCGCACGGCGACGTGAAGTAAGCCATACGGCCTGCTCAGGGGTTTACCGTCACCCGTCCGGGGGAGGCGCGCCCTCGGCCGGGGCGGTGCGGGAGCCGCCCCGGTCGCCTGCGGGCGGCGGCGCACGAACGGGACATCTCATCATCCGGTTGACCGGATGGGATTTTCAGCCGCTCGTTAGACTGAATCGACCGCCGCACACCTGTGCGCGCGGCTAGAGACGGAAGCGAGCGAGGAGCGCACGTGGGCCTTGTCGTGCAGAAGTACGGAGGCTCCTCCGTAGCCGATGCCGAGGGCATCAAGCGCGTCGCCAAGCGGATCGTGGAGACGAAGAAGAGCGGCAACCAGGTGGTTGTCGTGGTCTCCGCGATGGGCGACACGACGGACGAGCTGATCGATCTCGCCGAGCAGGTGTCGCCGATCCCTGCCGGTCGCGAACTCGACATGCTGCTGACCTCCGGAGAGCGGATCTCCATGGCGCTGCTGGCCATGGCGATCAAGAGCCTGGGCCAGGAGGCGCAGAGCTTCACCGGCAGCCAGGCGGGTGTCATCACCGACTCGGTCCACAACAAGGCGCGCATCATCGATGTCACGCCGGGTCGCATCCAGGCCTCCGTGGACGAGGGCAACGTCGCGATCGTCGCCGGTTTCCAGGGCGTCAGCCAGGACACCAAGGACATCACCACCCTCGGCCGCGGCGGTTCGGACACCACCGCCGTCGCCCTCGCCGCCGCGCTGGAGGCGGACGTCTGCGAGATCTACACCGACGTCGACGGCGTGTTCACCGCCGACCCGCGCGTGGTCAAGAAGGCCCGGAAGATCGACCGGATCTCCTTCGGCGACATGCTGGAGCTGGCCTCGTCCGGGTCCAAGGTGCTGCTCCACCGGTGTGTGGAGTACGCCCGCCGTTACAACATCCCGATCCACGTGCGGTCGTCCTTCAGCGGGCTGCCCGGCACCTGGGTCAGCAACGAACCCATTGAGCAAGGGGAGCAGCAGGTGGAGCAGGCGCTCATCTCCGGTGTCGCCCATGACACCTCCGAGGCCAAGGTCACGGTCGTCGGCGTGCCCGACAAGCCGGGCGAGGCCGCGGCGATCTTCCGCGCGATCTCCGACGCGGAGATCAACATCGACATGATCGTGCAGAACGTCTCGGCGGCCTCCACGGGCCTGACGGACATCTCCTTCACGCTGCCGAAGTCCGACGGCCCCAAGGCCATCGAGGCGCTGGAGAAGGCCCGCACCGCCATCGCGTTCGACTCCCTGCGCTACGACGACCAGATCGCGAAGATCTCCCTCGTCGGCGCCGGCATGAAGACCAACCCGGGCGTCACCGCCGACTTCTTCGACGCGCTCAGCCGGGCCGGCGTCAACATCGAGCTGATCTCCACCTCGGAGATCCGCATCTCGGTGGTCACCCGCGCCGACGTGGTCGCCGAGGCCGTGCGCGCCGTGCACACCGCCTTCGGTCTCGACTCGGACAGCGACGAGGCCGTCGTCTACGGCGGCACCGGCCGCTGACGGAACGCCTCCGCTGGAACCGGGGCCCGTCTTTCCTCGTCCTTGGGTGAGGAAAGGGGGGCCTCGTCCGCTTTCTGCGGGCGACGAAACCCCTGGCCGGCGGCCATGAGCTTTATATGATCGGGGCGGACGTGTGTGCGGTCCGGCCGGCGCCTCTTGCCTCGGCCGCTGTCCCGTCCGAAGATTTCCCTTTCGCCGTCAGGGCGGTCGGGGGGACGTTCCGGGGGACGGTCGACGTATTGGGGAAGAGCGGGGCATGAAAGATTTCGGGACGGGTTCGACGAGGGCGTACAACCCTCAGGGGGGTCGGGACGTCCAACGGGCGTGGCAGAGGTTCTCGAGTTCCCCGTGGCGGCACGCAACGCCGGCCTGCGCCCTCGCCGGTCCCCCAGACCCGGCGGTACGCCGGGTGGCATGCCGGTGATCGCGCCCATGCCGTCGGCGCGCCGCGCACGTGTACCCGCTCCCCGGCAGGGTGACGGCGTCATGCCGTCCCAGGCCACCGGCTCCACCGAGGCGGTGGCCGAGGCCGGAACCACGGTCGACCACCTCACCGCGACCTACCGGGAGCACTACCGGTCGCTGCTGCGCCTCGCGGCGCTGCTGCTCGACGACACCGCGTCCTGCGAGGACGTGGTGCAGGAGGCGTTCATCCGGGTCCACTCGGCCCGCCGCCGGGTCCGTGACCCGGAGAAGACGCTCGCCTACCTGCGCCAGACCGTCGTCAACCTGTCCCGCTCGGCGCTCCGCCGCCGCATCCTCGGCCTGAAGCTGCTGTCGAAGCCGATGCCCGACATGGCGAGCGCCGAGGAGGGCGCCTACGACCAGCTGGAGCGCGACTCCCTGATCAAGGCCATGAAGGGGCTGCAGCGCCGCCAGCGCGAGGTGCTGGTGCTGCGCTACTTCTCCGACATGACCGAGGCGCAGGTCGCCGAGACGCTGGGCATATCCGTGGGCTCGGTGAAGGCCTACGGCTCCCGCGGCATCGCCGCCCTGCGCGTCGCGATGGGAGCGACGGCATGAGCGGTCCCGACGACGACGACCTGGCGCGGCGCACCGCTTTCGGCCGTTCCCGGCCGTCTCGGGTACGCCGCACCCGCCACTCCTGGCATCCTTGGCTCCCGTCGGACCACGGTCCGGCGGCGCAGAGCCCGAGCGCCTCCAGCCCGCAACCCAGCCCGCACGAACCGCACGGTGGGAACGAACCTGTGAACGAACGCCCCGACGAACAGAGCCTCGGGTCCGGGCTCGGTCCGGACGAGGCGGAGCTGCGACGGCTGCTCCACCAGGCCGTCGACGTGCTCGAGCCCAGCGACGACACCCTGGACTACCTCCGGCACGCGGTGCCCGCCCGGCGGGCCCGCAAGCGCCAGGCCCTGGTGGGCATGGCGGCGGCCGCCCTCTTCGCCGGCACGGCCGTCCCCGCGGCGGTGCACGTCTCCACGGCGGGCTCCGCCAAGGACGTCCGCGCCGGCAGCGCCTCGGGCGGCACCGAGGTCCAGGGCGGCCAGGGCGACGACCTGCACACCGGGGTCACCGCCGGCACCGCGCTCCCCGGCCTGCCGGGCGTCACCGACGACGTCGGCTCCCGGGGCGGCGACAGCAAGGGCGGCAAGGACGCGGGCGCCGACGCGAGCGCCCCGGCGTCCGCCCCCACCTGCACGGCGGCCCAGCTGTCGGCCCCCGTCGGGGAGCTCGGCCCGGTCGGCGCCGACGGCAGCGTCTCGGGCGTCTTCCGCGTGTACAACTCCTCGATCGCGGGCTGCTCGGTGAGCGACCCGGGCACCGTCTCGGTCAGCGCTCTGGGCGCGGCCGACCCGGCCCGGATCGCCGTCGTCCGGCAGGCCGGCGACCAGCAGGAGTACGAGCAGCTGCTGCTGGCCCCCGGCAACTCCTACGAGATACGCGTCTCCTGGGTCGCCTCCGGTTCCTGTCCCACCGACGACCCGGTGGAGTCCCCGACGACCTCCGGCGGAACGGACGGCGGCGGCGGCGACGCGGCGGGCGGCCAGGACGGCGGCACCAGCGCGCCTCCCACCGTGGGCGGCAGCACCGACGGCCGGGTCGGCTCGACGGGCAACGAGGGCACCGAGGACGGCGTGTCGACGCAGCTGGGCAAGAGCCAGGCGAACGCGGACGGCAGCGTCGTGGTCAGCTACCGCCCGCAGGGCGCGGACGCCGCGGGCGCGGCGGCCTCGGTGACGGTCCCGGGCGCGTGCGCGGGCACCGTGTACCGGACCGGGATCCTCGCGGGCAGCTGAGGCCCGCGGCCCGGGCGGGGCGTCCGGACCGGATCGAGTGGACCGGGGCGCCCGGACCGGGCCGGACCGGATCCGGTCCGGGCGCCCCGGTCCACTC
>NZ_JBRIOU010000010.1:45360-48913 GCF_053474865.1 Streptomyces sp. CO7
GCGGACTCCCGCCGCTCCTGCGTTTCCGGGGCCTGTCCGGTGGCCGCGGCGCCGGCGTCGGCAGCGTTCGCGGCGTCGTCCGCGTCCTCGGGGAGGATGCCCAGCTCGGCGTCCCGGACGAACTCCGCCTCACGCCGCAGCAGCCGGTACCACATGAAGATCACGAAGCCGGCGAAGACGAACCACTCGCCGGTGTAGCCCAGGTTCTGGAAGGCCTTCAGGTCCAGCCCGCTGCCGGGCGCGGCCGCGGGCGGCACCGCCTTCATGCCCGCGTCGCCCTTGTTGAGCACGACCCAGGCGTCGTACACCTCGTACGGCACCAGGTTGACCAGCGAGGCGGCGCTGATCGCGCCGGTCTGCCCCGCGGGCAGGCCGCCGGCCGCGGGCACGCCGTTCTGGCCGGGCACCTCGGACACCTGCAGCGCGCCCGTCACCGTGACCTCCCCCTCGGGAGGGGCGGGCACGTCGGCCGCGTCGGGCGTGCCGGGCAGCCAGCCGCGCACCACGGGCAGCGCCCTGCCGTCGCCGGTGCGGAGCATGGTCAGCACGTAGGAGCCGCGCCGCTCGTCCACCTCGCGGTCCGGCACCAGCAGCTGCTCGCCGTACCGGCCGGTGACGGTGGCCTGGTCGCCGACCGTCCGCTTGTCGACGGGGAGCAGCTCGGCCAGCGGCCGCGCGGTGCTCGGGTCGGCCTTGCGGTCCTCGGCGGCCTGGGCCGTCGCGTCGCGGTGGCCGTCCACCCGGGTCTCGAACCGGTCCAGCTGCCATGTCCCCATGAACACGCAGAACGGCACGGCGAGCAGCACGAAGACGTTGATCCCCCACCAGCGGGGCGTCAGCAGGAACCGGTACACCCCACCCACGGTACCGGGGCCCCGCCCCGTCCCCGGGGCCGGGATGCCCGCCCGGCCGTCGGGAGCCGCCGCCGCGAGGCCGCCGGGACCGGTGCCCCGAACGCCGCCGGGACCGGTGCCCCGAACGCCGCTCCGGCCATCGTCCGAACCGCTGCCCGAACCGTTGCCCGCACCACTCCGCGCCCGGGCCCGCCGAGCAGGCACTATGGGGCCATGACTGACACCACCGGCCGCGCCGAGGCCCCGGAGACGCCCACGACCATGCCCGACTGGGAGAAGAGGTTCAGGGCCCCGCGCGTGTCCCTGCCCGACTGGGCGGAGGACGCCCCCGACCGCTCCCTGTTCGTCTCCAACGCGACGGGTACCTACGAGCTGTACGCCTGGGACCGCGCCACCGGCGCCCAGCGCCAGGTCACCGACCGCCCCAACGGCACCACGGACGGCACGCTGACCCCCGACGGCGCCTGGATCTGGTGGTTCGACGACACCGACGGCGACGAGTTCGGCGTCTGGCGCCGCCAGCCGTTCCACGGCGGCCCGGACGAGGAGGCCGTCCCCGGCCTGGAGCCCTCCTACCCGGCCGGTCTCGCCCTGGGCAGGGACGGCCGCACCGCGGTGGTCGGCCGCTCCGCCGACGACGAGGGCACCACCATCCACCTGGCCCGGGACGGCGAGGACCCGGTGGAGATCTACCGGCACCCGGAGTCCGCCGGGGTCGGCGACCTGTCCCACGACGGCTCGCTGATCGCCGTCGAGCACACCGAGCACGGCGACGCCATGCACTCCGCCCTGCGCGTGCTGCGTCCCGACGGCAGCACCGTCGCCGAGCTCGACGACACCAAGGCCGGCACCGTCGAACTGGGCCTGGAGGTCCTCGGTTTCGCCCCGGTCGACGGCGACACCCGGCTGCTCGTCGGCCACCAGCGCCGCGGCCGCTGGGAGCCCATGGTCTGGGACGTCGCCACCGGCGAGGAGACCGACCTGGCCCTGGAACTGCCCGGCGACGTGAGCGCCGAGTGGTACCCGGACGGATCCGCGCTGCTGATCGCGCACAGCTTCGAGGCGCGCAGCGAGCTCTTCCGCTACGACCTGGCCGGCCGCGCCCTGGAGGAGATCGACACGCCGCCCGGCACGGTCTCCGGCGCCACCGCCCGCCCCGACGGCAGCGTGGAGTACCTGTGGTCCTCCGCGGCCCGGCCTCCGGTGGTGCGCTCCACCTCCGGCCGGGTGGTGCTCGACCCGCCCGGCATGAAGGCCCCGGAGTCGGTGCCGGTGGAGGACGTCTGGGTGGAGGGCCCCGGCGGCCGCATCCACGCGCTGGTGCAGAAGCCGGCCGGCGCCACGGGCCCGCTGCCCACCGTCTTCGAGATCCACGGCGGCCCCACCTGGCACGACAGCGACGCCTTCGCGGCCGGCCCCGCCGCCTGGGTGGACCACGGGTACGCGGTGGTCCGGGTCAACTACCGCGGCTCCACCGGCTACGGCCGGGAGTGGACGGACGCCCTCAAGCACCGGGTGGGCCTGATCGAGCTGGAGGACATCGCCGCGGTCCGCGAGTGGGCCGTCTCCTCGGGTCTCGCCGACCCCGCCCGCCTGGTCCTGACCGGCGGCTCCTGGGGCGGTTACCTCACCCTGCTCGGCCTGGGCACCCAGCCGGAGGCGTGGGCGGTCGGCATCGCCGCCGTCCCGGTCGCCGACTACGTGACGGCGTACCACGACGAGATGGAGGCGCTGAAGGCCATGGACCGCACGCTCCTGGGCGGCACCCCGGAGGAGGTCCCCGAGCGCTTCGAGGCGTCGTCCCCGATCACCTACGTCGACCGGGTCACCGCGCCGGTCTATCTCTCCGCCGGCGTGAACGACCCGCGCTGCCCGATCCGGCAGATCGACAACTACGTCAAGCGCCTGGAGGGCCGCGGGGCGGTCCACGAGGTCTACCGCTACGACGCGGGGCACGGCTCGCTGGTGGTCGACGAGCGCATCAAGCAGGTCCGGCTCGAACTCGACTTCGCGGCACGGCACCTGCCGGGAGCGGACTCCGGAGCGGCCCGTCCGTGAACTGTCCGTAGTGGCCGACGACGCCTCGGTATACGTAAAGTCACGATTTGTTCACTCTCCGATGCGTCAACGCCCCGCGTGCGGGATACGGATAGGCCGTGCTCACAGATTCGACCAGCTCCCACCAGAACCCCCGGCGGCGCGTGTCCGAGCGGCACGCGCCGGCGGCCGGGGGTCCCGGGTGTGCCGAACCCCTCGTGTTCGCCTCCCAGTTCAGGTCCTCGCCCCGCGGGGCCCGGCAGGCCCGGCACTGCGCCGTGCGCCGGCTCGCCGAGTGGGGATTCCCGCCGACCTCCGACCTGTCCTGCGCGGTCGCCCTGCTGGTCGGTGAGCTGGCCGCCAACGCGGTGCGCCACGGGCGGGTGCCGGGGCGGGACTTCGCGCTCCGGCTCACCGTCGACGAACTGGGCGGCCTCGCCCGCGTCGAGGTGATCGACGCCTCCGAGACCCCGCCGCCCTCCGTCGCCGCGCAGGCCGCGCCGGATGACGAGTCGGGGCGGGGCCTCCTCCTGGTCGACGCGCTGGCCGTCCGCTGGGGCTCGCAGCCGCGGCAGCCGATCGGCAAGATCGTCTGGGCGGAGCTCAAGACCGGCTGAGCCGACCCGGTCCTGGCGACAGGGACTTGGGGCTCCCCTCGAGGA
>NZ_JBRIOU010000010.1:49013-59397 GCF_053474865.1 Streptomyces sp. CO7
CCCCGCCGCCGCGTCCGCGCAGTGCCGCCCCGACCGCGACTCCCCACGGCATCCGGAGGCCCGCCTCCCGCAGCGCCTCCGCCCGTGCCAGCAACTCCCCGGCGGGCCCCACCCGCACGCCTCCCGGGGTCAGCAGCGCGACGTCGTCCGCCCACCGCAGCGCCAGGTCCACGTCGTGGGTGGCCATCATCACCGTGGTCCCCCCGCGCCGGAGCGACTCCAGCGTCGCGAGGAGCCGCTCCTGCCCGTCGGGGTCCAGCCCCGCCGTCGGCTCGTCGAGCACGAGCACCCGCGGCCGCATGGCCACCGCCCCCGCGACGGCCGCCCGTTTCCGCTGCCCGTAGGACAGCAGGTGCGTGGGGCGGTCGCCCAGCCCGGTGATGTCCAGCGCCGCGAGCGCCTCGTCGACCCGCGCCCGGACCTCCGCCTCCGGCAGCCCCAGGTTCAGCGGCCCGAACGACACGTCCTGCGCGACCGACGCCGCGAACAGCTGGTCGTCCGGGTCCTGCACGACCAGCTGCACGGTGGACCGCAGCCGGGTGAGCCCGGCGCGGTCGTAGGACACCGGTCCGCCCTCCAGTTCCACCCGGCCGGAGCGCGGCCGCAGCCCTCCGCTCAGCAGCCGCATCAACGTCGTCTTCCCGCTTCCGTTGCGCCCGAGGAGGGCCAGGGCGCGCCCCTCGCGGACCTCGAAGCCGAGGCCGTCGAGCACGCGGGGGCCGTCCTCGTACCCGAAGGACACGTCCCGCAGGGCGACCAGCGGCGCCGCCGCGGCGCCGTCCTCCGTGGTCGCCCCGTCCTCCGTGGTCGCGCGGTCCTCGGGTGTTCCGCCGGTCCCGTTCACGACAGACGTCCTTCCAGCACGGCGTCGAGCACCACGATCGCGGTCAGCAGCGCGACACTCGCGCCGACGAAGCTCCCGGACACCCGGGTGGGCGGGACCAGGACCCGCAGCGTCCCGTCGTAGCCCCGTCCGGCGAGCCCGGTCTGCAGCCGGCCCGCCCGGTCGAAGGCCCGCACGAACGCGGTGGCCCCCAGACCGCCCAGCGAACGCCAGGCCGCGGCCCTGGTCCGCTGCCCGAGCCGTGCCGCCTGCGCCTGCCGGACCTGCCGCACGGAGTCGAGCAGCAGGAACGCCATCCGGTACGTCACCACCGCCACGTCCACCACCGCGGCCGGCACCCCCGCCCGCACCAGGCGGGGCAGGAGGTCCGACATCGGCGTGGTGAACGCGAACACCAGCACGCCCAGCGAGGCCGCCGAGCTCCGCAGCAGCAGCTCACCGGCCCGCAACGGCCCGTCGGGCGCGGGGCCCAGCACCGCGCCGTCCGGCCCGCCCACCCGCACCAGCAGCGTCGCCGCGCCGGTGACGCAGAACCCGAGCGGCGCGCGGTACGCCCGCCACAGCCGCCCGGCCGGCACCCGCGCGGGACCCAGCAGCACCATCAGCGCGGTCACCAGCACCAGCAGGGCGCCCGGCCACGGCGGCAGTGCGACGGCGAGCAGCGTGAGCCCGAACCCGAGCACCGCCTTGTCCACAGGATGACGGCGGCGCCAGCGACTGCTGTGCGCCGCCGCGTCGATCGACAGCACAGGCGTCAAACCCGCCCGGAAGCGGCGTCGTTCGGGCCGTCGCCGGTGACGGCACCGGCACCGGCACCGGCATCCGCGTCCACGGGAGCGTCCGGAGCGCCGTCCCCGGTGGCAGCGGCACCCGACGGGGCGCTCGCGGCCGCGGCCGCCCGAGCCTCGCCCTGCCGCCGCCCGCGCCACAGGCCCAGGCAGTAGGAGACGACTCCCGCCCCCACCGCCGCCTGCAGCGCGAACAGCCCCGACTCGATCTCGCCGGACGGGGGTTCGTACACCGGCGAGAACCAGGGGCGGTAGTCCGGGTCGATCTCCTGGATCGCCACCTCCGCCTCGGCGTCCGCCCCGGTGAACGGCTCGGGCTTGTGGTCGCCCATGCCGAGGACCACCGGCAGCACCGCCAGGGCGACCACGGTCAGCACCAGCAGCAGGTTGATCCGCAGGTTCCGGCTCATCGCGACACCGCCCCGGTGCTCGTGCTCGTGCTCGCGCCGGTGCTCGTGCCCGCGCCCGTGCTCGTGCCCGCGCCGGTTTCGGTGCCGGCACCCGTGTCGGCCACGGTCGCGGCCTCGGTCCCGTTCGTGGTGCCGGTCCCGTTCGCGCTGCCGGTCCCATTCGTGCTGCCGGACCCGATCCTGCCGAGCCCGGCGGTCCGCAGGCCCAGCCGGGCCAGCTCACCCGCACTCGACTGCGCCAGCAGCCGCACCACCAGCACCGTGAGCAGCCCCTCGCTGACCGCCAGCGGGATCTGCGTGACCGCGAAGATGGACCCGAACTTGCCCAGCGCGCCCGCGAATCCGCCCACCGGGTCGGGGAAGGCCAGCGCCAGCTGCACGCTGGTCACGCAGTAGGTGCTGAGGTCGGCGACGAACGCCGCGCAGAACACCGCCACCGCGAGCCGCGCCCCGCACCGCAGGGCCAGCCGGTACACGCCGTACCCCGCCCAGGGGCCGACGACGGCCATCGAGAAGACGTTGGCGCCGAGTGTGGTGAGCCCGCCGTGGGCGAGCAACAGCGCCTGGAACAACAGCGTGACGGTGCCGAGCACCGCCATCACAGGGGGCCGGAACAGCACCGCCCCCAGCCCGCTCCCCGTGGGGTGCGAGCAACTACCGGTCACCGACGGCAACTTGAGTGCCGACAGGACGAACATGAACGCGCCCGAAGCTCCCAGGAGCAGCGTGCTCTCGGGATGTTCCCTCACCTCACGGGTGAGTTGACGAACTCCGTGGACGACAAACGGCGCAGACGCGGCAACCCAGGCGATCGCGTGCGCCGGAGGAAGAAACCCCTCGGCTATGTGCATGGCTCAGCAGACCCTCTCCAGCACCTCGTGGATGGACGACGCGCCTTGGCCGGTCTCCTGGCTGACGGGTACCACACGCCCGTGCTCCGCCTTCCCGGGTCCGTGAGGACCCAGTGGCTGCCCGCGAGGGCCGGAGCCGGACTTCCCGATCACAGTGGCGAGGGCCGCACCGGCATCACACCGGATTTCCCGTTCACCAAGACCTTGTGACAGTAATCCGGCATCCCGCCCACTGACAAGCGAGCCCGATCCGGCCACCGGCGTCCGCGGCCGCCCGACGAGCCCCGCACCGCAGGCGCCGCAAGGGCCGAGGGGCGGGTTCAGTCCTTCCCGCGGTCGAGCCCCCAGGTCTGCAGGACGTAGGGCCGTCCCTTCTCCTCACCCTCGATCAGGGGCACGTCCAGCAACCGGAATCCGGCCCTGGTGGCGACGCCGACGCTCGCCGCGTTCTCCGCCTCCAGCTCGAGGATCACCTGCTCCGCCCCCAGCTCCTCGAAGGCGTAGGCCGCCATCACCCGCACCGCCCGGGCCGCCAGCCCCTGCCCGCGGTGCGCCGGACCCACCGCGTAGCCGATCTCCACGCCCTCCGGCGCCCGGCGCAGCATCACCTCGCCGAGCGGGGCCCCGCCGTCCAGTGTGATGGCGAGCAGGATGCTGGTCCCCTCGGCCCGCAGCTCGCGGGTGCGCACCAGCCGGGCGCGCCCGGCCGCCTCGTCGAAGGGCGAGACGATGGGCGTCCAGTAGGCGATGTCCGGGTGGTCGAACAACGCCGGCATCGCGGCCAGGTCGTCCTCCGTCCAGTCCCGGAGGACCAGACCCTCCCCGGTCAGTTCCATCCGCTCGGGAAAGGGCGACGCGTCATGACTCATACGGGGTGACCTCCTGGCCTGGCCGGAAACACGCGGGTGGGTGCGCATGGGTGCGCATGGGTGCGGACCGATGCGATACCACGTATCCAATCCTCCGCCCGGACGGATGTCAGTCCGATTACCCTGTCGGCCTCTGGTTGGATGCGGTGATGACGACCAGCCCTCCCCACTCCGCCGACGACGCCGCTGCCGCTCACCGGCGTCTGACGATTTTGCTCGAACGCGCCGCGAGAGGGCCGCAGGACGGGGCGTGGAGCGAGCTGTGGACGGAGCTGTACCACAACGGGTCCCTGGACACCGTCTCCCCGGCGGCGCTGCGGGGGCTGGCCGAGCTCGCGGAAGGCGAGGACCCGGGAATCGCCGACTCCGCCCTGCACCTCGCGGGAGCCTTCCTGATCCAGGCGGACCAGCGGCACGAGACTGCGTCGCTGCGTGATGCTCTCGCCCCTGAGGTCGCCCGCCTGCTGGCCGCCGCACACCGCCGGCGGTCCTTGGTGACCGACGACGGCGACTACTGCTACCTGCTCGAGGTCGTCCTGAACCTGGAGGGACAGATCGACTGGGCGGAGGACCTGTTCCGCGGCCTCTGCACCGAGGAGTGGGAGTGCGAACCCGAAGGGTGCGAAGGAGCGGTATGGGTGGTCGTGGGCGAGCGGGGCTACTTCAGCTGCGCGGAGGACTACGCCCTGTCCGAGGACGTCACGACCTTCCCGCTCCACCCGGCCGACCCCTCCACGCTCCAGGGCGTCGGACACCGCCTCCACGAACTCGCCCTGGCCGACGGCCACGGGGCCGTCGCGCACAGGCTGACCTACGCCTTCGGCGAGGCGACCTGCCCGTACTGCGGGCGACGGTTCTCCGTCTCCGACACGATCGCCGCACGGTCCTGCTGAGCCTCGTGCCTCAACGCAGCTCGCTGAACCGCTCCGTCTCCCGGGTGTCACCGGCGACGATGATCGTGTCCGCGGGCCCCACGACCGTCGCCGGCGTCGCGTAGGTGAAGTCCTCGCCAGGGCGCTTGACGGCGACGACGGTCAGCCCGAAACGGGAGCGGATGTCGCTCTCGCCCAGGGGGATGCCGACGATCCCGGCCGGCGGATTGGTCTTGATCATGGCGAACCCCTCCTCCCACTCGATGTAGTCGAGCATGCGGCCGCGCACCAGGTGGGCGACCCGCTGCCCCATGTCGTGCTCGGGCAGGACGACATGGTGGACGCCGAGCTGGGAGAGGATCCGGCCGTGCTCCTCGCTGGTCGCCTTGGCCCAGACGTGCTTGATGCCGAAGGAGACCAGCAGCGAGGCCGTGAGGATGCTGGCCTCCAGGTTGGAGCCGATGGCGACGACGGCCCGGTCGAAGTCCTGCACGCCCAGTTGCCGCAGCGCGTCCTCCTTGGTGGAGTCCGCCCGCACGGTGTGGGTGAGGACCCCGGACAGCGCCTGCACGACGTCCTGACCGGCGTCGATGCCCAGCACCTCGGTGTCCGCCTCGACCAGCGCCTTGGCGACGGCACGGCCGAACCGGCCGAGGCCGACGACCACCACGGCGTCCCGGTGACCGGCCCGCCGACTGCGCTGCCTGCTGGGGATGAACTTCCTAGCCAATGACGGGACGCTCCTCGGGAAGGTCGTACAGGCGGACGCGATGACGCAGGGCCAGCGCGGACGCGACGGTGATCGGTCCGAGCCGTCCGACGAACATCAGCACCACCAGCAGCAGTTGCAGGCCGACGGGCAGGCGCGCGGTGATGCCGGTGGACATCCCGGTGGTGGAGAAGGCCGAGACCACCTCGAACAGCGACCGGTCGAGGCCGTGCTCGGCGAAGACCATGAAGGCCATCGTGGAGACGACGACGGCGGCCACCGACAGCAGCGCCACGGTCAGTGCCTGGCGCAGCAGCGGGGCGGACAGGCGGCGGTCGAAGACGTTCACCGAGCTGTCCCCGCGGATCTCCGTGTACAGCACGAAGAACAGCACCGCGAAGGTGGTGACCTTGATGCCCCCGGCCGTGCCCGCGCTGGACCCGCCGACGAACATCAGCACGTCCATGCCGAGCCAGCTCACCGGGCGCAGCGCGGCCAGGTCGACGCTGTTGAACCCCGCGGTGCGGGGGATGACGCCCTGGAAGAAACCGGCCAGCAGCTTTCCGGGGACGTCCAGCGGCCCCAGCGTCGCCGGGTTGGACCACTCCACGGCGGTGACGAAGGCGCAGCCGCCGACCAGGAAGACGCCGGTGCCGCAGAGCGCGATCCTGGTGTGCGCCGACCAGGCGCGGGGCCGGCGGAACCGGCGGCGCAGCTCGAACAGCACGGGGAAGCCGAGCCCGCCGGTGATGATCGCCAGCGCGACGGGCACGCAGATCCACGGGTCGGTGACGAAGGACATCAGGCTGTCGGAGTACAGCGCGAAACCCGCGTTGTTGAACGCGGAGACGCCGTGGAACACCCCCAGCCACACCGCCCGCGGCCACGGCTCGTCGTAACCGGTCGCGAACCGCAGCGTCAGCACCAGCGCCGTCACCGCCTCGACGACCAGGGACGCCTTCACCACGCCGGTCACCACGGCGCGGATGTCCCCGAGCCCCAGCGCCTTGGTCTCCGTCGCCGCGGTCATCCGCGCCCGCAGCCCCATCCGGTGCGAGACCAGCAGGACCAGCACGGACGCCGACGTCATGATCCCGAAGCCGCCGACCTGCACGAGCCCGAGGATCACCACGTGCCCGAAGCCGCTCCAGTACGTCGCGGTGTCCACCACGACCAGGCCGGTCACGCACACCGTGGACGTGGCGGTGAACAGCGCCTCCAGCAGCCCTGCGCCGCCCGGTCCCGCCTTGGCGGCAGGCAGCATCAGCAGGCCCGTGCCGGCCGCGACGGCGGTGGCGAAGCCGGCGACCACCACCTGCGCGGGGTGCCGCAGCCGCGGCCGCAGCCCGTGCCCCGGCCGGGGCCGCCACCGCGACCCCGCCGGCCCTCCCGGTGGGTCCTGCCCGCCCGGCCCGGCCGTCGGGACGGGCGCCGCGACTCTTCTCACCCGCCGACGGTAGGCACACCTCCCCGGCCCCCTCGCGCCGGATCCTGCCGTCTGCCGCGCCCGTTCCCCCGACCGGGGGTCCCGCCCGGTCCCGGCACGGTCACCGAGCGGGCGGACGGGCCGGAAGCGCGCGGTGGCGGCGGGCAGGAACACCAGCACCACGGCGACGAGCACCGCGGCGACGTGCAGCCCCGGACGGCGCCCAACAACAGGTCCGGCGCACCGGCCTGCTCGATGACCTCGCCCGGGGAGCGGCCGCCGGCCGGCGCACGGACCGGCTCGACCACCATCGACGCCGGACGCCGGACGCCGTGCCCACGACGCCCAGCCCGATCGCGAGAGCGAGCCGGGCCCAGCTCTTTCCGTGCGGCATCCGCCGCGCCACGATCAGCGCCGCGCCGAACACGGCACGACGTAGGGCGAGGCCGACGGCGATCTCCCCGGCGGAGCCGGAGCCGGAGCCGTCGGCGAGCATCCGCCCGAAGGCCGGCACGGTCTCGACCGCACCGGCGGCCCGGCCCCGGGGCGAGGGGGTCAGCAGACTTCGCCGACGTGGTCGGCGAAGTCGTCGACGCTCATCGCCCGGCCCGCCGCCCAGACCTGACCGGGGCGAAGGGACGCCAGGTCTTGGGTGGTGAAGTAGCCGTCGCCGTAGTACACGCCGTCGTACGAGTAGAAGGAGAGCGAGTACGTCCGCCCGGGCAGGAGTTCCCGCGCGCCGCCCCCCTCCACGAGCCAGGAGTCCGGCGGGGAGAGCACGGGGATGACGGCCCGCCCGCGATGCGTCGTCCCCCGCGGCGTCTCCCACCCGCCGTCGTCCACGGACGCACGATCCTCATCGGCGCCGCCCGTCCCGGCACCGTCCATCTCGACTCTGCTCGCCCCGCTCGGCCAACTCCCCAGCCGCATCCCCATGATGTCCTCGCCCCCGTCGTCGCACGGTTGCAGCACGGCCACCGGCCGCCCGTCCTCCCCGTTCGTCACCGCGACCAGCGTCAGGTGGGCGGGGCTGCAACCGCTCACCATGCCGAGCCCCAGCACCAGACACACCGCCGCACCCGCACGTCTCATCGCGGTCCCCCTCCGCCCGTGAACGCCTCGCTCCCAGGCTCACCCCGCGCCCAACGGGAGTCGAGCTCCGTACGGTCTCGGTTCGGCGGGCGCCGGATCAGGAAGCGGGGCAGAGCGTCCTGCGCAGGCCGTAGTTGAGGTGGCTTCCGTCCTCGTCCGTCGGCGTGATGCCGTTGTAGGAGAACAGCTCGGCGGCGCTGTGGTCCGGGTCCGCCACGCCGCTGTCCAGAGCCGCGCACTGCTTGCGGGCCGCGTCGATCGCCTTCTCCTCGTCCTTGAAGAGGTTGACGTCGACGTCGAAGACGACCCGCATGACGTCGGACCGGGCGGCGCCCTGAGGCTCGGGCGGCAGAGCGGCCTCCGACGCCTCGGGCGCGGGGCTGTCGGTGGTGCCGCCGGCGGCGTCCCCGCCGGTCCCCTCGGCCTCGTCCTCGGCCGGGGCGCTGCTGCCCGCGGCGCTCGACGCCGCCGGTGCCGGAGCGGCGTCGTCCTTGCCGTCACCGCCGCTGTCGCAGCCCACGGCGGTGACGGCGAGCACGGCGGCGACGGCCGCTGTGGCGATACGGATGCGCATGATTTCCCCCGAGGTGGACGCGAGTGCGTGGAGGGACAGCGTGCGGCAGCCGGCCCACGGCGGACGGCGCGGTGACAGGGTCATGACCTTTCCCGAACAGGGTTGCCGCACAGGCCCGTTGTCAGTGCCTCCGGCTAGCCTCGCGACCGCGCGGTCGGCTTACCGGGGGTTCCAGCTCCGAAGAGAATGGTTGCATCCCCGGCCTGTACGGGGGCGGCCCGGAGAACGCGTCCGGGACCCAACCGACGACCGGGCTTCGTCGATGGCCAGCGACACCACCTGCCAGAGCCGACCGCGCACCCTCTCCCCGGCCACGCGGCCGTGACCGGAGCCCTCAGAGGCCCCGCAACGCCTCGTACAGGTCGTCGTAGGCGGTCCAGCAGTCGACGCTGCCGTCGTCGTACAGGCTGCTCATGTACCAGTCGTCGTCCCCTACGGGCTTCACCAGACACAGGCCGCGGAACCCGAGAACGATCTCCGGGTCCAGCGTCTCGGGATCGCCGACGCCCCCCACCCATTGCACCGGACGCCCGGGATCCAGGGCGACAGCCTCCCCGTCCCCCGACACCTCCCGGATCCGCCGAAGAGTCCAGCCCTCGGGTAGCCGCGCGTCTGCCATCCACGAAGGATCGCACGCGCGAAATCGGTGACGCCGGGGGCCCGCACGCGAGAGCACGCAACCCACGCGCCAGTCATCGCCGCTGCCTGCAAGGGCGGCGAAAGAGGAGGTTGCCGACCGAGGGCGTGACTTCGATCGTTGGCCCCATCCCCTCGGAGAGGCGCGGCAACGGAAGCCCGGGAACACCCCGACGCGGCTCCGTGCACCTGTGGCGTCCCACTGCCGGTGCTCTCCCGCCGCGAGGCGTGCAAGCAGAAACAGGTGAGGCACCTACGGAAATTCGTAGGTGCCTCACCTGTTATTTGGCTGTCGGGGTGGCGGGATTTGAACCCACGACCTCTTCGTCCCGAACGAAGCGCGCTGCCAAGCTGCGCTACACCCCGATCATCTCCGCGTTCCCGCGGCGACGACGTTTACTTTAGCCCACCGGCGGCCTGAGGCGAAATCCGGTTTTCGGGCGGCAGCGGACGAAGCCGGGGCACAGGCGGTCGACCGCGACCAGCAGGACTCCCAGGCCGTAGCAGGCGAGGGCGAACAGCAGGGAGTTGCCGACCAGGCCGAGGGTGCCGTTACGGGTGGCGTCGAGGAAGGCGAAGGGAACGCGGCCGGGCGCGTCGGCCGGGAGCAGGGTGCTCCGGACGAGGGCGAGGCCCAGGTAGACGAGGGGGTAGAGCACCCAGGCGGTGGCGTGGCGGAGCCGCAGGGTGCGAGGGGCGGTCAGCAGCAGCCAGTCCAGCAGGGCGGCGAGCGGCGTGACCACGGTGAGCAGCAGGGCTGCCGCCAGGCCCCAGCGGCCGCCGGGGCCGGGGTCGGAGAAGGCGGGGCGGCCCGGGACGGCGAAGGCGTGCACCAGGGCGGCCAGCAGGACGTAGAGCAGCGCGGCGCCGGTGAGGGCGGGGCGCACGGGACGGCCGGCGCTCCAAGCGCGCTGGGCGGAGACGGCGAGGACCAGGGCCAGCAGGATGTTGGCCTGCACGGTGAAGTGGGTGAGCGCCTGGAGCGGGCGGCCCAGCACCATGCAGACGGTCACGCCACCCGCCGCGGCCAGCGCGGCGCCCAGGCGGAACAGGGCGGTCAGGGGTCGGCGGGCCGGAGGTATGACGGCTGTGGGCGGGACGTACGACGGCATGATCTTGGCCCAGCCCGGCACGGCGGGGAGATCCGGTATGTCCCTCGGTATGGGAGCGGTCATGCCCTCACGCTAGGCGTTAATGGGCATATCGGGCGATTCCGTGCGGCCGAACGAGGGACGCCGCCCCACGGAAGTGGTGCGGCGTCCCGGTCGTGCGGTACTGCGGCGGCCGCGGTCGAGGCGGCTCGTGGACGTGGC
>NZ_JBRIOU010000010.1:59497-61119 GCF_053474865.1 Streptomyces sp. CO7
GTGTACCGGTTGGCCCCGCAGCCCGCCGAGACGTGCAGGAAGGACGTGTTGCCGCCGGCGGTGTGGGTGGACAGGCCCTTGACCCGCTCGGTGTCGAGGTCGCAGTTGGTGACCAGGGCCCCGTAGAACGGGATGCAGAGCTGTCCGCCGTGCGTGTGGCCGGCGAGGACCAGCGGGTAGCCGTCCTCGGTGAACGCGTCCAGCGAGCGCAGGTAGGGCGCGTGCACGACGCCCATGGCGAAGTCACCGGCGCCGGACGGGCCGCCCGCGACCTCGTCGTACCGGTCCCGCTTGATGTGCGGGTCGTCAAGGCCGGTCAGCTCGACCGAGACGCCGTCGACCTTCAGCGTGCCGCGGGTGTTGGTGAGGTTCAGCCAGCCCGCCTCGTCGAAAGCGTCCCGCAGCCCCTCCCAGGGGTTGTGGATCGCCCCGGTGGCGGGCTCGTTGCCGTTGAGGCCGTGCTTGCCCTGGACCTTCTCGACCAGGTACTTCGCCGGGTTGCGCAGCTTGGGGCCGTAGTAGTCGTTGGAGCCGAAGACGTACGCCCCCGGGAACTCCATCAGCGGCTCCAGCGCGTCCAGCACCTCCGGCACGCCTTCGGTGTCGGAGAGGTTGTCGCCGGTGTTGATGACGAAGTCGGGCCGCAGCCCGGCCAGCGACCGCAGCCAGCGCTGCTTCTTGCGCTGCCCGCTGACCATGTGGATGTCGGAGATCTGCAGGACGCGCAGCGGGCGCATCCCGGCGGGCAGGACCGGAACGGTCACCCGCCGCAGCCGGAACGCACGGGCCTCGAACCCGGCGGAGTAGACGAGACCGGCGGCAGCAGCCGCGGTGATGCCGAGGGGGACCTTGTAGAGCGCGCGCATGCCGTCCATCGTCTCAGGGTGCCCGCAGGACCGTAAATCAAGGGGCGTTCGCTGCGACACACCTGCGACAATCAAGCCATGACCACGCTCAAGTCGAAGCTGCAGGAAGACCTCAACGCGGCGATCAAGGGGCGCGACGAGCTGCGCTCCTCGACGCTCCGCCTCACCCTGACCGCGATCACCAAGGAGGAGGTGTCGGGTACGGAGAAGCGCGAGCTCTCCGACGACGAGGTCCTCAAGGTGATCACCCGTGAGGCGAAGAAGCGCCGTGAGGCCGCGGAGGCGTTCGCGCAGGGCGGCCGCCCCGAGAGCGCCGAGCGGGAGAAGGCCGAGGGCGAGTTCCTCGCCGAGTACCTGCCCCAGCAGCTGAGCGACGACGAACTGAACGGGCTGGTGGACCAGGCGGTCGAGGAGGCCAGGGCGGCCGGCGCCGAGGGCCCCAGGGCCATGGGCCAGGTCATGAAGATCGTGAACCCGAAGGTGGCCGGGCGCGCCGAGGGCGGCCGGGTGGCCGCCGCGGTGAAGTCGCGCCTCCTGGGCTGACGCCCGCGCCGCGCGCGGACCCGCGCCGACCCGCGTCGACCTGCACCGGGGCCACGGCCCGCGCGTGCGAGGCGCCCCGCGCGGGCAGAGGCGGCTCCGCTCAGTCCGAGGCGCCCGCGCTCCACAACGACACTCGGCCCCTCACCGCACAACGCGGTGAGGGGCCGAGTGCTGTCACGCCGTCCGCACCGGGGGCCCTGGGGCCGCCGGGGG
>NZ_JBRIOU010000010.1:61219-67943 GCF_053474865.1 Streptomyces sp. CO7
GTGGTGGTCGGGTCGGTGCCCGTGGCGCCTCCGGTGAGGTCGCCCCCGGTCAGGCCGCCGAGGGTGAGCCCGCCGTCCGTCGTCGTCCCGCCGTTCGTCGTCAGGCCGCCGTCGGTCCCGCCGGTCCCGCCGTCGCCGTTGCCACCGCCGAACATGCCGCCGAAGAGGCCGTCACCGGGCTTGCCGTCGCGGCCCTTGTCCTTGTCCTTCGGCTTGTCGGCGGGGATGTGCACCTTGTGGAAGGGCGGCGCGTCCTTGCCCTGCAGCGCGCCCGTCATCGCCTGCCGCCATATCGGGCCGGGGCCCGCGCCACCGGAGACCTTGGCGAAGTAGGTGCCGCCGATGGAGATGTTGACCATTGACTCCTGCTGCATCGGGTCGCCCAGCCACACCGCGGAGGAGAGGTTCGGGGTGTACCCCACGAACCAGGCGTTCTTGCGGGCGTCCGTGGTGCCGGTCTTGCCGGCGTTGTCGCGGTCGGAGAGACCGGCGCGGGCGCCGGTGCCGGAGTCGGTGACCCCGGAGAGCAGGGTGTTGACCGCGTCCGCGGTCCGCTCCTCCATGGCCCGCTCGCAGGTCGACTTCGGCACGTCGAGGGTCTTCTTCTTCTCGCCGACCTTCTGCGTGACCGACTCGATGGCGATCGGCGTGCAGTACATGCCGCGCGAGGCGAAGGTGGCGTAGGCGGAGGCCATGGTCAGCGGGGAGATCGACTGCGTGCCCAGGATGACGGAGGGCTGCGCGTCGGGCAGCTTCTTGCCCGCGCCGGTGCGCACGCCCATCTTCTCCACCATCTCCAGCGTCGGGCAGAGGCCGAGGTCGCCGACCATCTGCACGAAGTAGGTGTTGATGGAGAGCTTCATCGCCTCCTGCAGCGAGTACGGGCCGACTTCCGACTCGATCTCGTTCTGCGTCATCTCGCCCTGGTTGTAGGTGCTCTTGCAGCCCTGGACCTTGGGGTACGGCATCTTGTTGGGCGAGGGGTAGACCTTGTTCAGCGGCAGGCCGCCCTCTATCGCGGCGGCGGCGAGGAACGGCTTGAAGGTGGATCCGGTCGGGAAGCCGCCGCTTTCGCCCATGGCCTGGTCGACCGAGTAGTTGATCACCGTCTGGTGCTTCTTGGCGTCCGAGCCGTAGGGCTGGGACTGGCCCATGGCCAGGATCTTCCCCGTGCCGGGCTCGACCATCGTGGCCGCGGCGGCCACCTTGTCGTCCTTGTAGACGTGGCTCTTCAGCGACGCCTGCACGGACTCCTGCGCCTGCGGGTCCAGCGTGGTGCGGATCGTCATGCCGCCCTGCGCCCACAGCTTGGCGCGGGTCTCGCGGTCCTTGCCGAAGGCGGGGTCGTCGAGGAAGACGCGGCGCACGTAGTCGCAGAAGAAGCCGGCGCCCTTGGCGGAGGTGATGCAGCCGTTGCGCGGCTCGCGGATCTTCAGCCCCAGCGGCTTCTTCTTCGCCGCCGCGGCCTGTGCCGCGGAGACGTCCCCGACCTGGGCCATCCGGTCGATGACGACGTTGCGCCGCTTCTCGGCCGTCTTCGGGTTGTTGATCGGGTCGTAGCGCGTGGGCGACTGGACCAGGCCGGCCAGCAGGGCGGCCTCCTGGAGCTCCAGGTCCTCCGCGGACTTCGAGAAGTAGCGCTGCGAGGCGGCCTCGACACCGTAGGCGGACTGACCGAAGTACGTGATGTTGAGGTAGTTCTCGAGGATCTTCTTCTTCCCGAGCTCCTCCTCCACCTGGATCGCGTACTTCAGCTCCTGGATCTTGCGGCCCAGGGTCTGCTGGGTGGCCTGCGCGACCTTGTCCGGGTCGTCGCCCGCCATCTCCACGAAGACGTTCTTCACGTACTGCTGGGTCAGCGTGGACGCGCCCTGGGTGACCTCGCCGCTGCGTGCGTTGCTGTTGAGCGCGCGCAGCACGCCCTTCAGGTCGACCGCGCCGTGCTCGTAGAACCGGGCGTCCTCGATGGCGACGATCGCCTTCCGCAGCTGCGGCGACATCTTCTTCAGCGGCACCACGGTGCGGTCGCGGAAGTACACCGTCGCGATCTTGCCGCCGTCGGAGTCGAGGATGGTGGTGCGCTGGCTGAGCGGAGGCGTCTTCAGGTTCGCCGGGATCTCGTCGAAGCTCTCGACCGATCCCTTCGCCGCCAGGCCGAGTGTCCCGAAGGCGGGCAGGGCGATGCCGGCCAGCACGCCGCCGGCGAGGACGCTGATCCCGAGGAACTTCGCGGCCTGCTGGACTGGCGAGAGGCCTCCACCCGAGCGCTTGTTTGGCATGAGGGCAGCCTACGTTCTCGTTTGCCGGACAGAGGTAAATGCCTTGGCCTAAGCTGCTCCCGGCTGTCACGACAGCGGTGCGAGCTGTAGATCCGTATGTCGGGACGTCCTACGGCCCCGGATCGTTCCGGAACCGCGTGAACTCCTTCCCGGGGATGCCCGAATCATCCTCCGGTGTCAATCAATGCCCCTTGCGCGACGAGTGGTCCGCCCTGATGTGCCGCAATGGCGGCTTTTGTCGCCAGGCCACTCCTCCGGGTGATCTGCCGCTTACCCATAGTCCGTTCGGGCCATTCAAGATTGGGCCCGTCGGGGGTGTTGCACTCTGTCCGCCTTCCGTAACGTCCTCAACTGGCGGCGGTGAATATGCCGCTGCCGCCGTGGGGGAGCCTCGATTCGGGAGAGGACGGCGCCGGTATGGGCTGGGTTACCGACTGGAGTGCGCAGGCGGCCTGCCGCACTACCGATCCGGATGAACTGTTCGTTCAAGGAGCAGCGCAGAACAGGGCCAAGGCGGTGTGCACCGGATGCCCGGTGCGGACGGAGTGCCTGGCCGACGCGCTGGACAACCGCGTCGAATTCGGCGTGTGGGGAGGCATGACGGAGCGGGAGCGCCGAGCGCTGCTGCGCCGCCGGCCGACCGTGACCTCCTGGCGTCGCCTGCTGGAGACGGCGCGCATGGAGTACGAGCGGGAGGCGGGAATCCTGCCGCTCGACGAGGCGGAAGAGGCCTACGAGAGCTACGCGGCGGTGGGCTGACCACCGTGGTGCGGTGAGCCACCGTCGTGCGGTGAACCGCCCTGGTGTGGTGAGCCGCCATGGTGGGGTGAGCTGACGACCGCGTCGCGGTGAGCCGCCACTGTCGGCGGCCGTGGAGGAGGGCGGGAACCGGGGTCGGACGGACCCCGGGCCGCCGCTTCGCCGTTTCCTCGTGCCGTTGCGCCCCGGCGCGCTGCGCGCCCAGGTGGCTTCTCGGGCCGCGTGGACGCCTCGGCGGTGGCCCGGGGGTCAGGTCTGTGCGGGCGCGTCCTGCTGCACGGAGGCGTCCTTCCGTGCAGTCTGCTTGGTCTTCTCGGGCTCGGGCGCATCCGGCTGCGAGGGAAGGTCGGCGTGCTCCGGGGCCCCTGCCTGCTCGCGGGGCCCTGCCTGTTCCGGGGCATCTGCTTGCATCGGAGCCGCGTGCTGCATCGGAGCCGCGTCCTGCACTGGTGCCCCATCGCCGCCGTGTCCGGAGGCGGGTGTGCCGGCGGAGTCCGCACGGGGTGCGGCCAGACGCGCGCCGATGTCCCGCAGCCCCGTGAGGTCGTGCACGTCGCCGGCCAGCGCGGGCACCTCGGTCACCGGCACCTCCGGGTGCAGCGCCGTGAAGTCGTCCCGGGTACGCCGCTCGCGGGCTGTCAGCCGCATGCGCTCGGCGTGCAGACGCAGCAGACCGGCGGCGAGCCGGTCGACCTCGGCCGGGGTCTGCGCCTCGGGAGTCGGCGTCCCGGCCACCTGTGCCTCGGGGGTCTGCGCCTCGGACCGGGGTGAGGCGGGGGAGCCTGGATCCGGTGGTCCGTCGGGAGCAGGAAGCGTTGAACTGCTTTGTGTATCGGGTGAGTTACCCGCAGCTTTCCCGCTCGTGTGATCAACAATCCGGCCGGACGAGAAATTTTCCGCAAGCAGGGTTTCCGCCGCCGCAGTCGCCCGTTCGGCCGAGAGATGGGCGGCGTCGCTGCCGTGGACCCGATTGAGGACCAGGCCGGCCAGCGGCATGCGTTCGGCGGCCAGCCGCTCCACGAAGTACGCCGCCTCGCGCAGCGCGTCCCGTTCGGGGGCGGCCACCACCAGGAAGGCGGTGCCGGGGGCCTGCAACAGCTTGTAGGTGGCCTCGGCGCGGCCCCGGAAGCCGCCCAGGGTGGTGTCCATGGCGGCCACGAAGGTCTGCACGTCCTTCAGCAGCGAGCCGCCGAGCAGCTTGCCCAGGGTGCCGGTCATCACGGACATGCCGACGTTGAGGAACTTCATGCCCGCGCGGCCGCCCAGCTTGGCCGGGGCGGTGAGCAGCCGGATCAGCCGGCCGTCGAGGAACGAGCCGAGGCGCTCCGGGGCGTCCAGGAAGTCCAGGGCGGAGCGGGAGGGCGGGGTGTCCACCACGATCAGGTCCCACTCGTCCCGGGCCCGCAGCTGGCCCAGTTTCTCCATCGCCATGTACTCCTGGGTGCCGGCGAAGCCCGCGGAGAGCGACTGGTAGAAGGGGTTGGCCAGGATGGCCGCCGCCCGCTCGGGGTCCGCGTGCGCCTCGACGATCTCGTCGAAGGTGCGCTTCATGTCGAGCATCATCGCGTGCAGCTCGCCGCCCGCGGAGTCGTCGATGCCGGGCACCCGGCGGGGCGTGTTGTCGAGCTGGTCGATGCCCATCGACTGGGCGAGACGACGGGCGGGGTCGATGGTCAGGACGACCACCTTGCGGCCGCGCTCCGCGGCCCGCAGTCCCAGGGCCGCGGCGGTGGTCGTCTTGCCGACGCCGCCGGAGCCGCAGCAGACGACGATGCGGGTCCCCGGATCGTCGAGCAGCGGGTCGAGGACGAGTTCACGCTCGGGTTCCAGGCTCATGACACCCCTTGGTTCCACAGCAGGGCGGCCAGTCCGTACAGGCCGGCCAGGTCGACTCCGTCGGTCAGCAGGGGCAGTTCCGCGAGCGGCAGCCCGACGCCCTCCAGGACCTCCCGCTGGCGGCGCTCCAAGGTGTACCGCTCCGCGTACTCCCCGGCCTCCCGCAGCAGCGGCTCCACCAGAGCTTCCGCGCTCCCGCCCCGCCGGGCCCCGCCCAGCCCGGCCGCGGCGAGCGACCGGGCCACCGCGGTGCGGGACACCGATCCGGCGAGCTCGAGGTCGTCGCCGTCGAGGAGGACGGGGCGGACCATGTTGACGACCACCCGGCCCACCGGGAGGTCGGCCGCGCGGAGTTCGGCGATGCCGTCCGCCGTCTCCTGGACCGGCATCTCCTCCAGCAGCGTCACTAGGTGGACCTGCGTCTGCGGGGACTTCAGGACGCCCATCACCGCCTGCGCCTGGTGATGTATCGGCCCCACCCGGGCCAGCCCGGCCACCTCGTCGTTGACGTTGAGGAAGCGGGTGACCCGGCCGGTCGGCGGGGCGTCCATCACCACGTGGTCGTAGACGAAGCGGCCCGCCTTGTCCTTGCGGCGCACCGCCTCGCAGGCCTTGCCGGTCAGCAGGACGTCCCGCAGACCCGGGGCGACGGTCGTGGCGAAGTCGATGGCGCCGAGCTTCTTCAGGGCACGGCCCGCGCTGCCCAGCTTGTAGAACATCTGGAGGTAGTCCAGCAGGGCCAGTTCGGGGTCGATGGCGAGGGCGTGGACCTCTCCGCCACCAGGGGCGACGGCGATCTTCCGTTCCTCGTAGGGCAGCGGCTCCGTGCCGAAGAGCTGCGCTATGCCCTGACGGCCCTCCACCTCCACCAGCAGGGTGCGTTTTCC
Source organism: Streptomyces sp. CO7 (assembly GCF_053474865.1). NCBI lineage: Bacteria > Bacillati > Actinomycetota > Actinomycetes > Kitasatosporales > Streptomycetaceae > Streptomyces > Streptomyces sp. CO7. Next base: position 66,981 of record NZ_JBRIOU010000010.1, read on the forward strand.
GCCGGTGGCGAGGGCGAGCGCGAGAGCGGCGGCGACCGTGGTCTTCCCGGTCCCGCCCTTGCCGCTGACAACCTGGAGCCTGCTCACGTCGTCGAGCCTAACCATTGGCGGTCGCCTCACGCCGGGCCGCGTGGACAACTCGGGACCGGGGGCTGTGGACAACTCCGGGGTCGGGTGGGGCCGACGGTAAAGTCGCCCCCATGAAGAAATGGGAATACGCGACCGTTCCGCTCCTCGTGCACGCCACGAAGCAGATCCTCGACACCTGGGGTGAGGACGGCTGGGAGCTCGTCCAGGTGGTGCCCGGGCCGAACCCCGAGCAGCTGGTGGCCTACCTGAAGCGGGAGAAGCAGGCGTGAGCAGTGTCGAGACGCGTCTCGCCGAGCTCGGGGTGACGCTGCCGGAGGTGGCCGCGCCGCTCGCCTCCTACCAGCCCGCGGTCCGTTCGGGTGCGTACGTGTACACCAGCGGGCAGCTCCCGATGGTCGAGGGCAAGCTCCAGGTCACCGGCAAGGTGGGCGCCGAGGTCACGCCGGAGGAGGCCAAGGAGCTGGCCCGCGTCTGCGCGCTGAACGCGCTGGCGGCGGTCAGGTCCGTGGCCGGGGACCTGGACCGCGTCGCGCGGGTCGTCAAGGTCGTCGGGTTCGTCGCCTCCGCCCCCGACTTCACGGGGCAGCCCGCAGTGGTCAACGGCGCGAGCGAGCTGCTCGGTGAGGTCTTCGGCGACAAGGGCGTCCACGCCCGCAGCGCCGTGGGCGTGGCCGTCCTGCCCCTCGACGCCCCCGTCGAGGTCGAGATCCAGGTCGAGCTCACCGACTGACCGCACTGCTCCGCTTCTCCGACGGAGCGCCTGTCGACAGGACACCTGCCGACAAGGCGCCCGCCGACCGGACACCTGCCCGCGGGGCGCCCGCCGGGCGGGACCGCACGCTGCCCGTGCCGTCCCGCCCGCGGGGCCCGCGT
>NZ_JBRIOU010000010.1:68043-75659 GCF_053474865.1 Streptomyces sp. CO7
CCGCGGGCCCCGCGTCCGCCCGGCCCGCGTCCACCGGCGGGACCAGCGGCAGCCCGGCCTTCCGGCCCCCCTCTGCCTCCCCGGTCCGCGCCTGCCGGACCCGCGTGGGCAGGGCGCTCTCCGTCCGCACGGAGGCGCTCTCCGTCGGCGTGAAGGCGCACTCCGTCCGCGCGTTCCCGTCGTCCTGACCTGGCCCCCGGGCGAAGGTCCCCCCTCGAAGATTCGTCCCGCGGCGGATAGCCTCCCCGCATGGCGAATGATCAGTGGTATCCCCCGGAGTGGCCCGAGCGCATACGCGCCCTCGCGGCCGGCACCCTCACCCCCGTGACCCCCCGCCGCGCCGCGACGGTGATGCTGCTGTGCGACACCGACCAGGGCCCCGCGGTGCACATGCTCCGCCGCCGCGCCTCGATGGCCTTCGCCGGCGGCGCCTACGCCTACCCCGGCGGTGGCGTGGACCCCCGTGACGACGACCGCCAGGTCCGCTGGGCGGGCCCCTCCCTCGCCGCGTGGGCCGACCGTCTCGGCGTCGACGAGCCGGCCGCCCAGGCCATCGTCTGCGCCGCCGTGCGGGAGACCTTCGAGGAGGCCGGCGTCCTGCTGGCGGGTCCCACGGAGGACACTGTGGTCGGCGACACCACCGGTGAGGACTGGGAGACGGACCGCGCCGCCCTGGCGGGCCACGAGCTCTCCTTCGCCGAGTTCCTCGACCGTCGCGGCCTCGTGCTGCGCTCGGACCTCCTGGGGGCCTGGGCCCGCTGGATCACCCCGGAGTTCGAGACCCGCCGCTACGACACCTTCTTCTTCGTCGCCGTGCTCCCCGAGGGCCAGCGTGCCCGCAACGTCTCCACCGAGGCCGACCGCACCGTGTGGACCCGTCCCGCGGACGCCGCCGCCGGGTACGACAAGGGCGAGCTGCTGATGATGCCGCCCACCATCTCCACCCTCCGCACCCTGGAGGCCCACCCCACGGCCGCCGACGCGCTGGCCGCCGCCTCCGGGCGGGACATGACCCCGGTGCTGGCCGAGGCCCGGCTGGTGGACGGCGTGGTCGAGCTGGTCTGGCCCGGGCACGAGGAGTTCACCAAGCGGGTGACCGCCGGCGCCGCGGAGGGACCGGCCGCATGACGGACGCCGCCGCCCTGCCCGGACAGCCCCGCGGCGTCGTCGCCTCCGGGCGCGCCACCGCCCGCGCCGTCAACGTGCTCGCGCCCAACCCGTCCCCGATGACCCTCGACGGCACCAACACCTGGGTGCTCGCCGAGCCGGACTCCCGGCTCGCCGTGGTCGTCGACCCGGGACCGCTGGACGAGAGCCACCTGGCCGACGTGATCGACACCGTGGAGCGCTCCGGACGCCGGGTCGCGCTGACCCTGCTCACGCACGGCCACGCGGACCACGCCGAGGGAGCGAAACGTTTCTCCGAGCTGACCGGCACCAAGGTCCGCGCCCTGGACCCCTCGCTGCGCCTCGGTGACGAGGGCCTGGCGGCGGGCGACGTGGTGGAGCTGGAAGGACTTGAGCTGCGCGTGGTGCCCACCCCCGGCCACACCTCGGACTCGCTCTCGTTCCACCTGCCCGCCGACCGCGCGGTGCTCACCGGCGACACCGTCCTGGGCCGCGGCACCACGATGGTGGCCCACCCCGACGGGCGGCTCGGCGACTACCTGGACTCGCTCCGGCGCCTGCGCTCCCTCACCGTCGACGACGGCGTGCACACCGTGCTCCCGGGTCACGGCCCGGTCCTGGACGACGCCCAGGGCGCGGTCGAGTACTACCTGGCGCACCGGGCCCACCGGCTGGCCCAGGTGGAGACGGCCGTGGAGAGCGGCTGCCGGAGTCCCGAGGACGTCGTGGCGCACGTCTACGCGGACGTGGACCGCAGCCTGTGGCCGGCGGCCGAGCTGTCGGTCCGCGCCCAGCTGGAATACCTGAGGGAGCACGGGCTGGTCTGACCGGCCCGTGCTCCCTCAGGTCTGCTTCGCCCGGTGGCTCAGCGGCTGCGCTTGGCCAGCCGCTCGACGTCCAGCAGGATCACCGCACGGGCCTCCAGGCGCAGCCAGCCGCGCCCGGCGAAGTCGGCCAGCGCCTTGTTCACCGTCTCGCGGGAGGCGCCCACCAGCTGGGCCAGCTCCTCCTGCGTGAGGTCGTGGACGACGTGGATGCCTTCCTCGGACTGCACGCCGAAGCGGCGCGACAGGTCGAGCAGGGCGCGCGCGACGCGGCCCGGCACGTCCGAGAACACCAGGTCGGACATCTGGTCGTTGGTCTTGCGCAGGCGCCGGGCGACGGCGCGCAGCAGGGCGGCGGCCACCTCCGGGCGGGCGTTCAGCCAGGGCTGGAGGTCGCTGTGGCCGAGGCCCAGCAGCTTCACCTCGGTCAGCGCGGTGGCGGTCGCCGTGCGCGGGCCCGGGTCGAAGAGCGACAGTTCACCGATCAGCTCACCGGGGCCGAGCACCGCCAGCATGTTCTCGCGGCCGTCCGGAGACGTCCGGTGGAGCTTCACCTTGCCCTCGGTGACCACGTACAGGCGGTCACCCGGGTCGCCCTCGTGGAACAGCGCGTCGCCGCGTGCGAGGGTCACCTCACTCATCGACGCGCGGAGCTCCGCGGCCTGCTCGTCATCGAGCGCCGCGAAGAGCGGGGCGCGCCGCAGAACGTCGTCCACGAGATCTCTCCTATTCGACCTGCTCAGGGAATCCTGTCCCCCCGGTTACCGTCCGTACCACCGGTCGTCCAGGGGTCCTGGTTCCCCATTTTGCCGGACGGTCCAAACAGTGTGATCTGTCACAAGGATGCCGCACTGGTGTGCCAGACATCGCGCCAGGGGCCCAATTGAGCCGTGATCCCCGGGGTACGCGGCGGATGTCCATGCGGAGCCTTAGGCTGGCCGGGTGTCCGAAACGCCGACGACTACACGGCCCAGGCGGTCCGACCGGGTGATCGGACAGGGTGATTCCGCCGTCGGCGAACAGACCACGAATGGAGCGACGAACGTGGCGGACGACGAGACCCGCGAGCCGGCCGGCGCCGCCGCGCAGGCGGAGGCGGGGGCCGCGAAGGCGACCGCGAAGCCGGCCGCGAAGGCCGACACCGGAGCCGCGAACGCGGGTGCGAAGGGTGCGGGCAGGAAGCCCGCGGCGCGACGGGCCGCCAAGCCGGAGTCACGCGTCGCCCTGGTGCGCCGGGCCCGGCGGATCTACCGCGAGCTGGCGGAGGTGTACCCCTACGCCCACCCCGAGCTGGACTTCGAGAACCCCTACCAGCTGCTCGTGGCCACCGTGCTCTCCGCCCAGACCACCGACCTCAGGGTCAACCAGACCACCCCCGCGCTGTTCGCCAAGTACCCCACCCCCGAGGACCTCGCGGCGGCGAACCCGGAGGAGGTGGAGGAGATCCTCCGCCCCACGGGCTTCTTCCGCGCCAAGACCCGCTCGGTGATGGGCCTGTCCAAGGCCCTGGTGGAGCAGTTCGGCGGCGAGGTGCCCGGGAAGCTCGAGGACCTGGTCAAGCTGCCCGGCGTGGGCCGCAAGACCGCCTTCGTGGTGCTGGGCAACGCCTTCGGCCGCCCCGGCATCACCGTCGACACCCACTTCATGCGGCTGGTGCGCCGCTGGAGGTGGACCGAGGCCTCCGAGCCGGAGAAGATCGAGGCCGAGATGAGCACGCTCTTCCCCAAGCGGGACTGGACGATGCTGTCCCACTACGTGATCTTCCACGGCCGCCGCATCTGCCACGCCCGCAAGCCCGCCTGCGGCGCCTGCCCGATCGCCGAGCTCTGCCCCGCGTACGGCGAGGGCGAGACGGACCCGGAGAAGGCGAAGAAGCTGCTGAAGTACGAGAAGGGCGGCTTCCCCGGCCAGCGGCTGAAGCCCCCGCAGTCGTACCTGGACCACGGCGGCATCCCCGCCCCGCCGCTGGGCAAGGAATGAGGGAACCGCCGGGCACCGTCCGGCGTGGGGAACGATGGGCGGATCACGAGACGTTGAACGGCGGGGCGTGCGACACGGAACCGGGGGTGGCGATGACACGTGCGGGCGACGCGGACCGCGGTGCGACGACCGTGTCCGGCGGCGGCATCGGCCTGTCCACCCGAGGGCTGCCCACCTGGCTCGACCCGGTGGTCGACGCCGTGGAGCGGGTCGAGCCGCGCCAGCTGAGCCGCTTCCTGCCGCCCGAGGACGGGCGGGGGCGGCAGTCCGCCGTGCTCGTCCTGTTCGGCGAGGGCAAGGACGGCCCCGAGATCCTGCTGACCGAGCGGGCCGGCTCGCTGCGCTCGCACGCCGGTCAGCCCTCGTTCCCCGGCGGCTCCCTCGACCCCGAGGACGGCGACCCGCACACCGACGGCCCGCTGCGCGCCGCCCTGCGCGAGGCCGAGGAGGAGACCGGTCTCGACCCGGCCGGCGTGCAGCTCTTCGGCGCGCTCCCCAAGCTCTACATCCCGGTCAGCGGCTTCGTCGTCACGCCCGTGCTGGGCTGGTGGCGGGAGCCCAGCCCGGTGCGGGTGGTCGACCCGGCGGAGACGGCCCGCGTCTTCACCGCCCCGATCGACGAACTCGCCGACGCCGCCAACCGGGCGATGGCGGTGCACCCGAGCGGATACCGTGGTCCCGCCTTCCTGGTGCGGTCCGCCCTCGTCTGGGGGTTCACCGCCGGGATCATCGACCGTCTGCTGCATTTCGCGGGCTGGGAACTGCCCTGGGACCGCGACCGCGAGGTGTCCCTCGACCGCAGGTCGTGACCGGGACCCCGACGGGAAGGGACGAGGTGGGCCCCGGCGGACGAGGTGCGGTGGCCGGGAGAGGACGAGGCGAGGCGTGAAGCGTTGAACGTGCTGGACATTCTTTTGCTGATCGCCGCCGGCTGGTTCGCGGTCGTCGGATACCGCCAGGGCTTCGTGGTCGGCATCCTGTCGGTGATCGGCTTCCTGGGCGGCGGCCTGATCGCCGTCTACCTGCTCCCTGTGGTATGGGACGCGCTCACCGACAACTCGCAGGTCAGCACGGTCGCAGCAGTGGTCGCGGTGATCGTCGTGATCGTCTGCGCCTCGGTCGGGCAGGCGCTGACCACGCACTGGGGCGGCAAACTGCGCCGCCGCATCACCTGGTCGCCGGCCCGCGCGCTCGACGCGACCGGCGGCGCGCTGGTCAACGTGGTGGCCATGCTGCTGGTGGCCTGGCTGATCGGCTCCGCGCTGGCCGGGACGACGCTGCCGACCGTCGGCAAGCAGGTCCGCACCTCCCAGGTGCTCCAGGGCGTCTCGCAGACCCTGCCGGGCCAGGCCGACACCTGGTTCGCGGACTTCTCCTCCGTGCTCGCCCAGAACGGCTTCCCGCAGGTCTTCAGCCCCTTCGCCAACGAGCCGATCCGCGAGGTCGCCCCGCCGGACGCGGCGCTCGTCGAGAGCGAGGTGGCGGTGCGGGCCAAGCGCTCCATCGTCAAGGTCATGGGCACCGCGCCCGGCTGCAGCAAGGTGCTGGAGGGAACCGGCTTCGTCTTCGCCGGACAGCGGGTGATGACCAACGCGCACGTCGTCGGCGGGGTCGACGAGCCGACCGTGCAGATCGGCGGCGAGGGCCGCCGCTACGACGCCACAGTGGTGCTCTACGACTGGCGGCGCGACATCGCCGTCCTCGACGTCCCGGCCCTGACGGCCAAACCGCTGCGGTTCGCCTCCCGGCCGGCGCAAAGCGGTGACGACGCCATCGTCGCCGGCTTCCCGGAGAACGGCGGCTACGACGTCCGCGCGGCCCGCGTCCGCGGGCAGATCCCGGCCAACGGGCCGGACATCTACCGCCGCTCCACCGTGCAGCGCCAGGTCTACTCGCTCTACGCGACGGTGCGGCAGGGCAACTCCGGCGGCCCGCTGCTGACGCCGCGCGGCGAGGTCGTCGGAGTGGTGTTCGCCAAGTCGCTCGACGACCCGGACACCGGCTACGCCCTCACCGTCGACGAGATCAAGGACGACATCGAGCAGGGCCGTCGCGCCGACCAGCAGGTGGACAGCGACCAGTGCGCCCTGTGACGAGGTCCGCGCCGCCCAGGTGAGGTCGTCCGGAGCGCGGGGTCACCCGCGCAGGGAGGCCCCGTTGCCGGAAGGCTCCTCGCCGGGAGACCGCGCGCCGGGCGATGCCGGCGGGCGGTCTCGAGGAAGACGGAGAGACCGGTGTGAGGAAAGACGGTGCGCAGGCGGATCAGGCGCGCTGCTGGCGCAGGCGCACGGACACCCACCGGGCACGCCGGCGCAGTATGCCGCCGATGCCCACACCGAGATCGGTCGCCGGTGGCCGCGAGGCCCCACGGCGGCGGCCGCCCGGCCCGTCGGCCGAGCGGCGGTCACGTGCTGCGTCACTGAAGTCGTACGTCCAGCCCATACCCCGACGTGTGCCCCTGGCCCAAGGTCGATAACCGCGCCGGACGTCCCCAATTGGCCTATGCGGCAGGCATGGGATGTTCGTAGGACAGGAAGCCGGGTCCGGATATCGGTCGGTCACCTGCTCGGACGCCTCCAGCGCAGGGGGCGCGCGTGCGCCGCGGGCGCGCCGGTGTGCGCCCGTGCGCCTGTCCCGTCCGGCCGTCCCCCCAGCGGTCCGGCTCGGGTTCCGTCCAGCCGCCTGCTCAGCGATCCGGCTCGGGGTCCTGGAGCCAGTTCACGAGCTCGGTGGAGAACGCCACCGGGTCCTCCTCGTGGGGGAAGTGGCCGAGGCCGTCGAAGAGACGCCACCGGTAGGGCGCCTCGACGTACTCCCCGGAGCCGGCGGCGGTGCGGGTGCGCATCACCGGGTCCAGCGAGCCGTGCAGGTGCAGCGTCGGCACCCGCACCGGACGCTTCATGCGCCGGTTGAACTGGAGGCCGTCCGGGCGCAGCAGGGACCGCACCATCCACCGGTACGGCTCGACCGAGCAGTGGGCCGTGGACGGGATGCACATCGCCCGCCGGTAGACCTCGAGAGCCTGCTCGTCGGGCCCGCCGCCCGGCCCCGACCACTCGCGGATCAGACGGCCGACCAGTTCCCCGCCGCCGGCGGTCAGCTGCCGCTCGGGGACCCAGGGCCTCTGGAACCCCCAGATGTGGGAGCCGGCCGAGGACTGCCGGGGGTCGGAGAGCATCGACGAGCGCCAGCGGCGGGGATGGGCCATCGAGGAGACCACCAGTCGGCGCACCAGCTTGGGCCGCATCGCCGCCGCCGTCCACGCCAGGTAGCCGCCCAGGTCGTGACCGACCAGGGCGGCGTCGGGCTCGCCCAGTGACCGGACCACGCCGGTGATGTCGAGCGCCAGGTTGGCAGGGTCATAGCCGCGGGGGGTGCGGTCACTGCCCCCGACGCCCCGCAGGTCCATCGCCACGGCGCGGAAGCCCGCGTCGGCGAGGGCGCTCATCTGGTGGCGCCAGGTCCACCAGAACTGCGGGAAGCCGTGCAGCAGCAGGACCAGCGGGCCCTCGCCCAGCTCGGCGATGTGGAAGCGGGCGCCGTTGGCGGCGACGTCGCGGTGGATCACCTTCCTGCCGTCGGGCAGGTCGATCCGCACCGCCGAGGCGGGCTGCGCCGAGGGAGTGGCCGGTTCGGTCATGACGACGAGCGTGCCACAGAGTCGAGCTGCTTGGCGTACAGGTT
>NZ_JBRIOU010000010.1:75759-91159 GCF_053474865.1 Streptomyces sp. CO7
GTGCGGCTTGGCGTTCTGCAGCACCTCGGCGGTCCGCTTCATCTCCTCGCTCACCTGCTGTGGGCCATGGCTCTTCTTGGCCTTCTTGACGAAGACCATGCCGATCAGCACCAGCACGAGGGCGACGACGAGGGAGGCGGCGAAGGAGAGCAGGAAGCAGATCGCCAGGTTCCACTCCGACCAGGTGTGGATGCCGTAGGCCAGGGCGAAGCTGAGCATCGGCAGGGAGAACACCAGCAGGGCCAGTGCCACGGTGAAGAGGGCCGAGCCGGTGGCGCCTCGTTTGACGTCCTGCTTGAGCAACGCCCGCGCGTAGGCGATCTGGTCCTGGACCAGAGCGGACATCTCGGTCGACGCCGTGGCGAACAGCTGACCCATGCTGCGTTCGGTGCCGACCGGGTTGCCGTCGGGTGCGCTCATCGCGGACTCCCTTTCCTGCCGAGTTCTGTACCGTCCAGTCAGATCATGCCGGACCCGCACGAACCTTGCGCGCACCGGCCGGTAGTAGAGGTACCCCCGATCACCTCCGGTGTACGTCGGGCCGGGAGAAGACCTGAGGAAGAGTCACGGCTGAGGTTGCGGAGCCGGGCAGGCGGGCGCGCGTCCTCACTCGCGTCGCTCGGCCGCCATCGTCTCGGCCAGGCGACGGTGCTCGGCGGCCTTGCGCTCCAGGATCCGTGCCATCCGCAGGTGGTACTCCGGGTCGTCCTGGGTGTAGACGTCCGGAATCCCGTCGCTGTCCTCGTCGCGCTCCTCCTCCTCGGTCATCCGCCGGTACGTGGCGTTGCGGAGCCTCAGCAGCACGGCGGCGAGCAGGGTCGCCAGCAGCGAGCCGACCAGGACGGCGGCCTTCACGTGCTCGGTGAGCTCGGCGTCGCCTTCGAAGGCCAGTTCCCCGATCAGCAGCGACACGGTGAACCCGATGCCCGCGAGGGTGGCCAGGGCGAACACGTCGGCCCAGGCGAGGTCGTCGCTGAGAGAGGCACGGGTGAAGCGGGCGGCCAGCCAGGTCCCGCCGAAGATGCCGACCGTCTTGCCGAGCACCAGGCCCAGCGTCACGCCCAGCGTCTCCGGTTCGGTGAACACCGCGGCGAGGTCCCCCGCGGCCACCGGCACACCCGCCGCGAACAGGGCGAACAGCGGTACGGCCAGACCCGCCGAGAGCGGCCGGACCAGGTGCTCGATGCGCTCGCCGGGCGAGACGTCCTCGCCCTCGCGGCGCGAGCAGCGCAGCATCAGGCCCATGGCCACGCCGGCGATCGTCGCGTGGACGCCGCTGTTGTACATCAGGCCCCAGATCACCAGGCCGAGCGGCACGTAGACCCACCAGCCGCGGACGCCCTTGCGGAGCAGGAACCAGAAGACCGCCAGCCCGGCCGCCGCCCCGCCCAGGGCGGCGAAGTTCAGCTGGTGGGTGAAGAAGAGCGCGATGATCACGATGGCGAGCAGGTCGTCGACCACCGCGAGGGTCAGCAGGAAGGCGCGCAGCGCCGAGGGCAGCGAGGTGCCGATCACCGCGAGGACGGCCAGCGCGAAGGCGATGTCCGTGGCGGTCGGGACCGCCCAGCCGGACGCCGACCCGCCCATGGCCCCGTTGACCGCGAGGTACACCAGCGCGGGCGCCACCATGCCGCAGACGGCCGCGATCACCGGGAGGGCGGCCGCCTTGGGGTCCTTGAGGTCGCCGGCCACCAGCTCACGCTTGAGCTCGATGCCGGCCACGAAGAAGAAGATCGCCAGCAGGCCTTCCGAGGCCCAGTGCTCGATCGACAGGTCGAGGCCGAGGGCGGAGGGCCCGAGGTGGATGTGGCTGAACGACTCGTAGCTGCCGCTGATGCCCGGTGCGTTGGCCCACACCAGCGCGGTGACCGCGGCGAGCAGGAGCAGGACGCCGCCGACCGTCTCGGTGCGCAGGGCGTCCGCCAGGAAGCCGCGTTCGCGCAGCGAGACCCTGCGGAAAGCCTCGTGGGGCGCGTCATCGGTGGTGTGGTCGGGCTTCGCCATCAGGGCGCTCTCCTGGGTGGTCGGGGCATGGCTGTAGTCATGCCGACCAGACTTCCCGGCGCACCTGAGGTCTTTTCGTCACCACGCTGAGAGCACAGAGACACAAGACGCGATCATCAGCCTACCCAATGGGGCGGTGAAGTGGCAGAGCGGCCCGGGCTCCGTCGCGTTCTCACACGGAGCCCGGGCCGCCACAGCCGCCATGGCGGCCCGCTCCCGGCTGTGTCGAGGCCGTACCGCCTCAGTCGGAGTCGCTCTGCGCCGACGGCAGCTTGTCCTGGATGAGCTGCATGACGCCCGCGTCGGTCAGCGTGGTCACGTCGCCCAGGGCCCTGTTCTCCGCCACGTCCCGCAGCAGGCGGCGCATGATCTTGCCGGAGCGGGTCTTGGGCAGCTCCGCGACCGGCAGGACGCGCTTGGGCTTGGCGATCGGGCCGAGCGTCGCGCCGACGTGGTTGCGCAGCTCGTCGACCAGTCCGTCGTCCTCGGAGGCGTTGCCGCGCAGGATGACGAAGGCGACGATGGCCTGGCCGGTCGTCTCGTCGGCCGCGCCCACCACGGCCGCCTCGGCGACCTTCGGGTGCGAGACCAGCGCGGACTCGACCTCGGTGGTGGAGATGTTGTGGCCGGACACCAGCATGACGTCGTCCACCCGGCCGAGCAGCCAGATGTCGCCGTCGTCGTCCTTCTTGGCGCCGTCGCCCGCGAAGTACCTGCCGGGGAAGCGGGACCAGTAGGTGTCGATGAACCGCTGGTCGTCGCCCCAGATGGTGCGCAGCATGGAGGGCCACGGCTCGGTCAGCACCAGGTAGCCGCCGCCTCCGTCGGGCACCTCGTTGGCCTCGTCGTCCACCACGGTCGCCGCGATGCCGGGCAGCGCGACCTGGGCGGAGCCGGGCTTGGTCTCCGTGACGCCGGGCAGCGGCGAGATCATGATCGCGCCGGTCTCGGTCTGCCACCAGGTGTCCACGACCGGCCTGGAACCCGCGCCGATGCGGTCGCGGTACCAGACCCACGCCTCGGGGTTGATCGGCTCGCCCACCGAGCCGAGCACCCGCAGTGAGCTCAGGTCGAACTTGGCGGGGATGTCGTCGCCCCACTTCATGAACATGCGGATCACGGTGGGGGCGGTGTAGAGGATGGTCACGCCGTACTTCTGGACGATCTCCCAGAAGCGGCCCTGGTGCGGGGTGTCCGGGGTGCCCTCGTACATGACCTGGGTGGCGCCGTTGGCCAGCGGGCCGTAGACGATGTACGAGTGGCCGGTGACCCAGCCGACGTCGGCGGTGCACCAGTAGACGTCGGTCTCCGGCTTGAGGTCGAACACCGCGTGGTGGGTGTACGCGACCTGGGTCAGGTAGCCGCCGGAGGTGTGCAGGATGCCCTTCGGCTTACCCGTGGTGCCCGAGGTGTAGAGGATGAACAGCGGCTGCTCGGCCTCGAACGCCTCGGGGGTGTGCTCGGCCGACTGGCGCTCGGTGATCTCGTGCCACCAGACGTCGCGGCCCTCGGTCCAGTCGACATCCTGGGACGTGCGGCGGACCACCAGCACGTGCTCCACGCCGTCGACCTTGGTGAGCGCCTCGTCCACGGCGGGCTTGAGCGCGGACGGCTTCCCGCGGCGCCAGCCGCCGTCGGCGGTGATGACCACCTTGGCGTCGGCGTCCTTGATGCGGGTGGCCAGCGCGTCGGCGGAGAAGCCGCCGAAGACCACCGAGTGGGCGGCGCCGATACGGGCGCAGGCCAGCATCGCGACGGCCGTCTCCGGGATCATCGGCATGTAGACGGCCACGCGGTCGCCCTTGCGGACGCCCAGTTCGAGCAGCGCGTTGGCGGCGCGGGAGACCTCGTCCTTGAGCTCGGCGTAGGTGATGGCGCGCGTGTCGCCGGGCTCGCCCTCGAAGTGGATGGCCACCCGGTCGCCGTTGCCGGCCTCCACGTGACGGTCCACGCAGTTGTAGGCCACGTTGAGGGTGCCGTCCTGGAACCACTTGGCGAACGGCGGGTTCGACCAGTCGAGCGTCTCGTTCGGCTCGGTGGCCCAGGTCAGCCGGCGGGCCTGCTCGGCCCAGAAGCCGAGCCTGTCAGCCTTGGCCTGCTCATACGCCTCCGCGGTGACGTTGGCCGCGGCGGCCAGGTCGGCGGGGGGTGCGAACCTGCGCTCCTCTTTGAGCAGGTTGGCCAGGCTTTCGTTGCTCACGACATCTCCCATTCCAAGGGTGTCCGCTGTGTCCCAAGCCACAGCTCATCAGACCGGAGGGAGTACTGACAAGGGTCGACCGGAAATTGGTGTAGACCTGTGCGGGTTTCCTCCGGGGCTGCGACCTCGGTCTTCGCGGATGGCTTGCGCGGATCGGTCATCCGTTGTCACGTACGGCCGCTTGGTGGAGTTCAGCGGGGGACCCACCTCGGGCGCGAGGCCACGCGTGACGTGCGACCCACGCACGCCCGGTGCTGCCGGGCCGCCCACCGGGTGCGGGACGGTCCGCGTCGTGAGGGACGCACTACCCGCAGGTGGTGACGTCTACCCATGGACGGGTCCGCCGGCGGGCCCCGCAAGCCGGCGGCGCCGGGCGACGCCACCCGGCCGGCGAGGCATGATCGGCCCCGCCGCCCAGGCGGCCTCGACGCGGCAGGCGGTCAGCTCGCGCCGGTCAGATCGGCCTCCGCCTCCCGGACGTCGTCGAAGACCGGCGTGCCCCGCGAGTCGGTCAGGAGGTAGGCCTGCGCCTCACCGACGTGGAAGTACATGCCGTTGAGCTCCAGGCGCCCTTCCGCGACGGCCCGGGCGACCGACTCGTGGGCCTTCAGGTGCTCCAGCTGTTGCGCGACGTTGGTGAGGCACAGGAGCTCGACCGCGTCCGCCGGCTCCCTGGCGCTCAGCCGCGCCGGAGGATGCGCGCCGGAGGCCACGCGGCGCAGGCTGGGCAGCCCGTGCCGCAGCCACCTCTCCAGCGGGGTCCCGTCGCCGTCGGGCTCCGAGTCGATCAGGGCCTGCATCGCGCCGCATCCGGAGTGACCGCAGACGGTGATGGAGCGGACCCGCAGGACGTCCACCGCGTACTCGATGGCGGCGGCCACCGAGTCGTCGCCCGACTCCTCGCCCGGGGGCGGCACCAGGTTCCCGACGTTGCGGACGACGAAGAGGTCGCCCGGCCTGCTCGTGGTGATCATCGACGTCACCAGCCGGGAGTCGGCGCAGGTGAGGAAGAGCTGTGCGGGTCGTTGCCCCTCCCGCGCCAGCCTGGCCAGCTCGCTGCGCACCAGGGGGGCGGTGTCCCGCTGGAAGGCGCTGATGCCGCGCACCAGTTCGTGCTCGCTGGGCGGCGGCCCGCCGGGCGCTCCGGAGGCGTCCGGTGGGTCGGTCGGGCAGGGCTCGGCCGCGGTCGGCGCGCCGACGGCCGTCAGGCCCGTGCGCAGGCCGGTGAGACGGACGGAGCCGCCGTGCGCCCGGTGGGAGGTGCGCCAGTCCTGGAGCGACTCGTACGCGGCGTGGTCCACGAAGGAGCCGTGCAGCTCGACCACCGCGTCGGCGCCCTCCGGGATGAGGTGCAGCACCCGGCTCAGCCGGGGAACGGCGAGGAAGGTCAGCTGGCCCCGGACGTGGACGCGGTGGACGCCGTCGCGCACCTCGTGGGTGATCCGGGTGTGGGTCAGGCGGTGGAGGGCGACCGCGACCGCGGCGAGCACGCCGACGCCCACGCCTTGCAGGACCCCCAGGAAGGTGACGGCCACGGCGGTGACCGCGTACACGAGGGCCTCACGGTGGCGGTTGACCGTGCGGATGTGGTGGAGGGAGACCATCTGGACGCCGATCGCCATCACCAGGGCGGCGAGCGCCGCGAGGGGGATCAGCTCCAGCGCGGGCACCAGCAGCAGTGCCGCTGCGGCGATCCACAGGCTGTGCAGCATCGCCGAGTTGCGGCTGACGGCGCCGCAGCGGGCGTTGGCCGAACTGCGCACCGCCACGCCCGTGACCGGCAGGCCGCCCAGGGCGCCGGAGGCCATGTTGGCGAAGCCCTGGCCGCGCAGCTCCCGGTCGAGGTCGGCCCGCGGCACCGGCGGGCCCCCACGGGTCGCGGCGATCTTGTCCACGGCCACCGCGGAGAGCAGCGTCTCCACGCCTCCGACCAGGGTGATGGTGAGCACCGCCGCGGCCAGCGGCAGCGCGGGGCCCTCGGGGAACCCGGCCAGCGCGTGGTTGGACCAGGAGGGGAGGTCCACGCGGGGGAGGCTGAGCCCCAGGGCGAGGGCGACGGCGGTGGCCGTCAGCATGGCGGCGAGCGCGGCGGGGACCAGGCGCATGATCCGCCCGGCCGCGCCGGGGATCCGCGACCACCCGAGCAGTACCACCAGGGTCAGGGCGCTGACGGCGACGGCGCCCGGGTGCAGGTCGGCCAACTGGGCGGGCAGCGCGCGGAGGTTGTCCGGGACCGAGCTCTGCGGGGTGCCGCCGAGGACGATGTGCAGCTGGGCGACGGCGATGGTGACGCCGATGCCGGCCAGCATGCCGTGCACGATGGCCGGGCTGACGGCGAGGGCGGTGCGGGCGACCCGGAGCCAGCCGAGGGCCACCTGGGTCACACCGGCGAGGACGGTGACGGCACAGGTGGTGCGCCATCCGTACTGCTGGATCAGGTCCGCGGTGACCACGGTGAGGCCGGCGGTGGGCCCGCTGACGGTGAGCGGGGCGCCGCCCAGCCGGCCGGCGACCAGGCTGCCCACTGCGGCGGCCACCAGACCGGCCTGGAGGGGAGCGCCGGTGGCCAGCGCGATGCCCAGCGAGAGGGGCAGGGAGATCAGGAACACCGTGACCGAGGCGGACAGGTCGGCGGGCGCGATCCTGAGGCGGCGCCACCGGGGCGGCGGACTGTGGGGGCGGTGGATGCGCCCGGCCTCGTGGGCCTCGGCGCGGTCGGGAACGCAGGCGGACATGATGCGCGTTTCTCCTCCGGGACGGCGCGGTCGCGCGAAGGCTCGCCGCGACCGCGGACGACGGCACTGGACTGCGGCACCGGGCCGACCGCATACCGTGCGGGGGCATCGAGTGCCAACTCTCAGTAAACGAACAGTAATTCTTAGTAAAGAGCTCGTACAGAGAAAACGGGCAAATGGCCTGATAAGTCATCCAAACGGGTGAAGGGTTATTTTCATCGGCTTGTCATACAAATTCTTTCGCCTCATCGTGCGACCTTGACGGCTCCGCCGGGCCTCCGGCGGTCCACCGGGGAGCGCCTCAGTGGGCGCTCGGTCTGAGCGAAGGAAGAAGGTGGGGCGGGAGATGACCGCCAACCGGAGAACTGTCGCCGTGCTCGTGGCGGCAGCGGCCTGCGCCGTGTCACTGGCCGGCTGTGGAACAGGGGCCGACGGCGCGGCAGGCGCCCAGGGTGCGGCGGGCCCCAGGAAGGGCGCGCAGAAGAAGGCTCCGCAGGTGGTCCGTCTCATCGGGGACGGGTCCACCGCCTACACCGGGGCGCAGCCCCATCTGCCCAAGGCCGAGCGGCTCAAGCCCGGGCAGCGTCCTCCGCAGTTCGTCGTCTTCTCCTGGGACGGCGCCGGCGAGGACGGGCAGAAGCTCTTCTCCCACTTCCGGAAGGTGGCCGCGGAGAACAAGGCCACCATGACCTACTTCCTCAGCGGCGTGTACATGCTGCCGGAGGAGAAACGTTCCCTCTATCAGCCTCCCGGGCGCTCCGCGGGGAGCTCCGACATCGGCTTCAACGACGTCCAGGGAGTGGCCGCCACCGTCGAGCAGCTGCGCCGGGCGTGGCTCGAGGGCAACGAGATCGGCACCCACTTCAACGGCCACTTCTGCGGTGGCAACGGCGTCGGCAGCTGGTCGGTCGAACAGTGGAAGAGCGAGATCGCGCAGGCCAAGAGCTTCGTGCAGACCTGGAAGACCAACACCGGTCTCAAGGACGCCCAGCCGCTGCCGTTCGACTACGAGAAGGAACTGGTCGGCGGCCGGACGCCCTGCCTGGAGGGGCAGGAGAACTTCCGCGCGGCCGCCCGGGAACTGGGCCTGCGTTACGACACCAGCGGCGTCCGCGAGCAGGTCTGGCCCGAGCGGAAGGACGGGCTGTGGGACCTGTCCATGCACATGGTCCCGGTGCCCGGCCGCGCCTTCGAGACCATCTCCATGGACTACAACTTCATGGTCAACCAGTCCGGGGGCAGCACCCGTGGCAACCCGGCCATGCACCAGCAGTGGGGCGACCAGATGCGTGACGGCCTGATGGCCGCCTTCCGCCGCTCGTACGACGGGAACCGGGCGCCGGTGATCATCGGCAACCACTTCGAGTCGTGGAACGGCGGCGTCTACATGCGGGCGGTCGAGGAGGTCGTCAAGGGAGTGTGCACCCAGCCCGAGGTGCGCTGCGTCTCGTTCCGGCAGCTCGCGGACTGGCTGGACGCGCAGGATCCGCAGACGATCGCCAAGCTGCGGACGCTCGGCATCGGACAGGCGCCCCAGGAGGGCTGGCAGCGCTTCATGACGTCCCCGGCAGCTCCCGCGGCTCCCGCGGCTCCGGCGGATCCCGCCGCTCCCGCGGCGCAGGCTCCCGGCCGCTGAGCGGATCTCGCCCCTCGTCGGACGTCGTGCGGCACCGCTCGCCGCGCAGGTGCGGCCGGAATCCCCGGCCGCACCTGCGCGCCCATTTCGCCCGCGGGGGACGGGCGTCGACGGTTCAGGCCGGTTCGCTCACCCGCTCGTCGAGGACGAAGCCGGGGTCCACCTGCTGTGCCAGGTCGGTCCCCGTCCTCGCGTTTCCCCAGGACTCCGCGTTCCTGAGGTGGAAGTGCACCATCTGGCGGGTGTACCGCTCCCAGTCCCGCGCCTCGTAGCGCGCGTCGGCCGCGGCGCGCAACGCCTCCAGCGCGGCCCGGTCGACGGCGTCCAGCTGGTCGAAGCACGGGGGCCGGCCCTTCTCCATCGCCCGGACCCAGTCCGACTGGCCGACCGTCACCAGCAGGTCGTCCCCCACCTCGGCGCGCAGGAACTCGAGGTCCTCGGGGCCCTGCACCTTGTTGCCCACGACCTTGAGGGCGACCCCGAAGTCCCGCGCATACTCCTTGTACTGGCGGTAGACCGAGACGCCCTTGCGGGTCGGTTCGGCGACCAGGAAGGTCATGTCGAAACGGGTGAACATGCCCGAGGCGAACGAGTCCGAGCCGGCCGTCATGTCCACCACGACGTACTCGTCGCGCCCGTCGACCAGGTGGTTCAGGCACATCTCCACGGCGCCGGTCTTGGAGTGGTAGCAGGCCACCCCCAGATCGGACTCGGTGAAGGGGCCGGTGACCATCAGGCGGACCGTGCCCCCGTCCAGTTCGACAGGACGGGCGCAGGCGTCGTACACCGGGTTCTGTTCCCGTACGCGCAGCAGGCGGGATCCCTCGCCGGGCGGCGTGGTCTTGATCATCGCCTCGGCGGAGGCGATCCGCGGATTGGTGCCGCGTAGGTAGTCCTTGATGAGGGTGAGGTGCCGGCCCATCGCGGGCAGGGCGGCGGCCTCCGTCTCGTCGAGGCCGAGCGCGGCTCCCAGGTGCTGGTTGATGTCCGCGTCCACGGCGATGACCGGCGCCCCGGAGGCTGCGAGGTGGCGTACGAACAGCGAGGACAAGGTCGTCTTGCCGCTGCCGCCCTTGCCGACGAAAGCAATTTTCATGTTCACCTAGCGTAGTAGCTCCATAGCGCTGTGTGGCAGATCCGGCGGTAATCGTCCTGACGACCACTCCTTCGTGGGGCCTCCACCGGAACCGCGGTCAAGGCGCGTCCCCTGCCGTCACTTGCTCCGGTGCTCCCCGGGCGGGGCGTCGGGCCGGGCGATGTGGGGCCGGGCGAGGGCGCGTAATGTCGTACTCATGAGTACGACTGGCGCGTCCGCCGACCCGCTCGCGGCCCTGGGGTCCCTTCCCGGTGTGGCCGACTCCGTGGAGTCCGTCCGCAAGTACGTCGACCGGGTCTACGGCCACCGCATCATGCGTCGCCGCAGCAACGAGATCACCTCCGAGGCGGCTCTGCGCGGGGCGCGTGGGTCCGCCGCGCTCGCCGGCGCGGACTGGGCGCTGGAGGAGGTCCGCCGCCGGACCGACTTCAGCGGTGACGACGAGTCCCGGGTGGTGGGCGCCGCGCTGCGGCTCACCGCGGAGGCGGGCCAACTGCTGTCCATCTGGCGGCAGTCGCCGCTGCGGGTGCTGGCCCGCCTGCACCTGGTGGCGGCCGCGGGCGGCGGTGACGACATCGGGCGCCCCCGGCTGGCCGGCGAGACGGTCGACGAGCCGCTGATCGAGCTGCCGTTGCCCGACGCGGACGAGGTCGCCGGGCGGCTGGACGGGCTCGCCCGCCTGATCATCGACGGCGGTTCGGCGCCTGCCCTGGTCAAGGCCGCGGTGGTGCACGGCGAGATCCTCGCCCTGCGGCCCTTCCGCTCGCACAACGGTCTGGTGGCCAGGGCCGCCGAGCGGATCGTCCTGGTGGGCAGCGGGCTGGACCCCAAGTCGATCTGTCCGGCCGAGGTGGGGCACGCGGAACTGGGCCGGGCCGCCTACCGGGCGGCCCTGGACGGCTACGTCTCCGGGACTCCGGAGGGGATGAGCGCCTGGATCACCCACTGCGGCAAGGCGGTCGAGCTCGGCGCCCGGGAGTCGACGGCGGTCTGCGAGGCGCTGCAGCGCGGCGCCGCCTGAGGCGCGGCCGGCAGACGGGGGCCGGGGCGGAGTCACCCCGCACAGGGTTGCGGCGGCACGAGTTCTCGTGCCGCCGCTCGCATGACGCCGCCGGGTTACCAAGCGTCCTCGTAAGTCGCCCATCAGGCCGGGAACTTTCTCCCGTGGCCTGGTGCGGCTGGCCCGTAATCGACGGGTCGACGTCGCGTGGGTGCCCGGTTGTTCATGCTCCGGTCCGTGGGGCCATGGCGTTGCGAAGGTCATCCCGTCGGATGTCCCCGGTCTCGCGGGCCGTTAAGTCCTTTGTACTCCTGTTGTGCCGCTTGTGTGAACCCCTGTCGGAATTCGTTTGATTTGCCGTTCAAGCATTCTGCCGGAACATGCCGTGCCGGCCGGAGGTGCGATCCCGCGGACCCGCGTGCCGGCGCCCCCTGACCGCTGGTCAGGGGGCGCCGGGGGCGGCCGGGCGGATGTGCCGGGCTGTCAGACGGAGGCCGCCCGCCTGCGGCTGGTGGCGTACCAGACCAGGGCGGCCGCCGCCGCGGCGCCGACCGTGGCCGCCGCGACCAGCACCGGGCGGGAGGGGGCCGTGAAGTTCGGGACCCGCTGCTTCAGGCGGACCGGCCGGCTGAAGTCGAGGATCGGCCAGCCGCGGGTCAGGGCCTCACGGCGCAGCGGCCGGTCCGGGTTGACGGCGTGCGGGTGGCCCACCGTCTCCAGCATGGGCAGGTCCGTCGCCGAGTCGCTGTAGGCGTAGCAACGGGTCAGGTCGTACCCCTCGGACTCGGCCAGCTCGCGGATGGCCTCGGCCTTGGTGGGTCCGTAGGCGTAGTACTCGACCTCGCCGGTGAAGCGGCCGTCGTCACCGACCACCATCCGGGTGGCCACCACCCGGTCGGCGCCCAGCATCTCGCCGATCGGCTCGACCATGACCGACCCGGAGGTCGAGACGATCACCACGTCACGGCCGGCCAGGTGGTGCTCCTCGATCAGCGAGGCGGCCTCGTCGTAGATGATCGGGTCGATGAGGTCGTGCAGGGTCTCGGCGATGATGTCCCTGACCTGCTGGACGTCCCAGCCGCGGCACATGGCGGACATGTGCCTCCGCATGCGTTCCATCTGGTCGTGGTCGGCGCCGCCCGCCAGGAAGACGAACTGGATGTACGCCGTGCGCAGGGCGGCGCGGCGATTGATCAGTCCGCCTTGGTAGAAGGACCTGCCGAAGGTGAGCGTGCTCGACTTCGCGATGACCGTCTTGTCCAGGTCGAAGAAGGCCGCGGTGCGGGGCAAGGAGTGGTTTTCCACAAGGCGAGCATAGGGGGCAGCCATTCGGCGTAAGGTGTGGCGCGTGGGTTTGCCTGAGAAGCCTCTCGGGTACACCATGGAAGTCACGGATCGTTCGCGACCGTGCTAACCCGGTCCGGCTCCTCCCCCCCCGAGTCGGATCGTGGATGACGACCCCCGCTCTCCCCCCCGGCGGGGGTCGTCGCATGTCCGGACGGGTTTTCGCCCCCCGGGCCAGGCGGCCGGAGCCTCTCTCGCAGAGGGTCCGGCCGCCTTTTGCGTGCTCGCGGGTGGTGACTGTCGGTAATCGAGAGGATGCGTGCGGGTTCCCCCTTCGTGTCTGTCCCGCGCACCGGTGAGTCGCTCTCTCGCGCTTCGCTCGTGGGGGTGAACGCGATATTCACATTCGCCGGGTTGTCCCCCGATATCCACCAAGATCCACTTCTTTTTCCGTTGTGCCGCACGGTGTTTCCGACGCGCCCGGATGACGGCTCACGGCTTCGCGGCCCCGTTTTTCCGCCCGCGCCGCTCAGTTCCGACACCAGTTTTGACACCGACGGCCGGGGAGACATGTCCTCCCCGCGCGGGCAGGAGGCAGCAGCCATGACCGGACGTACCCCCGACATCCCCGGCACCCCCGCCGGCGCTTCCGGCGGGGGAGCGGGCGTACCGCTCATCGTGACCGAGGACCCCCTGCTCCTCGACGATCTGCTGCGGCTGTGCGCCGCGGCCGGGGCGACCCCCGAGGTGCATCCCGGGCCACCCGGCAGGCGCTCCGTCTGGGAGGGCGCGCCGCTCGTCCTGATCGGGGACGACGCCGCCCGCCGGGTGCGCGGTGCACCGCGCAGACCGGGTGTGGTCCTGGTCGGGCGCGACCCGGACGATCCCGGAGTGTGGCGCCACGCCGTCGAGATCGGCGCCGACCACGTGCTGGTCCTGCCGGACGGCGAGCAATGGCTCACCGACCGGATCGCCGACGTCGTGGAGGGCGTGGGCCGCCCTGCCCTCACGGTCGGAGTCATCGGCGGCCGGGGCGGAGCCGGGGCCTCCACGCTGGCCTGCGCGCTGGCCGTCACCTCCGCCCGTGGCGGGGTGCGCACGCTCCTGGTGGACGCCGACCCCCTGGGAGGAGGGCTCGACGTCCTCCTGGGCGGCGAGGCCGCCGAAGGGCTGCGCTGGCCCGCCTTCGCCTCCTCGCGGGGCAGGCTGGGCGGCGGGGCGCTCGAGGAGTCCCTGCCCAGCCTCCACTCGCTACGGGTGCTGAGCTGGGACCGCGGTGACTGCGTGAGCGTTCCCCCCGACGCCGTACGGGCCGTGCTGGCGGCGGCCCGGCGGGGCGGTGGCGCCGTGGTGGTGGACCTGCCCCGGCGGGTCGACGAGGGCGTCGCGGAGATCCTGGCTCAGCTGGACCTGGCGGTGCTGGTGGTGCCCGCGGAGATCAGGGCGGTGGCCGCGGCGGGCAGGGTGGCCTCGATGGCCGGGATGGTTCTGCGGGACCTCCGGGTCGCCGTCCGCGGCCCCCACGCGCCGGGCCTCGACGGCGCGGAGGTCGCCCGGCTGCTGGGCCTTCCCCTGCTCGGAGAGGTCCCGGCCGATCCGGACCTGCGCCCGCCCGCGACGGCCTCGCTGCCACCCGGGGCGGCGCCCCGGGCCCCGCTGACCCGGTTCTGCCGCCAGTTCTGGGACCGCGCGACGGCTTCGACAGGTGGGCGATGAACGCCCGCGCGGGAAGCGGAGTCCCTCAGGACGCCGGGGCGACGGGAGACCTGATCGACGGGGTGCGCCGCTGGCTGGCCGAGAGCGGAGCCGACCCCACACCGGCACGGGTGGCCCAGGCGCTGCGTGAACGCGGCGGCCGCGTGCTCGGGGACGAGGAGGTCCTGGGCGCGGCGGTGCGGCTGCGCTCCGAACTGGTGGGAAGCGGACCGCTGGAGCCACTGCTCGCCGACCCGGCGGTGACGGACGTCCTGGTGTCCGCGCCCGACCGGGTGTGGGTTGACCGGGGCACGGGGCTGGAACTGACCGGCGTCGCCTTCCCGGACGCCGTGGCGGTGCGCCGACTGGCCCAGCGGCTGGCCTCCGTCGCCGGACGCCGCCTCGACGACGCCCGCCCCTGGGTGGACGCGCGGCTGCCCGACGGGACACGGCTGCACGCCGTGCTCCCGCCGGTCGCGGTGGGTTGCGCCTGCCTCTCGCTGCGGGTGGTCCGTCCGCGCGCCTTCACCCTCGGCGAGCTGACCGGCGCCGGCATGCTGCCGCCCAGCGGGGAGGGGGTGCTGCGGGCCCTGGTGGACGCCCGGCTGTCCTTTCTCATCAGCGGAGGCACCGGTACCGGCAAGACCACGCTGCTCAGCGCGCTGCTGGGCCTGGCCGGCCCGGCCGAGCGGATCGTGCTGGCCGAGGACTCGGCGGAGCTGCGGCCGGAGCACCCCCACGTCGTCCGGCTGGAGAGCCGACCGGCGAACCAGGAGGGCGCCGGGCTGGTGACGCTGGAGGACCTGGTGCGGCAGGCGCTCCGGATGCGGCCCGACCGACTGGTGGTGGGCGAGGTGCGCGGGGCGGAGGTGGTGCATCTGCTGGCCGCGCTCAACACCGGCCACAGCGGGTGCGGGACGGTGCACGCCAACGCGGCGGCGGACGTCCCGGCCCGGCTGGAGGCCCTGGGGACGGCCGCCGGCCTCGACCGGGCCGCGCTGCACAGCCAGCTCGCCGCGGCGCTGTCGGTGGTGATCCACCTCGTACGTGATCGCGGCGGACGCCGTCGGATCGCCGAGGTGCGGGTGCTGGAGCGCGACGCGGCGGGGCTGGTGCGGACGGTGCCCGCCCTGCGGTGGAGCGAGCGGGCCTTCGTGCCGCAGGCCGGGTGGGAGCGCCTGGTGCGACTGCTGGACGCCGGGACTCCGGGCGGTGCGGAGCAGTGGGCGGAGCGGGCAGGGCAGTGCACCGAGGGCCCGGTGCCGGAGTCGGCCGGTGCGAGGCGGGCGTGGTGACCGTCGGGGCCGCGGGAGCGGCCGGGGCGGGGAGCGGCGCGGTCGCGGTGGCGGCGGTGTGCGCTGCGGCGGGCCTCTGGTGGTGGCCGGGAGCGAGGTCGCAGGCTCCTCGGGCACGAGCCATGGCGCGGGCGGCCCGGAAGCGATCCGGTGCCGTGGAGGTGGAGACAGGCCCGTGGAGCGGGCCGGACGCAGACCGGGAGCCCGGCCTGCGGGGCGTGCTTGCCCGGAGGCTCCTTGCTCCAGGTCTCCGGGCCCGTGGGCGTCGGCCCGGAGCCGAGTGGTGGGCTCCGGTGGCCGGGGGAGTGGTGGCGCTGCTGGGGGCCTCGCCCCTCCCCTTGGCGGTGGGCATGGCGGCCGTGCCCCTGGTGCGGAGGGTGCGGCGCGCCTCGGCCGCGCGGGCGGAGCACGACCGGCGGGCCGAGGCGGTGATCGCCCTGTGCGGTGCGCTGGCG
>NZ_JBRIOU010000010.1:91259-91928 GCF_053474865.1 Streptomyces sp. CO7
GTGCGGTGCGCTGGCGGGCGAGGTGCGCGCCGGCCGGCAGCCGGGAGAGGCCCTGACCCTGGTGCTGCGCGGGGAGGGCGGCGGCGTGCTCGCCAGGGCCCTCGCTCCGGCGGTGGCGGCCGCGCGCTTCGGCGGTGACGTCGCCACGGCCCTGACAGGCGCCTCACGGGCCCCCGGGGCGGAAGGGCTGCGCGGACTGGCGGCGTGCTGGCGGGTGGCCGTGGACCGTGGCGCGGGACTCGCCGACGGCCTGGACCGACTCGACGCGGCTCTGCGGTCGGAACGGGACCGGCGCGCCGACCTCAGGTCCCAGCTGGCAGGAGCCAGAGCCACCACCGTGATGCTCGCCGGGCTGCCCGCGCTCGGTCTGCTTCTTGGCACGGCGATGGGAGCCGGCCCGCTGTGGATCCTCCTGCACACCGGACCGGGGCTGGGATGCCTGGCCGTCGGTGGTGGCCTGGAGGCAGCGGGCCTTTGGTGGGCGTCGCGCATCGTGCGCGGGGCGGAGGCTGAGGGATGACCTGGCCGGGTGTCCTGACGGCGCTGGGGGTGACGACCACGCTGGTCTGGGCGGCGGGTGAGGTCGCCGGACGCCGTGGCGCGGGGCGCGGCCGCCGGCGGGCGGCCGCGCTGCTGGGAAGACCTGCCGGGTCGCCGCCCGCCGTGCGG
>NZ_JBRIOU010000010.1:92028-93439 GCF_053474865.1 Streptomyces sp. CO7
GTCCTGGGCGCGGCCGCCCTTGGCTGGCTCCTCGTCGGAGGGCTGCCCGGGCTGGCGGTGGGCGTGCTGTCCGGGCTCGCCCTGGAGCGACGACTCGGACGGCAGGCCGCCCGGGAAGCCGGTGCGGATCGTGGAGCGGCTCAGGCAGCCCGGCAGCTCCCGCTCGCAGCCGACCTGCTGGCCGCGTGTGTCGAGGCCGGGGCCGAACCCGTGGTCGCGGCGCGGGCCGTCGGCGAGGCGCTCGGCGGGCCGCTGGGAGAGCGGCTGGCTCAGGGTGCGGCCGAGGTCCGGCTCGGGGGAGACGCGGCCGGCGCCTGGCAGCGTCTGGCCGCCGTTCCGGGCGCCGGGCCCCTCGCCCGGCTCATCGAGCGGGCGGGTGAGTCGGGTCTGCCGGCGGCGGCCCCGGCCGCCCGTCTGGCCGCCGAGGCCCGGGCGGCGGGAGACCGGGCCGCCATCGCGCGGGCCCGTAGGGCGGGCGTTCTGATCACCGGACCGGTGGGCCTCTGCTTCCTCCCGGCCTTCATCGCGATCGGGGTGCTCCCGGTTGTCATCGGCCTGGCGGACGGTGCGCTCGGCGGCGGCCCGTGAGCGTGCGCCACCGGTGAGCCCGCAGCAAGGACTCCGCCGCACGGATGCGGCGGTCATCGAGGAAACCAACGGAACGAACGACCTGGAGGTCGGGATGCGGAACATGACGCGACGAGCACGTCGGCTGGGGAGCAAGCTGTTGTACCTGGTCCACAGGGTCGACGGGACCCATCGGGACGCGGGCATGGTCACGTCCGAGTACGCGATGGGCATCGTGGCGGCCGTCGCCTTCGCGGCGGTGCTCTACAAGGTGGTGACCAGTGGTCAGGTCGACGCCGAGCTGCAGGGACTGGTGAAGAAGGCGCTCGATGGAGGGCCATGAGACCGTGCGGCCGGCCCGGGACCGGCAGAGCGGGATGGTGACCGCCGAGACCGCCGTTACCCTGCCGGTGCTGGTCCTCTTCGGGATGGCGCTGGTGTGGGCCCTGATGGCGACCGCCGCGCAGATCCAGTGTGTGGACGCGGCCCGGGCCGGCGCCCGGGCCGCTGCCCGCCAGGACCCCGAGGAGGCGGTCCTGGCCGTCGTCCGGCGAACCGCACCGGAAGGAGCGAGCGTGACCGTGGGCCGGAGCGGTGGCCTCGTCCGGGTGCGGGTGGTGGCCCGGCCGCCAGGTGCCGGTGCCCTGCCGTTCGAGGTGCGGCACGAGGCGGTCGCGCCGGCCGAGGAGACCGTCGGGGCCGGACCGTGAGGAGTCGGAGCCGGAGCCGGGGCGGGAGAGGCCGGGGCGACCGTGGGTCGGCCACGATCTGGGCGGGCGCGCTCGTGAGTGCCCTCTGCGTGATCTTCGCGGCGGTGCTCGCGATGGGCGAGGCGGTGGTGGTG
>NZ_JBRIOU010000010.1:93539-108158 GCF_053474865.1 Streptomyces sp. CO7
GTGGTGCGGCACCGCGCCTCGGCGGCGGCCGATCTGGCGGCGCTGGCGGCGGCGCGGCACTGGCCCGACGGCACGGCGGCCGCCTGCGCGCGGGCCGACCGGGTGGTCCGGGCCCAGCGGGCTCAGCTGGTCAGGTGCGAGATCGCGGGAGAGGTGGCCGACGTCGTCGCGGAGGCCGGCCACGGTCCCTTCACGGCGGAGTCCCGGGCCAGAGCCGGACCACCTGCTCCGGACCCGCCGCCCACCGGCGACGCGCCCGGTGCGCCCGGCTCCCCGACCCCGCCCGTGGGGGATGTGCGTGGCCCGCCGTCGGCTTCGTCGCCGCTTCCGGTGCCGTCGTAGGGGCTGTCGGCGGCTGCGAGGGGAGCGATGCCGCGGCCGGTCCCCGGCTGGCCGGGGGCGCGCCCGGGGCGCTGTGTCAGGCCTCCGGCCCGGTGTGCGGGTCGGGCCCCGCGCCGTCCTCCCCGGCTGTGGTCGTGGTCGACCGGCCGCCCGCGCCGTCCTCCCCGGCCCAGGCCGCCGACCGGCCGCCCGCGTCGCCGCCCGCACCGCCGCCCGCGCCGTCGCCCGTGTCGCTCTCGGCCGGCGCTCCGCGGAGCAGTTCCCCCAGCAGTCGCACGGCGCCCCGCTTGTGCAGCGGTTCGTTGCCGTTGCCGCACTTGGGGGACTGGATGCACGACGGGCACCCCGCCTCGCATTCGCAGGACCCGATCGCCTCGCGGGTCGCCCGCAGCCACTCCCGCGCGGTGTGGAAGGCGCGCTCGGCGAACCCGGCGCCGCCGGGATGGCCGTCGTAGACGAACACGGTGGGCAGCAGCGTGTCGGGATGCAGCGGGACGGAGACGCCGCCGATGTCCCAGCGGTCGCAGGTGGCGAACAGCGGCAGCATGCCGATCGAGGCGTGCTCGGCGGCGTGCAGGGACCCGCCGAGGATCTCGGGGGTGATGCGCGCCGCGTCCAGCTGGTCCTCCGTGACGGTCCACCAGACGGCGCGGGTCCGCAGCGTGCGGGGCGGCAGGTCCAGCTTGGTCTCGCCCAGCACCTCCCCGGTGATCAAGCGGCGCCGCAGGTAGGAGACCACCTGGTTGGTGACCTCCACCGATCCGAAGCACAGGCGGCCGTCACCCCAGGGGACCTCGGTGTCGGTGGAGAGGACGGAGATGGCCGTGGTGTCCCGGGCGACCGTCGTGTACGGCGGGTCGGCCCTCTCGACCAGGGCCACGGACGTCTCCAGGTCGAGCTCGCGGACCAGGTAGGTGAGCCCCCGGTGGAGGTGGACCGCGCCCTCGTGGACCGCGGTATGAGCGGCTCCCGCGTCGACGGTGCCCAGCAGACGGCCGGTGTCCGCCTCCACCACCTGGACCGGCCGTCCGCCCGCGCCCCGGATGTCCGCGAGGTCCGCCGCCCGTTCCCGCCGCGTCCAGTGCCATGCCCGGGCGCGACGGCGCAGCAGTTGCGCGGCCTCCAGTTGAGGCATCAGGTCGCCGGTCGCCGGACCGAAGAGGGCGAGGTCCTCGTCGGTCAGCGGGAGCTCGGCCGCCGCGGCGCACAGGTGCGGGGCGAGCACGTACGGGTTGTCCGGGTCGAGGACGGTGGACTCCACCGGACGGTCGAACAGCGCCTCCGGATGGTGCACCAGGAAGGTGTCCAGCGGATCGTCACGGGCCACCAGGACGGCCAGTGCGCCCTGGCCGGTCCGGCCCGCCCGGCCGGCCTGCTGCCAGAGGGAGGCCCGGGTGCCGGGATAACCGCAGATGACCACGGCGTCGAGGCCGGAGACGTCCACGCCGAGTTCCAGCGCGGTGGTCGCGGCGAGCCCGAGAAGCTCTCCGGAGTGGAGCGCGCGCTCCAGCGCGCGCCGTTCCTCGGGCAGATAGCCCCCTCGATAGGCCGCGACACGCCCGGCCAGAGAACGATCTTTTTCGGCCAGTCGCTCCTGCGTGATCACGGAGATCAGCTCAGCGCCGCGCCTCGACCGGACGAAGGCCACGGTGCGCACACCCTGCAGGGTGAGGGAGGTGAGCAGGTCGGCCGTCTCGGCGGTCGCGGTGCGGCGGACGGGCGCGCCCTTCTCGCCCTGCAGGTCGGTCAGCGGCGGCTCCCACAGCGCGAACACCAGTTCACCGCGGGGCGAGGCGTCGTCGGCGATCTCGATCACCGGCAGGCCGGTGAGCCGCCGGGCCGCCTCGGCCGGCTCCGCCGCGGTGGCGCTGGCCAGCAGGAACACCGGGGAGGACCCGTACCGGGCGCAGAGCCTGCGCAGCCGGCGCAGCACCTGGGCCACGTGCGAACCGAAGACCCCGCGGTACGTGTGGCATTCGTCGATCACCACGTACCGCAACGCCCGCAGGAAGGAGGACCAGCGGGGATGGGAGGGGAGGATGCCGCGGTGCAGCATGTCCGGATTGGTCAGCACGTAGTTGGCGTACTGCCGGACCCACTCGCGTTCCTCGACCGGTGTGTCGCCGTCGTACACGGCCGGCCGGACCTTCGTCCCCAGCGGACCGGCGAGTTCCTTCACGGCACGGTGCTGGTCGGCGGCGAGGGCCTTCGTGGGAGCCAGGTAGAGGGCGGTGGAGCCACGTCCGTTGGGCGCCTCCGCGCCGTCCAGGAGGGCGGAGAGGACGGGCACCAGATAGGCCAGGGACTTGCCCGACGCGGTTCCGGTGGCGACCACGACCGACTCGCCGTCCAGGGCGTGCTCGGCCACTCGTGCCTGGTGGGCCCAGGGGTGCTCGATGCCGTGCTCCCGGACCGCCGCCAGAACTTCTTCACGGATCTCGTGCGGCCAGACGGCATGCCGACCCTCCCGAGGGGGCAGGTGCTCCGTATGAGTGATGCGCGCAGCACGATCCTGGCCCCCGGCGAGCCGGTCCAGAATCGTGCCCGGCGAGGGGCGGGAAGCAGTGTCCGTCCGGGTTCGACCGGATCGGTGATTCTCAGCCATCGGCACCGAGTGTGTCACCGGCTGGAAGGACAATGGACCCAAGGCGTCGTGCGCGCCTGCCGGTAAGTGATTGAATGCCATCGCGGCTGGCGAACAGTCCCGGGGATTCCGCCAGGTGTCCCGAGGGGCGACCGCTCGATAGCAAGGTGCTGGAGGATCCGTGGACCTGTCCCTGTCGACCCGTACCGTCGGCGATCGCACGGTCGTCGAGGTCGGTGGCGAAATCGACGTATATACCGCGCCCAAGCTGCGCGAGCAGCTGGTCGAGCTGGTGAACGACGGGAGCTTTCACCTCGTCGTCGACATGGAGGGCGTGGACTTCCTCGACTCCACCGGGCTCGGCGTGCTGGTCGGCGGCCTGAAGCGGGTGCGCGCCCATGAGGGCTCGCTCCGTCTGGTGTGCAACCAGGAGCGCATTCTGAAGATTTTCCGGATCACCGGCCTGACCAAGGTCTTCCCGATCCACACGTCGGTCGAGGAAGCGGTAGCGGCCACCGACTGACAAGCGCCGCCCCGGGCCTCGGCCCGGGGCGGACGTCATCGGGAGGGTGAGCCGTCACCTCGGTATGCCCTCCGGACAGCAGGACCGTAGTTCCGAGGGGGATGTGCATGGCCACCGTTGAACTCCTCATCAGCCCGCTTCCGGCGCACGTCCGGACGGCCAGGCTGGTGGCGGCCGCGGTGGCGCGCCGGGCCGGGGTGGACGAGACGGTCCTCGACGAGGTGCGCCTCGCCGTCGGCGAGGCGTGTTCCCGTGCGGTCGGCCTTCACCGGGGCAGCGGTCTCGGCTCGCCGGTGCGCATCGCGCTGACCGACGAGGAGAAACTCTTCTCCATCGAGGTGGCCGACGACGCGCCCCGATCGACGTCCGCCGACGCGGTGCCCGGGGATTCCCCCGCCGCGCTCGACACGGCGGAGACCGAGGAGGACCAGATGGGCCTCGCGGTGATCTCCGGCCTGGTGGACGACCTCGAGGTCAGTGCGGGGGCCGAGGGTGGCCTGATCCGCATGACCTGGCCCACCGCCCGCGCCTGACACCGGCGCCCCCTTCACGCGCGCGTTTCCCCTCACTTCCGCCGGTCAGCCCTGACCTTGCGCCCGATTCCTCCCTGATGTGCGCCTTCGTCCCTTTCGTGTGACGCTGCTCTGAAGAGCGTGGCGGCCCTCCGGCCTCCGCTTCGCGCTCGGTCCAGGCGTCGAGGAGGACGAATGGCGGGGCTTTCCCCCGTATCCGGCCAGGCGCACCTCGCCGTGGTGCTCACCGACGGGAACCGGATCGTGGTGGCGGTGATCGCGGTGGTGGCGCTGGCCGCGCTCGCGGTGGCCGGCGTGCTGGTCCGCCAGGTGCTCGCGGCCGGCGAGGGCACCGAGAACATGCGGCAGATCGCCGCGGCCGTGCAGGAGGGTGCCAGGGCGTACCTGGCCCGCCAGCTGCGCACCCTCGCCGTCTTCGCCGTCGTGGTCTTCCTCCTGCTGCTCCTGCTGCCCGCCGACGACTGGGGCCAGCGCATCGGCCGGTCCGTCTTCTTCCTGATCGGTGCGGCCTTCTCGGCCGCCACCGGCTACACCGGCATGTGGCTGGCCGTCCGCACCAATGTCCGGGTCGCGGCAGCCGCGCGGGACGCCGCCGACGAGGCGTCCACGCCGGGCGCCACGCGGACGGCGATGCGCATCGCGTTCCGGACCGGCGGCGTGGTCGGCATGTTCACCGTGGGCCTCGGTCTGCTCGGGGCCTCCTGTGTCGTGCTGGTGTACGCCGCGGACGCGCCGAAGGTCCTCGAAGGGTTCGGCCTGGGCGCCGCGCTGATCGCCATGTTCATGCGCGTCGGCGGCGGCATCTTCACCAAGGCCGCCGATGTCGGAGCCGACCTGGTCGGGAAGATCGAGCAAGGCATCCCGGAGGACGACCCGCGCAACGCCGCCACCATCGCCGACAACGTCGGGGACAACGTGGGGGACTGCGCGGGCATGGCGGCCGATCTCTTCGAGTCCTACGCGGTGACGCTGGTCGCCGCGCTGATCCTGGGCATGGTGGCGTTCGGCGACGCGGGGCTCGCGTTCCCGCTGATGGTTCCGGCGATCGGCGTGGTCACGGCCGTGATCGGCATCTTCGCGGTGGCCCCCCGCCGAGCCGACCGCAGCGGGATGAGCGCGATCAACCGGGGCTTCTTCGTCTCCGCGGCCGTGTCCCTGGCCTTGGTGGCCGTCGCCGCGTTCGTCTACCTGCCCTCCACCTATGCGGAGCTGGACGGGGTGACCGATCCGGCGGTCGTCGGCCGTTCGGGTGACCCGCGGGTGCTGGCGCTGGTCGCGGTGGCCATCGGCATCGTGCTGGCCGCACTGATTCAGCAGCTGACCGGCTATTTCACCGAGACCGGCCGCCGCCCGGTGAGGGACATCGGCCGGACCTCGCTCACCGGACCGGCCACCGTGATCCTGGCCGGGGTCGCCATGGGTCTGGAATCCGCCGTCTACACCGCCCTGCTGATCGCCCTCGGCGTGTACGGGGCCTTCCTGCTCGGCGGCGCCTCGGTGATGCTGGCGCTGTTCGCGGTGGCCCTCGCCGGCACCGGCCTGCTGACCACCGTCGGGGTGATCGTCGCCATGGACACCTTCGGGCCGGTCTCCGACAACGCGCAGGGCATCGCCGAGATGTCCGGTGACGTCGAGGGCCCGGGCGCCCAGGTGCTGACCGACCTCGACGCGGTGGGCAACACCACCAAGGCGATCACCAAGGGCATCGCCATCGCCACCGCGGTGCTCGCGGCGGCGGCGCTCTTCGGTTCCTACCGGGACGCCGTGCTCACCGGTGCGCGTGAGGTGGGCGAGAGGATCTCCGGCCCCGGCGCACCGCTGACGCTCATCACGGACATCACGCAGCCCAACAACCTGGTCGGGTTGATCATGGGCGCCGCGGTGGTCTTCCTCTTCGCCGGACTGGCCGTCAACGCGGTGTCGCGGTCGGCGGGTGCGGTCGTCCACGAGGTCCGCCGCCAGTTCCGGGAGCACCCCGGGATCATGGACCGCACCGAGAAGCCGGAGTACGGGCGGGTCGTCGACATCTGCACCCGGGACGCCCTGCGCGAGCTGACCACTCCCGGCCTGCTGGCCGTGACGGCGCCCATCGCCGTCGGCTTCACCCTCGGGGTCGGCGCGCTCGCCTCCTTCCTGGCCGGCGCCATCGGCGCCGGCACCTTGATGGCCGTGTTCCTCGCCAACTCCGGCGGAGCCTGGGACAACGCGAAGAAGCTGGTGGAGGACGGTCACTTCGGCGGCAAGGGAAGCGAGGCCCACGAGGCCACGGTCATCGGCGACACCGTGGGTGACCCGTTCAAGGACACGGCGGGACCCGCCATCAACCCGCTGCTGAAGGTGATGAACCTGGTGGCGCTGCTGATCGCGCCCGCGGTGATCCAGCTCGGCTACGGCCCGGGTGCCAGTCCCGGCCTGCGGGCGCTCATCGCGGTGCTCGCGCTGGTCGTCGTCGTGGCCGCCGTGTGGGTCTCCAGGCGCCGGGGGATCGCCATGGACGACTCCGACTCCGGCCCGGACGAGCTGCGGGCGCCGACCCGGCGCTGACGGCTCGTCGCCGGCGCGCCGGATGGAGGACGTGGGGCCTCTGATCCCCTGTGGCGCCACCTCGTCTCAACGAGAACTTGTGCCCTTCTTGTGTGCGAACTTGCACAACAGCGGCCGTGAATCTTCTCTCGCTGATGCAAAAGGATTCAAACAGCCATAAATCGGATGCTCGGACTCCGTGCGGCACTCCCTCGGCGTGTATGTTCCGGGGCCGAGAGCGACGGAAGGGACCGACCCGGTGAAGAAGAAGCTCGCGACCGCCCTGGCCGGCGGTGCGGCACTGATGCTGGCGCTGTCCGGTTGCGGCGACGACAACAGCGAAGAGCTCAACGCCTGGGCCAAGAAGGTCTGTGACGGTGTGCAGCCTCAGGCCAAGAAGATCCAGGCCGCCAACGCCTCGATCCAGGAGGACAGTTCCGACAAGGCGCCGCCCAAGGACGTCAAGGAGACCGACTCCAAGGCCTTCCAGGACATCTCCGACGCCTACCGGAAGATCGGCTCCGTGATCGACCGTGCCGGTCCGCCGGCGGTGGAGAACGGTGAGAAGAAGCAGAAGGACGCGGTGAAGGAGCTCAACTCCATCGCCGACTCCTACGCCGACCTGAAGAAGCAGGTCGACAAGCTCAAGACCGACGACCAGGCCGAGTTCGCCGACGGTCTCAAGGAGGTCGGCGCCGAGCTGCAGAAGCTCAGCGGCAGCGGCAGCGACGCCCTCAAGCGGCTGGAGGAGGGCGAGGTCGGCGCGGCCATGCGCGAGCAGCCCACCTGCGAGGCCGGCGGCGGTACCGGGTCGAAGTCGGACGCCTGACCCACGGCCGGGCCCGGGGCGGCCGGTGCTCCGGATCCTTGTGGATCCGTGAGCCCGACCCATCCCACGGCCTCACCCGGGAGGGTGACGCAATGTCGGGCGGACGCCGCCTCGTCCACAGGCCACGCGGGCGGCCTCCTCTCCGGCCCCTCCGTCGTCCACAGGCGGGCGTGCCGGTTGGGCCCGAGCGGTGACAATGGGACGGTGAGCAACGCCAGCCAGTCACCCCAGCCCTCGGACACGAGGCCCTCGGCCCTGTCCGCCCTGCCGGCCGCCGACCGCCCCGACACCACGGCGCGTCTGCGGGAAGCCCTCCTCGCGGCGGACTTCACCGCCGACGGGCTGCTCGAGCTGCTCGGCGCCCCGGCCTACGCGGCGCTGGCGCGGGCCGAGACCGTCCCCGCGCTGCGCGCCACGCGCGGCGACTCGGCGCTGCAGATACTGGTCCGCCTGTTCCTCCTCCAGCAGCCCGTCGCAGGCGGGCGGGCGGCAGAGGTGCTGCCGCTGGAGGACTGCCTGGACGCCGGATGGCTGCGGCCGGCCGGTGGCGACGAGGTCGCCGCCACCGTGGACGTACGGCCCTACGGCGGGCCGGGCGGCGAGGACTGGTTCATCGTGTCCGACCTCGGCTGTGCCGTGGGCGGGGCCGGTGGCATCGGCAGCAAGGAGGAGGGCGTCGTCCTCGGCGTGGGCGGCGCCTCCACGACCCTGGCCGGCCTCACCGTGCGCGCCCCGGTCGCCTCCGCCCTCGACCTCGGCACCGGCTCCGGGATCCAGGCGCTGCACGCGACCGGGCACGCCACCCGGGTGACGGCCACCGACCTCAACCCGCGCGCCCTGCACGTGACCGCGCTGACCCTCGCGCTCTCGGGGGCGCCGGCTGCCGAGCTGTACGAGGGCTCGCTCTTCGAGCCGCTGCCGGAGCAGGACAGGTACGACCTGATCGTCTCCAACCCGCCGTTCGTGATCTCCCCGGGAGCCCGCCTCACCTACCGGGACGGCGGAATGAGCGGCGACGACCTGTGCCGCACCCTGGTCCAGCAGTCCGGCGCCCGGCTGAACGAGGGCGGATTCGCGCAGTTCCTCGCCAACTGGGAGCACGTCGACGGGGAGGACTGGCAGAGCCGGCTGGCCTCCTGGGTGCCGTGGGGGTGCGACGCCTGGATCGTCCAGCGTGAGGTGCAGGACGTCACGCAGTACGCCGAGCTCTGGCTGCGCGACGCCGGGGACCACCAGGGCGACCCCGCCGAGTACCAGGCCCGGTACGACGCCTGGCTCGACGAGTTCGAGGCCCGTGACGTGCGGTCGGTCGGCTTCGGCTGGATCACCCTGCGCCGGAGCGCGGCGGCCGAGGCCGCCCCGTCCGTCACCGTCGAGGAGTGGCCGCACCCGATCGAGCAGCCGCTCGGCGAGACGGTGCGGGCCCACTTCGACCGGGTGGACTACCTGCGGAGCAACGACGACGCGGCTCTGCTGGAGGCGCACTTCCGGCTCGTCGGGGAGGTGCTGCAGGAGCAGGTCGGGCTGCCCGGGGCCGAGGACCCCGAGCACGTGGTGCTCCGCCAGAACCGCGGCATGCGCCGAGCCGCCCAGGTGGACACCGTGGGCGCCGGATTCGCCGGCGTCTGTGACGGATCGCTCAGTGCGGGCCGGATCCTGGACGCCATCGCCCAGCTCATGGGGGAGGATCCGGTGCTGCTGAGGGACCGCACGCCCGCGCAGATCCGGCTGCTGATCGAGCAGGGATTCCTCGAGCCGGCCTCCTGACCGGCGCGGCGTGACGCCGGTTACCGGGCGGCAGGGCGTTTGAGGCGCGCCCCTCGGGGGACGCCGGATCCGTACGCCGCCGCAGGCCAGGAGGACGGGCGGGCGCGTTCAGCCCGGCCGGTTACCGGCCGGCTCGGGAGTCCGGGCGGCAGGAATGACGGTAGTCGGGTTACCGTTCGAGTGGCCGTTGCGGGCTTTTCCCGTTTGACACGGGGGCGGCATGTACCGTCACACTCCGCAGCGTCACCAGACCCGAACCCGCGGTGCCGGAGCACCGCGGGGAAGACCCCGCGTCGACCGGAGAGAAGAGCAGAAGTTGTCCCCGACCAGCGAGACCGCACAGGGCGGCCGCCGACTCGTCATCGTCGAGTCGCCTGCCAAGGCGAAGACGATCAAGGGCTATCTGGGCCCTGGCTACATCGTCGAGGCGAGCGTCGGGCACATCCGCGACCTTCCCAACGGCGCCGCGGAGGTGCCCGAGAAGTACACCGGCGAGGTCCGGCGCCTCGGGGTGGACGTCGATCACGACTTCCAGCCCGTCTACGTCGTCAACGCCGACAAGAAGGCCCAGGTCAAGAAGCTCAAGGACCTCCTGCGGGAGTCCGACGAGCTCTTCCTCGCCACCGATGAGGACCGCGAGGGCGAGGCCATCGCCTGGCACCTGCAGGAAGTGCTCAAGCCCAAGGTCCCGGTCAAGCGGATGGTCTTCCACGAGATCACCAAGGACGCCATCCAGCAGGCCGTGCGCAACCCGCGCGAGCTGAACAAGAAGCTGGTCGACGCCCAGGAGACGCGCCGCATCCTGGACCGCCTCTACGGCTACGAGGTCTCCCCCGTGCTGTGGAAGAAGGTCATGCCGCGCCTGTCGGCCGGCCGCGTGCAGTCGGTGGCGACCCGCCTGGTCGTCGAGCGGGAGCGCGAGCGCATCGCCTTCCGCTCCGCCGAGTACTGGGACCTCACCGGCACCTTCGCCCAGGCCTCCGGCGCAGCTGGAGTCCCGGACTCGTCCGACCCCTCCTCGCTGGTCGCCCGCCTCGCCGCGGTCGACGGCGTGCGGGTCGCCCAGGGCCGCGACTTCGACTCCCGGGGCCAGGCCAGGACGGCGAACGTCCTCCACCTCGACGAGGCGAACGCCCGTGCCCTGGCGGCGGCGCTGGAGAACACGCGCTTCCAGGTCCGCTCGGTCGAGTCCAAGCCCTACCGCCGCTCGCCGTATGCCCCGTTCCGGACGACGACGCTGCAGCAGGAGGCCAGCCGCAAGCTCGGCTTCGGCGCCAAGGCGACCATGCAGATCGCCCAGAAGCTGTACGAGAATGGCTTCATCACCTACATGCGTACGGACTCCACCACGCTGTCGGAGACCGCGGTCGCCGCCGCGCGCGCCCAGGTCACCCAGCTGTACGGCGCCCAGTACCTGCCGGACAAGCCGCGCACCTACGCCGGCAAGGTGAAGAACGCGCAGGAGGCGCACGAGGCGATCCGTCCCTCCGGCGACCGCTTCCGCACCCCTGCCGAGACGGGTCTGACCGGTGACCAGTTCCGGCTCTACGAGCTGATCTGGAAGCGCACCGTCGCCTCCCAGATGAAGGACGCGACCGGCAACTCCGTCACCGTCCGGATCGGCGGCGCCGCCTCCGACGGCCGCGACGCTGAGTTCAGCGCCTCCGGCAAGACCATCACCTTCCACGGCTTCATGAAGGCCTACGTGGAGGGCGCCGACGACCCCAACGCCGAGCTCGACGACCGTGAGCGCAGGCTGCCGCAGGTCTCCGAGGGCGACCCGCTGAGCGCCGAGCAGATCACCGCCGACGGCCACTCGACCAAGCCGCCCGCCCGCTACACCGAGGCGTCGCTGGTCAAGGAGCTGGAGGAGCGCGAGATCGGCCGTCCGTCGACCTACGCGTCGATCATCGGCACCATCCTCGACCGCGGATACGTCTTCAAGAAGGGCACGGCCCTGGTGCCGTCCTTCCTGTCCTTCGCCGTGGTCAACCTGCTGGAGAAGCACTTCGGCCGCCTGGTCGACTACGACTTCACCGCCCGCATGGAGGACGACCTCGACCGCATCGCGCGCGGCGAGGCCGAGTCCGTGCCGTGGCTGCGCCGCTTCTACTTCGGCGAGACCGGCGGGACGGCCGGCGGCAGCGGGGCGGCGGACGCGGGCAACGGCGACGGCGACCACCTCGGCGGTCTCAAGGAGCTCGTCACCGACCTCGGCGCCATCGACGCCCGAGAGGTCTCCTCGTTCCCCGTCGGTGACGGCATCGTGCTGCGGGTGGGCCGCTACGGCCCCTACGTCGAGCGAGGTGAGAAGGACGCGGAGGGCCACCAGCGCGCGGACGTCCCCGAGGACCTCGCGCCGGACGAGCTCACCGTCGAGCTGGCCGAGGAACTGCTGGCCCAGCCCAGCGGGGACCGCGACCTGGGTCAGGACCCGGAGACCGGTCGCCCCATCGTCGCCAAGGCCGGCCGGTACGGCCCCTACGTCACCGA
Organism: Streptomyces sp. CO7; assembly: GCF_053474865.1. Lineage (NCBI taxonomy): Bacteria > Bacillati > Actinomycetota > Actinomycetes > Kitasatosporales > Streptomycetaceae > Streptomyces > Streptomyces sp. CO7. The sequence continues at coordinate 105,134 of NZ_JBRIOU010000010.1, forward strand.
GGTGCTCCCCGAGGACACCCCGAAGACCGGCAAGAACGCGGTCAAGCCGCGCACGGCGTCGCTCTTCAAGACGATGACCCTGGACACGGTCACCCTGGACGACGCGCTCAAGCTGATGTCGCTGCCCCGTGTGGTCGGCGCCGATGCCGAGGGCGTGGAGATCACCGCGCAGAACGGCCGCTACGGCCCGTACCTGAAGAAGGGGACGGACTCGCGGAGCCTCCAGTCGGAGGACCAGCTCTTCACCATCACGCTGGAGGAGGCGCTGGCGATCTACGCCCAGCCCAAGCAGCGTGGACGGGCCGCGGCCAAGCCCCCGCTGAAGGAGCTGGGCGACGACCCGGTCAGCGGCAAGCCGGCCGTGATCAAGGACGGTCGTTTCGGTCCCTACGTCACCGACGGCGAGACCAACGCGACCCTCCGTTCCGGCGACAGCGTCGAGACGATCACGCCGGAGCGCGGGTTCGAGCTGCTCGCCGAGAAGCGGGCCAAGGCCCCCGCCAAGAAGACGGCGAAGAAGACCGCCAAGAAGACCACGGCGAAGAAGGCGGCCACCAAGACGGCCACCAAGACCGCCGCGAAGAAGACGGCGGCCAAGAAGACCACCACCTCCGCGGCCAGGAAGACGGCGGCGAAGAAGACCACGGCGTCCACCGCCTCGAAGAAGACGGCGGCAGAGCCGCCCCTCGAGGACTGACCCGCCCGGGACCGGGAATCGAGGGAACTGGGCGGACGGCGCAGAGCCGTCGACGCCCGGAACCCACGATCGAACCCCCGGACCCGACCGACCATGCCGGCCCGGGGCCCGGTTTCCGCACGTGCGCGCGACGCCGCACGCGTTCGGAGGCCGGGCCCGTGGCGTCGGCGCGTCCCGATAGGCTGAACGCATGACGCGAGCCGAGCAGACAACGGCCCACTCCCCGGACCCCGACGACGCCCTGGTCGCAGATTCACGCGAACGGGCCGTGCGGTCCCTGCTGGGCAGGCCGCAGCTGAAGCGACTGTGGAGCGCCCACCTCGTCTCCGGAACCGGTGACCTCCTGGCCCTGCTGGTCCTGGTGCTGCTGGCACTCCAGGCGGCGGTCTCCGAGAGCACCTTCGGCGGCGGATCCCGCGGTGTCGCCCTCACGGTCGCCTGCGTGCTGGGCGCACGCGTGCTGTCGACCCTGCTCTTCGGCGCCGTGCTGCTGGGACCGCTCACCTCCCTGACCGCGGCCGAAGGGCCGCTGGACCGGCGCTGGACCATGGTCGGCGCCGACGGCTTCCGCCTGGTGCTGCTGATCCTGGCCCCGCTGTGGATCGACTGGACGCCCGGCGGCGCGGTCGCCGCGCTGCTGGTGACGGTCTTCCTGACCGGCGTCGCCGAGCGGCTGTGGACGATCTGCCGCGCCTCCGCCGCTCCCGCGCTGCTGCCGCCCCCGCCCCCCGAGGGCGCCAGCATCCGGCCGCTGCCGGACCACCAGGACGCCCTGCGCCGTCTCTCGCTGCGCACCACCGTCGGCGCCCTGCCGCTGGCCGCCGCGGTGCTGGTCTTCGCCACGCTGATCAGCAACCTGCTCGGCGCGGGCCTCGACTGGTTCGCCCAGCACCAGGCCGCGCTCGCCTCGTTCGTCGCGGCCGGACTGTTCGCCGCGTCGGTCTCGGTCCTGGTCCAGCTGGAGCTGCCCGCCACCCGCACCCCGCGGGCCCGCTCCCCGCTGGAGGGCCTGCGCCGTCCGCGGAGCGGCTCCGGCCCCGACAAGGGCCGCACCGGCGCCATCCCGCTGCTGGTCGTCGCCTGCGCCTCGGTGGCCGCTGCGATCGCCGCCTCGGTCGCCGTCGCCGTGCTGCACGCCATAGACCTGGGGGGCGGCCCGGTCGCCTACGGCCTGCTGGTGCTCGCCCTCACCGGCGGCACGGTGGCCGGTGTGCGCCTCGCCCCCAAGGTGCTGCCCGCGCTCTCCCGTCGCCGGCTGCTCGCCCTCGCCCTGACCTTCACCGGCATCGCGCTGCTGGCCACCGGCCTCGTCCCCGACATGGCGACCATGCTGCTGACCGCCGCCCTCGCGGGCATCGGCGCGGGCATCGCCGCCAACACCGGGCACACCCTGCTCGACCAGGAGACCGAGGAGTACCGCCGCCCGCGGCTCACCGACCATCTGCACGCCGTGGTCCGCGCCACGATCGGCCTGGCCGCCGTCGCCGCCCCGCTGCTGGCCGCGGCGATCGGCCCGCACCGGATGGAGAGCGGCAAGTTCGTCTTCGCACACGGCTGCGCCTCGTTCGTCCTCATGCTGGTCGGCGCGCTGCTGCTGCCGGTCGCCGCGCTGGTGCTGGCCAAGACCGACGACCGGTCCGGCATTCCGCTCCGCCAGGACCTCCGTGACGCCGTCCGCGGTGACGAGCCCACCGCCGCGCCGGCGGTGAACGGTTTCTTCATCGCCCTGGAGGGCGGCGACGGAGCCGGCAAGTCCACCCAGGCCGAGGCTCTCGCCGAGTGGATCCGCGCCAAGGGTCACGAGGTGGTGCTCACCCGCGAGCCGGGCGCCACCCCGGTCGGCAAGCGGCTGCGCTCGATCCTGCTCGACGTCTCCAGCGCCGGGCTCTCGCACCGCGCCGAGGCGCTGCTGTACGCCGCCGACCGCGCCGAGCACGTCGACACCGTGGTGCGGCCCGCCCTGGAGCGCGGCGCCGTGGTGATCTCCGACCGCTACATCGACTCGTCCGTCGCCTACCAGGGCGCCGGCCGCGACCTGTCGCCCGCCGAGGTCGCCCGCATCTCCCGCTGGGCGACCAACGGGCTGGTCCCGCACCTGACGGTGCTGCTCGACGTCTCCCCCGAGACCGCCCGCGAGCGATTCACCGAGGCCCCCGACCGCCTGGAGTCGGAGCCCGCCGAGTTCCACGCCCGGGTGCGGTCGGGCTTCCTCACGCTGGCCGCGAGCGACCCGGGACGCTACCTCGTGGTCGACGCCGGGCAGGAGCCGGAGGCGGTCACCACGGTCGTCCGGCACCGGCTCGACCAGATGCTGCCGCTCTCCGAGGC
>NZ_JBRIOU010000010.1:108258-109296 GCF_053474865.1 Streptomyces sp. CO7
CCGCAGGGCCGAGGAGGAGGCGCGGCGCAGGGCCGAGGAGGAGGCCGCCCGCAAGGCCGAGGAGGAGCGCCTGGAGCGGGAGCGCCAGGAGGAGCTCGCCCGCCTGCGTGCCGAGGAGGAGGAGCGCCAGCGCCGCGAGCTGGAGGAGGCGCGCCGCCGTGAGGCCGAGCGGCAGGCGGAGGAGGCCCGCCGCCGGGAGGCCGAGGCCCGCCGCAAGGCCGAGGAGGAGCGCGCCAGGCTGCTCGCCGAGGAGGAGGCCCGGGCCGCCGAGGAGGCCCGCCGCCGCGAGGAGGAGGTCGAGCGCCGCAACCGCGAGGCGGAGCAGGCACGGCTTCGCGCCGAGGCCGAGGCCCGGCGGATGGAGAAGCAGCGGCAGGCCGAGGAGGCGCTGCTGCGCGCCGAGGAGGCGCGCCGCCTCGCGGAGGCCGCGGCGACGGCCGCCGAGGCCGCCAAGACCTCGCAGGCGGTGCAGATGTCCAAGGCCCCCGAGCCCGCGCAGGCCCCGTCCCGTGACGAGGCCCGCGAGGACGGCCGGGGCCCGCAGGACCGCGTGAGCATGTCGAAGGCGCCGGACGACGAGGCGCTGACCGTGCCGACGCCGGTGGTCTCCCCGCAGGAGGAGACCAGGGTGATCCCGCGGGTCGCCGAGAACGACGCGACGATGGAGATCCCCCAGGTGGCCCGGCCGGCCGACGAGACGGCGGTGCTGCCCCGGATCGAGCAGCCGGACCCGGACGCCACCCGGGAGATCCCGCGCGACGCCGACGTCACCCGCGAGCTCCCGCAGGTCGGCTCGGAGGACGGTGCCAGGGACGGCCGTCGTCGCCCCGACTGGGCGGAGGAGACTCCGATGGACGACCTGCCCAGCCTCGCCGACGAGCTGCTCGGCCCGTACGACGAGCGTGACGGCGGTGACGGCAAGGGCCGCCGAGGCCGCCGTCGCTGACCCCCGCCCGCTCAGGTACGCCGCCCCGGCCAGGTGCTCGACACCCGGCCGGGGCGGCGTTCGTGTGTGGGAGGGGCGCCGCAGGCAGGCGG
>NZ_JBRIOU010000010.1:109396-122530 GCF_053474865.1 Streptomyces sp. CO7
CCATTGTGCGGGTCGGCTAGGACAGCCGTTGCCCGGGCGGTGGGGCCGGCCCCACCGCCCGGGCAACGGCTGTCCTAGCCGACCCGCACAATGGAGGCGGCGGTACGACGTGAACGAAAGGCGGTGCCCGTGGCGGTATGGGACGACCTGGTGGGCCAGGAGCGGGTCATCGCCGAACTGGACGCCGCGGCGCGCGACGCCGACGCGCTGGTCACGGCCGCCAACGAAGGCGCTGCGGCCCCTGCCGCGTCGAAGATGACGCACGCCTGGCTGTTCACCGGCCCGCCCGGCGCGGGACGGGAGGCGGCGGCCCGCGCCTTCGCCGCCGCGCTCCAGTGCGTCAGCCCCGACCGCGCCCTCGGCGGCGCACCCGGCTGCGGCTTCTGCGACGGCTGCCACACGGCCCTGATCGGCACCCACGCCGACGTCTCCACCGTCGTCGCGACCGGCGCGCAGATCCTGGTCGACGACATGCGCGACACCGTCCGCAAGTCGTACACCGCCCCGGCGGGCGGCCGCTGGCAGGTGATCCTCGTCGAGGACGCCGAGCGGCTCAACGAGAAGTCGGCCAACGCCGTCCTCAAGGCGGTCGAGGAGCCGGCCTCGCGCACCGTCTGGATGCTCTGCGCGCCGTCCGTGGACGACGTGCTGCCCACCATCCGTTCCCGCTGCCGGCTGCTGACCCTGCGCACCCCGCCGGTCGAGGCCGTCGCCGACCTGCTGATCCGCCGCGACGGCATCGAGCCGGGCACCGCCCACGCGGTGGCCCGCGCCACCCAGGGCCACGTCGACCGTGCCCGGAGGCTGGCCGTGGACCCGGCGGCCCGCGAGCGCCGGGCCGCCGTGCTCAAGCTGCCGCTGCGGGTGGGCGACGTGGGCGGGGCCCTGCGGGCCGCGCAGGAGCTGGTGGACGCGGCGGCCGCCGACGCCAAGGCACTGGCAGAGGAGCTGGACGTCAAGGAGACCGAGGAACTCAAGGCGGCGCTCGGCGCGGCCCAGGGTGGCAGGCTCCCCCGGGGCACGGCCGGGGTGATGAAGGACCTCGAGGACAAGCAGAAGCGCCGCCGCACCCGCACCCAGCGCGACAGCCTGGACCTGGCGCTGACCGACCTGACCAACTTCTACCGCGACGTCCTCGCCCTGCAGCTCGGCACACGGGTGGCGCTCGCCAACGCGGACGCCGAGGACGCGCTGCAGCGGCTGGCCCGCTCCGGGCCCCCCGAGTCGACGCTGCGCCGGATCGAGGCGATCGGCGCCTGCGGCGAGGCACTGGACCGCAACGTGCCGCCGCTGCTGGCCGTCGAGGCCATGACCATGGCGCTGCGTGACGGTTAGCCCGTGCGGGCGACATCCATGGCACAGGGCGTGAGCGTGGCTGCGGAGAGTTACCGTGGCCGGGTGGAGATCAGCCGCAGCCCTCGTTCCGTGTCCCGTCCGTGGCGGGCCGCGCGCCTGGCCGGAGCGGTCGTCACCGCCTCGGCGCTCCTGCTGACGGCGTGCGCCGCGAAGCAGGGGCAGTCGGGTGACCCGGGCACCCGCCCGGCGCTCGCCGCCCTCCCCGTGGAGGTGGCGCCGCAGCTGGCCCGCTTCTACGAGCAGAAGCCCTCCTGGCGTTCCTGCGGCGCGCCCGGGTTCCAGTGCGCGACGGTGCGCGCGCCGCTCGACTACGCGCGGCCGGAGACCGGCGAGGTGCGGCTCGCGGTGTCGCGGACCAAGGCCACGGGGCCGGGCCGCCGGCTGGGTTCGCTGTTAGTCAATCCCGGTGGCCCGGGCGGCTCCGCCGTCGACTACCTGCAGGGCTACGCGGCGCTGGGCTACCCCGCCGAGGTCCGGGCCCGGTACGACATGGTCGCCGTCGACCCGCGCGGGGTGGCCCGCAGCGAACCGGTCGAATGCCTCGACGGGCCGCACATGGACACCTACACCGGCACCGACTTCACCCCGGACGAGGGCGCCGAGGCGGACTCGCTGGTGGACGCGTTCAAGACCTTCGCGGAGGGCTGTGGCGGCCGTTCCGCGAAGCTGCTGCGCCATGTCTCCACGGTGGAGACGGCCCGCGACATGGACGTGGTGCGGGCGGTGCTCGGCGACAAGGAGCTGCACTACGTCGGGGCCTCGTACGGCACCTTCCTGGGCGCCACGTACGCCGGGCTGTTCCCGTCGCGGGTGGGCCGCCTGGTGCTGGACGGTGCGATGGACCCGTCGCTGCCGGCCCGTCGGCTGAACCTGGACCAGACGGCCGGCTTCGAGACGGCCTTCCAGGCGTTCGCCCGGGACTGCGTGCGGCAGTCGGACTGTCCGATCGGCGGCCGGAAGTCCACCCCTGCCGGGGTGGGGCGCGAGCTCAAGGCGTTCTTCGAAGAGCTGGACGCCGAGCCGCTGAAGGCCGAGGACCCGGACGGGCGCGAGCTGACGGAGTCGCTGGCCACCATCGGCGTGATCGCCGCCATGTACGACGAGGGTGCCTGGCCCCAGCTCCGCGAGGCGCTCGACTCCGCGCGGCGGCACAAGGACGGCACCCAGCTGCTGGCGCTCTCCGACAGCTACTACGAGCGGGACTCCGAGGGCCGGTACTCCAACCTGATGTTCGCCAACAGCGCGGTGAACTGCCTGGACCTGCCCGCGGCGTTCTCCTCGCCGGAGGAGGTGCGCGCGTCGCTGCGGGACTTCGAGAAGGCCTCGCCGGTCTTCGGCGAGACCATGGCATGGTCCGCGCTGAACTGCGCCTACTGGCCCGTCGCCCCCACCGGCGAGGCCCGGCGCATCGAGGCCGAGGGCGCCGCCCCGATCCTGGTGGTCGGCACCACCCGTGACCCCGCCACCCCGTACGTCTGGGCCGAGGCCCTGGCCAGTCAGCTCTCCTCCGGCCGGCTCCTGACCCACGACGGTGACGGCCACACCGCCTACGGCCGCGGCAGCGACTGCGTCGACGCGGCGGTCGACGCCTATCTGCTCCGCGGCACGGTCCCCCCGGAGGGGAAGCGCTGCCTCTGACCTCATGGAACGCCCCGTCGATCGCCGGTTCGGAGCACCCCGGGAAACTGTGTAGACTTACCGTCGTCGCCGGTCGCACCATGGTGCGGGCAGCACGTGCCGCTTTAGCTCAGATGGCCAGAGCAACGCACTCGTAATGCGTAGGTCTCGGGTTCGAATCCCGAAAGCGGCTCAGTGAAACCCCAGCTCGGACCCGGTCCGTGCTGGGGTTTTCCCGTTCCTGGGGCCCGCTCCACGACGGCTCCGTCACTTCGCGTCCGCGTAGCACTCCACCACCGCCGTGGTGAACGGGAAGCGGACCGGGGTGTCGCCGAAGGTGAGGCGGGCGGCCTCCTCGGAGCTCTCCCGGATGGCGGCCGTGACCCGCTCCGCCTCCTCGGCGGGGCAGTGCACGATCACCTCGTCGTGCTGGAAGAACACCAGTTCCGCCGCCAGCCCGTCCAGGCGGCGGCGGAGAGCCGCCAGCAGCAGGAACGTCCAGTCGGCGGCGCTGCCCTGGACGACGAAGTTGCGGGCGAACCGGCCGCGGGCGCGGGTCGTCGCCGTGGAACGGCTGGGACCGGGCTCGTCGTCGTCCTCGGCCGCGAGCGGGATGCCCGCCTCCTCCGCCTCCTCCTGACCGCCGACGGGCGGGCAGGTGCGGCCCAGCCAGGTGCGCACCAGGCGCCCCTCCTCGCCGGCGCGGGCGGCCTCGTCGACGTGGGCGACCGCGCGGGGGAAGCGACGGCGCAGGGCGGCCAGGTTCTTCAGGCCGTCGCCGGACGTCTGGCCGTAGATGGCGCCGAGCACGGCGATCTTGGCGCGGTCCCGGTCGCCGGCGAAGGCCCGCTCGGAGACCGCCTGGTAGAGGTCGCTCTCACGGCCCGCGACCTTCATGAAGGCCGGGTCGCGGGAGATCGCGGCCAGGACCCGCGGCTCCATCTGGTCGGCGTCGGCGACCACCAGCCGCCAGCCGGGGTCGGCGATCACGGCCTGCCGGATCACCTTGGGGATCTGCAGCGCCCCACCGCCGTGGGTGACCCAGCGGCCGGTCACCGTGCCCGCGGGCAGGAACTCCGGGCGGAACCTGCCGTCGTGCACCCAGTCCTGGAGCCACGACCAGCCGTGGGCCACCCAGATCCGGTACAGCCGCTTGTACTCCAGCAGCGGCGGTACGGCCGGGTGGTCGAGTTTCGCGAGCTCCCAGCGGCGGGTGGAGCGGACCCGGATGCCGGCCTGGGCGAACGCCTTCACCACGTCGGCCGGCAGGTCGGGCCGCACCCGGCGGCCGAACGCCGTGGAGACCTCGTCCGCCAGCTCGGCCAGTCGCCGTGGCTCGCCGGCGCCCGGATAGCGCTCGCCGAGCAGGTCCCGGAGCACCTTCCGGTGCACGTCGGCCCGCCAGGGCAGGCCGGTGCGGTTCATCTCGGCGGCCACCAGGGTGCCGGCGGACTCCGCGGCCAGCAGCAGGGCCATCCGGTCCGGGTGGGCGGTGGCGGCCAGCCGGCGCCGCTGTTCGGCGTAGACGGCGAGCAGGTCGGCGAGCGGCACGTCCACGGGGGCGGCGGCCTCGAACAACGGGTCCTGCGCCGACGGGTCCGCGCTCCGCGCCGGCGGGTCCGGCGGCACCGGGCCGCCGCGCAGCCGGCCCAGCGCGGCCGCGGCGTTCCGTGGCTCGCCGCTCCTGCCCTCGTGACCGAGGAGCAGGGTCTCGGCGTCCTCCACGTCGTGACAGCGCTCGACCCGCACTCCGGCGGACAGCAGGCGCGGGTAGATCTCGGCGGTCGAGCGCCACACCCAGCGGGCGACATCCGGCCGCGAACGCACGGCCTCGGCGAGGTCGGGCTCGCGGCGCACCGGGCCGCAGGGCAGGTCGTCGGGGCCGAGGGGGACGACATCGACGCCGCCGCCCTCGACGGGTGCGAGAGCCCACCGGCCGGTCATGCGGTCGAGTCTGCCAGGCGGGTACGACACCACCGCATGTTGTCCACAGCCTGTGGACAACTTTCCCGCACCCCGGGTTCCCGTGTCAGGATCACCGCGTGAGCACCACCGAGCCCGGCACCGTCGAGCGTGCCTTCGCCGCCGCCCTCTACGCCGACACCGACACGGCCCTCGACGCGGGCGCGTCCCTGCTGGCCGCCGACCCGGGGGCGGACACCGAGCTGTCCCGCCGGGGGCGCGAGCTGACGGCCGCCCTCTGGAGGCGGGGCTGGCAGCCCGCGGACGTGGTCCGGATGGTCCGGCGTGAGCTGGAGGAGGTCCACGTCCAGCTGGTCTGCGACCTGATTCTCGCCGAAGCCGGTGCCTCGGAGGAATCCGGCGAGGACTCCCGCGACGGCTCCGGCGAGAACTCCGGTGCGGACTCCCGCCACGGCTCCCGGTCCGGTGCGCAGGCCAGGGGGCGTCGCTGGGCGGCCCAGCTCGCCGAGCTGACGCCCGCACCGCCCTACCGGGAAGACCGTTTCACCCGGGCCACGGTTGTACTCGAGCTCTACCGCCTCCTGCTGAGGCTGCCCGCCCTGGAACCGGTCGTGGAACCCAGGCCGCGGCCGGCCGCGGGAGAGGCGGGGCGCGCCGAGCCCGCCTCCCGCATGCTGGGCCGGATCCGGGCGCTGCTCGCCAAGGCCGAGGCGACCGGCTACCCGGAGGAGGCCGAGGCACTGACCGCCAAGGCGCAGGAGCTCATGGCCCGGCACAGCATCGACGAGGCGCTGCTCGCCCCGGACGGCGTCCCGGGCTCCGACGGGCCGGCCCCGGGCGGGCCAGGGGCGTGCCGGATCGGGGTGGAGCCGCCGTACGAACAGGCCAAGGCGGTGCTGCTGGACGCTGTGGCGCGGGCCAACAACTGTCAGGCGGTGTGGAACGAGGCGTTCTGCTTCAGCACGGTGGTCGGCCACGAGGCGGACCTCGAGGTGGTCGAGCTGCTGTACACCTCCCTCCTGGTGCAGGCGACCGGTGCGATGACCAAGGCGGAGGCCGCGCTGCGCAAGGGGGGCGGAAAGGGCGGCGGCCGACGGCGGACCAAGACCTTCCGGCAGTCCTTCCTGGCCGCGTACGCCCATCGGATGGGCGCCCGGCTGGCCGAGGCCGCGGAGCACGAGATCGCGGAGGCGAAGGCGGAGGCCGGGCAGGCCCTGCTGCCCGTGCTCGCCTCCCGTGAGGCGGCGGTACGGGACGAGACCGACCGGCTCTTCCCGCACACGAGAACGACCCGGTTGCGCGGGGTCAGCGACGAGGAGGGGTGGATACAGGGCCGGGACGCCGCCGACCGGGCCCGGATGGGCCGTCGTCCCGGGCTCCCCGGCCGCGGCGACCGCGGATGAGTCCCGTACCGTGCGCGCGGAACCGCTGTACCGCGGGAGGAAGTCCTTTGCATGCGGGGAGGGTTGTCGGGCACACGAGCAGAAAACGGGGAGAGACGGAAGGGGTGCCGGGTTCCGTCGCCCGCCCGCTGTAACCGCGGGAACACCCCGCGTGCACGTGCATCTGCACCATGCATCCGCCAGTGCATCCGCACCTGCGTATGCACATGAACGTGGCTATGATCCAAAGCAGTTGACCACGCACCGCGGCCCCACGGCCGGTGCATCACCGGGGAGCTACCTGTGGATCACGACGTGTACGACGGGTACGACCTTGACGAGGCGTCAGGATGTCCGTCGCGTCCGGCCATGCCGGGCCCGACGCGGGTGCACAACGGCATGGCGGCCACCCGTCTCGAGGGTGTCGCGTGGCAGAAGAGCCGGCACAGCAACTCGCAGGGCTCGTGCGTGGAGTTCGCACGCCTGCCCGGCGGTGAGGTGGCCGTCCGCAACTCCCGCTTCCCGGACGGGCCCGCGCTCGTCTACACGCGCGCCGAGATAGAGGCGATGCTCCTCGGGGTCAAGGACGGCGAGTTCGACCACCTGATAGTCGGCTGAGCCCACCGTCGCCGGCCTTACCGTCGCCGGTTCTACCGGCGTCGGCCCGCTCAGCCGGCCGAGGGCAGCCTGAAGAGCGCCCAGACGACCTTGCCGTCCAGGGCACCGGTGACCGGGTGCCACCCCCACCCGTCGCTGAAGGACTCGACGAGGAAGAGTCCCCGACCGGACTCCGCGTCGCAGTCGTCGTCGACGTCCGGGTCGCGGGGGTCGGGGGACTCGCGGCTGGGATCGCGTACCGCGCACACCAGCCGCTCGGACCAGCGCATCAGGTGCAGCCGTACCGGAGGGTCCTGCTCGGGGTCGCGCGCGGTGTCGGCGGGCAGGGCGTGACGGAGGGCGTTGGTGACGAGTTCGGACACCACCAGACAGACGTCGTCGAAGCGATCCCCTATGTCCCACTGGCCGAGAGTTCCGCGGGTGAACTGGCGGGCTTCGCGTACCGCGTCGTAGCGGGCGGGCAGGGCGCAGGTCGCGGCGTTGGAGACGGTCGCGGGGTCCATCGGCGGCAGGCCCTGCCGTAGCGGCTCGAGCATGGTCGATCCATTCGTCCCCATGCGAGGCACTCCCGGGATTCGCGGTCGCGGCGATATGGCGGTGGTGCGAGGCCCATGGTTTCGGATGAGACCAGCAGATGCAAGGGCAGATGCACGTGCACGCGTCTGAAATACGCTGCGCCGTACCGTTTCTTGGTCATTTTTTCCGCCATCCGCCCGTTGGTTTCCGGTCGCGAGGAGCGTGCGGGAGGGTTCAGTTTCGGCCTCGGGGCAGGCAGGATCCCGCCTGGAGGGGTTCCACACCGGCCACCGAGTTCTCCTTTCCGTAACCGGATGAGTACAGCTCGGAGTGATTTGGTGGCAGACTTTGCCAGGGGCACGGCCGGGGAGGGTGGCTGACATGAGCGCGGGAGAGTCGGGATCGGTGGTGCGGAGGATGCTGCTCGGAGCGCATCTGAGGCGGCTTCGGGAGGCTCGCGGGATCACGCGGGAGGCGGCCGGCTACTCGATCCGGGCGTCCGAATCGAAGATCAGCCGTATGGAGTTGGGGCGGGTGAGCTTCAAGGCCCGTGATGTGGAAGACCTGTTGACGCTGTACGGGGTCGACGACGAGGCGGAACGGGGGGCGCTGCTCTCGCTGGTCAAGGAGGCCAACACCGCCGGGTGGTGGCACAGCTACACCGACGTCCTGCCGCACTGGTTCCCCACCTACGTGGGGCTGGAGGGCGCCGCCTCGGTGATCCGCGGGTACGAGGTGCAGTTCGTCCACGGCCTGCTGCAGACCGAGGACTACGCCCACGCCGTCGTCTCGCGGGGCCTGGCCCATTCGCCGGCCGAGGTGGACCGCCGGGTGGCCCTGCGGCTGGAGCGCCAGAAGTACCTGGTGTCCGAGCACGCCCCGCAGTTCCACATAGTCCTCGACGAGGCGGCGCTGCGGAGGCCCTACGGTGGCCGGGACGTGATGCGTGGCCAGTTGCAGCACCTCATCGAGGTGTCCGAGTGGCCCAACGTGCGGCTCCAGGTCATGCCCTTCGGGTTCGGCGGGCACGCCGGCGAGAGCGGCGCCTTCACCATCCTGAGCTTCCCCGAGTCCGACCTCTCCGACGTGGTCTATCTGGAGCAGCTGACCAGCGCCCTCTACCTGGACAAGCGCGAGGACGTCGTCCAGTACGAGCGGGCGATGCGGGAGCTCCTCGGGGACAGCCCCGGTCCGGAGGAGAGCCGGGACATCCTGCGAGGGCTCCTCCAGCTGTCCTGAGGGCCCGCGAGGGGAGCATGAACGGCCGGAGTGTGTGAGGGGGCAGGGCCGGGCGGATGAGCCCGGTCCTTGTGCGCCCTGGTGGAACCCGGGGTACCGGTAGGGCGTTGGTAGCTTTGTGCGGTAGTCCGAAAACCGCGCCGTCTTCCCTCCCCTCACCCCACAGGAGCCCGGAACCGTGACGACCCTTGCCCTGGGACCGAGCTGGCTGGATCCCGACTACCTGCTGAACACTTTCGGCATCGTGGGTCTGCTGCTCATCGTCTTCGCCGAGTCCGGGCTCTTCTTCGGATTCTTCCTGCCGGGCGATTCACTGCTCTTCACGACCGGCATGCTGATCACCTCCGGCACGCTCGACTTCCCCCTCTGGGGCGCCATCGCGCTGATCTGCCTCGCCGCGATCCTGGGCGACCAGGTGGGCTACATGTTCGGCAAGAAGGTCGGTCCTTCGCTCTTCAGCCGGCCGGACTCCCGCTTCTTCAAGCAGGAGAACGTCGTCAAGGCCCACGATTTCTTCGAGAAGTACGGTCCGAAGTCACTGGTCCTGGCCCGCTTCGTGCCCATCGTGCGCACCTTCACGCCGATCATCGCCGGCGTCAGCGGCATGCGGTACCGGTCCTTCCTGACGTTCAACGTCATCGGCGGCATCCTGTGGGGCGCGGGCGTCACGCTGCTCGGCTCCTGGCTGGGCCGGATCGACTTCGTGGAGAAGAACATCGAGGCGATCCTGATCCTGATCGTCCTGATCTCCGTGCTGCCGATCGTGTTCGAGCTGCTCAAGGCGCGCGGGAAGAAGGGCAAGGACGGGCAGGACGGCGACGGCGAGGGCACCGGGACCGACGGGACGTCGCAGGACGGCCGCTACCCGATGATGGACGACGCGACCCGCCCGCTCCTCCTCCGCCCCGAGCAGGGCGGACAGCAGCAGCCGCACCACCACCAGCAGTCGCACCACCAGCAGCCCCAGCAGCAGTCCCACCAGCACCCGCAGCAGCACGCCCCGCAGCAGCCGTACGGGCAGCAGGGCTACGGGCAGGCAGGGTACGAGCAGCAGGGTTACGGTCAGCAGCAGGGCTACGACCAGCAGGGTTACGGTCAGCAGCAGGGCTACGGTCAGGGCGGCCAGTACGGCCGACCCCAGCAGCACGGCGCCCCGCAGCAGCCGCAGCAGCAGGGACACGACGGGTACGGCGGGCAGCAGCAGTACGGATCCCAGCCGCAGCAGCCCTACGATGGTGCGCCCTCGCAGCAGCCGTACGGCCAGGGCGGCTACGGGCAGCAGCACCAGCAGCAGAACCAGCACCCCCACCAGCAGCCCTACGGCGGGGAGCAGCCGCCCCGGCAGCCCTACCCCCCGCAGGGCGGCGACGGCCACCCTCAGCGCCCCCGGCGCTGACCCGCGGCGGCGCGACGGTAGATCGGCGGTGAGGCGGACCAGGGTCAGAAGCCCCTGGTCCGCTTCGCCGCCTTCCTGCGTTCCGCGGCCTCTCCCGGGAGGCGGAGGAACAGCCGGGAGACCTCCGAGCCGAGGTTCACCCCGATGGCGATGGCGATGGCCAGCGCGGCGGCCTGGCTCAGCGAGGCCGCCCCTCGGTCGATGTTGTTCTGCGCGAACCCCAGCAGACCGAAGTAGGTCGACGAACCGGGCAGCAGCGGGCCGATCGCCGCCGTGGTGTACGGCAGTGCCGAGGCGAAGCGGTAACGGGAGAGCAGCTGGCCGAAGAGCCCCACCAGGCCCGCGGCCACGGCCGTGGACGCGACGGGGGAGAGGCCGCCCGCGTAGTGCATCGCGCCGTACACCACCCAGGCGACGCCGCCGTTCAGCGTCACCAGCAGCACCGTCGACCGCTCCTGCTGCAGCAGCACCGCGAAGGTCAGCGACAGCAGCATGGAGGCGAAGATCTGCACCACCGGGCGTTCGACGATCGCCAGCGACGCGTCCGGGTTCAGCTGCGCGCCGAGCTGCACCCCGAAGTACAGGATGATCAGCACTCCGGTGACGATGCCGACGAAGAAGTACATGACCTCCAGCAGGCGGGCGGAGGCCGTGATGTAGAAGCCGGTCAGTCCGTCCTGGACGCCCGCCACCAGGGCCCGCCCCGGCAGCAGCGCGAACAGCCCACCGGTGATCACCGCGGAGGCCCGCACGTCGGCGTGGGCGAGCGTGAGGGCCACGCCCATCGCGGCCGGGGGCATCGCCGCGACCACGAACTGGTAGAACTCCGGCAGCCCGCGGTCCGCGCAGAGCCAGGCCAGCCGGTCGCCGAGCATGGCGCCGACGGCCGCCGCCAGGAACACCAGCACCCCGCCGCCCACCAGCACGGAGGCCGCGCCGGCCAGCAGTCCCGCGGAGACGGTGAGCACCCAGGTCGGGTACGGGTGCCGGTTGCGCCGGATCTCGCCGAGCCGGTGGTAGGCCTCCTCCAGCGTGACCGGGCTGTCCTCGTCCGCGTCGCTCAGGTCGTCCACCAGGGCGAAGACCGCGGCCAGCCGGGTGTAGTCGGTGCCGCGGCGGCGCACCGTGCGCGAGGCGCTGACCGGCGGCTCGACCAGTGAGGGCTGGTAGGAGATGGAGACGAGGGTGAAGGTGACGTTGGGCTCCACGCGGTCCAGGCCGTAGGCCCGGCAGACCGCGAACATGGCGCCCTCGACGTCCTCCGAGCCCTCGCCGCCCGCCAGCAGCAGCTCGCCGATACGCAGGGCGAGGTCCATGACGCGGGGTACCGCGGGGCGGGTCTCGTCCTCCCCCCGGTGCACCACGTCGGGCGCCGGACGGTCCATGACCGGCATCCGGAGCATGGTGCGCATCCGGTCCTGCCAGGGCACGTCCCGGGTCAACCGGAGGGCGGGAATACCGGCCGCCGGGGTGAAGGCCGCGGGCGGCAGCGGGTGCTGACCGGTGGTGGAGGACGGCGGCCGGAACGCGGAACCCTCGGTGCGCTCGGACGGCGGGGGCTCCGGCGGCACCAGCCCCTGCGGGACGGCGAACTCCGAGGTGGTCGACGACTCGTTGTCCACCGGGGGCGGGGCCGCGACGACTCCCGGCGGAGGGGCGAAAGCGCTCCTCGCCTCGTCGCTCTGGGGCTTGCGGTCCTCCGCCTCGGTCACCCTTGCTCCCGGCAGTTCATGATCGGTGTGCCGCGTACCCAGGGTAGGCGGCCCTGAACGCGGCAGGGCCGCGCCACCCGTGCGGGATGACGCGGCCCGTGGCGCCCGCCCGGAACCGGGCGGGACGGCGGTCAGTGACCGCCCTGCTCCTTCAGTCGCGCGAAGGAGCGCTCGATCTCGGCCTCGGCCTCGGCGCGGCCGACCCAGTCGGCGCCCTCGACGGACTTGCCGGGCTCGAGGTCCTTGTAGACCTCGAAGAAGTGCTGGATCTCCAGGCGGTCGAACTCCGACACGTTCTGGATGTCGCGCAGGTGCTCCACGCGCGGGTCCGAGGCGGGGACGCACAGCAGCTTGTCGTCGCCGCCGGCCTCGTCCGTCATGCGGAACATGCCGATGGCGCGGCAGCGGATGAGGCAGCCGGGGAAGGTCGGCTCCTCGAGGATGACGAGGGCGTCCAGCGGGTCGCCGTCCTCGCCGAGGGTGTTCTCGACGAACCCGTAGTCGGCCGGGTACATCGTCGAGGTGAAGAGTCGCCGGTCCAGGCGAATACGACCGGTCTCGTGGTCCACCTCGTACTTGTTGCGCGAACCCTTCGGAATCTCGATCGTGACGTCGAACTCCACCGGTGGCTCCTCCATGATCAGCACATAGTTCTGGTGGTTAAGTGTCCCCTACGCAGGTGGGTGCTGGCGAAAGGGGTGGTCGTTGTGCCGGAGCCGGGGGAACAGCGGCGCGTGCGACCGTTGTTCGCGCGGGGTGCCCGAACGGTGGCGCGCTGGTCCGACCCGGTCGGGCGGTACACGGTCTGTGCCGCCGTCTCCGGGGCCCTGCTGGCCGCCGGGGTGGTGACGGCCGCCGGTCCCTGGGACTCCAGCGGTCAGCGTACGGCCGAGCGGGTCCACGCGGTGGCACTGGGGGGTGAACGCCCCGCATCCGTTTCCGTGGAGGCCGGCCGCGCCCGGGGCGCGGCCGCACAGGACGGATCCGTGGCGCGGCTCGACGCGGTGGCCGTGCTCGCCGGTCTGGGTGAGACGCCGGACGGTGAGAAGGCCGGTCACGCGGGCGCCGCGGCGGGCGCCCTGCCCACCAGGGCGGGCCTCGCGCGCGTGCTCGGCCCCCTGCTGGACGACCCCGCGCTGGGCTCCCGCGGGTCCGCAGCGGTGGTGGACGTGGCCACCGGGCGGACGCTCTTCGAGCGCGGCGGGGACACCGCGCTGCTCCCGGCCTCCACCACCAAGATCGCCACCGGTGTGGCCGCGCTCTCCGCCATGGGCCCCGACCACCGGTTCACCACGCGGACCGTGCTGCAGCCCCTGGCCTCCGGGGACCCCGAGAACCCCGAGAAGCGGAACGGGACGACGACGAAGGACAAGGG
>NZ_JBRIOU010000010.1:122630-146905 GCF_053474865.1 Streptomyces sp. CO7
CGCTGCGGCAGCGGGGGGTCGAGGAGGTCGCCCTCCGGTACGACGGCTCCCTCTTCACGGGCCCACAGGTTCACCCGATCGGGGTCAACCCGAACATCTCTCCGGTCACTGCGCTCACGGTCGACGAGGGCCGGGCCGACGACTCGGACCACGGCCCCGCACCACGGGTCGCCGACCCGGCGGCACACGCGGCGGAGGTCTTCGCCGAACTGCTGGAGAAGAAGGGGATCCGCGCCGGCGCGCCCGCTCCGGCGAAGGCCGCGCGGAAGGCGGAGGCGCTGGCCCGGGTGCGGTCCGCCCCGCTGGCCGCGCAGGTCGAGCGGATGATGACCAACAGCGACAACGACATCGCCGAGACGCTGGCCCGGCAGACCGCGCTCGCCACCGGGGGCGAGGGCAGCTTCGCGGGCGGCGGCGCCGCGATCCGGTCAGAGCTGGAGCGGCTGGGCGTGCCGCTGAAGGGCGTCCGGTTCGCCGACGGCAGCGGCCTGGGCCGCGGGGACCGGCTCAGCGCCCGCACCCTCACCCGGCTGCTGACGCTGGCCGCGGACCCCCGCCGTCCTGAGCTGCGCCCGGTCCTGACCGGGATGCCGGTCGCCGGGTTCAGCGGAACCCTCAGCGGCCGGGCCGGGGACGGGGCGGCGGCCGGGCTGGTGCGGGCCAAGACCGGCACCCTCACCGGTGTGAACACCCTGGCCGGGACCGCCGTGGACGCCGAGGGGCGCCTGCTCGCCTTCGCCTTCCTGGCCGAGGGCACCCCGGCGAAGGAACCGGCCGAGTCGGCCCTCGACCGCCTGGCCGCCACCGTCGCGTCCTGCGGCTGCCGCACCTGACGGGCCGCCGGGACCGGGGCCAGCGGCCCACCCGGGCGGACGCGGAACCGGTCTCCGGGACCGTACGTGTTTCCGTGGCCTCCCGTACCGTTGACGACATGACGAGCTTCCGTGGTACGGAAATGGTCGACTGGGATCTCGCGGTGGCGACCGCCGCCCGGCTGGTGCGGCCGGGCCCGGAGGTCGGCCGCGACGAGGCGCGGGCCGTGGTGGCCGAACTGCGCCGGCACGCGAAGGCATCGGAGCAGCACGTCCGGGCCTTCACCCGCATGGGCGGGGACGAGGTGCACGACACCCCCGTGCTGGTCGTCGACCGGCCCGGCTGGGCCAAGGCGAACGTCGCGGGCTTCCGGGAGATCCTGCGCCCCCTGCTCGGCAAGATGCAGGAACGCCGGGCGGGCAAGCCGGGCAGCGTGGTGATGGGCGCGCTCGGCGGCAAGGTCACCGGGGTCGAACTCGGCGTGCTGCTCTCGGTCCTGTCCTCCCGGGTGCTCGGCCAGTACGAGACCTTCGCCCCGGCCACCGGCGACCTGCCCGGCGGGGAGAACGGCGGCGGCCGGCTGCTGCTGGTCGCGCCGAACATCGTCCAGGTGGAGCGCGAACTGGAGGTCGACCCCTCGGACTTCCGGCTCTGGGTCTGCCTGCACGAGGAGACCCACCGCACCCAGTTCTCCGCCGTGCCCTGGCTGCGGGACCACCTGCGAGGCGAGATCCAGTCGTTCCTCGCCGAAGCCGACGTCGATCCGGCCCAGCTGCTCGAGCGGGTCCGTGACGCCGCCCAGGCACTGGTGGGCGGCCGCGGCGAGGAGCGCGAGGACGAGGAGCGGTCCCTGGTCGACCTGGTGCAGACGCCCGCCCAGCGCGAGGTGCTCGGCCGGATCACCGCCGTGATGTCGCTGCTGGAGGGGCACGCCGACTACGTGATGGACGGCGTCGGCCCCGAGGTGGTCGGCTCGGTCGCGGAGATCCGGGAGAAGTTCCAGCAGCGCCGCGCCAAGGGGGCCTCGCGCCTGGACCTGGTGCTGCGCAAGGTGCTGGGCCTGGACGCCAAGCTGCGCCAGTACCGGGACGGCGAGCGGTTCGTGCGTGCCGTGGTCGAGCAGGTCGGCATGGACGGCTTCAACCGCGTGTGGACGTCGCCCAACACGCTGCCCACGCCGTCGGAGATCCACGCCCCGGCCGACTGGGTGACCCGGGTGCACGGCGCCTCGCGCGACGGGGGCTGACGGAAGCACAGGCCGTGACCGAATATGGAACACGGGCGTCCGGTTGGCGGCAGGGCAACGCCCGATCAATCACCCTTCCGAGGGAGCGTGTTCCCAAGGCGGGCGTGCGATGCTCGGATACCGACCTGTTTCTGTCACCATCAACACACTCTGTGTGACCGTCCTCCGGGTCGGCTTCCCCAAACAACTTCATGAAGGGAACCGGACAATGGGTCCCCATCCTGCGGTCGCGGCGATACGCCTGGCGGTCCGCCGCGTCCTCCACGACATCCTCGCCGAGCACGGCTCGACGTTCGTCCCCGCCCGTGCCGCCACCCGCGTCGGCGCCCGCGACGCCGGCCGCTCCCCGGTGGCGGTGCCCGCGCCGTCCGCCGCCCCCGTGGCGGGACCCGGGCCCTTGGTGCTGGTCGCGTGCTCCGGCGGCGCCGACTCCATGGCCCTCGCCTCCGCCCTCGCCTTCGAGGCGCCCAAGCTGGGCGTCCGCGCCGGCGGCGTGACGGTCGACCACGGCCTGCAGTCCGGCTCCGACGAGCGCGCCGCCGAGGTGGTGCAGCGCCTGGGCGAGCTCGGGCTCGACCCCTGCGAGTCGGTCGCCGTCACCGTCGGGCGGGAGGGCGGCCCCGAGGCCGCCGCCCGCGACGCCCGCTACGCCGCGCTGGACGAGGCGGCCGACCGGTTCGGCGCCGCCGCCGTGCTCCTCGGCCACACCCGCGACGACCAGGCCGAGACGGTGCTGCTCGGGCTCGCCCGCGGCTCAGGCATCCGCTCGCTGTCCGGCATGGCCGCCATCTCCGGCACGGGCGGCCGCTACCGGCGTCCCTTCCTCGAGCTGGACCGGCAGACGGCCCGCACGGCGTGCATGGCGCAGTCCCTCCCCGTCTGGGACGACCCGCACAACACCGACCCCTCGTACACCCGCTCCCGGCTGCGCCACGAAGGGCTGCCCGCGCTGGAGAAGGCGCTCGGCAAGGGCGTCGTCGAGGCGCTGGCCCGCACCGCGCAGCTCTCCCGCGACGACGCCGACGCCCTGGACGCCTGGGCCGGCCAGGCCGAGTCCGCCGTCCGGGACGACTCCGGCTTCCTGGAGTGCGCCAAGCTGCACACCCTGCCGCCCGCCGTGCGCCGCCGCGTGCTGCGCCGGGCGGCCATCGACGCGGGCGCCCCGGCGGGCTCCCTCTTCGCCCGGCACATCGAGGAGATCGACCGGCTGATCACCGGATGGAGGGGCCAGGGGGCCATCAACCTGCCCGGTCGCGTCGTCGCCCGGCGGCAGGGTGGCAGACTGGTGATCCGGCAAGGCTGACCGCCGGACCTCTGCCCGTTCCCCTCCCGGGAACCGGGCCGGGGCGGTTCGGCCTGTGCGCGAGCCGCGGCGCGCGGTTCGCGTGGCCATTCCAGCGGGACGACCGAAAGTGATGCGGGTGGACGCGAAAGACATGGGCGCCGATCTTCAGCAGGTGCTCATCACCAAGGAAGAGATCGACGCGAAGCTGGCCGAGCTGGCCGCGAAGATCGACGAGGAGTACGCGGGCAAGGACCTGCTGATCGTCGGTGTCCTCAAGGGCGCGGTGATGGTCATGGCGGACCTCGCCAGGGCGCTGTCCACCCCCGTCACCATGGACTGGATGGCGGTGTCGTCCTACGGCGCCGGCACCAAGTCCTCGGGCGTCGTGCGGATTCTCAAGGACCTGGACACGGACATCAAGGGCCGTCACGTCCTCATCGTCGAGGACATCATCGACTCGGGCCTCACGCTCTCCTGGCTGATCTCCAACCTCGGCGGCCGGGAGCCGGCCTCCCTCAAGGTGTGCACGCTGCTGCGCAAGCCGGAGGCGGCCAAGGTCGCCATCGACGTCGAGTGGGTCGGCTTCGACATCCCCAACGAGTTCGTCGTCGGCTACGGCCTGGACTACGCGGAGAAGTACCGCAACCTGCCGTTCGTCGGGACGCTCGCCCCGCACGTCTACGGCGGCTGACCCGCCCGGCCGGGGCGACCCCGGCCGCGGCGGCCACCTGGAGCAACCACCGGGCACGGCCGCCCGCGGCCGGGAACCCTTGGCGCGCGCGGGCCGTTGGAGTACCCGTAGGCGGATCGTCGGCCGTCCCATGCGGCTTCGGTGGGCGAAGCTGGGGTACCGTCCGAAGAACAGCCTTTATCAAATCTCACGATGGCAGGAGGGACGGGGCGGCATCGCTCCGTATGGATGGACGTGAAGCGATACTTCCGTGGGCCGGTTATGTGGATCGGGCTGGCCGTCCTTGCCGTGATCGTGTTGATGACGGTTGTCGGCCGGTCCGGCGGTTACGAGACGGTGGACACCGGCAAGGTCGTTCAGGCGATCAACGACGACAGGGTGCAGTCGGCGCAGCTGACCACCGGTGACGAGCAGACCATCAAGGTCGAGCTCAAGAAGGGTCAGGAGGTCGAGAAGGCCTCCAAGATCCAGGCCAGTTACATCGGCAACCAGGGCGTCGACCTGGCCAAGACGCTGCAGCAGAAGTTCGAGGACAAGAAGATCCCCGAGGGCTACACGGTGTCGCCCTCGAAGACCAACCCGTTCGTCGGCTTCCTGCTGTCACTGCTGCCGTTCCTCCTGCTGGTGCTGCTCTTCCTGTTCCTGATGAACCAGATGCAGGGCGGCGGCTCCCGGGTCATGAACTTCGGGAAGTCCAAGGCCAAGCTGATCACCAAGGACACCCCGAAGACCACCTTCGCGGACGTGGCCGGCTCGGAAGAGGCGGTGGAGGAGCTCCACGAGATCAAGGAGTTCCTGCAGGAGCCCGCTAAGTTCCAGGCGGTCGGCGCGAAGATCCCCAAGGGCGTGCTGCTGTACGGCCCGCCCGGAACCGGCAAGACCCTGCTGGCCCGTGCCGTGGCCGGCGAGGCGGGCGTGCCGTTCTACTCGATCTCCGGTTCCGACTTCGTCGAGATGTTCGTCGGTGTCGGCGCCTCCCGGGTCCGCGACCTGTTCGAGCAGGCCAAGGCGAACGCCCCGGCCATCGTCTTCGTCGACGAGATCGACGCGGTCGGCCGTCACCGCGGCGCCGGTCTGGGCGGCGGTCACGACGAGCGCGAGCAGACGCTGAACCAGCTGCTCGTCGAGATGGACGGCTTCGACGTGAAGGGCGGCGTCATCCTGATCGCCGCCACCAACCGGCCGGACATCCTCGACCCGGCGCTGCTGCGCCCGGGCCGTTTCGACCGCCAGATCGCCGTGGACCGCCCGGACCTGCAGGGCCGCCTGGAGATCCTGAAGGTCCACCAGAAGGGCAAGCCGGTCGCGCCCGACGTCGACCTGACTGCCGTCGCCCGCCGCACCCCCGGCATGACCGGCGCCGATCTCGCCAACGTCCTGAACGAGGCCGCCCTGCTGACGGCCCGCAGCGACAAGAAGCTGATCGACAACCTCATGCTGGACGAGGCGATCGACCGCGTGGTCGCGGGCCCGCAGAAGCGGACCCGGATCATGTCGGACAAGGAGAAGAAGATCACCGCGTACCACGAGGGCGGACACGCCCTGGTCGCGGCGGCCTCGCCCAACTCCGACCCGGTCCACAAGATCACCATCCTGAGCCGCGGCCGGGCCCTGGGTTACACCATGGTCCTGCCCGACGAGGACAAGTACTCGACCACCCGCAACGAGATGCTCGACCAGCTCGCCTACATGCTGGGCGGCCGGGCGGCCGAGGAACTGGTCTTCCACGACCCGACCACGGGCGCGGCCAACGACATCGAGAAGGCCACCGGTCTGGCCCGCGCGATGGTCACCCAGTACGGCATGACCGAGCGTCTCGGCGCGATCAAGTTCGGCGGCGACAACACCGAGCCGTTCCTCGGCCGGGAGATGGCGCACCAGCGCGACTACTCCGAGGAGATCGCCGCGCTCGTCGACGAAGAGGTCAAGAAGCTCATCGAGAACGCGCACAACGAGGCCTGGGAGATCCTGGTCGAGAACCGCGACGTCCTCGACAACCTCGTGCTCGCGCTGCTGGAGAAGGAGACGCTGAACAAGGAGCAGATCGCCGAGATCTTCGCTCCGATCGTCAAGCGTCCGCCGCGGCCGGCCTGGACGGGCTCGTCCCGTCGCACGCCGTCCACCCGGCCTCCGGTGCTCTCGCCGCGGGAGCTCGCCCTGACCAACGGCGGCAACGGGGCGAACGGCTCGATGGGCAAGACCCTCACGGGGGGCGCCACGCCCGCCGAGCCGGCTCCCGAGCCGCGTCCCGAGAGTGGCCAGGACCGGCCTGAGAGCTGAGTCACGCAGCCGGACGACCCGGAATGATGGTCGCGCCCCCCAGGTTCTAGCCTGGGGGGCGCTCCCATTTGCACAGTCAGGCTGAGGAACGAGGCACTACACATGACCGACCCCGTCACGCTGGACGGCGAGGGCACCGTCGTCGGACCCTTCGACGAGAAGCGGGCCGAGAACGCCGTCCGGGAACTGCTGCTGGCGGTCGGCGAGGACCCCGACCGCGAGGGTCTGCGGGAGACGCCGGCGCGGGTCGCGCGGGCGTACAAGGAGATCTTCGCCGGGCTCCGGCAGGAGCCGCAGGACGTGCTCACCACCACGTTCGACCTCGGCCACGACGAGATGGTGCTGGTCAAGGACATCGAGGTCTACTCGACCTGCGAGCACCACCTGGTGCCCTTCCGCGGCGTCGCGCACGTCGGGTACATCCCCTCGACCACCGGCAAGATCACCGGTCTGTCGAAGCTGGCCCGTCTGGTCGACGTCTACGCCCGCCGTCCGCAGGTGCAGGAGCGGATGACCACGCAGATCGCCGACTCCCTGATGGAGATCCTCGAGCCGCGCGGCGTGATCGTGGTCGTCGAGTGCGAGCACATGTGCATGTCGATGCGGGGGATCCGCAAGCCGGGCGCGAAGACCATAACGTCCGCGGTCCGCGGTCAGCTGCGGGACTCCGCGACGCGCGCGGAGGCCATGAGCCTCATCATGGCGCGCTGACGCGAACGCCGACGGGCGTGGGTCAGGAGCCCGCGCCGCCGGGCCTGACGCCCTCGTCGTCGTCCTCGGGGAGCCGGCAGACGTGCTGGAGGAAGAGGGCGGCGGCCACCACCGCGACGCCGGCCAGCGCGGCGAAGCCCGCGGTCAGCGCCTGGTCGCGGCGGGCGGGGATCTCCAGGTACTCCAGGAGGAACGCGCCCACGCCCGCGTACAGACCG
Organism: Streptomyces sp. CO7; assembly: GCF_053474865.1. Lineage (NCBI taxonomy): Bacteria > Bacillati > Actinomycetota > Actinomycetes > Kitasatosporales > Streptomycetaceae > Streptomyces > Streptomyces sp. CO7. The sequence goes on from NZ_JBRIOU010000010.1 coordinate 129,875, forward strand.
GCGACCGGCGCCGCGACCAGGGCCGAGGCGTGCGCGAACACCACCGCACGGGTGGCCATCAGTGGGTCGACGCCCTTGGCCCCCGGCTGCCGCTCCCGCTGGGCCTTGAGCCGCGCCCGCAGGGACAGCGCGCCCGCCAGCAGCGCCACGGCGATCAGCGCGAGCACGTAGGGGGCCGCGGCCGGCACGCCCGGCAACGAGCCGAACGCCTGCCACAGCCGGGCGCCGGCCCAGGCGAGCAGACCGACGGCGACGAACGCCAGGGCGAGGGTCCTGATCCGCAGCTCTCTCACGGTGCCTCTCAACGTCATTCGGGCAGCCGGAGTTCCACGTCCTCGCGGCGCTCCACACCCTCGAGGGTGGTCGCGGCGAGCAGGTCGGCGACCGGCCCCCGGCCGGGGATCTCCGCGGTCTCGTCGATGTCCAGCCACGGCGCGAGCACGAAGGCCCGCTCGTGGGCGCGCGGGTGCGGCAGCGTGAGCACCGGGTCGTCGGAGACCCGGCCCTCGTAGGCGACGATGTCGACGTCCAGCGTCCGCGCGGCCCAGCGTTCGCTGCGGGTGCGGTGGAACGCCTCCTCGACGGCCTGCGCGCGCTCCAGCAGGGCGGACGGCGGCAGGGTGGTCTTCAGCACCACGACCGCGTTCAGGTAGGCGGGCTGGCTGCCGGGCTCCACGCCCCACGGCTCGGTGCGGTACACCGGCGAGACGGCCTTCACGCGGATGCCTGGGGTGTCCTCCAGCGCGTCCACGGCACCCTGCAGGTTCTCCACGCGGTTGCCCAGGTTGGAGCCGATGGACAGGACGGCCTTGCGCGGGTTGGACAGCGTAGAGTCCGCGGCGTCCACCGCCTCGACGACGGAGACCGGTACCGGCTGGACCGTGGGGTCGGGTGCCCCGGGAAGACGCGAGGGGCTCATACACGGCTCCGGTGGATGGTGACGGTGACGTCGTCGAACGGAACGGTGATCGGCGCGCCCGGCTTGTGGACGCAGACCTCGGCCTCCGCGACGACCTCGTGCTTGAGGCAGGTCTGGGCGATCCGCTCGGCGAGGGTCTCGATCAGGTCGACCGGTTCGCCCTCGACGACGGCGACGACCTCCTCGGCGAGGATGCCGTAGTGGACCGTCTTCGTCAGGTCGTCGCCGGCCGCGGCGGGACGGGTGTCCAGCCCGAGGACGACGTCCACGACGAAGGTCTGGCCCGTCTCGCGCTCCTCGGGGAACACGCCGTGGTGGCCGTAGCCCTTGAGGCCGCGCAGCGCGACACGATCCACTACGAATCACTCCTGCAGTCTTCGGTGGGAGGGCCGGTTCCGCGCCGGGTGCGCGAAGGCTCCCACTCCCCAGAATCTACCCGTGAGCGCCGACGTTCCTCCTCGTCGGGGGAGCGCGACCGGCCGGGACCGGCCTCTACCCCGGCTCCCGCGACCTCAATCGCGGGTGGGGGAGTCACGCCGGAATGTCGGGCTCCTCCGGCGTGGTGCCCTCCTCGTCCTCCGACTCGGTGAGGACCGGCGAGGCGTGGTGGGACCACAGCTTCCAGCCCGCCGGGGTGCGCCGGAACACGTTGGTCGCCACCACCAGCTGCCCGAGCAGCGGTCCGGGGTCGTCCCCCTCCTCGGGCGGCGGGCCGCCGCTGAGGATGTTCTCCGTGCAGGTGACCACCGCGGTGTCGCCGGTCACCGAGACGTGCACGTCGGTGAGGAAGAACTGGATGTAGTCGGTGTTCGCCATGATCAGCGCGTACGACCGCAGCACCTCGCCGCGGCCGGTGAGCGCGGGCCAGCCGGGGTGCACGCAGGAGATCACCCCGGTGTCCGCCGGGTCGTGGTACGTCTCGTCGACGCCCAGGTCGGCGGGGGAGAGCCAGAGGTCGGACAGCTCCTCGAAGTCGCCCCGCTCGATCGTTTCGTAGAAGGCGGTGTTGGCGAGCTCGACCTGCTCGACGTCCGAGTGCGCGGTGCTCACGCGATCACCTCGCTCCTGCGACGGCGGCGGCGATCCGCACCGCGTCGGCCGAGGCGCGGACCTCGTGGACGCGCACGGCCCAGGCGCCCTGCTGGGCGGCGAGCATCGTGACGGCGGCGGTGGCGGCGTCCCGCTCACGGGCGGGCGGCGGGGTGCCCTCGGGTCCGGCCAGCACCTTCCCCAGGAACCGCTTGCGCGACGCGGCGACCAGCACCGGGCGGCCCAGCGCGAAGAGGCGGTCCAGGTGGGCGAGGAGGGCCAGGTCGTCCTCGGCGCCCTTGGAGAAGCCCAGGCCGGGGTCGACCACGATCCGCTCGGGGGCGATGCCGCCGGCCACCGCGGCGTCCACCCGGGCGGTGATCTCGTCCACCACCTCGCGGACCACGTCGGTGTACCGGCCTGGGATGTTCGCGCCCTCCAGCAGGCCGCGCCAGTGCATCACCACGAACGGCGCCTGCGCCGCGGCGACCACGGGGATCATCGCGGGGTCGGCGAGCCCGGCGCTGACGTCGTTGACCAGGAGCGCGCCGGCGGCGAGCGCCTTCTCGGCGACCGAGGCGCGCATGGTGTCGACGGAGACGGTGACGCCCTCGGCGGTGAGGCCGCGCACCACCGGGATCACCCGGCGCAGCTCCTCGTCCTCGTCCACCCTGGTGGCGCCCGGGCGGGTGGACTCCCCGCCCACGTCGACCAGGTCGGCGCCCTCGGCGGCGAGGTCGAGGCCGCGCTTGACCGCGGCGGTGGTGTCGAACCACCGGCCGCCGTCGGAGAAGGAGTCCGGGGTCACGTTCACCACGCCCATGACCGCGCAGCGGTCCCACGCCGGAAGGCCCGCGACGTGGCCGCGTACGCACTGCTTGCTCATGCGACCAGCCTAGGCGTCGGGAAGGGCGCCCGCCGACCCCGGGGAGGCGCGGCACGGGGAGGTATATGGGGACGAGAAGCGGGGTCTCCGTCGATCTGATCAAGAAACGGGAATGTCCGGACGGAAAGCGAGCGCGGAATTTGCCTTCCCGCGCTTCCTCGGCCGCGTACGCGCGGTAAGTTTCTGGCCATGCCACGAGGACGTCATCGCCATTCACCCCCTCTGCACAGGCTCCTGCCTCCGTCGGCGTTCGCTGCTGTCTCCGTGGCCTGTGCGGTGGTTCCGTGGTTCGTCGGCGAACCGCTGCTGCTGCGGCTGACGACCGCGCTCGCCGCGGCCGTCGGCGTCGCCGCCGCCGTGACGCTGCGCCGCTGGGACGCGTCGGCCGGACTGAACGTCGCGGAACTGAAGCGCGCGCGGGCGAGCGCCGAGTGGCAGCACGAGGAGCGGGTCGCCGAGCTGGAGGCCGACCTGGAGGAGGGCCGCGAGCTCCGCATCAAGCTGGAGCAGCGGCTGCGGTCCAAGCGGGCCGAGCTGGCGGCGCTGCGCAACGAGCACGCCTCGCTGCTGCGGCGTTACGCCACGGCGGAGACGGAGCGGGCCAGCGCCCTGGAGGGGCGGCGGCTGCTCGAACTCGAGGCCGCCGATCCCGTTCCGGAGCTGCCCCCGGCCCGTGAGACCCGGGCGCTCGGCCCGGCCCCGGAGCCGGAGCCGGTGCGTCCGTTCTCCCCGGCGGGCAGCGGACTGTTCCGTCAGGCCGTCGAGGCGCTGGACTCGCTGGAGGCCCTGCAGGCCGCGGCGGGCGCCGAGGAGGCCGGTCTCGAGCCGGGCGCCGAGACCGGGGCCGAGGGCCTCGTCGACGCGGAGCCGGACGAGGGTGCGGGCGCCGGTTCCTCCGCGGGTGCGGTCGAGGGCGCGGCCCCGGCCGCGGACCGTGTCGCCGCCGTCGTGGAGGACGCGGAGGGGACGGAGCGCGCCGGCGAGGTGCCGGGCGGGTACGACGTTGACGTTGACGTTGACGGCCTGGACTCCGCTGTGGCCGGGCGGGAAGCCGCGGGCGCCGCCGGGACCGGTCCGGCTGCCGAGGCTGCGCCGGCCGAGGGCGGCGAGGCTGACGCGGACGGTACCGAGGACATGCTGACGGCGCGAACTGCGGCCGGGGCGCGGGACGCGGGCACACCGGAGGGTTTCGTGAACCCGCACGGCGCCGCGCCGGCGGCGCAGGCGGAGGTCACGCCCGACCAGGCCGACCCGCACGGCAGCGCCGGCCAGGACGGTGAGGCCGCTCCGGACGCCGGGGCGTCGGCGGTCGCCGGGGGCGGCGTCGCCGAGGGACCGGGGGAGCGCGGCGCGGAGGGCGTGCCCGGCGGGCCCGCCGCCTCCGGCGGCGCGACCGCCAAGCCGGTCCGCCCCACCGGCGGCCACTTCACGGTGCCTACCGCCGTCGCCGTCCCCCCGGAGGCTCCCGCACCGCGCCGTCCGGCGGCGGAGGGCAGCTTCGACTTCTTCGGCACCCAGCGGACGGACCACGGCGCGGACGGCGACACCGACCGCGCCGACCGTGCGGCCGGCGACGATCGGCAGCAGCCCACGCCCGCCCCGCAGTCCATGCCGGCCGCGCAGTCCCCGCAGCCTGCGCCGGCCCCGCAGCACCCGCGGCCGGCACCGGCGCCGCGGTCGCCGCAGGCGGCCCAGCCCTCGCAGGCGTCCCCCGCCGCGTCGGGCCCTGAGCCGAAGCCCCAGCCGCTGATCCGGTCGCAGCAGAGCGCGCACCGGGCCGACGTCGGCCGGGTGATCGACGTCGACGGCCAGGACGACGACCTGCACGCGGCGTCCTGACGCCGGGGTGGTCCCGCGCGAGGGGCCACCCGTTCCGCCCTGCCCCACCGTCCCGCCACCGCCGTAGGCCAGACTGAAGCCATGACGTCCACGACGCAGACCACCGTCGGTATCGGCGCCGCCGCCGAGACCACCGACATGGTGCTCAACATCGGCCCCCAGCACCCCTCCACGCACGGCGTGCTGCGGCTGCGCCTGGTGCTGGACGGCGAGCGGATCACCAGCGCCGAGCCGGTGATCGGCTACATGCACCGCGGCGCGGAGAAGCTCTTCGAGGCCCGGGACTACCGGCAGATCATCATGCTGGCGAACCGTCACGACTGGCTCTCGGCCTTCTCCAACGAGCTGGGCGTGGTCATGGCCGTCGAGCGGATGCTGGGCATGGAGGTCCCGGAGCGGGCGGTCTGGATCCGCACGCTGCTCGCCGAGCTCAACCGGGTGCTGAACCACCTGATGTTCCTCGGCTCCTATCCGCTGGAGCTCGGCGGCATCACGCCGATGTTCTACGCCTTCCGCGAGCGCGAGGACCTGCAGCACGTCATGGAGGAGGTCTCCGGCGGGCGCATCCACTACATGTTCAACCGGGTCGGCGGCCTCAAGGAGGACCTGCCGCTCGGCTGGACCGACCGGGTCCGCGCCGTGGTGGCCGCCGCGCGGTCGCGGATGGACGTCTTCGACGACCTGGTGCTCGGCAACGAGATCTTCCGGGGCCGCACCCGCGGCGTGGGCGTGCTCAGCCCGCGGGCGGTGCACGCCTACGGGGTGAGCGGACCGATCGCCCGCGCCTCCGGGGTCGACCTGGACCTGCGCCGCGACGAGCCGTACCTGGCGTACGGCGAGCTCGGCGACGTGCTGAAGGTGGTCACCCGTCAGGAGGGCGACTGCCTGGCGCGCTTCGAGTGCCTGCTGGAGCAGACCCACAACTCGCTCGCGCTCGCCGACGCCTGCCTGGACCGGCTCGCCGAACTGCCCCCGGGGCCGGTCAACCAGCGACTGCCCAAGGTGCTGAAGGCCCCGGAGGGCCACACCTACGCGTGGACCGAGAACCCGCTGGGTCTCAACGGCTACTACCTGGTCTCGCGCGGGGAGAAGACGCCGTACCGGCTGAAGCTGCGGTCGGCGTCGTTCAACAACATCCAGGCGCTCACCGAGCTGCTGCCGGGCACGCTGGTGGCCGACATGGTCGCCATCCTCGGTTCGCTCTTCTTCGTGGTCGGCGACATCGACAAGTAGCTCACCGCGCCAGCGGGTCGGGGACGCCCACCGGCTGGAGCAGCCAGCCGAAGCCGCCGAGTCCGCCGGGGTCGGTGAGTTCGGATGCCTCGGAGGCCGCGGCCAGCGCGCGCACGTATCCGGCGGGGTCGGACGAGGCCAGCGAGAGCGGCGGCCTCGCCCCCGTGACGCCGAGGGTGCGCAGCGCCTCCCGCTGGGGAAGCAGACGGCCGCCCGGCAGCACGCAGGAGTCCAGGGCGACGTGCGCGGTCAGGTCGCGGGTGCCGTCCGGCACCGGCGGTACCTCGCGCCCCTCGCGGAACCCGGTCAGGGTGCCGAACGGCGGGCGGGCGCCGGCGGTGTGCGCATAGTCCACGGCGACCGCGAGCCCCCGCTCCAGACCGCCCACGGCACCGGCCCAGGCGCGGTCCCGGGGGAGACCGATCTCGGCGCGCAGCCCTTCCTCGCCGGACAACGGCCACCAGCGCTCCAGCCAGGCGGCGTCCTCGCCGTCGACCGGTCCGCCCGCGAGCTCGGACCCGTCCGGGCGGACCAGGACCCGCCGCGGGACGCCGGAGCCGTCCACCTCCACCACGTCCACCGGCACGTTGTCGAGCCACTCGTTGGCGAACAGCAACCCACGCACCTGGCGCGGAGGTGTCTCCAGCCACTCGACCGGTTCCGGCAGCCCGGTGGGGCGGTCCGCCACCTCCACCGCGCAGAACCGGGTGCGGGAGGCCACCTCCGGCGGCAGCGCGGCCCGCACCCCCGTGACCAGCTCGCCCCGTCCGGCCGCCATGTCCACGAACGTGAGGTCCGCGGGCCGGTCCAGCGCCTCGTCCACCCGGCACAGCAACCGCGCGACGGCGGCCGCGAACAGCGGGGAGGTGTGCACCGAGGTCCGGAAGTGGCCGGCCGGTCCCTCGGGCCGCCGGTAGAAGCCGCCGGGACCGTACAGCGCCTCGTGGGCCGCCTCCCGCCAGCCGCGCGCCCCGTCCCGCGGGTCGCCCTGCGGGCTCATCGCCGTTCCGCCTTCGCCATGCGGTCAGGCTAGGCGGCCCCGCGCCCCTGGCGGGGGCGGGTCCCCCTGCGGGCGTACGCCCGGCCTGCGGGGATCGGCCGCCCGGCTGACTCCGGGAGGCCGCGGACGTCCCTACCCTGTACTGGTGCAGCGCCTCTACGACTTCTTCCGCTCCCACCAGCCATGGGTGGACGGCTTCTGGGCGGTCCTGCTCGTCCTCATGTCGCTGACCACGGCGATCTCGGCACCGGACTCCGCGGGTGTCGACCGGGTGCTGCTCGTGCCGCTGACCTTGGCGTTCGGCGTCGCGATGGCCCTGCGGCGCCGCATGCCGGAGCGGATGATGGCGCTGGCCGCGGGAACCGGAGCCCTCCAGCTGGTGTTCGGCGTACCGGTCTTCCCGGCCGACTTCGCGCTGCTGCTGAACATCTACGCGGTGGCGGTGGCCGGGAGCGTGCGGGCCTCGCGGCTCACCCTGGTGGTGGCCCTGCTGGCCGCGCCCCTGGTCCAGCTCCGCTGGCCCGAGGAGCGCTCCTCGCTGCTGGGCAACGTGGTGATCGTGGTCTTCCAGACCGTGCCGCTCCTCTTCGTGTGGCTCCTCGGGGACGCCCGCCGCACCCGCAGCGCGTACTTCGCGCAACTGGAGGAGAGGGCCGCCCGGCTGGAGCGCGAACGGGAGAGCCAGGCCAAGATCGCGGTGGCCGCCGAGCGCGCCCGGATAGCTCGCGAGCTGCACGACGTGGTGGCGCACAACGTGTCGGTGATGGTGGTCCAGGCCGACGGCGCCGCCTATGTGATGGACACCGCACCGGATCAGGCGAAGAAGGCCCTGGAGACCATCTCGGGCACCGGCCGCCAGGCGCTGGCGGAGATGCGGCGCCTGCTGGGCGTGCTGCGCACCGGTGAGCAGCCGGAGAGCGGCGAGTACGTGCCGCAGCCGGACGTGGCACAGATTGAGGACCTGGTCGAGCAGTGCCGGGGCGCGGGCCTGACCGTCAGCTTCAAGGTCGAGGGCAGCCCTCGCCCGCTGCCCAGCGGCGTCGAGCTCACCGCCTACCGCATCGTGCAGGAGGCGCTGACCAACGTCCGCAAGCACGCCGGCCCCGAGGCCGGCGCGGGTGTGCGGCTGGTCTACTTCGACGACGGGCTGGGCCTGCTGGTCGAGGACGACGGCCGGGGCGCGCCGCTCGAACTGTGCGTCGCCGGCGGTGCGGACGGCCAGGGGCAGGGACTGATCGGCATGCGCGAGCGTGTCGGCATGGTCGGCGGCACCCTGGACGCCGGGCCGCTGCCCGGCGGGGGTTTCCGCATCAGCGCCCTGCTGCCGCTGCGGCCCGCACTCTGACCCGCAACAGCCAGAACCCTCACGGAACCCGAGGAACCGATGCCGATCCGCGTGATGCTCGTCGACGACCAGGCGCTGCTGCGCACCGGCTTCCGCATGGTGCTGGACGCCCAGCCCGACATGAAGGTGGTCGCCGAGGCCGGTGACGGCGAGGAGGCGCTGCGGGTGCTGGCCGGGGCGCGGCCCGACGTGGTCCTGATGGACGTGCGGATGCCGCGCATGGACGGCGTCGAGGCCACCCGGCGGATCTGCGCGGAGCCCGGCGCTCCCAAGGTGCTGATCCTGACCACCTTCGACCTGGACGAGTACGCGTTCTCCGCGCTGCGGGCGGGCGCCGGCGGCTTCATGCTCAAGGACGTCCCTCCGGGGGACCTGCTGGCCGCCATCAGGGCCGTGCACAGCGGGGACGCCGTCGTCGCGCCGTCCACCACGCGCCGGCTCCTCGACCGGTTCGCGCCCATGCTGCCGGGCGCCCCGGACGAACGCTCGCGGGCCCGCGAGCTGGAGCTCGCCCGGCTCACCGCGCGCGAGCGCGAGGTGATGGTGCTGGTCGCCCAAGGGCTGTCCAACGGGGAGATCGCCGCCCGCCTGGTCCTGTCCGAGGCCACCGTGAAGACGCACGTGGGGCGCATCCTCACCAAACTCGGCCTGCGGGACCGGGTGCAGGTCGTGGTCCTCGCCTACGAGACCGGCCTGGTCCGGGCCGGCGGAGCCGACTGAGGCGGAACCGCGGACCGGGCGGCGGGCCGCGGATTGTCGCGACCGGGCCCGCGCCGGGCGTGCGGCCACTAGATTGCGCCCATGCTCCTGTGGATCAACGGCCCTTTCGGGGGCGGCAAGACACAGACCGCACACGAGATCCACCGACGGCTGCCGGGCAGCGTGGTCTGCGACCCCGAGCACCTCGGATTCGGCCTGCACCGGATGACGCCTCCGGACCTCCGCGGCGACTTCCAGGACCTGGTCTCCTGGCGGCAGGGCGTGGTGGAGGTGCTCGACCTCGCCCTCACCCGGCACGAGGGCGTGGTCATCGCCCCGATGACCGTGACCGACCCGGAGTACTTCGCGCAGACCGTCGGACGGCTCGCCGAACTCGGGCACGACGTCAAGCACTTCACCCTCCTCGCACAACGGGAGACCGTGCTGCGGCGGTTGCGTGAGCGCGGTCTCGGACGACTGCTGGGGCGCCTGGCGGGGGAGCGCAAGCTCCGGCTCACCGAGAGCTGGGCGGTGCGGCGGCTCGACGACACGCTGGAGCGCCTGCAGGAACCGGATTTCGCCGAGCACCTGTGGACGGACGACTTCACCGTTCCGAAGACGGCGGACCGTATCGCCGTGCTGGCCGGCCTGACGCTCCGCCCCAACCGGGGCGGAGCACTGGTCAACAGCTGGCGCCGGGCCCGGGTCGGACTGCGGCACATCCGGTTCGACTGACCTGCCGCCGCCCCGTCCGGCCGCGGTGAGCACCCCCGCGCCCCCGTGGACGCCCGCCGGGCGTCAGCCCTGGGCGGGCAGCCGCCGCGCGAAGTCGCGGGCCGCCTCTCGCACCTCCTCCGCGTCCCAGTCCAGCCCGGGGGAGCTCACCGTCATCTCGTGGTACGCGACACCGGGCCCGCAGGTCGTCCAGGTACCCATGAAGAGCATCCGTCCTGTCTCCTCGGCCTGAGCTATGGACGCGCTCTCCAGCACCTCGGGCGGGTAGGGCAGCCAGACCTGGAACTGATGGGTGTGCGGCGGATCCGGATGCACCCGCGACCAGGGCAGGCCGCCCTCGGCCAGCCCTTCCGCCAGAGCCCGGGCCACCACCTCGGCGTGCGCCACGTACTCCGGCAGCCGGGGCAGCTCCCGCTCCAGTCCGACCAGCGCCGACAACGCGGCCGGGAACTGCTGGAACGCCAGCCCGCCGTACCGGTGCCGCCACACCTTGGCCTCCGCCACCAGCGAGGCCGGACCGGCCAGGACCGCGCCCGAGAGGCCGTTCAGCGACTTGTAGAACGAGACGTACACCGAGTCCGCGAGGCCGGCGATCTCCGCCAGGGAGTGGCCGAGGTGCACCGTCGACTCCCACAGTCGGGCGCCGTCGAGGTGGACGACCGCGTCCAGCTCCCGGGCGGCCGCCACGGTGGCCGTCAGCTCCTCCCAGGTGGGCAGCACGAAGCCGGCATCGCGCAGCGGGAGCTCCAGCATCAGCGTGCCGAACGGCTCACCGAGGTCGTGGAGCTCCTCCGGCGTGGGCAGCCGGGGCTCATTCGTCAGCCGCAGCGTCCGCAGGCCGCTGACCTCGCCGAAGGCGTTCCGCTCGTGCATCTCGGGGTGGGCCAGCGGATGCAGGGCCACCGCGCGGTTGCCCGTCCGCCCGGCCCAGCAGCGCATCGCGACCTGTTGCGCCATGGTGCCGGTCGGGAAGAACGCGGCGGCCTCCATGCCGAGCAGGCCCGCCACGCGGCCCTCCAGGGCCTCCACCACGCCGTTGCCGTAGATGTCCGCGGGCTCGTCCAGGTCGTGGACCGTGCCCGCCTGCGTCACCAGGTCGTCCAGCCGCTCCCGCAGCGTGGCGGCGTAGGCGGGCCGGGCGAGCATGCGGACGGAGGACCGGTACAACTCCAGACGCCGGGATCTCCGCGCCGCCTGATCCTTCGCACTGTCGTTCATGTCGTTCATGGAAGCGATCATCCTCCTCGGCCCAAGCGCCCGCCGGGCCCTGTGGACAACCCTCTGTGGACACTCCTGTGGACGACGGAGCGAAGCCGGAGGGAGCCTGTGGACAACCGGACCCGGGGCGAGGGATCGCGTTAACATGACGAGAAATCGTCCGGTACCCCGAGCGGACTGGAACGGGAAGGTTCTCCTCGCGTGACCACACACCTCCACCCCCCTGACCCCAGGGACCGCCCCGCGCGGCTCGCCGTGGGCGTCGTGGGCGCCGGCCGCGTCGGCCCGGCGCTGGCGGCCTCCCTCCAGCTCGCCGGGCACCGCCCGGTGGCCGTGTCGGGCGTCTCGGACGCCTCACGCCGCCGCGCCGCCGAGCTGCTGCCGGGCGTCCCGCTGGTCACACCCGCCGAGGTGCTGGCCCGCTCCGAACTGGTCCTGCTCACGGTCCCCGACGACGTCCTGCCCGGCCTGGTCCAGGGCCTCGCGGAGACCGGCGCGGTCCGCCCCGGCCAGCTCCTCGTGCACACCTCGGGCCGGTACGGCGTCGGCGTCCTGGAGCCCGCGCTGCGCGCCGGGGGCCTGCCGCTCGCCCTGCACCCCGCCATGACCTTCACCGGCACCGCGGTCGACGTGCAGCGCCTGGCCGGCTGCTCCTTCGGCGTCACCGCCCCCGAACAGCTCCGGCTGGCGGCCGAGGCGCTGGTGGTCGAGATGGGCGGGGAGCCCGAATGGATCGAGGAGCAGAACCGCCCGCTGTACCACGCGGCCCTGGCCCTCGGCTCCAACCACCTGATCACCCTGGTCGCCCAGTCCATGGAACTGCTCGCCGCCGCCGGGGTGGGCGCCCCGGACCGGATGCTCGGCCCGCTGCTGGGCGCCGCCCTGGACAACGCCCTGCGCTCCGGCGACGCCGCCCTCACCGGCCCCGTCTCCCGCGGCGACGCGGGCACGGTCGCCGCGCACATCGAGCAGCTCCGCCGCAACGCCCCGCAGACCCTGCCGGGCTACCTGGCCCTGGCCCGCGCCACCGCCGACCGGGCGCTGGCCGCCGGGCTGCTCAAGCCCGAACTGGCCGAGGAACTCCTCGGGGTACTCGGCGAGGACGGCACGGACCGCACCGAAGGCCCCCGGGGGACCGGCGGGACCACCGGCGACGACGGGGAGGACGACCGATGACCCAGGCCGGCAAGCCCGAGCTGCTGCACACCGCCGCCCAGCTGGCGGCCCGCCCGCGCACCGGACGCCGGGCCGTGGTGATGACCATGGGCGCCCTGCACGAAGGCCACGCCGGCCTGATCCGCACGGCCCGCCGGGCTGCCGGACCGCAGGGCGAGGTCGTGGTCACCGTCTTCGTCAACCCGTTGCAGTTCGGGGCGGGCGAGGACCTCGACCGCTACCCGCGCACCCTGGACTCCGACGTGCGGATCGCGGCAGCCGCCGGCGCCGACGTGGTGTTCGCGCCGTCGGTCGACGAGGTCTACCCCGGCGGCGAACCCCAGGTCCGGATCACCGCCGGCCCCATGGGCACCCGCCTGGAGGGGGCCTCCCGGCCCGGTCACTTCGACGGGATGCTCACCGTCGTCGGCAAGCTGCTCCACCTCACCCGCCCGGACGTCGCCCTCTACGGCCAGAAGGACGCCCAGCAGCTGGCGCTCATCCGGCGCATGGTCCGCGACCTGAACTTCGGCGTGGAGATCGTCGCCGTGCCCACCGTCCGCGACGACGACGGGCTGGCCCTCTCCAGCCGCAACCGCTACCTCTCCGCCGACGAGCGGCGCACCGCCCTCGCCCTGTCCCGTGCCGTCTTCGCCGGCCGGGACCGGCTGGCCGCCCTGGAGGCGCTGCGCGCCCGCGCGCAGGAGGTCCCGTCCACCGAGGCCCGCGCCGCCGCGCTGGAGCGGCTCGGGGAGTCCCGGGAGGCCGCCGACGCGCACGCGCTGGCCGCCGCCGGCGGCAGGACCTCCGGGCCCGCCGCGGTCCGGGACGCCGCCCGCCTGGTGCTCGACGAGGCCGCCAAGGCCGAGCCCCCGATCGAGCTGGACTACCTGGCCCTGGTCGACCCCGCGGACTTCACCGAGATCGCCGACGACCACACCGGCGAGGCCGTGCTCGCCGTCGCCGCCAAGGTCGGCTCGACCCGGCTGATCGACAACCTGCCGCTCACCTTCGCCCCCGACGGCGGTCGCGAGCCCGGCCCGGAAGACGGAGACGCCCCGTGACCCGCACCGCGATACGCCTGCCCGCCCCCGCCCCGGGCTGGTCCATCGACGCCGACGTGGTGGTCGTGGGCTCCGGCGTGGCCGGCCTGACCGCCGCGCTGCGCTGCGAGGCCGCCGGGCTGCGCACCGTCGTCGTCACCAAGGCCCGGCTCGACGCCGGGTCCACCCGCTGGGCCCAGGGCGGCATAGCCGCCGCCCTCGGCGAGGGCGACACCCCCGAGCAGCACCTCGACGACACCCTGGTCGCCGGGGCCGGGCTGTGCGACGAGGAGGCCGTGCGCCTGCTGGTCACCGAGGGCCCGGCCGCGGTGCGCCGCCTGATCTCCACCGGGGCCCGCTTCGACACCGACGCGGCCGGCGAGATCGCGCTGACCCGCGAGGGCGGCCACCACCGCAACCGCATCGCGCACGCCGGCGGCGACGCCACCGGGGCAGAGGTCTCCCGCGCCCTGGTCGAGGCGGTCCAGGCCCGCGGCCTGCGCACCATCGAGCACGCGCTGGTGCTCGACCTGCTCACCGACGCCGAGGGGCGCACCGCCGGCGTCACCCTGCACGTGATGGGCGAGGGCGCCCACGACGGCGTCGGCGCCGTCCACGCGCCGGCCGTGGTCCTGGCCACCGGCGGCATGGGCCAGGTGTTCGCGGCGACGACCAACCCGTCGGTGTCCACCGGCGACGGCGTGGCGCTGGCGCTGCGGGCCGGCGCCGAGGTCAGCGACCTGGAGTTCGTCCAGTTCCACCCGACCGTCCTCTTCCTCGGCACGGATGCCGAGGGCCAGCAGCCGCTGGTCTCCGAGGCGGTCCGCGGCGAGGGCGCCCACCTGGTCGACGCCGAGGGCGTGCGCTTCATGCTCGGTCAGCACGAGCTGGCCGAGCTGGCGCCGAGGGACATCGTGGCCAAGGGCATCACGCGCCGGATGCAGGAGAAGGGCGCCGCGCACATGTACCTCGACGCCCGCCACTTCGGCGCCGAGATGTGGGAGCACCGCTTCCCGACCATCCTGGCCGCCTGCCGGGCGCACGGTATCGACCCGGTCACCGAGCCGATCCCGGTCGCCCCGGCCGCCCACTACGCCTCCGGCGGCGTCCGCACCGACGCCGACGGCCGCACCACCGTGCCCGGCCTCTACGCCTGCGGCGAGGTTGCCTGCACCGGCGTCCACGGCGCCAACCGGCTCGCCTCCAACTCGCTGCTGGAGGGTCTGGTCTACGCCGAGCGCATCGCCGCGGACATCACGTCCCGGGCCCGTACGACCCCCGCCGCGCCGGGCCCCGTCGTGCCGGAGACGGCTCCCACCCAGGCGCTGCCCGCCGCCGAGGACCGGTCGGCCGTCCAGCGGATCATGACCGACGGGGCCGGCGTGCTCCGTTCCGCGGACTCCCTGCGACGGGCGGCGGAGGACCTGGCCGCGCTGCACACCGCGGCCGCCGAAGGCACCGGCAAGCGGCCGGTGCCGGGCACCGAGACCTGGGAGACGGCCAACCTCCTGCTGGTCGCCCGGGTTCTCGTCGAGGCGGCCCGCCGCCGGGAGGAGACCCGCGGCTGCCACTGGCGCGAGGACCGACCCGACCGGGACGACGAAGGGTGGCGCCGCCACATCGTCGTCCGACTCGGCGAGGGCCGTACGCTCGCCGTGCACACCACCGAAGGACCGGGCTTCGCACCGGTCACCTCTCCCACAGGAGCAGTGAAGAAGTGAGCGCCTCCGCACCCTCCGACCCGACCGCCGCGTCCGATCCGGCCGGCGCCGGCCTCCCCCTCGCCGACGGCGGCGGCTGCGGCGACGGCTGCGCCTGCGGCTCCGGTGACGACCACGAGTTCGACGACCACGAGTGCGGCCTCGACCCGGCCCTCGCGGAGCTGCTGACCGAGGCCGGTCTCGACCCGGCCGAGGTCGAGGACATCGCCACCATGGCGGTGGCCGAGGACCTCGACGGCGGCGTGGACGTCACCACCTGGGCCACCATCTCCGAGGAGGCCGTCGCCACCGCCGACTTCACCGCCCGTGAGGCGGGAGTGGTGGCCGGGCTGCGGATCGCCGAGGCGGTGATCTCGGTGGTCGCCTCCGACGAGTTCGAGGTGGAGCGGCACGCCGAGGACGGCGACCGCGTGGAGGCCGGACAGAAGCTGCTGTCGGTCACCACCCGCACGCGCGACCTGCTGACGGCCGAGCGCAGCGCGCTCAACATCCTGTGCCGCCTCTCCGGCATCGCCACCGCCACCCGCGCCTGGGCCGACGTCCTCGAGGGCACCGGCACGACGGTCCGGGACACCCGCAAGACGACGCCCGGCCTGCGTTCCCTGGAGAAGTACGCGGTGCGCTGCGGTGGCGGAGTCAACCACCGGATGTCGCTCTCCGACGCCGCACTCGTGAAGGACAACCACGTGGTCGGCGCAGGCGGCGTGGCCGAGGCGTTCCGGGCGGTGCGCGAGCGCTTCCCCGAGCTGCCCATCGAGGTCGAGGTGGACACCCTGCACCAGCTCCGCGAGGTGCTGGACGCGGGCGCCGACCTGGTCCTGCTGGACAACTTCACGCCCGCCGAGTGCGCGGAGGCGGTCGCCGTGACCGCCGGCCGCGCCAAGCTGGAGGCGTCCGGCCGCCTCACCCTGGAGAACGCCAAGGCCTACGCCGACACCGGCGTCGACCACCTGGCGGTGGGCGCGCTCACGCACTCCTCGCCGATCCTGGACATCGGCCTGGACCTCCGTGAGGCCCAGGGCGCCGAGCAGAACGACTCGGAGTAGGGGCAGCGGCCATGCTTCTGACGATCGACGTGGGCAACACGCACACCGTGCTGGGGCTGTTCGACGGCGCCGAGATCATCGAGCACTGGCGCATCTCCACCGACCCGCGCCGCACCGCCGACGAGCTGGCCGTGCTGATGCAGGGGCTGATGGGGGCGCACCCGCTGCTCGGCGGCGAGCTCGGCGAGGGCATCGACGGCATCGCCATCTGCGCCACCGTGCCGTCCGTGCTCCACGAGCTCCGCGAGGTGACGCGGCGCTACTACGGAGACGTGCCCGCGGTGATCGTCGAGCCGGGCGTCAAGACGGGCGTGCCCATCCTCACCGACAATCCCAAGGAGGTCGGGGCGGACCGCATCATCAACGCGGTCGCCGCCGCCGAGCTCTTCGGCGGGCCGGCCATCGTGGTCGACTTCGGCACCGCCACCACCTTCGACGCGGTCAGCGCCAAGGGGCAGTACATCGGCGGCGTCATCGCGCCGGGCATCGAGATCTCCGTGGAGGCGCTGGGCGTCAAGGGCGCACAGCTGCGGAAGATCGAGGTCGCCCGCCCGCGGAGCGTGATCGGGCGCAACACGGTCGAGGCCATGCAGTCGGGCATCGTGTACGGCTTCGCCGGGCAGGTCGACGGTGTCGTCGAGCGGATGGCCCGGGAGCTGGCGGACGACCCCGACGACGTGACGGTGATCGCGACGGGCGGCCTGGCGCCGATGGTGCTGGGCGAGTCCACGGTGATCGACGAGCACGAGCCGTGGCTCACCCTGATAGGGCTCCGGCTCGTCTACGAGCGCAACGTCAACCGCCCCTGACGTCCGGCCCTCGCCGGCCCGGCCCGGCGCGTGGCCCGGCCCTGTACCGCGCCCCGTTCCCTCTCCGGGACCGGGGCGCGGCCCTTTCCGCAGGCGGACCGCAGAGTGCGGGTCCTGCCGCCAGGGGGCTGCCGTGAAGGGGCGGGGCGAGGCCCGCGTGAGGCATGCCTCCGGTCGGACGCGGTCGGGCGGCGCGCCGATGGAAATATGTCCATGATTGTCTGATTGGCGCGTATGGTCACGCCATGCCCACGCCCTACGGATCCCGCGGCATGGCGTTCGGCCCGCAAGAGCTGCGCGTGCTCCGCCGTGCCCTCGCCCTCGCCCTGCACCCCCGCCCCGCCTCCCCCCAGG
>NZ_JBRIOU010000010.1:147005-159783 GCF_053474865.1 Streptomyces sp. CO7
GCCGTGCACCACGCCGTTCCCGCGGCGCGCACCCGGCTGCTGGCCCTGCCGGGCGGACTGAGCGCCGAGGGCGACGGCGAGGACGACGGGGAGGGAGCGGACGACCGCCCCGATCCGTCCCCCTCTCCCGACCCGCAGCGCCCCGGGCAGCCCGCGCCGGGACGGCCGATCCCCACGCCGGGTGAGGTCTTCCCGCGCCGCAAGCCGTCCTCGCCCCCGTCCTCCCCGTCACCG
Source organism: Streptomyces sp. CO7 (assembly GCF_053474865.1). Classification (NCBI taxonomy): domain Bacteria; kingdom Bacillati; phylum Actinomycetota; class Actinomycetes; order Kitasatosporales; family Streptomycetaceae; genus Streptomyces; species Streptomyces sp. CO7. The sequence continues at coordinate 147,240 of NZ_JBRIOU010000010.1, forward strand.
GACCCCTCGCAGGGGCGGCTGGCGGCGGGCTGACCGGCGGGGGTGGCTACCCTGGAGCCATGGACTACGTCTCCGCGCTTCTGCCTCCCGCCGTGATGGCCGTCTTCTTCCTCGGCGTCATCCGGGTGATCATCAAGACCCAGGGCGGGGCCAACAAGGCCAAGGAGGACGCTGCGGTGGACGCGGCCCTGGCCCAGGCTCAGGCCACCCCCCGCCGCGAGGAGTCCTGACGCCCTTCACGGGGTGATTCGGGACTAACGTTCTTCCATGCCGAAACCCCTGGGAGAACTCGAAGACGCGGTCATGAGCCGGATCTGGAAGTGGAACCGGCCCGTGACCGTTCGGGAAGTCCTGGAAGACCTCCAGAAGGAACGGTCCCTCGCCTACACCACGGTGATGACCGTTCTCGACAATCTCCAGCGCAAGGGCTGGGTCCGCCGGCACGCGGAAGGCCGGGCCTATCGATATGAGGCGGTCTCCAGCCGCGCCGCCTACGCCGCCGCGCTGATGAACGACGCCTGGTCGCGCAGCGACAATCCCACCGCCGCTCTGGTGGCCTTCTTCGGGATGATGAACGAGGACCAGCGCGGCATGGTCCGTGACGCACTCCGCGTCGCGCACGGCCCCGAGGCCGCCCGGGGCGAGGAGAACACCCCCGGGTCGGCGTAGGCCGGTTCCGGGAGATAACGTCCGGACATGTCAGTGGAGCGTTCCGAAGTCAGCAGCAAGGCTTTCACCGTGCGCCGGGCCAGGACCGGTGATGTTCCGGCTCTCCGGCGACTCCTCGACGCATACACCCGTGACGGCACCTTGCTCGACAAAGCGACCGTCACGCTTTACGAGGACATCCAGGAGTTCTGGGTGGCGGAACGCGACGACAACGCCGAGGTGGTCGGCTGCGGCGCGCTGCACGTGATGTGGGAAGACCTCGCCGAAGTGCGCACTCTCGCCGTGAACCCGGCGCTGAAGGGCGCCGGCGTGGGTCACCAGTTGCTGAAGAAGCTCTTGCAGACCGCCCGTTGGCTCGGTGTGCGCCGCGTTTTCTGTCTCACCTTCGAAGTCGAGTTCTTCGGCCGCCACGGGTTCGTCGAGATCGGTGAGACTCCGGTCGACACCGATGTGTACGCCGAGCTGCTGCGTTCCTATGACGAGGGCGTCGCGGAGTTCCTCGGACTCGAACGAGTGAAACCGAACACCCTGGGCAACAGCCGGATGCTTCTGCATCTGTGATCTTCTCCGGGCTCCGGCCGCCCGGTCTTCTCGCCGTCTTCACGGTGTGAGGTATTCCGGGTGCCCCCTCTTCCCGGCTCTTCCGGGTCCTCTTCCCCGCCCTTCACGGCCCTTCCCTGCCCTCTTCCGGCTCTTCCCGGCCCCTTCCCCGCTCTTCGCCGGTTCCCTATGTCCGGAAGGGGCGGGTTTTCGGGAGCGTTCGCGGGCACCGGTCTCTCCCGGGGGTTTGTGTTTTTCAGGCAAAAGCGGTTTGCTTTCCGGCGTACTGCAGTACTGCATATAACAAGGGACGGCGAAACGGCTCCGCCCGGAGCCGCCCCAGGGTTATCGATGAAAGGAAATGCGGTGGCACAGAAGGTTCAGGTCCTTCTTGTCGACGACCTCGACGGCGGCGAGGCGGACGAGACGGTGACGTTCGCGCTGGACGGCAAGACCTACGAGATCGACCTCACGACCGCCAACGCCGACAAGCTGCGCGGCCTGCTCGAGCCCTACGTGAAGAGCGGACGCCGCACCGGCGGCCGTGCCTCCGGCGGCCGCACCAAGACGCGCGCGGCGGCCGGCAGCAGCCAGGAGACGGCCCAGATCCGTGCCTGGGCCAAGGAGCAGGGTCTCGAGGTCAACGACCGCGGTCGTGTGCCGGCGAAGATCCGTGAGGCCTACGAGAAGGCCAACGGCTGACGGCCCACCCGTGGCTGCAGGTCCCGTCGCATGCCGGAGAGCCGCCCTCGCGCGGCTCTCTGCCGTTCCGGGCCCCGCGGGTCGCCTCTCCGGCGCCGCCCGCCCTCCGGCCCTCCTCACGGAACGTTCGCACGGAACGCGTTTCGAACGCGTTGTGTAACCGGAACGGGGGTGCTCAGGTCGGCGGAGCGGCGCAAGGTTGTTCGCCCGTAGCGGAGGGGACCGGGGTGCGCCGCATGGACTGTCGGTCGATGCGGGTAAGACATCCCTAGTGGGAGGGGGCGACACGCAGGACAGGCCGCCTTCCGTTCGCCATCGGCGTACTGGTGGAGGACGTAAGTGCCTGGCCTGCGGGAACATCGTCTCGCACCATCGGGTTGGAGCAGATGTCGGCGTTCCGGGTCAGGAGGCCAAGGACGGTGTCGGCAGTTGGAATGAGCGGTCCCCGCTTGCGGGACTAAGCTGCGGAAGGACAGGAAGGGGACAGCCCCCTTACTGCCTGACCGCTCTGAGGAGCGATTAACGATGTTCGAGAGGTTCACCGACCGCGCGCGGCGGGTTGTCGTCCTGGCTCAGGAAGAAGCCCGGATGCTCAACCACAACTACATCGGCACCGAGCACATCCTCCTGGGCCTGATCCACGAGGGTGAGGGTGTCGCCGCTAAGGCCCTGGAGAGCCTCGGGATTTCGCTCGAGGCGGTCCGCCAGCAGGTGGAGGAGATCATCGGTCAGGGCCAGCAGGCCCCGTCCGGCCACATCCCCTTCACCCCCCGTGCCAAGAAGGTCCTGGAGCTGTCGCTCCGCGAGGCCCTTCAGCTGGGCCACAACTACATCGGCACGGAGCACATCCTGCTCGGCCTGATCCGCGAGGGCGAGGGCGTCGCCGCCCAGGTCCTCGTCAAGCTGGGCGCAGACCTCAACCGTGTCCGCCAGCAGGTCATCCAGCTGCTGTCGGGCTACTCGGGGAGCAAGGAGGCCGCCACCGCCGGCGGTCCCGCCGAGGGCACGCCCTCGACCTCCCTGGTCCTCGACCAGTTCGGCCGGAACCTCACCCAGGCCGCTCGTGAGTCCAAGCTCGACCCGGTCATCGGGCGCGAGAAGGAGATCGAGCGGGTCATGCAGGTGCTGTCCCGCCGTACCAAGAACAACCCGGTGCTGATCGGTGAGCCCGGCGTCGGCAAGACCGCCGTCGTCGAGGGCCTCGCCCAGGCCATCGTCAAGGGCGAGGTGCCCGAGACCCTCAAGGACAAGCACCTCTACACCCTGGACCTCGGCGCCCTGGTCGCCGGCTCCCGCTACCGCGGTGACTTCGAGGAGCGCCTGAAGAAGGTGCTCAAGGAGATCCGCACCCGCGGCGACATCATCCTGTTCATCGACGAGCTGCACACGCTCGTGGGTGCGGGCGCCGCCGAAGGCGCGATCGACGCCGCCAGCATCCTCAAGCCGATGCTGGCCCGCGGTGAGCTCCAGACCATCGGCGCCACCACGCTCGACGAGTACCGCAAGCACCTGGAGAAGGACGCCGCCCTCGAGCGCCGCTTCCAGCCCATCCAGGTCGCGGAGCCGTCGCTGCCGCACACCATCGAGATCCTCAAGGGCCTGCGCGACCGGTACGAGGCGCACCACCGGGTCTCCATCACCGACGAGGCCCTGGTCCAGGCCGCGACCCTGGCCGACCGGTACATCTCGGACCGCTTCCTGCCGGACAAGGCGATCGACCTGATCGACGAGGCCGGATCCCGGATGCGCATCCGCCGGATGACCGCGCCGCCGGACCTCCGCGAGTTCGACGAGAAGATCGCCGGCGTCCGCCGCGACAAGGAGTCCGCGATCGACTCGCAGGACTTCGAGAAGGCCGCCTCCCTGCGCGACAAGGAGAAGCAGCTCCTCGCCGCGAAGGCCAAGCGGGAGAAGGAGTGGAAGGCCGGCGACATGGACGTCGTGGCCGAGGTCGACGGCGACCTGATCGCCGAGGTCCTCGCCACCGCCACGGGCATCCCGGTCTTCAAGCTGACCGAGGAGGAGTCCAGCCGCCTGCTCCGCATGGAGGACGAGCTCCACAAGCGGGTCATCGGCCAGAACGACGCCGTCAAGGCGCTCTCCAAGGCGATCCGCCGTACCCGCGCCGGTCTGAAGGACCCGAAGCGTCCGGGTGGCTCGTTCATCTTCGCCGGCCCGTCCGGTGTCGGTAAGACCGAGCTGTCCAAGGCGCTCGCCGAGTTCCTCTTCGGTGACGAGGACGCGCTGATCTCCCTCGACATGTCGGAGTTCAGCGAGAAGCACACGGTCTCGCGTCTCTTCGGTTCCCCGCCCGGATACGTGGGCTACGAGGAGGGCGGCCAGCTGACCGAGAAGGTCCGCCGCAAGCCGTTCTCCGTGGTCCTCTTCGACGAGGTCGAGAAGGCGCACCCGGACATCTTCAACTCGCTGCTGCAGATCCTGGAGGACGGTCGCCTGACCGACTCCCAGGGCCGGGTCGTGGACTTCAAGAACACGGTCATCATCATGACGACCAACCTCGGCACCCGGGACATCTCCAAGGGCTTCAACCTGGGCTTCGCCGCCCAGGGCGACACGAAGACCAACTACGAGCGCATGAAGAACAAGGTCTCGGACGAGCTCAAGCAGCACTTCCGTCCCGAGTTCCTCAACCGCGTCGACGACGTGGTGGTCTTCCCGCAGCTCACGCAGGCGGACATCCTGCGGATCGTCGACCTGATGATCGGCAAGGTGGACGAGCGCCTGAAGGACCGGGACATGGGCCTCGAGCTCTCCCAGTCCGCCAAGGAGCTGCTGTCGAAGAAGGGCTACGACCCGGTGCTGGGCGCCCGGCCGCTGCGCCGGACCATCCAGCGCGAGGTCGAGGACACCCTTTCGGAGAAGATCCTCTTCGGCGAGCTGCGTCCCGGCCACATCGTGGTCGTCGACACGGAGGGCGAGGGCGACGAGCAGACCTTCACCTTCCGCGGCGAGGAGAAGGCCGCGCTGCCGGACGTCCCGCCGGTCGAGCAGGCCGCGGGCGGCAGCACGAACCTGAGCAAGGACGCGTAACGCCAGTAGCGTCAACCGAGTGACCCGAAGGGCCGGTGCGGAGCTTCCGCACCGGCCCTTCGGCGTTCCCCGACGCTGTGCACGGGGCCACAGCCGCGGCCTCCCGGACAGGGCCGGCCGGTGAGGTGGGGCACGCGACCCAGGTCACGTACGAAGCCGCCTAGTAGGCACCTCGGCTGCTCGGCGGGCATGAGGAGCACCGCCGCGACCTCTCCCACCTGCCAGGAGTCCGAATCGTCGATAAATGTTCACTTTGTGACTTTATGTATCGATCGGATACGGATACTACGCATCGTCGTAGATCACACGATTGTCAGGACTGACCCGATCGGGTTACCAAGGTATGGCCGACGGCGAGACCGGACCTCCTCCGGTTCTCACTCCGCCGGCGATCCCGTCCCCGAACAAAGGGTTCTTCATGTTCAAGCACGTCACGCTCCGCACCTCCGGTACGACCACCCTCCGCACCCGCGCCGCGGTCGTCGCCGCCGGCCTCGGAGCCTCGGTCGTTCTCGGTGCCGGAGTCGCGACTGCTGCCGGCGCCCCCACCGCCGGCACGCCTGCGGCCGCCACGCAGGTGAACGCCAAGGCCCCCAAGGGCAACGCCTGGGTCGACCCGGTCCAGCACTACAAGCTGTCCGCGAGCTTCGCCCAGAACGGCGGCATGTGGGCGCACAAGCACTCCGGCCAGGACTTCGCCGTCCCGACCGGCACCAAGGTCTTCGCGGTCCACGAGGGCACCGTGGTCAAGGCCGGCAGCTGGGGCGCCGGTGACGGCCCCGCCTACGGCAACGCCGTCGTCATCAAGCACGGCAACGGCACCTACTCGCAGTACGCCCACCTCTCCAAGGTGCAGGTGAGCGTCGGCGAGAAGGTGAACACCGGCGAGCAGATCGCCCTGTCCGGCAACACCGGCAACTCCAGCGGTCCTCACCTGCACTTCGAGATCCGCACCAGCGCCAACTACGGCACCGCGGTCAACCCGGTCCAGTTCCTCGCCGCCAAGGGCGTCAAGGTCTGACCGACCACGGGTGACGCGCGAGGCGCGACGGTACGAACATGCGGAAGGCCCCGGCAGCATCGCTGCCGGGGCCTTCCGCATGTGTGCGCGCCCCCGGGCTACGCCCGGCCCGGCAGGCGGTACATGCCGTCCGCGAGTGGCTCCACCAGCCCGTCCGCCACCAGACCGTCCAGCGCCCGGGCCCGCTGCACCGGCTCGTCCCAGACCGTGTCCAGCGCCGCCTGCGCAACCGCGCCCTCGGCCGCGCGCAGCACCGCCAGGAGCTTGCCGCGTACCTGGCGGTCCGTGCCCGCGTAGGTCTGGCCGCGGCGCGGCGGTCCGTCGTGCTCGGGCTTCCCGGCCCCCAGCCAGGCGCAGCGGGCGGCGATCGGGCAGCGGTGACAGCTCTCGTTGCGCGCGGTGCAGACCAGCGCGCCCAGTTCCATCGAGGCCGCCGCCCACCGTGCCGCCGTGCCGTCCTCGGCCGGCAGCAGGGAGACCGCCAGCCGGCGCTCGGCCGCCGTGGTGGCGTTGGGCGGGTACTGGACGCCGGTCACGGCGCGGGCCAGGACCCGGCGGACGTTGGTGTCGAGCACCGCGTGACGCCGGCCGAAGGCGAAGGAGGCGACGGCGGCCGCCGTGTACTCGCCGACTCCGGGCAGTGCGAGCAGTTCGGCGTGGTCGGAGGGGACCTCGCCGCCGTGCCGCTCGGTGATGGCGACGGCCGCGCCGTGCAGGCGCAGCGCGCGGCGCGGGTAGCCGAGCCGGCCCCAGGCCCGCACCGCCTCGCCCGGCGCCTCGGCGGCCAGGTCGGCGGGACGGGGCCAGCGGGCCAGCCACTGCTCGTACACCGGCAGCACCCGGGTGACCGGGGTCTGCTGAAGCATGAACTCGCTGACCATCACCCCCCAGGCGCCGGCCTCGGGGCGGCGCCACGGCAGGTCGCGGGCGTTCGCCTCGAACCAGGCGATCACGGGGGTGTGGAGGGGAAGGGCGTCGGTGCTGGAGGCGGCCCGCGTCGCGGTGTCCCGCGGGGCGGACGGCTCGTGCTGTGTGGGTGCGGTCATGACGTCATCGATCCTGCCACGACCCCGGGGTCACCCGATGTGCGCAATCCATCACCCGTTGGAAGTGCCTCAGGGTGCGGGAACCGCATACCAGGATGATGATCCGGAAAAGTTGTCGTCCGCACGGCGGGTGCCGCCGTGAGTGACGTCGATCTCTCGTACAGTTTGCGCCGTGGGATCACTGCGCAATCCGGTCGGGCCGCTTCCCTCCTCCATCTACTGGCGACGGAGGGCTGTCTTTCTTGTCGTGCTGCTCGCGCTGGCGGGACTGGCCGCCTGGCTGTTCGCCGGTGGCGGGGGCAGATCGGACGACTCGGCGGGCGGCCCCGACGGCAAGAACCCGGCCCCCTCGATCACCCCTGGTCCCTCCGGGTCCGGTCCCGCGATCGACGATCCCCCGGGTGAGGGCGGGTCCGGCACGGGCGGTTCCTCCGACGGCGCGTCCTCCGGCGGGACGTCGGGCGCCGACGGGGGCGGCACGTCCGGTGCGGGCGGCGAGGGCGACGGCGCGGACGGCGGCTCGGGCGACGGCGGCGGGGCGGCGGACGGCGGACCGGGTTCCTCCGGCAGCGGGTCGGGCAGCTCCGGGAAGGGCTGGACCAGCTCGGTGAACCGGCTGCCCGGCGACACCTCCCTCGCGGCGTGCGGGCGGAGCGACGTCCGGATGTCGCTGCGGAGCGTGCAGAAGTCCTACGAGGACGACGAGAAGCCGGTGCTGCGGCTGACGGTGACCAACACCTCGGGCAGCGACTGCCGGATCGACCTCGGACCGCGTGCCACGGTCCTGAAGATCACCAAGGCCAACGCGGACGACGACGAGACCTACTGGTCCTCGGCCGACTGCCCGGACAGCGGGGCACTGCTGTTCCGTGTGCCGAAGGACGGGGAGATCACGTACGAGGTGGAGTGGGACCGCAGGCCGAGCGACGCCGACAAGTGCGAGGCGGCGCCGAAGGGGAGCGCGGGGACCGGGACGTACCTGGTCGTCGCCAAGAGCGGGGCCACCTCCAGCCCGCTCCAGGCCACCTTCACCCTCAAGTCCGACTGACCCGACGCGCCCGACCGACCCGACGGGCGGCCCGGGGCCCCTCCCTGCCGGGAGCGACGTGGCCGCGCAGGAACCGATGGCGAGCGCGGGCTGAGTTGCCCACCACCCAGGGCGGAGGCGCCCTAGCAGGAGCAGCCGACCCCGTCGCGCGGAGGTCCCGGGGGGCGGAGGCATCCGTCCCGGGCAGAGGGGAAGGGGACCCGGCCACAGCAAGGCGCCCCGGCCACGGGAGGCGCTCCCGCAGGGCCGCGGAGGTCCCGCGGCCACGGGAGGCGATCCCACACAGGCCCCGGAGGTCCCCCGGCCCCGGGAGGCGCTCCCGCAGGCCCGCGGAGGTCCCGCCCCCGGAAGGGCGGGACAGGATCAGACGTACCGCTCGAGGATGGAGGACTCCGCGAGGCGGGAGAGGCCCTCGCGGACGCTGCGGGCCCGCGCCTCGCCCACCCCGTCGACCGTCTGCAGGTCGTCGACACTCGCCGCGAGCAGCTTCTGCAGCCCACCGAAGTGCTCGACCAGCCGGTCGATGATCGCCCCCGGCAGACGGGGCACCTTCGCCAGCAGCCGGAAGCCCCGCGGCGAGACCGCCGAGTCCAGCGCCTCCGGCGACCCCGTGTAGCCCAGCGCCCGCGCCACCGTCGCGATGTCCAGCAGCTCCGTGTGGCCGAGCGCGTCCAGCTCGGACAGCGCCTCGTCCACCGTGCGGGACCGCTTCGGCGTCGGCTCGGGCACGTAGTCCCGGACGATCAGCTCCCGCTCCGGCTCGACGCCGGCGATCAGCTCGTCCAGCTGCAGGGCCAGCAGGCGCCCGTCGGTGCCCAGCTCCACCACGTACTCGGCGATCTCGGTGGCGATCCGGCGCACCATCTCCAGCCGCTGCGCGACCGCGGAGACGTCCCGCACCGTCACCAGGTCCTCGATCTCCAGCGCGGAGAGCGTCCCGGCGACCTCGTCCAGGCGGAGCTTGTACCGCTCCAGCGTGGCCAGCGCCTGGTTGGCGCGGGAGAGGATGGCGGCCGAGTCCTCCAGGACCCGCCGCTGCCCGTCGACGTACAGCGCGATCAGCCGCATCGACTGGGACACCGAGACCACGGGGAAGCCGACCTGCTTGCTGACCCGGTCCGCCGTGCGGTGCCGGGTGCCGGTCTCCTCCGTGGGGATGGTCGGATCGGGCACCAGCTGCACGCCCGCCCGCAGGATCTTCGAGAAATCCGTCGACAGCACGATGCCGCCGTCGAGCTTGCACAGCTCGCGCAGCCGCGTCGCGCTGAACTCGACGTCCAGGACGAAACCGCCGGTGCACATCGTCTCGACGGTCTTGTCCCAGCCGAGCACGATCAGACCGCCGGTGTTGCCGCGCAGCACGCGCTCGAGGCCGTCGCGCAGCGCGGTGCCGGGCGCGACCGCGCTCAGCGAGGCGCGCATCAGCCCGTCGGCGCCGGAGCTCCCACCGGACTTTCCGGGAGCTGAGGCCCGGTCGTTGGCTGCCACTGCTCTCCTCCGGTCGCAGACTTCTTCAGGCGCTCCCGCGACACGCACACTTCGCACGGACGGGCGAGACCGGGGCAAAGTCTACCGGCGGTCCTCACCCTCCTGCCGGGGCTCCCGCCGACGCGAGCGCGGCAGAACCCTCAGCGCGTCCGACATGTCGGCCACTTCGAGCACCTTCATTCCCTGAGGAACCTTCCCCGGATCGGCCGGGACCAGCGCATGTGTGAATCCGAGGCGGTGCGCTTCGGCCAGACGCCGCTGCACGCCGGTGACCCTCCTCACCTCTCCGGCCAGGCCCACCTCGCCGATCGCCACGAGGTTCTTCGGCAGCGGGGTGTCGCTCGCCGCGGAGGCCAGCGCGAGCGCGATCGCCAGGTCCGCGGCGGGCTCGGAGAGCCGCACCCCGCCCACGGTGGCCGAGTAGATGTCCTGCTTGCCCAGCGCCTTGATCCGGCCGCGCTGCTCCAGCACCGCCAGCATCATCGAGACCCGGGAGGTCTCCAGGCCGGACGTGGTGCGCCGCGGGGTGGGGATCTGGGTGTCGACGGTCAGCGCCTGCACCTCGGCGACCAGAGGGCGACGGCCCTCCAGCGTGACCGTCAGGCAGGTGCCCGGGACGGGCTCGTCCCGACGGGTGAGGAAGAGACCGGAGGGGTCGGCCAGGCCGGTGATGCCCTCGTCGTGCAGCTCGAAGCAGCCCACCTCGTCGGTGGTCCCGTACCGGTTCTTCACGCCGCGCACCAGCCGCAGCCGGGCGTGCCGGTCGCCCTCGAAGTTGAGGACCACGTCCACCAGGTGCTCCAGCAGGCGCGGGCCGGCGATGCTGCCGTCCTTCGTCACGTGGCCGACCAGCAGGGTGGACATGCCGCGCTCCTTGGACGCGCGGATCAGCGCGCCCGCGACCTCGCGGACCTGCGCCATGCCGCCGGGCGCGCCGTCGATCTCCGGGGAGGCGACGGTCTGCACCGAGTCCAGGATCAGCAGGGAGGGCTGGACCGCCTCGATGTGGCCGAGCACCGTGGAGAGGTCCGTCTCGGCCGCCAGGTAGAGGTCGTCGTGGATGGCGTGGATGCGGTCGGCGCGCAGCCGGACCTGGCTGGCGGACTCCTCGCCCGTCACGTAGAGGGTGCGGTGCTCGGAGCTCGCCGACTTGGCGGCGACGTCCAGCAGCAGCGTGGACTTGCCGACGCCCGGCTCGCCCGCCACCAGCACCACGGCCCCGGGGACCAGGCCGCCGCCGAGCACCCGGTCCAGCTCGGGGACGCCGGTGGTGCGGGCCGTGGCCTGCCGGCCGTCCACCTGGCCGATGGGGACGGCGGAGGTGGTGACCCGGCCGGGAGCGGTGGTGCGGACCGCGGGCGCGTTGCCGTACTCCTCGACCGTCCCCCACGCCTGGCATTCGGGGCAACGGCCCAGCCATTTGGCCGTCTGCCAGCCGCATTCCGTGCAGCGGTAGGACGGACGGTCCTTGGTCGACTTGGTGCGCGCAGCCATGCAGCACACCGTAACCGGCGGCACCGACAGCGCCGACAACACCGTGCGCCCGCGGTCGCGAAGGGACAGGAACGATCGGACAGGGAGCGAAGAAACGTAAACGCACGTCCCCTTATGAGGGACCGTTTCACCCGAATGGATTAAAAGTGCTCAAGGCCGCAGGAACGGTCGTCCGCGGGCCCCTACGGTCGCACGGGTGATGAGCAGCAGGCCGGAGACCCCCACCCGCACCACCGGCGCGCACCCGGCGCACGGTGAGGAGTGCGACCGGACCGTCCCCTCCGCGGCGGACGCCCGTGCGAGCGCTCCACGCATTCCCGCGCGCCGCGCGGACGCCTCCGTCCCACAGGAGTGCGAGCCGCACCTGGACGGGCTGTACACCTACAGCCTCTCGGTGCTCTGCGACCAGGACGCCGCGGCCTGTGCCGTCGGCACGGTCCTCGCCGTGGCCGAGCGGCGCCGCGGCCGGGCGCCCGAGGGGGACCGGCGGGCCTGGCTCTACGCGCTGGCCCGCTGGGCCTGTCTGCGGGAACTGGCCGAGAAGCGACGGCGGCGGCACCAGCCCCGGCACCGCGGGCCGCGGCGGGGCGCGGTGCCCGTCGCCGAGACGCCGGCCGTGGAGCCGTCGCCCGAGGAGCGCGAGCGGCGCCGCTCCGAACTGGCCCGGCTGGCCTGGCCCGAGGCGGCCGGCGCCTCCGCGGAGCAGCGCGAGGCGCTGGAGCTGGCGGTGCGGCACGGGCTGGCCGCCGAGGAGGTCGCCACCGTGCTGGGCCTGGCCCCGGCGGCCGCGCAGGACCTGCTGGCCTCGGCCGCCTGCGAGGTGGAGCGCACCCGCGCCGCGGTGGGGGCCGCGGAGTCCGGCCGGTGCCCGGGCGTGGTCCGGCTGACCGGGCAGGACGACGGGTGGGTGCTGAGCGAGGCGCTGCGCACCGAGCTGGTCCGTCACGTCGACGACTGTCCGCGCTGCCGCCGGGCCGCCGAGCGGGCGGTGCCGGGGCGCTGGCCGGGGACCTCGGTCACCCCCGAGCGGCTGCCGGTGCTCTGCGCGCCGCGGGGCGCCGTGCAGGCGGCGGCGCAGGCCGCGCGGGGGCGGAGAGGTGCGGCCGGCGGTCCCCGTTTCGACCGGCGCGGGTTCCCGCTCGCACCTCCCGACCACGAGGCGCGGCGACACCGGATGCGGGGACGGGCGGTGACCACGACGGTGGTCGCCACGGTGGTGGCGGCGCCCGTTCTCGCGATGTGGGTGGCCGGCAGGGGCGCCCCGGCAGGGGTGGAGGAAGGTTTCGGCAGCCCCGACGACCGGGCGGCGACGGCGGCGGACGCCGGCCCCGGGGACGCCGGCGCGACCGACGACGCCGGCTACGCGAACACCGCCAACGCGGTGCCCGGGAGCGGGGCGGCCACGCCGGAGAGGGGGCCGGACGTCTCGGTCGAGGTGATCGGCTCGCCGCCGCCGGGCGGACCGGGCGGCGGCGCGGGTTCGGG
>NZ_JBRIOU010000010.1:159883-162313 GCF_053474865.1 Streptomyces sp. CO7
ACGAGGCCCCGACGGCCCCGCCGTCCACCGGCTGACCGGGTAGTGGCCCGCACGCCCGGCCGCTGCCCGGTCGGCGGGCGAAGTCCAGGCACGGGTCACCCGTGAGGTTCACCGGTCCGGGGTCAGGTCGTGATCACCGGCGGGCGGGTCGGACCGCGACCGGCCGGCCTCGGGTGGCCGGGCCTCGGGATCAGACCGCCGGGTCCGCCGGGTGCGGGGCGAAGAGGGGGGCGGCGAGCCGGGCCTCGCAGAGTTCGACCAGGCGGTCGTACCCCGCCTTGCCCATCAGCTCCGTGAGCTCGGCCCGGTAGGAGACGTACACCGGCTCCCCCGCCCCGTGCGCCGACGTCGCCGACGTGCACCACCAGTGCAGGTCGTGCCCGCCCGGACCCCAGCCCCGCCGGTCGTACTCGCCGATGGAGACCTGCAGCACCCGCGTGTCGTCGGGCCGGTCGATCCACTCGAAGGTCCGCCGCACCGGCAGCTGCCAGCACACGTCGGGCTTCGTCTCCAGCGGCTCGCGCCCCTCGCGCAGCGCCAGGATGTGCAGCGAGCAGCCCGCGCCGCCCTCGAAGCCGGGGCGGTTCTGGAAGATGCAGGAACCCTTGTAGGGCCGGGTCTGCCGGGAGTCCTCGTCGTCCTCGGAGATCCACCCGCCGAGGACGCCCTCCGCGTGGTGCTGCCAGATGTCCGGGGTGAGCCGCTCGACGAAACCGGCGACCCGCTGCTCGTCCTCCTCGTCGGAGAAGTGCGCGCCCAGCGAGCAGCAGCCGTCCGCGGCGCGGCCGGCCTGGATGCCGTGGCAGCCGCTGCCGAAGACGCAGTTCCAGCGCGAGGTCAGCCACGTCAGGTCGCAGCGGAAGACCTGTTCGTCGTCCGCCGGGTCGGGGAACTCCACCCACGCGCGCGGGAAGTCGAGCCCCTTCTCGTCGTCCTCGGCGACGGGCACCTCGATCAGCGGCAGGGCCGTCCGCTTCGAGGTCTTGGCCGTGGCCGCCTTGTGGTCCTTCGCCTTCTTCGTCTTGGGCACGCGTCCAAGGGTAAGTGGAGTGGTCAGGACCGCACGGGCCCCGCGCTGCGTGAAACGTCGGGTTCCTCACAGTCGCCTCCTCCACAGTTCGGACGATTGCCGGAGCGGGCGCCGGTTACGTTTCCCCGTATGCGACTTGGTGTGCTCGACGTGGGCTCCAACACGGTCCACCTGCTGGTGGTGGACGCCCATCCCGGCGCGTGCCCGCTCCCCGCCCACTCGGTGAAGGAGGAGCTCCGGCTCGCCCAACTCCACGACGAGGACGGGGCGATAGGCCCCGCGGGCGTCGACCGGCTGATCCGGGTGGTGCGGGACGCGGCCCGCGCGGCCGAGGACAAGGGCGTCGAGGCGCTGCTGCCCTTCGCCACCTCCGCCGTGCGCGAGGCCCGCAACGCCGACGAGGTGCTGGAGCGCGTGCGGCGGGAGACCGGCGTGGGCCTGCGGGTGCTGTCCGGGGAGGACGAGGCGAAGCTCACCTTCCTCGCCGCCCGCCGCTGGTTCGGCTGGTCGGCCGGGCGCCTGCTGGTGCTGGACATCGGCGGCGGCTCGCTGGAGATCGCCTACGGCATCGACGAGGAGCCCGACGCCGCCGTCTCGCTGCCCCTCGGCGCGGGCCGGCTCACCAGCGCCTGGCTGCCGAGCGACCCGCCGGGACCCGAGGAGATACGGGCGCTGCGTCGTCACGTCCGCACCGAGATAGCCCGCAGCGTGGGGGAGTTCACCCGTCTCGGCAGCCCCGATCACGTGGTCGCCACCTCCAAGACCTTCCGCCAACTGGCACGCCTCGCGGGCGCCGCGCGCTCCGCCGAGGGCCTGTACGTGCAGCGGGAGCTGACCCGGGACGCGCTGGAGGCCTGGGTGCCCAAGCTGGCGGCGATGACCGAGCAGGAGCGTGCCGAGCTGCCCGGCGTCGCCGAGGGACGGGCCGGTCAGCTGGTCGCCGGCGCGTTGGTCGCCGAGGCGGCCATGGACCTCTTCGGCGTCGAGCGGGTCGAGATCTGCCCCTGGGCCCTGCGCGAGGGCGTCATCCTCCGCCGCCTCGACCACCTCGACCCCCTGGACCGCTAGGGCCCCCGGTTCCCGGGTCCCGCCTGGCTCCGGAGCCGCCCCGGGCTCTGGACCCCGCCTGCGGCACCGGGACCTGCCTGCGGCCCCTGCAGCACCCGCGTGCCGCGAGATCCGTCCCCGCTCCGAGCCTCCGAAGCTGGAACCCCGCCTGCGGTTCGGGGACCCGCTCCGAGACCTGCCAGCGTCCCCTGCCGCACCCGCGTGCCGCAGGAGCCGTCCCAGCCCCTCGGCTCCGGAACCCGCCCGGCGGGTCGGGGACCTGCCCTCGGGTCCGGGACCTGCCCGCGGCCCTTGCCGTCCCCGCGTGCCGCGGGAGCCGTCCCAGCCCGGGC
>NZ_JBRIOU010000010.1:162413-167592 GCF_053474865.1 Streptomyces sp. CO7
CCCCCCCCCCGGGGACAGGCGGGGGGCGGGCCGGGGAGGCGGCATCGCGGCGGCGGGAACCCCCCCCCGAGCCCCCGCCGCTTCCGCGCGCCTCCCGTACTCTTGCTGCCGTGGCAGAACCAGTCGTCCGCATCCCCGACGCGAAGGTCGCGCTGTCCACCGCCTCCGTCTATCCGGAGTCCACCGCGACGGCCTTCGAGATCGCCGCGCGCCTGGGCTACGACGGCGTCGAGGTCATGGTGTGGAACGACCCGATCAGCCAGGACATCGAGGCCCTGCGCCGCCTCAGCGACCACCACGGGATGCCGATCCTCGCCGTGCACGCCCCCTGCCTGCTGATCACGCAGCGGGTCTGGTCCAGCGACCCCTGGGTCCGGCTCCAGCGCGCCCGCTCCGCCGCCGAGCGGCTCGGCGCCTCCACGGTCGTGGTGCACCCGCCGTTCCGCTGGCAGCGCCAGTACGCGCGTGACTTCGTGTCCGGCATCTGGCGGATGGCCGACGAGACGGACATCCGGTTCGCCGTGGAGAACATGTACCCCTGGCGCTACCGCGACCGGGAGATGCTCGCCTACGCCCCCGGCTGGGACCCCACAGACGAGGACTACCGGCACTTCACGATCGATCTCAGCCACACCGCCACGGCCCGCACCGACACCATGGCGATGATCGGCCGGATGGGTGACCGCCTGGGTCACGTGCACCTCGCCGACGGCAAGGGTTCGGCCAAGGACGAGCACTTGGTCCCCGGCCGCGGCGACCAGCCCTGCGCCGAGCTCCTCGAGGGGCTCGCCGGCTCCGGCTTCGACGGCCACGTCGTCATCGAGGTCAACACCCGCCGGGCCATGTCCAACGCGGAGCGCGAGGCCGACCTGGCCGAGGCGCTGGCCTTCACCCGCCTCCATCTGGCCTCCCCGCTGCGGGTCAAGGGCCAGTGACCGCACAGCCGACCGGGCCACGCCGTGGCCGTGGCCGACCGCCCCGCGCCTCCGCCGAGACCCCGGCGGCCCGCGACCGCATCCTGACCGCCGCCCGTGAGGTGTTCGCCGAGCGCGGCTACGAGAAGGCCAGCGTGCGCGGCATCGCCAAGGCGGCCGACGTGGACCCCGCGCTGGTGCACCACTACTTCGGCACCAAGGAGCAGGTCTTCGAGTCGGCCGTGGAGGGCGCCTTCGCCCCCGTGCTGCGCACCCAGCCCCTGACCGACCTGCGTCCGGACCGCGCCGGGGAGCAGTTCGTCCGCATGTTCCTCGGCATCTGGGAGAACCCGGCGACCCGGGCCCCGCTGCTCGCCATCATCCGTTCCGCGGTCAGCAACGAGGCCGCCGCCGCCATCTTCCGCCGCATGGTCACCGGGCTGGTGCTCAGCAAGGTCGCCAAGGAGCTCGAAGCCCCCGACGCGGAACTGCGCGCCGAACTGGCCGCCGCCCAGGTGGTGGGCGTGGTGATGCTGCGCTACGTGATCAAGGTCGAGCCGATCGCCTCCGCCGATCCGGAGGAACTGGTCGCCCGCCTCGCCCCCGTCCTCCAGCACCACCTCACCGGTTAACCCGGCGCCCCCGCCGCCGGCTGAGCCGACGGAGCCGGCCCCGACCCGCGACGCGACGGGGCGCATCTCACGTCCCGCATTCCGGACAACCGTGTCCGACCGGTGGATGCCCGGCGTACTCTCGACAAGGCCAGTACTTCCTTAAGGAGCGAGCGACGATGCCCGAGCTGAGGTCCCGCACAGTCACCCACGGCCGCAACATGGCGGGCGCCCGCGCCCTTATGCGGGCCTCCGGTGTACCGGGTGCGGACATCGGCCGGAAGCCGATCATCGCCATCGCCAACTCCTTCACGGAGTTCGTGCCGGGTCACACGCACCTGCAGCCGGTCGGCCGCATCATCAGCGAGGCCGTCAAGGCGGCCGGCGGCATCCCGCGCGAGTTCAACACGATCGCCGTCGACGACGGCATCGCCATGGGCCACGGCGGCATGCTGTACTCCCTGCCCTCCCGCGACCTGATCGCGGACAGCGTGGAGTACATGGTCGAGGCGCACTGCGCCGACGCGATGATCTGCGTCTCCAACTGCGACAAGATCACCCCGGGCATGCTGATGGCCGCCCTGCGGCTGAACATCCCCACCGTCTTCGTCTCCGGCGGCCCGATGGAGTCCGGCCGGGCCACCCTGGTCGACGGCACCGTCCGCACCCTGGACCTGGTCGACGCCATCTCCGAGGCGGTCAACGACAAGGTCTCCGACGAGGACATCCTGCGCATCGAGGAGTCCGCCTGCCCCACCTGCGGCAGCTGCTCCGGCATGTTCACGGCCAACTCGATGAACTGCCTGACCGAGGCCATCGGCCTCTCCCTGCCGGGCAACGGCTCCGTGCTCGCCACCCACACCGCCCGCCGCGCCCTCTACGAGAGGGCCGCGAGCACGGTGATGGACCTGGTCGACCGGTACTACGGCCAGGACGACGAGACGGCCCTGCCGCGCACCATCGCCTCCTTCTCCGCCTTCGAGAACGCCATGGCGCTGGACATCGCCATGGGCGGCTCCACCAACACGATCCTCCACCTGCTGGCCGCCGCCCACGAGGCCGGCGTCCCGTTCGGTCTCGAGCAGATCGACGCCGTCTCGCGCCGCGTCCCCTGCCTCGCCAAGGTCGCGCCGAACGTGGCGAAGGACCGCACGTACTACATGGAGGACGTGCACCGCGCCGGCGGCATCCCCGCCCTGCTCGGCGAGCTGCACCGGGCCGGTCTGCTCAACGAGGACGTCCACTCCGTGCACAGCGCCTCGCTGGACGACTGGCTGAAGACCTGGGACGTGCGCGGCGGCTCACCGTCCGCCGAGGCCGTCGAACTCTGGCACGCGGCCCCGGGCTGCGTCCGCTCCGCCGAGGCGTTCTCCCAGTCCGAGCGCTGGGAGGCGCTGGACGTCGACGCGGAGGGCGGCTGCATCCGCTCGGCGGCGCACGCCTACTCCAAGGACGGCGGCCTGGCCGTGCTGCGCGGCAACCTCGCGGTCGACGGCTGCGTGGTCAAGACGGCCGGCGTCGACGAGTCCATCTGGACCTTCGAGGGTCCCGCGGTGGTCTGCGACTCGCAGGAGGAGGCCGTCGAGAAGATCCTGAACAAGCAGGTCACCGACGGCGACGTGGTCGTCATCCGCTACGAGGGCCCCAAGGGCGGCCCCGGCATGCAGGAGATGCTCTACCCGACGTCCTTCCTCAAGGGCCGCGGCCTGGGCAAGACCTGCGCGCTGATCACCGACGGGCGCTTCTCCGGCGGCACCTCCGGGCTGTCCATCGGGCACGCCTCCCCGGAGGCGGCGTCCGGCGGCACGATCGCGCTGGTCGAGAACGGCGACCGGATCCGCATCGACATCCCGGGCCGGTCCATCGAGCTGCTGGTCTCCGACGAGGAGCTGGCGCGCCGCGAGGAGGCGCTGGGCGGGCGGTACGCGCCGCGTGCCCGCGAACGCAAGGTGTCCGCGGCGCTCCGCGCCTACGCGGCGATGGCCACCAGCGCGGACAAGGGCGCGGTCCGCGACGTCACCCTCCTCGGCTGACACCGCCCTCGGCCGACACCGTCCCGGCGGCGCGACCCCTTCGAGGGCGGTCGCGCCGCCGGACCCGTTCGTCTCCCCGGCCCTGTTCGTCGCCCCGGCGCTGCGGGCCGTTGCGGTCGCCGCGAGCCCGAATGCCGCCGGCCTGGTGCCCACGGGAGCCGGAGAGCGCCGTTCCGGGTACCGCGCCCCCGAGGTGCCGTGCACCCAGGCCTGTCCCGGGGTGCGGCCCCCGCGTGGCGGGCGTCCGCGCAGTTTCCCCGCGCCCCTGACGGGGCCCGGTGGGGCGCCCGGCGGTTGCAAGGGGCGGCTCCGGTGTCCTCGCCGGTGGACCGGTGGCCGTTCCGGCTACTCCTCCGACTCCCGGACGAAGAGCGTCACCACCGCGCCCTCCGCGAACCCGTTCCGCCGCATCAGCGCGGCCGAGGCGGTGTTCTGCGACTCCACCTCCGTCACCACGGCGGCCGCCCCCGCCGCGAAGAGACCCGCGCAGCACTCCTCCACCAGCCGACGGGCGATCCCCCGGCCCTGGTGACCGGGATCGACGGCGATCCACTCCAGCAGGCCCCAGTCCGTGCGGCGGTCGAACCCGAGGGAGCCGAGCACGAACCCGGCGAGGCGTCCTCCGTCGAGCGCGATCCGGCAGGTCGATCCGTCGCCGTCGAGATGCCGGGCGACGGCCGACAGCGACCAGGACGTGTAGGGCTTGACGGTGGTGTCGTACACACGGCGGCCGAGAGCGAGGACCTCCGCGGCGTGCTCGACCGTCATGGGCGCCACGGTGACCCCGGCGGTGTCGGGTGATTCGGACATGGCCCCACGCTAGGACCGAGCGCCCCTTCCAGCACCTGGGCGGCCGAACCGCTCTTCCGTACGGAGCAACACCAATCGGTGCGCCCGACCGGAATGAGGAATTCCCGCGCAGGAATTGCGAGACTTCCGCCCCAGGAATCCCAACCCCCGAAAAACGGCCACGGCCCTTATCCGCCGTCCCCACCATGGGCACATGACCTCGCCCACCGCGCGCTCCGTGCCGTACGAGTCCCTGGTCCAGGCCCACGCCGAGCGGGCCCGTTCCTTCAACGGCGCGGCCGCCGTCTACGCCGCCGCGCGCCCGTCCTACCCGCCCGCGCTGCTGGACGCCGTCGAAGAACTGGCGGGCCGCCCCGTCGAGGGAGCCCGCGTGGCCGACGTCGGGGCCGGCACCGGGATCTCCACCGCGATCCTGCGCGCCCGCGGCGCCCGGGTCGTGGCCGTGGAGCCGGGCGACGGCATGGCCGCCCAGTTCCGCCGCGCCCTCCCGGACGTGTCACTGGTCAGGGGGGACGGCAACCATCTCCCGCTGGCCTCCGGCTCCGCGGACCTGATCACCTACGCCCAGTCCTGGCACTGGACCGACCCAGCGCACTCCTTCCCGGAGGCCCTGCGCGTCCTGCGCCCCGGCGGCGCGCTCGCCCTGTGGTGGAACACCGACGCCCAGGACGTCCCGTGGATCGCCGAGCAGGCCGAGCGCATCCGGCGGCACTTCGGCGACGCCCGCGCCAACAAGTCCGGCGGCGGCACCCGCACCCTCGACAAGGACCAGCATTTCGCCGGCGCCGGACTTGTTGGCGCGGGCGTCGCC
>NZ_JBRIOU010000010.1:167692-172431 GCF_053474865.1 Streptomyces sp. CO7
CCCTTCCCGCCCGCCCCCGAGCGGATCGGCCGCCGCGTCGTGCGGTGGAGCCGCCGGGTGCCCATCGACACCCACCTGACCAACATCGCCAGCCATTCCCTCTTCATCCTGCACGGCGCGGAATCCACCCGGGCCTTCCTCGACCAGGAGCGGGTCTGTCTCCGCGAGGTCTTCCCGGACGGCGTCGTCGAGGAGATCTACGACGTGCTGCTCCTGGTCGTCACCGCTCCCTGAGCCCTGAGCGCCCTGAGCCCCTGACGGGACCGGAGCGCCTCGAAGCCCGACCCGGCCCGGGCCACGAAGGCATGCCCCGGCACCGCTCCACCCCCTGGCCGCCGCGCGAATCCGCGCGGCGGCCTTGACGTGTCCGGAGCGGGGGAGAATTATTCATCACATGATGAATAAAGAGCCCGGTCCGGCGATCCGGGCCACCGGCCTCACCGCCGTCCGGGGCCCCCGCACCGTGCTGCGCGCCCTCGACTTCACCGTGCCCGCCGGCCGCATCACCGGCCTCCTCGGCCCCTCGGGCTGCGGGAAGTCCACCCTGATGCGCGCCGTGATGGGCACCCAGGCCAAGGTCTCCGGAGACCTCCAGGTTCTCGGCCGGTCGGCCGGCCACCCCTCCCTGCGGGCCCGCGTCGGCTACGTCACCCAGGCCCCCGCCGTCTTCGACGACCTGACCGTCCGGCAGAACCTGGAGTACTTCGCCGCCGTCCTCGACCCCGGCCGCCGCGCCGCCGCCCGCCGCGAGGAGAACGTCACCCGTGCCATCGGCGACGTGGACCTCACCAGCCATGCCGACGCACTGGCCGCCAATCTCTCCGGGGGCCAGCGCAGCCGCGTCTCCCTCGCCGTCGCCCTGCTCGGCGCCCCCGAACTCCTGGTCCTCGACGAGCCCACCGTCGGCCTCGACCCGGTGCTGCGCCGCGACCTCTGGGACCTCTTCCACGCCCTCGCGGCCGACCGCGGCGCGAGTCTGCTGGTCTCCTCCCACGTCATGGACGAGGCCGAGCGCTGCCACGGGCTCCTGCTGATGCGCGAGGGGGAGATCCTCGCCCAGGACAGTCCCGACGCCCTGAGGGCCCGCACCGGCGCCGACACCGTCGAGGCCGCCTTCCTCACCCTGATCGACCAGGCCGCCGATGGCGCCGCCTCCGCGGCCACCCGGTCCCACAGCCAGGAGACGTCCCGATGAGCACCCCGCCCCTCAGCCCCGCCAGGACCGTCGCCACCGCCGCCCGCGTCCTGCGCCAGCTGCGCAACGACCCCCGCACCATCGCCCTGCTGCTCCTGGTGCCCTGCCTCCTGCTGCTCCTGCTCCGCTACGTCTTCGACGGCAGCCCGCAGACCTTCGACGACATCGGCGCTTCGCTGCTCGGCATCTTCCCGCTGATCACGATGTTCCTGGTCACCAGCATCGCCACGCTGCGCGAACGCACCTCCGGCACCCTGGAACGGCTCCTCGCCATGCCGCTCGGCAAGGCCGACTTCATCGCCGGCTACGCCCTCGCCTTCGGCACCCTGGCCGTCGTCCAGTCGCTGCTCACCACCGGCCTCGCCGTCTGGGGCCTGGGCCTCGACGTCACCGGCTCGCCCTGGCTGCTGCTCCTGGTGGCCCTGCTCGACGCGATCCTGGGCACCGCCCTCGGCCTCTTCGTCTCCGCCTTCGCCGCCTCGGAGTTCCAGGCCGTCCAGTTCATGCCGGCCGTGATCTTCCCCCAGCTCCTGCTCTGCGGCCTGTTCACCCCGCGCGACCAGATGCAGCCCGTCCTCGAGGCCGTCTCCAACGTGCTGCCCATGTCCTACGCCGTCGACGGCATGAACGAGGTCCAGCAGCACGCCGGGATCACCGGCGACTTCGTCCGCGACGTCCTCGTCATGGTGGGTTGCGCGCTCCTGGTCCTCGCCGTCGGCGCCGCGACCCTCCGCCGCCGCACGGCCTGACGCCCGCCGCTCCGGGGAGGGCGGCTGCCCGGCCGTTCCGCCTGGCGGACGTGCGCGGTGTTCCCCCGGCCCCGATGCGAGGATGGCCAGGGACGACGCGCAACTCCCCGGAGGGCACCACCCACATGAGCCAGAAAGTCGCAGTCCTCGGCACCGGCAAGATCGGCGAAGCCCTGCTCAGCGGCATGATCCGGGGCGGCTGGAACCCGGCCGACCTGCTGGTCACCGCCCGCCGTCCCGAGCGCGCGGAGGAGCTCCGCACCCGCTACGGCGTCACCCCGGTCGGCAACCCCGAGGCCGCCAAGTCGGCCGACACCCTCATCCTGACGGTCAAGCCGCAGGACATGGGCACCCTGGTCGAGGAGCTCGCCCCGCACGTCCCCGCCGACCGCCTGGTCATCAGCGGCGCCGCCGGCATCACCACCGCCTTCCTGGAGGAGCGCCTCCCGGCCGGCGTCCCGGTGGTCCGCGTCATGCCCAACACTCCCGCCCTGGTCGACGAGGCCATGTCCGTGATCTCCGCCGGCAGCCACGCCACCGCCGCGCACATCGAGACCGCCGAGCAGATCTTCGGCTCCGTGGGCAAGACGCTCCGCGTCCCCGAGTCGCAGCAGGACGCCTGCACCGCCCTGTCCGGCTCCGGCCCGGCGTACTTCTACTACCTCGTCGAGGCCATGACCGACGCCGGCATCCTGCTCGGCCTGCCCCGCGACAAGGCGCACGACCTGATCGTCCAGTCCGCCATCGGAGCCGCCGTCATGCTCCGGGACAGCGGCGAACACCCGGTCAAGCTCCGCGAGAACGTCACCTCCCCCGCGGGCACCACCATCAGCGCCATCCGGGAACTGGAGAACCACGGCGTCCGCGCCGCCCTGATCGCCGCGCTGGAGGCCGCCCGCGACCGCAGCCGCGAACTCGCCTCCGGCAACGGCAACTGACGCGCGAACCACGCCGGGCCGTCCGGGGGCGGACGGCGTCGGGTCGTTCGGGAAGCGGACGGCCGGCCCGCCTCCCGGACGCCCGCGCAGTTCAGACCGGCGGCAGCAGCCCGATCGCCCGGTATGCCGTGTCCACCACGGGCCGCGCCATCGCCCGGGCGCGCTCGGCCCCGGCCCGTAGGACGGCGTCCACGTACGCCGGGTCCGCGCACAGCTCCGCGTGCCGCTCCCGTACCGGCCGCAGCGCCTCCACGACGGCGTCGGCGACGTCCTTCTTCAGCTGCCCGTACCCGGTGTACTTCCCGGCCAGCGCGGCCGGCTCCTCCCCGGTACAGGCGGCGAGGACGTCCAGCAGATTGGCCACTCCGGGCCGCTGCGCCCGGTCGTACTCGACCTGCCGTCCGCCGGGCCCGCTGTCGGTGACCGCGCGCATCACCTTCTGCCGCACCACCTCCGGCTCGTCCAGCAGTCGCACCACTCCCTGCCCGGACAGGTCGGACTTCCCCATCTTCGACGTGGGCTCCTGCAGGTTCATCACCCGCGCCCCCACCCGGGGCAGCGTGACCTTCGGGACGACGAAGGTGTGGCCGTACCGCTGGTTGAAGCGCTCCGCGAGCGTGCGCGCCAATTCAACGTGCTGCTTCTGGTCCTCGCCCACCGGCACCTCGTCGGTGGCGTAGGCCAGGATGTCCGCCGCCATCAGCACCGGATAGGTGAGCAGGGACAGCCGGACGCCGGCCCCTCGTTCCTCCTGGCGCCGCGCCTTCTCCTTGTACTGGATCATCCGCCGCATCTCGCCGTCCGTGGCCACGCACTCCAGCAGGTACGAGAGGCGGGCGTGCTCGTCGACGTGGCTCTGCACGAAGAGCGTGCAGACGTCCGGGTCAAGGCCGGACGCCAGCAGCAAGGTGGCCGTCTGCCGGGTCAGCCGGCGCAGCCGCGCCGGGTCGTGCTCCACGGTCAGGGCGTGCAGATCGACCACGCAGAACAGGGCGTCCGCCTGGTGCTGGTCGACGGCAGCCCACCGGCGCACCGCCCCGAGGTAGTTGCCCAGGGTCAGATGCCCCGACGGCTGGACCCCGCTGAACACTCGCTTCATCGCTCGACCTCCCGGTCGTCCGGGCCGCGGTCCCGGTGGCCGCCTCGGGAGGGAGATACGAGAAACGGCCGCCGGGATCCGGCGGCCGCTGCTGATCGCATGCGTGAGGACGGGCCGCCGTCAGGCGGCCCACCAGCTCTGGGTGCACGCATGCGCTGTGGTCACGAGGACAGACTAGGTCCCCGAGGGGCCTGTGCGCAGGCGGTTTGACACCACCCGACGTGATCCGTAAGGTTCTCCGAGTTGTCCGACGTGAGCACCGACCCCGGTCGGCCCCGGACAGCCACTCCACAAGTACCAACCAGCCACACACGGCGTTTCACTGTCGTGCGTGCCGGTGCGTGCATTGCGGATTGCAGGATTCACCGCTCGCTCGTGAGAGCGAGACCCCCGATTGGCTTCGGGGGCCACGAATCCGCTAATGTCTCACCGGTCGGAAGGGCGAACAAGCCCGGAAGACGACCCCTCTGACTGGGAATCAGACGCCGAAAGGTTCTGATAGAGTCGGAAACGCCGGAAAGGAAAAACGCCGAAAGGCGAAGGACCTGGAAAGCACCGAGGAAATCGGAACGGAAACGGTCTGATAGAGTCGGAAACGAAGGAAGCGCCCGGAGGAAAGCCCGAGAGGGTCAGTACAAAGGAAGCGTCCGCACCTTGAGAACTCAACAGCGTGCCAAAAGTCAACGCCAGATATGTTGATACCCCGTCTCCTTCGGAGACGAGGTTCCTTTGAAGAAAACACAGCGAGGACGCTGTGA
>NZ_JBRIOU010000011.1:0-13444 GCF_053474865.1 Streptomyces sp. CO7
GCCAGGGCAAGGCCCCCCGCGGCCTCACCCGGCACCGGCGCCTCTTCCGGCCCCCGGTCCTCGTCCGACGCCGAGACCTCGTCCGGCCGGGAGCCCTCGTCCGGCCGGGAGCCCTCTTCCGGCCCCGCGACCTCGCCCGGTCCCGCCCGCACGTCCTCACCGGTCGACCCCTCACGGGCCGACACCCCGCAACCGAAAGGCCGCCGCCCGTCATGATCGCCTTCGTGAGCGGCCCGGTCGCCGCCCTCGCCCCGGACTCCGCCGTGGTCGAGGTGGGCGGCATCGGCATCGCCGTGCAGTGCACCCCCGACACCCTCTCCCGGCTCCGCCAGGGCGAGAACGCCCGCCTGGCCACCTCGCTGGTGGTCCGCGAGGACTCCCTGACGCTCTACGGCTTCGCCGACGACGACGAGCGGCAGGTCTTCGAGCTGCTGCAGACCGCCAGCGGCGTCGGCCCCCGGCTCGCCCAGGCCATGCTCGCCGTGCACAGCCCCGACGCGCTCCGGCGCGCGGTGGCCTCCGGCGACGAGAAGGCGCTCACCGCGGTCCCCGGCATCGGCAAGAAGGGAGCGCAGAAGCTCCTCCTCGAGCTCAAGGACCGGCTCGGCGCCCCCGTCGGCTCGCCCGCCCGTCCCGCCGTCGGCGTCGCCCTCGGCCCGGCCGGCTGGCGCGACCAGCTGCACGCGGCCCTGGTCGGCCTCGGCTACGCGGCCCGCGAGGCGGACGAGGCCGTGGAGGCGATCGCCCCGCAGGCCGAGGCGGAGGCCGACCCGCAGATCGGGCGCCTGCTGAAGGCCGCGCTGCAGACCCTCAACCGAGCCCGCTAGGAGACCTGGGTGAACTGGGACGACACCACCGACGACCGCACCGCCCCCGAGCGGCTGGTCGGCGCCTCCGCGGACGGCGAGGACCAGGCGGTCGAGGCCGCGCTGCGCCCCAAGGACCTGGGCGAGTTCATCGGCCAGGAGAAGGTCCGCGAGCAGCTCGACCTGGTGCTGCGGGCCGCCCGTGCCCGCGGCGCCACCGCCGACCACGTGCTGCTCTCCGGCGCACCCGGTCTGGGCAAGACGACCCTCTCCATGATCATCGCGGCCGAGATGGGCGCCCCGATCCGCATCACCAGCGGCCCGGCCATCCAGCACGCGGGCGACCTCGCCGCGATCCTCTCCTCGCTCCAGGAGGGCGAGGTCCTCTTCCTCGACGAGATCCACCGCATGTCGCGGCCGGCCGAGGAGATGCTGTACATGGCCATGGAGGACTTCCGGGTCGACGTGATCGTCGGCAAGGGCCCCGGCGCCACCGCCATCCCGCTGGAGCTGCCCCCGTTCACCCTGGTCGGAGCCACCACCCGGGCCGGGCTGCTGCCCCCGCCGCTGCGGGACCGGTTCGGTTTCACCGCGCACATGGAGTTCTACGCCCCCGACGAGCTGGAGCGCGTGATCCACCGCTCGGCCCGGCTGCTCGACGTGGAGATCGACGCCGACGGCGCCGCCGAGATCGCCGGCCGCTCCCGCGGCACCCCCCGCATCGCCAACCGGCTGCTGCGCCGCGTGCGGGACTACGCGCAGGTCAAGACGGACGGCGTCATCACCCGTGAGGTGGCTTCCGCGGCGCTCCAGGTGTACGAGGTGGACACCCGTGGCCTGGACCGGCTGGACCGGGGCGTGCTCGAAGCGCTGCTCAAGCTGTTCGGCGGCGGCCCGGTGGGCCTGTCGACGCTGGCCGTGGCGGTGGGGGAGGAGCGCGAGACGGTCGAGGAGGTCGCCGAGCCGTTCCTGGTGCGGGAGGGCCTGCTGGCCCGCACACCCCGCGGCCGGATCGCCACCCCCGCGGCCTGGGCCCACCTGGGGCTCACCCCGCCGGGCGCCGCGGTGCCCGGCGCCGTCGGCAGGACGGCAGGGAACGGACAAGGCGACCTGTTCGGGGCGTGAGGGGTGTGTGACGGGAGGTAAAGCTCGCTACGGAAGGAACCCCGGTGACATGCTGGGCGTTGTTCCATGCGCGCGGGCTCGCTTAGACTCCGCCGATGCCGCCCCTGTGGGCGGCGCCCACCCCACCCCCGTCAACAGGCCGCTCACGATCGCGGTCGTGCGAAGGAAATCTCCGTCCCGTGGATATCTTGACCCTTTTCCCGTTCATCATTCTTATCGGGGCCATGTTCCTGATGACCCGCTCGGCCAAGAAGAAGCAGCAGCAGGCCGCCGACATGCGGAATCAGATGCAGCCCGGTACCGGCGTCCGGACGATCGGGGGCATGTACGCCACGGTCAAGGAGGTCAGCGACGAGACGGTCCTGCTCGACGCGGGTCCCGGCGTGGAGCTGCTCTTCGCGAAGAACTCCATCGGCGCGGTCCTGACCGATGAGGAGTACAACCGCATCGTGCACGGCATCGAGGCCGAGCTGAAGGACGACGTCGTCCCCGACGACGCCTCCTCCCTCACCGACGAGGACGCCGACGCGGACACCCGTGCCGTCGCCGACGACCAGGTCGTGGACCTGGGCAAGAAGGCCGAGGACGAGCCGAGGAAGACCGACGGCGAGTCCGACGCCAAGTAGGCACGCTCCGGCGTGGGGGGTGACCGGTCGCACCCCGCGCACCCCGGGGGGGAACACCAGCGTTCCGTACGGGGTCCGAACTTGTCATGGCCGTCCGCCGACCGCACAGGTGCGCGCGGCGGCCCGAGAGGGAGTACGAGAAGGTGGCAGCACCTAAGAAGGGCCGCAGCGCGAACGCGCCGGGCAAGCCGGGACGCGCCCTCGCCCTGATCCTGATCGCCCTGGTGGCGCTCACCGGAGGCATGTTCGTCTCCGGACACACCACCCCGCGTCTCGGCATCGACCTGGCCGGCGGCACCAGCATCACGCTGCGCGCGGTCGCCGAGAAGGGCCAGGAGTCGGCGATCAACCCGACGAACATGGCCACGGCGGTCGACATCATGGAGCGCCGGGTCAACGGCCTGGGCGTCTCCGAGGCCGAGGTCCAGACCCAGGGCGACAAGAACATCATCGTCAACGTCCCCAAGGGCACCAACTCGCAGCAGGCCCGGGACCAGGTCGGCACCACCGCCAAGCTGTACTTCCGTCCCGTGGTGCAGCTGGAGGTCTCCGGCGGCGAGGCCGCGGTCCCGACTCCGGGCGCCACCGACGGGGCCTCCCCGTCGGCCGACCCCGCGGGCAAGAACAGTGCGTCGCCCTCCGCCCCCGAGGCCTCCGACCCGTCCGCGAAGGCCTCCGCCTCGCCCCAGGGCCGTGCGCTGACCGAGGGCCTCAAGGCCGCCACCGCCACTCCCTCCCCGGACGCCACCGGCGCCACCGAGGCCCCGGCGGAGAGCCCCGCGCCCGCGCAGACCACCGCGCCGGTCGACGAGAAGGTGCAGGCCGCCTACGCCAAGCTCGACTGCAGCGACCCCAAGCAGCGCGCCACCGCCGGCAAGGACAGCAAGCCCGAGGACTCCACGGTCGCCTGCGGCCGCAACGGCGACGGCCCCTGGCAGAAGTACATCCTCGGCGCCGCCGAGGTCGACGGCACCGACGTCGACGACGCCCAGGCCGTCCTGAACACCCAGACCGGCGCCGGCTGGACCGTCACCATGGAGTTCACCTCCGAGGGCCGCAAGAAGTTCGGCGACATCACCGGCCAGCTGGCCACCCAGGCCCCGCCGATGAACCAGTTCGCCATCGTGCTCGACGGCGAGGTCGTCTCCGACCCGCGCGTCAGCGAGGCGCTGACCGGCGGCAACGCCGAGATCTCCGGCAGCTTCGGCCAGGAGGAGGCCCAGGCGCTGGCGAACATGCTGTCCTACGGCGCCCTCCCGCTGACCTTCGAGGAGGACAGCGTCACCACGGTGACCCCGGCCCTCGGCGGCGAGCAGCTGGAAGCCGGTCTGATCGCCGGCGCCATCGGCCTCGCCCTGGTCGTGATCTACCTGCTGGTCTACTACCGCGGCCTGTCGCTGATCGCGATCGTCTCGCTGCTGGTCTCGGCCGCGCTGACCTACTCGATCATGTCGCTGCTCGGCCCCGGCATCGGCTTCGCGCTGAACCTGCCGGCCGTCTGCGGCGCCATCGTGGCCATCGGCATCACCGCGGACTCGTTCATCGTGTACTTCGAGCGCATCCGCGACGAGATCCGCGACGGACGCACGCTGCGCCCGGCCGTGGAGCGTGCCTGGCCGCGCGCCCGGCGCACCATCCTGGTCTCCGACTTCGTGTCGTTCCTCGCCGCCGCGGTCCTCTTCGTGGTCACCGTCGGCAAGGTCCAGGGCTTCGCGTTCACCCTCGGTCTGACCACCCTGCTCGACGTGGTCGTGGTGTTCCTCTTCACCAAGCCGCTGATGACGCTGCTGGCCCGCACGAAGTTCTTCTCCAGCGGCAACAGCTGGTCCGGTCTGGACCCCAAGCGCCTGGGCGTGCAGCCCCCGCTGCGCCGCACGCGTCGTCCCTCCTCCTCCGCCCTCGTCGAACCCAAGGAGGCCTGAGATGTCGAAACTCGGCACCCTCGGCGCCCGGCTCCACCGCGGCGAGGTCGGCTACGACTTCGTCGGCAAGCGCAAGATCTGGTACGGCGTCTCGATCCTGATCACGGTCCTCGCCGTCTTCGGCCTGTTCAAGCCCGGTCTGCACATGGGCATCGAGTTCCAGGGCGGCGCCGTCTTCACGACCCCGAAGACGAGCGTCTCGGTCTCCCAGGCCGAGTCGTACGCCGAGGACGCCTCCGGCCACGACGCGATCGTCCAGGGTCTGGGCACCGGCGGCATGCGCATCCAGGTCGCGGGCATCGACACGCAGAAGTCCGACGCGATCAAGACCGAGCTCGCCGACAAGCTGAAGGTCGACCCCGAGCAGATCAACGCCGAGCTGGTCGGCCCCAGCTGGGGTGAGCAGATCGCCGCCAAGGCATGGCAGGGCCTGGCCATCTTCATGGTCCTGGTGGTCATCTACCTCGCCATCGCCTTCGAGTGGCGGATGGCGGTGGCCGCCCTGGTGGCCCTGATCCACGACATCACCATCACGGTCGGCGTCTATGCCCTGGTGGGCTTCGAGGTCACCCCGGGCACCGTGATCGGTCTGCTGACCATCCTCGGTTACTCGCTCTACGACACGGTCGTCGTCTTCGACAGCCTCAAGGAGCAGACCAAGGACCTCACCAAGCAGACCCGCTGGACGTACCGGGACGTGGCCAACCGGTCGATCAACGGCACCCTGGTCCGCTCCATCAACACCACCGTGGTGGCGCTGCTGCCGGTGGCGGGCCTGCTGTTCATCGGTGGCGGCGTCCTGGGCGCCGGCATGCTGAACGACATCTCGCTGTCGCTCTTCGTCGGTCTCGCGGCCGGCGCCTACTCGTCGATCTTCATCGCCACGCCGCTGGTCGCCGACCTCAAGGAGACCGAGCCGCAGATGAAGGCGCTGCGCCGCCGGGTGCTCGCCAAGCGGGCGCAGGCCGGCGAGGGCGCCACCGCGGTGGCCGGCGTGGACGCCGGGACCGCGGAGGACGACCCGGAGGGCTCCGGCCCCGCCGTGGTGGGCCCGCGGGCCGGCCGCAGCGGCCGGGCGTCCGGACGGAGGCGATGACGCCGTGACCGACGTCCAGGCGCTGCTGCTCAGCCGCATCCGCGAGGTCGAGGACTACCCCGAGCCCGGCGTGAGGTTCAAGGACATCACGCCGCTGCTCGCGGACCCCGAGGCCTTCGGCGCGCTCACCGACGCGCTGGCGGAGATCGCGGCGCGCACCGGGGCGACGAAGATCGTGGGCCTGGAGGCCCGCGGCTTCATCCTCGGCGCGCCGGCGGCGGTGCGGGCCGGGATCGGGTTCATCCCGGTCCGCAAGGCCGGCAAGCTGCCCGGCGCGACGCTGAGCCAGGCGTACGACCTGGAGTACGGATCGGCGGAGATCGAGGTGCACGCGGAGGACCTGGCCCCCGAGGACCGGGTGCTGGTCGTCGACGACGTGCTCGCCACGGGCGGCACGGCGGAGGCCTCCCTGCAGCTGGTGCGCAGGGCGGGAGCCGAGGTCGCGGGTCTCGCGGTCCTCATGGAGCTCGCCTTCCTGCACGGCCGGGCTCGCCTGGAGCCGGCCCTGGACGGCGCCCCGCTCGCGGCGCTGCTCGTCGTCTGACCCCTCGGCTCCACCCCGCCCCACAGCTCCACCCAGCCGGACCCCGGGCCTTGTGCCCGGGGTCCGGCTCTGTCCCCTCCCAGGAGCCGCCCCGGTCCGGGAAACCGGCCGCCGGGCAGGCTGACGGGCGTCGGAGGGGGAACGCTCGCTACCATGGGATCTCCGGGGCCCGACCGGGTGACCCGGACCGCGCCCGAGGAGTCCTCTTGCCAGACGAGGCCCAGTCACTGACCGCCGCCCAGCCCGAGCGGGCGAAGGACGACGCGGCGACCCCAGCGCCGGACACGGACGCGCAGGACATCCGCGAGGACCCCGCCGCCGCCCCGGCGGCGCCCGGCCGCGCCCAGGAACGGGCGGCCGCCGCGCCGGCCGAGGAGGCGCGCCCCCGGCCCTCGACCCGCACCACCGGACCGGCCGGCGCCGCCGCGAGCGGCGCCGCCTCGAGGTCCGGCTCCTCCAGCCGTGTCCGCGCCCGTCTCGCCCGTCTCGGCGTACAGCGCTCCAGCGCGTACAACCCGGTCCTGGAGCCCCTGCTGCGGATAGTGCGCGGCAACGACCCGAAGATCGAGTCGTCCACGCTCCGCCAGATCGAGAAGGCCTACCAGGTCGCCGAGCGCTGGCACCGCGGCCAGAAGCGCAAGAGCGGCGACCCGTACATCACCCACCCGCTCGCGGTCACCACCATCCTCGCCGAGCTCGGCATGGACCCGGCGACGCTGATGGCCGGGCTGCTCCACGACACCGTCGAGGACACCGAGTACGGCCTGGAGCAGCTGCGCCAGGACTTCGGCGACACCGTGGCCCTGCTGGTCGACGGCGTGACCAAGCTGGACAAGGTCAAGTTCGGCGAGGCCGCGCAGGCCGAGACGGTGCGCAAGATGGTCGTCGCGATGGCCAAGGACCCCCGGGTCCTGGTGATCAAGCTCGCGGACCGCCTGCACAACATGCGCACCATGCGCTACCTGAAGCGGGAGAAGCAGGAGAAGAAGGCCCGCGAGACCCTCGAGATCTACGCCCCGCTGGCCCACCGGCTGGGCATGAACACCATCAAGTGGGAGCTGGAGGACCTCGCCTTCGCGATCCTCTACCCCAAGATGTACGACGAGATCGTCCGCCTGGTCGCCGAGCGCGCCCCCAAGCGCGACGAGTACCTCGCCACGGTCATCGACGAGGTCCAGGCGGATCTGCGGGCCGCCCGCATCAAGGCGACCGTCACCGGGCGCCCCAAGCACTACTACAGCGTCTACCAGAAGATGATCGTCCGCGGCCGCGACTTCGCGGAGATCTACGACCTGGTGGGCATCCGCGTCCTCGTGGACACCGTCCGCGACTGCTACGCGGCCCTCGGCACGGTGCACGCGCGATGGAACCCGGTCCCCGGCCGGTTCAAGGACTACATCGCGATGCCCAAGTTCAACATGTACCAGTCGCTGCACACGACGGTCATCGGGCCCGGCGGCAAGCCGGTCGAGCTGCAGATCCGCACCTTCGACATGCACCGCCGCGCCGAGTACGGCATCGCCGCGCACTGGAAGTACAAGCAGGAGGCCGTGGCCGGCGCCTCCAAGGTCCGCACCGACGCCCCGCGCTCCGGTGGGTCCGGCAAGGACAAGGACGCGGTCAACGACATGGCCTGGCTGCGCCAGCTCCTCGACTGGCAGAAGGAGACCGAGGACCCCGGCGAGTTCCTCGACTCGCTGCGCTTCGACCTCTCCCGCAACGAGGTCTTCGTCTTCACCCCCAAGGGCGACGTGATAGCGCTGCCCGCCGGGGCG
This sequence comes from Streptomyces sp. CO7, assembly GCF_053474865.1. Classification (NCBI taxonomy): domain Bacteria; kingdom Bacillati; phylum Actinomycetota; class Actinomycetes; order Kitasatosporales; family Streptomycetaceae; genus Streptomyces; species Streptomyces sp. CO7. The sequence continues at coordinate 7,895 of NZ_JBRIOU010000011.1, forward strand.
ACGCCGGTCGACTTCGCCTACGCCGTCCACACCGAGGTCGGCGACCGCACCATCGGCGCCCGCGTCAACGGCCGCTTGGTGCCGCTGGAGTCGACCCTGGACAACGGCGACACGGTGGAGGTCTTCACCTCCAAGGCCGACAACGCCGGCCCCTCCCGCGACTGGCTCGGCTTCGTCAAGTCGCCGCGCGCCCGCAACAAGATCCGCGCCTGGTTCTCCAAGGAGCGCCGCGACGAGGCGATCGAGCACGGCAAGGACGCCATCGCGCGGGCCATGCGCAAGCAGAACCTGCCGATCCAGCGGATCCTCACCGGCGACTCCCTGGTCACCATCGCGCACGAGATGCGCTACCCGGACATCTCCTCGCTGTACGCCGCGATCGGCGAGGGCCACGTGGCCGCGCAGAACGTCGTGCAGAAGCTGGTCCAGGCGATGGGCGGCGAGGAGGCGGCCAGCGAGGAGGTCGACGAGAGCATCCCGCCGGCCCGCACCCGCAAGCGGCGCTCCAGCGCCGACCCGGGCGTGGTCGTCAAGGGCGTCGACGACGTGTGGGTCAAGCTGGCCCGGTGCTGCACGCCGGTGCCCGGCGACCCGATCATCGGCTTCGTGACCCGCGGCAGCGGGGTCTCGGTGCACCGCACCGACTGCGTCAACGTCGACTCGCTCTCCCGCGAGCCCGAGCGGATGCTCGAGGTGGAGTGGGCGCCCACCCAGTCCTCGGTGTTCCTGGTCGCCATCCAGGTCGAGGCCCTGGACCGCTCCCGGCTCCTGTCCGACGTGACCCGCGTCCTGTCCGACCAGCACGTCAACATCCTGTCGGCCGCGGTGCAGACCTCGCGCGACCGGGTGGCCACCTCGCGGTTCACCTTCGAGATGGGTGACCCCAAGCACCTGGGCCACGTCCTGAAGGCCGTACGGGGCGTGGAGGGCGTCTACGACGTCTACCGGGTCACCTCGGCCCGGCAGACCCGCTGACCCACCGCGGGCCCTCCGCGCGGGGGCCCGCACGGCGAAGCCCCCGGCCGCGCGGCGGCCGGGGGCTTCGGAGCAGTCGGACGACGGTCAGCCGCCGAACTCCTGGAGACCCTTCAGGGCCTGGTCCAGCAGGGCCCGACGGCCCTCCAGCTCACGCTCGAGCTTCTCCGCCCGGGCGGTGTTGCCCTGCGCGCGCGCCTGCTCGATCTGGCCCTCGAGCTTGTCCACGGCGGCCTGCAGCTGACCGGTCAGACCCGCGGCGCGCGCCCGCGCCTCCGGGTTGGTGCGGCGCCACTCGGCCTCCTCGGCCTCCTGGATCGCCCGCTCCACCGCGTGCATCCGGCCCTCGACCTTCGGGCGCGCGTCCCGCGGGACGTGACCGATGGCCTCCCACCGCTCGTTGACCGAACGGAAGGCGGCACGCGCCGACTTGAGGTCGGTGACCGGGAGGATCCTCTCGGCCTCCTCGGCCAGCTCCTCCTTCAGCTTCAGGTTCTCCGCCTGCTCGGCGTCCCGCTCGGCGAAGACCGAGCCGCGGGCGGCGAAGAAGACGTCCTGGGCGCCGCGGAAGCGGTTCCACAGCTCGTCCTCGTGCTCGCGCTGGGCGCGGCCCGCGGCCTTCCACTCGGTCATCAGCTCGCGGTAACGGGCGGCCGTCGGACCCCAGTCGGTCGACCCGGACAGCGACTCGGCCTCGGCGACCAGGCGCTCCTTGACCTTGCGGGCGTCCTCGCGCTGCGCGTCCAGCTGCGCGAAGTGGGCCTTGCGGCGCTTGGAGAACGCGCTGCGGGCGTGCGAGAAGCGGTGCCACAGCTCGTCGTCGGACTTGCGGTCCAGCCGCGGCAGCCCCTTCCAGGTGTCCACCAGCGCGCGCAGCCGCTCGCCGGCCGACCGCCACTGCTCGGACTGCGCCAGCTCCTCGGCCTCGGCGACCAGCGCCTCCTTGGCCTGACGCGCCTCCTCGGACTGCTTGGCCCGCTGAGCCTTGCGCTCCTCCCGACGCGAGTCGACCGTCGCCACGAGCTTGTCCAGACGCGCGCGCAGCGCGTCCAGGTCGCCCACCGCGTGATGGGCGTCGACCTGCTCGCGCAGGTGCTCCACGGCGGCCAGGGCGTCCTTCGCGGCGAGGTCGGTGGTCCTCACCCTCCGCTCGAGGAGGCCGATCTCGACAACCAGGCCCTCGTACTTGCGCTCGAAGTAGGCCAACGCCTCGTCGGGGGAGCCGGCCTGCCAGGAGCCGACCACCTTCTCGCCGTCGGCCGTACGCACGTACACGGTCCCCGTCTCGTCGACGCGGCCCCACGGGTCGCTGCTCACAGCGCCTCCTCCACATGATGCCGCGGGGTGTTTCGTGGCCCCGGGCATCCTCCACAGTTTCGTCACCGGTCAACATAGGCGACCGGCGGGTGGCCTGTCCGCATTCCGCGCGACCGAATATCGGCCCACGCGGTGGTCACGGCGGTCACGGCAGACAGGCCGCTGACATCAGGACGCGGTGACGGTCGCCTTCTCGATGACCACCGTCGCGTTGGGGGCGCCGTCCCCCGCGCCGGTGCTCTCACCGGCCTTGGCGATCTTGTCCAGGACGGCCAGGCCCTTCGCGTCGAGCTTGCCGAAGGGGGTGTAGTTCGGCGGCAGCGGGCTGTCCTTGTAGACCAGGAAGAACTGGCTGCCGTTGGTGTTCGGACCGGCGTTGGCCATGGCGACCGTGCCCGTCGGGTACGTGTTCTTCTTCAGGGCGTCCGACTTGAGGTTCTCGTCCTTGAGTTCGTAGCCCGGGCCGCCGGAGCCGGAGGCCGTCGGGTCGCCGCACTGCAGGACGTAGATGCCCTGCGTCGTCAGGCGGTGGCACTTCGTGTGGTCGAAGTAGCCCTTGCCGGCCAGGAACTTGAAGGAGTTCACGGTGTGCGGCGCGCCCGCGGCGTCCAGCGCGACCGGGATGTCGCCGCACGTGGTGTCCAGCGTCATCGTGTACTTCGCCGACTTGTCGAGGTCGAGCTTCGGCTCCTCCTTGAAGGTCATCTCCTCGACCTTGCCCGCCGCGGGCTTCTCGCAGGGGTCGGGCGCCTTGCTCGGCTGGGCGCTCGGCGAGGCGTCCGCGCTCGCCGCCGTGTTCTCGCCGTCCTCGCGCAGGGTGCCCGTGGTGTACAGCGCGACGCTGCCGACCAGGACCACGCCGAGGACCGACGCGACCACCGCGTTCCGAATGCGCGCCTTGCGGCGGGTCTCGGTGCGCCGCTGCTGCTGGCGCAAGAACTTCTCCCGGGCGAGCTGACGCCGCCGCTGTTCCTGGCTGACCACCGGGTCTCACTCCTCGTGCGAATCGTGCGTCGACCGGGCCGCGTGAGCCTCCTGAGCCGACCGCGTACGTGTGCCCCGTACCGTATATGGGTTCGCCGATGATTCGGCAGCGCCGGTAGGCTGCTGAGGCCAGGGTTGGCCGGATAGCCGCCGCCCGTATCGACACAACGAGGGACGATCGTGCTCATTGCCGGGTTCCCGGCCGGTGCCTGGGGGACGAACTGTTATCTCGTCGCCCCCGGAGCCGGCGAGGAATGCGTGATCATCGACCCCGGCCACCAGGCCGCCCAGGGAGTCGAGGAGACGCTCAGGAAGCATCGGCTCAAGCCTGTCGCGGTCGTCCTCACCCATGGACACATCGACCACGTCGCCTCGGTCGTCCCGGTGTGCGGCGCGCACGACGTGCCCGCCTGGATCCACCCGGCGGACCGGTACATGATGAGCGACCCCGAGAAGGCGCTCGGCCGGTCCATCGGCATGCCGCTCATGGGTGAGCTGACCGTGGGGGAGCCCGACGACGTCAAGGAGCTGAGCGACGGCTCCGCGCTGGAACTCGCGGGCCTCGAGTTCTCCGTGGCGCACGCACCGGGCCATACCAAGGGGTCGGTGACCTTCCGGATGCCCGAGAGCGCGGACGTGCCGTCCGTGTTCTTCTCCGGGGATCTGCTGTTCGCCGGCTCCATCGGACGGACCGACCTGCCGGGCGGCGACATGGACGACATGCTCGCGTCGCTGGCCCGCGTGTGCCTGCCGCTGGACGACACCACCGTCGTCCTGTCCGGCCACGGCCCCCAGACGACCATCGGCCAGGAGCGCGCCGCCAACCCGTATCTGCGGCAGGCGGCCGCCGGCCCGGAGGGCCTCCGGGCCCCCCGACGAGGAATGTGACGAGAGAACACCCGTGAGCACTTTCAAGGCCCCCAAGGGCACCTACGACCTGATCCCGCCGAACTCCGCCCGCTTCCTGGCGGTCCGCGACGCGATCTCGGCCCCGCTGCGCAACTCCGGCTACGGCTACATCGAGACGCCCGGCTTCGAGGACGTCGAGCTGTTCGCCCGCGGCGTCGGCGAGTCCACCGACATCGTCACCAAGGAGATGTACACGCTCACCACCAAGGGCGGCAGCGAGCTCGCGCTGCGCCCGGAGGGCACCGCCTCGGTGCTGCGCGCCGCGCTGGAGGCCAACCTCCACAAGGCCGGCAACCTCCCGGTGAAGCTCTGGTACTCCGGCTCCTACTACCGCTACGAGCGCCCGCAGAAGGGCCGCTACCGCCACTTCTCGCAGGTGGGCGCCGAGGCGATCGGCGCGGAGGACCCGGCACTGGACGCCGAGCTGATCATCCTCGCCGACCAGGCGTACCGCTCGCTGGGCCTGCGGAACTTCCGCATCCTGCTCAACAGCCTCGGCGACAAGGAGTGCCGCCCGGCCTACCGGGCCGCGCTGCAGGACTTCCTGCGCGGCCTGGACCTCGACGAGGAGACGCTGCGCCGCGCCGAGATCAACCCGCTGCGCGTCCTCGACGACAAGCGGGCCGACGTGCAGAAGCAGCTCGTCGACGCGCCCCTGCTCAAGGACCACCTGTGCGAGGCCTGCAAGGCCTACCACGAGGAGGTCCGCGAGCTGATCACCGCCGCGGGCGTCGTCTTCGAGGACGACCCCAAGCTGGTGCGCGGCCTGGACTACTACACCCGCACCACCTTCGAGTTCGTCCACGACGGCCTCGGCTCGCAGTCCGCGGTGGGCGGCGGCGGCCGTTACGACGGCCTCTCCGAGATGATCGGCGGCCCGGCGCTGCCGTCCGTGGGCTGGGCGCTCGGCGTCGACCGCACGGTGCTCGCCCTGGAGGCCGAGGGCGTGGAGCTGGACCTGCCCGCCACCACCAGCGTCTTCGCCGTGCCGATGGGCGAGGAGGCCCGGCGCCTGCTGTTCGCCAAGGTCACCGAGCTGCGCAAGGTGGGCGTCGCGGCGGACTTCTGCTTCGGCGGCAAGGGGCTCAAGAGCGCCATGAAGAGCGCCCACCGCTCCGGCGCGCGCTTCACGATCGTCGCGGGCGAGCGGGACCTCGCCGAGGGCGTCGTCCAGCTGAAGGACATGGAGTCCGGGGAGCAGACCGCGGTCGGCGTCGGCGAGATCATCGCCGAACTGGAGTCGCGACTCGGCTGACCGCCGTACACCGCGTCGACGGAACCGGGGGCCCGCACGGACAGGTGCGGGCCCCCGGTTCCGTGTCCGCCCCGGGCGGGTACCGGGCGGGCGCGGCGTCAGTCCTGTAG
>NZ_JBRIOU010000011.1:13544-28634 GCF_053474865.1 Streptomyces sp. CO7
GTTCCGTGTCCGCCCCGGGCGGGTACCGGGCGGGCGCGGCGTCAGTCCTGTAGAGCGTGGACGGGGTGGGCCGGGAGGCCAGCGCCCAGCCCGTCACCGGCACCAGGCTGATCACGGCCGCCGCCACCGCCGCCCGCGGCAGCGGCAGGGCGGTGAAGCACTGCGGGATGAGCGCGAAGGCCAGGGTGCGCGCCTCGCCGTTGAGCGTGGCGGCCGGGCCACCCCGGTCAGCGGACCGCCGACCAGCACCAGGGCGAGAGTGACCGCCCACACCACCGCGTGGTGGACCCGCCAGAAGCGGGAGCTGCCCACCCACGGCACGCCGCCCCGTACCGCCGGCAGCGCGCCGCTCACCCGTCGGTCCTGGACTTCCACCGGAAGGTGGTCAGGCAGAGCAGCAGTCCGCCCACGCACCAGGCGGCCAGGACCAGGACCACCCGCCCGAACTCCCAGTCGCCCGCGGGCTCCAGCACCTTGGCGGCATCGGGCAGGCTCGTCCAGCAGGAGCAGCTCCGGCCCGCCGACGATGCCCAGGGCGACGTCCAGCCGGCGCCGCTGGCCGCCGGAGAGCGACTTGACCCGGGCGCCGGCCTTCCCGGACAGGCCCACCAGCTCCATCACCTCGTCCGGGTCGGCGGGGCGCGGGTAGTAGCGGGCGAAGTGGCGCACGGTCTCGCGCACCGTCAACTCCGCGGGAGCCGATTCGTCCTGCCAGACGATCCCCACCCTCGCCCGCCAGGACCGCGGGGCCCGGGCGGGATCCTCGCCCAGGACCCGCACCTCGCCCGCGTCGCGGTCGCGGTAGCCCTGCAGGATCTCCACCGTGGTGGTCTTGCCGGCCCCGTTGGGCCCCAGCAGTCCGCAGACCTCCCCGCGCCGGACCATCAGGTCCAGGCCGTCGACCGCCGTGTTCTCCCCGTAACGCTTGAGCAATCCGCGCACCTCGACCGCGGGTTCGTCCATATGTGCGTTCATGGGTCGAGCGTCCCGTGTGCCGGGGGCCGTCGGTACCACCGGGCGGCCCTTTTTATGTCCGTCGAACGGTGGAGGCGGCAGACTGCGGCACAATTGGCCGTGCCCCAGCCTCTTCTTCAACCCCTGCCACAACAAGGGATCGGTGTGATGAGCAGCATGACGAGAGTGGACGTACCGGCGCCCAGGACCGGCGACGACAGCCCGCGTCGCGAGGGCGGCAGCCGGGGCTTCGGGCTGCTGCTGGTGATCACCGGTCTGCTCGGCGTCTTCGCCTCCGGCATCATCACGATGGACAAGTTCCGCATCCTCGAGGACCCGGACTTCCTGCCGGCCTGCAGCCTGAACCCGATCTTCTCCTGCAAGAGCATCATGGAGAGCGACCAGGCGGCGGTGTTCGGCTTCCCCAACCCGCTGCTCGGGCTGGTCACCTACAGCATCGTCGTCTGCGTGGGCGTGAGCGTGCTCTCCGGCGCCCGCTTCCCCCGCTGGTACTGGCTCACCTTCAACGCCGGCACGCTCTTCGGGGTGGGCTTCTGCACCTGGCTGATGATCCAGTCGCTGTACGAGATCAACCGCCTCTGCCTGTGGTGCATGCTCGCCTGGACCGTGACGATCCTCATGTTCTGGTACGTGACCTCGTTCAACGTCCGGCACGGCTTCCTGCCCGCCCCCAAGCCCCTGCGCACCTTCTTCTCCGAGTTCACCTGGGCGCTTCCGGTGCTGCACATCGGCATCATCGCGATCCTGATCGTGACCCGCTGGGGCGCCAACCTCTGGGCCTGACGCCCCGGGGCCCGGACTCCGGGCCCGCGCTGTCCGAGCGGTGGCTTAGGGTTTTTGTGTGGAGCCCGACCTGTTCACCGCCGCAGCCGAAGAACGCCAGGAGAAGGACCCGGCCGCCAGCCCGCTGGCGGTCCGGATGCGTCCGCGCACGGTCGACGAGGTGTTCGGCCAGCGGCACCTGCTGAAGCCCGGCTCCCCGTTGCGCCGTCTCGTCGGCGAGGGGGCCTCCGGTCCGGCCGGGCCCTCCTCGGTGATCCTGTGGGGACCGCCCGGCACCGGCAAGACCACCCTGGCCTATGTCATCTCCAAGGCCACCGACAAGCGGTTCGTGGAGCTCTCCGCCATCACCGCCGGCGTCAAGGAGGTCCGGGCGGTCATCGACGGCGCCCGCCGCGCCACCGGGGGCTTCGGCAAGGAGACCGTCCTCTTCCTGGACGAGATCCACCGCTTCAGCAAGGCCCAGCAGGACTCCCTGCTCCCCGCGGTGGAGAACCGCTGGGTCACCCTGATCGCCGCGACCACCGAGAACCCCTACTTCTCCGTGATCTCGCCGCTGCTCTCGCGCTCCCTGCTGCTCACCCTGGAGCCGCTCACCGACGACGACCTGCGCGGGCTGCTGCGCCGCGCGGTGAGCGACGAACGCGGGCTCGGCGGCTCGGTGGAGCTGCCGGAGGACTCCGAGGAGCACCTGCTGCGGATCGCAGGCGGCGACGCCCGCCGCGCGCTGACCGCCCTGGAGGCGGGCGCGGGCTCCGCGCTGGCCAAGGGCGAGGACGCCATCACGCTGGAGACCCTCGAGGACTCCGTCGCCCGCGCCGCCGTCCGCTACGACAAGGACGGCGACCAGCACTACGACGTGGCCAGCGCGCTGATCAAGTCCATCCGCGGCTCCGACGTGGACGCCGCGCTGCACTACCTGGCCCGCATGATCGACGCGGGGGAGGACCCCCGCTTCATCGCCCGGCGGCTGATGATCTCCGCCAGCGAGGACATCGGTCTCGCCGACCCCAACGCCCTGTCCGTCGCGGTCGCCGCCGCGCAGGCGGTCGCCATGATCGGCTTCCCCGAGGCCGCCCTCACCCTGAGCCACGCCACCATCGCGCTGGCCTTGGCCCCCAAGTCCAACGCCGCCACGACCGCGATCGGGGCCGCGCTGGAGGACGTCCGCAAGGGCCTGGCCGGCCCGGTCCCCACGCACCTGCGGGACGGGCACTACCAGGGCGCCGCCAAGCTGGGGCACGCCAAGGGGTACGTCTACCCGCACGACCTGCCCGAGGGCATCGCCGCCCAGCAGTACGCGCCGGACGCGATCAAGGACCGCGAGTACTACACGCCCACCCGGCACGGCGCCGAGGCGCGGTACGCCGACGCCGTGGAGTGGACGCGCAAGAACCTCGGCCGCCGGCGGTCCTGAGAGCCGGCGAGGGCCGCGGGACCCGGGCTGCTCCGGGCCCCGGCCCGCCCGTGTGCGGAGCACCGCCGCGGCCCCTGTAGCATTGCCCGAAGTGCTGCGTCCCGTAGTCCGCCCCGGCGGACCGCACCAGGCGGGACATCCAGCCGGAACCCCGTGCCGCGAGGCCCGGGGATCCAGGAGCGTCGCGCACCGTCGAAGGTGTCGCGGGCAGCCCACCACCGCCCCCCGGTCCACGCGCCCGGGGTGACCGGTCGGTGGGCCACTCGCGTGCTGCACGTATGTGCCCAGACCTGGGAGCGGCTGCCCGCCGGGTTCCTCGGAACCGGACGGGTTTCCCGGGCTGCGGATGCGACCTCCCCTAACCCTGGTGAGCCGTATTCACACAGAAATATGAGGTGTCGGTTCCATGGCGAACCAGTCCCGCCCCAAGGTCAAGAAGTCGCGTGCCCTCGGCATCGCGCTGACCCCGAAGGCCGTCAAGTACTTCGAGGCCCGCCCCTACCCGCCGGGTGAGCACGGTCGCGGCCGCAAGCAGAACTCGGACTACAAGGTCCGTCTGCTCGAGAAGCAGCGTCTGCGCGCGCAGTACGACGTGTCCGAGCGTCAGCTCGTCCGCGCCTACGAGCGTGCCTCCAAGGTGCAGGGCAAGACCGGTGAGGCCCTGATCATCGAGCTCGAGCGCCGTCTCGACGCGCTGGTCCTGCGTTCGGGCATCGCCCGCACGATCTACCAGGCCCGCCAGATGGTCGTCCACGGCCACATCCAGGTCAACGGCCAGAAGGTCGACAAGCCGTCCTTCCGTGTCCGTCCGGACGACGTCGTGCAAGTCCGCGACCGCTCCAAGGACAAGACGCTGTTCCAGGTCGCCCGCGAGGGTGGCTTCGCCCCCGACGGCGAGACCCCGCGCTACCTGCAGGTGAACCTCAAGGCCCTGGCGTTCCGCCTGGACCGCGAGCCGAACCGCAAGGAGATCCCGGTGATCTGCGACGAGCAGCTCGTCGTCGAGTACTACGCCCGCTGATCCTTCGGCCGACGTAAGAACACCGCGCGCCTCGGCCCGCCGGTCGTGCCTTCCCCGGCACGACCGGCGGGCCGTCGCCGTTCCCGGGAGCGGCCGCCCCCGCGCGGCCCCGGCCCCGGCCCTGCCGTGGCGCGCGGAATCCGGTACAGGGCGCGGCCCGTGGCGCGATAGGCTCGGGGCACGACTTTTCCGATGTCAGGGAGCGGGTGCGCAGTGTCCGGTGGAGAGGTGGCCGGAATCCTGGTGGCCGTCTTCTGGGCCATCCTGGTGTCCTTCCTCGCCGTCGCACTGGCGAGACTGGCCCAGACGCTCAGGGCGACGACCAAGCTGGTGGCGGACGTGACCGAACAGGCCGTCCCGCTGCTCGCCGACGCCTCCGACGCCGTGCGCTCCGCGCAGACCCAGATCGACCGGGTCGACGCCATCGCATCGGACGTCCAGGAGGTCACGTCGAACGCGTCCGCGCTGTCGACGACCGTCGCCTCCACCTTCGGCGGCCCCCTGGTGAAGGTCGCGGCGTTCGGCTACGGCGTGCGTCGCGCGCTCGGCCGGGGCGACGCCGCACCCGGGGCGTCGCGCGAACCCCGGCGCACCGTGATCGTGGGCCGAACCCTCCCGGCCGAGGGCCGGGCCAGCCGGACGAAGCGGAAGTAGGGACTGAACCACCGATGTTCCGTCGAGCCTTCTGGTTCTCCGCCGGCGCAGCCGCCGGCGTGTGGGCCACCACCAAGGTCAACCGCAAGCTGAAACAGCTCACCCCGGAGAGCCTCGCCGCGCAGGCGGCGAACAAGGCACTCGAGGCGGGCCACCGGCTGAAGGACTTCGCACTCGACGTGCGCGACAACATGGCCGCGCGCGAGGCCGAACTCGGCGAGGCGCTCGGACTGCGCGCCGCCGACGACGGGTCCCGCCCGGCCGCCCTGGAGCCTGGGCGCACCACCGCGCGGCCGATCGCCGCCGCGGACCACCGCCACGGCACCACCCACCGCAGCAACGAGAAGTACGTCGACACGTACTCGTACAACCGGAATGAGGACCACTGATGGAGTCGGCCGAGATCCGCCGCCGCTGGCTGAGCTTCTTCGAGGAGCGCGGGCACACCGTCGTCCCTTCGGCGTCGCTCATCGCGGACGACCCGACTCTGCTGCTCGTCCCGGCCGGCATGGTGCCCTTCAAGCCCTACTTCCTGGGCGAGGTCAAGCCGCCGTACCCGCGCGCCACCAGCGTGCAGAAGTGCGTGCGCACGCCGGACATCGAGGAGGTCGGCAAGACCACCCGGCACGGCACGTTCTTCCAGATGTGCGGCAACTTCTCCTTCGGCGACTACTTCAAGGAAGGCGCCATCAAGCTCGCCTGGGAGCTGCTCACCGGCCCCCAGGACAAGGGCGGTTACGGCCTGGAGCCCGAGAAGCTCTGGATCACCGTCTACCAGGACGACGACGAGGCCGAGCAGATCTGGCGCGACGTCGTCGGCGTGCCCGCCGAGCGGATCCAGCGCCTGGGCAAGAAGGACAACTTCTGGTCCATGGGCGTCCCCGGCCCGTGCGGCCCGTGCTCCGAGATCAACTACGACCGCGGCCCCGAGTTCGGCGTCGAGGGCGGCCCCGCCGTCAACGACGAGCGCTACGTGGAGATCTGGAACCTGGTCTTCATGCAGTTCGAGCGGGGCGAGGGCACCGGCAAGGACGACTTCGAGATCCTCGGGGACCTGCCGAGCAAGAACATCGACACCGGTCTCGGCCTCGAGCGGCTCGCCATGATTCTGCAGGGCGTGCAGAACATGTACGAGATCGACACCTCGATGGCCGTCATCGACAAGGCCACCGAACTGACCGGCGTCCGCTACGGCGACGCCGCCTCCTCCGACGTCTCGCTGCGCGTGGTCACCGACCACATGCGCACCTCGGTGATGCTCATCGGCGACGGCGTCACCCCCGGCAACGAGGGCCGCGGTTACGTGCTGCGCCGCATCATGCGCCGCGCCATCCGCAACATGCGCCTGCTCGGCGCCACCGGCCCGGTGGTCAAGGACCTCATCGACGTCGTCATCGCCATGATGGGCCAGCAGTACCCCGAGCTGGTCACCGACCGCGAGCGCATCGAGAAGGTCGCCGTCGCCGAGGAGAACGCCTTCCTCAAGACGCTGAAGGCCGGCACCAACATCCTCGACACCGCCGTCACCGAGACCAAGGCCGCCGGCGGCAAGGTCCTCGCCGGCGACAAGGCGTTCCTGCTCCACGACACCTGGGGCTTCCCGATCGACCTCACCCTCGAGATGGCCGCCGAGCAGGGCCTGTCGGTGGACGAGGACGGCTTCCGCCGCCTGATGAAGGAGCAGCGGGAGCGCGCCAAGGCCGACGCCCAGGCCAAGAAGACCGGCCACGCCTCGCTCGGCGCCTACCGCGAGATCGCCGACACCGCCGGCGAGACCGAGTTCATCGGCTACTCCCACACCGAGGGCGAGTCCACCGTCGTCGGCATCCTGGTCGACGGCGTCTCCTCCCCGGCCGCCCGCGAGGGCGACGAGGTCGAGATCGTCCTGGACCGCACCCCGTTCTACGCCGAGGGCGGCGGCCAGATCGGCGACACCGGCCGGATCAAGGCCGACTCCGGCGCCGTGATCGAGATCCGCGACTGCCAGAAGCCGGTGCCGGGCGTCTACGTCCACAAGGGCGTCGTCCAGGTCGGCGAGGTGACCCTCGGCTCCAAGGCCGAGGCCTCCATCGACCACCGCCGTCGCACCGCCATCGCCCGCGCCCACTCGGCCACCCACCTCACCCACCAGGCCCTGCGCGACGCCCTCGGCCCGACGGCCGCCCAGGCCGGCTCGGAGAACCAGCCGGGCCGCTTCCGCTTCGACTTCGGCTCCCCGGCCGCCGTCCCGACGGCCGTGATGACCGACGTCGAGCAGAAGATCAACGAGGTTCTCTCCCGCGACCTCGACGTGCGCGCCGACGTCATGAGCATCGACGAGGCCAAGAAGCAGGGCGCCATCGCCGAGTTCGGCGAGAAGTACGGCGAGCGGGTCCGCGTGGTCACCATCGGCGACTTCTCCAAGGAGCTGTGCGGCGGCACGCACGTCCACAGCACCGCCCAGCTGGGTCTGGTGAAGCTGCTCGGTGAGTCGTCCATCGGCTCCGGCGTGCGCCGCATCGAGGCCCTGGTCGGCGTCGACGCGTACAACTTCCTGGCCCGCGAGCACACGGTGGTCAACCAGCTCACCGAGCTGCTCAAGGGCCGCTCGGAGGAGCTGCCGGAGAAGGTCGCCGCCATGCTCGGCAAGCTGAAGGACGCCGAGAAGGAGATCGAGAAGTTCCGCGCCGAGAAGGTGCTGCAGGCCGCCGCCGGTCTCGCCGGGTCCGCCAAGGACGTCCGCGGCGTGGCCCTGGTCACCGGCCAGGTGCCGGACGGCACCACCGCCGACGACCTGCGCAAGCTGGTCCTCGACGTGCGCGGCCGCATCCAGGGCGGCCGGGCCGCCGTGGTGGCCCTGTTCACCACGGTGAACGGCAAGCCGCTCACGGTGATCGCCACCAACGACGCCGCCCGCGACCGCGGTCTCAAGGCCGGTGACCTGGTCCGGGCCGCCGCCAAGACCCTCGGCGGCGGCGGTGGCGGCAAGCCGGACGTCGCCCAGGGCGGCGGCCAGAACCCGGCCGCCATCGGCGAGGCCGTGGACGCCGTCGAGCGCCTCGTGGCCGACACGGCCAAGTAACTCCTGAGAGGGAATCGATCACATGCGCAGAGGACGCCGACTGGCCGTCGACGTCGGGGACGCCCGGATCGGGGTCGCCTCGTGCGACCCCGACGGGATTCTCGCCACACCGGTGGAGACCGTGCCCGGACGGGACGTCCCGGCGGCGCAGCGGCGCCTCGCGCAGCTCGTCGAGGAGTACGAGCCGATCGAGGTCGTGGTCGGCCTTCCCCGCTCCCTCAAGGGCGGGGAAGGACCCGCGGCCGTCAAGGTGCGCGGCTTCACGCAGGAGTTCGCCGCACGGATCGCCCCCGTCCCGGTGCGGCTGGTCGACGAGCGGATGACCACGGTCACGGCGAGCCAGGGGCTGCGCGCCTCGGGCGTGCGGTCCAAGAAGGGACGCTCCGTGATCGACCAGGCCGCGGCCGTGATCATCCTGCAGCAGGCGCTGGAGTCCGAACGGGTGTCCGGCGCTGCTCCAGGGGAAGCAGTCGAGGTGGCGGGCTGATCGCGGTACGGTAACGTTCCGCGCGATGCGGCGCACGTTCGAATGCCGTCGCACGATGAGAGGCGGCGCGGCTCCGTGCCCGACCGGCGCCGGCAGAGACACCGCTTCGCGGCTCTAGGGGATCGATGACTGAGTATGGCCGGGGCCAAGGCTCCGAACCGTGGCATCCGGGTGACCCGTACTACGGGGACGGCGGATGGGAGGGCCAGTACCCCCAGGGGCAGCAGCACGCCCAGGGGCAGCAGGACCCCTACGGCGGCCAGCCGCAGCACGATCCGTACGGGCAGCAGCAGTACGGCGACGGGCAGCAGCACCAGCAGCAGTACGGTGACGGGCAGCAGCAGTACGGCGACGGCTACGGGCAGCCGCAGCACGGCGACGGCTACGGGCAGCAGCAGTACGGCGGCGACTGGGGCACTGGTCAGCAGCAGCAGTACGGACAGGGCCACGACCCCTACGCCCAGCAGCACCACCAGCCGCAGGCGCACCAGCAGCACCAGCAGCAGTACGACGACGGCTACGCGCAGAGCGGCTACCCCCAGCAGCCTCAGCAGCCCCAGCAGCAGGGCCCCGGGCACGACCAGGGCCGCAACGAGTGGGACGCCGAGCCGCAGGAGGAGCAGCACCCCTTCTTCACCGGCCGGGACGACGAGGACGACGACGAGGCCCCCCGCGACCGCCGTGAGAGCCGCGGGCGCGGCGGCCGGTCCGAGCGGAGAGGGCGCGGCGGCGACCGTGACGACCGCGAGGAGGGCCGCAGAGGCCGCGGCGGCTGCCTGATCGCCCTGCTGGTGGTAGGCGCGCTGGTCGTCGGCGGGGGCTACTACCTCTACCAGGAACGTTTCGCCGCCGCCCCGGACTTCTCGGGGGACGGCAACGGGCAGGTCGTGTCCGTCACCATCCCGCCCGGCTCCTCCGGCGCCCAGGTCGGACAGATCCTCAAGAAGAAGGGCGTCGTCAAGAGCGTCGACGGCTTCGTCGCCGCCCTCACCGAGAACGGCGGCGACCTCCAGGCCGGTGCGTACCAGCTGGAGGAGGAGATGTCCGCCGAGTCCGCCGTGGAGTGGCTCCTCGACCCGAAGAAGAGCGGGGCGAAGGGCGTCGTCGTCACCGAGGGCATGCGGAACGCCAACATCTACAAGGCGATCGACAAGAAGCTCAAGCTGGACGCCGGGACGACCGCGAAGATCGCCGAGAAGAAGTACGACGAGCTGGGCCTGCCCGAGTGGGCCAACGACAACGAGGACATAAAGGACCCGCTGGAGGGTTTCCTGTTCCCGGCGACGTACCCGGCCTCGGAGGACACCAAGCCCGAGGATCTCCTCAAGGACATGGTCAAGCGGTCCGTCGAGATCTACGAGAAGCACGGGATCGAGACCAAGTACAAGAAGTTCGGTCTGGACAGCCCGCTCCAGCTGGTGACCGTCGCCAGCCTTGTGCAGGCCGAGGGCCTCCACAAGGAGGACTTCAGTCAGATGGCCGAGGTCATCTACAACCGTCTCTCGCCGCAGAACACGCAGACCGCCGGTCGCCTCGAGTTCGACTCCACGTTCAACTACTTCAAGAACCAGAGCGAACTGGACATCAGCCGGGACGAACTCCGTAACACCGACCACCCGTACAACACGCACTACGTGCGGGGTCTGGTACCGGGTCCGATCGGCAACCCCGGCGAGGAAGCGCTCGAAGGGGCCATGTCCCCGACGGACAAGGGCTGGTACTTCTTCGTGTCCCTCGACGGCGAGACGAAGTTCACCAGGACGCTCGAGGAGCACCAGAGGTACGAGAAGCAGTTCCAGGAAAGCCTCAAGGAAGGCCAATGACCGACGAGGCCCGCCGCGCCGCCGTGCTCGGCTCGCCCATCGCCCACTCCCTCTCGCCCGAGCTGCACCGGGCCGCCTACGCGGCCCTCGGGCTGGACGGCTGGACGTACGACCGGTTCGAGGTCGACGAGGCCGCCCTCCCCGGTTTCGTGGAGGGCCTCGGCCCGGAGTGGGCCGGGCTCTCGCTGACCATGCCGCTCAAGCGGGCGGTCATCCCGCTGCTCGACTCGGTGACCGAGACCGCCGCCTCTGTGGAGGCGGTCAACACGGTCGTGTTCACCGAGGACGGCCGCCGCGTCGGCGACAACACCGACATCCCCGGGATGGTCGCCGCCCTGCGCGAGCGCGGCGTCGAGAAGGTGGAGACGGCCGCCGTCCTCGGCGCCGGTGCCACCGCCTCCTCCGCGCTGGCCGCGCTGACCCGGATCTGCGACGGCGAGATCACGGTGTACGTCCGCAGCGAGGCCCGCGCCGCCGAGATGCGCGAGTGGGGCGCCCGCCTGAAGGCGGACGTCCGCATCGCCCCCTGGGACGCCGCCGCCGAGGCGCTGCACGCCCCACTGGTGATCGCCACGACCCCCGCCGGCAGCACCGGCGCCCTCGCCGAGGCCGTCCCTGCGCGCCCCGGCACGCTCTTCGACGTCCTCTACGAGCCGTGGCCCACCGCGCTGGCCGCCCGCTGGTCCGCTGCCGGCGGCCCGGTCGTCGGCGGCCTGGACCTCCTGGTCCACCAGGCGGTCCTCCAGGTCGAGCAGATGACGGGCCGCTCCCCGGGCCCGTTGGCCGCCATGCGCGAGGCCGGGGAACGCGCACTCGCCGCCCGCTGACGCCCGCCCGCGCGGTCTCCTCCTGTGGGACGCCGTGTCCGACCGGTGGACCGGTGGGCAGGGCGCGAGCCCCGGCATGGGAGGATCGGGGCAGGGCGGGCCTGGCCAGGACCTGGGCGCGCCGTCGCCGAATCACTGGCGCGAGCAGGAGGAGCACCGTTGAGCAGGTTGCGCTGGCTGACCGCGGGGGAGTCCCACGGACCCGCACTCGTCGCGACGCTGGAAGGACTTCCGGCCGGCGTGCCGGTCACCACCGAGATGGTGGCCGACCACCTCGCCCGTCGCCGCCTCGGCTACGGCCGCGGCGCGCGGATGAAGTTCGAGCGCGACGAGGTCACCTTCCTCGGCGGTGTGCGCCACGGCCTCAGCCTCGGCTCCCCGATCGCGGTCATGGTGGGCAACACCGAGTGGCCCAAGTGGGAACAGGTCATGTCCGCCGACCCGGTCGACCCGGAGATCCTCGCCGGGCTGGCCCGCAACGCGCCGCTGACCCGGCCGCGCCCGGGCCACGCCGACCTGGCCGGCATGCAGAAGTACGGCTTCGACGAGGCCCGCCCGATCCTCGAGCGCGCCTCCGCCCGCGAGACCGCCGCCCGCGTCGCGCTCGGCGCCGTCGCCCGCTCCTACCTCAAGGAGACGGCGGGCATCGAGATCGTGTCCCACGTCGTGGAACTGGCGTCCGCCAAGGCGCCGTACGGCGTGTACCCGACCCCGGCGGACACCGAGAAGCTGGACGCCGACCCGGTGCGCTGCCTCGACGCGGACGCCTCCAAGCGGATGGTCGCCGAGATCGACCAGGCCCACAAGGACGGCGACACCCTCGGCGGCGTCGTCGAGGTCCTCGCCTACGACGTGCCGGTCGGCCTCGGCTCGCACGTGCACTGGGACCGCCGCCTGGACGCCCGGCTGGCCGCCGCGCTGATGGGCATCCAGGCCATCAAGGGCGTCGAGGTCGGCGACGGCTTCGACCTGGCCCGCGTGCCCGGCTCCCAGGCGCACGACGAGATCCTGCCCACCGCGGACGGCATCCGCCGCGCCAGCGGCCGCGCCGGCGGCACCGAGGGCGGCCTGACCACCGGCGAGCTGCTGCGGGTGCGGGCCGCGATGAAGCCCATCGCCACCGTCCCGCGCGCCCTGCGCACCGTCGACGTCACCACCGGCGAGGCCGCGCAGGCCCACCACCAGCGCTCCGACGTGTGCGCCGTGCCCGCGGCCGGCATCGTCGCGGAGGCCATGGTGGCGCTGGTGCTGGCCGACGCGGTGGCGGAGAAGTTCGGTGGCGACAGCGTCCCCGAGACCCGTCGCAACGTCCGGTCGTACCTCGATGGCCTGACCGTCCGATGAGCGAGGCCGGAAAGGGTCCCCGGCTGGTCCTGGTCGGTCCGATGGGCGTCGGCAAGTCCACCGTGGGCGCTCTGCTCGCCCAGAGGCTCGGTGTCGCGTACCGGGACACCGACGAGGACATCGTGGCCGCCGAGGGCCGCGCCATCTCGGAGATCTTCGTCGACGACGGCGAGGAGCACTTCCGGGCCCTGGAGAAGGCGGCCGTCGCCACCGCGCTCGCCGAGCACGAGGGCGTCCTCGCCCTCGGCGGCGGCGCGATCCTCGACGCCGGCTCACGCGCCCTGCTGGCCGCACACCCGGTCGTCTACCTCTCGATGGACGTCGACGAGGCGGTCCGGCGCACCGGACTGAACGTCGCCCGCCCGCTGCTCACGGTCAACCCGCGCAAGCAGTGGCGTGAGCTGATGGAGGCCCGCCGCCACCTGTACACCGAGGTGGCCCGCGTGGTGGTCGCCACCGACGGGCGCACGCCCGAAGAGGTCGCCGAGGCGGTCCTCGACGCACTGGAACTCCGCAAGAACGAGGACGAAGCATGAGCACCAGCGAGGCCGTGACCCGGATCAAGGTCGCCGGTACGGCGGGCACCGATCCCTACGAGGTCCTGGTCGGCCGGCAGCTCCTCGGCGAGCTCGGCGGTCTGGTCGGCGACAAGGCCAAGCGGGTAGCCGTGATCCACCCCGAGGCGCTCGCCGGCACCGGGGACGCGCTCCGCGCCGACCTGGCCGAGCAGGGCTACGAGGCCGTCGCCATCCAGGTGCCCAACGCCGAGGAGGCCAAGACCGCCGAGGTCGCCGCCTACTGCTGGAAGGCGCTGGGCCAGACCGGCTTCACCCGCTCCGACGTCATCGTCGGCGTCGGCGGCGGCGCCACCACCGACCTCGCCGGTTTCGTCGCCGCCACCTGGCTGCGCGGCGTGCGCTGGATCGCCGTCCCCACCACCGTGCTCGCCATGGTCGACGCGGCCGTCGGCGGCAAGACCGGCATCAACACCGCCGAGGGCAAGAACCTGGTCGGCGCCTTCCACCCGCCGGCCGGCGTCCTGTGCGACCTGGCCGCGCTGGACTCGCTGGGGGTGCACGACTACGTCTCCGGGCTCGCCGAGATCGTCAAGGCCGGCTTCATCGCCGACCCGGTCATCCTCGACCTCATCGAGGGCGACCCGGAGGCCGCGCGCAGCCCCGAGGGCCCGCACACCGCCGAGCTGATCGAGCGCGCCATCAGGGTCAAGGCCGAGGTGGTCTCCTCCGACCTCAAGGAGTCGGGCCTGCGGGAGATCCTGAACTACGGCCACACCCTGGCGCACGCCATCGAGAAGAACGAGCGCTACAAGTGGCGGCACGGCGCGGCCGTCGCCGTCGGCATGCGCTTCGCCGCCGAGCTCGGCCGGGTCGCCGGGCGGCTCGACGACGCCACCGCCGACCGGCACACCGAGATCCTGCGCTCCCTCGGCCTGCCGCTGACCTACCGGTACGACCAGTGGCCGAAGCTGCTGGAGACCATGAAGGTCGACAAGAAGTCCCGCGGCGACCTGCTGCGCTTCATCGTCCTGGACGGCCTGGCCCGGCCCACCGTGCTGGAGGGCCCGGACCCGGCCGTGCTGCTCGCCGCCTACGGCGAGGTCGCCGAGTAGCGACAGCGAGGCCCCGCACCGCCGCAGGGCACTTTACGGCCGCCCCGCCCGTTCCCCACCAGACGGCGCGGGGCGGTACCGTTCCGACGGCCGGTACGGTCGGCACGACCGACGCGAGACCATCACGAGACGGAGTGGCAGGGGATGCAGCACGCGGTGGGGTCCGAACTGCCGCCGCCCCACGGGCCCGGGCGGACCGCCTGGGCGGGGCAGGCGCCGGAGGCGACCGGGCAGGTCCCGTTGCCCCAGGGAGGCCCGGTGCACGCGCCGGGGTTCCCGCTGGCCCAGGGCGGGGTCCATCACCCGGCGCCGCCGGCCCCGGTGCCGCCCGACCCCCGGACGGCGACCCTCGCGGTGCTGCTGATCGGCCCCGCCGGGGCGGGCAAGACCAGCGTCGCCAAGTACTGGGCCGGCCACCGCAGGGTGCCCACCGCCCACGTCAGCCTGGACGACGTCCGCGAGTGGGTGCGCGCCGGCTTCGCCGACCCGCAGACCGGGTGGAACGAGCAGTCCGAGACCCAGTACCGCCTGGCCCGCCGCACCTGCGGCTTCGCCGCCCGCAACTTCCTGGCCAACGGCATCTCCTGCGTGATCGACGACGCCGTCTTCCCCGACCGGCCCGTCGTCGGCCTGGGCGGCTGGAAGCGGCACGTGGGCCCCGGCCTGCTGCCGGTGGTGCTGCTGCCCGGCCTGGAGGTCGTGCTGGAGCGCAACGCCCAGCGCTCCGGCAACCGGCGGCTCACCGACGAGGAGGTCGCCCGGATCCACGGCCGGATGGCCGGCTGGTACGGCTCGGGCCTGCCCATCATCGACAACTCCCAGCTCGACGTCCCGGCCACCGCCCGGCTGCTCGACGACGTCCTGGCCCGCTCCATGGCCGCGCCCCCGCAGTGGTGACCCGGCCCCTGGCCTGACCCCGGCGGAGACGCCGCGACCCGCACCCTCCCGCGGGCTTGCGGGCCCGCGGGCTCGCCGGGCCTACAGGCCACGGCCGGCTCCCTGCGGCGCGGAGGCGCGCTGCAGGTCGCACCCTCCCGCGGGCCCTTTGGGCCCGCGGGAGGGTGCGACCTG
>NZ_JBRIOU010000011.1:28734-31865 GCF_053474865.1 Streptomyces sp. CO7
GCCCGCCGCGCCCCCGCCGGACGCAGGTCCCGCGGCGGCCCGGCGGTCCGGAGACGGGCCGCACCCGACCGGCGGCGTTCAGGACGCGGTCGAACGCGGCGGAACATACGCTCGGGCCATGCCAGAGGTGTTCGCCGCCCGTCGGGCGCGGCTGAGGGAACGCTGCCACGCTGCCGGCAGCGCCGCCGCGCTGGTCACCCGCCCCGCCAACGTGCGCTACCTCGCCGGGGCCGCCCCGCCCGGCGCGGCGCTCCTGCTCGCGTCGCGCGACGGCGCGCAGGACGTGCTGCTGTGCCCGCACCCGCTCGAGGAGCAGCAGCCGTCCGGGGCGCGCGAGGGCGGCCGGCCCGACGAGCTGCTGCGGATCCGCCCGCTGGGCGGCAGCCTCTCCCCGGAGGGCGGCGACGCGGCGGTGGCCGCCGCCGGGCTGGCGGCCCAGGAGGGCGCCGACTCGCTCGCCGTGGAGGAGCACCACCTGACCGTTGCCCGGCACCGGGCCATCGGCTCGGTGGCCTCCCGGCTGCGGCTGACCGACCTGGGCGTCGCCGTGGAGCAGATGCGGGTGGTCAAGGACGAGGAGGAGATCTCCTGCCTGCGCGCGGGCGCCGAGATCGCCGACCATGCGCTGGGCGAGCTGCTGGAATCGATCCTGGTCGGCCGCACCGAGCGCCACCTCGCGCTGGAGCTGGAGCGCCGCCTGGTCGACCACGGGGCCGACGGTCCGGCCTTCCCCACCTCGGTGGCCACCGGCCCGCACGCCGGGCGGCCCGGCCACCGGCCCACCGACCGGCGGGTGGAGGAGGGCGACTTCCTCTCCGTCTGCATGGGTGCCGCCTACCGCGGCTACCGGTGCGAGATCGGGCGGACCTTCGTCATCGGCACCACGCCCGCGGACTGGCAGATCGAGCTGTACGAGGTCGTGTTCGCCGCCCAGCGGGCGGGCCGGGAGGCCCTGGCCCCGGGCGTCGAGCACCGCGAGGTGGACCGGGCCGCACGGCAGGTCCTGGCCTCCGCCGGCTACGGCAGCGCCCTCCCGGCGCGGACCGGGCACGGTGTGGGACTGGAAATCGCGGAGGACCCGCAATTGGCCCCCGCGGCCATGGGTAAACTGGACGCTTGCGTGCCGGTCACCGTCGAGCCGGGGGTTCACCTCCCCGGTCGGGGCGGGGTCCGGATCGATGACACGCTCGTCGTGCGCCCCGAGGCGGACGGCGGACCCGAGCTACTCACCATCACGACCAAGGAGCTGCTCGCGCTGTAGCTTCCGAGCCGCCGCGCACGTTCCCCAGGTCGTCCACGTCAGTCCAGGAGATTCCGCAACCGTGGCTTCCACGAACGACCTCAAGAACGGCCTGGTGCTCAAGCTCGAAG
Source organism: Streptomyces sp. CO7 (assembly GCF_053474865.1). Taxonomy (NCBI): domain Bacteria; kingdom Bacillati; phylum Actinomycetota; class Actinomycetes; order Kitasatosporales; family Streptomycetaceae; genus Streptomyces; species Streptomyces sp. CO7. Next base: position 30,106 of record NZ_JBRIOU010000011.1, read on the forward strand.
GCGGCCAGCTCTGGTCCGTCGTCGAGTTCCAGCACGTCAAGCCCGGCAAGGGCCCGGCCTTCGTGCGCACCAAGCTCAAGAACGTGCTCTCCGGCAAGGTCGTCGACAAGACCTTCAACGCCGGCGTCAAGGTCGAGACGGCCACCGTCGACAAGCGCGACATGCAGTTCTCGTACATGGACGGCGACTACTTCGTCTTCATGGACATGGACACCTACGACCAGCTGATGATCGACCGCAAGGTCGTCGGCGACGCCGCCAACTTCCTGATCGAGGGCTTCACCGCCGTCGTGGCCCAGCACGAGGGCGAGGTGCTCTTCGTCGAGCTGCCGGCCGCCGTCGAGCTGACCATCCAGGAGACCGAGCCGGGCGTCCAGGGCGACCGCTCCACCGGTGGCACCAAGCCGGCCACCCTGGAGACGGGCCACCAGATCCAGGTCCCGCTCTTCATCACCACGGGCGAGAAGATCAAGGTCGACACCCGCACCAGCGACTACCTCGGCCGGGTGAACAGCTAACCGTGGCTGCCCGCAATACGGCCCGCAAGCGCGCGTTCCAGATCCTCTTCGAGGCGGACCAGCGCGGCGTGGACGTCCTGTCCGTCCTCGCCGACTGGGTCCGGCACTCCCGGAACGACACCCGGCAGCCGCCGGTGAGCGAGTACACGATGCAGCTGGTCGAGGGGTACGCGGACCACGTCCGCCGTATCGACGAGCTGATCGCCCAGTACGCAGTGGACTGGACGCTGGACCGGATGCCGGTGGTCGACCGCAACATCCTGCGGCTCGGCGCCTACGAGCTGATCTGGGTGGACGAGACGCCCGACGCCGTCGTGCTGGACGAGGCGGTGCAGCTGGCCAAGGAGTTCTCCACGGACGACTCGCCCGCGTTCGTCAACGGGCTGCTCGGCCGGTTCAAGGACCTCAAGCCGTCGCTGCGGCGCGACGAGGCCTGAGCCGCGCCCGCCGTACCGGCCGGAAACACCGAAGGGCCCCAGCGTCACGCTGGGGCCCTTCGGTCTGCTGTTTCGTTTCTGCACGCCCGTTCGGTCAGCTCTCCTCGTGAGCGACCGCACGGCGGGCGTCGGCGTCCAGGACGCCCCAGCTGATCAGCTGCTCGGTCAGCACCGAGGGCGACTGGTCGTAGATGACGGCCAGGGTGCGCAGGTCGTCCTGGCGGATCGAGAGCACCTTGCCGTTGTAGTCGCCGCGCTGGGACTGGATCGTCGCCGCGTAGCGCTGCAGCGGGCCGGCCTTCTCCACCGGCACGTGCTGCAGCCGCTCGAGGTCGAGGACCAGCTTCGGCGGCGGCTCGGCCGCGCCGCCCGGCGTGGTGCCGGGGAGCAGCTCCTGGACGGGGACACCGTAGAAGTCCGCCAGCTCGGCGAGGCGCTGCACGGTCACGGCGCGGTCACCGCGCTCGTAGGAACCGACCACGACGGCCTTCCAGCGGCCCTGGGACTTCTCCTCCACACCGTGGAGGGACAGACCCTGCTGGGTGCGGATGGCCCGGAGCTTGGCCCCGAGCTGCTTTGCGTATTCGCTGGACATAAAGCTCCCGGACAGTCGGCGGCGCGTGCGGACCGGGCGTCTGTGGCGGAGCGGAGCCATGATCGCGCCGCGCCCGCCCGGCGTGCCGCACGGTTGGTAACTCACTGTAAGGTTACGCAGCGTTACTCTGCCCCGTCAAGCGGAATGGTCCGGACCGACGGTTCGATGATCGGTTCGCGCGCTTGCTCCGAAAGGGTGAAAGCGGGGGCG
>NZ_JBRIOU010000011.1:31965-47825 GCF_053474865.1 Streptomyces sp. CO7
CAGCTGGGGCGTTCGGGGGCCTGTTAGGGTAGAGGTCGTAAACACGACGTCCTTTAAGATCCGTCCCGTGAGGCGGAGAAGGAGGTCCTTTTCGTATGGACACGAACAGCTCCGCCTCGGCGGCGCAGGGGTCCGACGCACGTGCCGTGCTCGAGGCCCAGGACATCGCGCGGGTTCTGACCCGCATCGCGCACGAGATCGTCGAACGCGCCAAGGGCGCCGAGGACGTCGTGCTGCTCGGCATCCCGACCAGGGGCGTCTACCTCGCCCGGCGGATCGCCGACAAGCTCGAGGAGATCACCGGACGGAAGATCCCCGTCGGCTCCCTCGACATCACCATGTACCGCGACGACCTGCGGCTCCAGCCGCCCAGGGCCCTCGCCCGCACCGACATCCCCGGTGACGGGATCGACGGCCGCCTGGTCGTGCTCGTCGACGACGTGCTCTTCTCCGGCCGCTCCGTGCGCGCCGCGCTCGACGCGCTGAACGACATCGGCCGCCCGCGCGCGGTCCAGCTCGCCGTCCTCGTCGACCGCGGCCACCGCGAACTGCCGATCCGCGCCGACTACGTCGGCAAGAACCTCCCCACGTCGCTGCGGGAGACGGTCAAGGTCCAGCTCGCCGAGGAGGACGGTCGCGACACCGTGCTGCTCGGCACCAAGCCGGCCTCCCAGGGCGAACGGCACTAGACCCACGGACGCGACCCCGCCACCCGGGGTGCGCCCGCGCGTCCGCGCCTGCCCGAAATCTCCCAGATGATCCTTCCCACGGAGCCTGCCCGATGAAGCGTCACCTCATCTCGGCCGCCGATCTGACCCGCGACGACGCCGTCCACATCCTCGACACCGCCGAGGAGATGGCCCGGGTCGGAGACCGCACGGTCAAGAAGCTTCCCGCCCTGCGCGGCCGCACCGTCTGCAACCTGTTCTTCGAGGACTCCACCCGCACCCGGATCTCCTTCGAGGCCGCCGAGAAGCGGCTGTCCGCCGACGTCATCAACTTCGCCGCCAAGGGGTCCAGCGTCTCCAAGGGCGAGTCCCTCAAGGACACCGCCCAGACGCTGGCCGCCATGGGCGTGGACGCGGTCGTCATCCGCCACAGCGCCTCCGGCGCCCCCTACCGCCTGGCCACCTCCGGCTGGATCGACGCCCCGGTGATCAACGCCGGTGACGGCACCCACCAGCACCCCACCCAGGCCCTGCTGGACGCCTTCACCATGCGCCGCCGCCTCATCGGCCCCGACGCCGGCCTCGGCCAGGACCTCGCCGGCAAGCGCGTCACCCTCGTCGGCGACGTCCTGCACAGCCGGGTGGCCCGCTCCAACGTCGACCTGCTGCACACCCTCGGCGCGCACGTCACCCTGGTCGCCCCGCCGACCCTGCTGCCGGTCGGCGTCGAGACCTGGCCCTGCGAGGTCTCCTACGACCTCGACTCCGCCCTCCCGAAGGCCGACGCGGTGATGATGCTGCGCGTCCAGCGCGAGCGGATGAACGCCGCCTTCTTCCCCACCGAGCGCGAGTACTCCCGCCGCTACGGCCTGGACGGCGACCGGATGGCGAAGATGCCCGACCACGCGATCGTCATGCACCCCGGCCCGATGGTCCGCGGCATGGAGATCACCGCCGAGGTCGCCGACTCCGACCGCTGCACCGTCACCGAGCAGGTCGCCAACGGCGTCTTCACCCGGATGGCGGTCCTCTACCTCCTGCTCGGCGGCAACGCCAACGAGCCCACGCCCGGCCAGTGAACCGCATCCGAGGAAAGGCAGAACCCATGAGCAAGACCCTGATCCGCGGTGCGCGCGTGCTGGGCGGCGAGCCGCAGGACGTGCTGATCGACGGCACGACGATCGCCGCCGTCGGCGCCGGCCTGGACGCCGAGGGCGTCGACAGCGTGGTCGAGGCGGACGGCAAGGTCCTCCTGCCGGGCCTGGTCGACCTCCACACCCACCTGCGCGAGCCCGGCCGCGAGGACTCCGAGACCGTCCTCACCGGCACCCGCGCCGCTGCCAAGGGCGGCTACACGCAGGTGTACGCGATGGCCAACACCTTCCCCGTCGCCGACACCGCCGGCGTGGTCGAGCAGGTCTACCGCCTCGGCCAGGAGCACGGCTACTGCGACGTGCAGCCCATCGGCGCCGTCACCGTCGGCCTGGAGGGCGAGAAGCTCGCCGAGCTCGGCGCGATGCACGAGTCCGCGGCCGGCGTCACCGTCTTCTCCGACGACGGCAAGTGCGTCCACGACGCCGTGATCATGCGCCGCGCCCTGGAGTACGTGAAGGCCTTCGGCGGCGTCGTCGCCCAGCACGCCCAGGAGCCCCGGCTCACCGAGGGCGCCCAGATGAACGAGGGCGTCGTCTCCGCCGAGCTCGGCCTCGGCGGCTGGCCGGCGGTGGCCGAGGAGTCGGTCATCGCCCGCGACGTCCTGCTCGCCGAGCACGTCGGCTCGCGCGTCCACATCTGCCACCTGTCCACGGCCGGCTCCGTCGAGATCGTCCGCTGGGCCAAGTCGCGCGGCATCGACGTCACCGCCGAGGTCACCCCGCACCACCTGCTCCTCACCGACGAGATGGTGCGCAGCTACAACCCGGTCTACAAGGTCAACCCGCCGCTGCGCACCGAGCGCGACGTGATGGCCCTGCGCGAGGCGCTGGCCGACGGCACGATCGACATCGTCGCCACCGACCACGCCCCGCACCCGCACGAGGACAAGGACTGCGAGTGGGCCGCCGCCGCCATGGGCATGGTCGGCCTGGAGACGGCCCTGTCCGTGGTGCAGGAGACCATGGTGGAGACCGGCCTGCTGGACTGGGCCGGCGTCGCCGACCGGATGTCCGCCGCGCCCGCGCGGATCGGCCGGGCCCAGGGGCACGGCCGTCCGGTGGCCGTCGGTGAGCCTGCGAACCTCACCCTGGTCGACACCGCATACCGTGGAGACGTGGACCCCGCGGGCTTCGCCTCCCGCAGCCGCAACACCCCCTACGAGGGCCGTGAGCTGCCGGGCCGTGTCACCCACACGTGGCTGCGGGGCAAGGCCACCTACTCCGACGGGAAGCTCGCGTGACGACCTCGACCCCCCTCCTCCTGACCCTCGCCGCCGAGGCCGAACGCAAGTCGGCCGAGGTGACCAACTGGCCGGGCCGCATCGCCTGGGTCGTGGGCCTCGCCCTGTTCGTCGCGCTGGTCTACTGGCTGATGCGCGAGGGCTGGAAGTGGCGCTCCACCCTCCAGGGCGACGTGGCCGAGCTGCCGCAGGCGCCCCAGGAGCCGGGTGAGGCGAAGCTGACCATGAGCGGCCGCTACCACGGCTCCACCGAGGCGGGCCGCTGGCTGGACCGCATCGTGGCGCACGGTCTGGGCACCCGGAGCCGGGCCGAGCTCACCCTGACCGACGCCGGACTGGTCGTCGACCGCCCCGGCGCCACCGACTTCTTCGTCCCGGCAGGCCGGCTCCGCGAGGCCCGGCTCGACAAGGGCATCGCCGGCAAGGTCCTCACCGAGGGCGGCCTGCTGGTGGTGACCTGGGAGCTCGGCGACCGGCTGATCGACTCCGGCTTCCGCTCCGACCGGTCGGCCGAGCACGCCGACTGGGTCGCCGCCATCAACCACATGACCGCACAGCACCACCAGCAGACGGAAGGCGCACGATGACGACCTCCACCAGGGGAGCCACGTCTCCCGCAGTACTCGTCCTGGAGGACGGCCGGATCTTCCGCGGCCGCGCCTACGGGGCCGTGGGGGAGACCTTCGGCGAGGCCGTGTTCTCCACCGGCATGACCGGCTACCAGGAGACCCTCACCGACCCGTCCTACCACCGCCAGGTGGTCGTCATGACGGCGCCGCACGTCGGCAACACCGGCATGAACGAGGAGGACCGCGAGTCCCACCAGATCTGGGTGGCCGGCTACGTCGTCCGCGACCCCGCCCGGGTCCCCTCCAACTGGCGCTCCACCCGCACCCTCGACGACGAGCTCGCCGACCAGGGCGTCGTCGGCATCAGCGGCATCGACACCCGCGCCCTCACCCGCCACCTGCGCGAGCGCGGCGCCATGCGCGTCGGCATCTTCTCCGGCGAGGCCGTCGCCTCCGAGGAGGCGCTGCTGGCCAGGGTCCGTGAGTCCGCCCAGATGAAGGGCGCCAGCCTCTACGAGGAGGTCGCCACCGCCGAGGCGTACGTCGTCCCGGCGCAGGGCGACAAGAAGTTCACGGTCGCCGCGATCGACCTCGGCATAAAGGGCATGACCCCCTACCGGATGGCCGAGCGCGGCATCGAGGTGCACGTCCTGCCCGCCACCGCCACCCTCGACGAGATCTACGCCGTGAACCCCGACGGCGTGTTCTTCTCCAACGGTCCCGGTGACCCGGAGACCGCCGACCACCCCGTCGAGCTGATGCGGGGCGTCCTGGAGCGCTCCACCCCGCTCTTCGGCATCTGCTTCGGCAACCAGATCCTCGGCCGCGCCCTCGGCTTCGGCACCTACAAGCTGAAGTACGGCCACCGCGGCATCAACCAGCCGGTCCAGGACCGCACCACCGGCAAGGTCGAGGTCACCGCCCACAACCACGGGTTCGCCGTCGACGCCCCGCTCGACAAGGTCTCCGACACCCCCTTCGGCCGCGCCGAGGTCTCCCACGTCTGCCTCAACGACAACGTCGTCGAAGGGCTGCAGCTGCTCGACCGGCCCGCGTTCAGCGTCCAGTACCACCCCGAAGCGGCTGCGGGTCCCCACGACGCCGCCTACCTGTTCGACCGCTTCGCCGCTTTGATGAACAACAGCCTCATGGAGGGCCAGCGTGCCTAAGCGCACCGATATCCAGTCCGTCCTGGTCATCGGCTCCGGCCCGATCGTCATCGGCCAGGCCGCGGAGTTCGACTACTCCGGCACCCAGGCATGCCGCGTCCTCAAGTCCGAGGGCCTGCGCGTCGTCCTGGTGAACTCCAACCCGGCGACGATCATGACCGACCCGGAGATCGCCGACGCCACCTACGTCGAGCCGATCACCCCCGAGTTCGTCGAGAAGATCATCGCCAAGGAGCGCCCCGACGCCCTCCTGCCCACCCTGGGCGGCCAGACCGCGCTCAACACCGCGATCTCCCTCCACGAGAACGGCACGCTCGCCAAGTACGGCGTCGAGCTGATCGGCGCCAACGTGGAGGCCATCCACAAGGGCGAGGACCGCGAGCAGTTCAAGGTGGTCGTCGAGGAGGTCCGCAAGAAGATCGGCCACGGCGAGTCCGCCCGCTCGGTCATCTGCCACTCCATGGACGACGTCCTCGCCGGCGTCGACACGCTCGGCGGCTACCCCGTCGTCGTCCGCCCCTCCTTCACCATGGGCGGCGCCGGCTCCGGCTTCGCCCACGACGAGGAGGAGCTGCGCCGCATCGCCGGACAGGGCCTCACGCTCTCCCCGACCACCGAGGTGCTCCTGGAGGAGTCCATCCTCGGCTGGAAGGAGTACGAGCTGGAGCTGATGCGCGACAAGCACGACAACGTCGTGGTCGTCTGCTCCATCGAGAACTTCGACCCGATGGGCGTCCACACCGGCGACTCCATCACCGTCGCCCCGGCGATGACCCTCACCGACCGCGAGTACCAGGTGCTGCGCGACATCGGCATCGCGGTCATCCGCGAGGTCGGCGTCGACACCGGCGGCTGCAACATCCAGTTCGCGGTCAACCCCGCCGACGGCCGGGTCATCGTCATCGAGATGAACCCGCGCGTCTCCCGCTCCTCCGCGCTCGCCTCCAAGGCCACCGGCTTCCCGATCGCCAAGATCGCCGCCAAGCTGGCCGTCGGCTACACGCTGGACGAGATCCCCAACGACATCACCGAGCAGACCCCGGCCTCCTTCGAGCCGACGCTCGACTACGTCGTGGTCAAGGCGCCCCGCTTCGCCTTCGAGAAGTTCCCCTCCGCCGACTCCACGCTCACCACCACCATGAAGTCGGTGGGCGAGGCCATGGCCATGGGCCGCAACTTCACCGAGGCGCTCCAGAAGGCGCTGCGCTCCCTGGAGAAGAAGGGCAGCCAGTTCACCTTCACCGGCGAGCCCGGCGACAAGGACGAACTGCTCCGCGAGGCCGTCCGGCCCACCGACGGCCGCATCAACACCGTGATGCAGGCCATCCGGGCCGGCGCCACCCAGGAGGAGGTCTTCGAGTCCACGAAGATCGACCCCTGGTTCGTCGACCAGCTCTTCCTCATCAAGGAGATCGCCGACGAGGTGGCCGCCGCCACCGAGCTCACCCCCGACCTGCTCGCCCACGCCAAGCGCCACGGCTTCTCCGACCAGCAGATCGGCGAGATCCGCGGCCTGCGCGAGGACGTGGTCCGCCAGGTCCGGCACGCCCTCGGCATCCGCCCGGTCTACAAGACGGTCGACACCTGCGCCGCCGAGTTCGCCGCGAAGACCCCGTACTTCTACTCCTCATACGACGAGGAGAACGAGGTCGCCCCGCGCGAGCGCGCCGCGGTGATCATCCTGGGCTCCGGCCCCAACCGCATCGGCCAGGGCATCGAGTTCGACTACTCCTGCGTCCACGCCTCCTTCGCGCTCAGCGACGCCGGCTACGAGACCGTGATGGTCAACTGCAACCCGGAGACCGTCTCCACCGACTACGACACCTCCGACCGGCTCTACTTCGAGCCGCTCACCCTGGAGGACGTCCTGGAGATCGTCCACGCCGAGCAGCAGGCCGGACCGGTCGCCGGTGTGATCGTCCAGCTCGGCGGCCAGACCCCGCTGGGCCTGTCCCAGGCGCTCAAGGACAACGGCGTGCCCGTCGTCGGCACCTCCCCGGAGGCGATCCACGCCGCCGAGGACCGTGGCGCCTTCGGCCGCGTCCTCGCCGAGGCCGGCCTGCCCGCGCCCAAGCACGGCACCGCCACCACCTTCGCCGAGGCCAAGAAGATCGCCGACGAGATCGGCTACCCCGTCCTGGTCCGCCCGTCCTACGTGCTCGGCGGCCGCGGCATGGAGATCGTCTACGAGGAGTCCCGCCTCGAGGCGTACATCTCCGAGTCCACCGAGATCTCCCCGGACCGCCCGGTCCTGGTCGACCGCTTCCTCGACGACGCGGTGGAGATCGACGTCGACGCCCTCTACGACGGCACCGAGCTCTACCTCGGCGGCGTCATGGAGCACATCGAGGAGGCCGGCATCCACTCCGGCGACTCGGCGTGCGCCCTGCCCCCGATCACCCTCGGCGGCTACGACATCAAGCGGCTGCGCGCCTCCACCGAGGCCATCGCCAAGGGTGTCGGCGTCCGCGGCCTGATCAACATCCAGTTCGCCCTCGCCGGCGACATCCTCTACGTCCTCGAGGCCAACCCGCGCGCCTCGCGCACCGTGCCCTTCACCTCGAAGGCCACCGCGGTGCCGCTGGCCAAGGCCGCCGCCCGCATCTCGCTCGGCGCCACCGTCGCCGAGCTCCGCGCCGAGGGCATGCTGCCGAGCAGCGGCGACGGCGGCGACCTGCCGCTGGACGCGCCGATCTCCGTCAAGGAGGCCGTGATGCCGTGGTCGCGCTTCCGCGACGTGCACGGCCGCGGCGTGGACACCGTCCTCGGCCCGGAGATGCGCTCCACCGGCGAGGTCATGGGCATCGACTCGGTCTTCGGCACCGCCTACGCCAAGTCGCAGGCCGGCGCCTACGGCCCGCTGCCCACCAAGGGCCGCGCCTTCATCTCGGTCGCCAACCGCGACAAGCGCTCGATGATCTTCCCCGCGCGGGAGCTCGTCCAGCACGGCTTCGAGCTGCTCGCCACCTCCGGCACCGCCGAGGTGCTGCGCCGCAACGGCATCCCCGCCACCGTGGTGCGCAAGCAGTCCGAGGGCGAGGGCCCGGGCGGCGAGAAGACGATCGTCCAGCTGATCCACGACGGCCAGGTCGACCTCATCGTCAACACGCCCTTCGGCACCGGCGGCCGTCTCGACGGCTACGACATCCGCACCGCCTCCGTGGCCCGCGGCGTCCCCTGCCTCACCACCGTCCAGGCGCTCGCCGCCGCGGTGCAGGGCATCGACGCGCTCACCCAGGGCGACGTCGGAGTCCGCTCCCTGCAGGAACACGCGGAACACCTGACCGCGTCGCGCGGACAGTGACCGACGAGGGGGACACCGGAAGGTGTCCCCCTCTTCATGAGGAGCCCTTTCCATGTACAAGCTGTTCTTCCGCCTCGTGTTCCGCAGCATGGACCCCGAGGCCGCCCACCACCTCGCCTTCCGCTGGATCCGCCTGGCCGCCCGGATCCCCGTGCTGCGCACCTTCCTCGCCGCCTGGCTCGCCCCGCGGTACACCGAGCTGCGCACCGAGGCCCTCGGCCTGCGGATGCACGGCCCGTTCGGCCTGGCCGCCGGCTTCGACAAGAACGCCGTCGCCATCGACGGCATGGCCATGCTCGGCTTCGACCACGTCGAGATCGGCACCGTCACCGGCGAGGCGCAGCCCGGCAACCCGAAGAAGCGCCTCTTCCGCCTGGTGGCGGACCGCGCGCTGATCAACCGGATGGGCTTCAACAACGACGGCTCCGCCGCCGTCGCCGACCGGCTGGCCGCCCGCAGGCCGGTCTTCAAGCCGGTCGTCGGCGTCAACATCGGCAAGACCAAGGTCGTCCCCGAGGAGGAGGCCGCCGCCGACTACGTGAAGTCCGCCGAGCGGCTCGCCCGCCACGCCGACTACCTGGTCGTCAACGTCTCCTCGCCCAACACCCCCGGCCTGCGCAACCTCCAGGCCACCGAGGCGCTGCGCCCGCTGCTGACCGCCGTCCGCGAGGCCGCCGACCGCACGGTGACCGACCGGCGCGTCCCGCTGCTGGTGAAGATCGCCCCCGACCTCGCCGACGAGGACGTGGACGCCGTCGCCGACCTCGCCGTCGAACTCGGCCTGGACGGGATCATCGCCACCAACACCACGATCGCCCGGGCCGGACTCGGCCTGCGCTCCATGCCCGCCCAGGTGCAGGAGACCGGCGGCCTGTCCGGCGCCCCGCTCAAGGCACGCTCCCTGGAGGTGCTGCGCCGCCTCTACGCCCGCGTCGGGGACCGGATCACCCTGGTCGGCGTCGGCGGCGTCGAGACGGCCGAGGACGCCTGGCAGCGCATCCTGGCCGGCGCCACCCTGGTGCAGGGCTACAGCGCCTTCATCTACGAGGGGCCCCTGTGGGCCCGCGCGATCCACAAGGGCCTGGCCCAGCGCCTGCGCCAGAGCCCCTACGCCACCCTCGCCGACGCGGTCGGCGCGGACGTCCGCAAGAGCGAGCAGAACGCGAAGAAGGGGAACGCCGCATGAGCCACCTGGAACCCTTCGGCGCACGGCTGCGCCACGCGATGGACGAGCGCGGCCCGCTGTGCGTCGGCATCGACCCGCACGCCTCCCTGCTGGGCTCCTGGGGCCTGGCCGACGACGTCGCCGGGCTGGAGCGCTTCAGCCGCACGGTGGTCGAGGCACTGGCCGACCGGGTCGCCGTGCTCAAGCCGCAGATCGCCTTCTTCGAACGCTTCGGCTCCCGCGGCCTCGCCGTGCTGGAGAAGTCCGTGGAGGAGGCCCGTGCGGCCGGCGCCCTGGTGGTGATGGACGCCAAGCGCGGCGACATCGGCTCCACCATGGCCGCCTACGCGGAGTCCTTCCTGCGCAAGGACGCCCCGCTCTTCTCCGACGCGCTGACCGTCTCCCCGTACCTCGGCTACGGCTCCCTGAAGCCGGCCGTGGACCTGGCACGGGAGAGCGGGACCGGACTGTTCGTGCTGGCGCTCACCTCCAACCCGGAGGGCGGCGAGGTCCAGCACGCGGTGCGCGAGGACGGCCGCGGGGTCGGCGCGACGATGCTGGCCCACCTGGCCGCCGAGAACGCGGGGGAGGAGCCGCTGGGCTCCTTCGGCGCGGTGGTCGGCGCCACGCTGGGCGACCTGTCGTCCTACGACCTCGACGTCAACGGCCCGCTGCTCGCCCCCGGGATCGGCGCCCAGGGCGCGACCCCGGCCGACCTCCCGCGCGTCTTCGGCGCGGCGGTGCGCAACGTGGTCCCCAACGTCAGCCGCGCGGTGCTGAGCGAGGGCCCCGGTGCGGCGGCGCTGCGGGACGCGGCCGAGCGGTTCGCCGACGAGGTCCGCACGGCCGTCGACGGCTGAACGGGCACGCCGAAGGAGGGCGCAGGGCGCCCACGAAGCGGGTCCGCCACGGGGAAGGCCCCCCGTGGCGGACCCGCTTCATCCGTATCTCCGCCTTCCTCCGCGCAAAACCGCTCCGGTTTGTCGTAAATGTCGGGCGCTATCGGGCCGCTCCTGAGTCTGACCAGGACTTTTCCGTCGTTCTCGCTGACTCTCGCTGCCCGGACCGCTAGTCTCCGACCAGAGCCACAGGCCAACTGTGGTGTGTGGCTCACCGGGTGTGGGGCAAGCGAGTTCCTCACCGGTCCGTATCCGACAGTTCGACATCCGAGGTGACGTAGGCGTGGCTCTTCCGCCCCTTACCCCCGAACAGCGCGCAGCCGCGCTCGAAAAGGCCGCCGCGGCTCGCCGGGAGCGGGCCGAGGTCAAGAATCGACTCAAGCACTCCGGCGCCTCCCTTCACGAGGTCATCAAGCAGGGCCAGGAGAACGACGTCATCGGCAAGATGAAGGTCTCCGCCCTGCTCGAGTCGCTGCCGGGCGTCGGCAAGGTCCGCGCCAAGCAGATCATGGAGCGACTCGGGATCTCCGAGAGCCGCCGGGTGCGTGGCCTTGGCTCCAACCAGATCGCCTCCCTGGAGCGGGAGTTCGGCGGCAGCGCCTCCTGAGTCCCGGAGCACCCGGGATTACTGGAATAATCGGCGCATGGCTGCAACACCCCGGGGGACGACCACCCCCGTCCCCCAGGACGTACGTCCGCGTCTGACCGTGCTCTCCGGCCCCTCCGGGGTCGGCAAGAGCACGGTCGTCGCCCATATGCGCAACGAGCACCCCGACGTGTGGCTCTCCGTCTCGGCGACCACCCGCAAGCCCCGCCCGGGCGAGCAGAACGGTGTCCACTACTTCTTCGTCACCGACGAGGAGATGGACAAGATGATCGCCAACGGCGAGCTGCTGGAATGGGCCGAGTTCGCGGGCAACCGTTACGGCACCCCTCGGGGTGCCGTGATGGAGCGCCTGGAGGCGGGCAAGCCCGTCCTCCTGGAGATCGACCTCCAGGGCGCCCGCCTGGTGCGCGAGTCCATGCCCCAGGCCCAGCTGGTGTTCCTCGCACCGCCGTCCTGGGACGAGCTGGTGCGCCGGCTCACCGGGCGCGGCACCGAGTCGCCCGAGGTGATCGAGCGCCGGCTGCAGGCCGCCACGGTGGAACTGGCGGCCGAGCCGGAGTTCGACGTCACGCTGGTCAACACCTCCGTGGACGCCGTGGCCCGGGAGCTCCTGGCACTGATGGGCGCCGTCTGACGGACCCCCGCGGCCCCTCGTGCGAAGGGCCCTCGCGAGGTACGCTGCGCGGATCGTCCGGCCGCGAAGCTATACTCCGGGGTGTCGGCCGAAAACGCATGCCAGAACGCGCGGGCCGGCACGCGACAGGTCACGGACCTGTCCGGCGGTCGGGAGGACCGTCGCAGGGGGGCCCGGTGCCCGCCGATCCCGCCGGAGCGATCCGGGCGGGACAGCTCCCAGATCTCATTCATCCTTATCGGAAGGTCAGAGCGTGTCCTCTTCCATGACCGCGCCCGAGGGCATCATCAACCCGCCGATCGACGAGCTCCTCGAGGCGACCGACTCGAAGTACAGCCTGGTGATCTACGCGGCCAAGCGTGCCCGCCAGATCAACGCGTACTACTCGCAGCTCGGTGAGGGCCTCCTCGAGTACGTGGGCCCGCTCGTCGACACCCACGTCCACGAGAAGCCCCTCTCGATCGCCCTGCGCGAGATCAACGCCGGTCTGCTCACCTCCGAGGCCGTCGACGGCCCGGCGACGGACCCCACGCGCTGACTCGCCGGCTCCGGTGGAGCCGCGTGTTTTCATCGGCCACAGGCCCGGCAGCGACCTGCCGGGCCTGTGGTCTGCCCGGACACCCTCCGGGACGGCCGCCGGCCGGCCGTAGGCTCGGGACCGGCACAGGTACGCACTGCAGGGGAGAGACACGGTGGACACGACGGCGCACGAGCACGAGAAGGACGGCCGGCCCCGGATCGTCCTGGGCGTCAGCGGCGGCATCGCCGCCTACAAGGCGTGTGAGCTGCTGCGGCGGTTCACCGAGTCCGGCCACGACGTCAGGGTGGTGCCCACCGCCTCGGCCCTGAAGTTCGTCGGCGCGCCCACCTGGTCCGCGCTCTCCGGCCACCCGGTCTCCGCCGAGGTGTGGGAGTCCGTCCACGAGGTGCCGCACGTGCGCATCGGGCAGGCCGCCGACCTGGTCGTGGTGGCGCCCGCCACCGCCGACATGCTCGCCAAGGCCGCCCACGGCCTCGCCGACGACCTGCTCACCAACACCCTCCTCACCGCCCGCTGCCCGGTGGTCTTCGCGCCCGCCATGCACACCGAGATGTGGGAGCACCCGGCCACCCAGGAGAACGTGGCCACGCTGCGCCGCCGCGGCGCCGTGGTGGTCGAGCCGGCCGTCGGCCGCCTCACCGGCGTCGACACCGGCAAGGGCCGCTTCCCCGACCCCGCGGAGATCTTCGAGATCTGCCGCCGGGTGCTGACCCGCGGACCTGCCGTGCCCGACCTGGCCGGACGCCACGTGGTGATCAGCGCGGGCGGCACCCGCGAACCGCTGGACCCGGTCCGCTTCCTCGGCAACCGCTCCTCCGGCAAGCAGGGCTACGCCCTGGCCCGCACCGCCGCCGCCCGCGGAGCCCGGGTCACCCTGGTCTCCGCCAACGCCGCCCTGCCCGACCCGGCGGGCGTGGACGTGGTCCGCGTGGGCACCGCCGTCGAGCTCCGCGAGGCCGTGGTGGCGGCCGCCCGGGAGGCCGACGCCGTGGTCATGTCCGCCGCCGTCGCCGACTTCCGCCCGGCCCACTACGCCGAGGGCAAGATCAAGAAGAAGGACGGCCAGGAGCCCGAGCCGGTCGCCCTGGTGCGCAACCCCGACGTGCTCGCGGAGATCTCCGCCGAGCGCTCCCGCCCCGGCCAGGTGGTGGTCGGCTTCGCCGCCGAGACCCACGACGTGGTCGCCAACGGCCGGGCCAAACTGAAGCGCAAGGGCTGCGACCTGCTCGTGGTCAACCAGGTCGGGGAGAACCTGACCTTCGGGTCCGAGGAGAACGAGGCCTTGGTCCTGGGCGCCGACGGCAGCGAGACGCCGGTGCCGCACGGCCCCAAGGAGGACCTGGCCGACATCGTCTGGGACCTGGTCGCCGGACGTCTCGACCCGTGAGCCGCACCCGGGCGGGCGTGGGGCGTGACGCGCCGGATGTCCCGGTCCGTCCGGGCCCCTTCCGCCCGTAGGGTGAGATCGATGGCCCGCCAAACGGGCAACACCTACTAGACTGTGCCGGACGTCCGGGCGCAGCCCCGTGTCGTCGCCCAAGATTCAGCCAGCAGCCGCTGCAAACCCAGGGAGCGTTGTGTCCCGTCGCCTGTTCACCTCGGAGTCCGTGACCGAAGGTCACCCCGACAAGATCGCTGACCAGATCAGCGACACCATTCTCGACGCGCTCCTGCGCGAGGACCCGACCTCCCGTGTCGCGGTCGAGACGCTGATCACCACCGGCCTGGTGCACGTCGCCGGCGAGGTCACCACCAAGGCCTACGCCCCGATCCCGCAGCTGGTGCGCGAGAAGATCCTCGAGATCGGGTACGACTCCTCCAAGAAGGGCTTCGACGGGGCCTCCTGCGGCGTGTCGGTCTCCATCGGCTCGCAGTCCGCCGACATCGCCCAGGGCGTCGACGCGGCCTACGAGGCGCGTGTCGAGGGTGACGAGGACGAGCTCGACCGGCAGGGCGCGGGCGACCAGGGCCTGATGTTCGGCTACGCCTCCGACGAGACGCCGACCCTCATGCCGCTCCCGGTCTTCCTGGCGCACCGCCTCTCCAAGCGCCTGTCGGACGTGCGCAAGAACGGGACCATCCCCTACCTGCGCCCCGACGGCAAGACCCAGGTCACCATCGAGTACGACGGCGACAAGGCGGTCCGTCTGGACACCGTGGTCGTCTCCTCGCAGCACGCCTCGGACATCGACCTGGACTCGCTCCTCACCCCGGACATCCGCGAGTACGTGGTGGAGCCGGAGCTGAAGGCGCTGTCCGACGACGGCATCAAGCTGGAGACCGAGGGCTACCGCCTGCTGGTCAACCCGACCGGCCGCTTCGAGATCGGCGGCCCGATGGGCGACGCCGGCCTCACCGGCCGCAAGATCATCATCGACACCTACGGCGGCATGGCCCGCCACGGCGGCGGCGCCTTCTCGGGCAAGGACCCCTCCAAGGTCGACCGCTCCGCCGCGTACGCCATGCGCTGGGTGGCCAAGAACGTCGTCGCCGCCGGGCTCGCCGCGCGCTGCGAGGTCCAGGTCGCGTACGCGATCGGCAAGGCGGAGCCGGTGGGTCTGTTCGTCGAGACCTTCGGCACGGAGAAGGTCGACGTGGAGAAGATCCAGGCCGCCATCACCGAGGTCTTCGACCTGCGGCCGGCCGCGATCATCCGCGACCTGAACCTGCTGCGGCCCATCTACGCCCAGACGGCGGCGTACGGCCACTTCGGCCGCGAGCTGCCCGACTTCACCTGGGAGCGCACGGACCGCGTCGAGGCACTGAAGAAGGCCGCGGGGGCCTGATCTCCCCCTGTTCGTGACGAGGCCCGGCCGCGCCCTTCGGGGCAGCGGCCGGGCCTCGGGCGTGTCCCGAGCCCTTTCCCCCGCGCGACGCGGGGCGGGGCGGCAAGTCAGGGTCCGTAGGGGTACAGACTGATCTTCTCGCGCTCGACGAACAGTTCGACCCACGTGCCGTCGACGTCCTTGGGCAGTGGACCGGCGATGTCCAGCAGGATCGGACTGCCGTCCAGGTCCAGCACGGCGGCCCCGTCCTCGGTGAGGCGCAGAAGTCCGCGCAGGACGACGCAGTGTCCACCGGGCCGGACTTGAGCCCCGGCAGCGGCAGCCGGCTTGGCGTTCCGCCCCCAGGCGAGTTCGGCGTCGACCGTCCACTCGACGTGGTAGCCGCCCGGCTCCGCGTCCTCGTCACCGCACCAGCGGACCGCGGTCCTGCCGAAGGGGGTGCGGATCTGTGCCAGACAGGGGCTCCAGGGAAACCGCGCGGTCTTCTCCAGCTCGATCAACATCCCTCGAGCATGCGGCATCCGCGTGCGGTTCCGCCGCGTGACGGCCACGCCGGCTCGTGAACGCCCGGGCTCGCACCCCCGTGCGCGGAGCCGACGGCCGCGCGGTGTCCGAGGCCGGTGGAACAATGGCGGCGTGAGCAGCGAAGAGACCCCGCAGGAGGGCGGCGCGAACGGCGCGCCGCCCGAGCAGCTCGCGCTCATCCGGGCGGGCGTCCGCGAGGGCAAGGAGAAGGCGCCCAAGGCCAAGCCGCGGACCTGGCGCGGTGCGCCCGTCGCCGAGCACCTCCCCGTGGCGCGCGTCCTCGTCGACAAGGGCGTCCTGCACCTCGACCGCTACTTCGACTACGCCGTGCCCGCCGACCTGGACGCCGACGCCCGGCCCGGGGTCCGGGTGCGGGTCCGCTTCGGCGCAGGCCGCGGCAGGGTCCGCGGCGGGCGCCGCGAGGGCGGCGGGCTGGTGGACGGTTTCGTCGTCGAGCGGCTCGCCGACTCCGACTACAGCGGTCCGCTCGCCGCGCTCGCCCAGGTCGTCTCGCCCGAGCCGGTGCTCGGCCCCGACCTGCTGGCGCTCTGCCGCGCCGTCGCCGACCGCTACGCCGGCAGCCTCGCCGACGTGCTCC
>NZ_JBRIOU010000011.1:47925-49177 GCF_053474865.1 Streptomyces sp. CO7
CCGCCCGCCGTGCCCGCCCCCGGCTCCTGGAGCCGTTACGAACAGGGGCCCGCGTTCCTGGAGAGCCTGGCCCTCGGCGGCTCCCCGCGGGCGGTGTGGAACGCGCTGCCGGGCCCCGGCTGGAGCGAGGAGATCGCCCGCGCGGTGGCCGCCACCCTGGCCTCGGGGCGCGGCGCGCTGGTCGTCGTCCCCGACGGGCGCAGCGCCGCCCGGGTCGACGCCGCGCTGACCACCGTGCTGGGCGAGGGCCGGCACGTCCTGCTGACCGCCGACGTCGGCCCCGAGAAGCGCTACCGCCAGTGGCTGGCGGTACGGCGCGGCTCGGCGCGCGCGGTCGTGGGCACCCGCGCCGCCATGTTCGCGCCGGTCCGGGACCTGGGCCTGGTGGTGGTCTGGGACGACGGCGACGACAGCCACAGCGAGCCGCACGCCCCGCAGCCCCACGCCCGGGAGGTGCTCGAGCTGCGGGCCGCCCAGGCCCACTGCGGGTTCCTGCTGGGCGCGTGGTCCACCACGGTCGAGGCCGCGCAGCTGGTGGAGAGCGGCTGGGCGCGGCCGCTGGTCGCCGGGCGGGGGCTGGTGCGGGCCGCCGCGCCGCTGGTGCGGACCGTCGGCGACCACGACCTCGCGCGGGACGAGGCCGCGCGCAGCGCCCGGCTGCCCACCCTGGCCTGGCAGGTCGCGCGCGAGGGCCTGCGGAGCGGGCCGGTCCTCGTGCAGGTGCCGCGGCGCGGCTACGTGCCGCGGATGGCCTGCGCCAACTGCCGGACGCCCGCCCGCTGCCGGCACTGCGCCGGTCCCCTGGAAGGACAGGACGAGACACGGCTGGCGTGCGCCTGGTGCGGGCGGGCCGAGGCGCAGTGGCACTGCCCGGAGTGCGGGGCGTTCCGGCTGCGGGCCAGCGTGGTCGGGGCGCGGCGGACCGCCGAGGAGCTGGGGCGCGCCTTCCCCTCCGTGCCGGTGCGCACCTCGGGGCGCGAACAGGTGCTGGACACGGTGCCGGGGAGCCCGGCGCTGGTGGTCTCCACCCCCGGGGCCGAACCGGTCGCCGAGGGCGGCTACGCGGCGGCGCTGCTGCTCGACGGCTGGGCGATGCTGGGACGGCAGGACCTGCGCTCCGACGAGCAGGCGCTGCGGCGGTGGATCGCAGCGGCGGCGCTGGTGCGGGGGCAGGAGGCCGGGGGGACGGTCGTCGTCGTCGCCGAGCCGACCCTGCGGCCGGTGCAGGCGCTGGTGCGGTGGGATCCCGTGG
>NZ_JBRIOU010000011.1:49277-49876 GCF_053474865.1 Streptomyces sp. CO7
GGGTGGGGGGCGGCTGCTGCCGGGACTGCCGCTCCGCCTCGGCGGCCGCCTGCTGCGCCGCCCTCCGCGCCCCGTACCGCCGGTGCACCGCCTGCTTGGTGACCCCCAGCGCGGACCCCACCGCGTCCCACGAGAACCCCAGCGACCGGTCGAAGTCCACCGCCGCGGTGACCAGCGTCTCGACACTGTCGCGCAGCTCCTGCGCGAGACGGACCGTCGGCGCCGGCGCCCGCCCGTAGACGACGAAGCCGGCGGAGGAACCCGTACGGCGCGGGCGGTAGACGTTCCCCAGCTGGGCGGTGAGCGTGCGCAACGCGTCCACCTGCCGGCGGACCCGCTCGATGTCCCGTACCAGCAGGTGCAGGCTGGCCCGAGCCTGGGCGTCGTGGGTTGCGTGGTCGGCCATGAACAAGCCTCTCGAACCGGCGATGAAAGGATCGGCCGCGACGAAGGCGGCCCGTTGTGGTCAACTCTCCTTTGACCAACGCGCCCGACCCCCGGGGGGTCACGGTCGCGGGGGCGCTCGGCACCCGCCGCGCGCCCCGGGACGCCCCGTCGCCTCCTAGACTGGTGCGCCGCCCGCATCCCCGCCCCGAGAG
>NZ_JBRIOU010000011.1:49976-50997 GCF_053474865.1 Streptomyces sp. CO7
CCCCACCCCCGCCCCGAGAGGCCCTGACCCACCCATGAAGCTCGTCTTCGCAGGCACCCCCGAGGTCGCCCTCCCCGCCCTGGACGCACTGATCGCCTCCGGACGGCACGAGGTGGCCGCCGTCGTCACCCGCCCCGACGCGCCCTCCGGACGGGGCCGCCGGCTGGTGGCGAGCCCGGTGGCCGAGCGGGCCCAGGAGGCGGGCATCGAGGTGCTCCGGCCCGCCACCCCGCGCGACGAGGCGTTCCTGGCCCGGCTGCGCGAGATCGCCCCCGACTGCTGCCCGGTGGTGGCCTACGGCGCCCTGCTGCCCCGCGTCGCCCTCGACGTCCCCGCCCACGGCTGGGTCAACCTGCACTTCTCGCTGCTGCCCGCCTGGCGCGGCGCAGCCCCCGTGCAGCACGCCGTGATGGCGGGCGACGAGATGACCGGCGCGTCCACCTTCCTGATCGAGGAGGGCCTGGACTCCGGCCCCGTCTACGGCACCGTCACCGAGACGGTCCGCCCCACCGACACCGCGGGCGACCTGCTCACCCGCCTGTCGCTGGCCGGCGCCGGACTGCTGGCCGCCACCATGGACGGGATCGAGGACGGCGCCCTCAAGCCCGTGCCGCAGCCGGCCGACGGCATCAGCCTCGCCCCGAAGATCACGGTCGACGACGCGCGCGTCGACTGGGCGGCGCCCGCCCTGCGGGTCGACCGGGTGGTGCGCGGCTGCAACCCCGCCCCCGGCGCCTGGACCACCTTCCGCGGCGAGCGCCTGAAGCTCACCCAGGTCACCCCGGTCCCCGACCGGACCGACCTGGCGCCCGGCGAGATCGCGGCGGCCAAGAACAACGTGTACGTCGGCACCGGCTCGCACGCCGTGGAGCTGATGTGGCTGCGGCCCCAGGGCAAGAAGCCCATGCGCGCCGCCGACTGGGCCCGCGGCGTGCGGATCGCCGCCGGGGAGACGCTGGGCGGCTGAGGCGGTCGGCGGAGGAGCGGGGCGCGGCGGGCCGTAGTCTGGGGAGGGACCACC
>NZ_JBRIOU010000011.1:51097-54857 GCF_053474865.1 Streptomyces sp. CO7
CTGCTGGGCAAGGCCCGCGAGAAGGAGGGCTTCGACGGCCGGGACGCCGCCCTCGCCACCGAGCTCGTCTACGGCACGCTGCGTCGCCAGGGCACCTACGACGCGATCATCGCGGACTGCGTCGACCGGCCGCTGCGCGAGGTGGACCCGCCGGTGCTCGACGTGCTCTCGCTCGGCGCGCACCAGCTGCTGGGCACCCGGATCCCGCCGCACGCGGCGGTCTCCGCCACCGTTGAGCTGGCCCGCGTGGTGCTCGGCGACGGCCGCGCCAAGTTCGTCAACGCCGTGCTGCGCAAGATCGCCCGGCAGGACCTCGACGGCTGGCTGGAGCAGGTCGCCCCGCCCTACGACGAGGACCCTGAGGACCACCTCGCCGTGGTCCACTCCCACCCCCGCTGGGTGGTCTCCGCACTGTGGGACTCGCTGGGCGGCGGCCGGGCCGGCGTCGAGGAACTGCTGGCCGCGGACAACGAGCGGCCCGAGGTGACCCTGGTGGCCCGCCCCGGGCGGGCCACCGCGGCCGAGCTGCTGGAGTCGCTGGACGAGGAGGCGGCCGCGCCGGGGCGCTGGTCCCCGTACGCGGTCCGGCTCACCGAGGGCGGCGAGCCCGGAGCGGTGGAGGCCGTGCGCGAGGGTCGCGCCGGAGTCCAGGACGAGGGCAGCCAGCTGGTCGCGCTGGCGCTGGCCAACGCGCCGCTGGAGGGCCCCGACAAGGCCTGGCTGGACGGCTGCGCGGGCCCCGGCGGCAAGGCGGCGCTGCTCGCCGGGCTGGCCGCCGAGCGCGGGGCCGTGCTGCTCGCCTCGGAGAAGCAGCCGCACCGGGCGGGCCTGGTCGCCCGGGCACTGGAGGGCAACCCCGGCCCGTACCAGGTGATCACCGCCGACGGCACGCGCCCGCCGTGGCGTCCCGGCTCGTTCGACCGCGTCCTGATGGACGTGCCGTGCACCGGTCTGGGCGCGCTGCGGCGGCGCCCGGAGGCCCGCTGGCGGCGGCGGCCCGAGGACCTGGACGGCTTCGCCCCGCTGCAGCGGGCGCTGCTGCGCACCGCCCTGGAATCGGTGCGGGTCGGCGGGGTCGTCGGCTACGTGACCTGCTCCCCGCACCTCGCGGAGACCCGCGCGGTCGTCGACGACGTGCTCAAGCAGCACGCCGGCGAGGCCGAACTCCTCGACGCGCGGCCCCTGTTGCCGGGCGTGACCGACCTCGGAGAAGGTCCCGACGTCCAGCTCTGGCCGCACCTGCACGGCACCGACGCCATGTATCTGGCGCTGCTGCGCCGCGTCGCGTAACGACCGCACCCGGGGCGCGCCCCCGACCGTGCCCGGCGACCGACTCCGGGCGGAAAGTGGAAGGCCCCCGGATGCCGCCCGGGGGCCCGCTCCATGGGAGGCTGTGGGCATGGCCGTGCAGATCAACCCGAGCATCCTGTCCGCCGACTTCGCGCGCCTCGCCGACGAGGCGAAGGCGGTCGCCGGGGCCGACTGGCTCCACGTCGACGTGATGGACAACCACTTCGTGCCCAACCTGACCCTCGGCGTGCCGGTGGTCGAGTCCCTGGCGCGGGCGACGGACACCCCGCTGGACTGTCACCTGATGATCGAGCAGCCCGACCGCTGGGCCCCGCAGTACGTGGAGGCCGGCGCGGGGTCCGTCACCTTCCACGTCGAGGCCGCCGCAGCGCCGGTGCGCCTCGCCCGCGAGATCCGCGCCAAGGGCGCCCGCGCCTCCATGGCGCTGCGTCCGGCCACGCCGATCGAGCCCTACGAGGACCTGCTCCCCGAGCTGGACATGCTGCTGATCATGACGGTCGAACCCGGCTTCGGCGGCCAGGCCTTCCTGGACATCATGCTGCCCAAGATCCGCCGCACCCGTGAGCTCATCACCAAGCACGGTCTCGAGCTCTGGCTGCAGATCGACGGCGGCGTCTCGGAGTCCACGATCGAACGCTGCGCCGAGGCCGGCGCCGACGTGTTCGTGGCCGGTTCCGCGGTGTACAGCGCCGAGGACCCGGCCGAGGCGGTGCGCGCGCTGCGCGCCAAGGCGGAGGCGGCCACCGCCGCCGCGTCCTGGGCGTGCGCCCACTGAACCGCACCCGCCGCGCCGCGCCCGGCGCCCGCCGGGCCAACGGAATGTGAACGACGCCGACAGAGGCGGATCCGCCCTGCCGTATCTGCAAGGATGGACGGCAGGTCCAAGATGTGAACAGCAGTGAGGAGAGCGCCGTGTCGGGTATGTCGGCGGGCCGGTCAGCCATGCGGATGGGTCCCGCTGAGCTGGTGCAGGCGGCGGCCATGGCCCGCCGCTTCTACCTCGAGGGCAAGTCCAAGATCCAGATCGCCGAGGAGTTCGGCGTGAGCCGCTTCAAGGTGGCGCGGGTGCTGGAGACCGCCCTCGAGAGGGACCTCGTGCGGATCGAGATCCGTGTCCCGGCCGAACTGGACGCGGAGCGCTCCGACGCGCTCCGGGCCCGGTACGGCCTGCGGCACGCCGTCGTGGTCGAGTCCCCCGCGGAGGCCCAGGACTCCCCGGACCCGGAGAACCTTGGCGAGGTCGCCGCGGACCTCCTCGGTGAGCTCATCGACGAGGGGGACGTCCTGGGGCTGGCCTGGGGCAGGTCCACCATCCACATGGCGGCGGCGCTGAGCAAGCTGCCGCAGTGCACGGTGGTCCAGCTGACCGGCGTCTACGACGCCGGAACCGCCGAGCGCGGCTCGGTGGAGGCGGTGCGGCGCGCCGCCCAGGTGTCGGGCGGCGACGCCCACCCCATCTACGCGCCGATGCTGCTGCCGGACGTGGCCACCGCGGCCGCGCTGCGCAGCCAGACGGGCATCGCCCGGGCCTTCGAGTACTTCGACAAGGTCACCGTCGCCTGCGTCTCGATCGGTTCCTGGGACCCGGGCGTCTCCACGGTGCACGACATGCTCAGCGACGAGGAGCGGGAGCACTATGCCTCGCTGGGCGTCGCGGCGGAGATGTCGGCCCACCTGTTCGACGCTCAGGGCCGGCGGGTCGGCCGGGACCTGGGCGAGCGGTGCATCACGGTGAAGGCGGAGCAGCTGCGCCGCATCCCCGAGGTGGTCGCCATCGCCGGCGGGGCGCGCAAGGGCTCCGCGATCGACGCGGTGCTGCGCTCGGGGCTGGTCACCAGCCTGGTGACCGACACCTCGGCCGCCGACTACCTGCTGACCGCGGGCCCGACGCCGGCTCCCGCCCTCGACCGGGCGGACCCCGACGGCGTCTGACATCCCCACGGCTTCGGCCCCGTCCTGACGGCCCGCGCTCCCCGCGCGGGCCGTCAGGCGTTCTCCGCGCGGGCCGTCCGGGCGTTTCTCCGGGCGGCCCGTCCGGCGTTCTCAGGCCCCGCCGCGGCCCTTCACGCGCCCGGGCAGCCCGGCGCTACCCCGGAACGGGGCGGTCCACGCGCAGGGCCGCCCTGTCGGCGGCTTTCGGCCAACCCTGCGCGGAAGACGCCGCCCGTATTGTGCGGTCATGGACATGATCGCAAAATGGCCGGGTTGCCGGGACCGGGACCGCCGCGCGAGAGGGGACAGCGGATGGAAGCGCACGGAGCCGAAACCGGAAGCCTCGACCTGCAGATCCTGCGCATGCTGCTCGAAGGGTGCACGGACGCCACCGTCGCCCTGCGGCTGGGCATCGGGCAGCGGACCGTGCAGCGGCGTATCCGGCAGATGATGGACGCGGCGGGCGTCAACACCCGCATCCAGCTCGGCTGGCACGCCAGGGAGCGCTTCCCGTACC
>NZ_JBRIOU010000011.1:54957-56711 GCF_053474865.1 Streptomyces sp. CO7
CTTCCCGTACCTGCGCCCCCGCCGGCCCACCCGCCCTCTTGGTAGGAAAGTACAAGGCTGAAGATCGCACTTCCGGACGTTCTGTGGCTGGTTCTCCCGGGATCCGCCGGGGGAAACTGAAGTACGTGCCTTTTTCCCTCGGCGGTCCACGCCGCAGGGCCGTATCTGTTCTTTCGGGATGTGCACGTGCGATTCCTCAACGACGCCCAGCCGACGTACGACCTCACCTACGACGACGTCTTCATGGTTCCGAGCCGCTCCTCCGTCGGCTCCCGTCAGGCCGTCGACCTCTCCGCGCCGGACGGCACCGGCACCACGATCCCGCTGGTCGTCGCCAACATGACCGCCGTCGCGGGCCGCCGCATGGCCGAGACCGTCGCCCGCCGTGGCGGGCTCGTGGTCATCCCGCAGGACATCCCGATCGAGGTCGTCGCCGAGGTCGTCGGCTGGGTCAAGAGCCGCCACCTGGTGCTCGACACGCCGATCGTGCTCTCCCCGCACCAGACCGTCGCCGACGCGCTCTCGCTGCTGCCCAAGCGGGCCCACAACGCCGGCGTGGTCGTCGACGAGGACTACAAGCCGGTCGGCGTCGTCACCGACCGCGACCTCTCCGGCGTCGACCGCTTCACCCAGCTGGCCCAGGTCATGTCCCGTGACCTTCTGCTGCTCGACGCGGACATCGACCCCCGCGAGGCGTTCAACACCCTCGACCACGCCAACCGCCGCTACGCCCCCGCCGTGGACGCCGACGGCCGCCTCGCGGGCATCCTCACCCGCAAGGGCGCGCTGCGCGCCACCCTGTACACCCCCGCCGTCGACGACCAGGGCCGCCTGCGCATCGCCGCCGCCGTGGGAATCAACGGCGACGTGGCGGGCAAGGCCAAGCAGCTGCTCGACGCCGGGATCGACACCCTGGTCATCGACACCGCGCACGGCCACCAGGAGTCGATGATCAACGCCGTCCGCACCGTCCGGGCGCTGGACCCGCGGGTGCCGATCGTCGCGGGCAACATCGTCTCGGCGCAGGGCGTGCGCGACCTGATCGAGGCGGGCGCCGACATCGTCAAGGTGGGCGTCGGCCCGGGCGCCATGTGCACCACCCGGATGATGACCGGCGTGGGCCGGCCGCAGTTCTCCGCCGTCCTGGAGTGCGCGGCCGAGGCGAAGAAGCACGGCAAGCACGTCTGGGCCGACGGCGGCGTCCGTCACCCGCGCGACGTGGCGATGGCCCTCGCGGCCGGCGCCTCCAACGTGATGATCGGCTCCTGGTTCGCCGGCACCTACGAGTCCCCGGGCGACCTCCAGCAGGCCCCCGACGGGCGCTACTACAAGGAGTCCTTCGGCATGGCCTCCGCCCGCGCGGTCGCCAACCGCACCTCGGAGGAGTCCGCGTACGACCGTGCCCGCAAGGGCCTGTTCGAGGAGGGCATCTCGACCTCCCGGATGTTCCTCGACCCGCAGCGGCCGGGCGTGGAGGACCTCATCGACTCCGTCATCGCGGGCGTCCGCTCCTCCTGCACCTACGCGGGCGCGGGCGACCTGGCGGAGTTCGCCGACAAGGCCGTCGTCGGCGTCCAGAGCGCCGCCGGCTACGCCGAGGGCAAGCCGCTGCACGCCAGCTGGAGCTGATCTGTTCTACTGCCCGTACCACCACGTACGGAAGTGACCTTCGCGCCTTGCTGAACGAGCTCGACGAACGCATCGTGCGCGCCCTCGCCGAGGACGCGCGCCGGTCCTACGCCGACATCGGCCAG
>NZ_JBRIOU010000011.1:56811-57868 GCF_053474865.1 Streptomyces sp. CO7
CCCGCGGAGGCGCGGCCCCGGCCCCCCGCGGACGGCGGCAGGTGGGGCGGCGGGTCGCCCCCCGCCGTGAAACGGCGGGTGGACCGGCTGCGGGAGACCGGAGTGATCACCGGGTTCACGGTCCGCGTGGACCCGGCGGCGCTGGGCTGGGCCACCGAGGGCCTGGTCGAGGTCTACTGCCGCGGCAACACCTCGCCGGAGACCATCCGGCGCGGGCTCGCGCGCTATCCCGAGGTCGTGTCCGCCTCCACCGTCACCGGGGAGGCGGACGCGGTCGTGCAGGTGTTCGCGGCGGACATGCGCCACTTCGAGCAGGTGCTGGAGCGGATCGCGGGGGAGCCGTTCGTCGAGCGGACCAAGTCCGTCCTCGTCCTCTCCCCGCTTCTGCGGCGCTTCTCCGGCGGTTCCGGACTACCCTCTACGGTATGAAGCGCCGACGACATTGACCTGACACCGCCACCGCGACGGCCGGCACGCGCCGTCTGACGGCGGCCCTGTACG
Organism: Streptomyces sp. CO7; assembly: GCF_053474865.1. Taxonomy (NCBI): domain Bacteria; kingdom Bacillati; phylum Actinomycetota; class Actinomycetes; order Kitasatosporales; family Streptomycetaceae; genus Streptomyces; species Streptomyces sp. CO7. The sequence continues at coordinate 57,313 of NZ_JBRIOU010000011.1, forward strand.
GCTACTCCTTCCTGGGCGACTGCGTCGCCCTGTACCCGGTGTACGCGCTGCTCTTCGCCGACACCGGACTGTCCACGGGGCAGATCTCCACGCTCTTCGCGCTGTGGTCCCTGACCGGCGTCCTCGCCGAGGCGCCCTCCGGCCTGCTCGCCGACGCGTGGTCGCGGCGGGCGCTGCTGCGCGCCGGCCCGCTGCTGACGGCGGCCGGCTTCACCCTCTGGGTCTGGGCGCCCTCCTTCTGGTCCTTCGCCGCCGGCTTCGTGCTGTGGGGACTCGGCGGCTCGTTCTCCTCCGGCGCACTGGAGGCGCTGGTCCACGACGAACTCGAGCGGGCGGGCGCCGCGAAGACCTATCCCGCGGTCATGGGCCGGGCCCGTACGGCCGAGATGCTCGGCGTGGTCGCCTCGATGGCCGTGGCCGGCCCGCTGCTGCGGGTGGGCGGCTTCGCGCTGGTCGGCGCGGCGTCCGTGGCGGCGTGCCTGCTGGCAGCGGCGGCGGCGCACGCGATGCCGGAGGGACGGCGGAAGCCGGACACGCCGGGCGGGGACGGCGGGAC
>NZ_JBRIOU010000011.1:57968-59274 GCF_053474865.1 Streptomyces sp. CO7
GCTGCAGGCGGCGATCCGGGGGCCCGGGCGGGCGACGATCCCCTCCGTCGCGGGGATGGGCACCGACCTCGCGGTGATCGCGACCTACGCGGCCTACGGCGTCCTGTCCCTGCCGCACGGCCTCACCTTCGCCCTGCTCGCCACCGCCTACGCCGCCCCCGCGGCCCTGCTGATCATCCGCCGCACCGGGGCCCCGCGGTGAAGAACTGCTTCCACGTCGCGGGGCCTCGCGGTGGGGGGGCCTGCTCCCGCGTCGCGGGGCCCCGCGGTGAGGGACTGGTCCCGTGTCGCCGGGTCCCGCGGTGGGGACGCAACGAATCGTCGGAAGGGGCGGGGAACACGCAACGTTTCGGGCGGTTGTCCGCAACGGATGCGTATTGTCCGCCCCGAGCCGCGGACCGTACTGTCGTCTGCGCGGCGAAACCGCAGCTCAACACCCCCACCTTCCCGTCGGAGACCCCGTCATGCGCACCGCCCTGCTCCAAAGCTCCGGCCGCCCCGGCGAGGTCGACGCGAACCTGCGGGTCCTCGACGCCGCGGCCGCCCGCGCCGCCCGCGCGGGGGCGGAACTCATCACCGCACCGGAGATGTTCCTGACCGGCTACGCGATCGGCGACGACGTCCCGCGGCTGGCCGAGCCCGCCGACGGCCCGTCCGCCCAGGCCCTCGCCGCCGTCGCGGCCCGCCACGGCATCGCCATCGCCTACGGCTACCCGGAGCGCGACGGCGAGCAGGTGTACAACTCCGTGCAACTGATCTCCGCGGACGGCGCCCCGCTCGCCGGCTACCGCAAGACGCACCTCTACGGCGACTTCGAGCGCGGCCACTTCACCCCCGGCGACAACCCCGTCGTCCAGGCCCGTCTCGGCTCGCTCACCGTGGGGCTGCTGATCTGCTACGACGTGGAGTTCCCGGAGAACACCCGGGCCCACGCCCTGGCCGGCACCGACCTCCTCCTGGTGCCCACCGCCCTGATGCACCCCTACCGGTTCGTCGCCGACTCCCTCGTCCCGGTGCGGGCGTTCGAGAACCAGATGTACGTCGCGTACGTCAACCGCACCGGCCCCGAAGGAGAGTTCCGGTTCGTCGGGCTCTCGACGGTGGCCGCCCCGGACGGCGTCGTGGTGGCCCGGGCCGGCGAGGGGGAGGAACTGCTCCTCGCCGACGTCGACCCGCTGCTCCCGGCCGCCTCCCGCAAGGTCAACCCCTACCTCGAGGACCGCCGCCCCGGCCTCTACGGCTCCCTGGCCGTCTGATCCGCCCGCGCCCTCGCGCCCCCGGGCCCCGCGCCCTCGCACCACCGTCC
>NZ_JBRIOU010000011.1:59374-64717 GCF_053474865.1 Streptomyces sp. CO7
GTCCACAGGAGTCCGTACCCGATGACGTCCACCGTGCCCACCGCCGTCCCGCACCCCGGTGACGGGCTGCCCCCGGTCACCATGTTCGGCCCGGACTTCCCCTACGCCTACGACGACTACCTGGCCCACCCGGCAGGACTCGGCCAGGTGCCCGCCACCGAGCACGGCACCGAGGTGGCCGTCATCGGCGGCGGTCTGTCCGGCCTGGTCACCGCCTACGAGCTGATGAAGATGGGCCTCAAGCCCGTCGTCTACGAGGCTGACCAGCTCGGCGGGCGCCTGCGCACCGTCGGCTTCGACGGCTGCGACCCCGGCCTGACGGCGGAGCTCGGCGCGATGCGCTTCCCGCCCAGCTCGACCGCGCTCCAGCACTACATCGACCTGGTCGGCCTGGAGACCACGCCGTTCCCCAACCCGCTGGCCCCCTGCACCCCCTCGACGGTGGTCGACCTCAAGGGCGAGTCGCACTACGCGGAGTCGGCCGAGGACCTGCCCGAGGTGTACCGCAGGGTCGCCGACGCCTGGGCCCGGTGCCTGGAGGAGGGCGCGGACTTCTCCGACATGAACCGCGCGATCCGCGAACGCGACGTCCCGCGCATCCGCGAGATCTGGGCCCGCCTGGTCGAGAAGCTGGACAACCAGACCTTCTACGGCTTCCTCTGCGACTCCCCGGCCTTCTCCTCCTTCCGCGACCGGGAGATCTTCGGCCAGGTCGGCTTCGGTACCGGCGGCTGGGACACCGACTTCCCCAACTCCATCCTGGAGATCCTCCGCGTCGTCTACACCGAGGCCGACGACCACCACCGCGGCATCGTGGGCGGCTCCCAGCAGCTGCCGCTGCGGCTGTGGACCCGGGAGCCGGAGAAGATCGTCCACTGGCCCTACGGCACCTCGCTGAGCTCCCTGCACCCGGCCGGCGAACCCCGCCCCGCGGTCACCCGGCTGCACCGCACGGCCGGCAACCGGATCACCGTCACCGACGCGGACGGCGACATCCGCACCTACCGGGCGGCGGTGTTCACCGCCCAGTCCTGGATGCTGCTCTCCAAGATCAGTTGCGACGACGCGCTGCTGCCGATCGACCACTGGACCGCCGTCGAGCGCACCCACTACATGGAGTCCAGCAAGCTGTTCGTGCCGGTGGACCGGCCGTTCTGGCGGGACAAGGACCCGCAGACGGGCCGCGACCTGATGTCGATGACCCTCACCGACCGGATGACCCGCGGCACCTACCTGCTGGACAACGGCCCGGACGGCCAGGCGGCCATCTGCCTCTCCTACACCTGGTGCGACGACAGCCTCAAGTGGCTGCCGCTGTCCGCCCACGAGCGGATGGAGGTCATGCTGAAGTCGCTCGGCGAGATCTACCCGAACCTCGACATCCGCAGCCACATCGTCGGCAACCCGGTCACCGTCTCCTGGGAGAACGAGCCCTACTTCATGGGCGCGTTCAAGGCCAACCTGCCCGGCCACTACCGCTACCAGCGCCGCCTGTTCACCCACTTCGTGCAGGACCGGCTGCCCGAGGACCGGCGCGGCCTGTTCCTCGCGGGCGACGACATCTCCTGGACGGCCGGCTGGGCCGAGGGCGCCGTGCAGACCGCGCTCAACGCGGTGTGGGGCGTGATGCGCCACCTCGGCGGCGAGACCGACCCGACCAACCCGGGCCCGGGCGACGTCTTCGACGAGATCGCCCCGGTCGAGCTGCCGGAGGACTGAGGAGGGCCGGCCGAGGGCCCCGCGGCGGCGCGGTCAGCGGTCGAGCGGGGTGAGGAGCATCCGGCCCACCACCCCGACGGCCGCGTCCAGCCGCCCGGTGAACTCCTCGGCCAGCTCCGGCGTCCGCCGCAGCGCCCACAGGGCCCGGGCCATCGACCAGGTGGTGTCCCGGGCCCTGTCCAGGCTCCAGGCGCCCGCCAGGTGCGTCAGCGGGTCGGCGACCTGGAACAGGTCCGGCCCGGGCATCAGCTCCTCGCGCACCCGCTCCTCCAGGGATGCGAGGAGGTCGCCGACCCGCTCGAACTCGTCCTCCAGGTCGGCCGGGCGGCAGCCCACCGCCCGGCAGGTGTCCACCACGGCCAGCACCAGGTCGTGCCCGATGTGCGCGTTGATGCCCGCCAGCGCGAACTGCACCGGCCGCACGCCCGGATGACCGCGCAGCCGGAACAGCGGGCGCCAGCAGGCCGGCAGCCGGCCGCCACCGCGGTCGGTGTCGGCGACCGCCAGGTAGCGCTCGGCGAACAGCGTGCCGAGCGCGGACGCCGACCGGCGGTCGGGGAAGCGGCCGTCGCCGAGCAGTTCGGCGAACTCCGAGGTCACCGTCAGGTACACCCGGTTGAAGACGGCGACGCCGTCCCGCGGGTGCAGCGAGACGTCCAGCGCGCGCAGCCGTTCGAGCACGGCGTCAACCGCGCGTACCGGTGCGCAGCCCACCGTGTCAAAGGGGGGCGACATTTTCGTCATCCGGGCCATGGGAGCAGGGTCGCAGTCCTAGGCTGACCGCGAGGCCGCCGTGCCGGTCGCTTCCTCCCTGCGGGGGAACGCGGGCCACGGCCCGATGACGCCGGAGCAACTCAGCACGTGGGGGAGCACCACTCGTGGACCGATCGGGTCAGGCGGGGCAGCCACCGCAGCGACGCGCCCGGCGCCGCAGAGGGCTCCTGCTCGCGGTGTCCGCCGGGGTGGCCGCCGTCGCCCTGACGGCGGGCCTGGTGGCCCAGGCCGCCTCGGACACCCCGCCCCCGCCTCCCGACGGGCGGACGGACGCGGTGGCCGCGCCCTCGCCCAAGGAACGCACGGCGTCCCCGTCCGCCCCGCCGCAGATCGCGTCGACCTCCTCGCCGCGGTCGGAGCCGAGCCCTTCGCCGCGGGCCGCCGGAGGCGGGCGGCTCTACCTGCACCCGGACTCCCAGGTGGGGGAGTGGGTGCGGCAGAACCCGCAGGACCGGCGCCGCCCGGTGATCGCGCAGCGGATCGCCTCCCGCCCCGCCGCCGTCTGGTTCGCCGACCCGAACGCCACCACGGTCGCCGACCGGGTCCGCGCCGTGACCTCGCGCGCCGCCGCCCAGGGCCGGGTGCCGGTGCTGGTGGCCTACACCGTCCCGGACCGGGACTGCGGGCAGCACTCGGCCGGCGGTGCCCAGGACCTCGGCGCCTACGACGGGTGGATCGACCGGTTCGCCTCCGGCCTCGGCACCGGCGAGGTGATCGTGATCCTGGAGCCCGACGCGATCGCCCAGTCGCACTGCCTCTCCGAGAGCGACCGGGCGGACCGCTTCGCCTCGCTGGCCCGGGCCGGGCGGGTCGTCAAGCGGGTCGCGCCCCGCGCCCGCGTCTACTACGACGCCGGGCACTCCGGCTGGAACTCCGCCGCCCAGCAGGCCGCGCTGCTGCGCCGGGCGGGCGCGGCCTCGCCGCAGTCCTCGGACGGGATCTTCAGCAACGTCTCCAACTTCCGCGCCACCGCGGACGAGGTCCGGTACGTCCGCGAGGTGCTGGACGCGATGGACGCTCCGGCGAGCCACGGCGCGGTGATCGACACCAGCCGCAACGGCAACGGGCCTCCGCCCGAGGGGAAGTGGTGCGACCCGGCCGGCCGGAAGGTCGGCCGGGCGCCCGCGCTCTCCCCGGGCGAGGCCCGTGTCGACGCCTATCTGTGGGTGAAGCTGCCCGGCGAGTCCGACGGCTGCCGGGGCCGGGCAGGAGCCTTCAGTCCCGACTACGCCTACGAACTGGCGCGCTGACCGCCCTCGCCGTCCTCGCCCTCCGGGGAGGAGCCGGCGTCGTAGCGGGAGGTGCCCTCGTCGAGCAGCGGCTCCTGCGTCTTCATGTGGGCCGGGGCGAACACGCGCAGCGCGTGGTAGCCGGTGATGACGACCAGGGTGCCCAGCGCGATGCCGCTCAGGGTGAAGGTGTCGGTGATCTTCATGGAGACGTTGCCGACGCCGATGATGATGCCCGCCGCGGCCGGCACCAGGTTGAGCGGGTTGCGCAGGTCGACCCCGCCGTTGAGCCAGATCTGCGCGCCCAGCAGGCCGATCATGCCGTAGAGGATCACCGTGATGCCGCCCAGGACGCCGCCCGGGATCGCCGCCACGACCGCGCCGAACTTGGGGCACAGGCCGAACAGCAGGGCGAAGCAGGCGGCGGCCCAGTAGGCGGCCGTCGAATAGACCCGGGTCGCCGCCATCACGCCGATGTTCTCGGAGTAGGTGGTGTTCGGCGGGCCGCCCACCGCGGTGGACAGCATCGAGCCGATGCCGTCGGCGGAGATCGCCTTGCCCAGCTTGTCGTCCATCGGGTCGCCGGTCATCTCGCCGACGGCCTTGATGTGGCCGGTGTTCTCGGCGATCAGGGCGATCACCACGGGCAGCGCCACCAGGATCGCGGACCAGTCGAACGCCGGACCGTGGAAGTCGGGCAGGCCGAACCAGGCGGCCTTCTCGACCCCGGAGAGGTCCAGACGCCAGTGGTCGACGACCTCACCGGCGGCGTTGGCGGAGTGGATCTGCCCCAGGACCGCGTCGAACAGCCAGGAGATCCCGTAGCCGAAGATCAGGCCCAGGAAGATCGCGACGCGGGACCAGAAACCGCGCAGGGCGATCACCGCGAAGCCGGTGAACAGCATGGTCAGCAGCGCCACCCACTGGTCCTGCGGCCAGTACGTGGTGGCGGTGACCGGGGCCAGGTTGAAGCCGATCAGCATCACGACGGCGCCGGTCACCACCGGCGGCATCGCCGCGTGGATGATGCGGGCGCCGAACCTCTGGACCGCCAGACCCACCAGGAAGAGCGCCACGCCGACGCAGAACACCGCGCCGGTGACGGTGGCGCTGGAGCCGCCCTGGGCGCGGATCACCGCGGCGACGCCCACGAAGGAGAGCGAGCAGCCGAGGTAACTGGGCACCCGGCCGCGGGTCACCAGCAGGAAGATGATCGTCGCGACGCCCGACATCATGATCGCCAGGTTCGGGTCCAGGCCCATCAGGATGGGAGCCACGAACGAGGCGCCGAACATGGCGACCACGTGCTGCGCGCCGAGCCCGGCGGTCCGCGGCCAGGAGAGCCGTTCGTCCGGGCGTACCACTGCTCCGGGTGCGGGCGTACGCCCGTCGCCGTGCAGTTTCCAGCGCACGCCGAGGTCCATAGATGTTCCGCTTTCTGGGGTTCCCTAGATCTCCGGGCCTGATCGCTTCTGTCCAACCGGAGGATCGCTGTCCGCATCATTGTGGCGGATGGCGACAGCGATCACCCCGCGGGATGCTCCGAGCTCCGCGACGCACCGGACACCCCGGCCTGCTCGCCCTTCCCCGACACCGGACCCGGGCCGGAGCCGCCCGCCGC
>NZ_JBRIOU010000011.1:64817-69081 GCF_053474865.1 Streptomyces sp. CO7
GCGCGTAGCACCCCGGCGAAGCCGGCCACCCCGCAGGCGAGCAGCGTCACCAGGGCGAACGACACGACCAGGCTGGTGGCCTCGGCCAGCGCGCCGATCGCCCCGGGGGCGACCAGCCCGGAGGTGTAGGTGATGGTGGCGACGCCCGCGATGGCCTGGCTCGGGTTGGGGCCGCTGCGGCCGGCGGCCGCGAAGCACAGCGGCACCACCACGGCGATGCCCAGGCCCAGCAGCGCGAACCCGGTCATGGCGACCGCGGGGTGCGGGGCGAGGACCACCAGCACCCCGCCGAGCGCGGCCAGCGCACCGCTCACCCGCACCGAGCGCACGGCGCCGAAACGGTCGACCACCGGGTCGCCGGCGAACCGGGCCAGCGCCATGGTCAGGGTGAAACCGGTGGTGCAGGCGGCGGCCAGGGTCGCCGAGGACCCGAGGACGTCGCGCAGGTAGACCGCCGACCAGTCGAGGCTGGCGCCCTCGGCGAAGACCGCGCAGAAGCCGATCGCGCCGATCAGCAGCGCGGAGCGCGGCGGCAGCGCGAACCGAGGCGGCGGCTCCTCGTCCACCGCGGCACGGATGTCCAGCAGCCAGGAACAGGCGATCAGGCCCACCACCGTCAGGACCGCCGCGGCGACGGCGAAGTGCAGTCGTCCGTCCGCGTCCAGGTGCGCGGCCAGCGTGCCGCCGGCCGAGCCCAGCAGCGCGCCCGTGCTCCACATGCCGTGCAGGCCGGACATGATCGACCGGTCCAGGAGGTTCTCCACCTCCACGCCGCTCGCGTTCATCACGACGTCCGCCATCCCGGAGGTGGCGCCGTACACGAACAGGGCGAGGCACAGGGTGAGCAGGTTCGGGGCGAGGCCGGGCAGCACCAGGGAGAGCGTCCACCCCGCGAGCAGCATCCGCTGGGCGGTCCGAGCGCCCAGCACGTGCGTGATCCGGCCGGCCAGCGGCATCGCCAGCGAGGCGCCCAGCGCGGGCATCGCCAGCGCCAGACCCAGCTGTCCCGCGCTCACCGAGGCGTGGTCCGCGACCCAGGGCACCCGGGAGGCGAACGATCCCGCCACCGCGCCGTGCACCGCGAACACCGTGGCCACCGCGTAGCGGGCCTTGCGTACCTGCTCTGCTCCGTAGGCCGGTCGGCCGGTCGACGTGTCGGACACGCGGTCCCTCCCCGGGGCGATCCGGTGCACCGTGCACCGATCTGACCGTACACGCGAGCGACCACCCAATGTGAGTCAGTCCACAGAGGGGGTCTTCTCCGGGCACCGGGTGACATGGCACACTGGGCGTGTCAGATCAATGACCAACAGCGCACTCCGGGGTCGGTGAAAATCCGAACCGGCGGTTACAGTCCGCGACCCGGCCGCCTCCAGCGGTCGGCTGACCAGGTGAAATTCCTGGACCGACGGTTAAAGTCCGGATGGGAGGCAGTGCGCGACGGGCAGGCACGACCGTGCCGGGCCGTCGGAGCGGGTGGTCGCCCGCGGGTCGTCGTCCTGGCCGTGCCCTGGGCGCGGTCGGCAGGCGTGCGCCCGTGGTCCCTTCCCGTCCGGCGTGCCGTGCGGGGTCGAGCCGTTGGCGGTGCGAACCGCGTGCCCGTGTGTCCTGCCGTCGTCGTCGGCAGCCCCGGAGTCCGTGCCCGTCACGGCAGGAGGACCCGGGAAGTGTTCACCGGCATCGTAGAAGAGCTGGGTGAGGTGACGGCCGTCGAGCAGCTCGACGACGCCGCACGGTTCCGGCTGCGAGGCCCCGTCGTCACCGAGGGCGCCAAGCACGGCGACTCGATCGCGGTCAACGGAGTCTGCCTCACCGTCGTCGAGCACGAGGGCGACGAGTTCACCGCGGACGTCATGGCCGAGACCCTCAAGCGGTCCAGCCTCGGCGCGCTGACCGTGGGATCGCGCGTCAACCTCGAACGCCCCACCCCCGTCGGGGGCCGCCTGGGCGGGCACATCGTGCAGGGCCACGTCGACGGCACGGGGACGATCCTGGACCGCCAGGCCTCCGAGCACTGGGAGGTCGTGCGGATCTCGCTGCCCGCGGAGCTGTCCCGCTACGTGGTCGGCAAGGGGTCCATCACCGTCGACGGCATCAGCCTCACCGTCGTCGAGGCCGGCCAGGACTTCTTCACCGTCAGCCTCATCCCCACCACCCTCGCGCTGACCACGCTCGGCGCCAAGAAGGCCGGCGACCCGGTCAACCTCGAGGTGGACGTGGTCGCCAAGTACGTGGAGCGGCTCACCCTCGCGGGCCGGACGGAGGGCGACCGGTGAGCTGGCTCAACGCGCAGGCGTTCACCGTCCTCGGACAGCACATCATCTGGTCCGACCTGATCGGCAACACCCTTGGCCTCTTCGCGCTCGCCCTCGGCTGGCGGCGCAACGTCTGGACCTGGCCGCTCCAGCTGGTGTCCGGCCTGGTGCTGATCGCCGCGAACATATCCGTGCAGCAGGCGGGCGGCGTCGGCAAGCAGCTGGTGGTCGTCGCGGTGGCGGTGTGGGGCTGGCGCGCCTGGCAGCTGGGCCGCAGGACCTCCGCGGACGGCGCCGTCCAGGTCCGCTTCGCCACCTGGAACGAGCGCGGCCTGCTGGCCGCCGGCGCCCTGGCCGGAACCCTCGCCGTCGGCGGGCTGTTCACGCTGTTCCCCACCCTGTCCTGGAGCCCGTGGGCCGACGCCTACATCTTCGTCGGCACCCTGGTCGCCATGTACGCGCAGGCCAAGGGCATGGTCGAATTCTGGTTCGCCTGGCTCCTGGTCGACCTGGTCGGCGTCCCGCTCAACTTCGCGGGCGGACTCGCCTTCTCCGGACTCATCTATCTCGTCTACGGGGCACTCGTCCTGTGGGGCATGCGCGACTGGTGGATCCGCTCCCGCACAGCCCAGCGACCCGCCCTGGAAGGAACGCCGGCATGACGGCACCCGCCTGGACCCCGAACCCCCGCCACCCCGAGGACCCCGACGCCCTGATCCTCGCCCTCGACCCCGTCGAGCAGGCGATCGCGGACATCGCGGCCGGCCGCCCCGTGGTGGTCGTCGACGACGAGAACCGAGAGAACGAGGGCGACCTGGTGATCGCCGCCGAGGCGGCCACCCCCGAGGTCGTGGCCTTCATGATGAGCGAGTGCCGCGGACTGATCTGCGCCCCCATGGAGGCCGACGAGCTCGACCGCCTGCGCCTGCCGCAGATGGTGCAGGACGAGGCGAACACCGAGTCCATGAAGACCGCGTTCACCGTCTCCGTGGACGCCACCGCCGCGCACGGCGTCACCACCGGCATCTCCGCCGAGGACCGTGCCGCCACCCTGCGCCTGCTGGCCGGCGGCACGGCCGGACCGGACGACTTCGTGCGCCCCGGCCACGTCTTCCCGCTGCGGGCCCGCTCCGGCGGCGTGCTGGAGCGCCCCGGCCACACCGAGGCCGCCGTCGACCTGGCCCGGCTCGCCGGGATGCGGCCCGCCGGCGTCATCGTGGAGATCGCCGGGGAGGACGGCCGGATGCTGCGGCTGCCCGACCTGGTGCCCTTCGCGCGCAAGCACGGGCTGACCATCGTCTCCATCGAGGACCTGATCGCCTACCGGCGCTCCGCCGAGCCCACCGTGCGCCGCGAGGCCCAGGTCCGCCTGCCCACCCGCTTCGGCGACTTCACCGCCTACGGCTACCGCTCCACCGTCGACGGCGTCGAGCACGTCGCCCTGGTCCACGGGGACATCGGCGACGGCCGGGACCTGCTGGTGCGGCTGCACTCCGAGTGCCTCACCGGCGACGTCTTCCACTCGCTGCGCTGCGACTGCGGACCCCAGTTGGAGGCGTCGCTGGAGCGCATCCACGAGGCGGGCCGCGGGGTGCTGGTCTACCTGCGCGGGCACGAGGGCCGCGGCATCGGCCTGATGTCCAAGCTGCGCGCCTACGAACTGCAGGAACGCGGCCACGACACCCTCGACGCCAACCTCGAGCTCGGCCTGCCCGCCGACGCCCGGGACTACGGGGCCGGCGCGCAGATCCTCGCCGACCTCGGCGCCCGGACGGTGCGGGTGATGACCAACAACCCCGACAAGACCGACGCCCTCGCCCGCCACGGCATGGAGATCCTCTCCCGGATCCCGATGCCCGTGCAGGCCGGCGAGCACAACGTCCGGTACCTGCGCACCAAGCGCGACCGGATGGGCCACGACCTGCCCTGGCTCGACCAGGACGGCGCGGTGGCCGGCTGCGGCGACCAGTGACCCATCGACCCGTCCCCGGGTCCCCACCCCCATTTCC
>NZ_JBRIOU010000011.1:69181-81110 GCF_053474865.1 Streptomyces sp. CO7
AAGCACCCCCAGGAGAGCACGTGAGCGGCAAGGGCGCACCCGAACTGACCGTCGAGAACTGCGGAGACCTCCGGGTCGCCGTCGTGGCGGCGCAGTGGCACGAGAAGGTCATGGACGGACTGGTCGACGGCGCCCTGCGCGCCCTGACCGAGCTCGGCATCACCGAGCCGACGCTGCTGCGCGTCCCGGGCAGCTTCGAGCTCCCGGTGGTCGCCAAGGTGCTGGCGCAGCGCGGCTACGACGCGGTCGTCGCCCTCGGCGTCGTCATCCGCGGCGGCACCCCGCACTTCGACTACGTGTGCGAGGGCGTCACCCGGGGGCTCGTCCAGGTCTCGGTGGAGACCGGCGTGCCCGTCGGGTTCGGCGTGCTCACCTGCGACACCGAGGAGCAGGCGCTGGACCGCGCCGGACTGCCCGGCTCGAACGAGGACAAGGGGCACGAGGCGGTGACCGCCGCGGTCTCCACCGCGACCACCCTGCGTTCAGTATCTGAACCCTGGCGGTGACGTGTCGCGGGGGCGCGTAGGGTGGGGGTCACCATGTCCAAGAAGACTTTCGAGGAGCTCTTCACGGAGCTCCGGCACAAGGCCGAGCACGGCGACCCCGCCACCTCCCGCACCGCCGAACTGGTGGACAAGGGCGTCCATGCCATCGGCAAGAAGGTGGTCGAGGAAGCGGCGGAGGTCTGGATGGCGGCCGAGTACGAGAGCAAGGAAGCCGCCGCCGAGGAGATCTCGCAGCTGCTGTACCACGTCCAGGTGATGATGGTCGCCCGCGGCATCTCCCTGGACGACGTGTACACCCATCTCTAGGCCGCCGCGCCTTCCCCGTCTTCGCACACCCCGCCGCGCCGCCGTCCGCGGTGCCGTTTCCGCCTGTCCGTCCGCACCTCCCACACGTCGAACGACGTCGAACCGAAGGAAGCCGTTTCATGCTGCGCATCGCCGTCCCCAACAAGGGTTCCCTCTCCGGGCCTGCGGCGGCGATGCTGCATGAGGCCGGCTACCAGCAGCGCCGCGAGTCCAAGGAGCTGCGGGTCGTCGACCCGGCCAACGAGGTGGAGTTCTTCTACCTCCGCCCCCGCGACATCGCGATCTACGTCTCCTCCGGCCGCCTCGACATCGGCGTCACCGGCCGCGACCTGCTGATCGACTCCGGCGCGGACGCCGAGGAGATCCTCCCGCTCGGCTTCGCCCGCTCCACCTTCCGGTTCGCCGCCCGGCCCGGCGCGGTGACGGACCTGTCGGACCTCTCCGGCAAGACCGTCGCCACCTCCTACGAGGGCATCGTCGACAAGTACCTGGCCGAGCAGGGCGTGAACGCCTCCGTCGTCCACCTGGACGGCGCGGTCGAGACGGCCATCGAGCTGGGCGTCGCCGAGGTCATCGCGGACGTCGTGGAGACCGGCACCTCGCTGCGCAACGCGGGCCTCGAGGTCTTCGGCGACCCGATCATGAAGTCAGAGGCCGTGGTGGTCCGCCGCACCGGCGCCCCCGCCGACGAGCCCAAGGTCCAGCAGTTCCTGCGCCGCCTGCAGGGCGTCCTGGTGGCCCGGACCTACGTGATGATGGACTACGACTGCCGCGTCGAGCAGCTGGAGAAGGCTGTCGCGCTCACCCCCGGGCTGGAGTCCCCGACCGTCTCCCCGCTGCACAACGAGGGCTGGGTCGCGGTCCGCGCCATGGTGCCCTCCGCCGACGCGCAGCGGATCATGGACGACCTCTACGACATCGGCGCCCGCGCCATCCTGACCACCGCCATCCACGCCTGCCGCCTCTGAGCCGCCGCGCCCCCGGCGACCCGGGGGCGCGCCCGCTCCGAGGAGACCGAGCACACCGAGGACACCGCATGACCACGACGGATCTTCCCGCGCTCCCTGTCACCTTCCGGCCCGGCCGCACCCGCGCGGTGCTGCTGGCGCTGGGCGCCGTGATGTTCGTGGTGCTGACCGTCGTGGCCCTCATGCTGCCCCACCTCGGCGGCGGGGAGCGGCTCAGCTTCGTGTTCACCGGCGCCCTGGCGTTCGGCGTCCTGTGGACGCTGGCGCGGCCCCGGGTGCACGCCGAGGAGACCTGCGTCACGGTGGTCAACATCGCCTCCCGCCGGCGGCTGGAGTGGGCGGAGATCGTTCAGGTCCGGCTGCGGCCGGGCGACCCCTGGGTCTTCCTCGACCTCTCCGACGGCACCAGCCTGCCCGTCCTGGGCATCCAGCCGGGTGTGGCCAGGGAACAGGCGCTGCGTGACGCCCGCGCTCTGCGGGCCCTGGTGGAGGCCAGGACAGCGGTCGGACCCGCCTGAGGCGGAACTGCACGGGGGCGCGCGGAAGCACCGGCACCCCCGCACGGCGCAGTCACCCCTGCCGCGGACGGCCCTGTCTTGATTAACCTGTCAGCCGGGGCGTCACGGTGACGCCTCCGCCCCCGAGCCCAGCCCGGCCCGCCGGCCGGCACCCCGGGGGCTCCTGCGATCCGAGGAGTGACTGACTCCGGCGATGGACGGACCGTCCTGCAGTACCTGCGCCGCCCCTGCCCGACCTGACGCGGACCCGTTCCGCGGCATCGCGGAGGCGGCGGCCACATGACCATCCCCCTGCTGCTCCTGGCAGCCGCCTTCCTGCTGATCCTGGCCAACGGTTTCTTCGTGGCCGCCGAGTTCGGCCTGGTGACCGTCGACCGCCCCGAGGCGGAGCGCGCGGCCGCCGAGGGCGACCGGCGCGCCCGCCGCGTGGTCGACTCCCTCAGGGAACTCTCCTTCCAGCTCTCCGGGACCCAGCTCGGCATCACCATCACCTCCCTGGTCGTCGGCATGCTCGCCGAGCCCGCGCTCGCCGAACTGCTGCACGGCCCGTTCACCGCGGCCGGGCTGCCCGAGGGCGTCGTCCCCGGCGTCTGCGTGGCGGTGGGCATGCTGCTCGCCTCCGCGGTGCAGATGGTGATCGGCGAGCTGGTGCCCAAGAACTGGGCGGTCTCCCGGCCGCTCCAGGTGGCCCGCTTCGTGGCCGGCCCCCAGCACCGGTTCGCCCGCCTCTTCCGCCCGGTGATCGCCGGGCTCAACGCGGTCGCCAACCGGCTGGTGCGCGCCCTGGGCTTCGAGCCCGCGGAGGAACTCGCCTCCGCCCGCACCCCGGGTGAGCTGGTCTCGCTGGCCCGGCACTCGGCCCGGGCCGGCACCCTCGAACAGGACACCGCGGACCTGTTCGTGCGCACCCTGTCCACCCTCTCCCTGGGCGACCTGACCGCCCAGCACGTGATGACCCCGCGGGTGCGCGTCGCCGCCCTGCAGGCCTCGGCCACCGCCGAGGACGTGGTCAACCTGACCCGGGCCACCGGCCTCTCCCGCTTCCCCGTCTACCGGGAGCGGATCGACGAGATCGTCGGCATGGCCCACCTCAAGGACGCGCTGGCCGTCCCCGCCGCGGAGCGCCTGCGCACCCCGGTGACCCGCCTGTGCCGGCCCGCGCTGCTGGTCCCCGAGACCCTCCCGGTGCGGCCCCTGCTGACCCGGCTGCGCACCGAGCAGCCGATCGCGGTGGTCGTCGACGAGTACGGCGGCACGGCCGGCGTGGTCACCCTGGAGGACATCGTCGAGGAACTGGTCGGAGAGGTCCGCGACGAGCACGACGGACTGGACGTGCCCGAGCTGGCCCCCGCCCCCGCCGAGGACGGGGCGCCCGCCTGGGACGCCGACGGAGCCTGCCGGATCGACCTGCTGGGCCGGGCCGGACTGCGGCCGCCGGAAGGCCCCTACGAGACGGTGGCCGGACTGGTCGCCGACCTCCTCGGGCGGATCCCGGCCGTGGGGGACACCGTCGAGCTGCCGGGCTGGCGGCTGCGGGTCCTCCAGGTCGGGCACAACCGGGCCGAGCGGGTCAGGCTGCTGAAGGCCGGAGCGGTCGCCGCCGTGCCGGCCGCCCCGTCCCCGGCCGTGGTGCTGGAGGCGGCCTCCGGGGCCGCGCTCTCCGCCGAGGGCCGGCCGGCCGCACAGCACCTGGCGGAGGCCGCCCGATGAGCGCGCTGCAACTGCTCTTCGCGGCCCTGCTGGTGCTCGGCAACGGCTTCTTCGTCGGGGCCGAGTTCGCGCTGGTCTCGGTGCGCCGCAGCCAGATCGAGCCGCTCGGCACCGCCCGGGCCCGGCAGGTCCTGTACGGCCTGGAGCACCTGCCCCGGATGATGGCCGCCGCCCAGTTCGGCATCACCGTCTGCTCGCTCACCCTGGGCGCGGTCGCCGAGCCGACCCTGGCGCACCTGCTGGAGCCGGTGTTCACGGCCCTGCGGGTGCCGGACGCCATGATCCATCCGCTGGGGTACGTCCTCGCCCTCGCCGTGGTGGTCTTCTTCCACCTGGTGATCGGCGAGATGGTGCCCAAGAACCTGGCGATGGCGGCGCCCGAGAAGGCCGCGGTGTGGCTGGGGCCCGGACTGGTCGCCTTCGCGCGGCTGTGCGGCCCCGTCACGGCGGCCCTCGGGGCATGCGCCGGGGCGGTCCTGCGGATGTTCCGGGTCGAGCCCAAGGACGAGGTCGAGGCGGTCTTCACCAGCGAGCAGCTCAACCGGCTGGTGGAGGACGCGGGCCAGGCCGGCCTGCTCGACCCGGAGGACGCCGAACGGCTCGAGGACGCCCTCGAACTGGGCTCGCGCCCGGTCACGGACGTGCTGCTGCCGCGCGAGTCCCTGGTCACCGTCGGCCCCTCGGTCACCCCGGGGGAGGTCGTCGGCCTCACCGCGCGCACCGGGTTCTCACGATTCCCGGTGGTGGGGGAGGGCGACGTCTTCCTGGGCTACCTGCACGTCAAGGACGTCCTGGACCTGGACGACGCCGACGGGCCGGTTCCCCCGAGGGTCCGCCGCCCGATGACGGAGCTGCCCGCGGCCCTGCCGCTGGACGACGCGCTCACCGTGATGCGCCGGGCCGCCGCCCACCTGGCGGCGGTCACCGACGGCTCGGGCCGCGCGCTCGGCCTGGTCGCGCTCGAGGACGTCCTGGAGCTCCTGGTCGGCGAGGTCCGCGACCCGGCCCACCGGGTGGCCTCCTAGGTCCTTCAGGGCTCGCACCCGCGGAAGCGGTGCCGGGGTCGCCTCCGCGGAAGCGGTGCCGGGCCGCTTCCGCGGGAGCGGCCCGGCACCTGTCCCCGCTCCGGTCACTCGTCGCCGGACGCCGGTTCCCGTCCCGCGAGGACCTCCCCGTAGGCCTGCATCAGGTCCGGCAGCCGCAGCGTCGACAGGTCCTCCCGGGACAGCTCCGTGTCCTGCGGAATCGCCGACAGCCGCAGGTCGCGGTAGGCGCAGCTCTTCTCGTACAGGGTGCGCAGGAACCGTCCGTTGCCCAGCTCGTCGATCCACCCCCGCTCGACCACGTAGGCGCTGATGGACAGCAGCTCCTCCCGCGCCTCCGCGTCCCAGACGTCCTTGTTCTCCTCGGCCAGCACCTCGCCGATCGCGCACAGCTCGTCGGGCCGGTAGGAGGGGAAGTCCACCCGGGTGGTGAAGCGGGAGGACAGGCCCGGATTGGCGGCCAGCAGCCGGTCCATGCCCTCGGGGTAGCCTGCGAGTATCACCACCAGGTGGTCCCGGTTGTCCTCGGCCCGCTTCAGCAGCACCTGCAGGGCCTCGTCGCCGTAGGCGTCGCCCTTGCCGTACCCGGTGTTGACCAGCGAGTACGCCTCGTCGACGAACAGCACCCCGCCCAGCGCGGAGTCGATCAGCTCGTTGGCCTTCACGGCGGTCTGGCCGAGGAACTCGCCCACCAGGTCGGCCCGTTGCGCCTCGACCAGGTGGTCCCCGCCGAGCAGTCCCAGCGCGTAGAAGACCCGTCCGAGTATCCGGGCCACCGTGGTCTTGCCGGTTCCCGACGGCCCGGAGAAGACGAAGTGCCGCTTCGGGGGCCGCACCGGCAGCCCCTGGTCGGCCCGCAGCCGTGCCATGTTCAGCTGCGCCGAGAGCGCCTTGACCTGCCGCTTCACCGGCTCGAGACCGACCATGCGCTCCAGCTCGGCCAGCGCCTCCTCCAGCAGAGCGGGGTCGGCGGGCCCCGAGGGGACGTGCCGGAGCGGGGCGAAGGCCTTTTCGCGCACCGTGTCCGGCGAGGACAGCGACGTGGTGCCGGGATCCGGTTCGGAGACCTTCACCCCCACGTCCCGTCCCGCCGTCCCGGCCATCGGGTCCAGGCCCTCCGCGCCCTCGCCGGCGGGGGAGAGGGGGAAGCCCGCGTAGCCGTCGATGCCGAGCTCCGCGTCCTCGTCCCAGCCGTCCCCCTCGGAGATGGCCGCCAGCCGGGCCGAGGTGTCCATGAACGAGGGATCCACGTGGTGCACCGCGCGGTACAGGGGCAGCGCGGCGGCGGTCCGGCCGGTGCCCTCGTGGGCGCGGGCCAGCCAGTACCGCAGCTCCTTGCGCTGCGGCTGCTCGCTGCGGCACCGCATCAGCGCGGCCGACAGCAGCGGCTCGGCCTGCCCGTACATCTCCAGCCGCACCCGGGCCATCCCGCCGAAGAGCCGGGCCTCGATGCCCAGCGCCGGGTCGTCCAGCAACGGCTCGGTGTGCCGCACCAGTTGGTCCCAGTCCTTGACCAGGTAGGCGCGGCAGGCGTGCAGGAACCGGACCTGGGCGTCCGACGCGGCGGGCGGTAACGAGGCGAGCGCGCGGTCGAGTTCGGGCACGTGACGGCCGTCCAGCCAGTGCGAGGCGTACGCCAGCAGCAGGTCCCGCCCGCTCTCCAGCACCGGCTGGACCCACCAGCCCAGCCAGTACCAGGAGTTGAGCGGCCTGCCGTGCCGGGTGCGCTGCTCGCCGAAACGGTCGCCGTGCTGGTGCATCCGCAGCAGCGCCGTCGTGGTGTCCACCCGCAGGGCGTGCAGGCCCAGCCACGCGTCCGCCATCCCTGGATCGAGCCGCACCGCGGTGCGGAACTCCTCCTCCGCCTGCGGGTAGGCGCCCATGGCGTAGGCGTCCACCCCTCGCAGCCAGGCCAGATCGGCGGGGGCGCCGGGGCCCCGCGTGCCGAATTCCCTCACGTCGTCGTCCCCCACAAACCGTGCCCCCGTCCCCTCGCCACCGGGCCGGCCCCGGTGACCGCCTCGGCCGAACCGCCCGGCCACCGGCCCCGGTTGGCCATGCGGCGGCGGACCGACGGACGCACCGAAGGCATCGTACCCATGGGGTCGACGGGGCCCGAAGGGCGAAGTGAGGGCGCGTGGAGCACCACCGGCGCACCGCTGCGGCACCGCGCGGTCACGGAAAGTGAGCGTCAGGGGGTGCCAGGCACCGGGGGAGCCGGTCCGGGGCAGAACGAAGCCCTCGGTCACGGGGGAACAACCGAGGGCTTCGCGTCCATGAGCGGTCGTTCACCGGCCGCGCATTGAGAACGTAAGACCTGCACGGCCCCGGGGTCAACCCGTCCCGACGTCACGGTCGGGCGTCGCGTCCCGGGTCCTGGAAGGGGCGTTCGCGGGGCGCCGACGGCTCGTCACCGAACGTGAGGAAAGTGGAGGTCGCACCTTCCGACACCCGGTACCCGCAGCCCAGTTGACGGACCAGTAGGTGTGCGTGGGGACGCGAGGGGTCGCGCGCGAAGTGCGCGCGCTCGGCCGCCTCCCAGCCGTCCCAGAACTCCCGCTGCTCCTCGCCGTCCCGGCGGCGTCCGCGCCGCCAGGACTCCTCGGCCGGCAGGTCCATCCAGACCAGCCGGGCCAGGTGCGGACGCAGCTCCCGGCGTCCCGCGCCGACACCCTCGAGCAGTACCGCCGGCGCGGGCGGCAGGAGGCGGGGCGGGCCGAAGCGGCGGGCGGTCCAGTCGTAGGGCGCGTAGCGGGCTGCGCGGCCCTCCCGCAGCGGCTCCAGCACCTGGGAGGCGAGCCGTCCGGTCCAGGAGAACAGCTCCTCGTGGGTGGCGATGTCGTCGAGATGGAGGACCGGGGCGCCGCCGAGGGCCCGGGCCAGGCGGTCCGCGAAGGTGCTCTTGCCGGAACCCGCGTGCCCGTCGACACCGATCAGCCGGACCGGGCCGCAGGAAGGGGGCAGCCGCAACAGCGCGGCGGCGAGGGCTTCGGACACGGCTCCACTCTAGGCGCGGCCGTCCCCCCGACCGACGTTTCCGCCAGAGGTCCATACCAATATTGCCGCACGAGGAACGGCCGAGGTACTGGATCGGTGGCGGATCGCATGGCCATAGTGGGGGCCGGTGCCGCGGACACCATCACCTGACACACACCCCAGGGGGCCGAACAGCCATGAGCAGCAGAGCACAACAGCCGTCCCGCAGAACCGTTCTTGCCGCGGCGGTCGCCGTGGCGGTCACCGGGGCCGCCGCGGTTCCCGCGACCGCGGCCCCGACGGACGCCGCCGACGCCGGCACCGCCGCGGCCAGGGCCAAGGGGCTGGTGGACAACCGGGCCTGGGTCACCTACGCCGACTGGTGCGAGGGCCGCGCCCGTGGCGTGCGGCCCGTGGCCGGCGCCCGCCCGGGCATCGTCATCGCCACCCCCGCGGGCGTGAGCGACTACACCGACCCGCACACCGGGACGACCGCCTCCTGGGAGTACGCCACCTGGACCTCGCAGCCCCACCGGCTCAAGGTCCCGGCCACCGAGGTGATCCCCAGCTGGAACGCCGACACCCCGGACGGCACCTGGATCCAGGTCGAGCTGCAGGGCACCTACAACGACGGCACCGACACCCCTTGGTACGTGATGGGCCGCTGGGCCGCCGGCGACCAGGACATCCGCCGCACCTCGATGGACGACCAGACCGACGGCAAGAGCACCATCTGGACCGACACCTTCTCCATCGACGACGCCTCCACCGGCCTGCGCCTGGTCTCCTACCGGCTGCGCCTCACCCTCTACCGCCGTCCGGGCTCGAAGGCCACGCCCACGGTCTGGCGGCTCGGCGCGATGGGATCCGACGTCCCGGACCGCTTCACCGTCCCCGCCTCCACCCCGCGGGTCGCCCGCGAGCTGGCGGTGCCGCGCTACTCGCAGAACACCCACGTCGGTCAGTACCCCGAGTACGACAACGGCGGCGAGGCCTGGTGCAGCCCCACCTCCTCGCAGATGATCATCGAGTACTGGGGCCGCAGGCCCACCGCCGAGCAGCTCGCCTGGGTGAACCCGGAGTTCGCCGACCCGCAGGTCTGCCACGCGGCGCGCCACACCTTCGACTTCCAGTACGAGGGGTGCGGCAACTGGCCGTTCAACGCCGCCTACGCCGCCACCTACCCCGGGCTGCAGGGCGTGGTGACCCGGCTGGAGTCGCTCACCGACCTGGAGACGCTGGTCGCCGCGGGCATCCCGGCCATAACGTCGCAGTCCTTCCTCGCCACCGAGCTCACCGGCGCGGGCTACGGCACCTCGGGCCACCTGATGACGGTGATCGGCTTCACCGCCGAGGGCGACGTCATCGCCAACGACCCGGCCTCCCCGAGCAACGAGGCGGTCCGCCGCGTCTACAAGCGGGCCGAGTGGGAGAACATCTGGCTCCGGACCAAGCGGTACAACGCCAGCGGCAAGGTCTCCTCCGGCACGGGCGGCGTCTGCTACCTGTACTTCCCGGCGCACCCCACGCCCGCCCAGCGGCGCGCGCTGGAGGCCGTCGGCATCCGCTGACGATGCCCGGCACGGGCCTCCCGGCGAGCTGACCTGCGGTCTTGTGACGAAGGTCTCCGCCCGGGGGGCCCTGGGCGATGGCATGGTGGAGGAACGGAATCCGGCCGCGCGGCCGGGCGCCGGGGGGATCCTCCACCGCACGCGACCCGAGCGAGACACCATGAGCGCAGCGACTGCCACCCTGACCCGCACCCTCACCGGCGGCCCGAAGGACGACGACGACAACAGCCTCGTCGAGAACATCGCCGGCTGGGTCCTGGTCGTGGTGGTGGCCATGCTGGTCACCCGCCTCGGCCTGGTCTGACCCGCCGGACGCGGCGAACGCGGCGGCCCGCGCGTCACGGACGCACGGCGGGACCCTCGGGCGTGAGGGCCTGACGGCGACCGCGTGCGCGACGGCCTGACGGCGACCCCGTGCGTGACGGACGGCAGGACCCGTCCGCGCGCCCGGTACGGACGAGCCCGCCCCGGCGTCCTGCCCGCACAGCACAGCACAGTAAGACGGAGCCCGGCCCCACGGCCGGGCTCCACTGCTTTTCCGCCGTCGGCGGGCGCACCCGGAGGACATGTTCTCCATCCGTTACAAGTAAGCGACCGTTAACCGGTGACGCGGCGACGGCTACCGGGCATACTCACAGCGCGCAGCCGCCGACCTGCCGTTTTCTTCCGCGACCCGGAAGGGCGTCGGATCTGCTCGTGAGCCGGCGGGTCCCGCATCATCCACGCGGTCGCCCGCCCTGCGCCTGTACAGGGAGGAGAACACCGCCATGACCGATCATGGTGCCCCGCAGCCGGTAGACCGCACGCTGCCCACCGACGAGGCCCGGGACCTGCTCGGCCTGGTCCGCGACATCGCCCAGCGCGAGATCGCCCTTAAGGCGGCCGAGGAGGAGGACGCCGGCGTCTTCCCCCGCGAGCTCTTCGCCCTGCTCTCCGAGGCCGGACTCCTCGGGCTGCCCTACTCGGTCGAGTACGGCGGCGGCGACCAGCCCTACGAGGTCTACCTGCAGGTCCTGGAAGAGCTCGCCGCGGCCCGTCTCACCGTCGGCCTCGGGGTGAGCGTCCACACCCTCTCCTGCCACGCCCTGGCCCATTTCGGCACCAAGCAGCAGCGGCTGGAGCACCTGCCCGCGATGCTCGGCGGCGGTCTGCTGGGCGCCTACTGCCTGTCCGAGCCGGCCTCCGGCTCCGACGCCGGCTCGCTGCGCACCCGCGCGGTCCGCGACGGCGCCGACGGCGACTGGAGCGTCGAGGGCACCAAGGCGTGGATCACCCACGGCGGCATCGCCGACTTCTACACCCTGATGGCCCGCACCGGCGGCGAGGGCCCTCGCGGCATCAGCGCCTTCCTGGTCCCGGGCGACGCGCCCGGCCTCAACGCGGCCGCGCCCGAGAAGAAGATGGGCATGAAGGGCTCGCCGACCGCCCAGGTCCACTTCGACGGCGTCCGGCTCGGTGACGACCGCCGGATCGGCGACGAGGGCCAAGGCTTCACCATCGCGCTGGCCGCACTGGACTCCGGCCGCCTCGGCATCGCCGCCTGCGCGATCGGCGTGGCCCAGGCCGCGCTGGACGCCGCAGCCGCCTACGCCGGCGACCGCCGCCAGTTCGGCCGCCCCATCGGCGACTTCCAGGGCCTGCGCTTCCTGATCGCCGACATGGCGACCCAGGTCGAGGCGGGCCGCGCGCTCTACCTGGCCGCCGCACGGCTGCGCGACGCCGGACGCCCGTTCTCCCGGCAGGCGGCGATGGCCAAGCTGTTCTGCACCGACGCCGCCATGAAGGTCACCACCGACGCCGTCCAGGTGCTCGGCGGCTACGGCTACACCGCGGACTTCCCGGTGGAGCGGTACATGCGGGAGGCCAAGGTGTTGCAGATCGTCGAGGGCACCAACCAGATCCAGCGGATGGTCATCGGCCGTCACCTGCTGGGCCCCGAGTCCCGCTGACCGGCGGCCGCCGGCCCGGCGGGGTCGCCAGGCGGTTCCACTCCGGGTCGTGACGGCCCGGAAGGGTCCGCCCTCCGTCCGCCCAGCTCCGCAGCAGGTCGCGGTAGATGGGCGGATCCTCGGACGCCTGCTCCGGGGCCGCCGGCGCCTCCACCGGACCCGGCACGAACACACGTCGGCGTCGGGCGACGGCCGATGAGGTTGCGGTCATACCGGGAGAACGCCCGGGGCGGCGACATGTCACCCCGCAGGGCGTCAGCGCATCAGTTCGGGCTCACGGCCGCGCGACGTCGGGCGGCGGGGGCGCGGCGGTTTCAGGCGGCGCGGTCCATGTGGCGGCGGGTGATCGGCGCGCGCATGGGGCGCGAACCCGGGCCGCCGA
>NZ_JBRIOU010000011.1:81210-81773 GCF_053474865.1 Streptomyces sp. CO7
GCGCGAACCCGGGCCGCCGACGTGCGAGAAGGGCTGCGTCCGCCAGTCCAGGCCGGCGGGCAGCGTGAGCAGCAGACCGGTCTCCTGCTCCTGCGGGTCCGTCTCCGCGTCCGCCGCCTCGGCGTCCTCGGCGGCCCGGCCGGTGCCGCTGCACACGGTGAGGCCGAACGGGTTCCACGGCGAGGCGCACAGCGCGTGCTCCGGCAGGACATCCTCGTCCGCCAGAAGGGCGATGGGCTGCGCGCAGTCCGGGCAGACGACCCGGTACATCTCGTAGGCGTCGTAGGCGTCGAACTCGTCGTCCGCGGCGTCCGGTTCGACGCCCTCCGGCTCGGGCTGGACGACCTGCTGGAACTTCCTGGACGCGGAACGGCCAGGGCGCTGAAGACTGTGCATGGGTACTCCCCCTCGGGCTGGGCCGAACGGCTCTGCGGCCTCGACCACAGCAAGCATTTCCCTGCACCCCGGGCAGGTAATCACGTGAACATCATGGAGCCCGGCCAAGAAGTGTGTCCTTCATCACATGGTCATGCGCAAAGGCCACACACCGCCCACCCCCGCCC
>NZ_JBRIOU010000011.1:81873-82361 GCF_053474865.1 Streptomyces sp. CO7
CTCCACGCCGACCGACCCGTGGACGCGCCTGTGCCCTCCCCGCGCGCTGCCTGTAGCTTTTGCGCATGGAGGAGCTGGACCGACAGATCGTGCGGCTGCTCGTCGAGGACGGGCGGATGAGCTACACCGACCTGGGCAAGGCCACGGGCCTGTCCACGTCGGCCGTGCACCAGCGGGTGCGCAGGCTGGAACAGCGCGGCGTCATCCGCGGCTACGCGGCGGTCGTCGACGCCGAGGCGGTGGGCCTGCCGCTGACCGCGTTCATCTCGGTGAAGCCCTTCGACCCCAGCGCCCCCGACGACATCGCCGAGCGGCTGGCCGGGGTGCCGGAGATCGAGGCCTGCCACAGCGTGGCCGGCGACGAGAACTACATCCTCAAGGTCCGCGTCGCCACGCCCCACGAGCTCGAGGAGCTGCTGGCCCGGGTGCGCGCCCTCGCCGGGGTCTCCTCCCGGACCACCGTGGTGCTCTCCACGCCCTACGAGGCC
>NZ_JBRIOU010000011.1:82461-90654 GCF_053474865.1 Streptomyces sp. CO7
CATGAGTACTGGCACCGCCCCGACCTCCCGCACCGTGCTGCTGCGCGGCGGTGAGGTCCACAGCCCCGCCGACCCCTTCGCCACCGCCATGGTCGTCGAGCACGGCCACGTCGCCTGGGTCGGGTCCGAGGGCGCCGCCGACGCCTTCGCCGAGGGGGTCGACGAGGTCGTCGACCTGGAGGGCGCCCTGGTCACCCCGGCGTTCACCGACGCCCACGTGCACACCACCAGCACCGGCTTCGCCCTCACCGGCCTCGACCTGTCGGGCGCCCCCTCCCTGGAGGCGGCCCTCGGCCGGATCCGGGACTTCGCCGCCGCCCGCCCCGTCGACCGGGTGCTGCTCGGCCACGGCTGGGACGCCGCGCGCTGGCCCGGCGGCCGCCCGCCGGCCCGCGCCGAGCTGGACGAGGCCACCGGGGGGCGTCCGCTGTACCTCTCCCGGGTGGACGTGCACTCCGCCGTGGTCACCACCGCGCTGCTCGACCTGGTCCCCGGCGTCACCGCCATGACCGGCTTCGAGGCCGACCGCCCGCTCACCGGGGACGCCCACCACGCCGTCCGCGCCGCCGCCTTCGGCGCCGTCACCCCCGCCCAGCGCGCCGAGGCCCAGCGCGCCGCCCTGGCCCACGCCGCCTCCGTCGGCATCGGCACCGTCCACGAGTGCGGCGGCCCGAACATCTCCTCCGAGGACGACTTCACCGGCCTGCTGCGGATCGCCGCCGAGGAGCCCGGCCCGCGGGTCGTCGGCTACTGGGCCGAGCAGGACGTCGACAAGGCCCGCGCCCTCGGCGCCCTGGGCGCGGCCGGCGACCTGTTCGCCGACGGCTCCCTCGGCTCGCACACCGCCTGCCTGCACGACTCCTACGCCGACGCGGGCCACGCCGGCACTCCCTACCTGGACGCCGCCGCGGTCGCCGCCCACGTGGCCGCCTGTACCGAGGCGGGCCTGCAGGCCGGCTTCCACGCCATCGGGGACGCCGCCGTCACCGCCGTGGTCGAGGGCGTCCGCGCCGCCGCCGAGAAGGTCGGCCTGGCCCGGATCCGCGCCGCCCGGCACCGCGTCGAGCACGCCGAGATGATGACCGCGGACACGATCGCCGCCTTCGCCGAGCTGGGGCTCACCGCCTCCGTGCAGCCCGCCTTCGACGCCCACTGGGGCGGCGAGGACGGCATGTACGCCCAGCGGCTCGGTGTGGAGCGGGCCCGCACCCTCAACCCGTTCGCCGCCATGCTGCGCGCCGGCGTGCCCCTGGCCTTCGGCTCGGACAGTCCTGTCACCCCGCTCGACCCGTGGGGGACCGTGCGCGCCGCAGCCTTCCACCGGACCCCCGAGCACCGCGTCTCCGTCCGCGCCGCCTTCACCGCCCACACCCGCGGCGGCTGGCGGGCGGTCGGCCGGGACGACGCCGGCGTGCTGGTGCCGGGCGCCCCCGCCGACTACGCCCTCTGGCGCACCGGGGAGCTGATCGTGCAGGCCCCCGACGACCGGGTGGCCCGCTGGTCCACCGATCCGCGCTCGGGCACCCCCGGGCTGCCCGACCTCACGCCCGGGAGCGGGCTTCCGGTGTGCCTGCGCACGGTGGTGGGCGGCGAGACGGTCTTCGTACGGCCGGGCGAGTGATCTCCGGCGCGGGGGCGGCCGCCCCCGCGCTCCGCGGATCCACGGCCCCGCCCCGCGCCCCTGGGAGAAGGAACGTTCCCCGAACGCCCTGCGTCCGCCCGTGGCCCGGGTTTGACAGGGCGCGGCGGGCGGCGGGTAGGTTCGGCCGGGTCCACCACCGGACGCCCGACCGGGAGCCTCCGCGCACTCGTGGCGCCGCCGCTGGGTCGGGCCGGTGCGCCGGGGCGGCGCACCGGCCCGCTGTGCCAGGCCCAGCGGCCGTGACGCCCTGAGGGAGGCCGTGGCCGGTCGGCAGGTGAGACCAGGGCGGGGTGCCGGAGCTCAACAGACAACGGCCCGGGAGGATCCGCAGCCGGCGGGTCCCGGGCCGGCCCGAAGGGCTCCGGCCCCCGCCTGGCGGACGCTTTCCGGCGTTTTGCCGCCGATGCCCCCACCGCCTCGCCCGCGCCCCGTCGCGTTGCCGTGTCCTGCCGCATGCCGCGCACTAAGGTGGTCCCCTGCGTACGGACTTGGCTGTGCACGGCGCCCGCTTTCCGCGGGGACGACGGCGCGGAAACGGAAGGTCAGCAGTGAACGACGGCGTGGGTGCCCCCGCTGCGGGTGGCCAGGAGAGACGGTTCGGCCCGCTCGGCAAGGCCTTGGTGATCATCCCCACCTACAACGAGGCCGACAACGTCGCGCCGATCGTCCGCCGTGTCCGGGCAGCCGTTCCCGAGGCGCACGTCCTCGTGGCCGACGACAACAGCCCGGACGGCACCGGCAAGATCGCCGACGAGCTGGCGGCCGAGGACGACCAGGTGCGGGTGCTGCACCGCAAGGGCAAGGAAGGCCTCGGCGCCGCCTACCTGGCGGGCTTCCGCTGGGGCATCGAGAACGGCTTCGACGTCCTGGTCGAGATGGACGCCGACGGCTCCCACCAGCCGGAGGAACTGCCCCGGCTGCTGACCGCGCTCAAGGGTGCCGACCTGGTCCTCGGCTCCCGCTGGGTGCCCGGCGGGCGGGTCGTGAACTGGCCGCGCTCGCGCGAGTTCATCTCCCGCGGCGGCAGCCTCTACTCCCGGGTCCTGCTCGACGTCCCGATCCGCGACGTCACCGGCGGCTTCCGCGCCTTCCGCCGCAGCACCCTGGAAGGGCTGGGGCTCTCCGACGTGGCCTCCCAGGGGTACTGCTTCCAGGTCGACCTGGCCCGGCGGGCCGTGAAGGCCGGCTACCACGTGGTCGAGGTGCCGATCACCTTCGTCGAGCGCGAGCACGGCGACTCCAAGATGAGCCGCGACATCCTGGTCGAGGCGCTCTGGCGGGTCACGGCCTGGGGCGTCACCGAGCGGGCCGGCCGCGTACTCGGGCGGCCCCGGCGCGGCTGAGCGGGGCCGCCAGGCACACTGGAGACATGACGACCGGTCCTCAGCGCTCCTTCCCTCCCAGCTCTCCCGGCTCCTCCTCGCCGCGCCCCGGCCGCAAGCCCCGTTCCCGGGCACGCGTCGTGGTGCCGCTCGCTCTGGCCGCGTGGCTGGTGCTCGAGATCTGGCTGCTGACGCTGGTGGCGGAGGCGGCCGGCGGGTTCACCGTGTTCGCCCTGCTGGCGGCGGGTGTGCTGCTGGGCGGCGCGGTCGTCAAGCGGGCCGGGCGGCGCGCCTTCCGCTCCCTCGACGCGACGGTGCGGGGTGCGCAGGGAGGTGGCGTGGAGTCGGACGCCGGGCGTCGCGACCCCTCGCGGAGCGAGGGCAACGGGCTCACCATGCTGGGCGGCATCCTGCTGATCGTGCCCGGGCTCATCACCGACGTGGCCGGGCTGCTGCTGCTCGTGCCGCCGGTGCAGCGCACGGTGCGGTCGGCCCTCGAGCGGACCGTGGAGCGGCGGCTGAGGCGTGCGACCGCGGGCATGGAGGGCCTCCTCCAGCAGGCGCGCATCCACCGGCCGGACGGCAAGGTCGTCCAGGGCGAGGTCGTCCGCGAGGAGCCCACCTCGGGCCCCGACGGCACCGGCGGCCCCGGCCCCGACGGCCAGGGCCCGCGGCCGCCGCTGATCCCCTGACCCACCGCCGCCGGACCACCGGCGGGTCGTTCACGCGGACACGGGTGCTGCCCCCTTGTGGGCTCTGTTCCTGGGCGGACGCTGGTACGAGCGCCGCCCTGGGCGCTCCCGGCGGACGCGAGGCGTCCTCCCTCGTGCGGGGACCGGACGGGCATGACAACGGCCGCGGGCGCCGTACGTGGGAACACGTACGGCGCCCGCGGCCGTGTGCGGTTCGCGGCGCTGGGCCGCGGCGAGGCCTACGCCGACTTGCGGCGCGTGTCGCGGGGATGAACGGCGATGTTCATCGCTCCGGAACGCAGCACCGCGAGTCGCTCCTCGAGAACTTCCTCGAGCTCCTCACGGGTACGACGCTCCATGAGCATGTCCCAGTGCGTACGGGCCGGCTTCGCCTTCTTCTCCTCCGGTCCGTCGCCGTCCACCAGAAGTGCCTGGGCCCCGCAGACCTTGCACTCCCACTCCGGCGGAATCTCCGCCTCGACCGAGAAGGGCATCTCGAAACGATGCCCCTTCTCGCATGCGTACTCCACCGCCTGGCGCGGGGCCAGGTCGATGCCGCGGTCGGTCTCGTAGCTGGTCACCACGAGGCGCGTGCCGCGAAGAGCTCGCTCACTCATGAATCGTGCCTCCCGGGCTTGTCGCCCACAGGACAGGTGTCGCTGTCGTCGTCATCCGGCTCAACGTCCGGTCGGCGGTAAAGATTCCCGTTCCGCGCCAATGCGTCGCCGTCGTAGCCGCCCCTTGTTGTACCCACCATTGCCCGGTTTGTCACATCTGGCAGGAGATGTCACTCGACGTTGCGGCGTCTTTGTCGCGCAGTAACGGTACGCCTGGCAGGCCAAACGCGTACACTACCGCCCCGCCGTCTCCGTCGCCAAAAACATCAGAGCTTCTCCGGAACCGTGTTCCCCGCCTCGGCGACGGCACGCCGCACGGGTATGCGAGCGAGGAGCAGGAATCCGAACGCGAAGAAGATCACCAGCGAGATGATGGCGTCCCGGTAGCTGCCGGTCAGCTGATACGTCAGTCCGAAGACCAGAGGGCCGAGCCAGCTGGTGCCCCGGTCGCTGATCTCGTAGGCCGCGAAGTACTCGGCCTCCTTGCCCGGCGGGATCAGGTGCGAGAAGAGGGACCGCGAGAGTGCCTGGCTCCCGCCCATCACCAGGCCGATCCCGGCCGCGAGCGCGAAGAACCAGACGGCGTTCCCGGACGGCATGAAGTAGGCGGTGCCGACAACCAGCGTCCACGCGGCGAGCGAGCCGAGGACGGTGCGCTTGGCGCCGTACCGCCTGGCGATCCGCCCGAGCGCCAGCGCGCCGGCCACCGCCAGCACCTGCACCAGCAGCACCGCGGTGATCAGCGTGGACTGCTCCAGGCCCAGTTCCTCGGAGCCGAAGATCGCCGCCTGCGAGATCACCGTCTGGATGCCGTCGTTGTAGACCAGGTAGGCGAGCAGGAAGCCGAGCGTCAGCGGGTGACGCCGCATGTCGCGCAGTGTCTCGAGCAGACGGCGCGGGGCGGAGGCGGAGGCCTCGGTCACCTCGACCCTGCGGTCACGCAGACGGCGCAGCGGGATCAGCGCGAACACGCCCCACCACACGCCTGCCGAGGCCAGGCAGATGCGGACGGCGACCGACTCGGTCAGGCCGAAGGAGTCGTGCATCGTGTACAGCACCAGGTTCAGGACGAGCATCAGCGCGCCCGCCGCGTACCCGAAGGCCCAGCCCTTGGAGGAGACCGCGTCGCGCTCCTCCGGCGTGGATATCTGCGGGAGGAACGCGTTGGAGAGCATCGCCGCCACCGACTGCGAGGCGTTGGCGAGCACCAGCAGCATGCCGCCCAGCAGGTAGCGGTCGCCGTCCAGGAAGAACATGCAGGCCGTCGCGAGGGCGCCGAGGTAGGCGAAGACCCCCAGCAGCGGCTTCTTGCGGCCGGTGCGGTCCGCGACAGCGCTGACCAGCGGCATCAGCAGCACGGCGGCGATCACCGACAGGGAGACCGTGTAGGCGAAGAAGGACCCCGCGCTCACGGGGATGCCGAAGGGGTGGACGAAGCCCTCGTCGTCCGCGGCGGCCTTGGTGACCGAGGTCAGGTAGGGGCCGAGGAAGACGGTGAGCACGCTGGTGGAGTAGACCGAGCAGGCCCAGTCGTAGAAGTACCAGCCGCGCTGTTCGCGCCGACGTCCGTCGGCCGTGCCGGCCGCCCCCGTCTGCACTGTGATGCTGCCCACCCGATCCTCGCTTCGCGCTGTGGGAGCCGCGCACGCTCAGACCCAGGTGCCCCGGTCCTCCATGACCGCGCGCAGCGTGTCGATGTGATCGGTCATGATGCCATCGACCCCCAGGTCCAGGAGCCTGTGCATTTCTACGGAATCGTTGACCGTCCAGACGTGGACCTGCAGGCCGCGGGCGTGGGCCGCCCGGACGAACCGGCGGTCCACCACCGGGACGCCGGACTGGGCGACCGGGACCTGCGCGGCCAGCGCGGAGGCGCGCAGCCCGACGGGCAGGCCCCAGGAGCGCAGCCGGAGGCCGAGGACGCCGGCCGTGCCGAAGGAGGTGGCCAGCCGCGGGCCGGCCAGCCGCTGGGCCCGGGCGACCCGGGACTCGGAGAACGACCCGACGCACACCCGGTCCCAGGCGTTGGTGCGTTCCACCACGTCCAGCAGGGGCAGCAGGGCGCCCTCCTCCTTGACGTCCACGTTCCAGCGGACCTCGGGGAAGGTCTCCAGCAGCTCGGAGAAGAGCGGCACCGGCTCCCGGCCGGCGACCCGCGCCTGCCGGACCTCGCTCCAGGGCAGCTCGGCGATCCGGCCGGAGCCGTCGGTCACCCGGTCCAGGGTGTCGTCGTGGAAGGCGACCAGGACGCCGTCCGCGGTGACGTGGACGTCCGTCTCCATGTACCGGTACCCGGCGTCGGCGGCACGGCGGAACTGGGCGGCGGTGTTCTCCAGCCCGTCGGCGTCCCCGCCGCGGTGGGCGAAGGGGATCGGGCCGGGGTGGTCCAGGTAGGGGTGCGGGGTGCGGGTCGTCGTCACGGTCGCAGTATCGCGCCCTGCGGCTCGGTGGGGCAGAGGGAGGCGGTGGTCGCGGCGGCCGCCTCCTCGGGGAGCGCGGTGGACGCGGGGGACGCGGTGGGCGCGGTGGACGCGGGAGTGAACAGGCGCAGGAAGAACTGCACCAGCGGGCCGATGGCCAGCGCGTACAGGAGGGTGCCGACGCCCACGGTGCCGCCCAGCAGGAAGCCGGTCAGCACGACGACCACCTCGATCGCCGTACGCATGCTGCGGATCGAGCGGCCGGTGCGGCGGTGCAGCCCGGTCATCAGCCCGTCCCGCGGGCCGGCGCCGAATCCCGCGGCGATGTAGAGGCCGGAGGCCGCGCCGTTGAGGACGAGACCGGCGAGCAGCAGCGGCCAGCGCACCGGGAGCGCGTCGGTGACGGGGACCAGGGCGAGCGTGGCGTCCATGGTGAGACCGACGACGAACACGTTGGAGACGGTGCCGAGGCCGGGGCGCTGCCGCAGGGGTATCCAGAGGAGCAGGACCAGCGCGCCGACCAGGATCGAGACCGTGCCCACCGTCAGGCCGGTCAGCTCGGAGACTCCCTGGTTGAGGACACCCCATGGTTCCAGGCCCAGTCCGCCCCGCAGCAGGAGCGCGGTGCTGACCCCGTAGAGCGTGAGGCCGACGTAGAGCTGGACGAGACGTCGGGCGAGCAAGGCGACCCCCTGTGGTGATGTTGGACCGACGCATGCCACTCTGTGGCTCGTGTCCTGCGGCTCGACAGGGCCAATTAGGGGAAGGTGGACTGGACGGATGCAACGGTGGACCTCCGTGGTGGGGGCCGCCCAGCTGGGGCGGCAGCTCGCCTCGCAGCAGGAGCGGCCCTCCGCGCCGGGCGGACGGCGCCCGCCCGCCTACCGGGCCCTCGCCGACGGCATCCGGCTGCTGGTGCTGGAGGGACGGGTGCCGGTCGCCGCGCGGCTGCCCGCCGAACGGGAGCTCGCCCTGGCGCTGTCGGTCAGCCGGACCACCGTCGCCGCCGCCTACGAGGCGCTGCGCGCCGACGGCTTCCTGGAGTCCCGTCGCGGCGCCGGCAGCTGGACCGCCGTGCCGCCGGGCAACCCGCTGCCCGCCCGCGGCCTCGAGCCGCTGCCGCCGGAGTCCCTCGGCACGCTCATCGACCTCGGCACCGCCGCGCTCAACGCCCCGGAACCGTGGCTGACCCGCGCCGTCCAGGGCGCACTGGGGGAGCTGCCGCCCTACGCCACCACGCACGGCGACTACCCGGCCGGACTGCCCGCCCTGCGGGCCACCATCGCCCGGCGGTACACCGAGCTCGGGGTGCCCACCATGCCGGAACAGATCATGGTCACCACGGGCGCCATGGGGGCCATCGACGCCATCTGCCACCTCTTCGCCGGCCGCGGCGAGCGGGTCGCCGTCGAGTCCCCCAGCTACGCCAACATCCTCCAGCTGATCCGGGAGGCCGGGGCCCGGCTGGTGCCGGTGGCCATGGGGGAAGGGCTCCTGGGG
>NZ_JBRIOU010000011.1:90754-91336 GCF_053474865.1 Streptomyces sp. CO7
GGGGAAGGGCTCCTGGGGTGGGAGATGGACCGCTGGCGGCAGGTGCTGCGCGAGTCCGCGCCGCGGCTGGCCTACGTGGTCGCCGACTTCCACAACCCCACCGGCGCGCTCGCCGACGAGGAACGCCGGCGGATGCTGGTCGACGCCGCGCGTGCGGCAGGCACGGTGGTGGTCGCCGACGAGACCATGCGGGAGCTGCCGCTGGACGAGGACGTCGAGCTGCCGCGGCCGATGTGCGCCTTCGACCCCGCGGGTTCCTCCGTGATCACGGTGGGGTCGGCCAGCAAGGCCTTCTGGGCGGGCATGCGGATCGGCTGGGTGCGGGCCGCGCCCGAGATCGTCCGCTCGCTCGTCGCCGCCCGCGCGTACGCCGACCTCGGCACGCCGGTGCTGGAGCAGTTGGCGGTGGCCTGGCTGATGGACACGGGGGAGTGGGCGGACGCGGTCGCCTGGCGGCGTGCCCAGGCCCGCGGGAACCGGGACGCGCTGGTGGCGGCGGTCCGGCGCGAGCTGCCCGACTGGGAGTTCGCGGTGCCGTCCGGCGGGCTCACCCTGTGGGTCCGGGCGGGAGGGCTCTCCGGC
>NZ_JBRIOU010000011.1:91436-92934 GCF_053474865.1 Streptomyces sp. CO7
TCTCGTCGTAGGGGTCCGGCGTCGTCGGGACCTGCATCCGCAGCACCGGTCCGGCGCCGAGGCGGGCGTACCCCCGCCCGGGCGGGACCAGCGCGGGGGGAGTGGTCCGGGGTGCCGCACCCAGCACGGCCGCCAGCTGGGCCACCGACGCGGGACCCAGTACGACCCGCGCCCGGGTGTGCTGGCGGACCGCCTCGCTCAGCGCCTCCGCGCTCTCCAGGTGCTCGGCGACCACCACCGTGACGTTGGCCGCCCGCCCGTGCCGCAGCGGCACCTGGAGCAGCGCCTGCGGATCGGACCCGCCCTCCGCCGCCGCCAGGTGACCCAGCGCGGCGGGGCGGTCGACCACGATCCACAGCGGCCGCCGGGAGTCCTCCGGCACGGGGAGCCCGGACTGCCGGGCCCGGTTGGCGGCGATCAGCCGGCGCTCCGTCTCCCGCGTGGCCCACTCCAGCGAGGCGCGGGCGCCCGCGGGGGAGCACTCCACGGCGACCACGCCGTTGCGCCCGGTGAGGCAGGCGTACTCGCCGGCGGCCCCGCCGTCCACGATCAGCACGTCGCCGTGGCGCAGCGCCTGCAGGGCGACGCACCGCAGCAGCGTCGACGTGCCGCTGCCGGGGGAGCCGAGCGCCAGCAGGTGCGGCTCGGTGGAGCGGGCCCCGGTGCGCCACACCACCGGCGGCACGTCGCGGCCCTCCTCGCCCTCGCCCAGCGGGAGCGTGCGGGAGACCTCGGTCGGGTCGGTGAAGCCGAGGACCGTCTCGCCCGGCGCGGTGACGAACGCCTGCGCCGTGAGGTCCGCGGGCAGCGGCGGCAGCACCTCCAAGGTGAGCCGGTTCGCCTCCTCGTCCCAGACGAACCGGTACTCGCGCCCGCGCCCGGCCTTGGCGTGCAGCAGTTGCTCGACCCGGGCGCGCGCCTCGGGCTCGCCGTCGGTGAAGTAGGCGGGATAACGCAGCACCAGCCGGGAGACCCGGCCGGTGTCGTCGAACTCGTGGGCCTCGAAGGGGCCCTGCCACTCCCCGCCGTGCGCGTAGAGGGGCGCGGGATCCTCGGCGGTGGAGAAGTAGGGGACCAGCGCCTCGTACAGCGACGTCAGGCGCCGGGCCTGGTCCTCGTCCGGGGTGCCCGGGGGCCTGCGGCCCGCGCCGTCGCGGCCCTTCCACGCGGCCGCCGCCATGGTCGCGGCGGCGGCCAGCACCGGGCCGTAGGGCGTCAGCACGACCACCAGCAGGACCGACGCCACCAGGAACAGCAGGGGACCGCGCCGGTCCTTCGGCACGGCCGCCCACCGTCGGCGGGCCGCCGCGGCCAGCCGGCCCAGCCCGCGGGCCACCGTGATCAGCGGATGGAGCACGTCGGTGGCCCCGGCGCCCGCCGTCCGGGCCAGCTCCCGGCCGCGGGCGACGCGTGCGCCGCTGTTGGTCAGGATGCGGGGGAGGGGGCGCCGGGCCACTGAGATCTCCTGGTTCCGTGCCGACCGCGGTGGGTCGCGGGG
>NZ_JBRIOU010000011.1:93034-96220 GCF_053474865.1 Streptomyces sp. CO7
GGGGAGGGAAGGCGGGGGCGGGGCCGCCCCGGGTCAGAACTTCAGTCCGCCCAGCAGGCTCGCCAGGCTCTCGCCGCCCGCCTTGATGCTCGGCGCGATGGCCGTGCTGGACAGGTAGAAGCCGAACAGGACCGAGACGACGGCGTGCGAGCCCTTGAGGCCGTCCTTCCTGAAGAAGAGGACGACGATGATGCCGAAGAGCACGACGCCGGAGATGGACAGAATCATGGGGATCTCCTGGTGTTCGGGTGGGGACAGTCACCACGAGTTGTTCCAGGATCACAGCATGTATCGATACGACAAAAGGTGCAACTGAGTGATTTCCTGACGTTTTCCCCCGGTTGGTGGAGGTGTCGTGCGGGGTTCCGTGTGCCCGATGGCGTACACCGCCGCCCGTCGAGGGCCGCGGGCGGACGCCGATGATCCTCACCGCCGTGTCCGCGGGACCCGGGCAGCGGCCTCCGGCATGTCGTCGATTCACTCGTACGGTGGAGCGTGTGTTCCGGTGCGCAC
The DNA here is from genome assembly GCF_053474865.1 of Streptomyces sp. CO7. NCBI lineage: Bacteria > Bacillati > Actinomycetota > Actinomycetes > Kitasatosporales > Streptomycetaceae > Streptomyces > Streptomyces sp. CO7. Next base: position 93,548 of record NZ_JBRIOU010000011.1, read on the forward strand.
GCCCGGATATGAGCCCTCGACCGGCCTTCCGCCCGCACGCCGTAGGCTCTGCGGGGTCCCGTCCACCCGGACGCGCCCCGCCGGCCGTTGCGCCGGACGGCGGTACGGGCCGACGGACACCGTGGACACCACCCGTACGGACACGAGGAGAGAGGCGGACCGGGCGATGAGCGAAGCCCCCGACCCGGAGGTCGTGGAACTCGCGACCAGGGTCTTCGAGATGGCGCGCAAGGGCGAGACCGGGCCGCTCGTCCGGTACCTCGACGCGGGCGTTCCGGCTGACCTCACCAACGACCGGGGCGACTGCCTGGTGATGCTCGCCGCCTACCACGGCCACGCGGAGACGGTCCGGGCCCTGCTGGACCGCGGCGCCCAGGCCGACCGGGTCAACGACCGCGGGCAGACGCCGCTGGCCGGCGCCGTGTTCAAGGGGGACACCGAGGTCGTCCGTGCCCTGCTGGCCGGCGGCGCGGACCCGGCCGCCGGCACCCCCTCGGCCGTCGACACGGCCCGCATGTTCGGACGGGCCGAGGTGCTCGAACTCTTCGGCGCCGCCTGACCCTTGGCCGCCGCACCGCCCTGACCTCGGGCGACGACGGGACCCCCGGCGACCGCGGGCGGGGCGCCGGTCGAGGGGGACGCTCCGGACGCCCCCACCGAAATCCGGTCGCCACGCGGCGAACCGGCGAGTCATGATGGCCTGGTGATTCACGGACGCGACGGTTGGGCAGGAGTTGCCGAACCGCGTGGGCCGTGAGCGGTCCGTGAGGACCACAGACGAGAGGCAGAGGAAAATGGTCTACCACGAGCAGAAAACGGCGGGAGCCCGGACGTGTTGTCGCGGCCAGGTGCAGTGATCTCCCGGTTGCGTCGACGCTTGATGTGAGGCTGTTTCCCATGTTCGATCCGGTCATAGCGCCCAGCGGCACCCTGCTCGGCCTGCTCCAGCGGGGCCGAGGCGACGGGACCCTGCACGCGCTCACCGCCCCCCGCGCCGAGGCGCTGGCGGCCCTCGACGGGTGCGTGCTCCACGATCCGCGCCACGACTGGCAGCTGGAGAACCGCTCCCTCTACTACGCCAGGCTCTATCTCGACCTCGACGGGGCCCTGGCGGCGGTCGAGGCCCACCTTTTCGGGCCCGACGACGTCCTGGACACCGAGGAGAACCGCACCGGACTGGCCCTGTCGGTCCTCGGTCACCTCGCCTCCTACGGCCGTCGTGACGCCCTGGACCTGCTGCGCCGCTACGCCGCCCAGGGCTCCAACTGGGCCTGGGCCCTCGACGAGCTCGCCCTGCGCGACGACGACGCCGGCCTGCGCGCCCTGGCCGAGCCGGTGCTGGCACGGTTCCCGGCCGACGCGGCCGGCGACGCCGAACTCGCCGGGGTGGTGCGCGACGCCTTCGAGCCCCGGCCCTGGCGGCTGTGGGCCGACGACCCGCGCCCCGCCGTCCGCGACCGGGTCCGCGCGGCCCGCGACGCCGCCAGTTTCGACCGCTGGCAACGCCAGCTCGACTCCACCGGCCCACGGCCCTCCTGGGGCGTGCGCGCCATCCTCGACTGGGCCCAGGAGGGAGCCGAGCGAGGCGTGCAGCTCCAGGCGCCCGCCGCCCGCTGCCTGCTCGCGGTGGCCGGTCCGGAGGACCGCCCCGAACTCCTGGAGGCCGGCAGGTCCGGCCCCGACGGCGCCCGCGCCGCCGCCCTGCGCCACCTCGCCGACACCGGCGACCCGCTGGCCCTCGACCTCGTCGACGCCGCCGTCGCGGACGGCTCCTCGGTCGTCCAGGAGGCCGCCGTCGACGCCTTCGAGCGGATGCGCTCCGCCGCGGCCGTCGACGCGGCCCGCGCCTGGTCCCACCGTCCCGACCCGCTCGGCGCGGCCGCCGGCCGCGTGCTCGCCCTGCGCGGCGACGCCCGGGACGGCGCGCTGGTGCTCGCCGCGCTGCGGACCGCGGTGCGCACCGAGGGGCCGGACGCGCCGACCCTGTGGACCCTCGTGGACGGCGCCGGCCGCCTGGGCATCGGCTGTGCCGCGCCGGTGCTGCGGCACGTCTACCGCGAGACGGCCTCCTCGTCCCTGCGCGGCCGGGCCGCGCGGGCGCTGGCCGCCACCGACCCGTCCTTCGCGGCCGGGTTCGCGGTCGAGTGCCTGTGGGACTGCGAGGAGTCCACGCGGGAGCTGGCCGCGCGGCACGCCGAGACGGGCGACGCCCGTGTCGCCGAGCGCCTGCGCCGGCTCGCGGCCGACCCCGCCGAGGAGGACGACGTCCAGCTCGCCGTCCGCTCCCGCATCGCCACCGACAAGTCCGCCGCCTAGATCCGCCGCCCGCCGCCGTCCCGTCCCCGGGGCGACGGCGGGCGGCGCCGTTTCCGGACCGGCTCCCCGCCTTGTGGTGAGGCGCGGAGGCGCGCAGACGTCAGGCGCGGTGAGCGGAGGGGTGACGGCAGTGCCGGGGCCACCGGCCGGCGCCGGTCGCCAGGGGAGAGGGACCGGCCCGCGCCGCGGAGCCTGGCGAAGGCCGGTGGCGCGGCAGGAGCCGCCTCCCCGTGCCGGGCCCGGGCGGTGCCGCCCTGCTCCCGGCCGGCCGAGCCGCCGTGCCGCCCCCGTGACGACCGTCGTCACATACGCGCCGTTTCGACCGGTGTCACCCCGAGGACCTAGTCTGTGCACCGT
>NZ_JBRIOU010000011.1:96320-98451 GCF_053474865.1 Streptomyces sp. CO7
GACCGCGGCTTCCGCGCCGTCTACGGCACCTTCACCGCCGACGGCGTCTACGTCCGCCGCGACTACGACTTCAAGCTGATCGAGGAGGTACCCGGCCCCGGCGGCGGCGTGTACCTGCGCACCACCGACGAGGCCGTGAACGTCCTGGTCGGAGCGCTCGACACGGACGTCACCAGCGCTCAGATCGCCGCCGAGGTCAAGCTCGAGGTGCTGATCAACCGCGGACGCCTCGCCGACGCCCAGCTGGCCGCCGAACAGGCCCGCTACCGCACGGTGCAGTACTCGGAGACGCTGCGGCGCGCTCTGGAGGCCACCCGGCGCAACGTCCGCGCCGTCGACTGGCTGAGGACCGTGCCCGACATGATCGCCGAGGCGCTGGAGCACGTCGCCGACCGGTACCGGCACGAGAACGCCATCCTCACCAACATCCGCAAGGCCAGGGACGAGTCCGAGGACCCCGGCCAGAAGCGCCGCGCCGCCGAGCTGGTGGACATCGTCAAGGACTGCATCCGCCGCCACACGCAGCTGCAGTCGAGGCTGCTGGAGGCCGGCCCGCTGTTCCGCGCCGAGCAGGACCGCCAGGCCTTCGCCGCGCCCGCCCGCACGGCCGGCACCGACCTGTACGGGCAGCTCCTCGCGCCCGTCCTGCCCCTTCCGCTCGAGCAGTCCATCCGGGTCACCGACGCCTTCTTCGCCCACGGCACCGGCCTGCGCACGCCCGGCTCGGTGCGCATGGTCGACCTGGTCGACCTGCTGCTGACCCCGCCCGCCGAGCGGGAGCACCTGGGCGCGGAGATGCCCGAGCCCGACCTGATCGCCACCCCGGACGACAGCCGGTTCAGCGAGGAGCAGCTGGCCGCCGCCAACGACCTGCTCGACCTGCCGCCGGACGCGCCCCGGCGTCTGTCCGGACTGCTCGCCGAGGCCCGCCGCCAGGACCCCGACCTGCCCTACCTGGTCGCCCTGCTCGCGATCCACGCCGCCAGCCCGCCGGTGGGCACCGCCTACCGGCAGGGGGAGCCCCGCCTGCTGTTCGCGGTGGACGACGGCGCCGAACTCGACGACCCGGAGTTCGGCGGCGCCGACCTGATAGTGGGCACCGCCCTGCTGGACGCGGCGGGCATGGCGGCCGACCGGCGCGACTCCGCCTGAGCCGCCCGGCCGCCCGCCCTCACCGGGCGACCGCCCACCGCCAGCACTTCCCGCACGTGTACGACCGCACCGAGGAGCACCAGCAGTGACCGAGTCCGCCGAGTGGAGCGAGCCCACGGCGACCGCCCCGCAGGGCGCCGCCGCCGGCACGCCCGCCGTGTCGCCCGCGGACACGTCCGACGCGGCCCGTCTGGTGGCGTTCGGGCTCCAGCCCAAGCTGCAGCCCGCCCGCGACCAGGAGTACGCCGACCTGCTGCGCCGCTACCGCGAGGACCCGCAGTTCGCCCGGCTCACCGATGCTGTCGCCACCGGACTCGGCCTGATCATCCTGGAGGTCTCTCCGCGCGCCGGGATGGCGGTGACCGCCGCCGAGGGCTCGGTCTTCGCCGTCCGGATGGGCGACTACGCCCGCCGCGCCGCCTCCGACACCGCCGACCGCTTCCTGCACGGCCTGGCCCACCTCGCCGTCGCCGCCCTCGCCTTCCCCCGGCCGGAGGACCTCGCCGACGACGGCTACATCGGCCGGGTCACCGTCAACGGAGTGGACGCCTTCGTCCGCCAGGCCTGCCGCCGCCTCGAGCAGCGCGCCGAGGAACAGGGCGAGAACACCGACCCGGCCAGCGACGCCCCCGGTCTGGAGGCCGCGTGGCGCGTCTGGGCGCGCCGCAGCGCCACCGGTGCCACCAAGGACTCCCGGCGTCTGGCCGGCTCCACCACCGGCATCGTCGCCAAGGCGGTCGCCTTCCTCGCCGACTCCGGCTTCCTGCAGCGCACCGGCGACGAGGGCGCCGGCACCTACCGCACCACCGCCCGCTACCAGCTCCAGGTGCGCGACATGGCCGGCAGCGCGGCCATGGGCGAACTCCTGGAACTCGGCGTGGTCCCGGTCTCCGACGGCTCCGCCACCCTGCTCCCGCCGGACGACGCCGACGACCTCGACCTGGTCGCCGACGCCGGACTGCCGTTCCACTCCTGAGCC
>NZ_JBRIOU010000011.1:98551-100038 GCF_053474865.1 Streptomyces sp. CO7
CCTCTACTCCATCGGACCGGCCGGCGCGCGGTACGCCGACACCGTGCTGGACCTGCGCGGCGTGGGCGAGCCCGTACCCGATCCCGCGCCCGCCCAGGCGGAGTTCTTCCAGGACGAGCCGGCCGGCCCGCCACGCCGCCCGGCCCCCGCGGGCGTGCTCTTCCTGGAGAACGGCGGCGGCAAGTCCGTCCTGCTCAAGCTGATCTTCTCGGTGATGCTGCCGGGCCACCGCAACACGCTCGGCGGCGCCAGCTCCGGCGTGCTGCGCAAGTTCCTGCTCGCCGAGGACTGCGGCCACGTCGCCCTGGAATGGCAGCACACCCGCACCGGGGAACTCGTCGTCGTCGGCAAGGTCAGCGAATGGCGAGGCCGCCAGGTCTCCAGCGACCCGCGGAAGTTCGCCGAGGCCTGGTACTCCTTCCGGCCCGGCCCCGGCCTCAGCCTGGACAGCCTCCCGGTGGCCGAGTCCACCGCGATGCGGCCCGCCGCCGAGGGCGCCTCCGGGGCCCGCGGCCGCCGCCGCACCATGAAGGGCTTCCGCGACGCGCTGACCGAGGCCGGCAAGTTCTACCCGCACCTCGAGGCGCACTGGGAGGAGATCCACGAGCGCTGGACCGAGCACCTCGGCGAACTCGGTCTCGACCCCGAACTCTTCCGCTACCAGCGGGAGATGAACGCCGACGAGGGCGAGGCGGCCGGCCTCTTCGCGGTCAAGAAGGACTCCGACTTCACCGACCTGCTGCTGCGCGCGGTCACCGACACCCGCGACACCGACGGGCTCGCCGACCTGGTCGCCGGCTTCGGCAACAAGCTGGGCCGCCGCGCCGAACTCATCGCCGAACGCGACTTCACGGCCGGCTCCCTCGACCTGCTCCAGCGCATCGTCGACGCCACCGACGCCCGGGCCCGCGCCCGCGAGATCCACACCGGGGCCGAGCGGCGCACCCGTGCCCTCGCCCGGCGGCTCTCCGCCCGCGGCGGCCGCGAACGCACCCGCGCCGCGGACCTGGCGGTGCGGGTCACCACCGCCGCCCACGCCGTCACCGAGGCCGAACGCACCCGCTCGAGCACCGCGCTGGTCGCCGCCGAACTCGCCTACCGCCACGCCTCCCTGGCCCTCGCCGCGGCGGAGAAGTCGGCCGCCGCGCAGAAGCGCGAACTGGCCGACGCCCGCACCCTGCACGCCGCCTGGCAGGCGGCCGAGTCTGTGCTGCGGCACCGCGCCGCCGCCGACCGTTCGGCCCGCGTCGCCGCCGCGATCCGCGAGGCCGAGCGGGACGCCGCGCCCGCGCTCGCGGCCCGCGCCCGCGCCGCCGCGGACCTGGTGCGCGCGCTGCACTCCGAGGCCGAGCGCGCCGAGAGCCTGGCCAACGAGGAGGAGGAGCGCTCCGGCGCCCTCCAGGAGGCCGGCGACACCGCCTACCGCGACGGCACGGCCGCCGCCACCGAGGCCCAGCGCGCCCGCAGCGAGGCCGGGCACCTGCGCC
>NZ_JBRIOU010000011.1:100138-108614 GCF_053474865.1 Streptomyces sp. CO7
GAGCAGGAGACCGCCGATGCCGTCGGCGCCGGCTGGATCGACGGCAGCGCCCCCGACGCCGACCCCGCCAAGGCAGCCCTGGCCGCCGGAGAGGCGGCGAAAAGCACCGTCGCCGTCTTCGAGGAGGCCCGGGAGAGCGCCCGCCGGGCAGCCGAACGGGCCCGCGAGGCCGCCACCGCCGAGTCCCGCGCGGAACTGACCGCCGCCCGCGCCGCCGACGCGGCCACCGCCGCCCGCCGGGTCCACGAGTCCGAGCGGCGCACCGCCGAGGCCCTGGCCGCCGAGGAACGGCTGGCCGAACTGCTCGGCCTGCCCGCCACACGCCCCCACGGGACCGCGGCCGTGCCCGGGCCGCGGCAGGGCGAAGCCACGGACCCGGGTGAGGACGCGCATGCCGCCGGGTCCGCCCCCTCCCGGCCGGGCGGCTCCCCGGTGGCCGCCACCGGACGGACGACCGGCGGCACCGCCACCGCGCCGGCCGGGGCCGCCGCCGCGCTCGGGGAGGGCCGCCTCACCGCCGAACAGCTCGACCACTTCGCCGACGACCTCCGCGGCATGCTCGAGGACGCCGTCTCCTCGGCCGAGCGCCAGCTCTTCGACCTGCGGACCGCCGCCGCCGACGACGCCCGCATCCTCGGCGCGCTCGGCGACGGCGGCCTGCTGCCGCCCGGCCCCGACGTGCTGGCCACCGTCGAGTACCTCGGCGAGCAGGGCATCCCCGCGCTGCCCGGCTGGCGCTACCTCGCCCAGGCCGTCGACCCCGCCGACCACGCCCGGGTGCTGGCCGCACGCCCCGAACTCGTCGACGGCGTGATCATCACGGACCCCGCCTCGCACGTCCGCGCCCGCGAGGCGCTCGCCGAGGCCGCCCTGCTGCCCCGCTCCACCGTCGCCGTCGGCACCGCCGCGGCGCTCCTCGCGCCCGCGCCCGACCAGGCGTCGGACGACCAGGCCGTCTTCCTGGTCCCCCCGAACCCGGCCATGCACGACGAACACGCGGCGGACGAGGAACGCCAGGCGCTGCGCACCCGCGCGGCCCACCGCGACGAGGACATCCGCGCGCTCGCCGCCCGCCTGACCAAGGACCGTGAACTCGCCTCCCGCCTCGCCTCCTGGCGGCGGAGCTGCCCGGCCGGACGGCTCGCCGAACTCGCCGCCGCCGCCGAGGCGGCCGCCGCCTTCGCCGACGAGACCGAGGCCGAGCTGACAGAGGCCCGGACCGTCCGCGCCGAGACCGAGGAGAGCGCGGCCGAGACCGCCCGGGTCCGCGACGAACGCCAGGAAGCCGCCCAGCGCGCACGCCGCGCCGCCGACGCCCTGGCCGGCCTCGCCTCCCGGCTGCGCGAACGCGCCGGCTGGCAGGTCCGGCTGCGCGAACTCGCCGAGGAGGCAGCCGAGTCGGAGGCCCGCGCCCAGGCATGCCTGGACCGCGCCCGCGCCGCCGACGAGGACCGCCGCGCCGCCCAGCGCGCCGCCGACGACGCCCGCCGCACCGCCCGCGCCCTGCGCGCCGAACGCGCCGAGATCGCCGGCGCCCCCGAGGACCAGGGGGAGGCGCCCGAGCCGGCGGGCGACGCGACGGCCGCCTCCCTGCCCGCCCTCCGCGAGGCGTACCGGGCGGCCTCGCAGGTGTACGAGAAGGTCGGCGTCGGCGCCGACCTGCGGGCCGAACAAGCCCGCGCGGAGAGCGACGAGAGCGCCGCCCGCGCCGAACTCGACCGCCTGAGCAACAAGGTCCGCACCCGCGCCGAGCAGTTGCTGTCCTCCCCGGACGGCGCCGACGGCCCCTCCCGGCAGGCCGCCGCCGCCCGCGCCGAGGAACTCGTCCAGGTCCTCGAGACCCGGATGTCCCAGGCCAGCGAACAACTCGGCCGACTGCGCGGCGACGCCGAGCGGCTCGCGCCGGAGGAGGGCGAGACCCACACCGAGCTGCCCGAGGACCTCCTGCCCCGCGACGCCGAGCAGGCGCAGACGCTGCTGCGCACCGCGACGACCGAACTGTCCGCGCACACCGAGGCGTTGCGCGAGGCGCGGGAGACCCACGCCTCCCTCCTCGATGACCACCGCGCCGCCGAGGACGCCGCCTCCGGCTTCGACGAGACCGCGGCCCTGCTGCGCGACCTGCTGCGCGACCAGTCCACCGAGGAGGACGCCGAGGAACCGGAGCCCTACCCGGGCGACCTCGCCGAGGCCCGCCGGGCCGCGGCCGAGGCCCGGCGTTCGCTGCGGGGGTGCGCGGCCGACCTGTCCACCGCCGAGGCCGCCGTCCGTGAGGCGAGCGACATCCTGGTGCGGCACGCCAACTCCGTCCGCTACGAGCAGGTCCGCACGCCGGCCCGGCAGCAGATCCGCGAACTGCCCGCCGCCGCGCTGCCCGACCACGCGCAGGCCTGGGCGGAGGCGTTCGCGCCGCGGCTGCGCGTCCTCACCGACGAGCTCGAGCAGCTCGAGCGCAACCGCGACTCGATCGTGGACCGGCTGCGCGGCCTCGTGGAGACCTCGCTCGCCACCCTCCGCTCGGCCCAGCGCCTCTCCCGGCTGCCCGACGGACTCGGCGAGTGGTCCGGCCAGGAGTTCCTGCGCATCCGCTTCGAGGAGCCCGACCAGGCCACCCTCACCGAACGGCTCGGCGAGGTCGTCGACGAGGCCACCCGGTCCGCGCTGAAGAAGAACTCCGACCTGCGCCGCGACGGCATGTCACTGCTGCTGCGGGGCGTGGCGGCGGCCCTCCACCCGAAGGGCGTCGCCGTGGAGATCCTCAAGCCGGACGCGGTGCTGCGCGCCGAGCGGGTCCCCGTCGGGCAGATGGGCGACGTGTTCTCCGGCGGTCAGCTGCTCACCGCGGCCATCGCGCTGTACTGCACCATGGCCGCCCTGCGCTCCAACGACCGCGGCCGCGACAAGCACCGGCACGCCGGCACACTCTTCCTCGACAACCCCATCGGCCGGGCCAACGCCACCTACCTGCTGGAACTGCAGCGTGCCGTGGCCGACGCGCTCGGAGTCCAACTGCTGTACACGACCGGCCTGTTCGACACCACCGCGCTGGCGGAGTTCCCCCTGGTCATCAGGATGCGCAACGACGCGGACCTGCGGGCGGGACTGAAGTACATCAGCGTCGAGGAACACCTGCGCCCCGGACTGCCGCAGCCGGTCGCGGAGGGCGAGACGGGGCACAGCGAGATCACCGCCACCCGCATGTTCCGCCGGTCGGCCACCGCCTGACCTTTCGCACCCTGCGCACGGGCCGCCGATCCCTCGGGCACGGCGGCCCTCGGTGGTCCTCACCACGTGCCGCGCCGCCCGCCCGGCGCGCTGCTCATCGCGGCCGCACCGCTCGCCCGGTGGGACACAGCGTCACATCGCGGGCTGGCCGCCACGACGACGTATTCGCCTGAACTCCCGCTCCGCGACGCGCTCCTGACGGCGGGCCTGCCGCCGCTCACGCCGCAGCCGGCGTGCCGTGCTGCTCGGCTCGGACACGACCCCGTGCCGCTGGTTCCACACCTGGCGGGTCACCCACACGTCCAGGACCGCCCATGTCGCGGCGACGATGCCCGCCACCGCCGCGATCACGGCCGGGAAGGCCAGCCACGCCTTGGCCATGGTCAGCAGGAACGCGACCACCGCCAGCAATATCGTGACCGCCACGATCAGGCCGGCGCGCACCGCCGCCGTCCGTACCGGGTCCGGCAGCCTGGAGCTGCGTGCGGGCACCTCCACCCACAACGGGCGCTCCGGCGCCTCCTCAGGCTCGGTCTCCTCGAACATCTCCGCAGTGTCCGGCAACGCGACACCCCCTTCGTCCGCACGCTGATACCCCCACATCGTGGAGACGATCGGCATCCGCACAGGATTCCCGAACCGTGCGACAAATCTCCGCCAATCACCTGACTGCTACCCATGCCCGGCAGGTGACAGCGATTTTGAGCCTCCGTACCCTTCTTCGATCCGTCCCGCGCAGTAGTAGGCTCGCGCCGTTTGATTGACGCACTGGTGTACCTCGGTTCGGGCCGGGGGGCTGAATTGGGGGTGGCCATGGGCTTTCGCGGGACGTCCATCCGCAGGAAGATCGTGGCGCTGCTGATCGTGCCGCTGATGTCCCTGACCGGAATCTGGGCCTTCACCACGGTGCTGACCACGGGCGAGGCCAACCGCATGTTCACGGTGGCCACCGCGGTCGACGAGATCGGCTACCCCGTCGAGGAGGTCGTGGAGAAGCTGCAGGAGGAACGTCGTCAGACCCTGCTCCACCTCGCCGACCCCGCCCATGCCGACATCGCGCTGCTGAGGCGTTACTGGGGCGCCACCGACCGTGTGGTGAACGTGGTCCGCGCCAACGCGCTCAAGGAGGACGTCGTCGACGCCCTCGGCCCCTCCTCCGGCGACCAGCTCGACGCGGTGCTCGACACCTTCTGGCGCGTGGAGACCGTGCGCAGTGCCGTCGAGCACGGCTCGGACGACCGCACCGAGGCCTACGCCGCCTACAACGAGCTGATCGACCAGTGCTTCGAACTGCTCACCGCCCTCCCCGCCGCCGACACCGTCGAACTCGACCAGCAGGCCCGGGCCGTGATCAACCTGTTCCGGGTCCGCGAGCTGCTCGCGCGCGAGGACGCCCTGCTCGGCTCCGGTCTGGTCGCCAACGGCGGCCTCAGCGTCAAGGAGACCCGCCAGTTCATCGACCTGGTCGCCCAGCGGAGCCTGCTCATCGCGGTCAGCGCCCCGATGCTCCCCGAGGCGGACCGAGCCCGGCACGAGAGCTTCTGGGAAGGGAAGGCCTCCGCGGCACTGCGCAAGGCCGAGTCCCGGGCGGACGCCGGACACCGGATGACCGCGCGCAACTGGGACACCACGGCCGGCGAGGCCCTCGACGGCCTCCAGCACCTCAACGACGAGACCGCCGACCGCTATCAGGAACGCGTCGGCCCGGTCGCCCGCAACATCATCCTCAAGGTCATCGCCGGCGGTGTCCTCGGTCTGCTCGCCGTCCTCGCCAGCGTCGTGGTCTCCGTCCGGATCGGCCGCGGCCTCGTGCACGACCTGCGCCGCCTGAGCCAGGAGGCGCACGACGCGTCCGACGTCCGGCTGCCCGCCGTCATGCGACGCCTGTCCGGCGGCGAGAAGGTCGACGTCGACGCCGAGATGCCGCCGAGGGAATTCCCCGGCAACGAGATGGGCGAGGTCGGACGGGCACTGGACTCCCTCCAGCGGTCCGCCGTCACCGCCGCCGCCAAGCAGGCGGAACTGCGCGCCGGCGTCTCCGAGGTCTTCGTCAACCTCGCGCGCCGCAGCCAGGTCCTGCTGCACCGCCAGCTCACCCTGCTCGACACCATGGAGCGCCGGGCCGAGGACAACGACGAGCTCGCCGACCTGTTCCGGCTCGACCACCTCACCACCCGCATGCGCCGCCACGCCGAGGGCCTGGTGATCCTCTCCGGCGCCGCCCCCGCCCGCCAGTGGCGCAAGCCCGTCCGCCTGGTGGACGTGGTGCGCGCGGCCGCCGCCGAGGTGGAGGACTACGAGCGCGTGGAGGTGCGCCGCCTGCCCCGGCTCTTCGTCAAGGGCCCGGCCGTCGCCGACCTCACCCACCTGCTGGCAGAACTCCTCGAGAACGCCACGGTGTTCTCGCCGCCGCACACCGCCGTCCAGGTCCTCGGCGAGCGTGTCCCGGCCGGCTTCGTCCTGCAGATCCACGACCGCGGCCTCGGCATGGCCGGCGACGCACTCGCCGACGCCAACCAACGCCTCGCCGAGACGCCGGACTTCGAGCTCTCGGACACCGACCGCCTCGGACTCTTCGTGGTCAGCCGGCTCGCCCGCCGACAGAACGTCCGGGTGTCCCTCCAGCCGTCCCCGTACGGCGGGACGACGGCCGTCGTGCTGCTCCCGGAGAGCGTGCTCACCGACGAGGAGCCGGACACGAACGGCTCGGGCATGCGGCTGGACCGCGCGCACGTCGCCGCGCGCAAGAGACTCTCCGAGGCGGAGCGCACCGGTGAACTCGAACTGGTCGAGGTCATCCCCCTCCAGGAGTCGCTGGAGGAGCCGCTCGGCGGGGAACCCTCCTCCCGAGGAGGACTCCGGGTCCCGCGCGCCGAGCCCGCCGAGCAGCCTGCCCACGAGCACACCGTGAAGGCCGCCGCGGAGCCCACGGGCGAGCCGGCGGCCGAACACGCGGCCGTTCCGGACAGCGACGGGGAGGAAGCCGGTCCGGTGCGTCCGGTGGCCGCGGCGCCCCGCACACCCGGCGGCCTGCCGCGCCGGGTCCGTCAGGCCAACCTCGCCCACCAGCTCAAGAATGCGCCCGCCGACGGCTCCGCCGCGCGGGGGAGCTCCGGGACCGAGGTGGCGGACCCCGGCTCCCGCGACGCGGACGAGGTCCGCAGCAGGATGGCCTCGCTCCAGCACGGCTGGCAGCGTGGGCGTGAGGAGAACGACGTCGCGGAGCCCGACGCCGGCCGGGACGCCGGCACGGGAGCCGTGCCCGGGGAAGCGCCAGGGGGAGCGCGGACCGGAACCGTACACGCAACGACGAAGGTGGATGATCGATGACAGCCGCGCACCCGTTCGACGAAGCGGGAAGGGCAGCCTCGGGGGGACTGAACTGGCTGCTGGACGATTTGGTGGAGAGGGTCACCAGCATCCGCAAGGCCGTGGTGCTCTCGGGGGACGGACTGGCCACCGGGGCGTCGAAGGAGCTCACCCGTGAGGACGGGGAGCACCTGGCCGCCGTGGCCTCCGGGTTCCACAGCCTGGCCAAGGGCGTGGGACGCCACTTCGAGGCGGGCGCCGTCCGTCAGACCGTGGTGGAGCTGGAGGACGCCTTCCTCTTCGTCACCGCGGCCGGGGACGGCAGCTGCCTGGCCGTGCTCGCCGACGCCGACGCCGACATCGGCCAGGTCGCGTACGAGATGACCCTCCTGGTACGGAAGGTCGGCTCGCACCTGAGCACCGCGCCCCGCGACGAGATCATCACCGGCGGGTAGGGACCGGGCATGAACGCTGACGGTCCCGCCGAGGGGGACCCCACCCAGTGGTTCGACGACGAGGCCGGTCCGGTCGTCCGCCCGTACGCCATGACCCGGGGCCGCACGGCTGCGGCCGCCTGCGACCGGCTCCCGCTGACCGCCATGGTCACCACCCAGCCGGTGAACGACGAGGACGCCGACCCGGAAGTCCTCGCCGCGCTGGTCCCCGAGCACCTCACGGTCCTCGGTCTGTGCCGTGACGCGGCCTGCTCCGTCGTCGACCTGGCCTCCGACCTCGACCTGCCGGTCGGGGTCCTGCGGGTGCTCCTGTCGGATCTGCTCGACCACGGGCTGATCCGCGTCCAGCCGCCGGTCCGGCTGGTCGAGGCGGTCGACGAGACGGTCCTGCGCGACGTCATCGCCGGCCTGCGCGCCCTGTGAAGGGACCCGGGAACACGAACACGGCCCGTACCCCCGCCGACTGGGGTACGGGCCGTGCCGAGCCCGGTGAGTGCCGGGCGTGGCGCACTTGTTCCCGTTCCACGCCGAGTCATGCCTCAAAAGTAGGCAACATTTTTCTCCGGTCCCCGGCCGGCACCGACGATCTCTTCCCCAGGCCCCCCCGACCCTGGTAGACGGGGGCCATGAACAGACTCCCCGTCAGCGCCCGCGCCCTGGCCGTCTCGGCCGCCGCCCTGGTCACCATGACCGCGGGAGCGGCCACCGCGCAGGCAGCTCCCGATCCGCACGCGCCGGACGACTTCGTCGCGCTCGCCGAGGTCGACCCGACGATCATCCAGGAGATCCGCTACTTCACCCGGCACAACTTCGTCGGCGAACGCATCGACGGCTACCGCCAGCCGATGTGCATCCTCACCCGCCCCGCCGCCGAGGCCCTCGGCCGCGCCCAGAGCCGGCTGCGTGCACAGGGCTACAGCCTCAAGGTCTACGACTGCTACCGCCCGCAGCGAGCCGTCGACCACTTCGTGAGGTGGGCCAAGGACGTGAACGACACCGCGATGAAGGCGGAGTTCTACCCGGACCTCGACAAGTCCCGCCTCTTCCTCGACGGTTACATCGCCGAGCGGTCCGGCCACAGCCGTGGCTCCACGGTGGACCTGACCGTGGTCGAACTGCCCGCCACCCCCGACCGGCCATGGGTTCCCCACGACGGCCTGGAGCCCTGCTACGCACCGCAGGACGAGCGCTTCCCCGACAACTCCCTCGACATGGGCACCGGTTACGACTGTTTCGACACCCTCTCCCACACCCTCGACCCGCGCGTCCAGGGCGAGCAGCGCGCCAACCGGATGCTCCTCAAGGACACCCTCGAGGACCTCGGCTTCGTCAACTACGCCGACGAGTGGTGGCACTACACCTACAAGCCCGAGCTCTACCCGGACACCTACTTCGACTTCCCGGTGTCCCGGTCCGCCCTGACGCCGGCCCACTGACGAACCACCGCACGCCTGCCCTGCCCCGGGCCGTGGCGCCGGTGACCGTCT
>NZ_JBRIOU010000011.1:108714-115490 GCF_053474865.1 Streptomyces sp. CO7
CGTCTCGACCGCCGGCCGCCCACCGCCCCGCCCTTGCCCCCGTCGACCCGATCCGGCGGCGGGGGCGGCGCGGATCGGATAGATTCCGGCCGTGTCCGCCTCCCCGCACCCCGTCGCCGTCCACCCGCCGGGCTCCCACTGCTCCGCCTGCGGAACCCGCTACGGCGAGGCCGTCTCCGGCTGGCCCCGCACCTGCCGCGCGTGCGGAACGGTCGCCTACCGCAACCCGCTCCCGGTCGCCGTCGCCCTGCAGCCGGTCCGCGACGCCGAGGGGACCGGCCTGCTGGTCATCGTCCGCGCCATCGAGCCCGCGCTCGGCGGCACCGCCCTGCCCGGCGGCTTCATCGACCACCAGGAGGACTGGCGGCGGGCCGTGGTCCGTGAACTCCGCGAGGAGACCGGCCTGGTGACCGAGGCGGCCGACGTCCGTCCGGCCGACGTGCTGAGCTCGCCCCACGGCCACCTGCTGGTCTTCGGCCTCCTCCCCGAACTGCGCGCCGCCTCGCTCCCGCCGTTCGTCCCCACCTCCGAGACCACCGACCGCACACTGCTCCGCGAGCCCGCCGACCTGGCCTTTCCGCTGCACACGGTGGCCGTCCGGAACTGGTTCGAGGGCCGCTACTCCTGACCACCCGCGTGGTGCGGCACCCCACACATCAGCCGGGGACTATGTGGCGGGCACCCTGGTACCGAAGACGATCACATGGCATCGTCCTCTCTGCCGCGTCATGCGCCCACAGGCGCTGGATCCCGGGAGTCGCACCATGTCCACGCAGAACCCCGCCCCGCTCTGGCAGCCCACGCCGCAGCGGGCCGCCGAGGCCCGGATCACCCGGTTCCAGGCCTGGGCCGCCGAACACCACGGAGCCCCGGCGGACGGCGGATACCCCGCCCTGCACCGCTGGTCCGTGGAGGAGCTGGAGACCTTCTGGAAGGCCGTCACCGAGTGGTTCGACGTCCGTTTCTCCACGCCGTACACCCGCGTCCTCGGCGACCGTTCGATGCCCGGCGCCACCTGGTTCCCCGGCGCCACCCTGAACTACGCGGAGCACGCCCTGCGGACCGCCGCCGAGCGTCCCGACGACCCGGCGCTGCTCCACGTCGACGAGGCCCAGGAGCCGCGCCCCGTCACCTGGGCCGAACTCGCACGGCAGGTCGGCTCGCTGGCCGCCGAGCTCCGCGCCCTCGGCGTGCGGCCCGGTGACCGGATCAGCGGCTACCTGCCCAACGTCCCGCAGGCCGTCGTCGCCCTCCTCGCCACCGCGGCGGTGGGCGGCGTCTGGACGTCCTGCGCCCCCGACTTCGGCGCGCGCAGCGTCCTGGACCGCTTCCAGCAGGTCGAACCCGTCGTCCTCTTCGCCGTCGACGGCTACCGCTACGGCGGCAAGGAGCACGACCGCCGGGAGACCGTCGCCGAGCTGCGCCGGGAACTGCCGACCGTGCGCGCCGTCGTGCACATCCCGCTGCTGGGCACCGACGCCCCCGAGGGGACCCTCGAGTGGTCGGCGCTGACCTCCGCGGACACCGCCCCGGTCTTCGAGCAGGTGCCGTTCGACCACCCCCTGTGGGTGCTCTACTCCTCCGGCACCACGGGGCTGCCCAAGGCCATCGTGCAGTCCCAGGGCGGCATCCTCGTCGAGCACCTCAAACAGCTCGGCCTGCACTGCGACCTGGGACCGCGGGACCGGTTCTTCTGGTACACCTCCACCGGCTGGATGATGTGGAACTTCCTCGTCTCCGGCCTCCTCACGGGCACCACCGTGGTGCTCTACGACGGCAGCCCGGGCTTCCCCGACACCGGAGCCCAGTGGCGGATCGCCGAACGCACCGGCGCCACCTTCTTCGGCACCTCCGCCGCGTACGTCATGGCCTGCCGCAAGGCAGGGGTGCACCCCTCGCGCGACCACGACCTCTCCCGGGTCGGCTGCGTCGCCACCACCGGCTCGCCGCTGCCTCCGGACGGCTTCCGCTGGCTGCACGACGAGGTCCGCGAGGATCTGTGGATCGCCTCCGTCAGCGGCGGCACCGACGTCTGCTCGTGCTTCGCCGGCGCGGTGCCCACCCTCCCGGTCCACATCGGCGAGCTCCAGGCGGCCGGACTCGGCACCGACCTCCAGTCCTGGGACCCGAGCGGCGAGCCGCTGACCGACGAGGTCGGCGAGCTCGTCGTCACCAACCCCATGCCGTCGATGCCGGTCCGCTTCTGGAACGACCCCGACGGCAGCCGGTACCACGACAGTTACTACTCGACCTACCCCGGCGTGTGGCGCCACGGGGACTGGATCACCATCACCTCCCGCGGGTCGGTGGTGATCCACGGTCGCTCCGACTCCACGCTGAACCGGCAGGGCGTCCGGATGGGCTCCGCGGACATCTACGAGGCCGTCGAGCGGCTCCCGGAGATCAAGGAGTCGCTGGTCATCGGCGTCGAGCTGCCGGACGGCGGCTACTGGATGCCGCTGTTCGTCCACCTCGCGCCGGGCGCGCACCTCGACGAGGCGCTGGTGGACAAGGTGCGGCTGACCATCCGCGAACAGCTGTCGCCCCGCCACGTCCCCGACGAGATCATCGAGGTCCCGGGCATCCCGCACACCCTCACCGGCAAGCGCATCGAGGTCCCCGTCAAGCGGCTGCTGCAGGGCGTGCCCATCGAGAAGGCGGTCAACCCGGGGTCCATCGACGACGTCGGACTGCTGGCCTTCTACGAGGAGCTCGCCCGCAAGCGCGCCTGAGCCGCCGGTACCGCCGGGGTGCGGGCCCGGCCCTCCGCCGTCGCCACTGTCACTGTCAGTGGTGACGGTTACGGTGAGTGAGCAATGATCGACCGCTCGCACACTTGGGGGAACCATGGCCCGTACCCACGCCGAGACCGACCGCGCCACCCGTACCGATCACAGCTCCCGCTCCGGGCGCGGGCCCCGCGCCCGACGCGGCGGTCGCCGCAACCAGCGCCGTGTCCTGCGCCGCGAGGTGGCCGGCACCGTCGGCCTGCTGACCGACGAACAGGACTTCGCGGCCATGCTCCGCTACCGGAGCTTCGCCTTCGACGACCACCGGACCTACCTCGACGAGATGGAGTCGCTGCTCAGGTCGAGGGCCGCCCAGGGCAGCCACACCAGCGTGGCCCTCTTCGACCCGGCGGAGTACGAGCTCTGGTGCTGCGAGGCCGGACTCGACCCCGACGCGGTCGCCAGCCGCGCCCGCTTCACCGCCGAGCTCGCCGCCGCCGGGCCGACCGTGCCCTACGACGGCCGCCCCCTCGCGGACCTGCTGCCGGACCTGGTGGAAGAGGCCGTCCGGCAGGCCACCTGGGAGTACGCGACGGAAGTGCTGGCCGGCCTCGGACCGTGCCCCGACTGCGGGGAGGACCTCGGCCGGCTCGCCCTCGCCCACGCCGCCACCCTGCTGGCCTCGGCCCTCGACACGGCGCCCCCGGGCTCCCTCCACCTGGTCTGCAGTGTGAGCGCCCTTCCCCAGGCGCTCTTCAGCATCCTCGACGCCGAGCGGGGAGAGGACGGCGACGTGGAGATCGACGAGGGCGAGGCCCTGGAGTTCACCGCCGTCCTTGCCCTCGGCATCGCCACCCGCAGCCCCGGCGGCCTGGTGCTCCGCAGCGTCGGCCCGGGCCGGTCCGACCAGGTCCACGGCTGGCGCCTGCGGCCGGAAGGGCTGGAACCGCTCACCGCCGGCGAGGTCTTCGACGCCTACTGCACCGACGTCACCACCGGCGAACCGATCGCACCCGAGTCGGACGTCGACTACTGCGCGCCACCCGACCTCGGAGTGGTGCCGCCGTACCACCCGCACTGAGCAGTCCGGGGTACTGAGCGGTCCGGTCCACCGGCACCCGGCCCTGCCCGGGCGGCTGTCCGGGGGCGCCTCACTCCCCGGACAGCACCGCCCGCGCCGCGAGCCTGGCCTCTTCAGGGCTGTCCGCCGACCGCGCCGCCGCGGCCGCACGCCGGCACTGGGCCAGGGTGCAGGTGGCCAGCGCCGCGCGGACCCGCGACAGCGCGGCCGGAGCCATGGACAAGGAGGTGACCCCGAGACCGGTCAGCACGCAGGCGAGCAGCGGATCCGCCGCCGCCTCGCCACACACGCCGCAGCTCTTCCCCTCGGTGCGGGCGGCCTCCGCCGTCATCGCCACCAGATCGAGCAGCGCCGGGTGCCACGGGTCCTGCAGCCGCGACAACGAGGACGCCTGACGGTCCGCGGCGAAGGCGTACTGAGCCAGATCGTTCGTGCCCACGGAAAGGAACTCGACCTCACGCAGCAGCGCACGCGCCCGCAGCGCGGCCGACGGCGTCTCCACCATGACGCCCACCGAGGCCCGGACCCCCGCCGCCCGGCACGCCTCGGCGAAGGCGCAGGCATCGGCCCGGTCGGCCACCATCGGCGCCATCACCTCCAGGTGCACCGGCAGACCCTCGGCCGCCTTCGTCAACGCCAGCAGCTGCGTCCGCAGCACTTCCGGGTGCTGCAGCAGCGTCCTGACCCCCCGCATGCCGAGGGCCGGGTTGGGCTCGTCTGCGGGCGTCAGGAAGCCGAGGGGCTTGTCGGCGCCGGCGTCGAGCACGCGCACCACCACACGCCGGCCGGGAAAGGCGGAGAGCACCTCCCGGTAGGCCTCCACCTGACTGCTCTCGGAAGGAGCCTCCTCACTGCCGGGGGTGCTCAGGGCGAAGAACTCGGTCCGCAGCAGTCCCACGCCCTCGGCCCCGGCCTCCAGCGCGGCCTCGACGTCGGCGGGGCCGCCGATGTTGGCGAGCAGCGGCACCAGGTGACCGTCGGAGGTGCGGCCCGGATCCTTCGCGGCGGCCAGCTCGGCCTTCCGCTGCTCGGCCAAGGCCCGCAACCCGTCCTGCCGGGCGGCGGACGGGTCCACGATCACCTCACCGGTGCTCCCGTCCACCGCCAGCACCGTGCTCTCCGGCAGCTCCGCGGCGCCGGGCACCCCGACCACCGCCGGCACACCGAGGGCCCGGGCCAGGATCGCGCTGTGGCTGGTCGGCCCGCCCTCCTCCGTGACGATGCCGAGCACCAATGCGGTGTCCAGGAGGGCGGTGTCCGCCGGAGCCAGGTCCCGTGCCACCAGCACGTACGGCTCGTCGCTGTCGGGGACGCCGGGCATCGGCACCCCGAGCAGCCGCGCCACGATCCGGTTGCGCACGTCCTCCAGGTCGGCGACCCGGCCGGCCAGGTACTCACCCGCGCCCAGCAGCAGATCCCGGTATGCCGCACAGGCGTCGTACACGGCGCGCTCCGCGGTGCTCCCCACCGCCACCCGTCGCTCGACGTCCGCCAGCAGCTCGGGGTCCCGGGCCATCAGCGCCTGGGCCTCCAGCACGGCCTGCGCGTCGCCGCCGGCCAGGAAACCCCGAGCGGTGAGATCGGCGGCCACCGCCTGCAGGGCCTGGCGCGCCCGCCGCTGTTCCCGCGGGGCCTCCGAGCCCGGGATCTGCCGGGCAGGCGGCTCCAGTACCGCCGTCCCCATGTGCCGGATCTCCCCGATCGCCACACCGTGGCTGACCCCTACGCCTCGCAGCGTCGTCTCCATCTCACCGTCCACTCGTGCGAGAGCGCACCTCGCTGGTGACGCCCGGTTGATCTCTGCATGCCAGTGTGGCTGCCCGAGGCCCACGGGGTCACAAGGGGCGGGGCCGGGCGGAGGCCCCGCGTCACTCCCAGTGGAAGAGCCGGTCGCCCGGGGCCACGACACCGTCGTCGGCCGGGAAGCCGGTCAGCGCGTCGACCACGGCCTCCAGCGCGACCACCGGGCAGACCGTCGACCTGCCGGACGCCTCCACGGCGCCCGGGTCCCATCGGACGACGCCGTCACCGCGCCGCACGGCGTCTCCCTTCCGCAGCAGCGGCTCGAATCCCTCACCGTTCAGCTGCACGGTGTCGACCCCGAGGTGTACGAGCACGGCCCGCCCGTCGTCCGCGACGACGACGAACGCGTGAGGATGCAGGGACACGAGAGTCCCGTCGAGGGGAGCGACCGCGACCGCCCTGTCCGTCGTAGGCATCACTGCCAGGCCGGGTCCTACCATGGCTTCGGCGAAGACAGGGTCGGACACGCTCTCCAGGGCGACGACCCGGCCCGCGAGGGGCGATGTCACGGTGAGCATCAGAAGAGGCCTCCAGAGCCGACGACAGTCACAGCCCGTGATCGGGCACCGCGCAGGATGCAGGGTATGCCCCGGTATGCCCCGGATCCGTGCCTTGACGCCGTCTGGTGCCAGAAGAGGGACCTCGTGAGCGATTTGCCTCTGGGCGCGGAAGGTGTGTAGAGTCTTACACCTGTTCGGAACAAGCGACTGCGAGAGATCGCACCAACGCACCCCGGACAGCACCCCAACTCCTTCAGATCTTCCTCCAAGATCGGCTCTTCGGTATGTGCCGGAGACGGTGATCGAAGAAGAGAAAAAGACTGATAGAGTCGGAAACGCCGGAAAGGGAAAACGCCGAAAGGCGAAGGACCTGGAAAGCACCGAGGAAATCGGAACGGAAACGGTCTGATAGAGTCGGAAACGAAGGAAGCGCCCGGAGGAAAACCCGAGAGGGTCAGTACAAAGGAAGCGTCCGCACCTTGAGAACTCAACAGCGTGCCAAAAGTCAACGCCAGATATGTTGATACCCCGTCCAACCGGTTCCGGTTGGTCGAGGTTCCTTTGAAAAAACACAGCGAGGACGCTGTGAACCGTCGAGCTTATTCCGCTCGCGGTTCCGCTCATCGTGGTGTCACCCGATTACGGGTAAACATTCACGGAGAG
>NZ_JBRIOU010000012.1:0-9617 GCF_053474865.1 Streptomyces sp. CO7
GGTCACCGCCGGTGCCGTACACCTGGAACTCCCACAGCGAATAGCCGTACGGGGTGGCGCGCTGGGTGCCGTACATGCGGACGTAGCGGCCGCTGCCGGAGACGAGCAGCGTCTGCTTGAACCCCGTGCCGGCCGTCGTCGAGTAGATCGGCGTCCAGTCGGTCCCGTTGGGTGAGACCTGGATCTGGAAGGACTTGGCGTAGGCGGGATCCCACTGCAGGACGACCTTGTTGATCTGCGCCGTCGCGCCGAGGTCGACGGAGATCCAGCCCGGATCCGTCCACCCCGTGCTGGGACTCGTCGCCCAGCGTGAGGCCGGATCGCGGTCGAAGGCCCTGGCGGGCGAGCACTCCCAGCAGTTGGAGTCGGTCTGCGACGAAGAGGCCGCGCCCGTCCTGCCGTAGGAGAGCAGCTTGTCGGTGTCACCGCCCGGGTCGCCGGACCCGAAGGCGCCGAACACCTGGAACTCCCACAGGGAGTACCCGTAGGAAGTGGCCCGCTCGGTGCCGTACATGCGGACGTAGCGGCCCGTGCCGGAGACGGTCAGGCTCTGGGCACCGCCGGTACCCGCGGCCGTCTCGTGGACGACGGTCCACCGGGCGGCGTCGTCCGACACCTCGATTCTGAACGCCTTGCCGTACGCGGTCTCCCAGTTGAGCGCGACCCGGCTGATCCGGGCCGTGGCTCCGAGGTCGATCCGGATCCACTGGGGGTCCGCGAACGCGCTGGACCACCGGGTGCCGGCGTCGCCGTCGACGGCGCTGCGAGCGCTGAAGACGCCTTCCGTGCTCGAGGCGGTGGCGGTCTTCCCCTGCGAGAGCAACACGTCCGCCGCCTGGGCGGCGGGAGCCGGCAGGGCGACGAAGGCGAGCAGTGAGGACGCGACGGCCAGAAGTAGGCCGAAGCGACGTAAGAGGGTTTGCACGTGCGACTCCTCTGGCGTTGGCGGGCTGAGGGAGCGCTCCCTCAACGGAGGATGGAGGGGCCCGTCACGGCTGTCAAGGGCCCTGTCATCCAGGAGGAACAGCACCGGAACCGCCGCCTCATCTCCGGGGAGCGTTTTCTGACGGCCCTCACGTCGGACGGACAACGCGGGTGTCGCGCAAAGGGAGTTGAGGTCCCGGCACGCTCACGTCGCCCCTCGCCTGCGGATACGCTGATCGCATCGCCATGACGCAGAGCCGGAGGTCACCCTGATGAGCAACCTCTCCCCGAGCAGTGACCCGGGTGACGGCGTCAAGGACGGCGGCGTCAAGGACGGACAGGCATGAAGCGCCCCACTCTTGAAGTGGTCGCCGCCCGGGCGGGTGTGTCCAAGTCGAGCGTCTCCCGCGTCATCAACGGCGAGACGACGGTCGCCCCCCAGATCCGCGACATCGTCATGCGCGCCGTCAACGAACTGGGTTACGTCCCCAACGGGGCGGCACGCAACCTCGTCACCCGCCGTACGGACACCCTGGCCGTGGTCGTCTCCGACCCGCCCCAGGGGGTCGTCTCCGACGACCCTCTCTTCTCCGCCGTGGTCCGTGCCGTCAGCAGGGAGCTCGAGACCGCCGGGAAGCGGCTGGTGCTGATGCTCGCCGAATCGGACCAGAGCCGCACGAGGGTGGAGCAGCACATCGCCGGTGGGCACGTGGACGGCGTGCTGCTCGTCGCCCTGCACGGTACGGACCCGCTGCCCGCCGCCCTGGCCAGGCAGGGCCTGCCGGTCGTCTCCTTCAACCGGACCTCCGCACCGGACGTCCCGTACGTGGCCCTGGACAACGCCGGCGGAGCGGCACTGGCCGTGCGCCACCTCCTGGAGCGCGACCGCCGCCGTATCGCCACCATCACCGGCCCGCTCGAACTCCACGAGGCCCGCGAACGTCTCGACGGTTACCGCGACACGCTACGCGACACCGGCCGGCGCTCCATCGTGGCGCTGGGAGACTTCACCAGGGCTTCCGGCGCCGCAGCCATGCGCCAGCTCCTGGAGGACGACCCCGACCTCGACGCCGTGTTCGCCGCCAACGACCTGATGGCGATCGGCGCCCTGCGCACCCTCCACCAGGCGGGACGACGTGTCCCCGAGGACGTCGCCGTCGTCGGTTTCGACGACATAGAGGCCGCCTCCTACACCACCCCGGCGCTCACCTCGGTGCGCAGCCCGATGGCCGACCAGGCGACCGCCGCCGTCCACCTCCTCCTCAGCCTCATCGACGGCGGCCCCACCAGCCCGGTGATCATGCCGAACGAGCTCGTGGTCCGTGAGTCGAGTTGATCCCCTGACGGCATGACGTGCCTCGTGCCGTCGTGCCGTCGAGCCGTCGTGCCGTCGAGCCCTTCCACCGACTTTCCCTGCGCTGGCATGGTGGCCGCACGCATAGCCAACACCCGAACTATGTTGTCCCGCCACATGTGCGCCTGACCTGCGGATTCCTACGGTGTGGCGACACGTAGACGTCCCCATCCCCTTTCTGGAAGTGGTCACCATGGCCTCATCGGCAGCCGCGCCCGCGCCTCCGACGCCGAACAGCCTGAAGAAGATCGTCGCCGCGAGCCTCATCGGCACCACCATCGAGTGGTACGACTTCTTCCTCTACGGCTCGGCCGCCGCGCTGGTGTTCAACACCCTGTTCTTCCCGGACGAGGACCCGCTCGTCGGCACCCTCCTGGCGTTCCTGACCTACGCGGTCGGCTTCCTGGCACGCCCGCTGGGCGCCCTGGTGTTCGGTCACTACGGCGACCGGCTGGGCCGGAAGAAGCTGCTGGTGATCAGCCTGCTGATGATGGGCGGCGCGACCTTCCTGATCGGCCTCCTCCCGACCCACGCCACGATCGGCGCGGCGGCCCCGGTACTGCTGACGGTGCTGCGGCTGGTGCAGGGCTTCGCGCTCGGCGGCGAGTGGGGCGGCGCGGTGCTGCTGGTGTCCGAGCACGGCGACCCCAAGCGGCGCGGCTTCTGGGCCTCGTGGCCGCAGACCGGCGCCCCGGCCGGCCAGCTGCTGGCCACCGGCGTGCTGGCGCTGCTGACCGCCACCCTCTCGGAGAGCGCCTTCGAGTCCTGGGGCTGGCGCATCCCCTTCCTGCTGTCCGGCGTACTGGTCCTGATCGGTCTGTGGATCCGTCTGTCGGTCGACGAGTCGCCGGTCTTCAAGCAGGCGCTGGCCGCCGCCGAGGCCCGCAAGGCCGAGGGCGCCGCCGAGAAGCTCCCGCTGGTCGCCGTCTTCCGGTACCACTGGAAGGACATCCTGATCGCGATGGGCGCCCGCATGGCGGAGAACATCTCGTTCTACGTGATCACCGCGTTCATCCTGGTGTACGCCGTCGAGGCGGCCGAGATGTCCAAGCAGACCGCGCTGAACGCGGTGCTGATCGGCTCCGCGATCCACTTCTGCGCGGTTCCCGCGTGGGGTGCGCTGTCCGACCGCTGGGGCCGCCGCCCGGTCTACATGCTCGGCGCGGCCGGCATCGGCCTGTGGGTGTTCCCCTTCTTCTGGCTGATCGACTCGGGCAGCTTCCTCGCCCTGCTGACCGCGGTGACGGTGGGTCTGGTGCTGCACGGCGCCATGTACGCCCCGCAGGCCGCGTTCTTCTCCGAGCTGTTCTCCACCCGGGTCCGGTACTCCGGCGCCTCGATCGGCGCCCAGTTCGCCTCGGTGGCGGCCGGTGCCCCGGCTCCGCTGATCGCGACCGCGCTGCTGTCGAGCTACGGCACCTCCACCCCGATCTCGCTGTACGTGATCGCCGCGGCGGTCGTGACGCTGATCGCGGTGGCCGTGGCGAAGGAGACCCGCGACCGCGACCTGAACGACATCGACGGCACCGCGGCGGCGAGCTCCCACGCCGCGTCGGCCGGCGTCGACCGCAGCGAGCAGACCGTCTGACGCCCGGCCCGGGGCGGCCCACCGGCCGCCCCGGGCGCGGCACAGGCCCCGCACACCCGAGTGGCGTGCGGGGCCCTTCGCTGTGCCCGGGCCTACCGGTGGGCCGCCCGGCCTCGGGCGACGTTCCGGGCTCGGGCTCCGTGACCGGTTCGAGCTCAGTGGCCGGCTCGGGGTCCCTGCCCGGCTCGGGGCCCGTGGCCGACTCGGGGTCCACTCCGGGCTTGCCGGGCCGTGCCGGGCCCTCGGGCCGCGGCTCAACCGCGCGGGGCCGAGGCCAGGCGTTGCAGGCGCAGGGCGAGCTGGATCTCCAGGGCCCGGTCGGGGCGCTGCCAGTCCTCGCCGAGCAGGCGGCCCACCCGCTCCAGGCGCTGGGCCACGGTGTTGACGTGGACGTGCAGCGCGTCCTTGGTGCGGGCAGGGCTCATCCCGCAGGCGAAGTAGGCGTCGAGGGTGCGCACCAGGTCCGTGCCGCGCCGCTCGTCGTAGGAGATCACCTCGCCGATCGTGCGGTCGACGAAGCCGGAGATGTCCCGGTCCCCGGCCAGCAGCAGACCGACGAAGCCGAAGTCCTCGGCGGCCGCGCCGTCGCCGGGGCGGCCGAGGAGCCGCAGCGCGTCCAGGCAGCGGCGGGCCTCCTGGTAGGCGACGGCCACCTGGTCGGGCCCTGCGGACAGCACCTCCTGCGGCGCGGACGCGCCGACGGTGACCGCGTCGTGCACCGCCGTGCTCAGCCTGCGCGCGACGTCGCGGGCCAGCGCCGTGGCGCTGTGGCCGGACGGCAGCGGGAGCAGCAGCACCGTCCCGCCGTCGCGGGCGGCGGCCAGGCCGTGCCGGGTGGAGGCGAGGTGGGAGGCCGCGGACCAGAGCCTGCGCCGGGCCTCGGCCTCCGCGTCGCCGCCGGGCGCGGTGGCGTCCAGCCGGGCGGCGAGGACGACGTGGGTGACGTCGAGGTCGGCGTGCAGGCGGGCGGCGCGCATCCGCAGCAGCCGGGGGTCGTGGTCGCGGGCGTCGAGGAGGTCGTCGAGGAGCTCGCCGCGGACCCGCTGCTCGGCCTCGGCGGCGGAACGGCGGGCGAGCAGCAGCAGGGAGGTCACCATGGCGGCGCGCTCCAGGGTGCGCTGGTCGACCGGGTCGAGGACGGGGTGCCCCCGCAGCACCAGGGCGCCGAGGAGCTCTCGGCTAGCGGTCACGGCGGCGATCCAGTCGTCGCCGTGCGGCACGGCGTGGCCCTCGGCGCGGGACGCCTCCAGCGCCTCGGCGGGGACGGCGGTGATGTCGGCGAAGGACACCGAGCCGTCCAGCACCTCCGAGACGGCGGCGGCCACGTCGTGCACCTGGCCTCCGCGCAGCACCAGTTCGGCGAGGCGGTCGTGGACCTCGGAGGCGCGCTCGATGACGGCGCTCCGGTCCTGGATGATCTCGTTGGCCCGCTCCAGCTCGGCGACGGCCGAGCGCGTCTCGGTGAGCAGGTTGGCGGTGTCGATGGCGGCCGCGGCGAGGGCGGCGAAGCTGCTGAGCAGGGCGATCTGGCCGCGTTCGAAGACGCGGGCGCGGCGGTCCGCGGCGAACAGCACGCCGATGACGTGGTCGCCCAGCATCAGGGGGACGCCGAGGATGGCGACCAGTCCCTCGTCGTGGACACCGGCGTCGATGGCCCCGGTGTGCAGGAACCGTTCGTCCTTGAAGTAGTCCTGGGTGACGTAGGGCCGGGCCGTCTGGGCGACCAGGCCGCCGAGCCCTTCGCCCATGCCCAGGCGCAGCTGCTGGAACCGCGCGGCGACGGACCCCTCGGTGACGCGCATGTAGGTGTCGCCCCGGGCCGGGTCGTGGAGGGAGAGGTAGGCGACGTCCGTGCCGAGGAGCGAGCGGGCGCGCTGGACGATGGCCCGCAGCACGGCGTCGAGGTCGCGCGGGCCGGCCAGGTCGTGGGCGGTGGCGAAGAGCGCGGAGAGTTCCTCCTCGCGGCGGCGCCGGCCCTCGAGTTCGGAGCGCACCCGCAGGGCGAGGTCCCGGGCCCGGCGCAGGGCGGCGACCTCGGCGGCGGGACGCCTCTCGGCCCGGGCGACCAGCACGGGGCGGTCGTAGGCGTCGGCGGAGGCGCCGCGGGCCAGCAGCTCCAGGAAGGGCGTCTCGGTCCCGCCGGGCGCCTCGCCGTCCCCGGCGTCGGCTGCCGCGGCCCGGCCGGGCACGGTGGGGGTTCCGGCCGCCGCCTCGGGCCCGCGCTCGACGGCGGGCGCCGATGCGGGCCCCGTGGCGGGCGTGACGACGGAGGCGTCGGGGGCGCCGGACGGCGCAGCGGCTTCCGCGCCGGCGGGCCGGGGTGGAGCGGACGGTTCCGCGGACGGCCGGGCGACCGGCGGCGGCACGCTCTGCGGGTGATCGTGGGGCATGGGCACAGGATTCACCATGGCCGGGGCCCCGGGACACCCCTGTGGACAACGGCCTCTCGGGGCGCGGGACGGCGGCGGTCCACCGCCCCGCGCGCAGCGGTCCGGGCCGGTCAGTGGGCGGTCCAGCCGCCGTCCATCACGTACGACGACCCGGTGATGGCGGCGGCGGCCGGGCCGCAGAGGAAGAGCACCGTCTCGGCGACCTCGGCGGGTTCGATCAGCCGCTTCAGCGCGGTGTCGCGGAGCAGGATCTCGGAGACCACCCGGTCCTCGGGAATGCCGTGCGCCGCCGCCTGGTCGGTGATCTGCTTCTCGACCAGTGGGGTGCGCACATAGCCGGGGTTCACACAGTTCGAGGTGACGCCATGGGGCGCGCCCTCGAGGGCAACCGTCTTGGAGAGGCCCTCGAGCCCATGTTTGGCGGACACATAGGCCGACTTGAAGGCGGACGCGCGCAGGCCGTGCACCGAGGAGATGTTGACGACGCGCCCCCAGCCCTTCGCGTACATGTGCGGCAGAGCCCCGCGGATGAGGCGGAACGGGGCCTCCAGCATCACCGTGAGCACCGTGTGGAAGACGTCCGGCGGGAACTCGTGCACCGGCCGCACCAGCTGGATCCCGGCGTTGTTCACCAGCACGTCGACGCCGGCGGCGGCCCGCTCGGCGGCGTCCAGGTCGGTGAGGTCGAGGATCTGGGGCTCGACGGTCCCCTTGAGCCCGGACGCCTGCCCGGCCAGCTCGGCGAGGCCGTGTCCGTCACGGTCCACCGCCCGCACCGTGGCGCCGGCCGCGGCCAGACGCAGGGTGCAGGCGCGCCCGATGCCGCCGGCGGCGCCGGTCACCAGGGCGGTGCGTCCGCAGAGGTCGGGCGGGGACGGATCGAGGGGGGAGTCGAGGCCCCCGGGGGTGCTGGGCTGCTCGGTCATGGTCAGACCCTAGGCAGCCACCCCACCCCGACCCATGTGGTCAGCGACCATACTTGCGGGTCAGCTCATAGGGTCGAACCATGTGGGGGCGTCCGACAGAGCCTGCTTGATCCGCGTCACGGCCCACGCGTCGAGCTCCGGCAGGGCGTCGACCGGGAACCAGGCCACGTCCAGTGACTCGTCGTCGTTTACCCGGGCCTCGCCGCCCACCGCGCGGCAGCGGAAGGTGATGTCCATGTACTGGCAGATGTCGCCGTTCTCGTAGGTCACCGGCTTGAGCGCCTGCACGCTCAGCACCCGCTCCGGGACGCAGCGCACGGCCGTCTCCTCGAACACCTCGCGCACGGCGCAGGCCGCGGGCTCCTCCCCCGGGTCGGGGATGCCGCCGATCACCGCCCAGCGGCGGGTGTCGGCGCGCCGGTTGAGCAGGACGCGGCCGCCGTCCTCGTCGAAGACGATCGCGGTGACGCCGGGCAGCCACAGCAGCTGGTGCCCGGCGCTGGCGCGCAGCGTGCGGATGAAGTCCGGGGTTGCCATGGTTCGAACCCTATCGGCCCGTGCCGGCCCGCCGGGTCCGGACGGTGCGGCCGATCGCCCGGGCGACGCCCGCGGCGCCGACCAGGACCAGCGCCCACTCGGGCAGCGTGCCCAGGGTGGTCGCCGGGGTGCTGGAGGACCGCAGCGGCACCTCCTGCACGAGGGTGCCGGGGACGAACATGCCGGTGCGCGCGGTCACCCGGCCGTCGGGCAGGATGATCGCGCTGACCCCGCTGGTCACCGGCACGGTCACCGTCCTGCCGTGCTCGACGGCCCGTACCCGGGACATGGCGAGCTGCTGGTAGGTCATCTCGCTGCGGCCGAAGGTGGCGTTGTTGCTCGGCACCGAGAGCAACTGGGCGCCGGAGGTCACGGTGTCGCGCACCGCCCAGTCGAAGGCGGCCTCGTAGCAGGTGATGAGCCCGACGCCGGTGCCGTTCATCTCGAAGACGCCCGGGGTGGTGCCGCGGCTGAAGTCCCTGCGGACCATGCTGGTCCAGGTCTGGTTGATCGCGCCGATCAGGGGGCGCAGCGGCAGGTACTCGCCGAAGGGCTGGGTCTGCCGCTTGTCGTAGGTGTCGACCGGGCCCTTCTCGGGGTCCCAGAGGATCTGCTCGTTGTAGACCTTGCCGTCCCGCTCGACCACGCCGCCGACGGCGATCGGGGCGCCCACGGCCTTGGCGGCCCGGTCGATGACCTCGGCGGCGTCGGCGTTGGCGAAGGGGTCGATGTCCGAGGAGTTCTCCGGCCAGAGCACCAGGTCGGGCCGCTCCGCCTCGCCGGCCGCGATCCGGTCGGCCAGCCGCTCGGTCTCGCGGACGTGGTAGTCGAGCACCGCACGCCGCTGGGCGTTGAAGTCGAGGCCCAGGCGGGGCACGTTGCCCTGGATCACGGCGACGGTGGCCGTGCCGTCCTCCGCGCCGGCGTCCACCGCGGCACGCGCGACGAGGGCGGCGCCGAAGGGGGCGAGCAGACTCAGCAGCGCGGCGGCCGCGGCGCCGCGGCGCACCACCCGGGTGCGGCGCGCCGACCGGACCTGCCGGACCGCCTCGCACAGCCCGAAGCCGCTCAGCACCACCGCGAAGCCGAGCAGCGGGGTGCCGCCCAGCGCGGCCAGCGGAAGCAGGACGCCGTCGGCCTGGCCGAAGGCGACCTTGCCCCAGGGGAAGCCGCCGAACGGGAAGCGCGCCCGCACGGCCTCGCCGGCCGTCCACACCGCCGCCGCCCACAGGGGCCAGGCGGGCAGCCGGGACACGGCCGCGATGCCCACCGCGGTCAGCCCGAGGAACAGTGCCTCGACGGCGACCAGGGCGAGCCACGGCCCGGGACCGACCTCGATGCCGGTCCACACCAGCAGCGGCAGCAGGAAGCCCAGGCCGAAGAGGTAGCCGAGCCCGAGGGCGGGCTTCCACCGGCGGCCGCGCAGCGCCTGGCCGAGGACGGCGAAGGCGGGCAGGGCGAGCCACCACACGGTGCGCGGGGGGAAGCTCGCGTAGAGCAGCAGGCCGGAGAGGACGGCGGCCACGGCCGGCAGGAGCCGGCGAAGCCGGGCCGCGGTCCGGCCGCGGGGCGCGACGGGCCCGCCCGAGGGCTGGTCGCCCGAGGCTTCGGTGGTGGGTGCGGTGACGGTCACCTGGTGGAGTCTAAGGCGCATGTCAGGGGCCCGGATCAGGCCGGCGGACCGGTCGGCGGGGCGCCGAGGACGGTGGATCGCCGCCGGGCGGGCGGATACCGGAGAGAACCGGGAGGAGTCGGACGGCTTCGACGGTACCCGGGCGGCCCCGCCCCCGACGCGGTCCTGGCCCGGTGACGTTGCTCTCGCCCCTGCCCCCAGCCACCGAAGCGGCACCTCGTCGCCGCCCTCGACTCGCCCGCGCCCCGGCGCGGTGCCTCAACGC
>NZ_JBRIOU010000012.1:9717-13200 GCF_053474865.1 Streptomyces sp. CO7
CCCCGGGGGCGGTCCGCCCGGGGGTTCCGGCTCCCCCACGGGCGGCACCAGCAGCGGTGCCTCCGCCTCGATCACCGCCGGTTCCAGCGTCAAGGCGGGCGGCAAGGTCTCCTTCCGCGTCACCGGCTTCCCGGCCGGCCAGCGCCTGACCATCAAGCTGGACGACTCCGAGATCATCGGCCAGTGGACCATCGGTTCCGACGGGTCCTTCTCCGGCAGCGTCACCGTCCCGGCGGGCACCACCAAGGGCGCCCACTGGCTGCGCTTCCTCGCCCCCAACCCCTCCACCAGCCTGCGCGCCGACTTCACCGTCACCGACGGCGCGGAGCCCGGGTCCGCCACCACCGGCGGCTCCACCACCGGCTCCGGCGGGGCCGGCGGTGGCGGCACGCAGGAGATCCCGGCCGCGACCGGCGCTCCCGCCTCCGCCTCCAACTCCTCGGGCGCCAAGGCCGAGATCACCGCCAGCGAGGTGCAGCCGGGCGGCAGCATCCACTTCAAGGTGACGAAGTTCCCGAAGAACGAGACCGTCACCATCAAGCTGGACGACGACGGCATCCTCGGCCAGTGGAAGACCGACGCCGACGGCTCCTTCGAGGGCGACGTGGAGGTCCCCGCCGACACCACGGTGGGCAAGCACTGGTTCCGCTTCCTCGCGCCGAACCCGCCGACCGGGCGCCTCGGCCTTGGTGGCGGACCCGCCGCGGCCCCGCGATCGGCCCCGCGGCGCCTCAGCGCGCCGCGCTGACCTCGCGCAGTCCGCGTCCCTCGGCGTAGAAGAGGGCGGCCTCGGTGAGCCGCGACTCGACGCCGCCGTGCAGCACGGTCAGCGTGCCCGAGCCGGCCGGAGCACCGGTGTCACCCGTACCGGCATCGTCCGCAGCGGCGCGTCGCTCTCCGACGCGCCGCAGCGCCTGGGCCGCGACCGCGTCCGCCGAGCCGAGCAGCTCGGGCCGGTGGCCGACGACGCGCTCGAGGGCGGTGCCGATCCGTCCGGCGACCAGTTCGTAGTGGGTGCAGCCCAGCACCACGGTGCGCACCCGCGCCGGGGTGAGTGCGGCGGCGGCCGCGACGGCGGCGTCCACGGCGGCCTCGTCGGCGTGCTCGACGGCGTCCGCCAGACCGGGGCAGGGCACCTCGGTGACGTCCACGCCCGCGGCGAACTGCTCGATGAGCCCGCGCTGGTAGGGGCTGCCGGTGGTGGCGGGGGTGGCCCAGATGGCGACCGGGCCCTCGCCGGCGGCCGCGGGCTTGATCGCGGGCACCGTGCCGACGACCGGCAGCGCGGGCTCCAGGTGGGCCCGGAGCGTGGGCAGCGCGTGCACCGACGCGGTGTTGCACGCGACGATCAGGGCGTCGGGGCGGTGGGCCGCGGCGGCCTCGGCGACGGCCAGCGCGAGCCGGGCGATGTCCTCGGAGCTGCGAGGGCCCCAGGGCATGCTGCCGGGGTCGGAGGAGAGGACCAGATCGGCGTCGGGCCTGAGCCGGCGCACCGCGGCGGCCGCCGCCAGCAGCCCGATTCCGGAGTCCATGAGCGCGATCTTCACCCCGTCACCATAGTCGATGAGCGTGGAGCGCCCGGTTCCGTGATGCAGACTGCGGCGATGAGCGTCGTGGTGTGGATCTCCGCCGTGTCCCTCGCCGTCTGGCTCTGGCTGCTGCTCGGGCACGGGCGTTTCTGGCGCACCGACGTGCGGCTCCCCGAGCGGCGGGAGCCGGCGGCGTGGCCGAGGGTGGCGGTCGTCGTCCCGGCCCGCGACGAGGCGGACGTCCTCCCGCTCAGCCTGCCGTCGCTGCTGGCCCAGGACTATCCGGGCGAGGCCTCCGTGGTGCTGGTGGACGACGGCAGCACGGACGGCACCGGCGAGCTGGCCCGGGAGCTGGCCCGCCGCCACGGAGGTCTGCCGCTGACCGTCGCCTCGCCCGGCGGGCCGCCGGACGGCTGGACCGGCAAGCTCTGGGCGGTGCGGCACGGTCTCGCCGTGGCGCGCGCCGGCTCCCCCGAGTTCGTGCTGCTGACCGACGCGGACATCGCGCACGCGCCGGACAGCCTGCGGTCCCTGGTCTCCGCCGCGGTCACCGGCGGCTTCGACATGGTGTCGCTGATGGCCCGGCTGCGGGTGGCGGGCGCCTGGGAGCGTCTGGTGGTGCCGGCCTTCGTGTACTTCTTCGCGCAGCTCTACCCCTTCCGCCGGGTGGCGCGGCCGGAGTGCCGGACCGCCGCTGCCGCCGGAGGCTGCGTCCTGCTGCGCGCCTCGGCCGCCGAGGAGGCGGGGATCCCGGCGTCGATCCGGGGCGCGGTGATCGACGACGTGGCGCTGGCGGGCGCGGTGAAGGGGCGCTCACCGGGTGCGCGGATCTGGCTCGGGCTGGCCGACGGCGTGGTCAGCGTGCGTCCGTACCCCCGGCTGCGGGACCTGTGGCGGATGGTGGCGCGCAGCGCCTACGCCCAACTGCGCCACAGTCCCGCGCTCCTGGCGGGCACGGCGGCGGGCCTGTGCCTGGTCTACCTGGCGCCTCCGGCGGCCCTGGTGGCCGGCCTGGTGGCGGGTGTGCCCGCCGCGGCGGTCTGCGGGGGCGCGGCCTGGCTGCTGATGGCGGCGAGTTACCTGCCGATGGTGCGGTACCACCGGCAGCCGCCCTGGGCGGCGGTACTGCTGCCGTTCACCGCGTCGCTGTACACGCTGATGACGGTGGACTCCGCGGTACGCCACCACCGGGGGCGGGGCGCCGCGTGGAAGGGACGCACCTACGGGCGCCCCGAGACCCTTTCCGTCACCCGTTCGCGGAGGGCTCCGAACGGCCGAACGGGCACCAGCGGCCGGGACGCCTGACGGACCGCCACAAATCCCCCGTAACGCCCTCCGGGAACACTCCTGTGACCGAAGTTAACCGTGGGTAACGTGCCCGATACCGACCCTCATACACGATTCGCGCTGGACAGGAAGCCCCTTTTTGCCAAATTCGCTCGGATTGGGTATCCAACATCACCGCCGACACGGAAAACAACCTTCTTATCTGTCTCCCCAACGACCACATCGTGGGCTTAACTTATGGGTATGACCTCCCCCCGCTCCCCTTACGGCGGCGGCTATTCCTCAGCCGCGTTCCCGGACACCCCGATCTACGACTCCCTGGTCGCCGAGCGGGGTACCCCTCAAATCGCGCCGATCCGGGTGCCGCCGATGTACGACACGCCGTCGTACACCACCCACTCCTCCTACGGCACCGGCGGCAGCCAGCTGCCGGCCCTGCCCGCCCTGCCGTCGGGCCCGTCCTACCAGCCGCCGGCCCCGCAGCCGCCCGCGCCGTCCTACGGGTACCCGCAGGCGTATCCGGCGCTGCCCGCCGCCCAGGCCGCGCTGCCTCCGGCGCCCTCGCCCGTCCCGGCCCCGTACATCCCGCAGCAGGCGGCCGGACCGCGCGGCTATCCGACGCAGCAGCAGCCCCGTCCCGCGCCGCACGCCGGCACCGGGTACGAGG
>NZ_JBRIOU010000012.1:13300-20856 GCF_053474865.1 Streptomyces sp. CO7
CCCGTACGGTCAGCAGGCCCCGTACACCCCGCAGTACGGCCAGCAGGCGCCCGTCTCCTACCAGCCGCAGTACGGCCAGCAGGAGTACCGCGGCTACTGATCCGGGAGGGCGGTCCGGGCCTGATGGCACGATGACCGCATGGGGAAAGCGGAAGTTCATTCGATCCACGTACATCCGGTCAAGGCCTTCCGGGGACACGCTCTCCGGGAGGCCTTGATCGAGCCCTGGGGGCCGGAGGGGGACCGGCGCTGGGCCCTGGTCGACGACGGGGGAAAGGTCGTCACCCGGCGCCGGCATCCCCGTCTGGCCCTGGCCGCCGCCGAGCTCCTGCCCGGCGGCGTCCGTCTGTCCGCGCCCGACAGGGAGCCGCTGACCGTCCCCGTCCCCGACCCGGCGGCCTCCGGGGCGGCGGAGGTCGACGTCTTCGGCGCCCGGGTGCGGGGAGTGCTCGCCGAGGAGGCGGCGCACGCCTGGTGCAGCGCCTATCTGGACGCCTCCGTGCGCCTGCTGCACATGGACGACCCGGCGGTCGTCCGTCCGGTCGACCCCGAGTACGCCCTGCCCGGCGAGACCGTCTCCTTCGCGGACGGCTACCCCCTGCTGCTGACCACCCTCGCCTCGCTCGAGGCGCTCAACGCGGCGGTGGCGCGGGGCGACCACCCCGAGGAGGGCCCGCTGCCGATGAACCGCTTCCGCCCCAACCTGGTGGTGGACGGCTTCGAGGCCTGGGCCGAGGACGGATGGAACCGCCTGGCCGTCGGCGGCGTCCACCTCCGCGTCGCCCGGACGTGCGGGCGGTGCGTGGTGACCACCACCGACCAGGAGTCCGCCCGCCGTGGACGCGAGCCGCTGCTCACCCTCGGCCGCGTCCGCCGCTTCGGCTCGCAACTGGTCTTCGGCCAGTACCTGGTGCCCCTGACCACGGGCATCGTGCGGGTCGGGGACCCGGTCACGGTCCTGGAGTGAACGGGTCCCCGGCCCACGCGGGCCGGGGACCGGGTGCGGACGGTCCCGGGTGCGGACGGTCCCGGGCCCGATGCACCGAAAGGGTGAGGTCGCTCTCTTTGCCGGCGTTCGGTGGATGAACGGCCGGCGGGAGGGCTATCACGGAGAAGGACGACGGGGGGACGCGGTGGGAGCGATGCGTGGGATCTGGCGGTGGCGGCACAATCCGCTGCGGCGCACGACCGATCTGGTGGAGGCGTGGGCGGCGCTGGGCGCCCTGCTGCTGATCGCGGTCGCCGCTCCGCTCGCCGGCATGTTCGCCGGCTCCGCCGCGCACGACTCGCTCAGCCGTACGGCCCGTCAACAGCACGCCGCGCGGCACCGCGTGACGGCCACCGTCCTGAAGGACCCGGCGGTCTCCGTGCAGCTTCCCGGGACCGAGGGCCGCACGGCGGAGCGCGGCAGCCGGAAGCGCGTACTCGCCGCCTGGACCGCGCCCGACGGCACCCCCCGGCGTGCGCACACCTGGACGAGCCTGCGGGCCCCGGCCCCCGGACGGCACTTCACCCTGTGGACCGACCACCGGGGGCGTCCCGTCGGCCGCCCCCTCGACACCGGCGACCTGACGCTGCAGGCCGGTCTGGCCGGCGTCGGCGCGGCCCTGCTGACCACCGCGATCGCCGAGGGGGCCCGTCGCATGACCCTTCGTCACCTGATGCGGCTCCGCTTCGAGCGGCTGGACCGGGCCTGGGAGCGGGCCGGACCCGACTGGGGCAGGGCCGGTACCGGAAGCTGATCACGATCGTTCACCGGGCAACCCACCGTCGACGCGCGCGCTACGGTGGTCGGGCCGACACGTTCGGCCCAATCCGCTACATCCCGTGTACGACGAGGTGGGGACAGAAAAGCACCATGGCACAGGGCACGGTCCAGGTGACGCACACCGGCACGTCGCGGTGGCGGCGCCGCACGGGAGAGTACTCCTCGCTCGCCTCGGCCCTGGAGGCCGCGGGCGACGGGGACGTGCTCACCGTCTCCCCCGGCACTTACCGGGAGAACCTCCTCGTCCAGCGGGCGGTGACGCTCCGGGGGCCCGAGGGACAGCCGGGGGCCGTGCGCATCGCGCCCGCCGACGGTGTGCCGCTGACGGTGCGCGGCTCCGCCGTGGTGCAGGGACTGCACCTGGAGGGGCAGGACTCCTCGGCGCCGGCGCTGCTGGTCGAGGAGGGCACCCCGGAGATCTCCGACATCCGCGTGATGACCCGCTCGGCGTCCGGCATCGAGGTCCGCGGCTCCGCGCGTCCCACGGTGCGCCGCTGCTCGGTCGACAACCCGGCGGGTGTGGGCATCACCGTCACCGACGGCGCGGGCGGGCTCTTCGAGGAGTGCGAGGTGACGGCGGCCGGGCAGGCGGGCGTGGCGGTGCGCGGCGGGGCGCGGCCCCGGCTGGAGCGCTGCAAGGTGCACCACGCCGCCGGGGCGGGCCTGAGCGCCACCGGCGAGAACTCCTTCGTGGAGGCGGTCGGCTGCGAGATCTACGAAGTGCGCGGCAGCGGGGTGCAGATCACCGGCCGGGCCACCGGTCAGCTCACCGACTGCGACGTGCACCGCACGGCCGGGGACGGCGTCACCATGGACACCGACGCGGTGCTCACGCTGGCCGACTGCCGGATCCACGACATCCCCGAGAACGCGATGGACCTGCGCTCGCGTTCGGTGCTCACCCTCACCCGCACCAGCGTCCGGCAGTTCGGGCGCAACGGGCTGTCGGTGTGGGACCCGGGGACCCGGGTCGACGCCCACCAGTGCGAGATCTTCGACTCGACCGGCGACTACCCGGCGGTCTGGGTGAGCGACGGCGCGACGGCGGTGCTGGACTCCTGCCGGGTGCACGACGTGCCGGACGCGCTGTTCGTGCTGGACCGCGGTTCGCGTGCGGACGTGGTGGACAGCGACCTGAGCCAGGTCCGCAACACCGCGGTCTCGGTCAGCGACGGCGCGACCGCGCAGCTGGACGACTGCCGCATCCGGGACGCCGCCACCGGCGCCTGGTTCCGCGACCACGGCAGCGGGGGCACGCTCGCCAACTGCACGCTCAGCGGCACCCAGACGGGCGTCATCGTCACCAAGGGCGCGGACCCGACGGTGGAGCGGTGCATCGTCGACGGGCCGGCCGAGGCGGGGTTCTACGTGTCGGCGGGCGGCCGGGGCACCTTCGTCGGCTGCAAGGTGACCGGCAGCGGCGGCTACGGGTTCCACGTGCTGGACGGCTGCCGCACCGCCTTGCGCAAGTGCCGCACCGAGCGGTGCGCGCGCGGCGGTTACGAGTTCGCGGAGGCCGGGTCGGGCGGCGCAGGGGGCCCCGACGTGGAGGACTGCACCGGCGACGAGAGCGTCGGCGCCGGTTCCTCCCTCGCGCAGGGGTCCGCCTCCGGCGACGGCGCGGTGCTGACCGCTCCGGCGCAGGCGAGCACGGGCGGGCTGCTGGGTTCCGTGCCGGCGCCGAGAACCGGGGCTCCGGCCGGTCCGGCGGACGAGGCGGACGGCGCCCCGGTGCGGGCCGCCCAGGAGGTGCTGGGCGCCCTCGACGCGCTGGTCGGACTGGAGAGCGTCAAGCGGGAGGTCCGGGCGCTCACCGACATGATCGAGGTGGGCCGGCGGCGCAGGGAGGCGGGCCTCAAGGCGGCGTCGGTGCGCCGTCACCTGGTCTTCACCGGCTCCCCCGGCACCGGCAAGACGACGGTGGCGCGGCTGTACGGGGAGATCCTGGCCTCGCTGGGCGTGCTGGAGAAGGGGCATCTGGTCGAGGTGTCCCGGGTCGACCTGGTCGGCGAGCACATCGGCTCCACGGCGATCCGCACCCAGGAGGCCTTCGACCGGGCCAGGGGCGGTGTGCTGTTCATCGACGAGGCGTACGCCCTCTCGCCGGAGGACTCCGGCCGGGACTTCGGCCGGGAGGCGATCGACACGTTGGTGAAGCTGATGGAGGACCACCGCGAGGCGGTGGTGGTGATCGTCGCGGGTTACACGGAGGAGATGGAGCGCTTCCTGTCCGTCAACCCCGGCGTGGCGTCCCGCTTCTCGCGGACCATCAGGTTCGGCGACTACGGGCCCGGCGAGCTGCTGCGGATCGTGGAGCAGCAGGCCGAGGAGCACGAGTACCGGCTGGCGGACGGCACGGACGAGGCGTTGCTGAAGTACTTCGCGGAGATCCCCAAGGGGCCCGCGTTCGGCAACGGTCGCACCGCCCGCCAGACCTTCGAGGCGATGGTGGAACGGCACGCGGGCCGGGTGGCGCAGCTGCCCGACCCGAGCACCGAGGAGCTCAGCCTGCTCCACCCGGAGGATCTCCCGGCGCTGGACTGACGGGCGGCCCCGCCGGCGCCTCCGGGCCGTCGCTCCCGTCGCGGGGCGCGGGCAGACCACGCGGCAGCCGGGCGAGCAGCGCGGCGCGTTCCTCGGCGAAGACGGGGTCGGCCTGGTAGCCCCCGTGGCCGAGGATGGGCGAGGGCAGCGGATGCTCGGCGGTCCGGCCGAGGGAGAGCGGGTCCTTGAGCGCCGCCCGGTCGACCGGCGCGCACGGTGGGCAGCCGGCGTGACCGGCCCCGCCCGCCGCCGCGTGCGCCACATCCGCCGCGTGCGCCCTATCCACCGTGTGCGCCACATCTGCCGCGTCCGCCGCGTGCGCCGCGTCCCCCGTGTCCCTCGTGCCTCCGGTGCCGACGAGGACGGGGCCGCCGATCGGGTCGGTGCGGCGGTGCAGGTTGCGCCAGCAGTCGACCTCCTGGTGCAGACGGGCGAGCGCCTCGGGCCCGAAGTGGGCCGGGAACCATCGCCCGTACAGGCGCTCCAGCGGGGAGCCGTAGGTGAGCAGCGCGACCCGGGCGCGTACCGGGGCGGGCAGCTGCCAGGCAGCCGCCGCGGCCAGCACGCTGCCCTGCGAGTGCCCGGAGAGCACCAGCCGGCCGCCGGTGGCGGCGGTCCAGGTCGCCATCCGCCAGGTCAGGTCGGGCACGGCCCGCTCGGCGTAGCAGGGCGGCGCGAAGGGATGGGCGGCGCGCGGCCAGAAGGTGCCGACGTCCCACAGGATGCCGATGGTGCGGCGGGCCGACGCGTCCCGGTAGGCCCGGCGGCCGAAGGTGACGAAGAGTATGAAGCCCAGACCGATCAGCCAGGACCCGATGGCCTGGGCCACCTCGGCGAGCCCCTCCACGGGGGCGGGCGCGCCCTGTGCCGCGTCGGCGGGCGTCCGGCCGGTGCCGAGGGCGCCGGCCAGCGCGCCGGCCCCGAGCAGGAAGGTGACGGCGGCGACGACGCCGACGATCAGCGGGGCCCGGTCGGTCAGGGCGGCCAGCGCGCGGACCCGGGCCACCCGGCGCACCCGCACGGGGTCGTGCGGCTCGCCGGGGTGGTCGCGCAGCACCGCGGGGATCTCGCCGCGCACGGAGCGCCAGGCCCGGTGGCCGAGGACGGCCAGCAGCACCAGGACCACGACCGGCAGCAGCGGGATGACGGAGGCCTGCCAGGTCAGCACCACGGGCGGGCCGGCGAGGGTGCCGCTGCGGCCGTCGAGCCAGTCGGCGACCCGTTGGGCGACGCCCCCGGACATCACCCCGCCGAGGGCGCAGGCCAGCAGGGCGACCGCCGGACCCGCGAGTCCGCGCAGGGCTGCGCGCGGGTCGGGGCGCGAGCGGTGCAGGGTGCGGGCCACGGCGGCCAGCGCCACCACGAGCAGTCCTTGGGCGAGGCAGATCGCCCCGAAGACCGCGTCCCCGGCCAGGAGTCCGGCCGATCGCCAGCCGGGCCGGGACCAGGAGGCGTACACCAGCGCGAGGACCAGCAGGGCGGCGGCGCCGAGCGGCAGCACCCGCTGCAGGCGGGCGTCGAGGCCGTGGTCGATCCGGTGCTCGCTGCGGCCGCGGCGGCACACCACGGCCACCACGGCGAGGCCGGCGACGGCCAGGGCGGTCTCCAGAAGCCGGCCGAGCAGGTCGAGCAGGGCGGGGCCGCCCGCGCCGCGGTCGTGGCGGGCCGCGGCCGCGGTGACCGCCGCGGCGACGGTGAGCAGCGCGGCCGCGGTGTGCGCGGCGCGCAGCCGGGCGACCAAGCGGCGGCCGTACCAGAATCCGGGCCGCCCCAGCGGTGTGGCCTCGGCGCCCTCCCGGGGCTCGGCGCCGGCCGGCGGCTGCTGGGACTCGTACTCGCTCCAGGTGCGGTGCGAGAGGTACCAGAGCAGCACGGTCAGGGCGGTGGGCACCACGGCGGCCAGGGCCAGACGGCGGCCGGGTGCGCTCCACCAGCCCTCGGTGAGGAAACCCAGCCAGGAGTGGGCGGTGGCGCAGGCGGGCGTGCCGGCGCACTGCCAGGCGGTCAGGTCGAGGGCGACCTCGCAGGCGGCGGCGACCAGCAGCACGGTGAGGCTCAGCCCGGCGAGCCGCACCAGCGTCCCGTGGAGGCGGACGGCGCGGCCGAGGCCGTGGGCGGCAGGACGCATCCAGTGGGCCAGGTTGACGACCATGAAGGGGAGCAGCAGCAGCCACAGCGCGCGACTGCCGTTTCCGGAGGTGAGGTTGCACCAGACGTAGGCCTCCTGGACGGGGGCCGTGCCGTCGCCCGCGGGGGCCCTCGCGCCGGTCCGGGCGGCGCGTTCGGCGTCCACGTCGTCGGCGCGCCGGAACACTGCCGCGGTGCCGTCGCCCGTGACGCGGACCGTCCGCGGGTCGTCGAGCATCTCCGCCGGGGTGGTGCCGCCCACGCCGTGCACGAGCAGTTCCAGGGTGGCTCCGTCCGCCGGCGGGTTCTGGGCCCGCGGCGCCGGCGCGCTCTGCGTCGCCTGTCGAGATACCACTGCTGCTCCCCCGGTGACGTGTGGTGGCCGCGGTGTCCGGCGTGCCCTCCCGGCCCGCGGCATTCGAACATGTGATGCGGTGCTCCGCCCGTGGGATCTCCGTTCCCGCACCGCCTCAACCCTTCGTGACCGAATCTCCCCACGATCGGGTGAGTGCGGTGATCCGGCGGCGCACTCGGCCACCTGACCGCGCTTCGGCGTGTCGTGCGAGGATGGAATGTCGCCGGGCCCGGTGCCGGCGCGGGAAACGCCTGGTCACAGCGCCCGAGAGGCGCGGCCGGGGGCGCGGGAGCGGCCGCGCGGGAGAAGGGACGAGGGGTAGAGGTGGCTGAGCGGCAGAACCTCCTCGCGGAGCAACGGCGGGCGCTGATCCTGGACGAGGTCCGCCGCCGCGGCGGGGTGCGGGTGAACGAGCTGACCCAGCGGCTCGGCGTGTCCGACATGACGGTGCGCCGTGACCTGGACGCGCTGGCCCGCCTGGGCGCGCTGGAGAAGGTGCACGGCGGCGCGGTGCCCGTGGAGGGCACGGAGCCCACCGGGCACGAACCGGGCTTCGAGGAGAAGACCGGCCGGGAGCCCGCCGCCAAGGAGGAGATCGCCCGCGCGGCCGCCTCGCTGGTGACCCCCGGCTCCGCGGTGGCGCTCTCCGGGGGCACGACCACCTACGCGCTGGCCCGGGTGCTGGCCGGGGTGCCGGACCTGACGGTGGTCACCAACTCGGTGCGGGTGGCCGACGTCCTGCACACCGGCGGTGCCGTGGAC
>NZ_JBRIOU010000012.1:20956-26839 GCF_053474865.1 Streptomyces sp. CO7
GGCGATAGCCGCGCTCCACTTCGACCTGCTGTTCCTCGGCGTGCACGGCATTTCGGTGGAGGCAGGGCTGTCCACCCCGAACCTCGCCGAGGCGGAGACCAACCGGCGGCTGGTGGCCTCCGCCCGGCGCGTCGTGGTGGTCGCGGACCACACCAAGTGGGGGACGGTGGGGCTGAGTTCCTTCGCCTCGCTGTCCGAGGTGGACGTCCTGGTGACCGACGCCGGGCTGCCCGCCGTCACCCGGGCCGAGCTGTCCGAGCTGCCGCTGCGGCTGGTGGTTGCCGGGGAGGAGGACGACGCCGTGCCGGAGACCGCGGAGGAGACCTACCGGGCGCCCCGCGCGGGCTGAGGCGCCGGCCGCCCCCGCCGGTCACCGCGGCCAGACGCCCGTGGTGATCACCCGCTCCAGCACCTGCGTGTACGGGCCGATCTCCAGCCCCTGCTCGGCCAGCCAGGCGTCCGAGTAGTACTTGTCGAGGTAGCGGTCACCGGGGTCGCAGAGCAGCGTCACCACGCTGCCCGAGCGTCCCGCGGCCACCATCTCCGCGACGATCTTGAGGGCGCTCCACAGTCCCGTGCCCGTGGAGCCGCCCGCCTTGCGGCCGATCACCCGCTCCAGCGCGCGCACCGCGGCCACGCTCGCCGCGTCCGGCACCTTCATCATCCGGTCCACCGCGCCGGGCACGAAGCTGGGTTCCATCCGGGGGCGCCCGATCCCCTCGATGCGGGAGCCGCCCTCGCAGACCGGTTCGGGATCACCGGTGGTCCAGCCGTCGAAGAACACCGAGTTCTCGGGGTCCGCGACGCAGATCCGCGTGTCGTACTGCATGTAGTGCACGTAGCGGGCCAGCGTCGCCGAGGTGCCGCCGGTGCCGGCGGTGGCGACGATCCAGGCGGGCACCGGGAAGCGCTCGAGCTCCAGCTGGCGGAAGATCGATTCGGCGATGTTGTTGTTGCCCCGCCAGTCGGTGGCGCGCTCCGCGTAGGTGAACTGGTCCATGTAGTGGCCGCCCGAGTCCGCCGCGAGGCGCGCGGCCTCCTCGTACATCCGGCGCGGGTCGTCCACGAAGTGGCAGCGGCCGCCGTGGAACTCGATGAGCCGGCACTTCTCGGCACTGGTGGTACGCGGCATCACCGCGATGAACGGCACCCCGATGAGCTTCGCGAAGTAGGCCTCCGAGACGGCGGTGGAGCCGCTGGACGCCTCGATCACCGGCCGGCCGGGGCGGATCCATCCGTTGCACAGGCCGTAGAGGAAGAGTGAGCGGGCGAGGCGGTGCTTGAGGCTCCCGGTGGGGTGGGTCGACTCGTCCTTGAGGTAGAGGTCGATGTTCCACCGCTCGGGCAGCGGGAAGCGCAGCAGGTGGGTGTCGGCGGAGCGGTTGGCGTCGGCCTGGACCCGGCGCACCGCCTCCTTCAGCCAGGCGCGGTAGGTCACGTCACTGCGGTCGACGTCCGGCGTGGCGTCGGCGCCGACCAGGGGTACGGGGCGGGGCATGGCGGTCTCCTCGAACGGCCCGGCAGCACCGGGAGCCCCGATCATAGACACCTTGCACACGCTTCTCACCTGCATAAACGCATCTTTGGAGTCCTCAAGCACGGCCTTGGGAGCGCGCCGGGGACAAGGGGCGCACAAACGCCGCGGTGGACCCGGCCGGCGTGCCGCGCGCGCCGCGCCCGGGACCTCGCGGGGCCCTGGCGTGCGGCCGCGTGTCCGGGCAGACTGCCCGTAGGGGGTACATCGGGACGCAGCGGACAAGCGCGAAGGGGGGCGTCACCATGCCGGAGCCGGAGTTCACCGCCACGGAGGAGTTCCTTCCGACAGGGCCCGACGACATGGAACAGCCGGGGGGCCAGGACGAGTTCAGGGCGACGGGCGTGCGCATCGAGCGCGGCCTGCGCTCGCTGACCCGTGCCGGACAGGTGCGGGTGCGGGGCGGGCTGGTGGAGCTGCTCAGCAGTGGGGGCCGCGTGCTCGCCTCCGCGCCCGCGCGGAAGGCCAGGCTCCTGCGGATGCGGTTCGGGCGGAGCGACCGCGTGCTGCTGGAGCTGGGCGGCTCCCGCTATTTCCTGACGCTCCGTGACGACGACCCCGAGTTCGACCTCGCCGAGGCGCCCGTCGAGCGGCGGCCGGAGGGCGTCGAGTCCCCGGCGGCACGCCTGGCCCGATCGGTCCGGCTGGCCGCCCGACCCCACTGAGCAGGCCCGATCGTCCGCCGCGGGAGCGGCCGCCGGCCCCGCGGGACGCCGCGAGTTGCGGCGTTGCGGGCGCTGGGTCACGCTGTCCATACGTCACTCTCGGTTTACCGGCGACCACGCCGACTCCCGGCCGTCGCCATCTTCCGGACCTCTACGTCGGGGAGTTGCAGCCGTGATCAGTCACCCGAGCAGGCACTGCGCGGTGGAGCTCCAGGCCCTGCCGTCGCGGATCGGAC
Source organism: Streptomyces sp. CO7 (assembly GCF_053474865.1). Taxonomy (NCBI): domain Bacteria; kingdom Bacillati; phylum Actinomycetota; class Actinomycetes; order Kitasatosporales; family Streptomycetaceae; genus Streptomyces; species Streptomyces sp. CO7. The sequence continues at coordinate 23,392 of NZ_JBRIOU010000012.1, forward strand.
AGGTCCGCAGAATCGTCTCGGCACAATTGCGCTACTGGCATCTGGACTCCCTCATCGAGCGGGCCTCGCTCGGTGTCACCGAACTGCTGACCAACGTCCACCGGCACGCCCGGCCGGACAAGACCTGCACCGTGCGGCTCGAGCTCCTGCTCGACCGGCTCACCGTGTCGGTCCACGACCACGACCCCCAGCTCCCCGTGGTGGGCGACGCCGACTCCCTGGCCGAGTCCCTGGCCACCTGCGGCCGAGGTCTGGCCATGATCGCCGCTCTCAGCGAGAGCTGGGGCGCGCGTCCGGACGGCGACTGCGGCAAGGTCGTCTGGTTCACCCTTCCCGCCGCGGACGACACCTTCGGGGAGCCGGCCTCGCAGCCGATCCTGGTCGACGTCCGGCCGCCCGAACCGGCGCCCGTGCCCGAGCCCGAACCGGCCCTGGTCGAGGTCGTCGTCACCTCCTCCCCCGCTCCCGCCCGGTCGGCCGTTCCCGGCTGACCTGGCGGTGACCCGGTGGGCGGGCGGCGCGCGCAGGCGCCGTCCGCCCACCGCCGGGTCGGCGGCGCGTGACAGGACCGGCACGTTTGCGACGGCCGTGTCCCGATCGGGTCTCCGGGCCCGCCGGCCGGGCACGCCGCGTCTACTGTTCCCCGTGATCCGCCGTGATCGTCCGCACGGCGGCACTCCCGCACTCGATGGAACGGGGAACATGAACGAGCATCCTTCCGGCCGCCCCGCGGCGCCTCGGGCGGCGGCTCCGCGAAGCCGTCCGGGAGCACGGACAAGGACGGAAGCAAGGACAAGGACGGGAACAAGGGCAAGGGCGGGAGCGGGGGCGACGGCGCCCCGAAGCCCCGCTGGCAGGCGCAGACCACCGCGGAGGCCATGGGCGTGGTGCAGGCGCTGGTGGTCGCGGACGGCGTCGTGATAGCCACCGGCGACCCGCTCAAGGGGTACGACGCGGCCACCGGCAAGGAGCGCTGGTCGCGCGAGGAACTCACCGTGCCCGGGGCGCAGATGCTCCTGGGCGACGGCACCCTCTACCTGGCGAGCGGGCAGTACGACGGCGACGTCGTCGGCATCGACCCGGCGACCGGCGAGGAGACCTGGCGCAGCCGGCTGGGCGGCGCGTACGGAGATCCCCGGGTGGTCGCCGTGGACGACACCCAGGTGTACGTGATCGCCGCGGAGATCGAGGACGGCGAGCTCACCCGGCGGAACGTGATCGCCGCGATCGACACCGCCTCGGGGCGGCCGGTGTGGAAGGAGCGGCGCGACGCCGGCACCGAGGAGCACGGCATCGTCGCCGCCGTGCTGGGGCGGCACCTGGTCTACACCGACTACCGCAAGAACCTGACCGTGCGCGACACCGCCACGGGCCGCCAGGTGTGGACGCACAAGGTCGGCGAGTACAACTACCAGCGGTTCGGCGTGGCGGCGGGCCTGGTGATGCTCGCGGACGGCGGGAAGCTGCGGGCCTTCGACGTGGAGAGCGGCAAGCAGCGGTGGGCGCTGGCGGCCGAGGAGTTCACCAAGTTCGTCGGCCCGACCGTGCTGGAGGGTGTCCTGTACGTCTCGGACACCAACCGGAAGCTGTTCGCCCTCGACCCTGCGACCGGCGACGTGATGTGGGAGAACACCGGTCTGTCCGAGCGGGAGGCGACCAACCCGTGGCACTTCGCGCTGGCGGGCGACGTGCTGTACGCCGCCACCGAACTGGACCCGCGCGGCGGCGTCTACGCGCTGGACGCCCGGACCGGCGACTACCGGTGGACCTACAACGACGGCTCCGGCGAGCTGGACGAGTGGTTCGTCACCACCGCCGGGAGCAGCGTCTTCTGTCTCCACGGCAAGCGCCTGACGGCCCTTCCGGCGTAGCCGCCCGGCGGTCAGCCTCCCAGCACCGCCAGGGGGTCGTCGAACACCGGCTGCCAGGCCAGTTCACCGGCCCCCACCAGACTGTTGAAGGGCAGGGTGCAGCTCTGCAGCGGGACGGCGCCGCTCTGTCCCCACAGGCTGCGCCGGGCCACCACGGCGTGCAGCCGCTCCGGGTCGGCCTCGAGCAGGGCGCGGTGCAGTCCGCCGAGGATGATCCGGTCGGGGTTGAGGATGTTGACCAGTCCGGCCAGTCCCATGCCGAGCCGGTCGATCAGGGCCCGCGCCGCCTCGCGTACGGCCGGGTCGTGCGCGTAGCCGTCCCGGATGAGGTCCTCCGCCTGCCGCAGCAGCGACCCCTCGGGCCCTGGTTCCCGCCCGAGCGCGGCGAGGAAGGCCAGCGGGTCGGTCTCCACGTCGAGGCAGCCGCGGCTGCCGCAGTGGCAGGGCCGCCCGCCCGGGTCGACGGTGAGGTGACCGACCTCCAGGGCGAGGCCCGAACTGCCGGTGTGCAGCCGCCCGTCCAGCACCAGGGCGCCGCCGACGCCCTGGTGGCCGGTGGCGACGCACAGCAGGTGGTCGGCGCCCCGGCCGGCCGCGTGCCGGTGCTCGGCGAGCGCCGTGAGGTTCATGTCGTTGCCCACGAAGACGGGGCCGTCGACGCCCGCGGTCCGCAGGCACTCGGCGAAGACGTCCCGTACCGGGGCTCCGGCGGGCCAGGCCAGCAGGAGCGGGTTGAGGGCGACGCCGTCGGGCTCGGTGACCGCGAAGGGCACGGCCAGTCCGGCCCCGACGCAGCGCCGTCCCGTCTCGCGCAGCAGCCGCGCGCCCGCCTCGACGGCGACGGAGAGCAGCTGCGCGGGGTCCTCCTCGACCTTCAGGGCGCTGTGCGCGGTGGCGACGATCCGGCCGCCGAGACCGACCAGGGCGGTCCGGTAGCCGTCGACGTGCACCTGTGCGGCGAGGACGACGGGGCCGTGCTCGGCGACCAGCAGCCGGTGCGAGGGCCGGCCCTGCGACCCCGCGGCGGCGACCGGGTGGGCGTCGACCTCGATCAGTCCCAGCGCCTCCAGTTCGGCGGCCACGGCCCCCGCCGTGGCCCGCGTCACCCCGAGTTCCGAGGTCAGCACGGCGCGGGTGGGGGCCCGCCCGGTGTGGACGAGCTGCAGGGCCGGGCCGAGCGCGCCGCGCCCGCGGTCCAGCCGGGTCCGGGTCGTTCCCTCCCCCTCCGGGCGGGGGTCCGCGTTGCCGTTCATGCCGCCGAGTCTTTCATGATCCCCCGACGGTGGACGGCCGGACTGCCGGACGGCCGGACTGCCGGACGGCCGGACGTGGCGGCTCGGCTAGCCTGGACGCACGATGAACGACCGCTTCACCACCCCCTGGGCCGAGCTCGCCCTCTCCCGCTTCCCCCCGGACCCGCGTGACCGGCTGCGGGCCTGGGACGCCTCCGACGAGTACCTGCTGCGCCACCTCGCCCACGCCGCGCCCTTCGGGGGCGGGGCCGTGGTGGTCGTCGGCGACCGCTGGGGGGCCCTGACCACGGCCCCGCCCCCGAAGGGCGCGGCGTGGGCGAGGTG
>NZ_JBRIOU010000012.1:26939-28465 GCF_053474865.1 Streptomyces sp. CO7
GGAGGGGGCGGCCGGGGCCGGTGCCTCGGTCACCCAGATCACCGAGTCGTTCCTGACCCGCGAGGCCACCCGCGCCAATCTGGCCGCCAACGGCGTGGCCGACGCCGGGGTCGCGCTGCTCACGACCCGTGACGAACCGCCCCGGCGCATCGACGTCCTGCTGGTGCGGGTGCCCAAGAGCCTGGCGCTGCTGGAGGACCAGCTGCACCGGCTGGCGCCGGCCCTGCACGAGGACTCGCTGGTGGTGGGCACCGGCATGGTCAAGGAGATCCACACCTCGACGCTCGCCCTGTTCGAGCGGATCGTCGGCCCCACCCGCACCTCGCTCGCCGAGCGCAAGGCGCGGCTGATCTTCGCCTCCCCCGCCGCCACGGCGGACCGGGGGACCGACCCGTGGCCGCTGCGGTACTCCTTGCCGCAGGACGCCGCGCTGGTGGCGGGCCGCCCGGTGGTCAACCACGCGGGCGTCTTCTGCGCGGACCGGCTCGACATCGGCACCCGCTTCTTCCTCCAGCACCTGCCGACCGGACCGGGTCTCGGGCGGGTGGTCGACCTCGGCTGCGGCAACGGCGTGGTCGGCACGGCGGTGGCGCTGGCCGATCCCTCGGCCGAGGTGCTGTTCACCGACGAGTCGTACCAGGCGGTGGCCTCCGCGGAGGAGACCTACCGGGCCAACGTGCCGGACGGCGAAGCCTCGTTCAGGGTCGGCGACGGTCTGGAGGGCCTCCCGCCGGACAGTGCCGACCTGGTGCTCAGCAATCCGCCGTTCCACTCCCACCAGGCGACCACCGACGCGGTGGCCCGGCGGATGTTCCAGGGCGCGCGGCGGGTGCTGCGGCCCGGGGGCGAGCTGTGGATCGTCGGCAACCGGCACCTCGGCTACCACGTGAAGCTCCGGCGGGTGTTCGGCAACGCGGAACTCGTCGCCTCGGACCCGAAGTTCGTGGTGCTGCGGGCGGTCCGCCGCGGCTGACCTCGGTTGCCGTCCCCGGTGGGAGCGCGGCCGACCGCCACTCAGTCCCGGGTGACGGCGGCCGGCGTCACGGCGTCCGCCCGGGCGCCGTCCGCCGTGATCACCTCCAGGTAGCGCACCACCGTCGCGGCCATGGCGTCCCGCCCGGGGGCGAGGTATCGGCGCGGGTCGACCTGCTCGGGGTGCCGGTCCAGGTGGGCGCGCACGGCGCCGGTCAGGGCGACGTTGAGCGCGGTTCCCACGTTGACCTTGCCGATGCCGCCGGAGACCGCCGCCGCCAGTTCGCCGTCGGGTACGCCGGAGGAGCCGTGCAGCACGAGCGGCACGTCGACCGCCTCGGCGAGCCGGGCCAGCAGGGTGTGGTCCAGGGCGGCGGTCCGGGTGGTCATGGCGTGGACGCTGCCGATCGCGACGGCCAGGGCGTCCACCCCGCACTCGGCCACGAACGCGCGGGCCTCGGCGGGGTCGGTGCGGGCTCCGGGCGCGTGGGCGTCCAGCGCGGGCGCGCCCTCCTTGCCGCCCACCTCTCCCAGTTCGGCCTCCACCCACAGTC
>NZ_JBRIOU010000012.1:28565-30709 GCF_053474865.1 Streptomyces sp. CO7
GTTCGCCGCATGCGGGAGCCGGGAGGCGTCGTACATCACGGAGCTGAAACCGGCGTCCGCCGCCTGCTCCAGCAGGGCGTCGTCGGTGACGTGGTCCAGGTGCAGCCCCACCGGCACCCGGGCCGCGGCGGCCGCCGCCGCGGCGGCCCGGGCCAGCGGCAGCAGCCGCCCGCCGTGGAACGCCACGGCGTTCTCGCTGACCTGGACGATCACCGGGGAGCCTGCCCGCTCGGCTCCCTCGACCACCGCCTCGACGTGTTCCAGCGTGATGACGTTGAAGGCGGCCACGGCCCGGCGGACGGCGGCGGCCTCCGTGACCAGGTCACCTGCGGGTACCAGGGGCACGGCTCTCCTTTACGGACTGCGGGGCGGGTGTGGAGCCGGGGCGTTCAGGCGGGGTGTTCAGGCCGGGCGTTCAGGCCGGTGCGTCGGCGAGGATCACCGAGCGGGTGAGGTGGCGCGGGCTGTCGGGGTCGAGGCCGCGGGCGACGGCGACCGCGACGGCGAGCCGCTGGGCGCGGACCAGTTCGGCCAGCGGGTCGAGTCCTCCGGCCACCCAGAGCGCACCGGTGCCGCGTACCTGTTCGGCCAGGCCCGCCGGGGCCCCGCCGAGCATCCAGGTGGCGGTGGAGCGGGTGGAGACGCTGATGGGGCCGTGCCGGTATTCCATGGCCGGGTACGCCTCGGTCCAGGAGAGCGACGCCTCGCGCATCTTCAGCGCGGCCTCGTTGGCGAGGCCGACCGTCCAGCCCTTGCCGAGGAACGTGAACTGCGTGCAGTCCACGAGCCCCTCCGGCAACGGCGTGGCGAGCGCGGTCCGCGCGTCGGCGACCGCCTCCTCGGGGTGCTGCCCGAGGTGGGCGCGCAGCAGGGTGAGCGCGGTGGTGGCGAACCGGGTCTGCACCACGGACCGTTCGTCGGCGTAGGCCAGGACGACGACCCGGTCGGCGGCCTCCATGACGGGGGTGTCGGGATCGGCGGTGACGGCGGTGGTGGGCACGCCGTCGGCGCGCAGCCGGGTCAGCAGGTCGAGCACCTCGGTGGTGGTGCCGGAGCGGGTCAGGGCCAGGACGCGGTCGTAGCGGCGGCCGTGCGGGAACTCGGAGGCGGCGAAGGCGTCGGTCTCGCCCTGACCGGCCTGTTCGCGCAGGGCCGCGGCGGCCTGGGCCATGAACCAGGAGGTGCCGCAGCCCACGATCGCGACCCTCTCCCCCGGGGCCGGCAGCGCCGTCAGGTGACCGGGCGCCTCGTCCGCCGCCCGCTGCCAGCACTCGGGCTGGGTGGTCAACTCGTCTTCGACATGGGTCACTTGCGCATCCCTCCACGGCGAGGCACGTAATGGCTGCACACTACAGCCGATCTCCGGCAAACTCATGGGATGGACATGGACATCGCACCGGACATCGCGGAGCACGTCGACGTACTGCGCCGGGAGGGCGAGTCGCTGGCGGCGGCCGCGAAGGAGGCGGGGTCGGACGCGCCGGTGCCGACCTGCCCGGGATGGCGGGTGCGGGACCTGGTCCGCCACACGGGTGCGGTGCACCGGTGGGCGACGGGCTTCGTGGCCCTCGGGCTCACCTCGCCCCGGGCGATCGAGGAGCCTCCGGCGCTGGACGGCTCCGCGTTGCTCGCCTGGTTCGCGGAAGGGCACGCCGAGTTGACGCGGACCCTCGCCTCCGCCGACCCGGCGACCGACTGCTGGCACTTCCTGCGGGCCCCCTCCCCGGTGGCCTTCTGGGCACGCCGTCAGGCCCACGAGACCACGGTGCACCGGATGGACGCCGAGGCCGCCCTCGGTGTCGAACCGGCGCTCGTCACGTCTTGGTTCGCGGTGGACGGGATCGACGAACTGCTGCGCGGCTTCCACGGCCGCCGGTCCAGCAGGGTGCGCTCACCCGGGCCGAGGCTGCTGCGGGTACGGGCCACCGACGTGGCGGACGCGGTCTGGACGGTACGGATCTCGCAGGAGCCGCCGGTGACCGTACGGGGCACGGACGGTCCGGACGGCGCGACGTCCACCACCCCGGACTGCGAACTGCTGGGACCCGCAGCGCAGTTGTACGCCGCGTTGTGGAACCGCGCGCCGATCCCCTCGGTCACGGGGGACGCGGCGACGGCGGCGCTCTGGCGGGAGACCTCGGGGG
>NZ_JBRIOU010000012.1:30809-31680 GCF_053474865.1 Streptomyces sp. CO7
GGGGTAGGGCCGGACCACCGCTGGGTCCCGCCTCTGCGCACAGGAGCGGGAGCCTGCGCGCCAGGTTGCCGCGTGCGGCGTGAGCCACCGAAATCCGCTCCGTGCGGCGAACCGATCAGTTCCCCCTGCCCTTCGGAGGCCTGGGGCTCCACCGACGCACCCGTCCAGGACCCCGACCGGGGCGCGGCATCGGGTCCGACGGGTCCGACAACCCCCTGGCGCTGGACCGAACACGGCCGAGCGCGGTGGGCCAGGATCCCCGCCGGGCGAAGCCGTAGCGCAGAGGTTGTCGCGCGCGGTCTCCAAAACTGCGAGGACGCCGGTTCGAATCCGGCCGGCTTCGTCCGCCCAGGTGACCGACGGCGGGTCACGTCAGCTCCTGCTCGCAAGGTCCCGATCCGTCCAGCACCGCAACCCGCGGGCCAGGACCTCGATCTCTGCACACAAGGGCGGCGGCGACAGGACCTCAGGCTCCCGGCGTGGCCCCCGGGAACGCGATCCCCGTCTCGTGGGCGAGGCGGGCGGCGGCGTGGCGGAAGAAGGCGGCGCGGTCCTCGACCACCCGGTGGAACTGGCCGAAGAGCTCGAAGCCGATCAGGCCGAACAGCTCCGCCCAGGCGGCGACCAGCGCGACCGTGGTCTCCGGCGGCAGGTCGGGCGCCAGGTCGGCGGTCATCCGCACCGCCTCGGGGCGCAGCCCTTCCGGCAGAGGGGTGCGCGAGAGTCCGGCGGGACCGCGGTGGGCGTCGCGGGTGATGCCGATCAGGAGCAGCCCCACCCGTGCCGCGGCGGGCACGGTGGTCTGGGGCGCCTGGTAGCCGGGGACGGGGGTGCCGTAGATGAGGGCGTACTCGTGGGGGTGGGCCAGTGC
>NZ_JBRIOU010000012.1:31780-32267 GCF_053474865.1 Streptomyces sp. CO7
GCCTCGCACACCGCGACCCACCGGTCGACGGGGGCCGCACCCGGGGCAGCGGCCGCTTTCGCCTCGGCGGCCTCCGCGGCGGCGCCGAGCGAGTCGTAGGCGTCGATGATCAGGGCGGTGAGGAGGTCGTCGCGGCTCGGGAAGTAGCGGTAGACGGCCGACGAGGCCATCCCCAGTTCCCGGGCCACCGCCCGCAAGGAGAGCTTGGCCGCCCCCTCGTCGGCGAGCCGGCGTCGTGCCTCGTCCTTGATCGCCGCGGTGATCTCCCGTCGGGCACGGGCCCGGACTCCCTCTGTCGCGCTCATGATCCGAGTGTGCCACAGAGCGAGAGCGGTGCACATATTCAAGAGCGGCGCTCTGAAAAGAGAGCACCGCTCTTGCTTTTGGGGATCGGCAGAGCGCACACTGTTCTCAACCGAGAGCACTGCTCTCACTTCTCCGGAGGGGTCCTCATGCGCAAGGACGACCAGCAGCCCACGCCCGGCAC
>NZ_JBRIOU010000012.1:32367-36083 GCF_053474865.1 Streptomyces sp. CO7
CCCCCCCCCCCGCCACGCCCGCCATCCCCTACTACCTCAAGGCCGGCCCCGTCGCCTCGCGCTTCAACACGATCGTCGGCTGGCTGGCCCGGCACGGCGTCAGCCTGATGGGCAGCGCGGAACTCTCGGTGCGCGGCCGGAAGAGCGGCGCCATGCAGCGCATCCCGGTGAACCCCTACCGGCACGACGGGGAGCAGTACCTGGTCTCCGCGCGCGGGCACTCCCAGTGGGTGCGCAACATGCGCGTGGCGGGCGGCGGTGAACTGCGGGTCGGACGCAAGGTCCGCCGTTTCACCGCCACCGAACTGCCCGACGGCCAGAAGGTCGACGTGCTGCGCGGCTACCTCGACAAGTGGGGCTGGGAGGTCAACCAGTACTTCCAAGGCGTGACCGCGGCCTCCTCCGACGAGGAGCTGGCCGCTGCCGCCTCCGACCACCCGGTCTTCCGGATCACGGTCACCGCCTGAAGCCTCGGCCCGACCGTGCCACCTGACCTCCCGGCCCGGAGTCCGGAGTCCGAAGCCCGGAGTCCGGAGCCCGAGGGCGCGGTGCCCGGACGGTCGCCCGGGCCGGAGCCCGGGCGCGTGGTCTAACGCTCCAGCCGCAGCAGCACCCGCTGCGCCATCGGGTGGGTGCGGACGAGCTCGGCCAGGGTGGTCGCCCCGCGCGTGATGTCGGCGAACGCCCGCCACGCGGGCCGGAACCCGACGATCGCGGCGTGGAACAGTCCCGGGCGGCGTTCGAAGAGGGCCATCAGCTTCCGGCCGACGCTCATCTCGACGCCGAGCCCGGCCTTGACCGCGAAGGCGTAGTTGAGCGACTCGCGCCGCACGTCCACCGCGTCGGCGGCTTCGGCGATCCGCACCGCCCAGTCGCCGGCCAGCCGGCCCGACCGCAGCGCGTAGGAGATGCCCTCCCGGGTCCACGGCTCCAGCAGTCCGGCCGCGTCACCGCAGACCAGCACCCGGCCCCGGGAGAGCGGGGAGTCGTCGGTGCGGCACCTCGTGAGGTGACCGGAGGAGATCGCGGGTTCGAAGCCCGCCAGGCCGAGCCGGCCGATGAACTGCTCGAGGTACCGCTTGGTCGCCGCGCCGTCGCCGCGTGCGGAGATCACCCCGACGGTGAGGGTGTCGCCCTTGGGGAACACCCAGCCGTAACTGCCGGGCAACGGGCCCCAGTCGATCAGGACGCGTCCCCGCCAGTCCTCGGCGACCGTCTCCGGCACCGGGATCTCGGCCTCCAGACCGAGGTCCACCTGCCCGAACTTGACGCCGACGTGGGCGCCCGTGCGGCCGGCACTGCCGTCGGCGCCGACGACCGCGCGGGCCAGCACCGTCTCGCCGCCCTGGAGCACCACGGCCACCGTGCGCCGGTCGGGCACCGTCGGCCCGTGCTGCTCCATGCGGGAGACCGTGACGCCGGTGCGCAGTTCGGCGCCGGCCTTCTGCGCGCTCTCCACGAGCGCGTGGTCGAACTCGGGGCGGTTGACGAGTCCGAAGAGCATCCGGCGGGAGCGGCGGGTGCGGGTCCGACGGCCGTCGTGCGAGAAGGTGACCGCGTGCACCCGGTCCTGGAAGGGGACCTCGAAGCCGGGTGGCAGGGCGTCCCGGGTGGGGCCGATGATGCCGCCGCCGCAGGTCTTGTAGCGCGGCAGCTCCGCCTTCTCCAGGAGCAGCACGCGCCGTCCGGCGACCGCCGCCGCGTAGGCCGCGGACGCTCCGGCCGGTCCCGCGCCCACCACGACCACGTCCCAGACGCGGTCCTCGCCGCCGATTCGTCCGGTCAGGTCCGCGGAGTCCGCGGGCTCCTCCGGGTCCGACGCGGTGCTTCCGCCGTTCTCACCGTTCTCGCCGCTCACGATGGCCAACCGCTCCCGATCACCAGTCAGATGCCTGCCGCACTGTCCAGAGCATCCTACGGCTGCGATCGCCGCAGGCCACTGTGGGAGTATCGACGGCGCGGACCGGTGCCACTCGCGCCCGTCCGCCACCTGCGAGGAACCGCCCGCCCGCGAGGACGGCGGCGCAGGGCCCGCCCGCCGGACCCGCGCGGACGGGTCGAGTGAGACCCGAGAGTTACGAGGAGCCCGCCATGTCGTCGAACCCGGTCGCCGCGACCGTCGCCTCGCTGATGCCGAGGGCGAAGGAGGAACTCGCCGAGCTGGTCGCCTTCAAGTCGGTCGCCGACTTCGAGCAGTTCCCTCGCAGCGAGAGCGAGGGCGCCGCGAACTGGGTGGCCGACGCGCTGCGCGCGGAGGGATTCCAGGACGTCGCGCTGCTCGACACCCCGGACGGCACGCAGTCCGTCTACGGCTGCCTGCCCGGCCCCGAGGGTGCCCGGACGGTCCTGCTGTACGCGCACTACGACGTCCAGCCGCCGCTCGACGAGGCCGCCTGGGTCACCCCGCCGTTCGAGCTCACCGAGCGAGACGGCCGCTGGTACGGGCGCGGTGCGGCCGACTGCAAGGGCGGCGTGATCATGCACCTGCTGGCGCTGCGCGCGCTCAAGGCGAACGGCGGCGTGCCGGTCACCGTGAAGGTGATCGCCGAGGGTTCGGAGGAGCAGGGCACCGGCGGCCTGGAGCGGTACGCCGAGCAGCACCCCGAACTGCTGGCCGCGGACGCGGTCGTGATCGGTGACTCGGGCAACTTCCGGGTGGGGCTGCCGACCGTGACGACGACCCTGCGCGGCATGACGCTGGTGCGCGTCCAGGTGGACACCCTGGAGGGCAACCTGCACTCCGGGCAGTTCGGCGGCGCGGCCCCGGACGCGCTGGCGGCGCTGGTCCGGGTGCTGGACTCGCTGCGCGCCGAGGACGGTTCGACGACCGTGGACGGCCTGACGGGCGACGCGGTGTGGGACGGTCTCCAGTACGACGAGGAGCAGTTCCGTGCCGACGCGAAGGTGCTGGACGGTGTCGGTCTGATCGGTTCGGGCACCGTCGCCGACCGGATCTGGGCGCGACCGGCGGTCACCGTGCTGGGCATCGACTGCCCGCCGGTGGTCGGTGCGACGCCGTCGGTGCAGGCGAGCGCGCGGGCGCTGGTGAGCCTGCGGGTGCCGCCGGGCGTGGACGCCGGTGAGGCCGCGAAGCTGCTGCAGGCCCATCTGGAGAGCCGCACGCCGTGGGGCGCCCGGGTCGCCGTCGAGCGGATCGGGCAGGGCCAGCCGTTCCGGGCGGACGCCGGCAGCCCGGCGTACACGGCGATGGCGCGGGCCATGGCGGTGGCCTACCCGGGTCAGGAGATGCAGTACGCCGGTCAGGGCGGTTCCATCCCGCTGTGCAACACGCTGGGGACGCTCTACCCGCAGGCGGAGATCCTGCTGATCGGTCTCAGCGAGCCGGAGGCGCAGATCCACGCGCCCAACGAGAGCGTCTCCCCCGAGGAGCTGGAGCGGCTGTCGGTCGCCGAGGCCCTCTTCCTGCGGGAGTACGCGGCGGGCTGAGCAACCGTCACCTCACCGGAACACGGCCCCCGCATCGGTGCGCGGGGCCGTCCACCGTGCCGGCCGCGGGGACGGCGTCCGGCGGCCCGGGCGCGGCAGGGTCAACCCTTCCCCCAGCAGGGAGCGCGGCAGGCACGGAGGCTGCCGCCGGCGCACGGGCGCGGCAGGGTCAGGGCTTCCCGCAGCGGGGAGCGCGGCTGGCACAGGGCCTGCTTCCGGCGGCCCGGGCACAGTCAGGCCGAGCAGGGCCGAGCCGAGCCGGCACAGGC
>NZ_JBRIOU010000012.1:36183-37971 GCF_053474865.1 Streptomyces sp. CO7
GAGCGGGGCCGCCGCGGGAGACCGCCCCGCACAGCCGGCCCCGCTCACCCCACGGGCTCCCCCGCCTCCAGGTACACCGCCGCGCCGCGTTCGCGGGCCCGCAGCGCCCAGTGGAGCCGGCGGAACCGCACCGGGGGCAGCAGTTCGGCCGCCTCCTCCTCGGTGACGAAGCGCCAGCCGCGCAGCTCCGGTCCGGGCAGCAGCACACGGCCGGCGTCCTCGCCGTGCAGTCTCCCGCCGTCGAAGAGGAAGCGCAGTCCGCCGTAGCCGGGGGGCTGCGGCGACTCCCAGTCGACGACCAGCAGCCGGAGTTCGTCGGCCGGCCGCAGTCCGGTCTCCTCGGCCACCTCCCGCACCCCGGCCTGGGCGGGCGCCTCGCCCCGCTCGACCACTCCCCCGGGGAACTCCCAGCCCGGCTTGTAGGTGGGGTCGACGAGCAGGAACCGGTCCTGATCGTCGAAGAGCAGCACCCCGGAGGCCACCGTCTCGGCCCTGGGCTCGGGCGTCTGCACGATGTCGCAGGCGGCGGCGTCCCCGCTGCCCACCGCCTCGGCTATCCGTGTGGCGGTCTGCTGCGGGGTGAGCGCCCCGTTGTCCACCGGGTGTGCGTCGGCGGCCAGCCAGGAGCCGAGCGCGACCCGGTAGGGCTCGATGTGGTCGTGGCGCCACTGCCGGACACGTCGCTCGGTCTCCGGACCCGCCGGGTCCCGGGCCTCCGTGATCCGCTGCCGGAGAATCGTTTCCGCCGGAGTGAGGACCACGTGGCAGACGGCGATCCGTCGTGCGGCGAGGCCTCCGAAGATCTCGTCCCGGTACTCCTGGTGCAGCAGGGTCATAGGAACGACCAGGGTGCCGCCGAGCTCCTGGAGCATGGCGGCCGCGGTGTCCACGACCAGCCGCCGCCAGATCGGCAGGTCCTGGTAGTCGTCGACCCCGGCGAGGTGCTTGGGCGGCAGCATGAACGTCAGCGCACCCCCGACCACCTCGGGATCGAAGAGCGCGCTGTCGGGCAGCAGGTCCAGCAGCTCCTTCGCGGTGCTGGACTTGCCCGAACCGAACGCGCCGTTGATCCAGACGATCACTGTTCCCCCTCTTCCCCGGACTTCGTCCTCTCCGGACGACTGTGACGTGCCCTCCCCACCCTGCACCGGAAACCAGCCGCAGTTGAGGGGGCAACGGGGGAGCACGGGGGAGCGCGGTCGCGACGTGCGGACGGGCGGCCCGCACCGCCGCGACGCCGCCCGTGAACACCGGAGGAAGGCCGCCGCCCCGGGCACCGGCGCGACCGCGGACGGCAGCGGTTCAGAGGACCGGCCACACCCCCGCGTCGGGGGCCGGCAGCGCCTCCAGGGCTTCCAGCGCCTGCAGGGACTCCGTCCCGTCGAGGTAGCCCACGCCCTCGTGGAGGGTGGTCGGGGCGGTCGGGCCGAAGACCTCGTGGCGGGCGATGCTGTCGTCGCCGGTGAGCTCCTCCACCGTGCTGCGCACGTCCTCGACGGGGCGTTCGGCCTCCTCGCCCTCCGCGTGGGAGGGCGAGACCGCCGCGAGGACGCACCCTGCGGCGAAGGAGGCGATGGCCAGCATGCTGCGCTTCTTCATTCCGTGACAACACCGCAGCCGGGCCGTCGGTCACCGTGACACGCCCGACGAATCCCGACTCGGTCGCGATCGGTCCCGACACGCGCAGCGAATCGCCCGACTCCTGCACCTTTCGACACAGAACGCACACAACTGACCGCCGTTGAAACCCTGCTTCGGGGTGGGACGCGCGTCCGCCCGCCGCCCCGG
>NZ_JBRIOU010000012.1:38071-40146 GCF_053474865.1 Streptomyces sp. CO7
GGTCAGGGCGGGAACGACCCGCAGGTCCCGGGTGAACGCGAGCGTGGCGTAGTCCGGGAGCGCCTGCCGCAGCGGGGCGAACAGGACCTCGCCCGCCTCGGCCACTCCCCCGCCGACGACCGCGACCTCTATCTCCACCAGCGCGGCCACCCCGGCGATCGCCGCCGCCAGGGCGCGCCCGGCCCGGGCGAAGGCGGCCACCGCCGCCGGGTGCCCGTCCCGCGCGGCCGCGGCCACCTCGGCGGCCGAGCCCTCGCCGCCGGGCTCCGGACGCCAGCCGTTCTCGCGTGCCCGCCGGACGATGGCCGGGCCCCGGGCCAGGCCCTCGACGCAGCCGCGGCCGCCGCAGGGACAGGGGTCGCCGTCGAGGTCGACGCTGATGTGACCGATGTGCCCGGCGTTGCCGGTGCGCCCGGGCCGGACCCGGCCGCCGAGGACCAGGCCGCCTCCGACGCCGGTGGAGACCACCATGCACAGGGCGTGCGAGCTGTTCCTGGCGGCGCCCACCCAGTGCTCGGCCGCGGCGACGGCGGCTCCGTCGCCGATCAGCTCCACCGGCAGCCCTCCGGTCAGCTCCCGCACCCGCTCGCGCAGCGGATAGCCGCGCCAGCCTGGGATGTTGACCGGCGAGACGGCGCCCGCGACGCGGTCGACCGGGCCGGCGCTCCCGATCCCGACGGCCTCCACGGCGGCCCATCGCGGTGAGTCGCGGAGGTCGCCGAGCACCTCGGCCGCCGCGGCCATCACGGTCGCGCCGTCCTCCGCGGCGGGCGTGGGACGTCGCGCGCGCAGCAGAATGCGCCCGTCGGCATCCACCAGCGCGCCCGCGATCTTCGTGCCGCCGACGTCGAGCGCCGCCACCAGGCCGGCGCGGGAGGGCGCGGTGTCCATGGGCGTCATGTCCCCTGCTTTCCTGCGATGTCCTTGCCTGACAACGATGTCCGCACTCTATGCTCGTCGCCACACCCGGCCCCATCCGCCCTCCGGAATCCGCCCTCCCAGGACAGGACTTGCGCATCGTGACCCTGACCGCCGGCCGTCCGCCCGTCCGTTACGGCAGCCGCCCCACGATGAAGGACGTGGCGAGCCGCGCGGGCGTGGGTCTGAAGACCGTCTCCCGGGTGGTCAACGCGGAGCCCGGGGTGACCGCCGAGACCCGGCGGCGGGTGCAGGAGGCGATCGACGCCCTCGGGTTCCGCCGCAACGACAGCGCCCGGGTGCTCCGCAAGGGGCGCACCGCCACCGTGGGGCTGATACTCGAGGATCTCGCCGACCCCTTCTACGGACCGCTGTCGCGTGCGGTGGAGGAGGTGGCGCGCGCCCACGACACGCTCCTCATCAACGGGTCCAGCGCCCACGACGCCGGCCGGGAGCGGGAGTTGGCGCTGGCGCTGTGCGCCCGGCGGGTGGACGGCCTGCTGGTGGTGCCCGCGGGCGCCGACCACCGGTACCTGGAGCCGGAGATGCGGGCCGGGATCGCCACCGTCTTCGTGGACCGCCCGGCCCGCGGCATCGAGGCGGACACCGTGCTCACCGACAACCACGGCGGCGCACGGGCCGGGGTGGCGCACCTGATCGCGCACGGACACCGGCGGATCGGCTACATCGGGGACGTGCCGGGCATCCACACCTCCGACGAGCGGTTGCGCGGCTACCGCACGGCGATGGAGGAGGCCGGGCTGCCGGTACGGCCCGACCATGTGTCCCTCGGCAGCACCGCGCCGCAACGGGTGCGGCGGGCGGCCGAGGAGATGCTGGACGGTCCGGATCCCGTGACGGCCCTGCTGACCGGCAACAACCGGGTGACGGTGACGGTGGTCCGGGTCCTCGCGGAGCGGCAGCCGCACCGCCCGGTGGCGCTGGTGGGCTTCGACGACTTCGAGCTGGCCGATCTGCTGCGTCCCGCGGTCACCGTGGTGGCGCAGGACCCGGCGGGGCTGGGCCGGGTGGCGGCGGAGCGCCTGTTCGCCCGGATGGACCAGGCCGACCTCGAGCCCTCGGTGGTGGAACTGCCGACCCGGCTGGTGGTGCGGGGGTCGGGAGAACTGCCCCCGGCCGACTGACGCCACACCGCC
>NZ_JBRIOU010000012.1:40246-44133 GCF_053474865.1 Streptomyces sp. CO7
ACCACCCACCGCCCACCACCGGGTCCTACCGGGCCGCTCCCGGCCGGGCGTAGGCCTCGATCCGGGGGCGGGCCAGCCCGGTCCGCCCGGTCACCTCGGTCTCGTCGAAGGCGCCGCAGTCGAGGCCCGCGAGCAGGAAACCGGCCAGCGCGCGGGCGGTGGCGGGTTCGTCCAGGACGTCGCCCTCGGCTCCGGTGGCGTACCGGGCGAGCCGGTCCGCGGCCCGGTCGAGGCCCTCGCGGTGGAAGGCGAAGACGGCGGCGTACCGGGTGGGCAGGTGACCGGGGTGCATGTCCCAGCCCTGCGGGAAGGCGCGGGCGAGCGCCCGCCGGGTGAGCCGGTGGTGCAGGCGCCACGCCGCGTGGACCTGCTCGGTGTCGCCCACGGGAAGCACGTTGGTGGAGCCGTCGCTGACCCGTACTCCGGTGCCGGCGGCGGCCACCTGCATCATGGCCTTGGCGTGGTCGGCCGCCGGGTGGTCGCTCGCCTGGTGGGCCGGGGAGACGCCGAGGGCAGCGCTGTAGTCGAAGGTCCCGTAGTGCAGGCCGGTGGCACGGCCCTCGGCCGCGTGGATCATCGGGGCGACGGTGGCGGCGCCGTCCGGGCCGAGGATCGCCTGGGCGGTCTCGACCTGGATCTCGAAGCCGAGCCGCCCCGGCTCGAGCCCGAGGGCCTGCTCGCACGCCTCGAGGAGCCGGACCATGGCGGTCACCTGCTCGACGGAGGTCACCTTGGGCAGGGTCAGCAGCAGGCCGTCGGGGAGCGGGCCGTGTTCGCGCAGGGTGGTCAGGAAGACGTCGAGGGTGCGCACCGCGCGGCGGCGGACCGGGGCCTCCAGGCACTTCATGCGGATGCCCGCGAAGGGCGGGGCCTGCCCGGTGCGGCACGCTTCGGCCAGCAGCCGGGCGGCGCGGGCGGCGTGCGCGTCCTCCTCGGCGTCGGGGCGGTGCCCGTAGCCGTCCTCGAAGTCGATCCGGAGGTCCTCGACGGGTTCGCGCTCCAGCTTGGCGCGCACCCGGGTGTACACCGGTGCGGCGAGTTCGGAGGGCAGGTCCAGCACGGCGGCGAACGCGGCTGCGTCGGGGGCGTGTTCGTCGAGCGCGGCGAGGGCGCGGTCGCCCCATGCGCGGGGGGTGCCGGTGTTGAAGCGGTCGGCGGGCACGTACACGGTGTGGACGGGACGGCGGGCGCCCGGGTCGCCGGGGTAGCGGCGTGCGAGGTCGGCGTCGGCGGAGGCGAGCAGCGCGTCAAGCCGGTCGTGGACCGCGCCGGACAGGGAGGTCGGCACGGCCTGGCTCATACGGGCGCCCCTCTCGGCGTTTCAACAGATCGTTGAACTCGGCCGGAGGCTAACGGCCGCCGTGCGGCACGGTCAACAGCGCCTCACCTGGGACGGCGCCGCGGCGGCGCCCGCCGCGCACGCCGAGGGCCCGCGGCCGGCGAACCGGCGGCGGGCCCTCGGGCGCGGCGTGCGGGGATCAGCCCTTGCGGGTCTTGATCTCCTCGGTGAGCTGCGGGACGACCTGGAAGAGGTCGCCGACGACGCCGTAGTCGGCGAGTTCGAAGATCGGGGCCTCGGCGTCCTTGTTGACGGCCACGATGGTCTTCGAGGTCTGCATGCCGGCGCGGTGCTGGATGGCGCCGGAGATGCCGTTGGCGATGTACAGCTGCGGGGAGACCGACTTGCCGGTCTGGCCGACCTGGTTGGTGTGCGGGTACCAGCCGGCGTCGACGGCGGCACGGGACGCGCCCACCGCGGCGCCGAGGGAGTCGGCGAGGGCCTCGATGAGTCCGAAGTTCTCCGCGCCGTTCACGCCGCGGCCGCCGGAGACCACGATGGCGGCCTCGGTCAGCTCCGGGCGGCCGGTCGACTGACGCGGCGTGCGGGAGACGATCTTGGTGCCGGTGGCCAGGGCGGAGAAGGTCACCGCGAGCTCCTCGACCGTGCCGGCGGCCGGGGCGGCCTCGACGGGGGCCGAGTTCGGCTTGACGGTGATGACCGGGGTGCCCTTGGACACGACGGACTTGGTGGTGAAGGAGGCGGCGAACACCGACTGGGTGGCGACGGGGCCGTTGTCGCCGGCCTCGACGTCGATGGCGTCGGTGATGATGCCGGAGCCGATGCGCAGCGCGAGGCGGGCCGCGATCTCCTTGGTGTCGGCGGAGGTCGGCAGCAGGACGGCCGCCGGGGAAACGGCGTCGTAGGCGGCCTGGAGGGCGTCGACCTTGGGGACGACGAGGTAGTCGGCCAGCTCGGCGGCCTCGTTGGTGAGGACCTTCACCGCGCCGTGCTCGGCGAGCGTGGCGGCGGTGGCGGCCGCGCCGGCGCCCAGGGCGACGGCGACCGGCTCGCCGATGCGGCGGGCCAGGGTCAGCACCTCGAGGGTGGGCTTGCGGACGGCGCCGTCGACGTGGTCGACGTAGACGAGAACTTCAGCCATGGGATTCGGTCTCCTGCGAATGCGAGGTCTGAGGGGCGGTCAGCTGCGGTGGGCCTAGATGAACTTCTGGCCCGCGAGGAACTCGGCGAGCTGCTTGCCGCCCTCGCCCTCGTCCTTGACGATCGTGCCGGCGGTGCGGGCCGGGCGCTCGGTGGCGGACTCGACCTTGGTGAACGCACCCTCCAGGCCTACCTCCTCGGCCTCGATGTCGAGGTCGGAGAGGTCCCAGGACTCGACCGGCTTCTTCTTCGCGGCCATGATGCCCTTGAAGGACGGGTAGCGCGCCTCGCCCGACTGGTCGGTCACGGACACGACGGCCGGCAGGGAGGCCTCGAGCTGCTCGGAGGCGGCGTCGCCGTCGCGGCGGCCGGTCACCTTGCCGTCCTCGATCGCGATCTCGGAGAGCAGCGTGACCTGCGGGACGCCCAGGCGCTCGGCGACCAGCGCGGGAACGACGCCCATGGTGCCGTCGGTGGAGGCCATGCCGGAGATGACGACGTCGTAGCCGGCCTTCTCGATCGCCTTCGCCAGCACCAGCGAGGTGCCGATGGCGTCGGTGCCGTGCAGGTCGTCGTCCTCGACGTGGATGGCCTTGTCGGCGCCCATGGCCAGCGCCTTGCGCAGGGCGTCCTTGGCGTCCTCGGGGCCGACCACGAGGACGGTGACCTCGGCGTCGTCGGCGTTCTCGGAGATCTGCAGCGCCTGCTCGACGGCGTACTCGTCGAGCTCCGACAGCAGACCGTCGACGTCGTCGCGGTCGACGGTCAGGTCGTCGGCGAAGTGCCGGTCGCCGGTGGCGTCAGGCACGTACTTCACGGTGACAACGATCCTCAGGCTCACGCCGGCTCTCCTACTGCATCGTCATGTCGGGCTGCTTCCTGTCACGCAGCATATGCGCCCGAAGCCGCCTCTTCCGTCCGGGGAGTGTCTCCCCCCGACGAATAAATTACCCGCCAGTAGTACACCCGCTGAGACCCGGCTAAGCAAGCGCTTTGCGGTGTGACGTGGGTAACGCTGCGTAACGGCCGGTATGTCAGGGGCGCAGACCGCCGAAGCGTCCCTGGTGGTAGAGGAGCGGACGGCCCGCCCCGGACGGGTCCCCCGCGGCGACCTCGGCGACCACGATCCGGTGGTCCCCGGCCGGTATGCGCGCCACCGGGCGGCAGACGAGCCAGGCGACCACGTCGTCCAGCACCGGAACGCCTTCGGGGCCCTCACGCCAGGCAGTGGGCGGGGCGAAGCGGTCCGCCCCGCTGCGGGCGAAGGTGGCGGCGAGCCCGCTCTGGTGCTCGCCGAGGAGATGGACGCCGACGTACTCCGCCCGGGCGACGGCGGGCCAGCAGGAGGACCGTTCGCTGATGCCGAACGACACCAGAGGGGGCTCCGCGGAGACGGAGGTGAGCGAGGTGGCGGTGAAGCCGAACGGACGCCCCTGGTGACCGGCGG
>NZ_JBRIOU010000012.1:44233-52028 GCF_053474865.1 Streptomyces sp. CO7
GACCCCCGCCACACCGGCCGCGTGCCGCCGGAATACGGAACGCAGCAGGTCGGAGGGCGAGTCGCCACCGGTGGCCGACGCGGATCCGGTCCGCGCGGGGTCCGGCCGGAGCCGATCCGCCGCCGCGGCGGCAGACACGGACCGCTCCGGACCCGCCGGGACAGGGCCCGCTTGCGCCTCTCCCGCTGCGACAGGAACCGCCTGTTCCGCTTCCGCCCCGCCAGGGGCCGCCTCCACGGATGCCGCCCGGGCAGGGACGGAGCGCTCGGAGCCCGCCGGGCCCGGAGCCGCCGGCCGCGGCCCGGGGGTCCACGCGCCGGGCTGTGGCGGGACGGCGGCCGCGGTCTCCTCGGAGAGGGAGGTCACGGGTTCGGCCGCCATACGGGTGTCCTTCCTCATATCGCCTCCCCGAGGGCGGCGATCACATCGGCCTTGCGGGGCACGCCGGCGGCGCGGCGCACCACGCGGCGGTCCGCGTCGAGCACCAGCGTGGTCGGAGTGGCCTCGATCTCCAGCGCGCGCACCAGCGCGAGGTGCGCCTCCGCGTCGATCTCCACGTGGGTCACCCCCGGGACCATCGCGGCCACCTCGGCGAGGACGCGCCGTGTCGCACGGCAGGGGGCGCAGAAGACGGTGGAGAACTGCAGCAGGGTGGCCCGCGGGCCGGCCCGGTCGCCGAGCACCGCCACGTCGACACGTGGCCCGCCTTCGTGGCCGCTCACCCGCACTCCTCCGCTCCGCCGCCTTCGCGGCGTTCCCATGATGACCTGTACGTGATCGTCAGCGGTGGTCGGGGGGTGAGGATTCCCCGGTCAGGGGCCCTTTCGGGCGACGTGACGAGGATCTCGTCCTCACCAGGCACTTCATCTGGTCCTTTGCCCGTTCTTGGGGCAACATCTCTACGCGCCCGTAAGTTACGGGCGCGTAGGTTGGATCGGCCAGGAGCGGTAACCCCTTCCCTGGCAGCCACTCGAGAGAAGGGGCTCATCCCGCCCATGGCAGAGCTTGTCTACCGTCCCGTCATCGGTCTCGCCTTGTCGTTGTTCAAGGCCTGGGACCTGAAGATCGACATGCGGGGGGCGGAGAACATTCCCCGGGCGGGCGGTGCGGTGCTGGCCAGCAACCACATCAGCTACCTCGACTTCATCTTCGACGGGTACGCCGCCCGCCCCAGCAAGCGCCTGGTCCGCTTCATGGCCAAGGACTCGGTCTTCCGCCACAAGGTCTCCGGTCCGCTGATGCGCGGCATGCGCCACATCCCGGTGGACCGCCGCAAGGGCGAGGCCGCCTACGCGCACGCCCTGGACTCGCTGCGGTCGGGCGAGGTGGTCGGTATCTTCCCGGAGGCGACCATCTCCCAGTCGTTCTGCCTGAAGGACTTCAAGAAGGGCGCGGCCCGGCTGGCGCAGGAGTCCGGCGTTCCGCTGATCCCCATGGCGCTGTGGGGCACCCAGCGCCTGTGGACCAAGGGCCGCAAGCGCGACTTCAGCCGCAGCCACACGCCGGTGACGCTCCGGATCGGCAAGCCGATCGACAGCGCCGAGGGCACCCCCGAGGAACTCACCACGCGCCTGCGGGAGCGCATCCAGGGGCTCCTGGACGACGCCCGGCGCGACTACCCGGACCAGCCCTCCGGACCGGAGGACTCCTGGTGGCTCCCCGCGCACATGGGGGGCACCGCCCCCACGCCGGAGGACGTCGCCCGCCGCGAGGAGCACTGAGTCACCCGGGGCCCGACGAGGGCCCCGGCCGGCCCACGCCGCCCGCGTGTCACAGCTCCGCGGGCAGCGTCCGCCACAGCTCGGTCCGGTCGCGCGCCCCGCGCAGCGCCGCGAGCACCGCCGGATGCGGTGCGGCGTGCAGTTCGGGGTAGTCCCGCTCCCCCGACGGGACGTCCACCGGGAAGGCCAGCCGCTCCCGCGTCAGGGAGAACCGCGCGTCGACCCCCGGCTTGTTGCCCCGGGGGTCCTGGCGGTGCCAGGCGCCGTTGAAACGGACGGCGACCAGACCGTGCACGACGAAGCCGCCCCGGTCGTTGCCCAGCCGCTGGTAGCACAACGCGGTGGGGATGTCCTCGGCCCGCAGCAGCGCGGCCAGCGCGTGGGCCTTCGCGTAGCAGATGCCGGTGCGCAGCCGGATCACGTCCGAGGCGCGCCAGGTGACCCGCGGATCGTCCGCGTCGTGCGAGTGGGGGATCGTGTCGCGCACGAACTCGAAGGCGGCACGCGCATAGTCATACGAGTCCTGGGCCGTCGAGGCGAGCCGCGCGGCGACCTCCCGGACGGCCGGATGCTCGTGGTCGATCGTCTCCGATGCCGCGAGATACGCGGACAGATCAGGCGTCTGCTGGATCGTCTCCATGGCCAAGATCATAGGAATGCGACCGCCCGCGGTCAATCGTTTTGCGGACAGTCGCATAACTATGCAGATCTGGAGTGGACTCAGCGGGAGGCCATCTCCTCCTTGAGGGCGGCGAGGAAGGCGTCCACGTCGTCCTCGCGGGTGTCGTAGGCGCACATCCACCGCACGTCGCCGGCCGCCTCGTCCCAGAAGTAGAACCGGAAGCGCTTCTGCAGCCGCTCCGTCACCGCGTGCGGCAGCCGGGCGAAGACCGCGTTGGACTGCACCGGGTACAGGATCTCCACCCCGTCCACCGCCCGGACGCCCTCGGCGAGCCGCCGGGCCATCTCGTTGGCGTGGCGGGCGTTGCGCAGCCACAGGTCCTTGGTCAGCAGTGCCTCGAACTGCACGGAGACGAACCGCATCTTGGAGGCCAGCTGCATGGAGGTCTTGCGCAGGTGCTTCATCCGCCGCACCCGCTCCTTGTTGATCACCACGACGGCCTCGCCGAACATGGCGCCGTTCTTGGTGCCGCCCAGCGAGAGCAGGTCGACGCCGGCCGCGTTGGTGAAGGCCCGCATGGGGACGTCCAGGGAGGCGGCCGCGTTGCCGAGCCGGGAGCCGTCGAGGTGGACGGTCATCCTGTGCGCGTGGGCGTGGTCGCAGACGGCCCGGATCTCCTCGGGCGTGTAGACGGTGCCCAGCTCGGTGGACTGGGTGATGGAGACGACCTGCGGCATCGCGCGGTGCTCGTCCTCGAAGCCGAACGCCTGGCGGTCGATCAGTTCGGGGGTGAGCTTGCCGTCGGGGGTCGGCACGGTGAGCAGCTTGATGCCGGCGACCTGCTCCGGCGCGCCGCCCTCGTCGGTGTTGATGTGCGCGCTCTCCGCACAGATCACCGCGCCCCAGCGGTCGGTGACGGACTGCAGCGCCACCACGTTGGCGCCGGTGCCGTTGAAGACCGGGTAGGCCTCGGCGGTGGCGCCGAAGTGGCCGCGCACGACCTGCTGGAGGTGCTCCGTGTACACGTCCTCGCCGTAGGCGACCTGGTGCCCGCCGTTGGCCACGGCCAGGGCGGCGAGCACCTCGGGGTGGACCCCCGCGTAGTTGTCGCTGGCGAAGCCGCGGACCGACGGGTCGTGACGCCGGCGCGCGTCGGTCTTCGGAGGGTTCACGGCTTCTCGGTCAGCCACAGACGGTTTCCGTTCACTTCACTGGCGGGCTTGTCCCAGACGCCGGTGACGGCCTCGGCCAGGTCCTTGACGTCGGTGAAGCCCGCGAACTTCGCGTGGGGGCGCTCGGCGCGCATGGCGTCGTGCACCAGTGCCTTCACCACCAGGATGGCAGCCGCGGCCGCCGGACCCTCCTCGCCCCCCTCCTTGCGGAAGGCGTCGGCGAGAGCCAGCGTCCAGGCCTCGGCGGCGGCCTTGGCCGCGCCGTAGGCGGCGTTGCCCGCGGTGGGCCTCGCCGCCCCGGCGGCGCTGATCAGCACGAACCGGCCGCGGTCGCTGCGCACCAGGGCGTCGTGGAAGGCCAGGGAGGTGTGCTGGACCGTGCGGACCAGCAGTTTCTCCAGCAGCTCCCAGTCGGCCATGTCGGTCTGCGCGAAGGAGGCGCTGCCCCGCCAGCCGCCGACCAGGTGCACCAGGCCGTCGATGCGGCCGTACTCCTTCTCGGTCTCAGCCGCCCAGGCGCGCGCCGCGCCGAGGTCCATCAGGTCGACCGGTTCGCCGGTGACCGTGGCCCCGCCGTGCGCGTAGCGGGCCGCGTCGACGGCCTCCGCCAGGCGCACCGGGTCGTTGTCCGAGGCGACGACCACCGCGCCGGCCTCGGCCAGGCGCAGCAGCGTCGCCCTGCCGGCCGCGCCGCCCGCGCCGGCCACCGCGACGACCGCCCCCTCGAGCGCTCCGTTTCCGTTCCCCATCGCTCTCGCCTCCCAGGCGTGTCGCTGACTCGTCCGGCCGCTTGCGGGCCGGGCCCGGATCCGCCCTACGCGGCGGCGGGCAGCTCGCCGCCCGTCTCGGCGGTGATGCCCTTGGTCGAGGCGATCACCTGCTTGAGCTTCTTGGCGAGGGCCTCGTAGAACATGCTCAGCGGAAACTCGTCCGGCAGCACGTCGTCCACCAGCTTGCGCGGCGGCTGCGTCAGGTCGAGGGCGTCGGGGCCCTTGGCCCAGCGGGAGCCGGGGTGCGGCGCGAGGTAGGTGGAGACCAGCTCGTAGCCCGCGAACCAGTGGACCAGCTTGGGCCGGTCGATGCCGTCGCGGTACAGGGTCTCGATCTCCGCGCAGAGCTGGTTGGTGACCTCGGGGGCGCGCTGCCAGTCGATGTGCAGCTTGTTGTCGGTCCAGCGGACCACGTCGTGCTTGTGCAGGTAGGCGAAGAGCAGCTGCCCGCCGAGGCCGTCGTAGTTGCGGTGGCGCTCGCCGGTGACCGGGAAGCGGAACATGCGGTCGAAGAGGACCGCCATCTGCACGTCGCGGGCCTGCGGCACGCCCTCGGCCTCGAGCTTCACGGCCTCCTTGAAGGCGGTGAGGTCGCAGCGCAGCTCCTCCAGCCCGTACATCCAGAACGGCTGGCGCTGCTTGATCATGAAGGGGTCGAACGGCAGGTCGCCGTGGCTGTGCGTGCGGTCGTGGACCAGGTCCCAGAGCACGAAGGCGTCCTGGCAGCGCTGCTGGTCGTCGAGCATCGCGGCGACGTCGTCGGGCAGGCGCAGGCCGAGGATGTCCACGGCGGCCTCGGTGACCCGGCGGAAGCGCGCGGCCTCGCGGTCGCAGAAGATGCCGCCCCAGGTGAAGCGCTCGGGGGCCTCGCGGACGGCGACGGTCTCCGGGAAGAGGACGGCCGAGTTGGTGTCGTAGCCGGAGGTGAAGTCCTCGAAGGTGATGGCGCAGAAGAGCGGGTTGTCGTAGCGGGTCCGCTCCAGCTCGGCCAGCCAGTCGGGCCACACCATGCGCAGCACGACGGCCTCGATGTTGCGGTCCGGGTTGCCGTTCTGCGTGTACATCGGGAAGACGACCAGGTGCTGCAGGCCGTCCTCGCGGCGCTCGGCCGGCTGGAAGGCCATCAGCGAGTCCAGGAAGTCCGGGACGCCGAATCCGCCCTCGGCCCACCGGCGCAGGTCCTTGACCAGCGCCTCGTGGTAGGCCGCGTCGTGCGGCAGGAGCGGCGCCAGCGCGGTGACCGCGTCGGCCACCTCGGTCACGGCCCGCTCGGCCTCGTCACGGGACGGGGCGCCGTCGACGGCGAGGTCGATGGAGCCGTCCTTGCTCTGCCAGGGGCGGATGCGCTCCACCGCGCCCTTGAGCGCGGGCCACGCCGGGTGGTCGACCACCCGCGTCCCGGGACCCTGCTGCTGCCCCTGAGTGCCCACCTGCACAAGAACCTCCGTCATGTCTCGCCCTCCACGGGAGTACCTCGGGTGGACTCACCGTATGCACCATCTTCTTTTTCGGCAAGGGGAGATCTTGGGAGATCTTCTTGCGCCAGCCCCGTTTGAGCGGCGATTTTCCTGTCAAGCGGCCGTCCGGGTGACTTCGGGCCGGGTCGGAACACGCCGCGCGGCAGGGGCCCCTAGGCTTCGGGGCGGAGAACGACGGAGAACGCAGAACAAGAAGAGCCACACCCGCACGGGAGCGAGAAGATCTTGTCTTTCCTTGTCATCGGTCACCGCGGCGTCATGGGCGTCGAGCCGGAGAACACGCTGCGCTCGTTCGTCGCGGCCGAGAAGGCCGGTCTCGACGTGATCGAGCTGGACCTGCACCTGAGCAAGGACGGCGCGCTGGTGGTGATGCACGACGCGACGGTGGACCGCACCACCGACGGCACGGGCGCGATCGCCGAGCAGACCCTGGACGAGCTGCGGGCCCTGGACGCCGGGTCGGGCGAGCGCGTCCCGGTGTTCGAGGAGGTGCTGGACGCGGTCACCGCGCCGCTCCAGGCCGAGATCAAGGACGTGGCGGCCGCGCAGCGGCTGGCCGAGGTGCTGCTGCGGCGCGACCTGGTGGAGCGGGTGGAGGTGATCTCCTTCCACGCCGAGGCGGTCGAGGAGATCGCCCGCCTGGTGCCGGGCGTGCGGACGGCCCTGGTGGCGAGCCGTTACGACGCGGAGGTCGTCGAACGCGCGGTCCGCGCCGGTGCCCGCACGATGTCCCTCAACATCCGCCGCCTCACCCTGGAGACGATGCAGCGGGCACGGCAGGCCGATCTGCGCGTGCTCGCCTGGACGGTCAACACCCCGGAGCAGCTGCGCCTCGCGCACGCCTTCGGGCTCGACGGGGTGGTCACCGACCGTCCGGAGATCAAGCGGGGCTGACGCCGGGAGCGGCGAGCTCCTTCACCAGGAGCTCGAACTCCAGGTCGTCGCGGCGCGGGAGACCGAACCGTTCGTCCCCGTAGGGGAACGGGCTGGTCCTGCCCGTGCGCCGGTACCCCCGGCGCTCGTACCAGGCGATCAGCTCCTCGCGCACGGTGATCACCGTCATGTGCATCTCGGTGGCGCCCCAGCTCTCGCGGACGTGACGCTCGGCCTCGGCCAGGACGGCCCGGCCCACTCCCCCGCCCTGGAGGCCGGGCCGTACCGCGAACATGCCGAAGTAGGCGTGGTCCCCCCGGCGCTCCAGCTGGCAGCAGGCCACCAGGAGACCGTCGCGTTCGGCGACCAGCATGCGGTCCGAGGGGTGGTCGACGACCTCCCGCACGGCCGCCGCGTCGGTGCGCTGTCCGTCGAGGATGTCCGCCTCGGTGGTCCAGCCGGCCCGGCTGGAGTCGCCCCGGTAGGCGGACTGGATCAGGCCGATCAGGGCGTCGACGTCCTCGGCGGTGGCGTCGCGGAAGACCAGCGGAAGGGCGGCGTGGTCGGTCGGGTGCATCTTCTCTCCGTGTCTAGGCTGCCGTCCATGGTGCATGTACTGAGCGGCAGGACGTTGGTCCGCCCCCTCGATCCGGCGGCCTCCCGGACGTTCTACGGCGAGCGGCTCGGCCTCGCGGTGTACCGGGAGTTCGGCGCCGGCGAGGAACGGGGGACGGTGTACTTCCTCGGCGGCGGGTTCCTGGAGCTGTCGGGGCGGCGGGATCCCGCCGAGCCCGTCACCCCGGGCGGCCCGGTCCGCCTGTGGCTGCAGGTCGCCGACGCGGCGGCGGCGCGCGAGGAGCTGGCGGAGCGCGGCGTGGAGATCGTACGGGAGCCGGTGCGCGAGCCCTGGGGGCTGATCGAGATGTGGATCGCCGACCCGGACGGCCTGCCGATCGTCCTCGTGGAGATCCCCGCGGATCATCCGCTGCGGTACCGGCCGGGCATCTGACCGTCCCGCCGGACCGGCTCACAGCATGGGCGGGATCCTTCCCTCCAGCTGACCCAGGAGCTTGCCCAGCAGGGCCGCGAGCCGGTCGCGTTCCTGGTCGGCCAGTCCGGACAGGACGTCCGCCTCGAACGACAACTGCTGCGGCAGGAC
>NZ_JBRIOU010000012.1:52128-65683 GCF_053474865.1 Streptomyces sp. CO7
TCCCGATCAACTGCATCGGGTCGGTGTCCAGCTCTGGGAGGACCTCGCGCCACTGCCGGACCACCGCGGCGACCGTGTCCGCCGGCCCCGCCGCGCCCGCCGCTCCCGTGCCGGCGCGGTCCCCGTTGTCCGTCATGACGTGGCGTCCTCCGTGGTCGTGCCCGGGCGGTGCCGCGGCCCCGCCGTCGCGGTGGTGCCGGGGCCCGGGTGGCGTACCGTCGCCGCGAGCGTACGGTGTCCCGCCCGCTCCTCCGACGTCACGTCCTGCGTGGGCAGCGCCCGCGCCCACCATTCGCCG
The DNA here is from genome assembly GCF_053474865.1 of Streptomyces sp. CO7. Classification (NCBI taxonomy): domain Bacteria; kingdom Bacillati; phylum Actinomycetota; class Actinomycetes; order Kitasatosporales; family Streptomycetaceae; genus Streptomyces; species Streptomyces sp. CO7. Next base: position 52,427 of record NZ_JBRIOU010000012.1, read on the forward strand.
GACGCCGCCCGGGTGGCGCCCCGCAGACCGATCAGGGCCGCGGCCAGCTCCCGCCGGGCCCCGGCCAGGGCGCCGGGGCCGGTCGCGGGACCGGCGAGCAGCGCCTCGGCCCGGTGCCGCGCCGCCCGGGCGTGCTCCAGCGCGACGGCCACCCGGTCGACGGCCCGGCGGTCGGTGACCACCGCCGCGGCCAGCAGGCCGATCAGGGCCCCTACGAGCGTGTCCACCGCCCGGTCGACCACCAGAGCGGGGGTGTCCTGCCAATGGGCGTACTCGGTGATGAGCAGGGCCATCGGAGTGACACAGAGGCTGCCGAGCCAGTAGTTGCGGGAGATGAGCGCCTCGGCGCCGAAGTTGAGCGCGAGGCCGGTCAGCACGAGCGTCCACTGGCTGAGGTGGGCGACGGGAGCGAGGAGCACGAAGAGGACCACGCCCGCCAGGTTGCCGACGACCCGCTGGACGCCGCGGTCCCAGGTCAGCGAGAGGGTGGTCTGGAACAGGGCCGCGGCGGTGACCAGGGCCCAGTAGGGCCGCCCGATGCCCAGCGCCAGCGAGGCCCAGCCGGCCAGGGCGCAGCCCAGCAGCGTGCGCAGGGCCACGGCGCGCAGCGGAGCCAGGCGCCGCCGCAGCGGCGGGGCGGCGAAGGCCCGCTCGACCTCGACGCCCAGCAGTTCTTCCTCGCCCTCCGCGTCCGGACCGGGCCCGAAGGTGTCCGGGACGCGGCCCAGGCCGTGCAGCCGCCGCACCCATTCCCGCAGCACGGCCGCGTCGCCGGGGGCGGGCGCCGCGAGGACGGACTCGGCGCGCACGAGCAGGGCGCCGAGGGGGCGGCGGGAGGCGGAGCGCCGCCCGGTCGTCAGCAGACTCTGCCAGGCGTTCTGCACCGCCCCGGCAGCGTCCGCGCGGGCCGCCTCGCCGTGCGGACCGGGGGACGGCGCGGACGCGGCGGACCCGACGGCTCCCGGCGCCTCGGCGACCTCCGCGGACCCGGCCGCTCCCGGGGCCTCGGCGACCTCGGCCGCCTTCCCGGCTCGGGCTGCCTCCCCGTACCCGGCCGCCTCCGCGTACCGGGCGACCGCGTCCAGCGCCTGGACGACGGCACGGCGTTCCGGCCCGTGAGGACGGAGGGCGCCCGGCGCCATGCCCACCAGCCAGGAGAACGCACCGGCGGCGAGGGCGAGTCCGACGTGGCCGGGGACCTCGCCCAGGGTCTGCGGGGCGAACAGCGCCGCCGAGGAGACGAAGGTGAGGATCACGTTCCCCGGCGGCCCGATGCGGGTCGCGTCGCAGAGCACCTTGTGCAGCGCGGCCAGCACGGCGCCCACCGCGACCAGCAGCACGCCCGAGGAGGTGAGGGAGGCCGCGGTCAGCGCCACCGCGAGGCCGGCGACCATGCCGGCGACCACCAGCGCCAGTGCCCGGGCCCGGGCGGCGTAGGGGCGGTTGTGGGCGTAGAGGGCGCACAGGGAACCGGCCATCGTGTACATCGCGAGGTCGAGCCGGCCCAGGGCGACGAGCAGCAGGTTGGGCGGCGCGGTGGCCACGACCACGCTGACGGCGTGCTTGTACCAGATCTCGGCCGGGCGGCCGGGTCGCAGGACCCGGAACAGCGGCGGGCGTCCCAAAGGGGGGCCTCCTCGTACGACGTCGGAACGGAACGGTCTCCTTCCCGACATTAACAGGTGTTTCACCAGTAAAAGACTGGCGGCATCCGTCACGCTCCGGCCCGATGCTCCCCGTACGCCCCCCTGCGCCCGTATGCGCGCCGTCCGGGACGGGCATCCCCTGACCGACCGCCGGGGAGGCGGCACCTCGACCAAGGGGGCGGGAGTGCACGGACCGGTCACGACCGGATGGCTGCTGGTGGCCCTGTGCGCGGCGGCGGGCGCGTACTGCGTCCTGCGGACCGGCAGCGGCGTGGCGGAGCAGCGCAGGGCGGCCGCCGGGGAGGCGGTGATGGGCTTCGGCATGGCGGCGATGGCGGTCCCGGCCGCTGCCCTGGATCCGCCGCGCTGGGTGTGGCCGGTGTACGCGGCCGTCTTCGCCGCGGCGGCGCTGCACTCGCTGTGGGCGGCCCGCAGCAGCGCGCACCACCTGCACCACGCGGTGGGCTCGCTGGCCATGGTCTACATGGCGCTGGCGATGACCGCGGCGCCGGCCGGTCACGCGGGTCACGGCGTCACGGGGCTGCCCGCGCTGACGGGTGTTCTGCTGGTCTACTTCGCCGGGTACGTCCTCGTCACCGGCGCCCGGCTGCTGCCCGCGGGCCCGAGCGAGTCCGTGATGCGGCCGGAGCCCGCCGTCCCGTCGGGGGGCGTCGCGCCGTCGGGCTCCCCGGTGCCGGCGCGGACGGGCGGAGCGGTGCGCTGGGGGGACCGGCCGGAGCTGGCCCGGGCGTGCCGGCTGGGGATGGGGATCGCCATGCTGGCGATGCTCCTGACGATGTGACAGCCCCCGTGCCTCGGCGGCCGTCCGCGGGGTGCGGGGCGCCGTGGCGTGCGTCACTCGGGGCCCGGGTCGGTTCCACGGCGCGGTCGGGGATCCTACGCTGCCTCCATGATGGTCCCCGCGGCACTGTTGCTGCTCGGCGCGCTGACCGCCGTCGTCGCTCCCCGTCTTCTGGCGCGGGCCGATGTGGACCGGGAGCCCGTGGTGGCCCTCTGGGTCTGGCAATGTGTGGTGGCGGCCGTGCTGCTGTGCTTCGCGCTGTCGATGACGCTCAGCGCCGCGGTGGCCTGGCAGGCGGTCCGCGGCCGGGTCTTCGCTCCGGCTCCCAGCGACGTCGTCGACGTGTACGTTCCCGGCGGGGTCGGCGGCCCGTGGGCCGCGGCGACCGCGGTGGCGCTGGCCGCCGGGGGCGTGTGGACGGCGGCCATGCTGGCCCGCGAGGTGGTGCGGGCCCGCTCCCGCCTCCGCCGGGAGCGGGCGGCGCTGCTGGAGCGGGCTCCCGCGCTGCCCGGCGAGGCAGCGGCGGGCGACGGGCTGGTGGTGCTGGAGGGTGACCGTCCGGACGCCTGGTGGCTGCCCGGTCCGACGCCTCGTCTGGTGGTCACGACGGCCGCCCTGCGCCGCCTGGGCGAGCGGGAGCTGGACGCGGTGCTCGCCCACGAGCAGGGGCACGCGCGGGCGCGTCACGACTGGTTGCTGCACTGCTCCTCGGCCCTGGCCGAGGGCTTCCCCCGGGTGCCGGTGTTCTCCGCGTTCCGGGACGAGATCCACCGGCTGGTGGAGCTGGCCGCCGACGACTCCGCCTCCCGCCGCCACGGGCGTCTGGCCGTGGCGCTGGCCCTGGTCGGCCTCAACGAGGACCGCGGCGTCTTCGGCCCCACACCCTCCGCCGGTCAGGACGACGTCCCCCGTCGCGTGCACCGTCTGATCACCCCGCCGCGCCGGCTGAGTCCGGTGCGCCGCCTGGGCCTGACCGCGGCGGGCGCGATGGTTCCGGTGGTCCCGCTGCTGATCGCCTTCGCCCCGGGGCTGGGTGTGCTGCACCTCGGCTAGACCGCCGGACGGCGCAACCGCCCGTCGCCTTCGCGGGTCACCGTGGACAGGAGGGCGCGAAAGGGTGGTTTCAGGAAGGCGGGCGGGGTCAGTATCGGCCCCATGCGCTTCTCCCCGCATGCCCCGCCCCCCACCGCACCTCCTGCCGCACCGCCGTCGCGGCTCCACGACACGGCCCTGCGGGCCGCCGTCGTGCTGGGGTTGTGCTCCCTGGCGCTGCTCGCCCTGGTGGACGCCTCCTGGCAGCCACTGGTCACCCTGGACGCGGAGGTGGCCCGCACCACCCACCGCTGGGCGGTGGCGGAGGACGGGGTGACGGCGCTCTTCCGGGTGCTCACCGACTGGTTCTGGGACCCGCTCACGCTGCGCGCGCTGACCCTCGCGGTCGCCGTCTGGCTGGCCTGGCGACGGGGCCAGTGGTGGTCGGCGCTGTGGCTGCTGGGCGTCGTCCTGGTGGCCGCACTCACGCAGCAGGTGCTCAAGGCCGTCGTCGCCCGGCCCCGTCCGGTGTGGCCCGACCCGGTGGACCACGCCCACTACGCCGCCTTCCCCTCCGGTCACGCGATGACGGCGACGGTCTGCTGCGGGCTGCTGCTGTGGGTGCTGCACCGCCGGGGCGTCGGGCGCGGGGTGTGGCGGGCGGCCGTGACCGCGGCGGCGGTCTCCGTCGTCGGTGTGGGGCTCACCCGGGTCTGGCTGGGCGTGCACTGGCTGTCGGACGTGGTGGGCGGCTGGCTGCTGGGCGCCCTGGTGGTGGCCGCGGCGCTCGTGCTGCACGAACGACTGCCCCTGCTGCGGGAGTCCGGTTCGCGCCCCACCGCCCGGCCCGGTGCGGGACTACGCTCGCGTCCATGACCGCCTGGACCACCGTGCTGTTCGACTTCTCCGGGACGCTGCTGCGCGTCGAGCCCGCCGAGACCTGGCTGCGCGCCGTGCTGCGCGAGGCCGGGACGCCCATGGCGGAGGACGAGATCGCCCGTACCGCCCGCGCACTCGAGGAGGCGGGGGCACTGCCCGGCGGCCCGGCCCCTCGGGAGCTGCCCGCCGAGCTGGCGGACGCCTGGCGGATCCGTGACCGTACACCGGAGCTGCACCGCGGCGTCTACACCGGCCTGTCCCGCCGGGTGGCCCTGCCGGACCCGGTGCTGCACGAGGCGCTGTACGACCGGCACATGACGCCCGACGCCTGGCAGCCCTATCCGGACACCCTGGAGGTCCTGCGGGAACTGCGCGACCGGGGCCTGCGCGTGGGTGTGGTCAGCAACATCGGCTGGGATCTGCGCCCTGTGTTCCGCGCACATGGGCTCGACCCCTACGTCGACGCCTACACCCTGTCGTTCGAACACGGGGTGCAGAAGCCGGAGCCGGAGCTCTTCCGCATCGCCCTTGACGCACTGGACGCGGAGGCCGCGCGGACACTGATGGTGGGCGACGACCGCAGGGCCGACGGCGGCGCCGCGGCGCTGGGCTGCGCGGTGCGCTTCGTCGACCATCTCCCCGTCGACCGGCGGCCCGACGCGCTGCGCGGAGTCCTCGCGGGCGTCACGGCTTCCGCCTAGGGGCTGTCCGGCAGGACGCGAGAGGGCGCGGCCGGGGCCGGTCCCGTCCGAGGCGCTCCCCCGCGTCGCCCCGGACGGGCCTACCAGGATGTCGCCGGGCCGCCGCGCGGTCAACGGGGCCCTCGCCGAGGGCTTCTCCCGGCCGGGCCGCGGCCGCCACGGGGCGAGGCCGACGCCTTCGGCCCGAAGGAGCGGAGGGTGTCACGTGAAGGTTCCCGGAAACGACGGTCCCGCCGTGCGGAAGGGCCGCACGGCGGGACCGGGTGTGCCGGATGAGGTCCGGGCGGCCTGGCCGGCCGTCCGGTCCGCGGTCACCGCTTGTAGTACTCCGGCTGGGTCTGGGCGTTGAGGCCCTTCAGGTGCACGCCGTTGGCCTGGTTGGTGCGCCTGTCGTTGAGCTTCAGGACGTCGAAGCCCTTGGCCATGTCGTTGGAGTACAGGTAGCCGTTGTACCAGTACGTCGACCAGGTGCCGCCGCCCCCGCCGTTGGGCAGCGGGCCGCGCTCGAAGAACGCGATCTCCTTCGGGTGCGCGGAGTCGGTGAAGTCCCAGACCGAGACGCCGCCCTGGTACCAGGACTGGACCATGATGTCCTTGCCCTTGACCGGGACGATCGAGCCGTTGTGCGCGACGCAGTTCTCGGTGTCGGCCTGGTGGCGCGGGATCTTGTAGTAGCCGGCGAAGCGCAGCTCCAGGTTGCGGCCCTTCCCGACCAGGTCGTAGATGCCGTTGGCACCGCGGTCGGGGCCGATCTCCGCGTTGCAGGTGGCCATGCCGCCGCCGCCGAGCTCGTCGGTGAAGACGACCTTGTCGGCGTCCATGTTGAAGGTCGCGGAGTGCCAGAACGCGAAGTTCACGTTGTCCTGGACCTGCTCGATGACCTTCGGGTTCTCCGGGTGGGAGATGTCCAGCAGGATGCCGTCGCCCATGCAGGCGCCCGCCGCGATCTTCCGGGACGGAAGGGCGGTGATGTCGTGGCAGCCGGTGGTGCGCGAGACGCCCGGGTTCACCGGGGAGCCGGGGTTGCCGCCGCCGAGCTCGCCCTCACCGGGGAAAAGCACCGGGAAGTTGACGACGGCCGCCGTCTCGGGCGCGTCGGTCGGGACCTTGATGACCGAGATGCCGTCGTGCGGGGGCCGGCAGTCGGGGTAGGCGGCGTTCGGCGAGTACGAGGAGACGTACACGTAGACGTCGTCGCCGTCCGGCACCAGCGTGTGGGTGTGCGAGCCGCAGGCGGTCTCGACGGACGCCACGTACTGCGGGTTCCTGATGTCGCTGATGTCGAAGATCTTCATGCCCTCCCAGGAGGACTTCTCCGTCACCGGCTGCGTGGTGCTGTTGCAGGAGTCGTCGCTGCGCGACGAGTCGGTGGAGAGGAAGAGCAGGTCGCCCGAGACCGAGATGTCGTTCTGCGATCCGGGGCAGAGCACCTGGGCGACGACCTTCGGCCTCTTCGGGTTCTTGATGTTGAAGATCTTGAAGCCGTCGTAGTTGCCGGAGAACGCGTAGTCGCCCTGGAAGGCGAGGTCCGAGTTGGTGCCGGGCAACAGGTCCTTCGGGGTGTTGCTGACGTGCTCGATGTTGTCGCTGTGGACGATCTCGTCCACGCCGGGTATCTCGCCGTTCTCGATGGCGGCCTCGACCTCGGCCTGGACACTGCTGGAGATCTTCTTCTCCGGGATGTCTCCCGGGCCGGGTACGGCCCCGGCGGGGGCGGCCGTGAGCAGAGCGGCCAACAGACCGGCGGCGGTGGCCGCGATCCCCAGCCGTGCGCCGTGCGTTCGGGGGTTTCGTCTGAGCACTTCGTCCTCCCTCATCGACCCGTGCGCGCAACTGAGCGGGCACGGACCCCCCTGAGTATCGTCTGCATCATGCACAGATCAATAGAGCGCAATGTGATTGGCATAAGATTTTTTGATCACGCGCCGCGGAAACCGTGTTAGGACAGTCGTCGGCAGACACGATGAACCGTCAATCGCTCTTCCCCCGGGAGGTCGCCGTGCTCGTTCGCCGCGCTTCACGAGCTTCGCTCGTCACCGCCTCACTGGCGCTGGCCGTCCTCGCCCTCGGCGGCTGCGACTCCGGTTCCGGCTCCGGTTCCGGTACGGCGAAGGGGTCTTCGGTCCTCGCCCCGGGCAGGCCCGGGGAGGCCAACAAGACGTTGTCCCCCGAGGACGCGGCCGGGCACCGCCGCGAGGACGACTCCCCCAACGCGGCGGACATCGCCTACGTGCAGATGATGATCGAGCATCACGAGCAGGCCCTGAAGATGGCTCGCCTCGCTCCGGACCGGGCGAAGTCGAAGGAGCTGAAGGGCCTGGCCTCGCGCATCGCCGACGTGCAGGGCGCGGAGATCGACATGATGGAAGGCTGGCTGGACGAGCACGGCGCCGAGAGAGACACCGCGGGTCACGCGCACGCGCAGATGCGGGGGATGGCGACTGCCCGGCAGATGAAGGAACTTCAGGCCGCCGAGGGCGCCGCCTTCGACCGGGTCTTCCTCGATCTGATGATCGCCCACCACGAGGGAGCGATCGCCATGGCCGGGGACGTGAAGGCCGGCGGCAACAACATCCGGGCCGAGGAGATGGCGGACGACGTGATCGCCACCCAGACCACCGAGATCGCGCGCATGGAGGGCATGCGCCGCGGCTAGAACGGCGCCGTCAGTACCGGGAGTTCGCCCGGCGTCGGCCCCAGTCCTCGAACTGGGCGGGACCGCCGACACCGTCGTCGAGCACCGCGCGGTGGACATCGATGCCGGAGACGGACGTGCCGTACTCGGGGTGGCCGGCCCAGGCCCGTTTGATCTTCAGGACGGTCCTGCGGCTCCCGTCGGTCAACCGCGGGAGCAGGGTGGCCGGATGGGCGGTCGAGGGCCGGCGTTCGGGGTCGTCCAGGAACCACAGGGCGAGGTTCCGGAGGGCGCCGGTGGGCGTGCGGCATTCCACGCCGAGGTCCAGGCCGTCGGGGTAGCGGTCCGGCTCCCGGCTCCGCTCCCCGCGGTCGTCGCGGAAGGTCACCGTGCGCACGCGGGGGTGCGTCGCGAGCAGGGCGCCCGTCTCGGCCACGGCCGTCGCCGTGGCGTCGTCCAGACGCTCGCAGGCCACGTCGACGTCCAGATCACGGCGCACCATCACGCCCAGCGCGGCGCTCCCGACGACGGCGGGCACCCCCACCCGCTCCAGCGGCCCGCCCAGGGCGAGGTCCTGGTACCCGCCCCGGGCCTCGGCGCGCAGCGCCTCCTGCTCCTCCCGGATGCCGGATCCGTCCATCCGTCCACCCTGCGAGGGCATCCGGCGGGGTGCGTCCGGCAGGCCGCCGCAGGACGCCTACCTGCGGTGGCGCCGTCGCTACGGGGCGTTGTCGGTGGCTGCGTGCAGACTGGCCGTGACCGCATCGCTCCCGTCCGGACGACGACGTCCTGAGAGGTGGCCGGCATGGCCGACGTACTGCTCGCCGTAGGCACGAACAAGGGGCTGTTCCTCGCCCGCCGCGGATCCGGCGGCGACTGGGAGTTCGATCCCGATCCGCACTTCAACGCGCAGGCGGTCTACTCGGTGGCCCTGGACACCCGCGGTCCCGCGCCCCGGATCCTGGTCGGGGGCGTCAGCTCGCACTGGGGTCCGTCGGTCTTCCACTCGGACGACCTCGGCCGTACGTGGACCGAACCGGCCAGCCCCGCCGTGCGGTTCCCGGAGGACACCGGCGCGTCCCTGGAGCGCGTCTGGCAGTTGCACCCGTCCGCCGCCGAACCCGGCGTGGTGTACGCCGGCACCGAGCCCGCCGCGCTGTTCCGTTCGGAGGACCGGGGTGAGAGCTTCACCCTGGTGCGCCCCCTGTGGGAGCACCCCACCCGCTCGCGCTGGGCGCCCGGCGGAGGCGGCGAGGGGCTGCACACCATCCTCACCGACGCCCGCGACGCGGCCGCCCTCACCGTGGCGGTGTCCGCCGCGGGCGTCTTCCGCAGCGCGGACGGCGGGGCGAGCTGGTCGCCGTCCAACTCCGGCGTCTCGGCGGTCTTCCTGCCGGATCCGGACCCGGAGTTCGGCCAGTGCGTCCACAAGATCTCCCGGGACGCCGCGGATCCCGAGCGGCTGTACCTGCAGAACCACTGGGGCGTCTACCGCAGCGACGACGGCGGCGGGTCCTGGAGCGACATCGGCGACGACCTGCCGACCACCTTCGGTTTCGCCGTGGCCGCGCATCCGCGCCGCGGCGACACGGCCTACCTGTTCCCGGTCAACGCCGACTCCGACCGGGTTCCCGCCGGACGCCGCCTGCGGGTGTTCCGCACCTCCGACGGCGGCGGCAGCTGGGAGCCGCTGTCGGCGGGGCTGCCCGACGAGGACCACTACGGCGTGGTGCTCCGCGACGCCCTGTGCACGGACGACGCCGACCCGGCGGGCGTCTACTTCGGCACCCGCAACGGCGAGGTCTACGCCTCCGCGGACGAGGGCGAGAGCTGGCGGCAGCTGGCCGCGCACCTGCCGGACGTGCTCTGCGTCCGCGCCGCGGTCGTCGGCTGACCCGGTCACGGCCGCTGGTCGACCACCCCGGGCCGGCGGTGCGCGCCCGTACGCCCGGGGGTGCGGGGAGGTGGTGCGGAGTTCAGCCGGTGCGATTCTTCTCGATCGCCCTGCCGGAGGCGTCGAGGACGAACCACTTCGCGCCGAACGGGTCGAGGTCCTGGCCGTTGGTGTCGCCGGCCGCGTCATCGCCCTGGTAGGAGTAGAGCGGGTGGCCGTCGTGGACGACCTGCTTCTTGCCGTCGTCACGGGTCGTGGTGCTCAGCTTCGAGGCGTCGACGCCCGGCCCGGCCTGCGGCGCGCCCTGTGTGGTCAGCGGAGGCCAGACGCCCGCGCAGGTGCCGTCGCAGGTCGACTTCGCCGACGTGTCCGCCTGGAAGAGGTACAGGGTGTGGCCCTTGCCGTCGGCGAGGATCTTGCCGAGACCGCCTGCGGAGCGCAGTGTCAGGCGGGCCGCGCCACCCGTGGCGGGGGTGGGTGAGGCGTGCTCCGCCTTGTCGGGCGCGGGGGTGCCCGAGTCGCCGTTCGAGCAGCCGCCGAGGGCGGCGGCCGCCATGGCGACCACCGCGAGGGCGCGGACGGGTCCGGAGAGCTTTTCCACGGGACCTCCTGGGGGAGGTGAGGTGGTGGTGGTCTCTGCGGGGGTCAGCGCCGTCGGGGAAGGGCGAGGAGCACGGCCGTCGCCACCGTGGCCACGGCCTGGGCGGTCGCGCTGACCACCTTCTTCGTGTACCACAGCGGCTCGTACATGTTCGGGAACGGCCCGAACGCCCCGACGTCGACGTAGCGGTAAACCAGCACGGCCGCGAGTCCGCCGGCCGCGACCAGGAAGGCGTACACGCGGAGGAGTCGGCTGCGGAAGAACAGCACCAGCAGCGCGGCCAGCGCCGCCAGCACGGCCTCGATCCGGAAGAGGGTGCCTTGGCCGACGGTCGCCGAGCCGCCGTCGTAGGTGGACGCGAGGTCGACGTGGAGGTACGCGTCCACGGCGAGCCCCGCCGCCGCCACGACGCGCGTCAGCAGCTCGAACGGTCCGGGCATGCGTGAGGCGGACCGGCGGTGTGCGCCCTGTGGCATCGGCAGGCGCCCCTTCTCGTGAGGACGGACGGCGGGAAGGGCGACCGGTGCGGACGCGGGGACGCGGGGACACCCGCAGGGAACTTTGCGAGGACACCCGCGGGGAACAGTGCAGCGCGGGATCACGCAGGGACGGGCCTCACGCGGGCGGACGGGAACGGGTTCCGCTCTTTTCGGCGACCCGCGGGCGTCCGGACGGACCAGTGCGCGGCGACGCCGGAGGGTTCACGGCGCGGGCGGTGCCGCGAGGTCGCCGGGCCGTGCGTGCGCGCTCACGGCCTGGAACAGAACGGAGCCCGCCTGGCCGGAGGTGACCAGACGGGCTGTCAGGGCTGGAGCCGCGCTGCGGCAGGCCGTGCCTACGGCAGGCGCCAGTCCACCTGCTCGGCACCCTGCCGGAGCAGCAGATCGTTGACCTTGCTGAACGGACGTGAGCCGAAGAAGCCCCGATCTGCGGACATCGGTGACGGATGGGCGGACTCGATCGCCGGGAGGTCACCCAGCAAGGGCCGCAGATTGCGCGCGTCGCGCCCCCACAGGACCGACACCAGTGGCTTGCCGCGCGCGGCCAGCGCCCGGATCGCCTGCTCCGTCACCTCTTCCCAGCCCTGGCCGCGGTGTGCGCCCGGCTTGCGCGGGGCGGTGGTGAGCGCCCTGTTGAGCAGCAGGACGCCCTGCCGGGTCCATGGCGTCAGATCGCCGTTGGACGGACGGGGCAGTCCGAGGTCGGAATGCATCTCCCGGAAGATGTTCTCGAGACTGCCGGGGAGGTTGCGCACCTCCGGCGAGACCGCGAAGCTCAGCCCGATCGCCATCCCCGGTGTGGGGTAGGGATCCTGACCGACTATCAGGACGCGGACGTCGTCGAAGGGCTGCTGGAAGGCCCGCAGGACGTTGGCTCCGGCAGGGAGATACGTCCGGCCGGCCGCGATCTCGGCCCGCAGGAAGTCGCCCATCGCGGCGATGCGGCCGGCCACGGGTTCCAGGGCCTTCGCCCAGCCCGCTTCAACGAGTTCATGTAGAGGTCTTGGTGCCACAACGCGTCACCCTACTGGCCCTCACCGACATCGCCCGTACCTGCGGAAGCACACCCGTCGGGACGGCCGGCGACGCTAGTCTTCGTCCTCGTCGAAAGCACCGGGCCGGGCCAGTGGCCCGTGCGGCCGGTCCTGGCTGAGGAGGGGAACGTGCTCCGTCCCATGGTCGACCCGGCCGGGTCGCGGGAGCGGGTGCTGCTGGCGGTGGACTCCGGCGGCTCCGGGCTGCGGGTCGCCGTGGGCACTGCGCGCAGTGGTCCGGTGATCCGGCGCGCGGGCCGGGAGCCGGTGCGCACGGGACCGCGGGGGCTCGATCCGGTCCACCTGCTGGAGTTGCTGGCGCCGCTCGCCGAAGCGGCGCTGGCCGAGGCCGGGGTCCGGGCGCCGGAGGCGGTGGCGGTGGGCGCGGCGGGCTTCGCCTCGCTCGGCGACGCCTGGCGGGCGGAAGTGCCCGACGCCCTGGCGGCACGCTTCGGCAGCGACGGAGCGTGGGCGGGCGTCGCGCTGTCCTCGGACGCGGTGACGGCGTACGTGGGGGCGCTGGGCGCGCGTCCGGGCGCCGTGGTGGCGGCCGGGACGGGACTGACCGCCACCGGCACCGATCTGGCGGCCTGGCGGCGGGCGGACGGCTGGGGTCATCTGCTGGGCGACTGCGGAGGCGGCGCGTGGATCGGCCGGGCCGGTCTGGAGGCCGCGCTCCGCGCCCACGACGGCCGTCCCGGCGGGTCCGTCGCCCTTCTGGAGCGGGGGCAGGCCCTGCTCGGTCCGGCGGACGGCTGGCCGCAGGCCCTGTACCCGCGGACCGACCGGCCCGCGGTGCTGGCCTCGTTCGCGCCCGAGGTGGCCGCCTGCGCGCGCGAGGACGCGGCGGCGGAGGCGATCCTGCGGGAGGCCGCCCGGCACATGGCCGCCGCGGCGGCCGCGGTCTGCCCCGACGGGGGCGAGGCCGCGGTGTCGGTGACGGGTGGTCTGCTGGGCCTCGGGGAGCCGCTGCTCGCTCCGCTGGAGGAGGAGCTGGCCAAGGCCCTCCCGCACGCCCGCCGGGTGACTCCCGAGGGCGACCCCCTGCTGGGCGCCTTCCGCCTGGCGGCGGGACTCGCCCTCGACGACCTGGCCCTCCCCCACGACCGGCGCCTGCTGCACGTCACCGGTGCGTGAAGGGCCGCGGCCGCCGTACCCCGGACGGAACCTGCCGGCCGTGGGAGACGGTGGGTTCCGGGCAACTGCCGGAAACGGGACCACAAGTCGACAAATCCCCCCGCGACCGGCCCCTACCGGGCCAAAGGTGAAGATCCGGCGGAGCTTGTGCCCCGTCGGCGCGGGCGGCCACTCCCCCGGCGGGCGGCGACGGCGGCTTCCGTATGATGCGGCGTCAGGCGGCGCCGGACTCCCGCGCCCTCGCCCCCGACCCTGCTCGCGAGGCCGTCACCGGGTGGCACGGAGTCCGCACGGTGCGCGCCCGGAGTGAACAAAACCATTCCGCTTGTCACACGACCCGGCGGACAAATGCGGACGGATACCGCTCACCCGCCCCCTCCCCGAACAGAGGAGCCC
>NZ_JBRIOU010000012.1:65783-72416 GCF_053474865.1 Streptomyces sp. CO7
GCCACTAGCATGCGGCAGCATGAGCTCCCCCACTGGGCCCGCAGGCCTGCCTGTACGAATGCCGCGTCCCCGCCAGCCCGGCCGGCACCGCCGGCCCGAGCCCCTGGCTGCCCCTGAGGGCGCGCCCGCACTGGTGCTCGCGGTGCCTGGCACTCCCAGCACCGCGACCCGCAGCCTCGCCGAGGAGGTCGTGAGCATCGCGCGCTCCGAGCTGCCCGGCCTGGACGGGCGCATCGGTTATCTGGACGGGGACGACGAGGAATTCCCCACCCTGCAGTCCGTGCTGACGCGCGCCGCCGAGGAGCGGACCGCGCGCTACGAACTGGCGCGCGCCGCCGGCTCGGACGTGCAGGAGCCCGACGGTCCGGTGGCCGTCGTGGTGCCGCTGCTGGCCGGCCCGGACAGCGCCCTGCTGCGCCAGGTGCGCCAGGCGGTCATGGACAGCCGGGTCGCCGCCGACCTGACCGACGTCCTGGGCCCGCACCCGCTGCTGGCCGAGGCGCTGCACGTGCGGCTGTCGGAGGCGGGTCACGCCCGTGCCGACCGCGCCCGTCTGTTCACCGTGCACACGGCCGCCGACGGCATCATCCTGGCGACCGTGGGCGGCGAGGAGGCCGTCCAGGCCGCCGGCATCACCGGCATGCTGCTGGCCGCGCGGCTCGCCGTCCCGGTCATGGCGGCGGCGCTGGACCAGGAGGGCTCCCTCGCCTCCGTGACCGAGCAGCTGCGCCACGCGGGTTCGCAGCAGCTCGCGCTCGCCCCGTACCTGATCGGTCCCGAGGTCCAGCCGGAGCTGCTGGAGGCAGCCGCGCAGGAGGCGGGCTGCCCGGCCGCCGAGCCGCTGGGCGCCTACCCGGCCGTCGGCAAGCTGGCTCTCGCCAAGTACACGACGGCCCTGGGCATCGCACCCCAGCAGCCCCAGGGCATGCCCGTCCGCTGAGCCGCCGGTCCTGCGGAGACCGGTGGCAGTCGGAACGACGGCCGCCCTCAGCCGTGCGCCGTCAGCGGTGCGCCGTCAGCCGTGCGCCGTCAGCGGTGCGCTGTCAGCCGACGACCACGCAGGAGGCGGCCGGGACCGCGACCGCACCGCGCCGCTCCGGCACCCCGGTGGCGAGGTCGGTCTCGAACCAGGTGACGTCGCCGGAGCGCTCGTTGGCCGCGTAGAGGAAGCGCCCGCCGGCGGTGAGGGCGCGGGGCCAGTGCCCGCCGCAGGGCACGGTGGCCCGCAGGCGCAGGGTCTCCCCGTCGACGGCGAACACCGAGATCAGGTCCGCCCCGCGGGTGGCGGTCCACACGAAACGGCCGTCGGCGGACGCCACGACGCCCGAGGGATACGCGTCGCCCACCGGCGCCCCCTCCAGCACGCCCAGCTCGCACAGCGGCTCCAGGAGCCCTCGCGCGGCCGTCCAGCGGCAGACGGTGACGGTGGGGGTCAGTTCGTTGACCACGTAGGCGCGGTCGCCGTCCGGATGGAAGGCCAGGTGCCGGGGCCCCGACCCGGGGCGCATCTTGATCTCCCGGTGCACCCGCAGGCCCTCCTCCTCGACCGCGCAGACCCGGACGGAGTCGGTGCCGAGGTCGACACTGACCGCCCAGCGGCCGGTGGGGTCGGGCTGCACCTGATGGGCGTGCGGTCCCTGCTGGCGCAGGCTGGAGGGGCCGGATCCGGTGTGCGCCAGCACGGCGGCGAGGGCCCTGCGCAGGCCGCCGTCGGGCCGGGTCCGCAGGGCGGAGACGCTGCCGGAGCTGTAGTTGGCGGTCAGCACCTGACCGGCGAAGAGGCTCAGGTGGGTGGGACCGCTCCCACCGACCGGCACCGGCGGGCCCAGGCGGACGGGGAGGTCCCCGGTGAGGCGGTAGGCGGCGACGGCGCCCCGGGCGGTCTCGCTCACCGCGTAGAGCACTCCGCCGTCCTCGGACAGGGCCAGGTAGGACGGGTCGGGGAGATCGTCCAAGGCTCCGGCGAGGGTGAGCGCCCCCGTGCCCGGGTCACGGTCGGCGGTGACCAGTCCGGGACCTCCGGCCGCGGTGAAGGACCCGATGTACGCCCTGGACCCCCGCGCCACGCCGCCGTCCGTCACCGCTGGTCCCCTCTCGCCGCCGTGCCCGTCTGCCGTGCCGGTGGGCCGGCGTGCCGGGCGGTCAGCTGTCCGCCGGTGCGCCGGTGTGCCGGTCCCTGCGACGGTAGCAGTCGGCCGCGATTGGCCTAGACCAAATTCGGCACACTTCGGCAGGTGTCGCGGGGACCCGACGGCGGGGTTGCGGCTGCCCCTCGGCCGGGCGCGGCTGCTCCGCGCGACGGGACGCGGCAGGCGGCTCCGAACCCGACGCGGCAGCTCTGCTCGGCGGCCGCGGCAGGCAGCACGCCGGATCTGGAGCGGCGACTCCCCCCGCCAGGACGCGGGCGGCAGTTCCGGACCTGCGCGGCGGTTGTGCCCGCCGGGCGTGACAGGATCCCGCCACAGCCGCGCGGGAGGCGCGCCGGGCCCGGTCAGGCCCGGGCCGGCGTGGACGCCCCGGCGGGCGCGGAGGCCCGCAGCGGCTCGGCCAGGGCCACCAGGGCCCGCTCGACACCGTGCAGGTGGGCCAGCGCCCCTTCGGTGACCGGTTCCCGCCGACCGGTCTCCACGGACCGTCCGGCGGCAGGCCCGGTGAGTGCCTCGACGGCCGCCTCCACCCGCCAGCACGCGGCGGCCAGCCGGGCGTCGTGCGATGCCTCCGGGTCGGCGGCCACGGACACCAGCGCGCGGACCTCACGGGCGCACTCGTCGAGCAGCACCAGCACCTGCCGGGCACGCTCCCGGCGCTCCCGGCCCAGGTACAGGGGGTGCACCAGCGGCGCGACGGTCTTGCGCACCTGCCCCAGGAGTCCCTCGAGCTCGGCCACCCGGGGCGCCGGGTCCGCGTCGGGGTCGCCGGCCAGCCGGGCCGCGGCCTCGGTGGTGCAGGCGTGCACGCACCGCACGGCGCGCCGGATCCAGGCGTCGTTGAACGCGTGGGTGGTGACCGGCAGCACCAGCAGCACGGCCAGCCAGGCGCCGGCCGCGCCGGCCAGCGTCTCGGCCACCCGCAGCGCCAGCAGGTGGCCGTCGAGCAGCCCGGCCAGCCCGTAGAGGGCCTGGGCGAGGACCGTGACCGACAGCATCATCCACGTGTAGGAGGTCTGCGCCGTGTAGAAGATCCCGAAGACGGCGACGGCCGCGACGACCGCCGAGGGGACGGGCGCGCCGTGCAGCGGCAGGGTGAGGACGAGGCCGAGGAGCGCGCCGAGGCAGGTGCCCAGAACCCGGCGGAAGCCGCGCACGGCGGTCTCGCCGCGGGAGGTCACGTTGACGAAGATCCACCAGGTCGCGCCGACGGCCCAGTACCACCGCTCGTGCGACAGCAGGTGGCCGACCGGGAGCGAGAAGAGGCAGCCGGCGGTCACCTGGAGGGCCTGCCGGGTGGTGAGGCGGCGCAGCCCGGCGCCTCCGGCGGGCGGCGCCGGCGGGACGGGCTGCGCGAGACGGCGCTCGTAACACCACAGCCCGAAGCGGACCACGGCCGCCACGGCGACGGACACCAGGACGGCGACACAGAGGGACGGCAGTGTGGCGGGCGTGACGCGGCCGAACTGGGCCACGAAGAAGCACATGAAGGCGAAGGCGCCCAGGGTGTGACCGCGCGGCCCCCAGCGGCGCGCGTACACGCCGAGGCCGCCGATCGCCACGAAGACCAGGCCGCCTGCCACCGGGCGCCCGTGCAGCAGCGCGGCGGCCGCCAGCACGGGCAGGCCCACCAGCGGCTGCAGGGCGACCGTGACGGCCTGACCGCGCACCGTCGGGTCGGTGACGGTGAACAGGACCAGCAGGGCGGCGAGGCCGCCGGTCGCCAGGCCGGCGATGTCCTGGCCGATCAGCCCGCACGCCGTCACGGCCGCGGCGATGCCGAGCACGCCTCGCGAGGCGAAGCGCAGCCGGACCAGCCCGGGGCCGGCCGGCGGCACGAACGCCCGCGTCCACGGCTTCCTCTGTGTCAGGACCAAGGTCTCACCCTCCTCGACGCCGTCCCGGCGGTGCCCGGCCGAACCGGCGCCATGAAAAGCGGCACAAAAAAGACGCCGCGGGGATCCGCAGCGCCATTGACCCGACCATTTGACCATGACGGACGCCGATGGCTCAAACGACCACGAGAACACTGGGCCATTGGCACAGCATTCCCGAGCATGCATCGGCCGGGAGAGGGCCATCGGACCACCTTTCGGGCGCCCCGGCGCAAAGGCGGGCGACCGGCCCGTTGCTACAGTCGGCGGCCATGTCCGTGGACGAGCTCGACACCCGCATCCTTCGGCTGCTGCTGGAGCAGCCGCGCACCAGCGCGCGTGAGTACGCACGCATCCTCGGGGTGGCCCGGGGCACCCTGCAGGCCCGGCTGGACCAGCTGGAGCGCCGGGGGGTGATCACGGGGACCGGACCCGCGCTGTCGCCCGGGGCACTGGGGCACCCGGTGCTCGCGTTCGTCCACATCGAGGTGACCCAGGGGCACCTGGACGAGGTGGGCGACGAGCTGGCGGCGGTCCCGGAGATCGTCGAGGCCTTCTCCATCACGGGCGGCGGGGACCTGCTCACCCGGGTGGTGGCGCGGGACAACGGCCACCTGGAGGACGTGATCCAGAAGCTG
This sequence comes from Streptomyces sp. CO7, assembly GCF_053474865.1. Classification (NCBI taxonomy): domain Bacteria; kingdom Bacillati; phylum Actinomycetota; class Actinomycetes; order Kitasatosporales; family Streptomycetaceae; genus Streptomyces; species Streptomyces sp. CO7. Next base: position 70,443 of record NZ_JBRIOU010000012.1, read on the forward strand.
ATCAGCCTCCCGGGGGTGGTCCGCACCCGCACGGAGGTGGCGCTGCGCGAGCGTGTGCCGTACCGCCTGCTGCCGCTGGTGGAGTCGGTGGGCCGCGCGGTGGCCTCTCCCTGAGCCACGCGATCGCCTGCGCCCTGAGCCACGCGATCGCCTGCGCCCTGAGCCGCGTCCCGCACACAGCATGGGGCGACGCCGCGCCGCACGGGCGGGCCCGGGCCCGGGTCTCAGGCGCGGGCGTCCGGTGGGGTCAGCCCCGCCGCTTGGGCCTGCCGCCGCCGCGGCGCGGGGCGCCGCCCTTGCCGCCGGCCGTGGAGGAGCGGCCGCCCCGGCCGCCGCCGCCCTGCGGCTTCTGCCGGCCGCCCTGCGCGGTGCCACGGGTGGCGCGGGTGGGCTCCTGCTTCCGCTCGGGCTCGGCGGCGCGCCGCCCCCGGGTGCTGTTGGCGGTGCGCCCCCGCACCACGCCGATGAAGTCGTCCACCGCGTCCGTGGTGGCGTCCTGCGGCCAGGCCAGCGCCACCTCCGACTGCGGCGCGTCGACGACGGTCCGGTAGGTGAGGTCCCGCCGGTGGTGGAAGCGGGCGAGGGACTGCGGCACCACCAGCACACCGATGTTCGCCGCGACCAGCTCGACGGCGTCCCCGGTGGTGGCCGGCCTCTCGAAGGCCTCCTCGCCGGGCAGCCGCTCCCAGCCGAGCACGTCGTCCAGCGGGTGCAGGACGACCTCCTCGGCGAGGTCCTCGACGGAGATCTCCTCCGCGGCGGTGATCAGGTGGTCCTTGGGAACCACGGCCACCGTCGTCTCGGTGTAGAGCGGGATGGCGCTGAAGACGTCGCGGTCGACGGGCAGGCGGACCAGTCCGGCGTCCGCGCCGCCGGTGCGCAGCAGCTCCTGGGCCTCGTGGGCCTCCACCGCCGTCAGTTCGAGCGGGGTGCCCGGGAAGCGCTCGTTCCAGATCCGCACCCACTTGGCGGGCGTGGCTCCCGGTACGTAGGCGAGCCGGAAGACGGGGGATGCGGCGGAGTCTGTCACCCGGCCCAGGCTACCCGGCGTGGTCGGAGGCGCTCCGCGCGGTCGTTACGCTTGGCGGTATGAAGTCGCACCAGAACACCCAGACGATGAAGCCCGCCACCGCGGCGAAGAAGCTGGGTGTGTACCTCGAGGCCACGCCCGCCGAGTTCCGGGAGGGCGTCGTCTCGCGCGCCGAGCTGAACCAGCTCCAGACCGACCCGCCCGAGTGGCTGCGGGAGCTGCGGCGCAACGGCCCGCACCCCCGTCAGGTCGTGGCGGCGCGGCTGGGCGTCTCCGCCTCAGGCCTGGCCCGCGCCGGCATCACCGAGGCGCTGACCACGGAGCAGATCAACGCGCTGCGCGACGAGCGCCCCGAGTGGCTGGAGAAGGAACAGGCCCTCCAGGCGGACGTCCGCAAGGAGCAGGAGCGCGTCAAGCAGCTGCACGCCGAGAAGGCCGCGAAGGCGGCCAGGGCGGGGAACGAGGCCGGGCGCGAGAACGCCGGCCGCTGAACCGCCTCCCCAGCTCGGCCGAAGGGGCCGGTCACGCCGTCGGGCGGGCCGGCCCCTTCGCCGTCCCCGCGGAGGGAGGGGCGCAAGGGCGTCGCGCCGCCGGGCGGGAGGTGGTTGGCTGTGCCCCTGTCGGATCGATCATGTCGGCCCACGCCGACTCCGCCACCCGGAGGCATCACCGCATGAGCACGCCCACCGTGTACGAGTACAAGGTCGTCACCTTCCGCGAGTCGCTGATCGGCGACGCGCTGGACGGCGACAAGCTCGAGAAGACCCTCAACAAGCACGCCGAGGAGGGCTGGCGCCTGAAGACGATCACGTCGGCCGACGTGAAGGGCCGCATAGGTCCCGGCGCGGTCGAGGGCCTGCTGCTCACCCTGGAGCGCCCGCGCGTCTGACGGACGCCGCGCGGCACCGCGGGCCGCCCTGCCTGGCACGGTGGCGGCCCGCGGT
>NZ_JBRIOU010000012.1:72516-74688 GCF_053474865.1 Streptomyces sp. CO7
CTCCCGCACCCCGCCGATGCGCGGACGGGTGTCAGCGCCCGTACGCCCGGTGGCAGAGGGACACGACGTCCGAGGAGGCCACCCCGCGGGCCTGCCGACACCACTCGCCCATCCGGAAACCGCCCCGGCCGCCGGCCCCGTGGCCGCCGTGCCGCCGGGGCCGGGGCGGTGCGGGACGCACCCTGGCCCGCGGCTGCTCCGCCCTCGCCCGAGGCCGCCCGTGGGCGTGCCGCCGCGCTCCCGGCGCCCCGGACCGGATCTCGGTACCGGACGGGTTCTGGGCCCGGGGCCGCCCGGCGTCGGGTTCGCCCCGCCCCTGCGTCCGCACCCGCGTCCCCTCGCCGGCGCGGCTCCGTCCGCCTGCCTTCTCCTGGTCCTTCTTCGCACGGCGCTTGCGCTCGCCGCTCTCGACCAGCTCGCCCCCGTCCCGACGTGGCGTGGTCTGCTCGACCGCCGGCCGGCTGACGGCGGCGGTGGCGGCGTCCCGCGGCGGGCGGGCCGCGTTCGGCGTCACGGCGACGCAGCCGGTGACCAGGAAGGGGGCGAGGAGTGCGAGGGCCAGCTGCCGGGTTCGGATCACGCTGTCACCTTGCTCCGTTCGGCCCAGTGCGCGCGCCGCACCACGCGGCGGGGTCACCGACACGGGTGACACGGAGCCGGGCGGCGAGTGACGCGGTGCCAGGTCCCGGTGACGCGGGGCCGGGCCACGGTGACGCGGCCCAGGTGACGGTGAGGCATGGTCAGGTGACGGTGACGCGGGGCCGGGTGCCGAGCCCTTCCCCCGTGCGTTAGCCTCCCGCCGTGTCCCGACTTCCCGCGCGTCTGTCCGTGCTGACCCTCGGCGCCCGCGACCTGCCGGCGCTCCGGCGTTTCTACCGCGCCCTCGGCTGGGAGGAGGCGCCCGGGAGCGACGACGCCTGGTCGGGCTTCCTGCTGGGCGGCGTGCTGCTCGCCCTGTACCCGCTCGACGACCTGGCCGCCGAGGCGGCCCCCGGCGTGCCGCCCCCGGCGCCGGGCTGGTCGGGCGTGACGCTCGCCTGCAACCTGGACCGCCGCGAGGACGTGGACACCGCGTTCCGCGCCGCCCTGGACGCCGGGGCGCTGCCGGTCGCGGAGCCGGCGGACCGGGCGTGGGGCGGCCGCTCCGCCTACGTCGCGGACCCGGAGGGCAACCGCTGGGAGCTCGCCTGGGCCCGCACCGCACGGTTCGACGCCCGGGGCGCCCTGATCGGGTTCGGGGAGGCGGACGCGGGTCCGTGACCGTGCGCACGGTGACTCCACCGGGCGCGTGAAAGCCGTCGGCCGGGCGGGCTCGTCCGCGGGCCCCCGGGTAGGAGGTGCCGTATGGCTGAAGTGGTACAGGCGGGGCTCTGGGGGTTCGTGGCCGGATCGGCGCTGCTGCTGGGGGCGGTGGTCGGCTTCGGGGTGCGGGTGCCGGCGAAGGTGATCGCCACGGTGATGGCCTTCGGCGCCGGCGTGCTGCTCTCCGCGGTCTCCTTCGAGCTGGTGGGCGAGGCGTACGACCAGGCGGGGCTGGCTCCCGCGGCCCTCGGGACGCTGATCGGCGCGGTGGCGTACACCCTGGGCAACGTCTGGCTGGCCCGCCGGGGAGCGCGGCACCGGAAGCGGTCGGGTCGTCACGCGGCGCACCGGCAGCCCTCCGAGGACGAGCAGGGCGGCTCCGGCACCGCGTTGGCGCTGGGCGCGCTGCTGGACGGGGTGCCGGAGTCCGCGGTGATCGGCGTCAGCCTGCTGGACGGCGGCGCGGTCAGCCTGGTCACGGTGGTCGCGGTGTTCATCAGCAACGTGCCGGAGGGGCTGTCGAGTTCGGCGGGCATGCGCAAGGCCGGCCGGAGCAAGGGGTTCGTGTTCGGCGTGTGGGGCGCGATCGCGGCGGCCAGCACGGTGTCGGCGGTGCTCGGTTACACGGTGGTGGGCGAGTTCTCCCCTTCGGTGATCGCGGCGGTGACGGCGCTGGCCGCCGGGGCGATCCTCGCGATGGTCGCGGACACGATGATTCCGGAGGCCTTCGAGGACGCGCACCTCGCCATCGGCCTGGTGACGGTGTGCGGGTTCCTGGTCTCCTTCGGCCTCTCGCACGCCTGAGGATCGCCGCGACAGCCGTTGGGTCCGCCGGGGCCGGGGCGGCCGGGGCAGCCGGGGGCGACGGCC
>NZ_JBRIOU010000012.1:74788-84761 GCF_053474865.1 Streptomyces sp. CO7
GCCGGGGGCGACGGCAGCGGTTCAGGCGGCTTCCCGTCGCGCCCGCCGAGCGCGGCCGTCGCGGATCCGGCCGCCGGTGAGCAGGAGGGTGACGCCGAGCAGGGCCCAGCCGGCGAGGACGAGCGCCGGGCCCAGGGCGCCGATGCCGTGGAAGTAGGCGTTGGCGCGCAGCAGGCTGCCGGAGGCGCCGGGCGGCAGGAGCTGTCCGAGGTCGGCCCAGCCGCCCGGGAGCCAGTGCGGCCCGGTGACGAGGCCGGAGAGCGGGTTGGCGAGCAGCATCATCAGTGCCGCGCCGGCGATGAACCCGGGCAGCCCGAAGACCGCCTCCAGTCCCAGGAGCGTGAAGGCCAGGGCCGCGATGCCCAGCGCGAGGCCCAGCGCGGTCATCCCGTAGTGGCCGGTCAGCGAGCCGATGCCGTACTGGAGCACCGCGGTCACCGCGAAGCCCGCCGTGAGGGAGAACAGCGCCCCACCAGCCAGGCGGTGACGTGGCCGGCCGGGGAAGAGCCGGGCGAGGGCGGCGGCCGGGATGATGCCGCCGAACACCATGGGCAGCGCGGCGGCGGAGAATCCGGCCCCGCGCGGGTCGTCCTCCGGAAAGGGCGCCAGGTCCTTGACGGTGAGCTCGGCGTGCTGCCGCCCGGCCGCCCCCGTGGCCAGGCCGGTCAGTGCCGCCGCGGCCTGCGGACCGGCCGCACTCGCCAGGTAGAGCGTCACGCCCGTGGAGGTGACGGCGATGCCGCCGACGATCTCCCGGTGCTCGACCGCGGCGGTCAGCTCCTCGACGCCGGCGAAACGGGTGACCTCCCACTGCGTGCCGGCGCTCGCCCTCTCCAGCCGCTCCGCGGCCGGCGCGGGTCCCGCGACGCCGATCGGGATCTCGCGCGGCCCGCCGTTGGCTGCGGGCAGGGCGAAGGCCACGAGGATGGCGACGACCAGGACCGTCAGTCCCAGCACGAGGACGGTGAGCCTGCGGCGCAAGGCTCCCGCCGACGGCGGGCCGGGGGTGTCGCCCCGGGGGCCTCGTCGGAGGGTGCGGACATCGGGTTCCTCACTCGGGTCGTGCGTCGGACGTCGGTCGGGTCGTGCCTCGGGCGTCGGTATCTCGAGTCGTGCGTCGGGCGTCTTCGTGAGTTGTGCGTCCAGCCTCGTTCCTCGTGCGTGGCGCTCCGGGCGTCGCGCCTCGTGTCCCTCGTGCGCGGTGCGTCGTAGTCGTATGTCGGGCGTCGTACGTCGGGCGTCGGCGTCGTACTTCGGGTGTCGGGCGTCCGGTGTCGGGCGTCCCTGAGGTGGTCCGGTCTTCCGCGGGAAGGTCCGGCTTCGATTGTTCGGTCGACGACGGATCGGTACGAGTCGTGGCGGGAGTCCGGCCCAACGACACGCCGCCCCCGGCGGTGGCTCGGCCGGGGGCGGTGGGTGGCGGTCGGTCAGCGCGTCGACGGCTCCAGGTCGCAGCTCCCCCGCTCCCGCACGGCGCGTGCCCGCGGCAGGGCGAAGCCGAACAGCAGCGCGGCGGCCCCGCACAGCAGCGCGTTCAGCGCGATCGCCGCCGTCACTCCGTGCTCCACGCCCGCGGCCGGTCCCGCGGCGGCCAGGGTGACCACCGTGGACATCACCGGAGTGCCCAGGGTGATGCCCACCTGCTGGCTCATCGTCGCCAGACCGGTCGCCACGCCCTGTTCGCCGTCGGGGAGGCCGGAGGTGGCCGTCACCATGAATCCGACGATGGTCACCAGGTTGGCCGCCCCGCCCACGAAGGTCGCCGCCAGCAGCACGCCGAACCAGCCGGGAAGGTGTCCGAGCAGGAGCAACGGGGCCGTCGCCGCGGCCTGCAGCGCGAACCCGGCGACCACCGTGCGCCGTCCGCCGATCCGGGCGATGACCCGCGGGCCCGCCAGGCCGCCGGCCACCGTGCCGGCCCCCAGGACGGCGAAGGTCAGTCCGGCCTCGAGCGGGGTGAAACCGCGCACCTCCTGGAGGTAGAGGGTCAGCAGGAAGACCAGGGACGTCTCGGTGGCGAAGGCCAGCATTCCGGCGAGGTTGCCCCAGCCCACGGACCGGCGGGTCAGCAGGCGCGGCGGCAGCAGCGGGCGGGCGACCCGGCTCTCGATCCGTACGAAGAGGGCGAGCAGAACGGCCGCGGCGGCGAGGGCGGCCCAGCAGCCGGGGTCGGTCCAGGAGCGCTCCCCCGCCCGGGTGAGGCCGAGGACGAGCGCGATCAGCGCGAGGGTGACCGTGACGGCCCCCGGCAGGTCGAGCCGGGAGCGCTCCTCGGCCCGTGCCTCCCGCAGCACGGCCGGGCCGACCGCCAGCACCACCACGGCCACGACCACGTTGACGTAGAAGGCCCAGCGCCAGCTGATCAGGTCGGTCAGCAGTCCGCCGAGGACGGCGCCGGTGGTGAAACCCGCCGCCATCAGCGCGCCGTTGAGGCCGAGCGCCCGCTCGCGCAGCGGTCCTTCCGGGAACGAGGTGGTCAGCAGTGACAGCGCGGCGGGGGTGACGGCGGCGGTCGCCACACCCTGGGCGACACGGGCGGTGAGCAGCAGCCAGGGGGTGTCCGCGAGGCCGCCGACGAGCGAGGCCAGTCCCAGCAGGGCGATCCCGGCGAGGAACTGCCGCCGACGGCCGAACAGGTCGGCGCAGCGCCCGAAGAACAGGGTGAACCCGGCGGCGCACAGGGCGAAGGAGGTGGCGATCCACTGCAGGTCGGCGAGGGCGAACCCCAGGTCGGTGCCGATGCGGGGCAGGGCTACGTTGAGGATGGAGAAGTCGACGGCGAGCGTGAAGCTCGCGGTCAGCAGGACGATGAGGGCGAGCCGGTCCCGCAGGCCGGGGCGGGCTCGCTCCGGGCCCCGCGGGCCGGCGGTCCGGGCGTCCGTGCCGCGGGCGGCTCGAGCGTTCCCGGCGGTCCTCTCGGCTTCGGTGGTGTCGGTGGTGGTCATGGCTCCGAGCCTGCGGCCGCTTCCAGGACACAGCCAGATCCCGCTCGTTGGTACCACTGACAGGGGCAGGCACATCGCTCGGCCCGCGCCGATACTGGAGCCATGAGCCTCCCCACAGAGCACGACACGGTCACCGGCGGCCTCGGCCATTTCCTGCGGACCCGACGCGCCGCCGTGACCCCGGAGTCGGTGGGGCTGGCCACCTGGGGCGCACGACGGGTCCCGGGGCTGCGCCGGGAGGAGCTGGCCCAACTGGCCGGGATTTCGGTGAACTACTACACGCGGCTGGAGCAGGGGCAGTCGGTGAACGCCGGGGACTCCGTGGTCGAGGCGCTCGCTCGGGCGCTGCGCCTGGACGACGACGAGCGGGCCCACCTGTTCGCGCTGGTCCGGCCGGTCCCGGCGGCCCGCCGTCCCGACCCGGTGGAGAGCCCGGGTCACGGGGCGGTCCGTCTGCTGGCGTCCATGCCCACGGTGCCCGCCCTGTTGCTGGGCCGGCGCAACGACGTGCTGGCGTGGAACGCGCTGGGCCACGCCCTGCTCGCCGGACATCTCGATCCCGCCGCGCCGGACGACCACGACGCCCGTCCCAACCTGCTGCGCATGCTGTTCCTGGACGCCCACACCCGCGAGCTGTACCGCGACTGGCACGAGGAGGCCGCGCTGGCCGTCTCCTCGCTGCGGTACTCGGCCGCCCACCGTCCGGACGACCGCCCGCTCGCCGAGCTGGTCGGTGAGCTGTCGATCCGCAGCCGGGAGTTCGCGGCCCTGTGGGCGCGGCACGACGTCCGGCTGTGCTCCAGCGGCACCAAGCGGTTCCACCATCCGCAGGTGGGTCCCCTGGAACTTCACTACGAGGTGCTGCACCTGCCGGACGGCGACGGCCGGCGCCTGCTCACCCACACCGCCGAGCCCGGCTCGGCGTCGGCCGACGCGCTGAGTCTGCTGGGCCGGGCGGCGGGCTGACGCAATTCGGGCGCAAAGCTGGGGAATCGAGCTTCCGTCACCACTTCGGGAAATTGCCGGAGCATCTCCCGGATAGTTCGGTAACCGCCGGTAATCGGCTGGTTCCCCTCGACGGGCGAGCATGGCGGAAATCCGCCGGCGCGTGATCCGTTTCACCTGCCGCCCATGCCGCGTCCGCAGTGCGGAGCGACTACCGTACACAGCTCTGACCAGCCCGGTTTCCCGGAACTCCCAGGCATCGACATCGGTACGCATGGGACCGGCGGGAGCGGGTATTCGGTTGGGCCCGTGCGGAATGTGTGGGGATTCTGCGCGCGCCTGCATACGGTGCAGAAAAGCGGGCCTCTGGATTAGGATCCCGCAGTCGTGCGTGCAGTCCCGAGCGAATAACAGGTGAAGTGTGAGTCTGTTCAAGCGAACCGCGGCCCCTGGCCGACCGGAGCCTCTCGCCGTGACGGATCCTGCCGTCGAGGCGAGATCGGCCTTCGCGCAGGTGGCTCCCGTCGACCCCGATCTCGCCTCGCTGACCGGTGAGTGGTTCGTCGACCCCGCCCACAGCCGGGTCGGATTCTCCGTGCGGCACGCCATGGTGACGACGGTGCGGGGGTGCTTCCGGGAGTACAGCAGCCGTCTGTTCTTCCACGGCACCAAGCCGACCCGCTCGCAGGCCGAGATCGTGATCAACACGGGCAGCGTGGACACCGGCGTGGAGCAGCGCGACGCCCACCTGATCGGGCGCGACTTCCTCGACTCCGCCCACTACCCCACGATGCGGTTCGTCAGCACCTCCGTGGAGACGGCCGGCGGGGACGTGTTCCTGATGTCCGGGGACCTCACCATCAAGGAGATCACCCGGCCGGTGACGCTGGAGCTGACCTACATCGGCAACGTCACCGACCCGTTCGGCTACCAGCGGGCCGGTTTCGACGGGACCACCACCATCAACCGCTCGGACTGGGGCCTGACCTACGACAGCAGGCTGGCCGAGGGCGGCGCGATGGTGAGCGAGAAGGTGCGGCTGCAGTTCGACATCGCGGCGATCCGCTCGGCGCCCGCCGTGTGACCGTGCCCGCGGACGCGTGATCGCGGGGTTTGCGCCGACCCCCGCGGCCGTCCGCATGTCATGCCCTGATCAGATCACCCCCATCAGACGGCTTCCGTTCCGGCTCGGACGACCGGCGCCGGCCTCCCCCGCTCGTCGAGGCGGCAGCGGCGCTGGAACACGAGGGCCAGCGCCATCAGGGCGGCGGGAAGCGCCGTGAAGCCGATGAGCAGCAGATCCAGCGCCCGCTGCGGCTGCGGGGCGGTGCCCTCGGTGGTGGCCACGAAGCCGCCGATCGCCAGCGCGAGGGCGTAGAGGTAGGGGCCCAGCGCCGTTCCGGTCGCGTCGGTGGCCGTCCAGATGCCCGAGTAGGCCCCCGCGCGGGTGTCGCCCCGCGCCTCGGCCGCGGCGACGGCGTCGGACAGCATGCTGAAGGAGAGCAGCTGGAGACCGGCGAAGGCGACGCCCAGCAGCACGGCCACGGCGACCGTGGCCGTTGTGCCCAGCTCGCCGGCCGGCCACAGGGCCAGGCAGCCGGCCAGGAACAGGGTCTGCGCGGTCATCAGGGCGCGCTGTTTGCCGTGCCGGCGGGACAGTGCCTGCCAGAGCGGGCCGACCAGGACGGCCGGGCCGAGGAAGGCGCCCATCAGCACGGAGGTCAGCTTCTCGTTCCCCAGGATGTACGCCGTGTAGTACGGCACGGCCGCCAGGAACAGGTGGGTGGTGGTGCCGGTGACGAGGTAGGCGAGCAGGAGCGGACGGAAGTCCCGGTCCCGCAGCGCCGCCCGGACGTCGGCGAGGACGGAGTGGCCCTCGCCGGAGGGCGGCCGGGTGCCGCACTCCTCGGTGAGGCGGCGCACCCCGCGCACGGCGACCAGGCCGGTGACGATCATGAAGGCGGCCAGCATCATCGCCGCGCGGGAGTACGCCTCGCGTTCCCCGGAGGCGACCAGAGCCGGTGCGGCGACGCCGCAGGCCAGCAGGCCGACGGTGAGCGCCGCCATCCGGAACATGAAGACACGGGTGCGCTCGTGGTACCCGATGCGCAGTTCGGTGGGGGTCGTGACGTAGGGGACCTGGAAGCAGGCGAACAGCAGGTTGCCCGCGGTGTACGTGACGCCGACCCAGAGCGCCGCGCCGACGCCGGAGAGCGCGGAAGGCACGGTGAACAGGGCGGTGAACACGAACGCCAGGGCCAGCCCCACGGTGAGCATCCGCCGGCGGTGCCCGTGACGCCTCGCCTCACGGTCCGACCAGGTGCCGAGCGCGGGATGGGCCACCGCGTCGACGATCTTGGGGAGCAACAGCGTGACGCCTGCCAGGGCAGGGCTGACGCCCAGGGTGTCGGTCATGAAGTAGAGCAGCAGCATGCCGGGCACGGTGATCCAGACGCCCATCCCTAGCGACCCGGCCGAATAGCGCAGCAGGGCGCCGGTGGAGGCCTTCGCCGCGCCTTCGCCCGCCGCGCCCTCGATGGCGGCGGCCCCCCGCCGCGCGCCCGGGGCCCCGGCCGGCACCTCCCGCCCGGCAGGCGGCTCCTCCTCGCGCAGCGGTTCTCGTGTCATGCGCAGAGGCTAAGCACCGGCCCGCCGCAGGAACAGGGGACAGCGGCACCGGATCGCGCCGGGTCCGCCGGACCGGATCCGGCCATGTTGGGCGCGCGGGCGGTTCCGCGTCGCACGCACCATTGGCCGCGCCCGACTTGGTCCATACCATCTGGGGCAAGCGGAGCGCCTCCGTCCTCCCCAGGGGCGGCCGCTCCCGCTCGGTACGGTGCGCACAGGCCCCCTCCCCCACGCTCAAGGGACGTACACGCCATGACAGTTGCACAATCGACGAGACGACTGCCCGTCACCACGCTCACCCTGCTGCTCGTCGCCGTCCTCGCGGCCGCGCTGCTGGTCGCGCAGGGCGCGGGCGCGCCGCCGGCGGCGGCGACCGCGCCCGACCGGGCCACCGCGGCGGCCGCCGCGCAGACCTGGGCGGACGAGTTCAACGGCACCGCGGGCAGCGCCCCCGACCCCGCCAAGTGGACGGTGGAGACCGGCGGTTCGGGCAACGGCAACAACGAGCTGCAGTACTACACCAACAGCCGGAACAACGCGGCGCTCGACGGCAACGGCAACCTCGTCATCACGGCCCGCAAGAACACCGACACCGGGCTGCAGTGCTGGTACGGCAGCTGCCAGTACACGTCGGCGCGGCTCAACACGGCCCGGACCTTCACCCAGGCGTACGGCCGGTTCGAGGCCCGGATCAAGATCCCGCGCGGGCAGGGCATCTGGCCGGCGTTCTGGATGCTCGGCAACGACCTGGGCAGCGCGGGCTGGCCCAACAGCGGCGAGCTGGACGTCATGGAGAACATCGGCCGCGAGCCGGGCACCGTGCACGGCACCATCCACGGTCCCGGCTACTCCGGCGGCGAGGGCATCGGCGCGGGCTACACCCTGCCGGGCGGCCAGGCGTTCGCCGACGGTTTCCACACCTTCGCCGTCGACTGGAGCCCCAACAAGATCGTCTGGTACGTCGACGGCAACGCGTACCAGACGCGGACCCCGGCGGACCTGGGCGGCGACCGTTGGGTCTTCGACCACCCGTTCTTCCTGATCCTCAACCTGGCGGTGGGCGGCAACTGGCCGGGCAGCCCCGACGGTTCCACCAGCTTCCCGCAGACCATGACGATCGACTACGTCCGCGTCTCCACCTCGGACGGCGGGTCCACGCCCACGCCCACCTCGGGTCCCATCCGCGGCATCGGCGGCATGTGCGTGGACGTGGCGGGCGCCGGGACCGCCGACGGCACGCCGATCCAGCTGCACAACTGCACGGGGAACGCGGCCCAGCAGTGGAGCTTCCCGGGTGACGGCACGGTGCGCGCCCTCGGCAAGTGCCTGGACGTCTCGGGCGGCTCCACGGCCGACGGCGCCGTGGTCCAGCTGTGGACCTGCAACGGCACCAACGCCCAGAAGTGGACGTACACCGCGGCCCGTGACCTGACCAACACGGGCTCGGGCAAGTGCCTGGACGCCAAGGACAACTCCTCGGCCGACGGCACCCGCCTGCAGATCTGGACCTGCGGCGGCGGCGCCAACCAGAAGTGGACCATCGGCTGACGACGGTTGCGCGACGCGGGGGCGGTGAGGCCGGGCGCCCGGCCTCACCGCCCCCGCGTCGTACCGGGTCAGAGCCGCATCGCCTGCGGCTGGTCGCGCCGCGCGGGGTCGGGTCCGTCGAACTCGCGGACGACCGTGTAGGCGCCGTCGTGCTGGACGGGCCGGAAGCCGGCGTCCTGCACGAGCTCCACGACCTCGTCGCCCGCCGGGCCGTCGATCTCGTCGGCGCCGTGCTGCAGCGCCAGCTGGGCGGTGCGGTCGCCGTAGGTCTCGCGGAACACCTTCAGGTGCGGCACGTTGTCCAGCAGCAGCCGGGCCACCGCGTAGGTCTTGAGGACCTCGAGGCCGGACAGGGACCGGTCCCCGGTCGGGACGGCGGCCTGCTCGCCGCCGTCCCACTCCTCGCGCAGCCGCAGCATCGCGTCGACGGCGGCGGCACGCTCGCGCCGGCCGCCGAAGCCGAAGGCCAGGCCGCCGCCGGCCCCCTCGCCGTCGAACCAGGCCACGTCGCCGTGACGCGCGGTGCGCGCCTCGTGGGCCAGCGCGCCCAGCCAGGCCAGGTCGTCCGACTCGTACAGCGCGATGCCGTCCTCCCGGGTCAGGCGCTCGCCGGCCCGCACCTTCCGCTCGAGCTCACGCTTGAGTCCGACGTCCATGGGTTTCCCTTCCTGACACGACAGCGCTCGAAAAATACAAGCGTCCGACAAAACCGTACCTGTCGCCTCCGCCTCCTCCACGGCACCCCTCCCCCGTCGGCGACGGACCGGATGAGTACCGGTTCTGAGTATCCGCACTCATGTGCACCGGGCCGCTTCGCCGTGATGGTGCCGGTATGACGACACCACCACCACCGCCGCCGGCCGAGGAGCTGCGCCTCGTCGACGCCGAGTTGCGGTCCCTGGACGCGCGGCGCGCACAGCTGCTGGCCCGCCGCGCCTGGCTGGTCGGCGTGCTGTGGGCGGCGAACGCGCCGGCGCCCTCCCCCGGCCCCTGGGACCAGGCCACGGCCCAGGGGCGGACGCCCCGGAGCGAGGCGTCCGGCCCGGACGTGCAGAACCTGCTCCTGCTGCTGGGCGGACTGCTGCTCGGCATCGCCTCCCTGGTGTTCACCGTGGTGGCGTGGGGCTCGCTGGGCATCGGCGGCCGGGCCCTGGTGCTGGGCGCCCTCACCACCGTGGTGCTGGCCGCGCCGGTGCCGCTGCTGCGACGCGGGCTGCGGGCGACGGCGGAGTCGCTGGCCGGGCTCGGCATGACACTGACCGTGCTCGACGCGTACGCCCTGTACCGGGTGGCCCTGCCGGACGCGCCGGTGGCGGCGTACGCGGCGACGGCCTGCGCCCTGCTGGCGGCGCTGTGGGCCGGGTACGGGTGGCTCTTCCGTGAGCTGCGCGGCCCGTGGCCGGCCGCGGCCGCCGTCGCGCAGCTCGCGCTGCCCCTGTGGGCCTCGGGCGCGGGCGGCGGCACCCTTGAGCTGTTCGCCGCGGCGCTGCTGGCCACCTCCGCCCTGGGCGCCGCGGTCGCGCTCTCGCCGTTGCGCCCGTCGGTGCGCTGGACCGCGGGCGTCGGGGCCTGTCTGGAGGGCGTCCTGGCCGTGCCCTGCGCGCTGTGGCTGTCGTTGTCGGCCCACGGCGCCGGCGCCGCGGCCGTGGCCGGTCTCCTGCTGGCCTTCGCCGCGCTGGTCGCCGCCGCGGTGGCCGGGCGGCTGCGGGAGGGGGCGGCCGCCACGGCGTCGGCGGTGGTCGCGGGCCTGCTCGCGGTGGCCGCCGCGGGAGGCATGGTCCGGTGGGCGGTGCCGTGGGAGTGGGCGGTGCCCGGCCACCTGGGCTGCGCGCTGCTGCTGCTCGCCGTGACGCGGACCCCGCTGCCCGCGGTGCTGCGCGGCGGGGCGGCCTGGGCGTCCGCCGTGG
>NZ_JBRIOU010000012.1:84861-85881 GCF_053474865.1 Streptomyces sp. CO7
GGTACGCGCTGCCCCTGGTGTTCGAGCTGCCCCGCGGAGCCGGGCTGACCGTCCAGGTGCTGATGGTCGCGGGGGCCCTGGAGGCCGCCCGGCGGACCGTCGACGGTCCGTGGGCCGCGCTGGTGGTGGCCCTGGTCGCCTCGGGCGGGGTGGCGCTGTCGTCGGGGGAGACGAAGGTCGCCCCCCTGGTGGTGCTGCCGGTGCTGGTCGCGCTGTTCGCGGCGACCTCCTGGGCGCGTCGCGCGCTCGCCCCGGCCGGACTGCCCGCCGCCCTGGTCCACGCCGCGCTGCTGGTCGTCGCGGTCGGCGTGCTGCGCGACGGAAAGGTCTCCACGGCCGGTCTGCTGCTGCTCACCGTGCCGGCGGCCGCGGCGCTGATCGCCTCCCGGCCCTGGGCGGGTGCCGCGGCCCTCCCGGTGGAGGTCACGGGGGCGGTGGTCGGAGGGTTCGCGCTGCTGTTCACGGTGTTCGACCCGCCGGTGCTGGCCCTGGCGCTGGCACTGGCCGGGGTGATCGCCGGGGCGACGGCGCTGCGCCCGGGCCGCCGCCCGGTGGCGCACGTCGCGACCGCCCTGTTCGTGCTCGCGGCATGGGTGCGGCTGGCGGCCTGGGAGGTGTCCGCCCCGGAGGCGTACGCGCTGCCGGCGGCGCTGCCCGTTCTGGTGCTGGGCGGGGTGCGGCGTCGCCGCGACGCGGCGGTGTCGTCCTGGTCGGCCTACGCTCCTGGTCTGGCCGTGGCCCTGCTGCCCAGCCTGGTCGCCGCCTGGGCGGATCCGCACTGGACGCGGCCGCTGCTGCTCGGCGCGGCGGCTCTGGCCGTCACCGTGGCCGGGGCGGTGCGCCGTCTGCAGGCGCCCCTGGTGCTGGGCGGCGCGGTGCTGGTGCTCGACGCCCTGCACGAGCTCGCGCCCTACCTCGTCCAGGCCCTCGGCGCCCTCCCCCGCTGCTGTCTCTTATACACATCTGACGCTGCCGACGATCTTACGCGTGTAGATTTCGGAAGTTCACGCTTCTTTTTTT
>NZ_JBRIOU010000012.1:85981-94292 GCF_053474865.1 Streptomyces sp. CO7
GGGCCGTGGCACCGGGGATTCCGGTGCCACGGCCCACCGCCGTCACGCCTGCCCGCGGTGCGTGCCGGGCGTGGGCGTCAGTCCTTCTTCAGCGCGCCGTCGACGCGGGCCAGGTCCCGCAGCCAGGTCGCCGCCGAGCTGTCGGAGGGGGCGCGCCAGTCGCCGCGCGGGGAGAGCGAGCCGCCGGCCGAGACCTTGGGGCCGTTGGGCATCGCGGACCGCTTGAACTGCGCGAAGGCGAAGAAGCGGCGGCAGAACACCTCCAGCCAGTCCCGGATCTCCTGGAGGTCGTAGGCGACGCGCTTGGCCTCCGGGAAGTTCGCCGGCCAGGCGCCGGCCTCGGCGTCGTGCCAGGCGTGCCAGGCGAGGAAGGCGATCTTCGACGGCCGGAACCCGTAGCGCAGCACGTGGAAGAGGGTGAAGTCGTGCAGCGCGTAGGGGCCGATCTTCGACTCGGTGGACTGCATCTCCTCGCCGGGCACCAGCTCGGGGCTGATCTCCGTGTCGAGGATGGCGGTGAGCGTGCGGCCGGTCTCCTCGTCGAACTGCCCGCTGCCGATCACCCAGCGGATCAGGTGCTGCATGAGGGTCTTGGGGACGCCGGAGTTCACGTTGTAGTGGCTCATCTGGTCGCCGACGCCGTACGTGCTCCAGCCGAGCGCCAGCTCGGAGAGGTCACCGGTGCCCAGCACGATGCCGCCGCGCTGGTTGGCCAGCCGGAACAGGTAGTCGGTACGCAGACCGGCCTGGACGTTCTCGAAGGTGACGTCGTAGACCGGCTCGCCCGCCGAGAACGGGTGCTCCATCTCCTTGAGCATCAGCCGTGCGGTCGGCGTGATGTCGAGCTCGGCGGCGGTGACGCCCAGGGCGCGCATCAGCTTGTGCGCGTTGCCCTTGGTGTGGTCGCTGGTCGCGAAGCCGGGCAGGGTGAACGCCAAAATGTCGCTGCGGGGGCGGCCGGCCCGGTCCATGGTCTGCGCGGCGACGATCAGCGCGTGGGTGGAGTCCAGGCCGCCGGAGACGCCGATGACGATCTTCGGGTTCCCGATCGCGCCCAGTCGCTGCTGCAGCGCGCTGACCTGGATGTTGTACGCCTCGTAGCAGTCCTGGGCCAGGCGCTCGGAGTCGGACGGCACGAAGGGGTACCGCTCGAGGCGGCGGCGCAGGCCGAGGTCCCCGGTGGGCGCCTCGAGCCGGAAGGAGACCTCACGGAAGCCGGCGGTGCGGGCGGCGTGGGTGCGGCGGTTGTCGTCGAAGGTGCCCATCCGCAGGCGCTCCTGGCGGAGCAGGTCGAGGTCGACGTCGGCCACCGAGTACTGGTCGTCCTGCGGGAACCGCTCGGTCTCGGCGAGCAGGACGCCGTTCTCGTAGATCATCGTCTGCCCGTCCCAGGACAGGTCGGTGCTGGACTCGCCCAGACCGGCCGCCGCGTAGACGTAGGCGGCCAGGCAGCGCGAGGACGCCGAGCGGCAGAGCAGCTTGCGGTCCTCGGCACGGCCGACGGTGATGGGGCTGCCGGAGAGGTTGAGCAGCACCGTCGCACCGGCCAGCGCGGCCTCGGCGCTCGGCGGCACCGGCACCCACATGTCCTCGCACACCTCGGCGTGGAGCACGAGCCCCGGCACGTCCTCGGCGGCGAAGAGCAGGTCGGGGCCGAGGGGCACGGACTGCCCGCCGACGCGGATGGTGCCGCCGCGCTCGTCGTCGCCGGCGGCGATCTGACGCTTCTCGTAGAACTCGCGGTAGTTCGGCACGTAGGACTTGGGCGCGACGCCGAGGATCCGGCCGCGGTGCACCACCACGGCGCAGTTGTAGACCCGGTTGCGGTGGCGCAGCGGGGCGCCGACCACCAGGACGGGCAGCAGGCCGGAGGAGCCGGCCACCACGGCGGCGAGCGCCGACTCCACCTCGTCGAGCAGGGCGTCCTGGAGCAGCAGGTCCTCGATGGAGTACCCGCAGAGGTTCATCTCCGGGAAGAGGGCGACGGCGACGCCGTCCTCGTCACAGCGGCGGGCCTGCCGAAGGACCGCTTCGGCGTTGGCGGCGGGGTCGGCGACGGCGGAGTGACCGGTGCAGGCGGCGATCCGCGCGAAGCCGTGCCGGTAGAGCGACCAGAAGTTCAACGGGACGTACTCCCCCAGAAGGTGGACGGGCGGGCCATGACGACGGCGGGTCGGCCCGTTCAGGGCACTTCTCAGCCTACGACCTGCCGTGCGGCGGCCCGGGCGCGGCCTCCACTGCTTCGACGGGCATCGACATAGACGTACGTCGAACCGACGTGGGACACTGGGCGCATGGCGAACCCCGACCTGCTCCCCCTGCTCGACCCCGCGGCCGACGCCGTCGCGCCCTGCTGCCCGCCGCTGACCGAGCGGCCCCTGGACGCGGAGGAGGCGGAGACCGCCGCCCGCATGTTCAAGGCGCTCGGCGACCCGGTGCGGCTGCGGCTGTTCTCCGCGGTGGCCTCGCACGCCGGCGGGGAGGCGTGCGTCTGCGACATCTCCGACGTCGGCGTCTCGCAGCCGACGGTCTCGCACCACCTGAAGAAGCTCCGGGAGGCCGGGCTGCTGACCTCCGAGCGGCGCGGCACGTGGGTCTACTACCGCGTCGAGCCGTCCGTCCTCGCCGCCATGGGCCAGATCCTCACCGGTCCGCCCACGGACCGGACCGCCCCCCGCTGACCCGCCCTTCCCGGCCCGGTCCTTCATCTCGCCCTGTCCAGGTGGTGACCCCCGCGTCCGTCACGGCCGGCTCGGCTCCCGGAGGGGGTGGAGGAACCGGTCGACCGCTTCGGCGAAGCCGGTGGGGTCGGTCTCGTGGACGGTGTGGCCGGTGTCGAGGGTGACCAGGCGGGTGCGGGGGCGGCGGGCGACCATCGCCTCGGCCTGCCGGGCGTCGAGCGCGTCGCTGCGGCGGCCGTGGACCAGGAGGGCCGGGCAGTCGGTGGCGAGCCAGTCGGACCAGTGGTCGCCCCGCACCGCGGCGTGGGAGACGACCATGTCCTGCGGCCGGAACGCCAGACCCCAGCCGTCCGGGTACTCGCGGACCGCGTCGGTCAGGTACCGGGCCGAGTCCGCCAACTGCTCGATCAGGGCGCCGCGGGTGGGCGCGCGGTGCGGCCACCCGAGACAGAACGACAGGTCGTCGCCGATGTCCGCCCCGATGTCCTCGACCACCAGGGCACGCACCCGGTCCGGGTGCCGGGCGGCGAACTGGTAGGCGTTGAGCCCGCCCAGCGAGTGGCCGAGCAGGACCACGGGCCCGGGGGCGAGGTGGTCGAGCAGCGCGGCCAGGTCGGCGAGGTAGCCCTCCCTGGAGAAGTCCGCGGGGCGGTCCGAGTGGCCGTGCCCGCGCTGGTCCGGGGCGACCACCCGCCAGTGCGGGGCCAGGTGCTCGGCCAGGGCGGTGAAGGTGCGGCCCTCGCCGAAGTGGCCGTGCAGCGCGACCAGGACCGGCCCGGGCCCTCCGAAATCGAGGTAGGACAGCCGCCGCCCGTCGAGGGTGAGGCAGGCGCGGGCGGGTTCGGGGCGAGGTGCCGATGTCATGGCCGCCATGCTGCCAGCCGGCCGGCCGAAGATCGAACACTTTGCCGACCTGGGCCGTGGGGCCGTCCGGGCCGGAACGCGCCGGTGGTCCCGGTGTGCCGGACTCCCCCGGAGGGGCTGGGGCGAGCTACGGGTGACGAAGACGGACGGGCCTGGACGGGAGCGGGCTGCGGCTACCGCCGGTGGTGTGGCAGGCGCCCGCCCGGTCCGCGGCTGTCGGCGGCACGACTCGACTCGTCGTCCACGACGCGGCAGCGGGCGGACCCTGCCGTCGGCGGGTCGGACGGCGACCGGCCTCGTGCGGGCCGGCCGCCGTAGCCGGTCAGTGCCCGGCGGTGTACGCCCGGGGCAGGCGGTAACCCTCGTCGGCGAGGACACCGCGGACCATGTCCGGGGCATCGGTGATCAGGCCGTCCACCCCGACACCGAGCAGGTGGCGGACGGTCGCCGGGTCGTCGACGGTCCAGGGCACCACCTCAAGCCCCCGCCGGTGCGCCTCGGCGACCAGTTCCCGGTTCGTGAACGGCGTGTACCCCGGGTCCTCGACGCCGCCGTTCTGCGGGTCGCCGTGCACCGGGGAGACGGCGTCGGCGCCGAGGGAGGCGGCGGCGGTCACGTAGCGGCGCTGGAGCGAGCCCTCGAAGTCGTCGATGTCCAGGCCGCCCAGCCAGGGCGAGGCCCCGGGCTGCCCCTGCTGGAGGAACTGCTGCCCGTTGGTGAGCGCCACCAGCGGCAGCCGCGGCTCCAGTTCCCGGACCCGTGCCAGCGCGCCCCAGTCGAAACTCTGCACCGTCACCTGCCGGAGCATCCGCGCCCGCCGCGTCTCGGCGATCAGCGTCCGCACGAACCGCTCGCGCGGCGCCGTCTCCTGGGGAGCCCCCGCCTCGACCTTGGCCTCCACGTTCAGCCCGACCCCGTGGGCCCGGTAGCTCCGGACCAGCGCGTACACCTCGGACAGCAGCGGCATCCGCGCCCCGGGCGCCAACTGCTGGTCGGGGAACCGGGCCTGCCGGAGCGATCCGCAGTCCAGGGTGCGGACCTGCGCGAGGGTCAGGTCCTTCACGTACTTCTTGCCGGGGACGTAGGGATACTCGGGGTCGCCCGGGAAGGCGGGGCCGGTGTCCTGGCAGTTGCGTTCCTGGACGTCGCGGTCGTGGGTGACCACCGCGTGTCCGTCCTCGGTGATCTGGACGTCCAGTTCCAGCGTCGTCACGCCGAGTTCCAGGGCACGCGCGAAGGCGGGCAGCGTGTTCTCCACGGTCATCGCGACCCCGCCGCGGTGCGCCTGGAGGTCGAAGGCGCGCCCGCCGGCGCGGTGGTCGGCGGCCGCCGCGGTGCCGGTGGTCAGCCCCGCGGCGAGCACCGTGGCGACGGCCTGCCGCAGGAAGTGGTGCCATCGGGGCGGGCGCGGTGCGTGCACAGGACCCCGTGCTCTCGAGAGGAATCGCATCCCGCAAGCCTGCCGCCCCCCGGCCACGTCCACGTGGCTCCTGTCCCGCCTTCCGGTGAAGCGGAAAGGAAGCCGTTCGGCAGCCGCCGTGAACACCGCGCCCCCTCCCGCGTGCGGCCGTCCCGACCGCCGGTGGTGTGCACGGCGGGCGTGGCGTGGCGTGGCCGGTGCGGGGCGACCCGGCGGGAGAGGTGGCGGCGCACGGTCGTCGCCGCCCCGGGCGGGCCCCGTCCGGTGGCCCCGGCGCACGGCCTCGGAGAGGGTGGAGGCGGACCACGGGCGACGGAGGCGGACGGGCCTGGACGGGAGCGGGGAAGTGGACGAGCCAGTGATCGTCGGGGTGGACGGTTCGCCGTCCGGTTTCACCGCGGTCGACGCCGCGGCCGACGAGGCGCGCCTGCGCGGCGTCCCCCTGCGCATCGTGCACGCCTTCGGCGGGCGGCAGGCGCGCATCCCCGGCGTCACTCCGCCGCCGGAGGTGTCCGGGCGGCGCCTGACGGGGCTCGTGCAGGGGGTGCCCACCGAGGCGGAGCAGCGGGCCCGGGAGCGGGTGCCGGGCCTGGAGGTCACCCGTTCGGTGGTGTCCGGCGAGCCGCTGGAGGTGCTGACCATCGAGTCCCGGTCGGCGTCCCTGGCCGTGCTGGGCAGCCGGGGCCTGAACTCCTTCTCCTCGCTGCTGCTGGGGTCCACCGCCGTCCACCTGGCCGCCCACGGCCACTGCCCGCTGATGGTGGTGCGGGGCCGGCCCTCCCCCACCGGCCCGGTGCTGCTGGCCGTCGACGGTTCCGAGGCCGGTGAGGCGGCGGTCGCCTTCGCCTTCGCCGAGGCCTCGCTGCGCGGGGTGCCGCTGGTCGCGACCCACGTGTGGAACACCCGCAGCGAACACGCCCTGGACGACCCCCTCGACCCGATGCGCGTCGTGGTGGACGTCGGCCGTCTCGA
This sequence comes from Streptomyces sp. CO7, assembly GCF_053474865.1. Lineage (NCBI taxonomy): Bacteria > Bacillati > Actinomycetota > Actinomycetes > Kitasatosporales > Streptomycetaceae > Streptomyces > Streptomyces sp. CO7. Next base: position 91,919 of record NZ_JBRIOU010000012.1, read on the forward strand.
GGAGGCGCAGCAGGGGCTGCTCGACGAGACGCTGGCCCCGCACCGGGCCGCCCACCCGGAGGTGGAGGTCGAGGCGCGGCTGGTCCGCTCCCGGATCCGCACCGCGCTGCTGGAGGCGAGTCGCGGGGCTCGGCTGGTGGTGACCGGCGCCCGCGGCCGGGGCGGCTTCCAGGGCATGCTCCTGGGCTCGGTCAGCCAGGCGCTGCTCCACCACGCCGACTGCCCGGTGGTCGTGGTCCGCGGCCGGCACTGACGCCCTCGGGGCCGCCGGAGCGGCGCAGTCCGCGCCGCGCTGCCTGTACGATCCGCCCCAGTCGCTTGGGGGGAAACATCATCTGCCCTGTCTCCAGGGGCTGTTGGCCCGGCGACGCCCGCCGACAGAGCCGATCCGTGGAGCGCCCGCATGGCAGAGACCGAAGCCCTCGAAAACTGTCCCTTCTCAGGAGCCGGAGCCGGAAGCGGCTCACGGGCCGGCGCGGCCGTCGACATCACGGCCCTCGGCGACACCCCGCACGAGCAGAACGCCCGGCTCCGTGAGGCCGGCCCGGCGACCCGGGTGGCGCTCCCACAGGGCGTCGAGGCATGGGTGGTGCCCCACTACGCGACCCTGCGGGACCTGCTCGCCGATCCGCGGGTGGGCAAGCATCCCTCCCACTGGAGCGCCCTCGCCGAGGGCCGGGTGCCCGCCGACTGGCCAATGATCAACTTCGTGGTCGTCCCCGGTCTGCTGACCTCCGACGGGGCGGACCACCGGCGCCTGCGCAACCTGCTCGGCCAGGCCTTCACGCCCCGCCGGGTCGAGGAGCTGCGTCCGCGGGTGGAGTCCCTGGTGTCCGGGCTGCTGGACCGGCTCGCCGAGCACCCGGCGGGCGAAGTCGTCGACCTGCGGCCCGAGTTCTGCATGCCGTTGCCGATCCAGGTGATCTGCGAGCTCACCGGTCTGCCCCGGGACCGGTGGGACCGGATGCACGAGCTCAGCAACGGCATCGTCGGCGCCGGGGCAGGTCCCGGCAGGCCGGACATGGCGACGATCCAGCGCGACGCCTTCGCCCTCCTCGCCGAACTGGTCGAGCTGCGGACCAGGGAACCGGGCGACGACCTCACCAGCGCGCTGATCGCCGCCCGCGAGGCGGACGGCAGCCGGCTCAGCCCGCAGGAACTCGTGGGCACGCTGCTGCAGTTGCTGGTCGCGGGTCACGAGACCACGATCAACCTGATGGGCAACGCGATCCGCGCCCTGCTCGCCCACCCCGGCCAACTGGCGCTGCTGCGCGCAGGGGAGGCGTCCTGGTCGGCGGTCACCGAGGAGACCCAGCGCTGGGACTCGCCGGTCAACCACTTCCCGCTCCGGTACGCCCTGGAGGACATCGAGATCGGGGGCACGGTGATCCGCAAGGGCGAGGCCGTCCTCGCCTCCTACGCCTCGGCGGGCCGTGACGAGCGCGAGTACGGGGAGAGCGGCGCCGTCTTCGACCTCGCCCGGCCGGCGTTCCGGCACCTGTCCTTCGGCCACGGCCCGCACTTCTGCATCGGCGCGCCGTTGGCCCGCCTGGAGACGGAGGTCGCCCTGGAGGGCCTCTTCACCCGTTTCCCCGGCCTGCGTCCGGCGGGCGGCGACGACCTGCCCCGCCGCCCCGGTCTCGTCTCCAACGCGGTCACCGAGGTACCGGTGTTCCTCACGGCGTGAACCGTCGCGGGATCCCGGCGGCTCGCGCTCACCGGTCGCCGGTGCTCCGCCCCTCCGACAGGGCGCGCACCGCTCGCTCGAGCCGAGTCCGCCGGGTCTTCGGCGTGGCGGCCGTGAGCAGCGGGAGCATGACCAGGTAACGGGCGGTCCGGTCGAGCGCGTCGAAGGCCGCACTTGCCGCGGGGTCGGCCGCGAGCGCCTCGGCGAGGTCGTCCGGGACGACGGCCGTCGCCTGAGAGGCGTAGGCACGCTCCCAACGGCCGTCCTCCTGTGCCCGGCGGACCTCGGCCAGGCCGGGTTCGCGCATGCGGCCCGCAGCCGTCAGCGCCGCGACCTTCTCGATGTTCACCCGCGACCACAGGCTCCTGGGCCTGCGCGGCCCGTACTTCTGCAGGTAGTGGCGGTCGTCCAGGCGCCGGCGCTGCCCGGAGATCCAGCCCCAGCACAGCCCCACGTCGACCAGTTCGTCGTCCGTGACCGACGCGATCCCCGACGCCTTCTTCGCGACCTTCACCCACACGCCCTCGTGGCGGCCGTGGTGCTCGGCCAGCCAGCTGTCGAAGGCCGGCGCGTCCGGGAACGCGACGACCTCCACCCCGCCGAACTCCTCCATACGGGCCAGGCTAGCCCGGCCGCGCCCGCGGCGGGCTAGCCTGGCCCGTATGGAGGAGTTCGGCGGGGTGGAGG
>NZ_JBRIOU010000013.1:0-8510 GCF_053474865.1 Streptomyces sp. CO7
CCCTCCCGCCCTCTTGGAGCCGATCGATGACCCTGCTGCACGACGCCGAACTGACCGCCGCCTTCGACCGCGGCGCCGACTCCTACGACCGTCTGGTCGCCCTCAACCCGGGTTACCACGCCCACCTGCGCCGCTCGGCCCGCCGCCTGGCCCTGCCGGACGGCGGCGCGGGCCGCCGGGTGCTGGACCTGGGGTGCGGCACGGGGGCGTCGACCGCGGCGCTGGCGGCCGCGTTCCCGCGGGCGGAGATCGTGGGCGCGGACGCGTCGTCGGCCATGCTGGCCAGGGCGCGGGGCCGCCGCGGGCTGGAGCGGGTGCGGTTCGTCCACGCCACGGCGGAGGAGCTCACCGCGGACGACGCGCACGGCCCGTTCGACGCGGTCTTCGCCGCCTACCTGTTCCGCAACGTCGTCGACCCCGACGCGGTGCTGCGCGGCGCCCACGACCTGCTGGTCCCCGACGGCCGCCTGGTGGCGCACGAGTACACGCTGGGCGGCCGCCGCGCCGATCGTCTGGTGTGGTCCGCCGTCTGCCGGGGCGTCGTGATGCCGCTGGGGGGTCTGACCGGCGACGGGGCGCTCTACCGTCATCTGTGGCACAGCGTCCTCGCGTTCGACACGGCACCGGAGTTCGCCGCCCGGATGCGACGGGCGGGCTTCGACGGCGTACGCGCCCTGCCGCTGCCCGGCTGGCAGACGGGGGTGGCCCACACCTTCACCGGCCGCCGCCACCCGATCACGGCGGACGGCGCACGGTAGCCCCCGGACCGGCCCGTGCGGGACGCCGCCGCCCGGACGCGCGCGGCCGGCCGGGCGGGTCCGCCCGCTCACGAGGTGGCGGCCGGGGCTCCCAGGGCGAGGAGGGCGGTGTCGTCGTCGAGGGCCTCACCGAAGCGGTCCAGCAGGGCCTCGATCTCGGCGACCAGCCGGGGCGCACCGCTGGGGCCGAGGCCGCGGACGAACTCGCACAGGCCGTCCGCGTCGAAGAGCTCCCCGGGCCGCGCCCCGGTCCGGGCCTCGATGAGGCCGTCCGTGTAGAGCAGCAGGGTGTCGCCGGGCGCGAGGGTGACGGTCGTCGTCACGAAGTCGGCCTCGGCCGCGATGCCGACCAGCATGCCGCCGGGCGTGTGCAGGTACTCCACCTCGCCGGTCGCCCGCAGCAGCAGCGCAGGGGGGTGGCCGCCGGAGGCCAGCCGGACGCGCGCCTCGCGGTGGGCGGTGTCGGGCTCGACGAGGCCCACGACGACGGTGCAGTAGCGCAGGCTGCCGTCGCCGCTCGCGTTCCTCTCGCGCAGCGCCACGTTCAGCGACGTCAGGGCGTCCAGCAGATCGCCGTCGTGGAGGAGCGCCGCCCGCAGGGTGTACCGGGTCAGCGAGGTGACCGCGGCCGCCTCGGGTCCGCTGCCGCTGACGTCGCCGAGGAAGAAGGCCCACCGGCCGTCGCCGAGTTCGAGCACGTCGTAGAAGTCGCCGCCGATCCGCTCCGGCGACTCGGCCCGGTAGTGGCAGGCCAGCTCGAGGCCGGGGACCTCCGGCAGCTCGGGCGGCAGCAGCGCCTCCTGGAGCACGCGGAACGCCTCGTCGAGCCGTGCCCGGTCGGTGTCCGCCTGCCGGCGGGCGGCCTCGGCCTCCCGCTGCGCCTGCTCGGCCTCCCACTGCGCGTGCTCCGCGACCTGCCGGGCGTGCTCGGCGGCCTCCTGGGCCACCTGCGCCCGGCCGCGTGCCTCCTCCGCCGCCTTGCGCTGGCGGAGCAGTTCCTCCTCGTACGCTCGCCGGTCGGACGCCTCGAAGACGGTGGTGCGCACCAGCATCGGCATGCCGTCGGCGTCGTACTTGATGACGGAGGACACCAGGACGGGCACCCGTGAGCCGTCGGCGGCCTTGAGCTCCAGCGCGATGCCGCCGATCTTGCCGTGCAGGCGCAGCAGCGGGGCGAAGTGCGTCTCGTGGTAGATCCGCCCGCCGATGGTGAGGAACTCGGTGAACCGCCTGCCGAGTGCCGCCTCCCGCTCGACGCCCACCCACCGCAGCAGCGTGGCGTTGACCCGGACGATGGTGCCGTCCATGAGGGTGGAGAGGTATCCGCAGGGCGCGGAGTCGTAGAGGTCCTCGGCGTCGTCCGCGGGCGGTCCACCGGCGTCCGGCTCTCCGGCGTCCGGCCGTCCGGCGTCCGGCCCTCCGGCGGCGGCCCCCTCGCTCTTGGGGCTCACCGCTCGTGGTCCAGGAAGTCGAGGATGGCGTCGGCGGTGGCGTCGGGGACGCTGAGCTGCGGGCAGTGGCCGCTGGCGTCCAGGGTGATCTGCCGGGCGCCGGGGATACTGGCGTGCACGAAGGCGCCGACCTGCGGTGGGGCGATCGCGTCGTTGGCGCAGTCCACCACCAGGGTGGGCAGGCGCACCCCGGGGAGGTCGTGGCGGTTGTCCGAGAGGAAGGTGACCTGCGCGAAGACGCGCGCCATGGTCGGGTCGGTGGCGCAGAAGCTCGCGGTGAGCTCGTTGCCCAGCTCCGGCCTGTCCGGGTTTCCCATGATCACGGGCCCCATGGCGGACGACCAGCCGAGGTAGTTGGCGTCCAGGGACTGCAGCAGTTCGTCGATGTCCTCCGCGCTGAAACCGCCCCGGTAGTCGTCCTTGTCGATGTAGCAGGGCGAGGGGGTGATCATCACCAGCGAGGTGATCCGCCGCGGGGCCGCCCGGGCGGCCAGGACGCCGATCATCGAGCTGACGGAGTGGCCCACGAAGGCCACGTCCCGCAGGTCGAGCTCCTCGCAGATCTCCACCACGTCACGGGCGTACCCCTCGAGCGAGGAGTACCGCTCCTCGTTCCACGCCGACAGGTCGGAGCCGCCCGCGCCGACGTAGTCGAAGAGCACCAGCCGGTACCGGGGGGCGAGACGGGGAATCACCAGCCGCCACATGTTCTGGTCGCAGCCGAAGCCGTGGGCCAGCATGACGACCCTGCCGTCGGGGGCGCCGACGACATTTACCCTGTTTCTCTGCATGACGCCCATATCACCCATCCTGCGCCAGGGTGTCGGCTTCACCAAGCGCGCGCTCCGGAGCCGCCGCGCCCACCGCCCGGCCGGCCCGCCCGTTACAGCGCGCGGGCGAGCAGCGCGCCGCCGATCACCAGCATGGTGACGGCGACCAGGGCATCGAGGAGCCGCCAGGCCCGGGGGCGGGAGAGCACTCCGCCGAGCAGCCGCCCGCCATAACCGATCCCGGCGAACCACACCAGGCTGGCCAGCATCGCGCCGGCGCCGAAGACCCAGCGCAGGGACCCCTGGTCGGAGGCGACGGAGCCCAGCAGCAGCACCGTGTCGAGGTAGACGTGCGGGTTGAGCCAGGTCAGGGCCAGGCAGGTGAGGACGGCGGTGCGCACCGAGCCGGTCGATTCCCCCCGGGTGTCCAGCGCCTCCCCCGCCGGCCGCAGCGCACGGCGGGCGGCCAGCGCTCCGTAGCAGAGCAGGAAGACCCCGCCGGCGAGGCTGACGGCGGTCAGCGCGGCGGGCCACGCGGTGACCACGGCGCCCAGCCCGGCCACGCCGAGCGCGATGAGCACCGCGTCGGAGAGGAAGCAGATGCCGACGACGGCGAGGACGGCCTGCCTGCGCGCCCCCTGCCGGAGGACGAAGGCGTTCTGGGCGCCGATGGCGACGATGAGGGAGAGACCTGTACCGAACCCGGCGAGCGCCGCCGGAAGAAAACCGCTGTTCACGTGACCCGACGCTAGGCGGTGCGGCGTCATCAGTACAGCTGAAGTTTCTTAACTATCATTAGCCGGCGTGATGACCGATCTCCCGCACGACCAGGTGCGCACCCTGCTCGCCGTCGTCGACGAGGGCACCTTCGACGCCGCCGCGGCCGCCCTGCACGTCACCCCGTCCGCGGTGAGCCAGCGGATCAAGACGCTCGAGCAGCGCACCGGGCGGGTGCTGCTGACCCGCACCAAGCCGGTGCGGGCGACCGAGTCGGGTCAGGTGGTGGTGCGCTTCGCCCGCCAGCTGGCCGCCCTGGAGCAGGACGCGGGCGTGGAACTGGGGCTGGAGGGGAGCGGGACGCCGGCCCGCGTCCCGATCGCGGTGAACGCGGACTCGCTGGCCACCTGGTTCCTGCCTGCGCTGACCCGGGTGCCGCAGGATCCGCCGATCTGTTTCGAGCTGCGCCGCGAGGACGAGGGGCACACCCCGGCCCTGCTGCGGGACGGGCGGGTGATGGCGGCGGTGACGTCCTCGGCGGAGCCGGTGGCGGGCTGCACGGTCCGCCCGCTGGGCCTGGCCAGGTACCTGCCGGTGGCGAGCCCGGACTTCGCCGGGCGCCACCTGTCGGGCGGCCCCCTGGCGGACCTGCTGCCCGAGGCCCCGGTGATCGTGTTCGACCGCCGGGACGAGCTGCAGGACCGGTTCGTGCGCTCCCTCACCGGCGGCGCCTCGGGCGCGGGGCGGCTGCGGCACCACGTGCCGACCTCGGAGGGGTTCCACGACGCGGTCTCCGCCGGCCTCGGCTGGGGCCTGGTGCCGGAGCCGCAGGCGCGTCCCCTGCTGCGCGCGGGCCGCCTCGTGGATCTGGCCCCGGACCGCCGGACGGACGTCCCGCTGCACTGGCAGCAGTGGAAGCTGGACGTGCCGGCCCTCGCCCGGGTGACGGAGGCCGTCCTGGCGGCCGCCGCCGAGGCGTTGCACCACCCCGGCGGCACAGCCGCGTCGTCCGGCCGGGCGGGTCGGCAGCCGCCGCGGTCGTAGTACGTCACGTCCCGGTGGTTGCCCTCGAGGGCGTGGATGCTGGGGCTTCCCGGTGGACCGGCTGGTCACCACGCTCCCCTTCGAGGAGATCGAGACGGCGGTGGCCGCGATGCGCGACGGCAGCGCGGTCAGGCCGGTGCTCACCTTCGACTGACCGGCTCCCCGGGCGCCGTGCGGCCGTTCTCCGGCTCCGCGCGGTCCGTGCCCTCCGAGCGGTCCCCGCGGTCCGTGCGGTCCCCGCGGTCCGCGTGCGGCGTTCCGGGCAGCGCGAAGGACCGCACCAGGCGGGACGAGACGGTGGACCGCAGCGCCAGACGCAGCAGCAGGAAGCCCAGGACGCCTCCGAGCGTGTTGGCGAGCAGGTCGTCGGCGTCCGCCGAGCGCCCGTTGGCGAACAGCGCGTACATCAGCAGCTGGGTGAGCTCGATCACGGCGCTGAGCACGAGGCAGCGCAGCGCCACGCCCTTCGCCGACAGCTCCGTGCGCGTCATCAGCGGGAGGAGGACGCCCAGCGGCACGAAGAGCAACGCGTTCAGCGCGAAACCGGGGTCCGCGGACAGGAGACCGAGGCCGGGGACGGGCTGGATCTGGCTGTACCAGGGCGCCAGGTTCTGGGCGCGGTCCATCACCACGGGGAACCAGGTGAGGTCGGCGAGGGCCGCCGCCCAGAGGGCCGCGAGCAGCCGGACCGGCACGGTCCTCGCCGACCAGCCGGGATTTCCGCGTGCGGCCCGCAGGGCGAGCAGCAGCAGGAAGGCGAGCAGGAGGGGCGCCACGACCTCCCAGGACTCGATACGGATGGTGAAGCCGCCCATGACATGCTCCTAGTTGTGTTCAGTTCGATTACTCCGCCGGCGAGCACCACTCTTCCGGGCGACCCGGCCGGGCGGATCCGGCCAAAGGCAGATCCTCGGCGCCTCGCTACGACTTTCGGCCGAGTGCTCGTCCCTCTCCTGGTGGCGGCCCTGAGCGGGCTGCTCCTGCTGGACCACCGGGCCGGTCTGGTCGGCACGCAGGGCGTGGCGGGCGTCAAGCTGCTCGTCGCCGCCGCGGCCGTGGCGCTCGTCGCCGTGTCGCCCTGGCTCGGGGCGAAGGCCCTGCCGTGGGCGGCCGGCCTCGTGGGGGCGGCCTCACTGGGCCTCTCGCTGTTCCTGCGGCTGGGCGCGGGGGACGGCACCGGGCCGCTGACGTCCGACGAAGCCTTCGGCCTCACCGAGCCCGCGGCTCTGCTGGCGTCGCTGCTCCTGGTCACCCTGCGCGGCCGGCGTCACGCGGTCCTGGTGTGCGTCCTGGTCCTGCAGCCGGCGATCGTGCTGCGGCCCCTGGCGACCGGGGTGAGCGACACCGGCCTGTTCATGGCCCTGTTCCTCGCGCTGGCGACCACCGCGGCGCTCGGGGCCGGGGTGGCCCGGCGGCTGGTCCTGGCGGACCGGCGGCACCGGGCGGCGGCGGTCCGCCTGGAGCAGCGCGCCGAGTTCGCGCGGGACCTGCACGACTTCGTCGCCCACCACGTCACCGGCATCGTGGTCCAGGCCCAGGGCGCGCTGGCGATCGCCGGGCGCAGGCCCGAGCTGGTGCCGCCGGCGCTGGAGCGGATCGAGCGGGCGGGGTCGGAGGCGCTGGTCTCCATGCGGAAGATGGTCGGCATGCTGCGCGGCGAGGACGAGCTGCCACTTGCCCCGTCAGCGGGCGTCGCCGAACTGCGGTCGCTGGTCGAGCGGTTCTCCGCGGAGGGAGGCGCACGGGCGGGTCTGGTCCTGGAGGGGCCCTTCGACGACCTCCCCGTGGAGGTGGGCACCACCGTCCACCGCGTGGTCATGGAGGCGCTGACCAACGTCCGCAGGCACGCCCGCGACTGCACCGTGGTCGAAGTCCGGGCGGTCCGCTCCGGCGAGCGCGTCACCGTGCGGGTCGTCGACGACGGACGGACGCCCCAGCCGTCGGGCGGCGGCTACGGCCTGCGCGGACTCGCCGAGCGGGCCGCGCTGGTCGGCGGCCGTTTCCGGGCGGGACCGGTGCCGGGCGGCGGCTGGAGCGTCGAGGTCGTCCTGCCCGCGGCCCCCGCCGCCTCCGCCACGCCCTCCCCCGAGGTGGCCGCGTGACGATCCGGGTGCTGATCGCGGACGACCAGGTCATGGTCCGTACCGGGTTCGCGATGATCCTCGCCGCCGAGGACGACATCGAGGTCGTCGCCGAGGCGGGGGACGGCGTGCAGGCGGTGGAGCTGGCCGGGCTGCACCGGCCCGACGTCGTGCTGATGGACATCCGCATGCCCCGGCTCGACGGGCTCGAGGCGATGCGCCGCCTGACCCGTCCGGGGGTCGCCGACCCGCCGAAGGTCGTGGTGGTCACCACCTTCGACGACGACGAGTACGTCCACCGCGCCCTGTCGCAGGGGGCCTGCGGGTTCCTGCTGAAGGACTCCGGTCCCGCCCTGCTGGTCGAGGCGATCCGGGCGGCCGCCTCGGGCGAGGCGCTGGTCGGCCCCTCCATCACCATGCGGCTGCTGCGCCGCCTGAGCCCTTCGGCGGGTGCGCGCCGGGAACCCGCCGTGGCGCTGTCCGCCCGCGAGCTGGACCTGGTCCGCCTGGTCGCCCGGGGCCTCACCAACGCGGAGATCGCGGCCGAACTGTCCATCTCGGTCGGCACGGTGAAGACCCACCTCGGCAACGTCCAGGCCAAGCTGCCCGCCCGCAACCGGGTGGAGATCGCCGCCTGGGCCTGGGAGACGGGACTCGTCACCGCACGGTGACGGGAGGACCGGCCGCCACGCGGCACCGCCCCGGTGTGCGATTCTCGGCCGATGGACCGACGGATCGAGGAAGTCGTGGACGAACCGGTGACGACGGAGGAGCCGGGGGCGCGGCCTTCGTTCCCGGTGGCCATGGCCGACTGGGTCGACTCGGACCAGGCGGCCTACCTGCTGGGGGTGAGTCTCGGGGCGTTCACCCCGGGTGTCCCGTTCAGCCGGAGCAAGTGGCTCCTTTGGTCGGACGGCCCCGTCTCCCGCGGCCTCCACGCCGCCCTGCTCGCCCTCGTCGAGGCGGGACTGCTCGAGTCCCGCGACGACGACGGACAGTTCCGCCGGGCCGCCACGGGGTTCCTCAACTCCGAGGCCCGACGCCTCGGTACGCTGTCGTCCGGTCCGGAACCCGAGGCCTGAACCTGTCTTCGGCCGGGGCGGCCCTCGTTCGGGCGCACGGTGACGGCGCGGGAGACAACCGGGGAGGGCGGCCGCAGACATGGTGACCTTCCGTTTCTCCGTCGGCTCGCGGTTCACGTTCCACGCCTCGGACTCGCGGTTCGTCGCCGCCGCCCGCGGTGGCGCACGGGACGAAAGGACACGGTGATCCGCAGCGATGACCGAGCGACCGCCCGCGCATCCGGGCGACCCGGCGGCGGTACTGGGCGCGGACGGCGCCCTGGCCCCGGCGTGGCTGCGGGACAGGCAGGTGGTCCCCGTGCCGATGGGCGGCGCGGTGGACGCACCGTCGGCGCGCCGCCTCGCCGCGGGCTGCCGTGCGGTGGGGGCGTCGTACCTCGTGCGGATCGACCCGGCCACGGGGGCGGCCGTCCCTCTGGAGGTCGACGGCGCCGCGGGGCTGACTCCGCCCTGCCTGCTCCTCACCCCCGGGCACGAGGGCGCGCTGCTCTTCCCCCGGGCGGGGTACGCGCTCGTGGCCGGCACCGTGCCCTTCATGGCGGGGGCCGTCGCGGGGGGGGCGGGCGCGGGCCGGGCTCGCCTCGCCCGCCCCGCCCGCGCCCTCCCG
>NZ_JBRIOU010000013.1:8610-12732 GCF_053474865.1 Streptomyces sp. CO7
GCGGGGGGGGGGGGGCCGCCGCGGGGGGGCCGGACGCGGCCCGGGCTCGCTTCGCCCGCCACGCCCGTGCCCTCGCGGACCGGTTGCCGCAGTTGTCCGACGTCGCGGCCGCCCACCCGCTCCGCCACCGCGCCTGGGCCCGGCCGGAGGAGGTCGATCCCGCGAGTGCGACGGCGCGGATGCTGTCGCTGATCCGCGCGTTCGCCCAAGGTGACTGCACGGCGCCGGAGTTCGCGCACGGCTGGTGGGAGGCGCACCGCGCCGCCCGGCGTGCCGGGGAGCGTGCCGTGATGCCGCTGGCCGGACTGCTGGAGCGGGTCTTCATGTCGCTGGAGGACTACGCCGGCGCGCCCGGGCCGGTGGAGCCCGGCGAGTTGGACGACGCCGCACTGCGGGGCGCCGTGGGCGAGGCGTGGCGTCACGTGACGGGGTCGCGGGATGCGGGGCCGACGGGAGGACGGGGGTGAGGTTCCGGTGGAACGGAGGGTGAGCTTCGCGCGGAACTGGCGGTGGGAGACGCTCAGCACCCTGAGCGTCCCCGCCCACCGGCTGGAGGGGTACCTCGCCCGCCTGGTGCGGGGAGACCGGGAGGACCGGGCCCGGGTGCGCGATCTCCTGTACTGCGAGGTCGCCAACCAGGGTTGTCTGTACAGCGGGGCCGCCCCGTGTGTCGACGCGGTCACCTCGCACGCCCGGTCCGGGGCGCCGCTGACACCCGAGGCGGTGAGCCTGCTGGAGGTCGTCCTCAACGCCAGGAACCCCGGCGTCCGGGCGGCGTCGGCGGAGGGTGACGTCGACGTGGCGGAGTACTGCCGCGCCGAGATCCTGGACGTCCTTCCCCTCCTCCTGGAGCAGGCGGGCGGGGCGGCCCCGGACTTCTTCCGCGAGGTCTGCTTCCTGATCCCTCAACTGGCCGAATCATCGACCGCGGTGGCCCGGTTCCTCGTGCGGGCGGTGGCGCGCTGCGACGGTGAGCGCCGGCTGTGGGCGCGCGAGGCGCTGGAGGAGGCCAGGGAGGTGCTCAGGGACGGGCACATGCAGCCGGGAGCGACGGCATCCGTCTCGCACCGTCTGGAGAGGCTCGCGCGCTGCGGCCTCGAGGTGGTGGCCGGGCCGCCGCAGGACGGGCCGTCGGTGGAGGCGGCGCTCCGCGCGGTCAACGGGGTCGAGGTCGAGCCGGTGGTCAGGGTCCCGGGCCCCGGTCCCCGCGCGCTCGGGGAACTGGACCGGCGCTGGCACGAACAGGCCGCACGGGCGCGTCTGTACACGAGGAGCGGCGAGTTCCTGATCCTGCCGCCGGGCTCCGGCGGGAGCCGGGTCGGCTGGGTGCGGGTGCGGGACCGGGGCGGCGAGAACCTGCCCTCACGCGTCGGGGAGGTGTTCGGCGCCCCGGACTTCCTCGCCGTCTCGGTGGACGGCCGCGTGCTGTGCGCGGCCGCGGTCGAGGACGACGGTCACTGGGTGGTCGTGCACGGGTTCCCGGGGCCGCGGAAGCCGCAGACCTCCGCGTTTCCGTGTGGTTGACTGCTCCGCATGGCCCTGTCTCCGCACCCGCCCGTTCGGCCGTGACCGCCGAGCCGACCGCGGCCACCCGGCCACGCAACCGCCGGCAGCTCATCGTGGAGGCGGCCGGCCGGGCCTTCAGCGAACGCGGCTACCACCGGGCCTCCATGGAGGAGATCGCGGCCGGCGTGGGGATCACCGCGGCAGCCCTGTACCGGCACTTCCCGAACAAGTACGCACTGTTCGCCGAGTGCGCCCACGTCATGATCGACCGGCTGGTCACCGCGCTCGACGAGGTTCCGGCCGGCGCTCCCCTGCCGGAGGTGCTCACCGCCGTGGCCCGGGTGACGGTCGCGCACCGCGCGGCGGGCGGGGTGTACCGCTGGGAGGCCCGCTATCTGGACCGGGAGGACCGTCTGCGCATGGGCGCCAAGTTCGGCCGCCTGATCCGGCGGGTCGACGAGGCGGTGCAGGGCGCGCACGCGCTCCCCGACAACCGGCTGCGGGCGGTGGCGGCGCTCGGGGCGATCGGGTCGGTCACGATGCACCACACCTCCCTCGCGCAGCGCCGCGCCGAGGAGTTGCTGACGGCGTCCGCGCTGGGCGTGGCGGTGACCGATCCGACGACCGCGGTGCCGGGCGCCCGCTCCGTCGCGCTGCCGGCCCGTCAGGCGCCGCGTACGAGGCGTGCGGAGATCCTGGCGGCCGCCATCCCGCTGTTCGCGCGGGACGGGTTCGCCAGCGTCACCAACGGCCAGATCGCGGAGGCCGTCGGGCTGACCCCGTCGGCGCTGTACCGGCATTACCCCGGGAAGGTCGACATCCTGGCGGCGGCCTGCCTGCAGGCGGCGGGCCTGCTCTCGCAGGCGGTGGAGGTCGGTCTCGACGGGGTGGCCGACCCGCGGGAGGCGCTGGTGGCCCTGGCCGCGACGTACGTGGCGTACAGCTTCGAGTACACCGAGCTCACCGGCGTCGCCGAGGCCGAGCTCGCCGGGCTGCCGGCCGAGCTGCGGCGTCCCCTGGTCCTGGCGCAGCGCGAGCACATAGCGGTGTGGGAGCAGCAGTTGCGGCTGGTGCGTCCGGAGCTCGATCCGCGCCAGGCCCGCGTGCTGGTGCACGCGGGCTTCGGCGTGGCCGTCGAGGCCGGACGCAGGGTGCGGTGGCGGGACACCCACGACCACCGTGCCGCGGTGACGGCGCTGGTCGTGGGCGCCCTCGGCCTGTGAGGGCCGGGGGCGCGGGGCCGGCGGGTCAGCCGGCCGCCCGGTTCCCGGTGGGGATGGTGATGGGTGTGGTGGTCGAGGAGCCGCCGTTGTTGAGGAACAGCATGGCCAGGCCGCGGATGAACTGGTCGACCATGTAGAAGGTGCCGGGCATGACGGGCGACAGTCCTTCGCGGAACAGGATGTAGGCGGGCCACGCGGTGCGGACCAGGGCCGCCGCCGCGTAGTCGCGCCTGAGGCCCAGCCAGTCCCCGACCTCGTCGCTGAGGACGTAGCGCACGAACTCGTTGAGGAACCCGCGGGTGACGCCGAGGTCGATCTGCGCGGTGAGCCCGAGCAGCACCTCGGCGAGGTCCTTGCCCTCGGTGGTGGGGGCCATGATGGGGGTGAGCACCTGCGCCGACTGCGCGTGCGCGGCCGCCCAGGTCTGCGGGATGTACTCGTCCGGCACCCCGAGCAGGTGCAGGGCGACCTGCCAGGAGTGCAGGAACGCCTCCTGGTCCGCCGCCGGGAAGGGGATCCGCCAGTCCGTCAGCTTGTCGTGCACGTAGGTGCCGAGGCTGTGGAAGGTGACGAGGATGTCGGCGGCGCTGATCGGGATGGTCTGGTCGGCGCCCGCCTTCCAGTGCGGTGACTGGGGCAGCAGATGACGCACTGCGGCGTGCACCAGCCGGGTCTTGTTGGCGGTGACGACGAACTGTCCCGACGGCTCGAAGGCGCGCAGCTGGGACAGGTCGTAGCCGAAGGTGAACGTCTTGGCCGCGCGGTCCTTCATGTCGGCGCCGCCCGCGGACCAGTACACGCTCCTGGCCTCGCGGGGGATCACGGTGCTCATGATGCCGCTGCCGAGGCCGTACAGCATGAACAGGTAGGTGTCCCTGCGCCGGTTGAAGTCGGCGGCGCGTCGCAGCTTGGTGAGGTCGGCCCAGGCGGGCAGCTTGTTCACCTGCCGCAGGTGCGCGGTGAGTTCGGCCGGCAGGCCGCTGGGCAGCGGGTCGCCGTTGTTCACCCACTTGGCCATCGCCGTGTTGACCGCGGGCACCTGCCCGTTGTCGAGCAGCGAGGCCATCAGGGGATCGGTCGCGTCGTCCCAGATCCACTCGGGGTCGGCGCCCGCTCCGCTTCCGGCGACCGAGTCGGCCGACGACCAGGCCCACGCCTTGGGACCTTCCAGCGCGCCCACGAGACCGAGCGCGGCGCCGAGGGACAGGACTCTGCGCCTGTTGAGATTCTCCATTGACTTACCCGCTTCCCTGCTGGGCCGGACGGCGCTTCACGCCGTTCTCACTTGCCAGTTGCGAGACGATCGCACTTCGGGTCGTGCCGGGGTATGTGATTCCTCATTAACATAGCGAGCCTTGTGGTCGTCGGCAATGGTCGCGGCGACGGGTCCCGC
>NZ_JBRIOU010000013.1:12832-23706 GCF_053474865.1 Streptomyces sp. CO7
CTCCCACCCGACCGCCGGGCAACTCCATCCACGCGCAAGCCCGTTGACCCCAGCCAAGTCATTGACGCTGCGGGCGGGCAGTGATTCACTCCGGGGCTGAGAGCGCTCTCAAACGCGGTTGAGGACCAGCCGCGATCCGTCTTGCCCCACCACATGCAGGGAGAGCCGTGTCCGTGATTCCCTCTCGTCGTGCCATGCTCCGCGGGGTGGCGGCCGCCGCCGCCGCGGTGCCGTTGGGCGGCGCCGCCGCAGGATCGGCCTTCGCGTCGCCGGCCTCCGCCGACCAGCGCGGCCGGGGCGCCGCCGGTCACGGGGCCGCCGGGCTGGGGCCGAACGTCCTCGTCTTCGACCCCTCGATGGGCGACGCCGCCATCCAGGAGCGGATCGACGCCGTCTTCAAGGTCCAGGAGGCCAACCAGTTCGGCACCGAGCGGTTCGCCCTGGCGTTCAGGCCCGGCACCTACGAGCTCGAGATCAACGTCGGCTTCTACACCCACGTCCTCGGCCTCGGCGACAGTCCCGAGGACGTCGTGATCAAGGGCCATGTGACGGCCGACGCCCAGTGGTTCGAGGGCAACGCCACGCAGAACTTCTGGCGGGCCTGCGAGAACCTGACCATCGTGCCGCCGGACGGCCTCGACCGCTGGGCCGTCTCCCAGGCGGCGCCGATGCGCCGGTGCCACGTCAAGGGCGACATGATCCTGATGCCGAGCCCGCCCGGCAACGGGTGGTCCAGCGGCGGCTTCCTGGCCGACAGCCTGGTGACCGGCACCATCAACGCCGGCTCGCAGCAGCAGTGGCTGTCCCGCAACGACACCGTCGGCCGCTGGAAGGACGCCCAGTGGAACATGGTGTTCCTCGGCGTCCGCGGCGCACCGGAGACCAGCTACCCGGCCCCGCCCATCACCACCCTGGACCGCACCCCGGTGATCCGGGAGAAGCCGTTCCTGACCGTCGACCGCAGGGGCGCCTACCAGGTCTTCGTGCCCGCGCTGCGGCACGACACCGCGGGCACCAGCTGGGAGAACGGGCCCGCCGCCGGTCGCCACATCTCCCTGAGCAGGTTCCACGTGGCGCGGCCGGGCGACTCCGTCACCCGGATCAACGCGGCGCTCGCCTCCGGCAAGCACCTGCTGCTCACCCCCGGCGTCTACCGCCTGTCGAAGCCGCTGCGGGTCACCCGTCCGGGCACCGTGGTCCTCGGTCTGGGGCTGGCCACCCTCCAGGCCGTCGACGGCAACTCGCTCATCGAGGTCGCCGACGTCGACGACGTCACCGTGGCCGGCCTGATGCTGGAGGCGGCCTCCGCCCACTCCCCGGTGCTGCTGCGGGTCGGCGACGGCCGCAGCCGGAAGAACCACGCGCACCGGCCCACCGTGCTCTTCGACGTCTTCGTGCGCATCGGCGGATCCGTCCCCGGCGGCGCCGGGGTGTCGATCCAGATCGACAGCAACGACGTGATCACCGACCACGTCTGGGCCTGGCGCGGCGACCACGGCCTCGACGGCACGGTCGGCTGGTCGGTCAACCCGGCCGGCGTCGGCTTCCTCGTCAACGGCGACCGGGTCACCGCCTACGGCCTCTTCGTCGAGCACTACCAGGACCACGAGGTCGTCTGGAAGGGCGAGAAGGGCCGCACCTACTTCTTCCAGAACGAGCACCCGTACGACGTCCCGACCCAGTCGGCGTGGCGGCGCGGCTCCACCAACGGCTATGCCGCCTACAAGGTCGCCGACGACGTCAGGGACCACAAGGCCTGGGGCCTGGGCAGTTACGCCTTCTTCAACCTCAACGCCGACATCTACACCGACCGTGCCTTCGAGGTCCCCGACACCCCGGGTGTCGTCCTGACCTCGATGGTGACGGCCTGCCTCAACGGCCCGGGCGGCGGCGGCATCCTGCACACCGTGAACAAGGCGGGCGACCCCGTCACCAACGGATTCGCGCTGCACTGGATGAAGTCGTACTCCAACGGCGTCGCCACGTACTGACCGGCCTCACCGGTCCGGCCCACGGCCCTTCCGGTCGGGACGCGCGGCTCACACCGCCTCGCGCGGCGGCGCCGTCGCGTCGCCCTCCCCCCTGTCCCCGGCCCGCGTCCGCGGTCCACCCGGAACGTCCGCACCGGCGCCGGCCGGCCGCAGGAACCAGCGCCGTGCCGTAACGAGCCACCAGGTGCCGCAGAAGGCGACGACCACGCCGACCGCGACGGGCGCGTAGTTGAAGGTGCCGGCGGTGACCGGCGAGGTCTGCGGCAGCATGAACAGCACCGTGATCACCAGCACCCACGCCACGGCGACCGTGCCCACCGCGCCGGACCAGCGGCCCAGGTGCCAGGGCCCCCGCTCGAACCGGTCGCCCTGCCGCAGCCGCAGGTAGGTGGGGATGACGTAGGCGATGTAGAGGCCGATGGTGGCGATGGAGGTGACCGCCGCGTAGGCGGTGGTGTTCCACAGGTACGGCAGGCCGAGGACGAACGCTCCTCCGGCGGCCAGCCACACCGCGTTGGTGGGGGTGCGGGTCGCCGGGTCGAGCCGGTGCCACACCCGGGAGAACGGCAGCGCTCCGTCCCGTGAGAAGGCGTAGATCATGCGGGAGTTGGCGGTGACGGACGCCATGCCGCAGAAGAACTGGGCGACGATCACGACCAGCAGCAGCCAGGTGCCCGCCGATTCCCCCAGCGCGTCCATGAGGATCTGCGCCGGAGGCACCCCGGTGCTCGAGGCGAGCGCCCCGTCGTAGGAGCGGATGGCGAAGGTGAAGCCGAGCAGCAGCACGAAACCGGCGGCGAGGGAGACCAGGATGGAGCGGACGATGCCCCGGGGGCCGGCGACGGAGGCGCCCACCGTCTCCTCGGTCATGTGGGCGGAGGCGTCGTAACCGGTGAACGTGTACTGCGCCATCAGCAGGCCGATCAGCACCACGTAGACGCTGCTCGAGAAGCCCGTGTTGTTGACGAACTCCCCGAAGACGAACCCCGCCGACCGGTGCTGGTCGGGGACGAGCACCAGAGCCCCGCAGACGACGGCCACGCCGAGGACGTGCCACCAGATCGACACCTCGTTGAGGAAGGCGACGATGCGGACGCCGAAGGTGTTCAGCAGCCCGTGCAGCACGAGGATGATCCCGAACAGGGTGATGGTGTGGCCGGGCGTCGCCTCGAAGCCGAGACGGAGGTCGAGCCAGGCGTTGAGGAAGGTGGCGGCGCCGAAGTCGACGCCGGCGGTGACCGCGATCTGGCCCAGCGTGTTGAACCAGCCGGTGAACCAGGCCCAGGCCGCCGCGGAGCGCGCGGGAGCCATGCGGTGCGCCCAGAAGTACAGGCCGGCGCTGGTCGGATAGGCCGAGCAGACCTCGGCCATCGACAGGCCCACGAACAGGGTCATGAGGCCGACGAACAGCCAGCCCCACATGATCACCGCCGGACCGCCGGTGTTCATGCCGTAGCCGTACAGGGTCATGCAGCCGGACAGGATCGAGATGATCGTGAAGCTGACGCCGAAGTTGGCGCGGCTCGACATCGAGCGCGAGAGAGTCTGCCGGTAGCCGAGCTGCTCGAGACGCTCCTCGTCGGAGAGGGGGGATTCGTCGTGAGTCATGGGGACGCACCCTTCGCACATCGGGGGGTGGTTTCCGCGGGAACAGCACCTGTGCCCGGCCACAGTAGGCCCGCGGAACCGGCGAGCGAAGGGTGCGTTCACCCCGACGAGTACGCGTGGGCCGCGAGTGAGCACGGAACGGCCAACAGTGAGCAACGAACGGACTGGTGACTGAGCAACAGGTCGGGACACCGTGCCTCCCACGGACAGACGTGCGAGGAGGCTTCGGATGACGGAACAGGACGTGATCGTGATCGGCGCGGGACCGGTCGGTCTGGCGACGGCGATGTCGCTGGCCGGGCAGGGACTGCGGGTCACGGTGCTGGAGCGGGACGGCGACGATCTCGGCGACGCACCCGGCGGCACGGGGCAGGTCGCACCCGGCGGCACGGGAGAGCACACCGCCGGCCGGGCGGGAGAGGACGCCGCGGAGCGGGCCTGGGAGCACTGGCGCCGGCCCGGAGTCTCCCAGTTCCGCCAGCCGCACATCCTGCTGCCCGCCGGTTCCGCGCTGCTGCGCGCCCGGCTGCCGCAGGTCGCCGACGCGCTGGAGGAGACGGGCCCGCTGCGGCTCAACATAGCGGGCGCGGCACGGGAGTTGCCGGGCATGGGCGGTCCGCTGCCCGGGGACGAGCGCTACGACACCCTCACCGCGCGCCGCCCGGTGCTGGACGCGGCATTCGCCGCGGCCGCCGCGGCCACCTCGGGGGTGACCGTCCGCCGGGGCGCCGCCGTGACCGGGCTGCTCACCGGCGCGGCGCGGGTCGAGGGGCGCCCGCACGTGACCGGTGTGGTGACCGGGCGGGGCGAGGAGCTGCACGCGGCCCTCGTCGTGGACGCCGGCGGCCGCAACTCCCCCGTGCACGCGCTGGTCGCCGGGCTCGGCGGTCCGCCGCCCGCCGAGGAGCGCGCCGAGGCCGGTTTCGTCTACTACGCCCGCACCTACCGCGCCCCGGGCGGCGCGCCGGCCCAGCCCGTCTGGCCGCTCGTCCACCACGAGGGCGTGTCCACCATCGTGATCCCGGCCGACCACGAGACCTGGTCCGTGGTCCTGGTGGTCTCCAGCCGCGACCACGCCCTGAAGGCCCTGCGTGAACCGGCCGCCTGGGAGCGGGCGGCGCGGCTGCTTCCCGAGCTGGAGGGCCGCACCGACGGCGAGCCGATCACCGCGCCGCAGGCCATGGCGGGCCTGCACAGCCGGATCCGCCGGACCGTGGTGGACGGCCTGCCGGTGGTGACCGGACTGGTCCACGCCGGCGACGCCTGGGCCGCCACCGACCCGCAGTTCGGTCTCGGCCTGTCGATGGGGCTGACCCACGCCGTCGCACTCGCCGACACGATCGCCAAGACCGGCCTCGCTGACGCGGCGGAGCTGGCGCTGCGCTTCGACGAGGTCAGCGAGGCGACGCTCACGCCCGTCTACGCGCGCCTGCGGGAATGGGACCGGCACCGGATCGCCGAGATCGACGCCGTGATCGCCGGCCGTGCCTACGAGACCGACGATCCCGGCTGGCACCTCACCAACGCCCTCGACGGCATCAAGCTCGCCGACCCGGACGTCCTGCGGGCCATGACCGAGGTCGCCTGCATGCTCGACTCCCCGGAGAACGCGTTCGCCGCCCCCGGCCTGGTGGAACGCGCGCTCACCCTGAACGGCGGCCCCGCGTGGACCTGGCCGGGCCCGTCCCGCGCCGAGGTGCTGGCCGCGGCCCGGGCCGCGTGACCTCGGCCGACCCGCCGTTCGACGTCCTCGTCACCCTCCCGGGCGTGCGCAGGACAGCCCTGCCCGCCGACCGAAAGGACACCGTGCACCACCGTCTTCCCACCGCGCTCACCCTCTCCGTCGTCCTGGCCGCCGGCCTGCTGACGACCGCCTGTGGCGGCTCCGCCGCCGACGCGGACGCCTCGGACCCGGCGGCCACGGCCTCCCAGGGCCAGGACTCCGCCGACGGCGCCGACGCCTCCGGCGGGGCGGCCTCCGGCGAGTCCCCGGCCGACGACCGTGACGACGCCGGTGACGGCGACGCGTCGGGCGCGGCCGCGGACACCTCCGGCGACGCCGCGGGCGACGGGTCCGGCGCCGGGCGCGACTGCGGCGCCGGCGATCTGACCTGGTCGGCCAGGCCCAGGACCCAGGCGGGCGGCTACCTGCAGATCGCCGCCACGGCGAAGCCCGGTGTCACCTGCGTCCTTCCGGCGGGCCTCCCGGTCGTGGCGTTCGGCTCCGGCGGCATCCAGGCCGGCCCCGCCGAGCAGTCCGCCGGCGACGCGATCACCCTCGGCGGCGGCAGGACGCTCTACGCGGGCGTCAGCCCGAAGACGAGCAGCGGCGAGGCGGGCACGCGGTTCGGCACCGTCATCGTCGCGGTGAGCGAGGGGGACCCCGAGCCGGTCTCGCTGAAGATCGACCCTGTCGTCGTCGACGCGCCGGTGGTGACCAGCTGGCACACCGACCCGGCGGACGCCGTACCGCTCGCCCGGTGACCGCGCCGGCCGCCGCCCGGGCCCCCGAGGGGGCGCGGACGGCGGCCGGACGTACGGCGCTCGCGTCGGTGCGTTTCGGAGCGGTGCGGGGCGGTTCAGGCGGGGTCCACGCCGTGGCTGATCAGCCAGGCCAGCGGGTCGATGGCTCCGCCGCCGCCCGGGTGGACCTCGAGGTGGAGGTGCGGACCGCTGGAGTTGCCCGTGTCACCGGAGTAGGCGATGGTGTCGCCCGCCTTGACCACCGCCCCGGGGGTCAGTTTCCAGCTGGCGAGGTGGCAGTACCAGGTCTCCGTGCCGTCCTTGGCGGTCACGATCACCATGTTGCCGAGGGCACCGTTCACCTTGTGGCTCACCACCCCGTCGGTGACCGCGAACACCGGGGTGCCGTAGGAGACGGGGAAGTCGATGCCGGTGTGCCCGCGGGCCCATCTGGACCCCGCCGCCCCGTAGTAGGCGCTCAGCCCCCGCCGGTTGACCGGGCTGACGAACTTCGGCCGCAGCCGCTCCTTCTTGGCGGCTTCCTCGGCCGCCTTCTTCATCTCCGCCTCGCGCCGCTCCGCGAGGTCCTCGCGCTCCTGCTCACGGCTGGCCCGGCCCCCGAAGTCGTTGGCCGCGGCAGTGATTCCGCCGAGCTGGGCGGCGAACTCGTCCTCGTAGGACGGCTTCACCGGTCTGGGGTCCGACCCGGAGGCCGCCGAGGCGTCGGTGGACCCGTCCGTGGACACGACCGCCACGGCGGCCGCGGTCACCCCCATTACGCAGGCCGAGGGCACCGCTACCCGCAGCAGCGCGGACCGGCGGACCGGTGCGCGGCGGCGGCGCCGGGACCCGGCGCGGGCCGGGGCGTGCGCCGAGGCGGCGGGAGCGTCCGGCGCGTCGTGGTCCCCGGTCCGCTGCTCGGGTACGGATGCGGTGGGGGGACCGTCCGCGCCCGGGTCGCCGCCCTCTGACGCCGCGGTGTTCCAGGAGCCGGTGTCCCAGGAGCCGCTGTCCGAGGAGCCGCTGTCCCAGGAGCTTGTGTCGAGCGCACGCGCGTCCCAGGAACCGGTGTCCCACGAGCCGGTGTCGAGCTGTCCCGTGTCCCAGGAGCCCGTGTCGTACACACCCGTGCCGGTCGCACCCGTGCCGGCCGAACCTGCGTGGTACGTGCCGGTGCCGGTGTCGTACGTGCCGGTGTCGTACGTGCCGGTGTCGCAGGCACCCGTCGCGAACGCTCCGGTCGGGTGGGCCCCGGTGTCGTACGTCTCCGTGCCGTACGCGGCCGTGTCGTACGCCCCGCCGGCGAAGGTGCCGGTGTCGTGGCCGGAGAACCGGCCCTCGGTCTCGGCGAAGTACTGCGCCGCGTAGGCGTCGTACGGGTCGGCGGTGTCCCACCCGCCGTCGCCGTGCCGGGCGGCGGTCGCCGCGTACACGTCGTAGGGCGCCCCTCGGGCACCGTCCGTCCAGGGCTCCCCCGACGCGCCGTTCGCCTGCGGGGTCGTCTCTCCCGACGAATGATGCTCGTCCACCGGTCCTCTTCCGCTCGACGCCAGGGCCTGCCGGAGCAGTGCGGTGAGTGTACCGACATCTCCGACAGGCCCCTACCGCGACGCGAGCAACTTACGCCCAGTACAACGCAGTTGACCGAGCGTCACTCCGCCAGTCCGGGCGCGCGCAGCATCTCCGGCGGGACGCCCCACGCGTCGACGAGGTCGACCGCGAGCGGCCGGACCTTGCGGCACAGGGCGTTCACCTCCCGGCTGACGGCCTTGGACCGCTGGACCGTGAGCCGGCCGTGCTCCATGAACCAGGCCCGGTCCTGCTCTATCGTCGACAGGGCGAACAGGTCGCACATCAGGTTCAGCGCCGTCTTGTTCCCGCCCTCCGGCAGCGCCCGCACCTTCTCCACGAACGCCTCCAGCACCAGCCGCTCGACGTGCGCGCGGGCGACCGCGATGACGTGGTCCTGCACCTGGGAGAAGACGACGCCCGCGTTGCGCTTCTGGGCGATCCCCCGCTTCAGCCGGCGGGCCAGGCCCGCGAGCATGTGCTCCTCGCGGAAGCGGAGCATGGCGAGCTGGTACTCCGGGTCCAGCAGACCGGCCTCCCGGTCCCAGTCGTCACCCCCGGGCAACAGGTCGCGGACCCGTTCGAGCAGCTTGTGGGCCGACGTCTTCTCGATCACCGTCTCCACCGCGAGACCGGCCACGTAGCGGACCATGCCGAGCTGGTCCAGGTCCTCGAACTCACTGGCGTAGTGCGTGAGCAGGCCCTTGGCCACCAGCTGCAGCAGGACGTGGTTGTCGCCCTCGAAGGTGGTGAAGATGTCGCTGTCGGCCTTCAGCGCGGCGAACCGGTTGACGGAGAGGTACCCGGCGCCGCCGCACGCCTCGCGGCACTCCTGGACGACCCGGGTGGCGTGCCAGGTGCCGAGCGCCTTGGTCCCGGCGGCCCGCGCCTCCAGCAGTCGCCGCGCCTGCGGGTCGTCCTCGATGCCGGAGAACACATCGTGCAGCTGCGCCCGCAGGACGTCCTGCGCGAAGTGCAGCGCGTAGGTGCGCGCGACCAGCGGCAGCAGACGGCGCTGGTGCAGCCCGTAGTCGAGGAGCAGCTGCTCCTGCGTGTCCGACTCCGCCTCGAACTGCCGCCGTCGCACGGAGTACTTGACCGCGATCGCGAGGGCGACCTTGGCGACGTTGATCCCCGCGCCGGCGACGCTGACCCGGCCCTGCACGAGGGTGCCGAGCATGGTGAAGAAGCGCCGGTGGGGGTTCTCGATGGAACTCTCGTAGACGCCTTCGGGCGTGACGTCGGCGAACCGGTTGAGCAGCGCCTCGCGCGGCACCCGGACGCCGTCGAACCGGATGCGGCCGTTGTCCACCCCGTTGAGGCCCATCTTGCGGCCGTCGTCCTCGATGGAGACGCCGGGCGCGGGTTCGCCGCCGACCCTGATCGGCACGACGAACGCGTGCACGCCCTCGGACCGGCCGCCCACCTCGAGCTGGGCGAAGACGACCGCCAGCTCGCCGTGGCGGGCCGCGTTGCCGATGTAGTCCTTGCGTGCCTCGTCGCCCCGGGTGGTGATGACGAACTCCTGGGCGTCGGGGTCGTACGTCGCGACGGTCCCCAGGGCCTGGACGTTGGATCCGTGCCCCGTCTCGGTCATCGCGAAGCAGCCCATCAGCCGCCCGGTGATCAGGTCGGGCAGGTACGCCTCGTGGTGCCGCTCGGTGCCCAGGTGCAGGATCGCGCCTCCGAAGAGCCCGAACTGCACGCCGACTTTGACGAGGACGGACAGGTCGCCGAAGGCGAGGGTCTCGAACGCCGCGATGGACGCTCCGACGTCGCCGCCCCCTCCGTACTCTCGGGGGAAGCCCATGCCGGTCTGGCCGGTGGCGGCCATCTCGACCACCAGCTCGCGCACCCGCTCACGGAAGGCGTCGAGGCCGAGGTCGTCGGCCTCCTCCAGGACGGAGGCGTACCTCACGAGATTGGTGCGGACGAGGTCGCGGATCTCGGAGTACCCGCCGTCGAGCACCTCGGTCAGTGCCGGGACGTCGATCTCGGGTTGCGTCCAACCGCTCTCGGAAGTCTGGGTCGCGTCGGTGGCCATGCCCCTTCGCTACCCCGGTCCGGGCAGGTCAAGCGGTCGGCCGCGGCAGTTGGGGCCGTTCGGGCGATGCGAGGCGTCCCGCTCCGCGGCGGAGGAACGACTGCCGCCCGCCGTGAACCGCCGCCTTCGGACAGGCGTCCTGATCCACAGCGCCGGGACGAGCGATCCCGGTGGCCGTCGACATCATGGAAGAGTGCCGGGGATGGAGAAGACCTTGTCCGACGCCGTGGACACGACGCGCTCCCTCGAGGAGCTGGAGGGCGACCGCTGGCCGGAGCCGCCGTCAGGATCCACCTCCCTCGTCCGTGCCGTGCACGCGCTGCGGAAGCGGCCGTTGCGTGAGCTGGCGCCGGAGGACATGAGCCGCCTGATCACCCAGGACGTCGGGCTCCTCCTGCTCCTGCCGCGGGCCCTGGACCACCTTCGCGCGACGGCGCCCCGTGAACCCGGACGGTTCTGGCTCGACGACGACCTCCTGTTCGCGGTCGTCACGCGTCGGGGCGAGGTGTGGCGGGACAACCCGGAATGGGCCCGCCACCTCGATGACACCCTTCGCCTCCTCCCGGAACTGTCCCCGTCCCTGCGACCGGACGTGGACGCGTTCCGCACCGCGGTCGCGGACCTGCTCGCACGGTGACGTCCGCGAACCCGGGGTACAGGGTGGCGCCCTCCATGAAGATCACCCTCGACGGGTGGACGGCGACGGTCACAGACGATCCGCTGACCGTCCTCCCGCGTTTCGACTTCCGCGAGTTCCGCGTGCGCGTTGCCGAGTACGCGAGTGTCGAGGAGCGACAGCGGTTCCTCGCGGACACCTTCGGCAGCGGTCCCTGGCTGTGGGACACCCCCGACGAACTGCGCTTCGACCGGGTCGGCCGGCGACTGGTGGGCGCCGAGTTCCAGATCCCCGGGATGCTCGTCGATCCCGACGACGCGGCCCGCCCGTCCTCCACGCCACCCGTCACGGCAGGCGGGCTGCGTGCGGACGAGGTCCGTGACTTCCGCCTCGAGGTGACCACGGAGTTCCTCCGTGGCCCCGGGGACACCTCGCTCACCTGTCTGCGCGACCTCGACGTGCTCGACGAGCCGTTGGAGGCCCGCGTCGGGATCGCCCCCGACCTGGCGCTCCTGGTGCAGCACGGCACGGTCGTCGGCTGGAGCCTCACCGACCCCGCCCGGTACCTGACCACCGCTTTCAC
>NZ_JBRIOU010000013.1:23806-37066 GCF_053474865.1 Streptomyces sp. CO7
CCGGCTGCTCACCGAGTCCCTGGACCTGGTCACCACTCCGCTGCTCGACGCGGTCAGGGACCGGGTACCGGCGGCCCTGCAGCGGCTCGGGGAACTCGGGACCGCACTGCGGAGCATGGACGAGGACCGCCACCGCGCCGACGCCCTCCTGGCGTTCGTCGGCGAGCTGAAGGAGGACCACGCACGGTGATCTCCCACGTCCTTGTGGAAGCGGCGCACGGCCGACGGGCACCGGGTGGGGCGGGGCGTCCATGCGACTGAACTTCGGTGACGACTGGTACGCGACGGTGACCGACGAGCCGTTGGACATCACGCCCCGCTTCGCCGACGGCTACCTCGCCCTCGGCCCGTGGAACGACTCGAGTGAGCGCGTCCGGTTCCTTGCCTGCACCTTCGGCAGTGAGGCCCACCTGTGGGACGACCCGGACGTCCTCCGTTTCGATCCGGACAGCAGGACGTTGGTGGGGGCCGAGTTTCAGATGCCCCAGGCGGCCGCCCCGGCCGAGGCGGCCGCCCGTGTCCCCCTCACTCCTGCAGTCGTCCCGGGCGGGCTCCGGGCGGAGGAGGTCCGGGATTTCCGCCACCCGATGTGCACGGTGCTCTGCCGGGCCCCCGGCGACACCGCGCTGACCTGCCTGCGCGACCTCGCCGTCCTCGACGCACCGCTGGAGGCCCGCATCGGCGTCGCCCCGGACGTGGCCCTCCTCGTCCAGCGCGGCGCCGTCGTCGGCTGGAGCCTGACCGACCCGGTCCGCCACGTGACCACCGGCTTCGCGGCCCCGGCTCCCGAAGCGCCCTCGCCCACCACCCGTCGTCTGTTCTCGGAATGCCTCGACCTGATCACCGTCCCCGACCTGGTCGACGACCTGGTGGACGGCGAGCCGGCTGCCCTGGCGCGTCTCCACGCCGCCGACGACGCCCTGCGCACCCAGCGCGAGGACCGCATGCGCGCCGACGCGCTGCGGGAGTCGATCTCCACCTACGTGGCGGACTACGGAGGCCGGTGACGGCCGGGGCAGCCCGTCAGGCCGGTGAAACGGGCACGGTGGCCGTTCGCGGTTCCGCCGGGTCGCCCGCGCTCAGTCGGGCAGTGCCGCCTGCCACGTCCACGAGGTCCTGCGGGGCAGACCGTCCAGGTCCCCGCGTCCGGTGCACCACAGCAGCACCGGGGCGGGGTCGCCGGTCGGAGCGTCGGGGAACAGCCGCTCGAGCACGGCCGCGCACAGCGGTGCCGACGGCGTCCAGTCCACGCCGAGCCCGCGGGTGATGTCGTGGGTGTGCAGCAGGGTCTCGGCGACGCCCATCGCCGCGAATCCCGTCGGGTCGCACGGACCCCAGTGCCAGGCGCGCAGGGACGGGTCGGCGGTGGCCAGCGCGCTGCCGAGCAGTCCCCCGCAGGCGGCGGCCACCTGCAACACCTCGGCAGGCGAGGCGGTGGAGTGCACGCACAGGTCCAGGGGAAGGTAGGCGTCGGCCGGGCGCGCGGCGAGCTGGCCCGCGTAGGCCAGCAGGTCGTGGCCGATGTGCACGGCCGTCTCCCGGCAGGTCCACTCCAGCGGGCCGGCCGGCACCGTCCAGTCCTCGCCCGTGCGAGGTCCCAGCACCTCCAGCATCTGCGCCACGGCGGCCTGCACGTCACGGTGGTCCATGCGGTGCTCCTCGCAGGGCTCGTCGCCCCGCCGACCGGCGCGACGGAGCAGTCGGCACCAACTCTAGGAGCGGTACGCCGAGTTGGCTCAATGACACACCTTGACTGGTACAGACCAATGCGATTGAGTGTGGGCTCCACACCCCCCACCACGGCCGTCCCCCACACCACGGCCGGCCCGGTCGCGTGCGTCGCTGCGCGGTCCGCCCCGGTCGTTCACGGCGGGTTCGGCCTCCGTTCGCAGGGAGTTGACCTCGTGTCGAAACGCCGTCTGTCCGCCGCCGTCGCCGTTCTCGCCCTGTCCGCCGCCACGCCCGTGCTCCTGCCGGCGACCGAGGCCTCCGCGGCCGCCTGCTCCAGCTACCCCAACTGGGTCGCCGGGAAGTCCTACGCCACCGGCGCCATCGTGCGCTACACGGACGGCAAGGCCTACATCGCCGAGCACGACAACCCCGGGTACGACCCGACCATCAGCACCTGGTACTGGGACCCCTACGCCTGCGACAGCGGCTCCGGCACGCCGGTGGGCTCGTTCGTCGTCAGCCAGACGCAGTTCAACCAGATGTTCCCGAACCGGAGTTCCTTCTACACGTACAGCGGTCTGACCGCCGCGCTCAGCGCGTTCCCCGGCTTCGCCACCACCGGGGACGACGCCACCAGGAAGCGCGAGGCCGCCGCGTTCCTGGCCAACGTGAGCCACGAGACCGGCGGGCTGGTCCACGTCGTCGAGCAGAACACCGCCAACTACCCGCACTACTGCGACACCAGCCAGTGGTACGGCTGTCCCGCGGGCCAGGCCGCCTACTACGGCCGCGGACCCATCCAGCTCAGCTGGAACTTCAACTACAAGGCGGCGGGCGACGCGCTCGGCATCAATTTGCTCAACGACCCGTGGCTCGTGGAGCGGGACGCCGCCGTCGCGTGGAAGACCGGCCTCTGGTACTGGAACACCCAGAGCGGCCCCGGCAGCATGACCCCGCACAACGCCATGGTCAACGGCGCCGGCTTCGGCCAGACCATCCGGTCCATCAACGGCTCGCTGGAGTGCGACGGCAGGAACCCGGCCCAGGTGCAGAGCCGGGTCAGCACCTACCAGCGCTTCGCGCAGATCCTCGGCGTCGACCCGGGCGGCAACCTGTACTGCTGAGCCCCCTCCGGCCGCCGTCCTCACCCCGCCCGGGGTGGGGGCGGCGCCGTTCGCCGTCGGCGGGGTCGCCCGGCTAGTGGATCACGGCGTTCACCGCGATGATCAACAGGCCGATCAGCATGTCCATCCCCCCTGCCCGCAAGGAGGGCGGCCAGCGGCGGCCGGCGGCGCGGGCGGCCGAGACTCCCACGCCGAACAGGGCGACGGTGTTGAACAGCAGGGCCACGTCCACCGCCGTGTCCTCGGCCCACCACCCGGCCAGCGCGGCCAGGAGCAGGGCCACCGTGGGCAGCACCGCCACGACCAGCGGCCATTCGGCGGCCACCGCCCGCCGCCTGGTCGGGCCCGCTCCCCCGTGGACGTAGGCGCGGTGGGCGATGACGTGCGCGTACCCGTGCGCGGCGGCCGACGCCACCGCGGTGAGCGCCACCCAGAACGCGTCCGAACCGGGGTCGGCCGTCTCGCCCGTCGAGTCCAGCGCGGAGATCATGGCGCTGGCCAGCACCAGTCCGTACGTCCCGCTGAACAGCCACTGCTCCGGCATGCCGCGCCGCGGCACTGATCCGGGCGCGCCGCCCTCACGGCTGACGTCGTCGGCGTGGTCGGGCATCGCATCGCCTCGCGGTGGGGGCAGGGGCCGGGCCCGTACATGCTCGCCCGCGTGGCGCGGAGGAGGCCCGACGCCACGCGGGCGCGGCCGAACGGTCGGCCCGAAAGGGCCCACGGTCACGCTCGAAGTGACCCATGACGCGGGAGGCCGACCCTTCCGTCCGGCCCGGACGCCCCAGTTGCCGGCCCGCCGGGGAGAAGAGTGCTTGGGGCGACTTCGACTGCCGTGGGAGTTACCCGCACCTCCGCATCGCGGCTCCACCGAGGGCGCCCCGTGCCGTGGGCCCGGCAGGAGAGAGCCGGCATCGCGAGGGACGGCCGGGTCAGACGGCCTTCGCCGCCATCCTTCGGGTCCGAGACCCGAAGGGAGTGGGCGCAGCAGCGGTCTCGCCGGCTCGCCCGCGCCCGTCACCGTGGTCGGTGACCCGTCCGGCGTGGGGTCGCCCCCCCTCACCTGCTCAGCGCGACCACCCCACAGGCGGCCCTCGCGGCGACAGGACACCTTCCGTCGGCGAGCGTCACCGGGCCGGTGCGGACGAGCACCTGGTCGTCGCAGACCCTCCGGGCTCCGTCCGCTCCCACCCGGGGCACGGTCGGCGAACCTGCCCCGGCCGTGGTGACGTCGCAAGCCGACCTCGACGTGGCCGAGGAGTGCGAGGACGGGCGGAGAGCCCTCGGCCTGGCGCGAGGCACTGCTCGCCAGGGCGGCGGGCTCCTTGTCGAGGAGGCATCGCCCGCCCAACTGCTGCCCGGCATCCGCACCGACCCGCTTCCCACCGACCCGCTTCCCACCGCCCCGCCCGGGGCCCCGGCCGTTCCTGTCGGCCGGGGCCGGCCTCCGCCGTGGACGCCGTAGGCGCCACAAGGCCGTGGACGCCGTGGACGCGCCGCGCAGCGGCTCCGGTGCGGGTCCGGTGGACCTCCGCTAGCCGACCACCGCCAGTCCCCCGTCCGTTCCCGCCGCCCTGCCGCCGGCGGCCCGGCCCGGGCCGTCGGAGCCGAGTGCGCTCAGGATGTCCTCGACGCTCTGCTTGGCGTCACCGAAGAGCATGCCGCTGTTCTCGCGGAAGAACAGCGGGTTCTGCACGCCCGCGTAGCCGGAGGCCATGGACCGCTTGAAGACGACGACCTGCTCCGCCTCCCAGACGCGCAGCACCGGCATGCCGGCGATCGGGCTGGCCGGGTCCTCCTCCGCCGCCGGGTTGACGGTGTCGTTGGCGCCGATGACCAGCACCACCGAGGTGGCGGCGAAGTCGTCGTTGATCTCGTCCATCTCGAGGACGATGTCGTAGGGCACCTTGGCCTCGGCCAGCAGCACGTTCATGTGCCCGGGCAGGCGACCGGCGACGGGGTGGACGCCGAAGCGGACCTCGACGCCGCGCTCCCGCAGGCGCCGGGTCAGCTCGGCGACCGGGTGCTGCGCCTGGGCCACGGCCATGCCGTAGCCGGGGGTGATGACCACCGAGCGGGCCTGGGCCAGCGTCTCGGCCACCTCGGCGGCGCGCACCTCGCGGTGCTCGCCCTGTTCCTCGGAACCGCCGGACGGCGCCTCGATGCCGAAACCGCCGGCGATCACGGAGAGGAAGGACCGGTTCATGGCCTTGCACATGATGAAGGACAGGTAGGCGCCGGAGGAGCCGACCAGCGCACCGGTGACGATGAGCAGGTTGTTGTCGAGCAGGAAGCCGGCCGCCGCCGCGGCCCAGCCCGAGTAGCTGTTCAGCATGGAGACGACGACGGGCATGTCGCCGCCGCCGATCGAGGCGACGAGGTGCCAGCCGAGGGCCAGCGCCAGCACGGTGACGACGATCATCAGCGGCAGGCTCGGGGCGACGACGAACCAGACCGTCAGCAGCACGAAGGCGCCGAGCGCGCCGAGGTTCAGCGCGTTCTTGCCCGGAAGCGTCAGCGGGCGGGACTTGATCCGCGCGGAGAGCTTCAGGTACGCGACGATCGAGCCGGTGAAGGTGACCGCGCCGATGAAGATGCCGATGAACACCTCGGCGTGATGGATGCCCAGCAGACCGGCGTCCGACAGGGCCCGGCGCGCCTCGTCGTTCGACTCCGCCTCCAGGTAGCTGTTCCAGCCCACGAACACGGCGGCCAGGCCGACGAAGCTGTGGAGCACCGCGATCAGTTCGGGCATCTGCGTCATCTCGACGCGGCGCGCCTGCCACAGGCCGAGCACCGCGCCGAGCGCCATCGCCAGCACGATCAGCCCGACCGTGCCCGCCGTGCCGGCTCTCGCCGCCACCACGACCGTGGCGGCGAGAGCGAGCGCCATGCCCGCGATGCCGTAGACGACGCCGGCCCGGGAGGTGCGGTGCTGGGACAGGCCGGCCAGGCTGAGGATGAACAACAGGGCGGCGACCAGGTCGGCCGCGTGGGAGGCCGTCAGGGAAGTCATCTCGGCTCAGCCTTTCGAGAACATGGACAGCATGCGGCGGGTGACGGCGAAACCACCGAAGACGTTGATGCTCGTCAGCAGGATGGCCGTGAAGGACAGGGCGGTGACGATCCGGCTGTCGTGGCCGAGCTGGAGCAGGGCGCCGACCACGATGATTCCGGAGATGGCGTTGGTGACCGACATCAGCGGTGTGTGCAGCGCGTGGTGCACCTTGCCGATGACGTAGTAGCCGATCACCACGGCGAGCGTGAACACCGTGAAGTTCTGCGCCAGTTGGGCGGGGGCGAAGGCCACGAGCAGGAACAGCGCCAGCAGCCCGAGGCCGATCAGGCCGAAGCGGACGGCGGGCGTCGTCCGCGGCTTCTTCGGCTCGGCCCCGACAGGGGCCCTCTCGGGCTGTGCGGCCGGCGCGGCGGACACCGCGACGGGCGGCGGCGGCCAGGTGACGTCGCCGTCGCGGACCACGGTGACGGCCCGCTGCACCACGTCGTCGAAGTCGATGGCCAGCCGGCCGTCCTTGCCGGGCGTGAGCAGCTTGACCAGGTTGAGCAGGTTGGTGCCGAACAGCTGCGAGGCCTGCGCCGGGAGGCGGGAGGCGAGGTCCGTGTAGCCGATGAGGGTGACGCCGTTGTCGGTGACCACCGTGCGTCCGGGCACGGTGCCCTCGACGTTGCCGCCCTGGGCGGCCGCCATGTCGACGACGACGCTGCCCGGCTTCATGACGGCGACGTCCTCGGCCGTCAGCAGGCGAGGCGCGGGACGTCCGGGGATCAGCGCGGTGGTGATCACGATGTCCACGTCGGCGGCCTGCTGGTGGTAGAGCTCGGCGGCGG
This sequence comes from Streptomyces sp. CO7, assembly GCF_053474865.1. NCBI lineage: Bacteria > Bacillati > Actinomycetota > Actinomycetes > Kitasatosporales > Streptomycetaceae > Streptomyces > Streptomyces sp. CO7. The sequence goes on from NZ_JBRIOU010000013.1 coordinate 30,451, forward strand.
CACGGTCGTAGTCGGCCGAGGTGGCCCTGGCGTAGCCGTCGGTGCTCGCCTCCTGCTCCACGTGCACCGGCAGGTACTCGCCGCCCAGGGACTTCACCTGGTCGGCGACCTCCGGGCGCGGGTCGGTGGCCCGCACGATCGCGCCGAGGCTGGAGGCCGCCCCGATGGCCGCGAGTCCGGCCACGCCCGCACCGGCGACCAGCACCTTGGCCGGCGGCACCTTGCCCGCCGCGGTGACCTGGCCGGTGAAGAAGCGCCCGAAGACGTGCGCTGCCTCCACGACCGCGCGGTAGCCCGCGATGTTCGCCATCGAGGAGAGCACGTCCATCGACTGGGCGCGGGAGATGCGCGGCACGGCGTCGAGGGCGAGGGCCGTCACCCCGGCGTCGGACAGCGTCCGCAGCAGCTCGGGCCTCTGCGCCGGGGCGAGCAGGCCCGCCAGGGTCGCGCCCGGCCTCAGCCGGGCGATCTCCGCCTCCGAGGGGGCGTTGACCTTCAGGACGACGTCGGCGCCCCATGCCTCGCCGGTCCCGGCGCCCGCCTCGGCGTACGCCTGGTCGGTGAAGCCGGACGGCTCACCCGCTCCGGGTTCGACCACGACCTCGTAGCCGAGCTTCAGCAGGTGCCGCACCGTCGTGGGGGTCGCCGCGACGCGGGTCTCGCCGGGGACGGACTCGGCGACCACGCCGATGCGCTGCGGAGGGTTGTGTGTGGGTTCTTGGGCAGACATGACCGGTATCTCTCGTCAGAGGATCGTCGGAGGATGGTGCGAGGGGTATCTGCGTTCGGGGTATCCGCGTTCGAAGGAAGTCGTACAACGTCCTTCCCATTGATCGCTGGAAACTACCGGCCGAGCGGGTGCGCGCCAACGCGAACGAACGGTGATGTGCTTCACCTGGCGGTGGGAGGCGGCGTCGGGTGGACGGAGCCCCTGCGACGCCGGCGCGCGGGGCCTGGCCCTCGCGACTCGGCGGGCGGGAGGGCGAGTTGCCGCACCCGGTCCGCTCAGCGGGTGAGGTCCAGGTCGGCGTACAGCACGTCGTGGTCCGAGTGGGAGGTGGGCTGCACCCGCTGTCCGAGCGCGGTGACGCCCCGCAGGAAGACGTAGTCGAACCGCGCGTACCAGTCCGTCGTCGTCGGGCAGCCGTCGAGCGACGACGGCCGGCAGCGGGCGTCCGCGTCGGCGGCCACGGACCACACGGGTGCCAGCTCGGGGGCGGCGGGAACGGCGTTGAAGTCACCGAGCACGACGGCGCGGTCGTACCGGGTGATCTCGGCGGCGAGGACGTCGGCCTGCCGCGCGCGGACGCCCTCCTGGCGCCGTTGGGCGAGGTGGGTGGCGAACACCCGGACTGACCGGCCGTCCACCGTCGTGGTGACCGCCAGGTATCCGCGGTCCTCCGATCCGCCGTCGGGGTACTCCACGACCGTACGGTCCGTCATCGGCGCCGCCGACAGGATCGCCTGGCCGTAGCCGCCCGGGGTCCACGGCGTTCCCCCGCACCGCCCCCGATGACGCAGGACCGGCCCGTACGCGGCGTGGTAGTCCAGCCCGTAGTAGCGCCGCAGGTAGTCGCGGATCCTCTCGACGTCGCTCACGCACGCCTCCTGCAGCGCGACGACCTGCGGGGCGTACAGGGCGATCTCCCTCGCCCGGTCGACGTCCCGTGCGCCGCAGGGGTTGCAGAGGTTCCACGTCATGACCCGGTTCGGCACGACCTCACGGGCGGCGTCGGCGGGCAGGGCCCGCGCGAAGAGGCCGCCGCGGGGCACGGACGGGCCGAGCAGCATCATGCCGACGGCGATGAGGGCGCCCGCGAGCAGCCACCTGCGTCCTTCGGCCACGTCGGCCCCCTCCACGTCGATCCGTCCGGTGTCCTGTACCGTCCCCGGGACCGGGCGCGGCGCCCAGGACCCGGCGGTTCACGGATCTCCCGGGCGCTGCCCTCCCGACCTTACGCGCGGCCCCGGGCCCGGCGTGTCCCGGGAACGCGGTCCGCACGCCGGGCGGGTGGGACACCCTGCGGCGCGGCGACGCCTTCGATGCCCGGGCACCTCTTTGTGGAAGTGTCCGGGCCATGGCGGACATGTTCCGAGGTGCCCACGCCCAGCCCCCGAGCCGTCGGCAGCGGTGGTCCGAGTTCCGGCAGACGCCGCTGTGGCCGGCCACCGTGCTGGTGTTCATCCTGGCGGCCTCGGCCGGCCTCTTCGCCGGTTCGTACACCTACTCGATGGCCGATCCGACGCCACGCTCGATCCCCACCGCCGTCGTCGGCTCGTACGAACAGGCCCGCGGGCAGGCCTTCCTGAACGGCCTGGAGAAGGCGCTGAACGCGTCCGTGAAGCTGCACGTGTACGACAGCGTCGCCGAGGCCCGTCAGGCCATGGAGGACCAGAAGGTCTTCGCCATCTTCGAGGTGCGCGACGACGGCCGGACCGCGGTCCTGGACCTCTCGGGCGCCTCCGGCGCCTCGGTCGCCGAGGTGCTGGCCGACACGGCGCCGGCCGTGGGAGCGAGGACCGGTGTCGAAGTCACCGTCAGGGACCTCAATCCGCTCCAGGAGGGCGACCCGCGCGGGCTGGCGATCTTCTACATCACGCTGGCCGCCGTCGTCATCGGCTTCCTCGGGGCGATTCAGCTCAGTGTGCACGCGCGGTCCCTGACTCCCCTCGAACGCATGCTGTTCACCCTCGCCTACGCGCTGCTCGGCGGCTTCGCCATCGCGGCGACCGTGGACTGGCTGCTCGGGGCACTCGACCTGCCGTTCGTGGAGTCGTGGTTCATCCTCACCCTCACCCTGTTCACCGGCGGCATGGTCTTCACCATGTTCAATACCCTGGTCGGGCGCTGGGCGATCCTGCCGACGTGGGGGCTGATGGTCCTGCTGGGCAACCCTTCCTCCGGCGGCGCGGTGTCCTGGCCGCTGCTGCCGTCCCCGCTGGGCGCGATCGGCAAGTGGCTGCCGCCCGGCGCCTCGGTCAACGCGCAGCACACGGCGGTGTACTTCCAGGGTCATCAGCACGTGTTCCCGTTCCTGGTGCTGGGCGGGTGGGCCCTGCTGTCGTGCACGGTCTTCTGGGTCTGGCGGCACCGCCACCCCGGGGGCCGTGATCACCGTCCGGCCGAGGCCGAGGAGTGACGGCCGCACCAGGCTCGGCGCCCACCCCCTCCGTAACCGGCCGCGAGCCTCTTGACGCTCCGGTGACAACGATGGCTTCATGGGATGGGAGCGCTCCCATCCCATGCTCCGGGCGGCTCGGCCGGAGTCCCCCGTCCGAAAGGCAGGCCCCCTGTGCTCCCCACTCCTTCCTTACGTCCCGCACTCCGGCCGCTCCTCCCGCTGCTCGTCCTGCTGGCGTCCCTGCTCCTGCCGTTGGGAGCGCTCGCCCCGCACGCCGCGGCCGCTCCGGCCGCCTCGGCGTCCTCGGCGGCCTCGGCGTCCTCGGCGGCCTCGGCGTCCTCGGCGGCCGACCCGGTGCGCGTCATGCCGTTGGGCGACTCGATCACCGGCTCACCGGGCTGCTGGCGGGCCGTGCTGTGGAACCGGTTGCAGAACGCCGGGTACACCGGCATCGACTTCGTCGGCACCCTCGGTCCCCAGGGGTGCGGCGTGGCGCACGACGGTGACAACGAAGGCCACGGCGGCGAACTGGTGACCAACGTGGCCGACCAGAACCTGCTTCCGGCGCGGCTCAGGGCCACCCTTCCGGACGTCGTCGTCATGCACTTCGGCACGAACGACGTGTGGAGCAACATCTCCCCGGACCGCATCCTCGCCGCGTACACCAAACTGGTGGAGCAGATGCGGGCGAGCAACCCGGACATGCGCGTCCTCGTCGCGCAGATCATCCCCATGAACCCGAGCACCTGCGCCGCGTGCGCCCAACGGGTCGTGGACCTCAACGCGCGGATCCCGGCGTGGGCGACGACGACGAGCACCACCCGCTCCCCCGTCACGGTGGTCGACCAGTGGACGGGCTTCAGCACGGCTGCCGACACCTACGACGGCGTGCACCCCGACGCGTCGGGCGACGACAGGATCGCCGGCCGCTGGTTCCCCGCCCTGGCCGCCACCCTCGACGCGGGCGTACCGGGAGACCCCGGCGATCCCGGCGACCCGGGCAGCGGCGACCCCGGTCCCACCTGCGGCGCGACCTTCCGGGCCGTCTCCACCTGGCAGGGCGGTTTCCAGGGCGAGGTGACGGTGACCAACACGTCCGCGTCCGCCGTCTCCGGCTGGACCGTCACCGTCGCCCCGTCCGGCGGGGCACGCGTCGCACAGGTCTGGAACGGCACCCTCACCACGGCCGCGGACGGCGCTGCCTCGGTGTCCGACGCGGCGTGGAACGGAGCGCTGGCCCCGGGCGCCCGCGCCTCCTTCGGCTTCGTCGCCACCGCTCCGGCCGGTGCCGGGGCCCCGTCGGTGACCGTCGGCTGCACGGCACGCGCTGCCGGTTCCTGAATCCCGCCCGGTCCCCGGCGACTGTGCAGGATCCGTAATGGGCGATACATTCGCGTACCGAAGACCGGTATTCTGAAACGCCGGACGTCGGGCCGCGAAGCCCGTCCGCCTGCGCGCGGCTCCCCGTGAGCTCCACCCCGGAAGGGAAGTCCATGAGCCCCACCCTGGCCGATGAGATCCGTGGTCGGCTCGGAGAGCTGAGCCCCGCAGAGCGGAAGGTCGCCCGGGTCATGCTCGCGGGCTATCCCGCCGCGGTGTTCGAGACCGTCGCCACGATCGCGGATCGTGCCGGCGTCTCCGCGCCGACCGTGCTGAGGTGCGCCGCGCGACTCGGCTACCGGGGCTTCCCCGATCTGCAGGCGGCCCTCCGCGCGGAGCTCGACGCGCGCAACGCCTCACCGATCACCCTGTACACGGCGGCGGACGCCTCGGAGCAGGAGCCGGAGGCCGTTCCGGGCGGGGTGTCCGCGACCTCGCTCGGCGAACGCGCGGGGCTCGTGCAGCAGGCGGTGTCCCGGACCTTCGACGAGCTGGCGCCCCACGACTTCGAGAACGCGGTGGGTCTCCTCGCGGCCCCCAGGCGCCGGGTGCACCTCACGGGCGGACGGTTCACGCACCTCCTGGCCGAGTACCTGGGCCTGCACCTGATGCAGTTCCGCGACCAGGTGAGCCTGGTGCCCCACAAGGACGTGGAGCGCACGTCCTTCCTCACCCAGCTCGCCCGCCGGGACGTCACCGTGCTGTTCGACTACCGGCGTTACGAGGCGGACAACACCTACATCGCCGAACTGGCCCGGGAGCGGGGCGGCAAGGTCATTGTGTTCACCGACCCGTGGCTCTCCCCCGCGGCCGCGCACGCGGACGTCGTCCTCATCACCCAGGTGTCCTCCGACTCCCCCTACGACAGCCTGACTCCGGCACTGGCTGTGGTCGAGGCGCTCGTGGCCGCCGTTCTGGACCGGATCGGCGGCGACGGCCACGAGCGGATGAAGGAGGCCGAGAAGGTCGCCCGGCGCACCGGTCTCCTGTGAGGCGGCGCGCCATGAAGCGGCGCGCCGTGAGGCGGTGGACCCGAAGGGCGGCGCCGTGACGTCGGCCGCCCTCCCCACCCGCACCCGCACCCGGTGCGGGGTCAGTCGAGGGCCCCGTTGACGGTCGCCTTGGGGATCCCGATGTTCGGGACCTGGTACTTCGTGAGGATCTCGCGGTAGGAACCGTCGTCCATGAGGGACTGCAGGGCCGCCTGGACGGCTTCCTTGAGTCCCGGACGGTCCTTGGACACGCCGATGCCCATCGGGGAGGCGCTGTACTCCCCCACGGCCCGGCGCCCCGTCACGGTGGAGAAGGCCTTGCCGTCGTCCGCCTCGGTGGCGACGTAGGCGGCCGTCACCTCGTCGAGGTAGTCGGCCACCACCTTGCCGCTGCGGAGTGCCAGCTGCGCCTCGGAGTCCTTCGAGAAGGCGAGGATCCTGATCGGCGGGAGGCCCTTCGCCCTGCAGAGTTTCTGACGATCCTGCAGGAGCTTCTGATGGTTGGTACCGGCCTGCACCCCGACGGGCTTCCCGCACACGTCGGTCACGACCGTGATGTCTTCGGGGTTGCCCTTCTCGACCAGCCAGCCGGGGCCGGCGTTGAGGTAGTCGACGAAGTCCACGGACTTCTGCCGGGCCTTCTTGTCCGTCATGGCCGACATGACGAGGTCGAACTTGCCGGCCTGGACGGCCGGCAGGATGCCGTCGAACTTCTGCGGCTCGAAGCGGAAGGTGACTCCGAGCCGGGCTCCGAGGGCCTGGCCGAGGTCGTAGTCGATCCCGGTGATCTGCGTGCTCCCCTCCTCGACGAACATCTCGAAGGGCGGGTAGGGGACGTCGGTGGCGACCCGGACCGTGCCGGCGTCACGGACGGCCTCGGGGAGCATCGCGTGGAGCTGGGGGTCCGGGCTGATCCGGAGACCGGGGACGACCTCCACCGCCCCGTTCTTCGCGGCCCCTTCGCGGGTGGGGGGCGCGTCGGACGGGCCCCCGCAGCCGGAGGTGAGGAGCGCCAGGACGGCGACGGAGACGAGCGCGGTACGGGTACGCACGGACATGGAGCGGCCTTTCGCGGCGGGAGTGACCGGGGGGCAGGGAGCAGGGCGGCGGTCCGGTGCGGGG
>NZ_JBRIOU010000013.1:37166-52849 GCF_053474865.1 Streptomyces sp. CO7
GCTGGGCGGGCGGGCGCCGCGCCCGCCCAGCCGTCCCTCTCAGCGCCGGGGGGCGATGTCGATGCGGAGCCCGAGGAGGGTCCGGGCCGTGGCGCCGTCGTCGGTGAAGGCGGCGAATCCTCGCGCCTTGGTGAAGGTCACCGTGAACCGCGGTCCGTCCTCGAAGGTCGTCGCGGTCGCGCTGTCCTGCGCACGCGTCGAGGAGAGCGCCCGGGCGGTGGTCCGGAAGGAGTAGGCGCTGCCGTCCGGGTTGGCGGTCGAGTAGAAGACGTCCTCGTTGGCCGGCACGGGTGTCGTGAGGGCGGGGAGCAGGGGCTCACGGGCGGGGGCGACGCGCGGTGTCCAGGTGCGGGCGTCGTACCGGTCGCCGTCGGTGAGGTAGCTGTACCGGGCGCCTCGGAGGGTCCAGCCGTTCGCCGCGTCGTGCGCGCGGGCGTTCCTGAGGTCGAGGACGGCGACGCCGTTCGGGCCGAGGACCGTCAGGTGCTCGCGGCGGCTGCCGGGCCGGTCGACGACCAGGGCGGTGTTCTCCTCCAGTGCGTAGACCCGGTCGTGGCCCGTGTCGGCGGCGAGACGGAAGGCCCGGCCCTCGCGGCCGTAGGCGCCGGTGTGGGTGTCGACGAGGCCGGACCGCAGGAAGCCGAATCCGCCCTGGGGCAGGTACCCCAGACGGGTCGGGTCGTCGAAGTAGCCGGGTGCGCTGCCGTCGCGGAGGGCTTCGTAGGACTCGCCGCCGCTGACCATGTCGGGGCCGGAGGCGATCTGGGCGCCGGCCGAGGAGCCCGCGACGACGGCCCCGTGGGCGAGCTTGGCGCGGATGGCGGCGAGCACCTTGGAGTCCTTGTGCCCGTCGCCGCGCAGGAGGGTGGTGACGTACCGGTACTGGTCCCCGCCGCCGAAGAAGAATCCGGTCATGGACTCGACCTGGGCGACGACGGCGTCCGAGTCGGCGTTGGCGACGTGGTCGATGTCGAGGGGGATCCACTGGGCGTCGGCGGCTCCGTGCCGCTCGAACAGGCCGGCGTAGTAGGCGCCGTTGCAGGCGGAGTTGCTGCACAGGTCGGGGTCGTCGGCGTTCGGGTCCTGGCTCTCGGGCACGGAGGCCGCGGTGATGACGCCGATCCGGGCCTCCGGGCCACCGGCCCGCTCGATGATCTCCCCGTACACCTGGGAGTTGTCGTCCTTCAGGGCCCCGCCGACCAGCACGAGGGAGCCCGTGTGGGCCCCGTCCGGCCGGGGGCCGGCGTGTGCGGCGGAAGCGCCGGTGAGGAGTGCGACGGCGAGGGCGCAGGCGAGGACGGTGCGACGTGCGGGGCGGCGCGGGACGCGCATGATGCCTCCGGTTGGGTGCGGCTCGGTTCGGTTCTTGCGGTTCGATCGGTGCGGTTCGGTTCGGTTCGGTTCGGTTCGGTGCGGTTCGGTTGCGGGGGTGGGACTCGTGGGCCCGCCGGGCGGACCGGACCGTGTCCGTCCGCCCGGCGGGCGTGGGGCCGGAGCGGCGCCGCGCGCGGTGCTCGCACCACCGCGCGGCGGCGCCGTTCAGGAGGTGCCGGGGGCGCCGAGGGAGGCGCCGCCGTCGCCGAGGGAGGCGATCAGGCCGGCGAGCATGGCGACCCGCTGCGGGACGCTCGTGAGGTCGAGCCACTCCTGGGGCGTGTGGTCGGCGCCCCCCACGGGGCCCAGGCCGTCCAGGACGGGGACTCCGGCGCCCGCGACGAGGTTGGCGTCCCCCACTCCACCGGTCGCCGCGGCGCCCAGGGCGAACCCGGCCGCGGCGGCGGCCCGTCGGGCGTGGTCGAGCATCCGCCGGGAGGCGGTGGTGTCCTCCATGGGAGGGCAGAGGTCGAGCTGTTCGACCGTGACGGTGACGCCGGGGACGCCCGGGTGGTCCGCGGCCTCCTGGATGGCGCGGGTGACCCGCCCGATGTCCGCCGTCGTGGCGGCGCGCACCTCGATGCGCAGTTCCGCGGCGGGGCAGACGATGTTGGCGCGGGTACCGGCCCGGACGACACCGACGTTGACCGTCACGTCCTCCCAGTGGCCGTTGAGGGCCTGGAGCGCGACGGTGAGGTGGGCGGCGGCGAGGGCCGCGTTCGCCCCGCGCTCGGGTTCGATGCCGGCGTGGGCCGCCCGTCCGGTGACGGTGAGCCGGAAGTCGGCGACCCCCTTGCGGGCGATGACGAGGTCGCCGTTCTCCCGGGCGCACTCGAGGCCGAGACCGTGGTGCATGCCGCGGGCGGTGTCCTCGATGAGGGCGCGGCTGGCGGGGGAGCCGATCTCCTCGTCGGGGGTGGCGAGCAGGACCAGCTCGTCGTAGGCGTCGGCGCCGGACTCGCAGAGGATCTCCAGAGCGGTGAGCCCCGCGAGCAGTCCGCCCTTGTCGTCGCAGACGCCGGGGCCGTGGGCCACGGAGCCCTCGACGCGGAAGGGCCTGGCCGCGGCGGTGCCGGCCTCGAAGACGGTGTCCATGTGCGCGGCGAGCAGGATCCTGCGGCCGCCCGCCGCCTCGGGCAGTCGGCCCCGCCTGCGGGCGACGAGGGCGTCGCCGGTCCGGTGCCCGTCGGGCGCGGGCGGGAAGGACACCCGCCGGACGTCGAAGCCGATCCGCTCCAGCCTGCGTCCGACCCAGTCGGCCACCCGGTTGACGCCGTCGGCGTCGTAGGAGCCGGAGTCGATGGAGACGAGCTCCTCGAGGTCGTGCAGGAAGCGGGGGCGGAGGGTCCGGGCCCGGTCGAGGAAGTGGTCGGCCCTCTCCCGCCGGGTGACGGGGGCGCTCACAGGACCTTGGACAGGAAGGTACGGGTGCGTTCCTGCTCCGGGTCGACGAGTACCTGCCGGGGGTCGCCGGCCTCGACCACGACGCCCTCGTCCATGAAGACGGCGGTGTCGCCGACCTCGCGGGCGAAGCCGATCTCGTGGGTGACGACGACCATGGTCATCCCATCGGCCGCGAGCTGCCGCATGACGTCGAGGACGTCGCCGACGAGTTCGGGGTCGAGGGCCGAGGTCGGCTCGTCGAACAGCATCAGCTTGGGCTTCATGGCGAGGGCGCGGGCGATGGCCACGCGCTGCTGCTGGCCGCCGGACAGTTCGGCCGGGTAATGGTGGGCGCGGTCCCCGAGCCCGACCCGCTCCAGAAGGTCCTGGGCCTGCTCACGGGCCCCGGCGCGGGAGACGCCGGCGACCTTGACGGGGGCCTCCATGACGTTCTCGACGGCGGTCATGTGCGGGAAGAGGTTGAACCGCTGGAAGACCATGCCGATGTCCCGGCGGCGGTCCGCGACCTCACGCTCCCGCAGTTCGTGCAGCTTGGCGCCGTGCCGGCGGTAGCCGACGAGGTCGCCGTCGACGGTGAGCCGGCCGCCGTCGACCTTCTCCAGGTGGTTGATGCAGCGCAGGAAGGTGGACTTGCCCGATCCGGAAGGGCCGAGCAGGCAGCAGACCTGGCCGCGTTCGACCGTGAGGTCGATGCCCTTGAGGACCTCCAGCCTTCCGAAGCGCTTGCGGACGCCTTCGGCACGCACCATGGGAGTGCTCATCGGCTCTGCTCCTTGCTGTTCTTGCCGAGCCGCTCCACGGTCCCGCCGAGCAGACGGCGGAACGGCGAGACGTGACCGGCGCGCGTGGTGCCGCGGCCGTAACGCCTCTCCAGCCGCGCCTGGGGCACGCTGAGGAGGGTGACGAGGGCCAGGTACCAGATGCTGGCGACGACCAGCATGGGGATGACCTGGTAGTTCTGCGCGTACACGTCCTGGATGTTCGACATCAGGTCGTGCGCGGAGATGACCGAGACCAGGGCGGTCATCTTGAGCATGTTGATGGTCTCGTTGCCCATGGGCGGGATGATCACGCGCATGGCCTGGGGCAGCACGATCCGGCGCATGGTGAGCGCGGGGCGCATGCCGAGCGAGTGGGCGGCCTCGGCCTGGCCGGGATCGACGGACTGGATGCCGGCGCGGACGATCTCCGAGGCGTAGGCGGCCTCGTTGAGCCCGAGGGCGAGCAGCGCCGCGACCGCCGGCGTCAGCAGGGCGTTGGTCTCGGCCTGGAAGAAGGTGACGTCGGTGAAGGGAATGCCGATCTTCACGTACTGGTAGAGCGCCGCGGCGTAGCCCCAGAAGATGATCTGGACGAGCAGCGGGGTGCCGCGGAAGACCCAGACGAAGGCGTTGGCCAGGCCGTACAGCACCGGGCTGGACGAGAGCCGCATGACGGCGATCAGCGTGCCGAGCGCCAGACCGAGGAGCATGGCGGCCGCGGTCAGCCAGAGGGTGGTGACCAGGCCGTCGAAGATCAGGTCGGCGAAGAGGTAGTCGCCGACGACGTCCCAGCGCAGGTTGTCGTTCTTGGCGAGGGATCCGACGAGGCCGACGAGGGCCGCCAGCGAGGCGACCGCCGCGATCCAACGTCCGTAGTTGCGGACGGGGACGACCTCGAGTTCCGCGCCGAGCGGCCGGTCCTCGGCGGCGGTCCGCTCCGGGGCCTTGATGGTGCCGGGCATCTCTAGTCCACCGCCGCGTTCTTGGTGGCTTCCTGGACGGCGATCGAGGCGACGCCGTACTTGCCGTACACGGCGCCGACGGTGCCGTCGTCGATGAGCTCCTGGAGCGCCTTCTGGATCGCCTCGGTCAGCTCCGGAAGGTCCTTGCTGACGGCGATGCCGTTGGGCGAAGCGTTGTAGCCGCCCGGGGCGGCCGGGTCCTCCGCGAGGTCGAAGGCCTTGCCGTCGTCCGCGGTCTTGGCCACCCAACCGGCGGCCGGCTTGGTGAGGACCTGGGCGACCACCTTGCCGGAGCGCAGGGCGAGCTGGGCGTCGGAGTCCTTGGGGAAGGTCTGGATGTCGATCTTCCCCTTGCCCGCCTTGGAGCAGGCGGCCTGGTGGGACTTGAGGAGGTCGAGCTGGTTGGTCGCCGTCTGGACCGCGACCTTCTGCCCGCACAGGTCGTCCAGCGTCGTCACCTCGGCGGGGTTGCCCTCGGCGACCAGGATGCCGGAACCGGACCGGGAGTAGTCGACGAAGTCGACGACCTTCTGCCGCTCCTTGTTGTCGGTGATCGCCGACATCGCGACGTCGTACTTGCCGGCCTGGATGGCGGGCACGATGCCGTCGAACTTCTGCGGGGCGAAGACGAACTTCACGCCGAGCTTCGCGCCCAGGGCCTGACCGAGGTCGTAGTCGAGCCCGGTCAGCGTGGTCCCGCCCTCCTTCACGTACATCTCGAACGGCGGGTAGGGGACGTCGGTCGCGACGCGGACCTCACCCGACTTCTTGATCTCCTCCGGGAGGAGGGCGTGCAGCTTCGCGTCCTTGGTGATCTTGACGCCGGCGACGACGGTGCTGCCGGGCGGCGGGGCGGCCTTCTCCTCGTCGTCACAGGCGGACAGGGACACGAACAGGGCCGCCGCGAGGGCGGAGGCCGCGGCGGAGCGTGCGATACGAGCGTTCATCGCGTGGAACCTCTCGGTGGTCTTCGAACGGCGGAATCTGGCCGCCGGACACAGCGGAGAAGTTACAGATCAACGCCAGTACTGGCTAGATGTAAGACCCATTACGTTCGTGTAACGCCCCGTTCGCGACTGCTCAGCGAACGATATGGGCTCTACGCCCGGAAAGGTCGCCCTGATTGAGGCGAACGGCGGCCAGAACCGTCTTACATCTACCGCTTCATTTCCGTTACTTGTATGTTCCGCATCCAGCCGATCAGACCCGTGACGGGTCACGGCATCCCCGACCGACCCCACTTCTTGGAGCACCCATGCCACTGCGTTCGTCCAGGTCACTCAGGTCATTCCGGTTCACCTCGGCCGCCGTCGGACTCGCCGCCGTCGCCACCGTGCTGGTGGCGCATCAGCCGGCGCACGCGGCGGCCGACAGGATCAGGCTCGGCAGCACCGCCGACGTCACCCGCGCGTCGTGGAACGGGCCCGCCTTCACCATGAACGGCGCCGGAAGCATCGTCGCGGCCTCGATGACCCGCGCCATCGACGACATCCGGGGCGGCTCCGGGAGCATCGACGTGGTCGTCCTGGCCGGCTCCGCGCCGACGTCGGGAAGCAAGACCCCCGAGTGCGACGCCGTCACCAAACTGGCCGGGGTCAACTCCTGCACGACGTGGACCCTCACGACGGCGAGCGACGGCAACAACAGCCAGGTGAACGCCGACGTCCGCAACGCCGAGTTCGTCTACTTCGCCGGCGGCGACCAGTGCCGCTACGCCGCCTGGAAGGGGACGGCCCTGGAGGCCTCCGTCGAGTCGGTGGTGGCCAAGGGCGGCGGCTCGGGCGGCGGCAGCGCGGGCCACCACATCAACAGTCCGCTCGTGTACGACGCCTGCAACGGCAGCGTCACCAGCGCGGAGGCGCTCGCCAACCCCTACGACCGGTACATCAGCTTCACCACCGGCATGTTCGAGTGGGCGAACTACGGCGCGGTGGTCAACGACTCGCACTTCGTCACCCGCGACCGGATGGGCCGCACGATGGCATTCCTCGCCCGCGCGGTGAAGGGCGGCCTCACTCCCGGGGGCGCCGCCTGGGGCGTCGGAGTGGAGGAGGGCGGCGGCTCGCTGTACCTCGACCGCAACGGCACGGCGACCCAGTACGGCAAGGACGCCTACATCGTCCTCGCCGACCACCAGCCGGAGCAGGCGGTCGACCGCAAGCCCCTGACCTACAGCGGCTTCAAGATCTGGCGGCTGACCCCCGGCTCGACCTTCGACTTCAAGAACCGGCCCACCTGCGGCTACTACCTCCGCAGCGTCACCAACGGCGTCGCCGATCCCAACCTGTACAGCGGCACCCCGGTGACGGACTGCGGCGGTCAGGGCGGCGGCAGCGTCGCCGAGAGCGAGCCGAACGACACCCGTGACACGGCCGACGACGCCACCACCCTGGTCTCCCCCGGCACGGTGACCGGGAACATGAAGTCCGGCACCGACCGCGACTACTTCAAGCTCAACCTGTCCGCCGGCCAGACCGCCTCCGTGAGCTGCGCCGTCCCCTCCGCCTACGACGCCGACCTGTACTGGCTCGACGCCGACGGCAGCACCCTGACCCGCTCGGTCGCCGACGGAGCCGGCACCGACGAGTCCCTGTCCTTCACCAGAACCGGTTCCGGGACGGGCGCCTACTACCTCGACGTGGAGGCGTACAGCGGGTCCGGGACCGCGGCGTACGGCTGCACCGTGACGAGGAGCTGACCGCCACGCGGTGACCGGGCCGCCGTGCGCTGACCGGGTCCTCACGCGTACGGGGCGGCCGGACCGCCCCGTACGCGCACCGCTGCCTCGGACCGCGCGCCACCGCCCCTCAGGCCCGCTGGGCGAGCCGCCGCGGGTCGAGCAGCTCAGCAAGCTGTTCCTCGGGGACCAGCCCGTCACGGGCGGCCAGTTCCCGCACGGGCAGGCCGGTCTCCTGGCACCGGCGGGCCAGCGCGGTGGCCTGCTGGTAGCCGATCACCGGGTTGAGCGCCGTGGCGAGTCCGGCACTGCCCTCCACGAGTGCCCGCAGATGCTCCTCGTCGGCCCGGACGCCGGCCACGCAGCGCTCGGCGAGAAGCGTGCACGCCGCGCCCAGCCGGTTCGCCGAGTTGAGCAGGTGATGAACCATCAAGGGCTCGAAGGCGTTCAGCTGGAGCTGCCCCGACTGGGCCGCCGCGCAGACCGCGGCATCCGCCCCCACCACGTCGAAGCAGACCTGGTTGACCGCCTCGGGCAGGACGGGGTTGACCTTGCCCGGCATGATGCTCGACCCCGCCTGCAACTCCGGCAGCATGATCTCGCCCAGCCCGGCCCGGGGCCCGGAGGCCAGCAGCCTCAGATCGTTGCAGATCTTGGAGAGGCGGAGCGCGAACTGCCGCAGCGCTCCGGAGAGCCGGAGGAAACCGCCCACCCCCTGCGTGCTCTCCACCAGATCGCCGGCGGAGCGGACCGGCGCCGAGCAGAGCACGGCGAGGTGCGCGACGGCCAGACGGGCGAAGCCGGGGTCGGCGTTGAGACCGGTGCCGATGGCCGTCCCTCCGAGATTGACGTCGAGCAGACCGTCCGCCGCGAGGCGAAGGAGCTCCGCGTCGTCCCGCACGGTGAGCGCGAAGGCGTCGAACTCCTGCCCCAGCGTCATGGGCACGGCGTCCTGCAACTGGGTGCGGCCGAGCTTGACGGTCCTCGCGAACGCCCCGCCCCGTTCGGCGAAGGCGTCGCCCAGCACCGTCATGGCGTCCAGCAGCCGATCCGTGGCCGTGTACAGGGCGAGCTTGGCCGCCGTGGGGTAGACGTCGTTGGTGCTCTGCGAGCGGTTGACGTCGTCGTTCGGGTGCAGGTGCGCGTAGTCGCCGCGCGCGTGCCCCATGAGCTCCAGGGCCCGGTTGGCGACGACCTCGTTGGCGTTCATGTTCGCCGACGTGCCCGCGCCGCCCTGGAAGACGTCCACGACGAACTGGTCGTGGAGCCGGCCCTCCCGGATCTCCCGGCACGCCCGCACGACGGCCCGGCCCCTCTCCTCGGGGAGCGTCCCCAGCTCCAGGTGCGCCAGCGCCGCCGCCTCCTTCACGGCGGCGAGGGCGACCACGAGCTCGGGATGCGCCGACATCGCGATGCCCGTCAGCGGGAAGTTCTCCCGGGCCCGGAGCGTGTGGATGCCCCAGTAGACCCCGGCCTCCACCTCCCGGTCACCGAGCAGGTCGTGCTCTTCGCGCCGCATGTCGACCCCTTCACCTTCGTGCACAACTCTTCCGGTCAGAAAGTATCACTCATTACAGATCGAGGATTCAAGGCTCAACTGAAACAGATGTTACGCTACAGCCCGCGACGCGAGGCGCCGGGCGCGAGACTCGGGGCGACCGGGACGAGTGCCGACCGGCACCGAAGTGTCCGCGTGACGGCCGTCCGGCAGACGCCGGACCACCCGCGTGAGACGATCGTGCCCGACCGGCCGATCACCGACCCCTGCCCCAACTCCTGCTCACGCACAGCGGCATGACTGTCAGTCAGCAACGGTGAGGAGAGGTACGTCATGACAGCCACGGCTCGACTGCACCACAGCCCGGAACTGCCCGCGCTGCTGGATCGGATCGACGCGCTCGGCAAGTCGCTCGACGAGGGCGCGGAGGCCGCGGAGAGCCTCGGCAGGCTCCCCGAGCACACCGCACAGGCCCTGCTGGACGCGGGGATCGTCAGAGCGGAACTGCCGAGGAGCCTCGGCGGCCACGAGTTCACCCCCCTGCAGCTGATCGAGACGGTCGAGCGACTCAGCCACCACGACGCGGCGGCCGGCTGGACGATGTTCGCCCTGCAACTGGTGACCGGCTCCACCGCGGCGTTCATCGGGGAGGCCGCTGCGGCCGACCTGTTCCCCGACGTCGCCGGCGGCCGGTACGCCCTGGTCGCCGGGCACGGCACCCGGCCCGGCCGGGCAGTTCCGGTGCAGGACGGCTATCTGGTCAGCGGCAACTGGCAGTTCGCCTCAGGGATGGCGCACGCCACGCACGTCCACAGCCTGATCCAGGTCGAGGGCACCGGGGAGATGCGGGTCCTCACCATGCCGAAGTCGCAGGTGGTGCTCGACGGCAACTGGGACGTGCTCGGGCTGCGCGCGACCCACAGCATCGACTACCACTGCCACGACGTGTATGTCCCCCACGAGTACACCTACCTCGCCACCACGACGACCCCGGTCAACGGTGGCGCCGTCTACCGGCTCGGCCTGGTCAACATGGCCGCGATCGGTCACACCGGCTGGGCGCTCGGCGTCGGACGGCGCCTGCTCGACGAGCTCAAGAAGATCGCGAAGGCCCGCACCGGCACGCGGGCCGCCGCTGTCGACACCTCCCAGTTCCACGCGGAGTTCGCGACCGCGGAAGCCCGGCTCCGGGCCGCCCGGGCGTGGGTGACGGAGGCATGGGGCGGCTTCGAGGCCACCCTCGACTCGGGCGACCCGCTCACCACGGAACAGGACACCCTGCTGCGCCTCGTCCTCAACCACGCGACGACGACCGCGCGGGAGGTGGGCGACACGGTCCACCGCTGGGCGGGCTCGGCAGCGATCCGACGCGGCCCGGTCGACCGCTTCCTGCGCGATCTCCACACGGGGACGCAGCACATCACCTCGAGCCCGGTGGTGCTCCATAACTGCGGGGCGTGGCTCAGCGGGGGCCGCCCCGGGGCGCGGTGGAGCTTCCTGGACCTCGCGTAGGGAGGACCCGGCACCGCGAGGGCTGACACGTACGCCGCATGCTCCAGCCCGCGCACCGCACCCTCCCGGCACGTCCTCACCTTCGGGGTGATCTTGAGTGCGGTAGCGGGCGACGGCGGTTCGAACCATATGCGCGCCTCCGGCGTCGAAGGTACGTGAAGACATCGCGCCGAGCCGCCGTCCTGTTGTTGAGCGCCGGGCTGTTGCTCTCCGGCTGCTCGTCCTCGTCCGACGCTCCGGGCGATGAGGGGTACGCAGGTCCCACCCTCCCCGCCCGCACCATCACGGCGGAAACATGGGAGAAGGGACCGAAGAGCCCCGAGCAGCAGAAGCCCTATCCCTATGACATCGATACGCACTGCGGGATCAAGTGGGTCGAGTTCGGCGGCCGTTGGTGGGTCCTGGACTCCGTGTTCCCGGGTGTCGAGCAGGTGCAGGGGGAGCAGCCTTCACGCGACGGCCGGAAGCTTGCCGGTTACATGACCCTGATCGGGCCGGACACGGCCGACTTCGACGCCGTCGGGATGCCCACCATGCAATTCGTCCCGGCCGACGACCAACCACCGGGCTGCGCGTAGAAGGGACGTCCACCCGTCACGCGCACCCCGGGACAACAACGGCAGAGGAACGGACCGACGCCGACGTCCGCTGGCCCCTCGGCTAATTGTCGGTCCCGTGTGAGACATTTCGGCACATGACGAAGATCAGCGCACCCCTGACCGGCCTGGACGCCGTCGACTGGTCACAGCTGGAGCACGCCTACGGACCCGCCGAAGACGTCCCCGCGCAACTGCGCGACCTGTGCTCCGAAGACGCCGACGTACGCGGCAAGGCCATGCACGCCCTGTACGGCAACATCTTCCACCAGGGCAGCCGCTACCAGGCCACCGCCGCAGCGGTCCCCTTCATCGCCCGCATGGCGGCGGAAGTCTCGCTGCCCGACCGCCACGAGTTCCTGACGATGCTGGCGGCACTCGCCATCGGCTACGACGAGAGCCACCTGCCCGCCGGCCTGGACGTCACGGGCTGGCGGCGTGAACTCGCGGAGTTCCGGGCGCGGGGCCCGGAGGAGATGCGTGCCGAGTACGACGCCTGGGTCGAGGCCGCGGCGGACGAGGGTGACCGCCGCGTGCGCGAGATGCGGCGCGACATGTTCGACCACGAGCAGCACCTGGCGGCCGCGGAGGCCGAACTGGCCGCCTACGACGCGGTCCGGGGCCAGCTCCCCACCCTGTTCCCCCTGCTGGCCGACGACGATGCGGACGTACGCGCCGCGACCGCCTACCTGGTCGCGTGGTTCCCCGAGGCGGCCCCTCAGGCGCTGCCGCGACTGCTGGACGTACTCGACGCCGAGCCGGAACCGGCGACGCTGGCCACCGCGCTGGTGGCGGCGGGGCTCCTGGGCGACCCCTCGCTCGTGGACCGGCTGACCTCGTTCCTCACGGCCGACGAGCCTCTCGTGCGGTGGGCCGCGGCGATCGCCCTCGCCCGGCTGATCGCCACGGGCGCCGAGTGCACCGAGAGCGCCGGCGTGCTCACCGAGCTGGCTGCGGCACAGGCGGATCCGCCCGAGCCCGAGGTCCCGTTCCACGAGGGTGACCTGCGTGCTTACGCCGCGAGCTCGCTCACCCTGCTGGCCGACCGGTACCCGGACGAAGCCCTGGACGCCGTGACCGACGGTCTGGCCGCGACCTCCGGCCCGGACACCTTCCCGGTCGCCGAGGCGGCCCTGAGGCTGGCCTTCGGTGAGCCCGCACCGCACGGCCTCCCCCCGTTCGGCGAACTGACTCCACCACAGCAGCGGTTGATCCGCACCCTCGCCTCACTGGGCTCCGACACCTGGAGGTGGGCGAACTTCTGCTCGATCGTCCGCGCGTGGCGTCTGCCCCAGCAGCGCGAGGAGATGCGCGCCTACGCCGGGCTGCCGGACGAGTGACGGCGCGGCCGGCCACCGTCGGCCGCAGGGCGCTGCCGTTCGGCCCGGGGCGTGCAGCGAAAGCGCGTGCGGCGGCCGGTGTGGCGTAGTACTCCTGGAGAGCCCTGATGCCGGCCTGTTGTCACCATGGAGCTACCTATGGCGGTTCGCCGTGTCGTACCCAATGTCCAGTCGGAGGCTGCGCAGGAGAGCCGGGAGTTCTACGGCCTGCTCGGATTCGAGGAGGTCATGAACCACGGCTGGATCATGACGCTCGCGTCCCCGTCCAGTCCGACCGCGCAGATCAGCTTCATGGTCGGCGACAAGACCGCACCGGTCACGCCCGATATGAGCGTCGAAGTGGATGACGTGGACGCGGCCTACGCGGCCGTGCGGGAGAGCGGCGCGGAGATCCTTCACCCCCTCCAGGACGAGGAGTGGGGGGTGCGCCGGTTCTTCGTCCGTGACCCCAACGGCCGGGTGGTCAACGTGCTGGGCCACCGCTGACGGTCCTCCCGGCTTCAGGGGAATGCGAGTCACAGCCATGCGTTGACGGCCGCGACGAGCACGGTCGCCTCGTAGCGGACGGCGCGTTTCCCGTAACCGGTGGCCACTGCCCGGTGTCTCCTGAGCCGGTTGATCCCGTACTCCACCGCATGGCGCTCCCGGTAGTCGATCTTCTGGGCGCCACCGCCGCCTGGAGCACGCAGCAAGCGCGGCAGCTCATGTGACAGCTCGGTGACCGCGCGGAGCACTTCACGCAGCTGATCCGGGGCGACGCTTTGCAGAAATGGCCGTTTTCTTCCGCTGTGCGCAGAGTGCGAAAACGTGTTCAATCACCTGTGTTCGCCTGAGAGCCGACGTCGGCCCCCTTGGAGGAGACCGTGATCGCAGCCCCGGAACCGCAGTTGACCGAACGCGAGATCATCGAGCGGGCGGTAGCCCTGCGGCCCGCGCTCCTCGAGCGCCAGGACGAGACCGAACGGCTGACCCACTACCCGAAGGACACCCACGACGACTTCCTGCGCGCCGGCTTCTACCGCATCCTGCAGCCCCGCCGGTACGGAGGATACGAGTTCGGGCTGCCGACCTTCCTGCAGGTCGTCGTCGAGGTCGCGCGCGGCTGCCCCTCCACCGGATGGGCGTTGTCCCTGACCGCCGCCCATGTACTGCAGGCTGCCTCCTTCTTCTCCGCGGAGGCGCAGGACGAACTCTTCGGCGTCGAGGGCGACTTCCGCGCCGCCTCCACCCTGCCCCCTGTCGGCGTCGCGCAGCCGGACGGCGAGGGCTCCCTGATTCTCGACGGCACCTGGTCGTACGCGTCCGGGGCGCCGTACTCGACCCACTTCATCGGGCAGACCCTGAGCGCGCCCTCCGCTCCCGGGGGCCCGCCGGGACCGCTGCTGCTGTTCGTCGCCCCACGCCGGGTGTGGACGGTGCTCGACGACTGGCACGGGGTTCTCGGCCTGCGTGGCACCGGTTCCAACAGCGTCCACATCGACCGGGGCCGGATACCCGCCCACTTCGCCTGCGAGGCCTCCTTCCTCGACCTGCCGGTGGAGGGAGGCACAGTGGGCAGCACGCTGCACGACAACCCCATGTACGCGTCGCGCGTGGCGAGCTTCTTCCACGCGGAGCTGGCCTCGATCATGATCGGTACCGCGTATGCGGCGGCCGACGAGTACGCGCGGATCATCCGCTCCCGGCCGCTGACCTTCGATCCCGCCCGCACCCGCTCCGACCTGCCCGAGTTCCAGCAGCACCTGGGAGAGGCGCTGGGCCGCATCCGCACCGCCGAGGCGGCTCTGCGGGGAGCCGCCGAGGACTGGACGGAGACCTGCCGGCGCAACGTGTCCGGCGAGGCCCCGTTCACCATGGCCGAGGACCACCGGCTCGCGCAGATCTTCCTCACCGCCGGGCACCTGGCGTGGGACGCGCTCCAGGACCCCCTCTTCCGCACGGCGGGAACCCGGCACGGGCGGGACGGGGAGCGGATGCAGCGCTACTTCCGGGACGCCGCGACCTACCGCACCCACGTCGCCGTGGGCATGGCTGAGCCGCTGGCCCGTCGCGTCGGCTGCGACCGCCTGGGGCTGCCGTCGGACGGGATCCCGCTGATCCCGTAGGGGGCAGCCACTACCGGCTCGGCTCGGACCACAGGTTCCGGGGGGACCGGCCTTCACCGGGTCCGGGAACGAGACGGGGTCACGGCGGGAGACTCCGCGGAGCGGGCACCCGGGGGCGCCCCGAGGCGAGGAATGGAGCGTCAACGTAAACGTCAACGGCAACGTCAACGTCAACGTCAACGTCAACGGGGCACGTGCCCATCGGCCAGCAACTTCTCGGCTTCCGACAGCACTTCGGTGACTAGCAGGCCGAACGCGACGTCACAGGCGTGCGGTTGGCCGCCCTCTGCGGCGACGCGCAGTGCGGCCGCCGCGCGGGCGAGTGCGGGTACGGGGCCCTCGGACGTGTCGGGAAGCCGCGTCACGCCGTGGGCCCCTCGGAGTTCGAGGCCGTGGCCGGCAGCGGCAGGTGGGGCCGTGAGACTCAGTGTCACGGTGCTGGACGCGCCCCGGTCGTGCGTCAGGACCAGGTGCACGGTGTCATCGGCACCCCGCGCCGCGGCGGACACGCGCTCCACGGGGCCGAGTACAGGCAGCAGCACGGACAGGGCGTGCGGCCCGACGTCCCACAGAGCGCCCTTCTCCCGGCGCCAGGGCGACCGCCCGTACGGGCTGTCGCCACTGAACACCGAACCGAGCCAGTGGGCGTTCGCTGTGAACCAGCCCTTTGCGGAGCCCTGTTCTGCGATCCAGGTCTCGGTTCCCGTCTGGAAGCGGAGGGTGAAGAACACCACCGAGGCAACGCCCGACTCACGCACTGCGTCGGCCACGGCGCGTGCCTGATCGACCGTGGTGGCCAGCGGCTTGTCGAGCAGGAGATGAAGGCCCGCCCGGGCAGCCCGGACCGCGAGGTCGGCCTGGATGTGCGGGGGCAGCGCGACGGCGACGGCGTCCACGTCACTGAACAGGGCCTCGACATCGCCGTAGGCCCGTACGCCGTGACGGCCCGCAAGTTCCTCTGCGGCCTCGCGACGGCGCCCCCACACGCCGACGAAGTCGACTTGGGGATGCCCCTGAAGGGCGGGCGCGTGAGCCGTGCTGGCCCACGGTCCGGTACCGAGCAGTCCGATGCGCATGACGCCGCCTTCCGTCTTCCGTGGTGTGAGTGGGACCCGATCAGTTCAGCAGAACGCCAGGGTCGGTGCAGTGGAACGCTCGGGTCCAGGACGGCGTGATCGGTGTTCTCCTGCTCATGCCCGACCGACCTCCTTGCAACCCGCGTCCTCGCGTGGTCGGCGAAGAGGAACCGCCGGCAGTCCTGACGGCGGTCTCGCCGCGGCAGTCGGTGCGGTCGGAGACCCGCCGTCCTCAGTCCGCACCGGGTCGGTGTCCTACCCGAGGAAGCTCAGCCGCACCTGGCGCTCGCGGTTGTCGCCGTTGGTGTCGACCAGGCACACCGACTGCCAGGTGCCCAGTTCCAGGCGGCCGCCGATGACCGGGAGGGTGGCGTGGGG
>NZ_JBRIOU010000013.1:52949-57627 GCF_053474865.1 Streptomyces sp. CO7
GCGGTCGTCGGCCGGGAGGAGGTCGCGGAGGGCGGCGAGCAGGTCGTCGTCGCTGCCGGCGCCGGTCTCGATGACCGCGATGCCCGCGGTGGCGTGGGGGACGAAGACGTTGAGGAGGCCGTCGCGGCCGGCGGCCGCCTCGCGGAGGAACTCCTCGCAGTCGCGGGTGATGTCGGCGACGCGTTCGGAGGAGCCGGTGGTGACGTGCAGGACGCGGGAGCTGAAACGGTCTGACATGGGGCCATCCTGACGCATCCGCCCCGCGCGGGAAGAGAGGCGGGCCCTCGGTCGTTCGCAGGGGTGTGAGGGATGTGGACGGGCAAGGGGTACGGGAGACCGACGTCGTGGTGGTGGGCGCCGGGCAGGCGGGGCTGTCGGCGGCCTACCACCTGCGGCGCGCCGGGTTCGCGCCCGGGCACGGATTCGTGGTCCTGGACCACGCGCCGGGTCCGGGCGGCGCCTGGCAGTTCCGGTGGCCCTCGCTGACCTACGGCAAGGTGCACGGGATGCACTCGCTTCCGGGTATGGAGCTGACCGGGGCGGACCCGGCGCGGCCGTCGTCCGAGGTGATCGCGCGGTACTTCGAGGACTACGAGCGGGCCTTCGGTCTGGAGGTCCTGCGACCCGTCGAGGTACGGGCGGTGCGGGAGAGTGAGGGCGGGCGGCTGCGGGTGGAGACCTCGGCGGGGGTGTGGTCCGCCCGGGCCCTGATCAACGCCACGGGGACCTGGGACCGGCCGTTCGTGCCGCGTGTCGCGGGCCAGGAGATCTTCCGCGGGCGGCAGTTGCACACGGTGGGGTACCGCGGGCCCCAGGATTTCGCGGGGCTGCGGGTCGTGGTGGTCGGCGGCGGCGCCTCGGGGACGCAGCACCTGCTGGAGCTCGCCCCGTACGCGGCGGCCACGGCCTGGGTGACGCGGCGGCCGCCGGTCTTCCGTGAGGGCCCGTTCGACGAGGACGCGGGGCGGGCTGCCGTGGCCATGGTGGAGGAGCGTGTCCGGCAAGGGCTGCCGCCGCGGAGCGTGGTGTCGGTGACCGGCCTGCCGCTGAACGACGCGATCCGTGAGGGTCTGCGGAGCGGGGTGCTGGACCGGTTGCCGATGTTCGACCGCATGACCCCGGAGGGCGTCGCGTGGGCGGACGGGCGTGTCTTCGCGGCGGACGTGGTGCTGTGGGCGACGGGGTTCCGGCCGAGCGTGGGCCATCTGGCGCCGCTGCGGCTGCGCGAGCCGGGGGGCGGGATTCGCCTGGTCGGCACGCGGGCGGCAGCGGACCCGCGTGTGCACCTCGTGGGGTACGGACCGTCGGCCAGCACGATCGGCGCGAACCGCGCGGGGCGGGCGGCGGTGCGGGAGGTCCGGCGGCTGCTGGAGAGCGGGCCCGGGAGCCTGGGCAGGGCCGAGGCGGCCTGACCGCGACCACCGCGGCCGGCGGGGGATGCCGAGGCGGCCTGACCGCGACCACCGCGGCCGGCGGGGGGATGCCGACGCGGGGCTTCCCTGTGGCCGCGGGGGAGCTTCAGGGCCGGGAACCTCAAATCCAGCTCCGTACCTCGGCCGGGATCTTGTCCTCGTCCGGCGTTGCTGATCAGATCAACGCCTGGTCGCGCCACCGAAAGGCGCGCGCCACTACGGGGGGGGGAAGAGATGACGATCGCTCACGATGATCGAACAGCACGCGGCGACGTAGGTGTCAGGTCCGCGACAGTGACCGCGTACGCGGTCGCGGGCGTCTTCCATGTCGTCACGGCAGGACTGTTCACCGTCGGTCTGCTGCTGACCGTGCTCGGCTTCAGCACCGTGGTCCAGCCCATGATCGGCCTGCCCCTGCTGGCGCTGACTCTCGCGCTCCGCCCGCGCCCGGGGCGCCTCGACACGGAGCTTCCCACGCTGCGGGAGACCGACGCGCCGGCCCTGTTCGCGCTGCTGCACCGGGTGGCGGACGGCGTCGGCGTGCGACGCGTCGACGCGGTCCAGCTCACCGCCGGCTTCTCCGCGCACGTCGTCCACCGCGGGTTCCGCCGCAGGCGGTGCCTGGCGCTGGGACTCCCCCTCTGGGGTGGCTGTCCTCCCCAGCAGCGCATCGCCGCCGTCGCGCAGGCGATGGTCGAGAGCGGCCCCCGCAACGTCCGGCGCGGCGTGTTCGTGGGCTCGGCCCTCGGGGCGTTGCGCGGCGGGGTGCGGGCCATGGCGGCAGGGGGTTCCCAGGCCTCGGCAAGCATCAACGTGCACGCGTACCGGGCGGACGACATGGCGGCGGGGGTCGCCGTCGTCCAGGCCCGCAGCCGGGCGACGGAGCGTCTGCTGTGGCTTCCGCGGACCGCCGCGGCGGCGTGCGAGCGCCTGCTGCTGCGGCTCACGCGGCCGTCCGTGAGGCAGGCGCGGCTCGCCTCGGACGAGGCCGCGGCACGGGTCGCGTCCACCCCGGCCACGCTCGCCGCCCTGGGTGACCGGCAGCTGGCCCGCGCGATCGGCGTGGAGCTGCATCGGCTGACCGTCGAGAGGAAGAGCTTCGCGAAGGCCCGCGGCGGAGCCCCCGGGCGGGACGACTTCTGGGACGACGTCGCCCGGCACGCGGACCGGCTGCGGGAGCAGCGGGACGCCGCCGAGGTCGACGCGCCGGCCCAGGGTGAGGGCGGGCACGGCCCGCTCCGGACCGCTGACGAGGACACCGGCGCGCGGCGCATCGCCCGGCTGGCCGTCGGCCCGCAGTACCCGGCGACGGTCACGCTCGACGAGGCCGACCGCGTCCGCATCGAGGACGAACTCCGCCTGCCGGGGCGGGCGGTGGAGCGGCTGGTGCTGCGCGACGGCGTCGCCCGGGCTGCGTAGGGCGCGCAGCCCGGGGCGGTGAGGGTCACCCTCCGGCCGTCTCCAGTTGCGTGTCGCGGCGGACCAGCGCCGCGTAGCGGCCGTCGAGGGCGAGGAGCTCCTCGTGGGTGCCCCGCTCGACCACGTGTCCGCGGTCGAGGACGACGATCTGGTCGGCGCCGCGGACCGTGGAGAGCCGGTGGGCGATGGTGATCGTCGTGCGGTTGGCGGAGAGCGCGTCGATCGCCTCCTGCACCGCGCGTTCCGTGCGGGTGTCCAGCGCGCTGGTGGCCTCGTCGAGGAGGAGCACCGGCGGGTCGCGGAGGATGGTGCGGGCGATGGCCAGCCGCTGCTTCTCGCCGCCGGAGAACCGGTGACCGCGCTCGCCGACGACCGTGTCGTAGCCGTCGGCCAGCTGGACGATGTGGTCGTGGATCTGCGCGGCGCGCGCGGCCGTGTGGAGTTCCTCGTCCGTGGCGTCGGGCTTGGCGAAGCGGAGGTTGTCGGCGACGGAGGCGTGGAAGAGGTACGTCTCCTGGGAGACGACGCCCACCGCGCGGGCCAGGGTGTCGAAGTCGAGGTCGCGGACGTCCACGCCGTCCAGCGTGACCCGCCCGCCGGTGACGTCGTAGAGGCGCGGCACCAGGTGGCCGAGGGTGGACTTGCCGGCGCCGGTGGTGCCGACCACGGCCAGGCTGCCGCCGGCCGGGACGTCGATGTCGATCCCGGACAGCACGGGCTCGCCGTGTTCGTCGTAGCGGAACTCGACGTCCTCCAGGCGCACCTCGCCCTTGACCCGGTCGAGGCGGACCGGGTCGGGGCGCTCGGTGATGTCGATCGGGAGGTCGAGGTACTCGAAGATGCGCTGGAAGAGGGCGAGCGAGGTCTGGATCTGCACGCCGGTGGACAGCAGGCTGACCGTGGGGCGGAACAGCCCCTGCTGGAGCGAGGTGAAGGCGACCAGCGTGCCCAGGGAGACGGCGGGGCCGCCCATGTGGAGGGCGAGGCCGGCCGTCCAGTAGATCAGGGCCGGCATGGCGGACATGACGATGCCGATGACGGCCATCCGCCACCGGCCGGCCATGTTGGACCTGACCTCGAGGTCGACGAGCTTCTCGGACTCGTCGGCGAAGGAGCGGGTGAGGGAGTCGGCGCGGCCCATGGTGCGGCCCAGCAGGATGCCGCTGACCGAGAGGGACTCGGTGACCGTCGCCGCCATCACGGCCATCTGCTTCTGCCGCTTGGTGGTGATCTTCTTGCGTTCGTCGCCGACCCGGCGGCTGATCCAGACGAAGACCGGCAGCAGGAGGAGCGAGACGACGGTGAGCCGCCAGTCCAGCGCGAGCATGGCGACGACGGTGGCGATGACGCCGGTGAGGTTGGAGACCAGCGACGTCACGGTCGAGGTGACGGTGGCCTGCATGCCGCCGATGTCGTTGGCGATGCGGGACTGCACCTCGCCGGTGCGGGTGCGGGTGAAGAAGGCCAGGGACATGCGCTGCAGCCGGCCGTAGACCGCGGTCCGCAGGTCGTGCATCACGCGCTGGCCCACGGTGGTCGAGATCAGGGTCTGCAGCACGCCGAAGACGCCGCCGAGCACGGCGCTGACGATCATGCCGAGGACCAGCAGGCTCAGCAGGCCCGTGCGCTGCTGCGGCAGGGCGACGTCAAGGATCTCGCGGAGCAGGAAGGGACTGGCCACCGACACCAGCGAGGAGGCGCCGACCAGCACCGCGACCACGGACAGGCGTCCCCGGTAGGGACGGAACAGCCGCAGGATGCGGCGCACCTGCCGCGGCCGGTCGGGGTCGGCGGGCGGTGGGGTCCAGTCGATGCGTTCGGGGCGCATGGGCTCCTTGGGGCGGGCG
>NZ_JBRIOU010000013.1:57727-64986 GCF_053474865.1 Streptomyces sp. CO7
GGGCGGGGAGATGGGGCTGAAGAGCGCATCCCGGGGCATACGGGCCCAGGATCGTCACAGAGCTTAGCTCATTGTTACCCATACTCACAATGAACACCGTCCTGATACCGTTCCGGCATGACGCTTCCCGACTCCGACGGGCTTCTCGCCGAGCAGCTGCTGCGCCTGACCCGCCGCGTCCACCGCATCCAGAAGCGCCATCTGGCGCAGCAGGGCATGGCCATCACCCCGGCGCAGTCCCGCCTGCTGCGCGCCCTCGCGCCCTACGCCACGCCGCCGCGGATGGCCGATCTGGCGGAGCGGCTGGAGGTGGTCCCCCGCGCGGTGACGACCCTGGTGGACGGCCTGGAGGCGAGCGGGCGGGTGCGCCGGGTGGCGGATCCGGGCAACCGCCGGGTGACGCGGATCGAGCTGACCGACGAGGGCCGGGCGGCGCTGCGGGAGCTGCGGGCGGCCCGGCGGGCGGCGGCTGAGGAGATCCTGGAGCCGCTGACGCATGAGCAGCGGGAGACGCTCGGCGGGCTGCTGGACACGCTGATCGACGGCTCCCCCGCCCACCACCCCGGCCCCGCCTGAGCGCGGCTCCCGGCTGCCCGCCGGCTCGGCCGTGCGCGCGGCCCCGGCCGCCGTCGGCGCCGTCGCCGCCGCATGAGTCCGGCCCCGGCTCCCCGCCGGCTCCGCCATGAGCGGGGCCGCGACCGCCCGCCCATCCTGGTACGTCCCCGCCCGGTTCACCGGCGCGGTTTGCGCCGCACCCGGGCCCGGTGGACGCTGGAAGAAGTGAGCGGCCGCCACTGGGCGGCGCTACCGGGCGGGAGGTAGTCGTGGGCATCGCCGACGGACCGGGGGACGACGTCTATCAGCCCGACGCGTCCGACATCCAGGACGACTCGGGACTGCTCGACGTCGAGGACACGCTGGAGACCGACGACGTCGACGACCCGCTGGACCGCGGCTGGTCCCCGCCGGAGAAGCCCTGGGGGGTGGAGCACACCGGGGAGACGGCGGCCGAGCAGCGACGGGGCGAGTCGCTGGACGAGCGCCTGTCGAAGGAGCTGCCGGACGGGCCCGACCTGGGGCTGGACGGTGACGGCATCGGTGACGCCGTCGACACCGACGGGGAGCTGGTGGACGGCGAGGTGGGCGGGACGCGGGCCGGCCGTCTGGTCGCTCCCGACGAGGGGCTGCGCCGCGACGAGGAGGCGGTCCTGGCCGCCCGCGACGTGGGCATCGACGGAGCGGCCGCCTCCGCGGAGGAAGCGGCCGTCCATCTGATCGACGAGGAGTGAGTCGCGTGCAGCAGGACAAGCATCCCGAGTACCGTCCGGTGGTCTTCCGCGACCGGGCAGCCGGTTACGCCTTCCTCACCCGGTCAACGGCGGACAGCGACCGGACCATCGAGTGGGACGACGGGCAGTCGTACCCGGTGATCGACGTCGAGATCTCCTCGGAGAGCCATCCCTTCTACACGGGAAAGGCCCGGACCGTGGACTCCGAGGGCCGGGTCGCCCGCTTCGAGCGGCGCTACGGCGGGGCGGCCGAACCGGAGGGACCCGGCGCGGCCTAGCCGCACCACCGGGCGCGGCCTGGCCGCACCCGACCGCAGCGCGGCGTCCTCAGTCCCCCGGGCCGGGGTCGGGGCGCACGGCGGAGTGGAGGCCGGCACGGGCCGCCTCCAGCTGGGCGGCGAAGGCGATGCCGAGGAACAGGGCGATCCCGGTGAGGTTGGCCCACAGCAGCAGAGCGATGAACGCGGTCAGCGGCCCGTAGACCGCGCCGAAGCCCGCGCTGTTGCTGACGTAGAGCTCGAGCAGCCCGGTGGCCGTCACCCAGATCGCGAGGTGGACGGCGGAGCCCAGGGCCAGCCAGGTGTAGCCGGGCTGGCGGCGGCGGGGCGACCAGCGGAAGATCACGGCCGAGGCCGTCCAGGACAGCAGCAGCCCCAGCGGGATGTCCAGCGGGGCCCACCACCTCGCGCCGCCGGGCAGGCCCAGGGACTCCGCCACGGCACCGGCGACCGCGTCGCCCGTCACGAGGACGAGGAAGCCGAGCACCATGGGCAGTCCGGCGGCCCCGGCGAGGATCAGGGCGCGCCCGTACTTGTGCGTGACCGGCCGGTCGCGTTCGATGCCGTAGATGCGGTTGGCGCCCCGCTCTATCTGCGCCATCGCCGAGGCGAGGTTGATGACGGCGAAGCCCAGGCCCAGCACAAGGGCGAGGTTGCTCCACACCCCGCCGTGCGCGGTGCGCCGGGTGCCCTCCAGGACCTCCCGGACGATCCCGTCGCTGGTGCCCGG
Organism: Streptomyces sp. CO7; assembly: GCF_053474865.1. NCBI lineage: Bacteria > Bacillati > Actinomycetota > Actinomycetes > Kitasatosporales > Streptomycetaceae > Streptomyces > Streptomyces sp. CO7. Next base: position 60,025 of record NZ_JBRIOU010000013.1, read on the forward strand.
GACGATCCGCTGGAGGGTGAGCTCGATGACCCGGCCGATGTCCTCGGTGTGCGCCGAGGTGGTCAGGCCGACCAGCGCGGCCGTGAAGGGCACCAGGCCCACCACGACCTGGAACGCCAGGGCCCGCGCGTTGGTGAATCCGTCGGCGTAGCGGAAGCGGCTGAAGGAGTCGGTGATCAGCCGCCGCGCGCCGCCGTACTTGCGGAGGGCGACCAGCGCCTCGTCGCCGGAGAGTTCCTCTCCGATCATGTCCCGCGTCTGGGGGACGTGGACGACGGTTCCCATGGTGTGAGGTCTCCTCGGCTGGGGGGCGTTCCCCTACTCCTGCCCCCGGCCGCCCCGCCTCACCGTGGCCGAGGGTCTCAGAGGTAGCCGAGGGCGAACGCCGCGGCCACACCGCCGGCGAGCATGAAGCCGGGCATGAGGACCCGGACCTCCACCCAGGCGCCGGCGCGGAAGCGCATCGGCTTCGGCGGACCCAACGGGTACCAGCGCCTGCGGCCTATCGGGATCGGCCACAGCACGGGACAGCCGGAGACGGTGAGCGCGTCGCCGACGCAGTGGACCAGCGCGCCCAGCACGATCGGTAGGCCCAGCCACAGGTATTCCTGGTCCGGCCCCTCGAACAGCCAGGTGGAGCCGTTGCCCGGCCGGTCCAGGATCCCCGCGATGATCCAGGAACTGGTGGCGGCCAGCAGCCACACCAGCACGTCGGCGCTGGAGCCGCGGGTGGCCCGCCACAGCAGGCCCTCGATGGCCAGCACCATGTGCACGAAGAGGATGAACAGCACGCCCCACCGGTCCCCCAGCGTGGCGACGGCCGCCGAACCGGCGCCGAGCAGGAGCGCCCACACCCAGGTGTGGGTGAGGGTGCGGTGGCCGCCGGAACGTCGCGGGTCACCGGGTTTCCTTGTCGACTTGTAGACGGCGTAGGACAGCTTGTCGACGATCTCGCAGATCCACTTGGACACCGGCCCGAAGGCCCGCGAGATGGTGGCCGCCTTGTGGTCGAGGTCGGGTGCGAGGGCCGCCCCCGCGCAGATCAGCGCTCCGGCCAGCAGGACGGGCCAGGGCATCGGCTCGCCCCAGGCGGCCGCGGCCGCGCCGACGCCGAGCCAGGCGGCCGCGCCCGACAGAGCATGTGCTGGTCCCATCATGGCGTGCTCGCCCCGTTCCGCGATGTGCCGCTGTCGTCGCACGCCGCTGTTGTCGCTCGTCCCGCTGTTGTCATACGCCCGCTGTGCAGTTCAGCGGCACAGCGTAGCGGTGACGATCTTCGTCCGGGCATCCGATTCCCTGATCGTGACCTGGTCCGGGCAAGATGGGGACGTGACCCTCATCGATCAGTTGCCGCAGACCGCCGATCCCGACGCCCTCTACGAAGCCTTCGAGTCGTGGGCCCAGGACCGGGGCCTCACGCTCTACCCCCATCAGGAGGAGGCGCTGATCGAGGTCGTTTCCGGGGCGAACGTGATCGTCTCGACGCCGACCGGTTCGGGCAAGAGCATGATCGCGGCGGCCGCCCACTTCGCGGCCCTCGCCCGTGACGAGGTCACCTTCTACACCGCGCCCATCAAGGCGCTGGTGTCCGAGAAGTTCTTCGAGCTCTGCAAGATCTTCGGCACCGAGAACGTCGGCATGCTGACCGGCGACGCGTCGGTGAACGCGGACGCCCCGGTGATCTGCTGCACCGCCGAGGTGCTGGCCTCCATCGCGCTGCGAGACGGCAGGAACGCCGACGTCGGCCAGGTGGTGATGGACGAGTTCCACTTCTACGCCGAGGCGGACCGCGGCTGGGCCTGGCAGATCCCGCTGCTGGAGCTGCCGCAGGCGCAGTTCGTGCTGATGTCGGCGACGCTCGGCGACGTCTCGATGTTCGAGAAGGACCTCACCCGGCGCACCGGCCGGCCGACCGCGGTGGTCCGTTCGGCGACCCGTCCGGTGCCGCTGTCCTACGACTTCAAGTACACGCCGCTGACCGAGACGCTGACCGAGCTGCTGGACACCCGGCAGGCGCCGGTCTACATCGTCCACTTCACCCAGGCGCAGGCGGTGGAGCGGGCGCAGGCGCTGATGAGCATCAACATGTGCTCCAAGGAGGAGAAGGAGAAGATCGCCGACCTGATCGGCAACTTCCGCTTCACCACCAAGTTCGGCCAGAACCTCTCCCGTTACGTCCGGCACGGCATCGGCGTGCACCACGCCGGCATGCTGCCGAAGTACCGGCGTCTGGTGGAGAAGCTGGCGCAGGCAGGGCTGCTGAAGGTCATCTGCGGCACGGACACCCTCGGCGTGGGCGTCAACGTGCCCATCCGCACAGTGCTGTTCACCGCGCTGACCAAGTACGACGGCAACCGGGTGCGCACCCTGCGGGCGCGTGAGTTCCACCAGATCGCGGGCCGGGCCGGGCGGGCCGGCTTCGACACGGCCGGCTTCGTGGTCGCGCAGGCGCCCGAGCACGTCATCGAGAACGAGAAGGCGCTGGCGAAGGCCGGCGACGACCCGAAGAAGCGCCGCAAGGTGGTCCGCAAGAAGGCCCCGGAGGGCTTCGTCGCCTGGTCGGAGTCCACCTTCGAGAAGCTGATCGCCTCCGACCCCGAGCCGCTGACCTCGCGGTTCCGCGTCACCCACGCCATGCTGCTGTCGGTGATCGCCCGCCCGGGCAACGCCTTCGACGCCATGCGCCGGCTGCTGGAGGACAACCACGAGCCGCGCCGGGCCCAGCTGCGTCACATCCGCCGGGCCATCGCCATCTACCGGTCACTGCTGGACGGCGGCATCGTCGAGAAGCTGGACGAGCCGGACGCCGAGGGCCGCATCGTGCGCCTGACGGTCGACCTGCAGCAGGACTTCGCGCTCAACCAGCCGCTGTCCACGTTCGCGCTGGCCGCGTTCGAGCTGCTGGACCCCGAGTCGCCGTCGTACGCGCTGGACATGGTGTCGGTGGTGGAGTCGACGCTGGACGACCCGCGGCAGATCCTGCACGCGCAGCAGAACAAGGCGCGCGGTGAGGTGGTCGCGCAGCTGAAGGCGGACGGCGTCGAGTACGAGGAGCGGATGGAGCGGCTGCAGGAGGTCAGCCACCCCAAGCCGCTGGAGGAGCTGCTCTTCCACGCGTACAACACCTACCGCCACAGCCACCCGTGGGTGGGCGACCACCCGCTGTCGCCCAAGTCGGTGATCCGCGACATGTACGAGCGGGCGCTGACCTTCACGGAGTTCGTGTCCCTCTACGAGCTGGCCCGCACCGAGGGCATCGTCCTGCGCTACCTGGCGAGCGCCTACAAGGCGCTGGAGCACACCGTCCCCGACGACCTGAAGTCGGAGGACCTGCAGGACCTGATCGCCTGGCTGGGCGAGATGGTCCGCCAGGTCGACTCCAGCCTGCTGGACGAGTGGGAGCAGCTGGCCAACCCCGAGGTGCTCACCGCCGAGGAGGCCCAGGAGAAGGCCGACCAGGTCAAGCCGGTCACCGCCAACGCGCGCGCCTTCCGGGTGCTGGTGCGCAACGCGATGTTCCGCCGGGTGGAGCTGGCCGCCCTGGACCAGGTGAACGAACTGGGCGCGCTGGACGCCGAGTCGGGCTGGGACGCGGACCGCTGGGGCGAGGCCATGGACGCCTACTGGGACGAGTACGAGGACCTGGGCACCGGGCCGGACGCCCGCGGCCCGCGTCTGCTGATGATCGAGGAGGACCCCGCCCACGGTCTGTGGCGCGTCCGTCAGACCTTCGCCGACCCGAACGGCGACCATGACTGGGGCATCAGCGCCGAGGTCGACCTCGCGGCGTCCGACACCGAGGGCCGCGCGGTGATCCGGGTCACCGACGTCGGCCAGCTGTGACGCCGCCCGGCGGGGGAGCCGGGTACGGCGGAGGCGATGACGGTGACGGCGGAAACATCGGCGGCGGGACGGGCGCAGGCGGGACACGTGGACGGGAGAGGAGAGACAGCATGACGAATCCGGCGGAGGGCCTGGTCGGCCTGCTCGACCTCGAGCAGATCGAGGTCAACATCTTCCGGGGCCGCAGCCCCGAGGAGTCGCTGCAGCGCGTCTTCGGCGGGCAGGTGGCCGGCCAGGCGCTGGTCGCGGCCGGGCGGACGGTGGAACCTGACCGGCCGGTGCACTCGCTGCACTCGTACTTCCTGCGCCCGGGGCGGCCCGGCGTGCCGATCGTGTACCAGGTGGAGCGGGTCCGCGACGGCCGGTCGTTCACCACCCGCCGGGTCACGGCGGTGCAGCAGGGCCGGACGATCTTCAACCTGACGGCCTCCTTCCACCTGCCGGAGGAGGGGCCGTTCACCCACCAGCTGCCACCGGCCCGGCAGGTGCCGGACCCCGATTCGCTGCCGACGGTGGCGGAGGAGATCCGCGAGCACCTGGGGGCGCTGCCGGAGCAGCTGGAGCGGATGGCGCGCCGTCAGCCCTTCGACATCCGGTACGTGGACCGGATGCGGTGGACGGCCGAGGAGGTCGCGGAGGCGGAGCCGCGCAGCGCGGTGTGGATGCGGGCGGTGGGGCCGCTGGGCGACGACCCGCTGGTGCACACCTGCGCGCTGACCTACGCCAGCGACATGACGCTGCTGGACGCGGTGCGGCTGCCGGTGGAGCCCCTGTGGGGGCCGCGCAACTTCGACATGGCCTCGCTGGACCACGCGATGTGGTTCCACCGGCCGTTCCGTGCGGACGAGTGGCTGCTCTACGACCAGGAGTCGCCCATCGCGGTCGGCGGGCGCGGGCTGGCTCGCGGGCGCATCTACGACCGTGAGGGCCGGCTGGTGGTCTCGGTGGTGCAGGAAGGTCTCTTCCGGGCCCTGTAGACCCGCCCGCGGCCGGGCTGCAGGGCCGGGCTTGTCGCTCCCGCTCCGGGCCGCGGCCGGGTCCCGCGGCGCTCGTGGGGCCCGGGCCCGGCCGTGCCGGACTCCGCGCTCACGGTCCGGGGCGCGGAGTCCGGCACGGCCG
>NZ_JBRIOU010000013.1:65086-66233 GCF_053474865.1 Streptomyces sp. CO7
GTCCGGTGGCAGCGAAGGACGGGTGTGCCGAGGATGGCGGTATGGCGCACACGATGACCGACCAGGAGTGGCGGACGTTCGTCACCACGGGGACGCGTACCGGGAAGCTGGCCACCACCCGGGCCGACGGTTCCCCGCACGTCGCACCCGTCTGGTTCGTGCTGGACGGGGACGAGGTCGTGCTGACCACGGGAGCGGGGACGGTCAAGGGCCGTAATCTCGCCCGGGACGGCCGGGCCGCCTTCTGCGTGGACGACGAACGGCCCCCGTTCTCGTTCGTCTCCCTCACCTGCCGGGCCCGGCTCACCGAGGACCTGGACGAGTTGCGGCACTGGGCCACCCGGATCGCCGCCCGCTACATGGGCGAGGAGCAGGCCGAACCGTACGGCGCGCGCAACGCGGTGCCGGGCGAGCTGCTGGTGCGGCTGTCCGTCGAACGGGTCAGCGCGGTCGCCGGTCTCGCCGACTGACCGGGTTCAGCCGCCCACCGTGTCGAGCATCCGCGCGGTGTGCATCCGTCCGGCGTGCTCCACCAGACGGATCAGCACCTCCTTGCCGGACTCCCGCTCCCGTGCGTCGCACAGGACGACGGGCGTGCCGGGGTCGAGATCGAGTGCGGCCGACACCTCGTCGGGAGAGTAGGACCGGGCCCTCGCGAAGCAGTTGACGGCCACCACGAAGGGGATGCTCCGGTGCTCGAAGTAGTCCACGGCCGGGAAGCAGTCCTCGAGCCGCCGGGTGTCGGCGAGCACCACGGCGCCGAGCGCTCCCTGCGCGAGCTCGTCCCACAGGAACCAGAAGCGGTCCTGGCCGGGGGTGCCGAAGAGGTACAGCGACAGCCCGGCCCGGATGGTGATGCGGCCGAAGTCCATGGCGACGGTCGTGGTGGTCTTCTGGTCCACGCCCGCGGTGTCGTCGACGCCCCGGCTCGCCTCGGTGAGCAGTTCCTCGGTGCGCAGCGGCCGGATCTCGCTGACCGCGCCGACCAGGGTCGTCTTGCCCACGCCGAAGCCGCCTGCCACCAGGATCTTGAGGGCCAGCGGGTTGGCGGCGTCCGGGGCGCCGGTCGCCCCGCCGGAGGGGGTGTCCGTCTGCTGGGGGACCATCGATCACTTCTCTCGGGTGTCTCGGGCGAGCAGGTCGCCGC
>NZ_JBRIOU010000013.1:66333-67558 GCF_053474865.1 Streptomyces sp. CO7
GGGTGGGCACGACTGACGACATCGATGAGCTCACGTGATCATAGAACTCGGGGTCCCGGAAGTGGTCGGGCGGTTCACAGCGCGCGCAATCCCGCGATCACCTCGCGCAGGACCCTCTCGTCGGGCAGCTGGGCGGGCGGTACCGGGCGGCTGACGGTCACGCAGCCGAGCTCCAGCAGGTCGCCGAGGAGCACGCGGACCACGCCCACGGGAAGGTCGGAGCCGGCCGCGAGCTCGGCGACCGACTGGGTCTCGGCGTGGCACAGCCCGAGCAGTACGCGGTGTTCGGGTCCCAGGGCGGAGGCGGCGTTGGACGGCGGCTCCGGGTCGAGGGTGATCAGGGCGATCAGGTCGAAGCTCGCGTCGGCGGGTCCGGCGCTGGTGCGGCCACCGGTCATGGCGTAGGGGCGGACCAGTGGTCCGGCCTCGCCGTCGAACCACTGGCTCTCGTACCAACGGCCGCCGGTGCCGCGCTCCGGGGAGCGGTCCACGTCCGGGGAGCGGTCCACGTCCGGCGAGCGGTCCTGGTCGCGGGTCGGGTCGTGGGTCGAAGGGTTCTCACGCATCGGGAACGCGCCTTCCGGTCAGCCGACGGGCGGCCGCACGGCCACCCGCGGAGGCTGGTGGAGGTGTTCGCCGACCCGCTTGACCAGCCTGGCCATCTCGTAGGCGATCAGGCCGATGTCGACCCGGGCGCCGGTCAGGACGGCCAGGCAGGAGCCGGCTCCGGCGGCGGCCACGAACAGCAGGCCCTCGTCCATCTCGACCATGGTCTGACGCACCCCGCCGACGCCGAAGTGGCGGCCCGCGCCCTTGGCGAGGCTGTTGAAACCCGAGGCGACGGCGGCGAGATGGTCGGCGTCCTCGCGGCCGAGGCTGCTGGAGGCGCCGACGGCGAGACCGTCGTCGGACAGCACCACGGCGTGGCGGACCTCGGCGGTCCGCAACGCGAGGTCGTCCAGCAGCCAGTCGAGTTCGACGGACCGGTGGGGTCCGTCGGGCCCGGGGCCGTAGTGCACCGTGAGGGGGTCCTGGTTCATGCGGGGTCTCCTTCGCTGCTGTCGCCGGGGCGGCCGGGATCGCCCGCGCCGGTGTTGCCCGCGCCGGGGGCGCCTGGGCCCGGCCCGCGGCCGGGCGGGCGCCCGCCGCCGCGCACCCAGCCGTCGCGGTAGGCGGCCATCCGGTCCCGGACGGCCTCGGGGGTGCGGTCCTCGGCCGGTGCGGG
>NZ_JBRIOU010000014.1:0-4432 GCF_053474865.1 Streptomyces sp. CO7
TTGATGGGGTAAGGCTCCCAGTAGACGACTGGGTTGATAGGCCAGATCTGGAAGCCCGGTAACGGGTGGAGGTGACTGGTACTAATAGGCCGAGGGCTTGTCCTCAGTTGCTCGCGTCCACTGTGTTAGTTCTGAGGCAACGAACAGTTGCCGGCTTAGAGCAGAACTCTCAAACTGAAAAGTGTGCTTGTTCGCTCGAAACCAATAGGGTTTCGGTGGTCATAGCGTGAGGGAAACGCCCGGTTACATTCCGAACCCGGAAGCTAAGCCTCACAGCGCCGATGGTACTGCAGGGGGGACCCTGTGGGAGAGTAGGACGCCGCCGAACAATTTTTTGGAGGACCCTCGGTCCCAGCGTTCAGCTGGGGCTGGGGGTCCTTTTTGTTTTTCCCCTTTTTGTTCTGCCGCAGTACGGGAACCCGACTGCGCGACGATGCTTAGCGGTACCGAAGACTAGGAGTCACCGATGTCCACCAACTCTCCCGACGAGCGCCCCGAGCGCGAGCCACGCCGCCGGGACGGTGGTGACCGCGGAGACCGCGGCGGCTTCCGCAGGGACGACCGGGGCCCGCGCCAAGGCGGCGGCGATCGCGGCGGTTTCGGCCGGCGTGACGACCGTGGCGGTGACCGTGGCGGTTTCCGTCGCGACGACCGCGGTGACCGTGGGGGCGACCGCGGCGGGTTCGACCGTCGCGACGACCGCGGCCCGCGTCGCGACGACGACCGTGGCGGCTTCCGCGGCGGCCGTGACGACCGCGGTGGCGACCGTGGCGGCTTCCGCCGCGACGACCGCGGCGGTGACCGCGGTGGTTTCCGTCGGGACGACCGTGGCCCCCGTCGGGACGACGACCGCGGTGGGTACCGCGGCCGGGACGACCGTCGTGGTGGCCCCGGTGGTGGCGGTGGCGGGCGTTTCCGCGAGGAGCGGGAGCGTGAGAGGGACCGCGAGCCGATCAAGCGGCTGCCGATCCCCGAGGAGGTCACCGGTGACGAGCTGGACAAGGACGTCAAGCAGGAGCTCCAGAGCCTGCCGAAGACGCTCGCCGAGGACGTCGCGCGCAACCTGGTGATGGTCGCCCGGCTGATCGACGAGGACCCCGAGGGCGCCTACGGCTACTCCCGGGTGGCGCTGCGGCTCGCGTCGCGTGTCGCCGCGGTGCGTGAGGCCGCCGGCTTCGCCGCCTACGCGAACCAGAAGTACTCCGAGGCGCTGGCCGAGTTCCGTGCCGCCCGCCGGATGACCGGCAACGTGGAGCTGTGGCCCGTGATGGCCGACTGCGAGCGCGGTATGGGCCGTCCCGAGAAGGCCCTCGACATGGCGGGCGCTCCCGACGTGCAGCGGCTGGACAAGGCCGGCCAGGTCGAGATGCGGCTGGTCGCCGCGGGGGCCCGCCGTGACATGGGGCAGCTCGACGCGGCGATCGTGACGCTGCAGAGCCCGGAGCTGGCCTCCAGCGCGGTGCACCCGTGGACCGCGCGGCTGCGGTACGCCTACGCGGACGCGCTGCTCGAGGCCGGGCGCGAGTCGGAGGCGCGCGAGTGGTTCGCCAAGGCGGTCGAGTCGGACCGTGACGGCAGCACCGACGCCTCCGACCGGCTGGCCGAGCTGGACGGCGTGGAGTTCGTGGACGCGCTGGACGAGGACGCCGCCGACGAGGACGAGCAGGCGCTCGGCTCCGTCGCCGAGGCGCCCTACGCCGACGACGACGCGGACGACACCGACGACGCGGAGGAGCGCGAGGAGCGCGACGAGCAGGACCAGGACGACGACGTCGCGGACGGCTTCGTGCCCGAGGGCCACGAAGGTCATGAGGGTGACGACCGGAAGAAGTCCGAGGAGGACGACCAGCTCTGACGGCGGGTGACCTACGGGTTCCCTGACGCGTGAGGAAATGAGAAAGGGCGGAGCCACTTGGCTCCGCCCTTTCTCATTTCCTCACGCGTCAGGTCACTCCCCGACCAGGCGAAGGACCAGCCCGGAGGCCGGCTTCGGCCCGAAGGAGGTGGACTTGCGGGGCACGGTGACGCCCTGCTGGGCCAGCTCGCGGACCACGTCCTCGCGCACCGGGTTCAGCAGGACGGCCGTGCCGCCCTCCTCTTCCGCCTTGCGGACGGTGGCCCCGGCGTCGTGGATGTAGGTGATCTGTTCCGGCGAGTCCTCGGGAACGTGCCAGACGTGCTCGAGCAGCGCGCAGTGCAGCACGGTGGCGTCCATCGAACGCCAGGCGTCGGGCCGCCCGGACGGCACCGTGCGGGCGAGCAGGCCGGGGTCCGGACGGTCGGCGAGGTGGAAGGCGCCGTCGCCGGCGAGCAGGAACGCGTTGCCTTCGGCGGCCGCCGCCGCGAGGTGCTCCAGCGCCTCGGGCAGCGTGACGTCCAAGCGGCGGACGCGGAACAGGCCGGTCAGGGCAGCCAGCGCGTCGGCGACCGGCAGCCGGCGCAGCAGCCGGTGGATGGCACGGACCCGCAGCGGATAGCGGGTGGTGTCCACCAGGAGCACCAGTCCGCGGTCCCAGGGGCCGGGGGACGGCTGCTGGGAGTCGCGGAGCCGGAGGTAGGTGGCCCAGCGGTGGTGGCCGTCGGCGATGAGGGCCTGCCGGCCGCGCAGGTCGTCCTGGGCCGTGGCCTGCTCGGCGGGGTCGGTGACGGCCCACAGGCGGTGGGCGACCCCGTCCTCGGTGACGGTGGACAGCAGCGGTTCGCCGGCCGCGGCGGCCTCGACGACGGCGGCGGCGCCGGAGGCCTCGCCGTCGCTCCGGTAGGACAGCAGCAGCGGTTCGAGGTTCGCGGAGGTCGCCCGCATCAGGGCGGCCCGGTCGGCCACCACATGAGGCATCACGTCCTCGTGGGGGAGGACCACACCCTCGTCGGGGTCGGAGAGACGGAGGGCGCCGATCAGGCCGCGCTGCAGCGTGCCGTCGGCGGCCCGCTGCTCGTAGACGTAGAGCGCGGGTTCCTCCTCGACGGTCAGCACGCCGTCGTCGAGCCAGCGGCGCAGGGTCGCGGCGGCGCGTGCGTTGCGCTCGTCGGGGTCGAGGGCCTGCGGGAGGATCAGCCGGACGATGTTGTGCGGGTCCAGCGCCTCCAGGTGGTGGAGTCCGTCGGGGCGGACCACCACGTCGTAGGGCGGGGAGGTGACGGCGGCCAGGCTGCGGACCTGGCCGGCCGCGTACCGCAGGCCGCGGAACGGGCTGAGTTCGAGTCCGTGCCGCTCCTGCTCCCCGTGCTGGCCTGCTGTGCTCATTGGAGCATCGTATGTGCGCACCTGGCGTGAGGGATCATCGGGGGAAGAGGGCTGGACCCCCAGCAGCGCAGAAGGCAGCAGCGCAGAAGGAGCGATGGACATGAGCCAGACCGTCAGGACCCGGCCCGGGAGCAGCGGCGGGCAGGTGCTGCGCGAGGCCTACGACACGGCCCTGCTCGACCTGGACGGCGTGGTGTACGCGGGCGGCGAGGCCATCGTGCACGCGGTGGACTCGCTGGCCGTCGCCCGGGACGCGGGCATGCACCTCGCCTACGTCACCAACAACGCGCTGCGGACGCCCGACACGGTGGCCGGGCACCTGACGGAGCTGGGCATACCGACCGAGGCAGGTGAGGTGATCACCTCGGCGCAGGCGGTGTCCCGGCTGGTGGCCGAGGCGCTGCCGGAGGGCTCACGGGTGCTGGTGATCGGCGGCGAGGGGCTGCGGGTGGCGTTGCGGGAACGCGGCCTGGTGCCGGTCGAGTCGGCGGACGACGACCCGGCGGCCGTGGTCCAGGGGTACGGCGGGCCGGAGATCGCCTGGGGGCGGTTCGCGGAGGCCTGCTACGCCATCGCGCGCGGACTGCCGTGGTTCGCGTCCAACACCGACCTGACGGTGCCGACGGCGCGGGGCATCGCGCCCGGGAACGGGGCGGCGGTCGAGGTGGTGCGGCTGGCCACGGGCGCGGAGCCGACGGTGGCGGGCAAGCCGCTGCCGCCGATGCACCGGGAGACCGTGCTGCGGACCGGCGCGCGGCGGCCGCTGGTCGTCGGGGACCGTCTGGACACCGACATCGAGGGCGCGTTCAACGGGGACGTGGACTCGCTGCTGGTGCTCACCGGGGTCACCGACGGCGCCCGGCTGCTGGCGGCGGTGCCGGAGCACCGGCCCACCTACGTCGACGCCGACCTGCGGGGGCTGTTGTCGCCGCAGCCCGAGGTGACGCCGGAGGGCGACGGGTTCCGGTGCGGCGGCTGGACGGCGGCGGCCGGTCCGAAGGAGCTGACGCTGGACGGGGACGGCGAGCCGATGGACGGGCTGCGGGCGCTGTGCGCGGCGGCCTGGACGGCCGGCGGGCAGGACGCCTGCTCGCTCGACGCGGGGAAGGCGCTGGCCCGGCTGGGGCTCTGACCGGCCGAGGACCGGCGCCGGGCCGACAGGGGGTTCCCCGGGAGGGGATCGGGGAC
>NZ_JBRIOU010000014.1:4532-7564 GCF_053474865.1 Streptomyces sp. CO7
GGAACGGGGGAGCGGGGCCGCGGGTTGGTTAGGTTAACCTAACCGGGTGTTCACAGACACTCCCTCCACGCAGCGCGTCGCGCCGCCGTCCGCCGAGGTCCCACGGCAGCGGCGGCGCTCCGCCGCCAAGGCCGTCGGCCTGGTGGCGGCCCTTGCGCTGCTGGTCGTCGTCGCGATGGCGAGCATCGCGGTCGGCGCCAAGCCTCTGACCATGGGCCAGGTCTGGCACGGGCTCTTCGCCGGCACCGGAACCTACGGCGACGTCGTCGTGGGGGAGAGGCTGTCGCGGACCGTGCTGGGGCTGCTGGCGGGCGCGGCGCTCGGTCTGGCCGGAGCGGTGCTCCAGGCGCTGACCCGCAACCCGCTCGCCGACCCCGGTCTGCTCGGCATCAACGCGGGCGCCTCGGCGGCGGTGGTCACCGCCATCACCTTCTTCGGCGTCACCTCGCTCGGCGGCTACGTGTGGTTCGCCTTCGCGGGCGCCATGGTGGTGGGCGCGCTGGTGTGGTTCCTCGGCGGCAGCCGGGGCGCGACGCCGGTCAGGCTGGCGCTGGCGGGCATGGCGATCGCCGCCGCCCTCCAGGGCTACCTGCAGGCGCTGATGATCCTCGACGAGGCGGCGCTGGGGCGGATGCGGTTCTGGACCGTCGGCTCGCTGGGCGCCGCGTCCTGGCAGAGCATCGGGCAGGTGCTGCCGTTCATCGCCGTCGGCACGGTGCTGGCGCTGGCCCTGGCCCGGCCGCTGAACGCGATGGAGATGGGCGACGACACCGCCCGGGCGCTCGGCGCCCATCTCAACCGGACGCGGGCGCTGTCCATGCTCGCGGCCACCCTTCTGTGCGGGGCGGCCACCGCGGCCTGCGGGCCGATCGTCTTCGTCGGCCTGATGGTCCCGCACGTGGTGCGCTCCTTCACCGGGCCGGACCTGCGCTGGATCCTGCCGTACGCCATCGTGCTCTCCCCGGTGCTGCTGCTGGGCGCCGACGTGATCGGGCGGGTCGTGGTGCGGCCCTCCGAGCTGCAGGTCGGCATCGTCACGGCGGTCATCGGCGGGCCGCTCTTCATCTTCCTGGTCCGACGGCGGAGGACGGCGCAGCTGTGACAACCCCGAAGACCTTCTCACGTCCGGACGCCGCGGGTACGGCCGCCGCGGGCGGGACCTCGCCGCGCGGGTCCGCGCCGCGCCGGTCCTCGCCGCAGGCGGTGCTGCGGATCGGCGGGCGCGTCTCGCTGCGGATCCGGGTGCGCGCGGTGGCCGTGGTCGCGGTGCTGGCCCTCGTCGCGTTCGCCGCGGCGGTGGTGCTGATCGGCACCGGTGACTTCCCGATGTCCTTCTCGGACGTGCTGGGCGTGCTGTTCGGCTCGGGACACCCGGCCGACGAACTGATCGTGCGCGAGCTGCGGCTGCCGCGGGTGCTGGTGGGGCTGCTGGTCGGCGCCGCGCTGGGGCTGGCCGGCGCGCTGTTCCAGGCCGTCTCGCGCAACCCGCTGGGCAGCCCGGACATCCTCGGCCTCGGCCAGGGCGCGACCGCGGGCGCGCTGACCATGATCGTGCTGTTCTCCGGCAGTGCGGCCGCCGTGACGGCCGGGGCGCTGGTCGGCGGGCTGGTCACCGGCACGGCGATCTACCTGCTGGCCTGGAAGCGCGGCGTGCACGGCTACCGGCTGGTGCTGGTCGGCATCGGTGTCAGCGCGGTGATGACCGCGGTCAACAGCTACCTGATCACCAAGGCCGACATGGTCGACGCCGCGCGGGCCGTGGTGTGGATGACCGGCTCGCTGTCCGGACGGGACTGGGCCCAGGTGTGGCCGCTGCTGGCGCTGTGCCTGGTGCTGGTGCCGCTGGTCCTGGCCAACGAGCGGGGCCTGCGGATGACCGAGATGGGTGACGACGCGTCCTACGCGCTGGGCGTGCGCGTCGAGCGGGTGCGGCTGGTGATGCTGGGCTGCGCGGTGCTGCTGGCGTCGGCCGCGACGGCGGCGGCCGGACCGGTGGCGTTCGTGGCGCTCACCGCGCCGCAGCTCGCGCGGCGGCTCACCCGGACGCCGGGGCCGAACCTGGTGCCGTCCATGGCCATGGGCGCGGCCCTGCTGATCGTCGCGGACCTGCTGTCGCAGCGGGCCTTCGGCTCCGACCAGCTGCCGGTCGGTGTGGTCACCGGCGCGCTGGGCGGCGTCTACCTGCTGTGGCTGCTGGTCGCCGAGCGGAAGGCCGGACGGGTATGAGCACGCGCGCCGACGGCGTCGGAACGACGGGCATGAAGCACATGGGGAAGAGGAGTACCGGCGCCGTGGACAACCGACTGTCGGCCGAGAACGTCACCCTCGCCTACGAGCAGCGCGTCATCGCGCGGGAGTTGTCGGTGGAGATCCCCGACAACTCGTTCACGGTGATCGTCGGCCCCAACGCCTGCGGGAAGTCGACGCTGCTGCGGGCGCTGTCGCGGATGCTGCGGCCGAGCGAGGGGCGGGTGCTGCTGGACGGGCAGGTCATCCAGTCGCTGCCGGCGAAGAAGGTGGCGCGCACGCTCGGGCTGCTGCCGCAGTCGTCGGTCGCCCCGGACTGCATCACGGTCGCCGACCTGGTGGCCCGCGGGCGTTACCCGCACCAGGGGCTGCTGCGGCAGTGGTCCCCCGAGGACGAGCGGGTCGTCCGGGAGTCCATGGAGCGCACCGGCGTCGCCGGGCTGGGGGACCGGTACGTCGACGAGCTCTCCGGGGGGCAGCGGCAGCGGGTGTGGATCGCGATGGCGCTCGCCCAGGAGACGCCGCTGCTGCTGCTGGACGAGCCGACCACGTACCTGGACATCCAGCACCAGCTCGACGTGCTCGACCTGTGCGCGGAGCTGCACGAGGAGCACGGGCGGACGCTGGTGGCGGTCCTGCACGACCTCAACCACGCGGCGCGGTACGCGACGCATCTGATCGCGCTGCGGGAGGGTGAGGTCGTCGCGGAGGGGGCGCCGGGGGACGTGGTGACGGCGGAGCTGGTGGAGCGGGTGTTCGGCATCCGGTGCCAGGTGATCCCGGAC
>NZ_JBRIOU010000014.1:7664-8220 GCF_053474865.1 Streptomyces sp. CO7
GTGCCGGACTGCGCGGAGGGCCGCTCGCTGCTCGCCCAGGAGGCGCTGCACGCGGGCGTCCCGCTGGTCGCGGCGGACCTGCCGGGGATGGCCGAACTGGTCGGCGACGGAGCGGAACTGGTGCCGGTGGGTGACGCCGGCGCCCTCGCCGGGAAGGTCTCCGCGGTCCTCGCCGACGCGGCGTGGCGGGAGGAACTGGTGCGGCGGGGAGTCTCGCAGGCCGCGGCGTGGCCCACCGAGGACGAGACGGTCGCCCAGGTCCTCAGCGTCTACGACGAGCTCGCCCAGCCCTTGCCGCTCACCTGAGGGACTGTCGGTCCCCGGCGGTACGGTGCCGTCCATGACCGACGACCGGACCTTTCCCGGCCCCGGGGGTGGGGTGGCGGACGAGGACCGGGTGGCCACCCTTGCGGTGCGGACCCGGGGCTCAACCTGGCCCGCGCTGCGGTGTGGGTCCCGTGCGTACGGTGCCGTCGGCTTGCGCGGGGTGGGGCGAGCCGCTCGCCGCGGAGGCGCCGCCCCTGCGCCCGCCTCCCCCAAGGACTTCGTCCGGGGG
>NZ_JBRIOU010000014.1:8320-12379 GCF_053474865.1 Streptomyces sp. CO7
GGGGAGGACCCCCATCGCCCCCTGGGCGGCCCAGCCGCCCGCAGCACCGGCAGGCACGGTCCCGCCCCCCAGGGGCAGCGGGGCCCGGGTGTACGTGGACGGGCCCGGCCCCCGGCCGCCGGGGCGGTGGGGGCGCGGGCCCGTGAGGTGGAGGGTCAGCCGCCGTAGGCGCCGGAGGCGGTGAGGCGCAGGGCGGTGTCGATGAGCGGGACGTGGCTGAAGGCCTGAGGGAAGTTGCCCACCTGGCGCTGGTGCTTGGAGTCCCACTCCTCCGCCAGCAGGCCCAGGTCGTTGCGCAGCGACAGCAGCTTCTCGAACAGCCGCCGCGCCTCGTCGACCCGCCCGATCATCGCCAGGTCGTCCGCCATCCAGAAGGAGCAGGCCAGGAACGCCCCCTCGTCGCCCGCCAGGCCGTCCACGTTGTCCTCACCCGGATGGGTGGGGTAGCGCAGGATGAACCCGTCCGGCGTCGACAGCTCCCGCTGGATCGCCTCGATCGTGCCGATGACCCGCTTGTCGTCCGGCGGCAGGAACCCGACCTGCGGGATCAGCAGCAGCGACGCGTCCAGTTCCTGCGAGCCGTACGACTGCGTGAAGGTGTTGCGCTCCGGGTCGTAGCCCTTCTCGCAGACGTCCCGGTGGATGTCGTCGCGCAGCTCCCGCCAGCGCTCCAGCGGGCCCTCCGCGTCGCCGGACTCCACCAGCTTGATGGTGCGGTCCACCGCCACCCAGGCCATGACCTTGGAGTGCACGAAGTGGCGGCGCGGGCCGCGCACCTCCCAGATGCCCTCGTCCGGCTGGTTCCAGTGGTTCTCCAGGTAGCGGATCAGCTTCAGCTGGAGCTGTGAGGCGTAGTCGTTGCGGGACAGGCCGGTCATGTGCGCCAGGTGCAGCGCCTCGATGGTCTCGCCGTACACGTCCAGCTGCAGCTGGTGGGCCGCGCCGTTGCCGACCCGGACCGGGGCGGAGTTCTCGTAGCCCGGCAGCCAGTCCAGCTCCGCCTCGCCGAGCTCGCGCTCGCCGGCGATGCCGTACATGATCTGCAGGTTCTCCGGGTCGCCCGCGACCGCCCGCAGCAGCCACTCGCGCCAGGCGCGGGCCTCCTCGCGGTAGCCGGTGCGCAGCAGCGAGGACAGGGTGATCGCCGCGTCGCGCAGCCAGGTGTAGCGGTAGTCCCAGTTGCGGACGCCGCCGATCTCCTCGGGCAGCGAGGTGGTCGGCGCGGCGACGATGCCGCCGGTGGGCGCATAGGTGAGCGCCTTCAGCGTGATCAGCGAACGGATCACGGCCTCCCGGTAGGGGCCGTGGTACGTGCACAGGGCGACCCACTCGCGCCAGAAGTCGTCGGTCGCCGCCAGCGCCTGCTCCGGCTCCGGCAGCGGCGGCGGCTCCTTGTGCGAGGGCTGCCAGGACAGCGTGAAGCCGAACCGGTCGCCCTCGGAGACGTCGAAGTCGGTGTACGTGGTGAGGTCCTGGCCGAAGGTGGTCAGGTCGTCCTCCTCGCCGGCCGCCTCGAGCACGTCGGTGTCGAACCAGACGGAGTCCGGGCCCGCGACGCCGACCAGACGCCCGTTGCGGCGGTGCACCCAGGGCACGATGCGGCCGTAGGAGAACCGCATCCGCAGCGCGGAGCGCATGGGAACCGTGCCCGAGACGCCCTCCACGATCCGGATGACCTGCGGGGCCCCGTCACGCGGCGGCATGAAATCGGTCACCCGGACGGTGCCCTCCGGGGTGTCCCACTCCGACTCCAGGACGAGGGAGTCGCCCCGGTAGCGGCGGCGGGTGGCGGCGGGCGCCTGGGCCTCCGGCGCGTGGGCGGGCCCGACGCGCCAGAACCCGTGATCCTCGGTGCCCAGCAGGCCGGCGAAAATGGCCTGAGAGTCGAAGCGGGGCAGGCACAGCCAGTCCACCGTGCCGTCCCGGCAGACCAGGGCGGCGGTCTGCATGTCTCCGATGAGTGCGTAGTCCTCGATACGCCCGGCCACGTGCAACTCCAGTCGAACGGCCACATCGTCCCGGCAGGGACGGTCGCTCTCTTGCGGTCAAGTCAAAGGGGGAGTGAAGCGGTAAGAATCTGTAGTTCGCTTGAGTGTGAGCTGACGCTCCCGTATGTCCGGTGTATCCGGGGACACGGCCTGTGACACGGGCTTGGGTGGTGCCGTCTTGCCCGGCCGGGCGGTCAGCGAGTGTCCGAGCAGGATACGACGCATGATGATGATGCGCGCGACGCTCGGGGCAACAAGAGTGATCCGAACGGGTGGGCGGCCGGTGACGCCGGGAAGCCCCAGGTCACGGCAGTGACGCAGGTGCGCGGACGCCTTTGGTCCCGCGCGCTGATACCCTGGTAGCCCGTGGACCGGTGGGAGAAAAACCCCGGCACCGCAGCGACGGCCCCCCCGGCGAAACCGGGTCGGCAAGCCGCTCCGCATCCCCAGACACCGCCACCACGGGAGCCCCCCTTTGGCCATGCCCGCTGCTTTTCGAAACAGCAACGCCACGACGACCAAGCACATCTTCGTCACCGGGGGTGTCGCCTCCTCGCTCGGGAAGGGCCTGACGGCGTCGAGCCTCGGCATGCTGCTGAAGGCCCGCGGTCTGCGTGTCGTCATGCAGAAGCTGGACCCCTACCTGAACGTCGACCCGGGCACGATGAACCCCTTCCAGCACGGTGAGGTGTTCGTCACCAACGACGGCGCCGAGACGGACCTGGACATCGGCCACTACGAGCGCTTCCTCGACCGCGACCTCGACGGCTCGGCCAACGTCACCACCGGCCAGGTCTACTCGACGGTCATCGCCAAGGAGCGCCGGGGCGAGTACCTGGGCGACACCGTCCAGGTCATCCCGCACATCACCAACGAGATCAGGCACCGCATCCGCCGCATGGCGACGGACGAGGTCGACGTCGTGATCACCGAGGTGGGCGGCACCGTCGGCGACATCGAGTCGCTGCCCTTCCTGGAGACGGTCCGCCAGGTCCGCCACGAGGTCGGCCGCGACAACGTGTTCGTGGTGCACATCTCGCTGCTGCCGTACATCGGTCCCTCCGGCGAGCTGAAGACCAAGCCGACCCAGCACTCGGTGGCCGCGCTGCGCAACATCGGCGTGCAGCCGGACGCCATCGTGCTGCGCTGCGACCGCGAGGTCCCCACCGCCATCAAGCGCAAGATCTCGCTGATGTGCGACGTCGACGAGGACGCCGTGGTGGCCTGCCCGGACGCCCGGTCCATCTACGACATCCCGAAGACGATCCACGGCGAGGGCCTGGACGCCTACGCGGTGCGCCGCCTCGACCTGCCGTTCCGCGACGTCGACTGGACCACCTGGGACGACCTGCTGGACCGCGTCCACAACCCCGATCACGAGATCACCCTGGCGCTCGTCGGCAAGTACATCGACCTGCCCGACGCCTACCTGTCGGTGACCGAGGCGCTGCGCGCCGGCGGCTTCGCCAACAAGGCCCGCGTCAAGATCAAGTGGGTCACCTCCGACGACTGCCGGACCCCGGCCGGCGCCGCCGAGCAGCTCGGCGACGTCGACGGCATCTGCATCCCCGGCGGCTTCGGCGACCGCGGCGTCTCCGGCAAGGTCGGCGCCATCCAGTACGCCCGCGAGAACCGCATCCCGCTGCTCGGCCTCTGCCTGGGCCTGCAGTGCATCGTGATCGAGGCGGCCCGCAACCTGGCCGGCATCACCGACGCCAACTCCACCGAGTTCGACCCGGCGACCGCCCACCCGGTGATCTCCACCATGGCCGAGCAGATGGACATCGTCTCCGGCGAGGGCGACATGGGCGGCACCATGCGTCTGGGCATGTACCCGGCCAAGCTGGCCGAGGGCTCCGTCGTGCGCGAGGTGTACGACGAGAAGGAGTACGTCGAGGAGCGCCACCGTCACCGCTACGAGGTGAACAACGCCTACCGCGCGGAGCTCGAGAAGAAGACGGGCATCGTCTTCTCCGGCACCTCCCCGGACGGCAAGCTCGTCGAGTACGTGGAGTACCCGCGCGAGGTGCACCCCTACCTGGTGGCCACCCAGGCCCACCCGGAGCTGCGC
>NZ_JBRIOU010000014.1:12479-19382 GCF_053474865.1 Streptomyces sp. CO7
GCTGCGCTCCCGCCCGACCCGCCCGCACCCGCTGTTCGCCGGTCTGGTGAAGGCCGCGGTCGACCGTCAGCAGGGGACCGGCGCCTACGCCGGCTGAGCACCCGGATCCGCGCCGCGACCGGTGCCCGTGGTGATCGTTGCGGCGATCGGGTGACGATACGGTGGCCGGGGTACGCGCCCTTCGAGGGCGCGTGCCCCGGCTTCGGCGTTTTCGCGCGCTGTTTCCCCGGTGTCGAGTAGTGGTGAGTAGTGGTGGAGAGGACTGGCCCGATGACCGACCAGGTGATCAAGGACGCCCCGGAGGAGTGGGAGATCCGCTCGTCGAGCACCCCGTTCACGGGCAAGAAGACCTCCGTGCGGACCGACGAGGTCGTGATGCCCGGCGGTGCGGTGGTCGGCCGCGACTACCAGGTGCACCCCGGCTCGGTGGCCGTGCTGGCGCTGGACGAGCAGGACCGCGCGGTGGTGCTGCGCCAGTACCGGCACCCGGTGCGCCAGAAGCTGTGGGAGATCCCGGCCGGCCTGCTGGACGTGCCCGGTGAGAACCCGCTGCACGCCGCCCAGCGCGAGCTGTACGAGGAGGCGCACGTCAAGGCCGAGGACTGGCGGGTCCTCGCCGACGTCTACACCACCCCCGGCGGCTGCGACGAGGCGGTGCGGATCTTCCTGGCGAGCGGGCTGTCCGACGCCGAGGGCGACCGCTTCGAGGTCGAGGACGAGGAGTCCGACATGGAGCTCGCCCGGGTCCCGGTCGCGGACCTGGTGCGCGGCGTGCTGGCGGGAGAGCTGCACAACAACTGCCTGGTGGTCGGCGTGCTGTCGCTGGTCGCGGCGCGCGCCGGCGACGGGCTGGAGGCGCTGCGGCCCGCCGAGGCGCCGTGGCCCGCCCGGCCGTTCGAGGCGTAGGACCCACGGGCAGGGCGCCGGGCCTTCGGGCCGGGCGCGGACCCTTCCGGGCAGGGCGCCGGGCATTCGGGCCGGGCGCGGACCCTTCCGGGCAGGGAGCAGGACATTCCGCGCGGGGCGCGGCCGGTTCGGACGAACGGGCCGCGCCCCGCGTCCGGTCGGGGGACCGGGCGCGTGTGGTCCCCCGTTGCGCCGCCGCCGTGTGAACTACGCTCGTGCAAGGCCCCGCGGACGGGGTGGCGCGCGCGTGCATGACGGGAGTGTGGCCCGTGACCGACCAGGCGGTGGACACCGGCAGCCAGGCGTCGACGGACACGACGCGACGGCCCTCCGGAGAGCCGTCAGCGCCGCCACCGGCCCCCGCCCCGGCACCTCGCGCCGCGCCGGGCGCCGCGCCGGGCCGGACGGAGCGGCAGGCTCCGCCTCCCCCCACCTCCGGTTTCGTGGGGCGGTCCCGGGAGCTCAAGGAGCTGCTGGCGGACATCGAACGGGCCGGCCTCAACACCATCGCCGGCCGCAAGGCCCCGCGCGCCCGCGTCCTGCTCGTCGCGGGCCGGCCCGGATCGGGCCGCAGCGAGCTCGCCGAGGAGCTGGTCCGCCGGATCGCCGACCGGTACCCCGACGGGGTCCTGCGGGCCCGGCTCACCGAGCCCGGCGGCCGCCCCGTCCCCGCGGGCCAGGCCGCCCGTCGCCTCCTCGAAGCACTGCCGGCCCCTGCGGCCGTACCCGCTCCCGCCGCGGCCGTGAGGCCCGCGCCCGCGGATGACGCGTCCGCGGATGACGCGCCCGCGGGCGAAGCGTCCGGACCCCCCGCCGTCACAGTCGCGCCCGGGGCGGAGGACGACGAGGTGACCGCCGTGCTGCGGCAGGCGCTGGCCGGGCGGAAGGTACTGCTGCTCCTGGACGACGCCGCCGACGCGGAGCAGGTCGACGAGCTGGTCCCCGACTCCCCGGACTGCCTGGTGGTCGCCGTCGCCCGCGGCCCCCTCACCGGGATCCCCGACGTCCGGCCCTGCGTCGTCGGCGGCCTGGACACCCGCTCCGCCGTCGACCTGCTCACCCGCCGGATCGGGGAGGTCCGGGTCACCGTCGACCCGTGCTCCACGCAGCAGCTCGCCGAGGAGTGCCACGGGGAGCCCGCCACTCTGCTGCTCGCCGGCGGCTGGCTCGCCGACCGCCCCAAGGTCGCCGTCGCCGACCTGGTGGCCCAGCTGCGCGCCGACCCGGCGGCCGGCCCGCTGGAGCGCATGCTCGCCCTGGTCCACGACGGTCTTCCCGCGGCGGCCGCGCGGATGCTGCGGCTGCTGTCCCTCGCGCCCGCCGGGGTGGTCGACCCGCACATCGCCTCGGCCCTGGCCGGCTGCTCCCCGCAGACCGCGACGGAGACCCTGGACAGGTTCCACCGTCTCGCGCTGCTGCGGCAGGTGCCCGCCGCCGGCCTGCTCTACGAGGTCCCCGGCTGCCTGCACCCCCTGCTCGCCGCCCTCGCCGGGCGCCTGGACCGCCCCGCGGAGCTGCGGCTGGCCCGCGCCCGCACGCTGGAGCGCACGGTCCGGCTGCTGCACGCATGCCGCGTCGCCACCGGGACCGACGAGGACGCCCGCGTCCGGCAGCAGGCGCTGCCGCGGGCCCTGCGCTTCCCCGGCCCCCAGGAGGCCGCCGCCTGGCTGGGCGAACGCCGGGACGTGCTCCTGGCCGCCGCCCGGACGGCCGCCGACGACGGGGAGCTGGACACCCTGGCCCGCCGCCTGATGTCCCAACTGGTGCGCGCCCTGGTCGCGCATGTCGGCGACGACGGGGCGGCCGCCGACCTGTACGCGCTCCACCAGCTGATGCTGGACGTCGCCGGCCGTCGCGGACTCGCCCGCGAGAAGGCCGCGGCCCTGCTCAACCTCGCCGACCTGGACGCCCGCACCGGACGCGCCGCCGAGGCGCTGACCCGCTACCGGGCGGCCCTGGACGCCGGGCGCGAGGCCCAGGACCCGTACGCCGTCGGCCGGGCCATGGAGTCCATCGGCGCCGCCCACCAGGAGCTCGGCGACCTCGACCGGGCCGCCGACTGGTACGGCCGCGCCCTCGCCGAACACCTGGCCCGCGACCGGCGCGCCGAGGCGGCCCGGCTCTACGGCCGCATCGCCACCGCCCACGCCCGCGCCGGCCGGCACGAGGAGGCGCTGCGCCACTGGCGGGCCGCCGTCACCGAGCACCGGCGCGGCGGCGACCTGACGGCCTGCGCGCGCGCCCTGGGGGAGCTGGCGCCGGCCCAGGAGCACACCGGGCGCTTCGAGGAGTCCCTGCGCACCTACCGCGAGGCGATCACCTGGGCCCGCCGCGCCGAGGACGGGCGGCTGGAGGCCCAGCTGCACCTGAGGCTGGCCGACGTCCTGGAGCGCCTGGGAGACCCGTCCGCCGCCCGGCTGCACCGGCAGAGCGCGCAGCGCCTGCCGGTGGAGGACCCCTCCGGCGGGCACCGCTGACCTGGTAGCGCACGGGTCGTCCCGGATCGTCATCCCGGTCCCTGCGAATTCAGTGGCGTATCCCTCGGGTAACGCTGGCTTTACAAGGCTAGACAGAGGGAAATCCTTCATTAGACTGGCGATGTCGCCGTTCTCCGGCGTGTATCCCGGTGTGCTCACATGTGACCGGTATATCCGTGCATGCCCTGGCAGCACCCCGCCGCCGCGTGTGCTCCCCCATGCCCCCGATTGCAAGGACCGTGATCGACGTGAAGGTCGGCATCCCCCGCGAGGTCAAGAACAACGAGTTCCGCGTGGCCATCACCCCGCCGGGTGTCCACGAGCTGGTGCGCAACGGCCACGAGGTCGTCGTCGAGCGGAACGCCGGCCTCGGCTCGTCGATCACCGACGAGGAGTACGTCGCCGCCGGCGCCCGCATCCTGGAGACCGCCGACGAGGTGTGGGCCGCGGCCGACATGATCCTCAAGGTCAAGGAGCCCATCGCCGAGGAGTACCACCGCCTCCGCAAGGACCAGGTCCTCTTCACCTACCTGCACCTCGCCGCCGACCGCCCCGGCACCGAGGCGCTGATCGCCTCCGGCACCACGGCCATCGCCTACGAGACCGTCGAGGTCGACCGCACCCTGCCGCTGCTCGCCCCGATGTCCGAGGTGGCCGGCCGGCTCGCCCCGCAGGTCGGCGCCTACCAGCTGATGCGCGCCAATGGCGGCCGGGGCGTGCTGCCCGGCGGCGTCCCCGGCGTCGCCCCCGCCAAGGCCGTCGTGCTCGGCGGCGGCGTCTCCGGCTGGAACGCCACCCAGATCGCCGTCGGCATGGGCTTCCAGGTCACACTGCTCGACCTGAACATCAACAAGCTGCGCGAGGCGGACAAGGTCTTCGGCACCAAGGTGCAGACCGTCGTCTCCAACTCCTTCGAGATCGAGAAGGCGCTGGTCGAGGCCGACCTGGTCGTCGGCGCGGTGCTGATCCCCGGCGCCAAGGCCCCCAAGCTCGTCACCAACGAGCTGGTCTCGCGCATGAAGCCCGGAAGTGTCCTTGTCGACATCGCCATCGACCAGGGCGGCTGCTTCGAGGACTCCCGTCCCACCACGCACGCCGAGCCGACCTTCGCGGTGCACAACTCGGTGTTCTACTGCGTCGCCAACATGCCCGGCGCGGTGCCCAACACCTCCACCTACGCGCTGACCAACGCGACGCTTCCCTACGTCGTCCAGCTCGCCAACCGCGGCTGGGTCGAGGCGCTGCGCCGCGACGCCGCGCTCGCCAAGGGCCTCAACGTCCACGACGGTCAGGTCGTGTACCGCGAGGTCGCCGAGGCGCACGGCATGCAGCACGTCGCTCTGGAGAGCGTGCTCGGCTGAACCGTCCGTAAACGCGGGCGAGTCGACATTCCGACAAGACGAGACAGTCACCGCCCCGTCAACCGGCGGGTCAACACCGCGAAACAGGCCGGACCTTGGGCCTCAAGGTCCGGCCTGTGGCGTCCGTACAGGCGGTTGACCGGCGGGTGAGCCGCCCGGGCAGTCAACTCGACGTCGGATTTCGGTCGTTGTGCGCCCGGGTGAATCGCGCTGTGCGACGCGCGTACGCCCTTGACAACAGGCATGTCCGACAAGGACACGGGAGGCCGGGTCCGGCGGATTGTGTTGCTGCGAACGGCCGACACGCCATAGAGTCGCCCATCGTCGGCATGGTGCCACGCTGACCTGTCTAGAAGTTTCCTGGTCACCAAGGAGGTAAGACGACTTGTGAATGAGTCGACATTTACTCCCGGGGGTGGTCAACCAGGAACGCCTGCGCCGGGCACCGGACCCGCCGGAATCGAGGCTGTCGGCTCCGTCGCGGTCCGTACCTCCGCAGTCCACCAGAGCCAGGACCCCCCACTGGCTCCGACAGCACACCAGAGCATGGATGCCCATCACGTGAACGCCAGGACCGGCGACGCAAGTGGCGCGCCCCACTTCGCCGAATACGACGAACTGCCCGACGGTCACTTCTACGACCCCGACGCCGAATACGAGCCCGACCCCGAGTACGCGGCCACCCTCGCGCCCGACGCCGCGCGTCAGCGCCGCGAGCGCATCGGCCCGACCGGGCGTCCCCTGCCGTACTTCCCGATCCCCGGGCCGCTGACCGACCACGGCCCGGCGAAGATCATCGCGATGTGCAACCAGAAGGGCGGCGTCGGCAAGACGACGTCCACCATCAACCTGGGTGCAGCGCTGGCCGAGTACGGCCGGCGGGTCCTGCTGGTCGACTTCGACCCGCAGGGCGCCCTCTCGGTCGGCCTGGGCGTCAACCCGATGGAGCTCGACCTCACCGTCTACAACCTGCTCATGGAGCGGGGCATGGCGGCGGACGACGTGCTGCTCAAGACGGCGGTCCCCAACATGGACCTGCTGCCCAGCAACATCGACCTCTCCGCGGCCGAGGTCCAGCTGGTCTCCGAGGTCGCCCGCGAGTCGACGCTGCAGCGCGCCCTCAAGCCGCTGATGTCCGAGTACGACTACATCGTGATCGACTGCCAGCCCTCGCTGGGTCTGCTGACGGTCAACGCCCTGACGGCGGCCCACAAGGTGATCGTGCCGCTGGAGTGCGAGTTCTTCGCGCTGCGCGGTGTGGCGCTGCTGACCGAGACCATCGAGAAGGTCCAGGAGCGGCTCAACCCCGAGCTCGAGCTCGACGGCATCCTCGCCACGATGTACGACTCCCGCACGGTGCACAGCCGTGAGGTGCTCGCGCGTGTGGTCGAGGCGTTCGACGACCACGTGTACCACACGGTGATCGGGCGGACCGTCCGGTTCCCGGAGACCACGGTGGCCGGCGAGCCGATCACCACGTACGCGTCCAACTCCGTCGGCGCCGCCGCCTACCGCCAGCTCGCCAGGGAGGTGCTCGCCCGGTGTCACGCCGAGTGAGTCTGCCCGGAGCCGACGAGCTGTTCCGCACCACCGGGGGCTCCGGCCTCCAGTCCTCCTCACCGCGCCGCCAGGCCACCGCCGAGCGGCCGGAGCCGCGGGTGCCGTCCCCGGCCGGCGAGGACGACCTCGCCGTCACGCGGGACGGCGCCGAGGGCCTGCCGCCTTCGGTGCCCGCGCAGGGCGGTGACGCGCAGGGCGCCGAGCACGCCGTCGCGGACGCCGGCGGCGAGCCGGGCGAGACGCACAGCAGGGCGGGCGGCGCCGACGGCGCCGCCGCCGCGGCCACGGGGGTCGCCCCGCGCCGCCGGGGGCGCCCCGCGCGCCGCCCCAGCGGGCGGGAGCGGCACGACGAGAAGATCACGGTGTACGTCTCGGCCGAGGAACTGATGGACCTCGAGCACGCCCGTCTCGTCCTGCGCGGCGAGCACGGGCTGGCCGTCGACCGCGGGCGCATCGTCCGCGAGGCGGTCGCGGTGGTCCTGGCCGATCTGGAGTCCCGGGGGGACGCGAGCATCCTGGTGCGGCGGCTGCGCGGGCGGTAGAGGTAGCCTGCCACGGCCATGACCTCGAACGTCCCCGCCCGCAGACGCCCCCTGGGC
>NZ_JBRIOU010000014.1:19482-23149 GCF_053474865.1 Streptomyces sp. CO7
CCGCAGGACGTTGCAGCGCCGCACGACTCCGCCGAGGTGCCGTCGCACGACTCCGCGGGGGCGCCCACCGCCGCGCCCCCGTCCGACGAGGCCCCGGTGGCGGCCGCCGCCGCACCTGCCGCCGCGCCTGCGCCCGACGGCGCGCGGTCTCCCGCGGCCCCGCCGGCGCGGGACGGAGACTCCGCGCCCGCGGCGGACCCCGACACGTTCACCGTGCGGCTCACGAACTTCGAGGGGCCCTTCGACCTCCTGCTGCAGCTGATCTCCCGGCACAAGCTGGACGTCACCGAGGTGGCGCTGTCCCAGGTGACCGACGAGTTCATGGCCCACATCCGCTCCCGCGGCGACGACTGGGACCTGGACCGCACCACCGAGTTCCTGGTCG
This sequence comes from Streptomyces sp. CO7, assembly GCF_053474865.1. NCBI lineage: Bacteria > Bacillati > Actinomycetota > Actinomycetes > Kitasatosporales > Streptomycetaceae > Streptomyces > Streptomyces sp. CO7. Next base: position 19,868 of record NZ_JBRIOU010000014.1, read on the forward strand.
TCGCGGCCACCCTGCTGGACCTCAAGGCGGCCCGCCTGCTGCCCGCCGCGGAGGTGGAGGACGAGGCCGACCTCGCCCTGCTGGAGGCCCGCGACCTGCTCTTCGCCCGGCTGCTCCAGTACCGCGCGTACAAGCAGATCGCCGACATCTTCAGCGCCCGCCTGGAGGACGAGGCCCGCCGCCACCCCCGCACCGTGGGCCTCGAGCCGCACCACGCCGAGCTGCTGCCCGACGTGGTCCTCAGCATCGGCCCCGAGGGATTCGCCCGGCTCGCGGTCAAGGCGATGCAGCCCAAGCCCCCGCCGCAGGTGTACGTCGACCACATCCACGCCCCGCTGGTGAGCGTGCGCGAACAGGCGGCCGTCGTGCTGACCCGGCTGCGCGAGCTGGGCGAGGCCACCTTCCGCACCCTGGTGGAGGACACCGACGACACCCTCACCGTCGTCGCCCGCTTCCTCGCGCTGCTCGAGCTCTACCGGGAGAAGGCGGTCGCCCTGGAACAGGAGACCGCCCTCGGCGAGCTGCTGGTCCGCTGGACCGGCACCGAGGACGGCCCCCGCCCGGTCGTCACCGACGAGTTCGACCGCCCGGCTGCCGAGGCCGCGGCCGACAGGACGAAGGCAGACACGACGAAGGAGGAGCGCGCATGAGCGCCGTCGAGCACCCCGCCGCACCCGACGACGCCGTCGCGGGCCTCGACCTCAAGCCCGCCCTGGAGGCCGTGCTGATGGTCGTCGACGAGCCCGCGGCCGAGGAACACCTCGCCAAGGTGCTCCAGCGCCCCCGCCGGGCCGTCGCCGACGCCCTGCGTGAACTGGCCGACGAGTACACCGTGCAGGGCCGCGGCTTCGAGCTGCGCAAGGTCGCCGGCGGCTGGCGGTTCTACACCCGGCCCGAGTACTCCGCCGCCGTGGACGCGCTGGTCCTGGACGGGCGGACCGCCCGCATCACCCAGGCCGCCCTGGAGACCCTCGCGGTCGTCGCCTACCGGCAGCCGGTCAGCCGCTCACGGGTCTCCGCGGTGCGCGGAGTGAACTGCGACGGCGTCATGCGCACCCTCCTCCAGAGGGGTCTGGTCGAGGAGGCGGGCACGGAACCCGAAACAGGTGCGATCCTGTACAGGACGACGAACTACTTTCTGGAGCGGATGGGCCTGCGCGGTCTGGACGAGCTCCCCGAGCTCGCGCCCTTCGTCCCGGAGGCGGAGACGATCGAGGCCGAGAGCCAGGAAGGGGTTCCGTCGTTCGACCCGGACGCACCCGATGCGCCGGGAGCAGACGACGCAGACGACCAGACGGAATTTTGATGCGAAGCAGCGGCAGCGGCAAGAGCGGCGGGCGCGGGAACTCCCGTGGCGCCGGCAACGACAGGGACCAGAAGCAGGGGCAGGGCCGCCCCCGCAAGCCCCGCCCCGAGGAGCGCCGCTACGACGTGGGTCCCGGGGCGACCAAGGACGGCCCGAAGGCCGGTCGTGGCGGCGCCTCCGGCGCGCGTGGCGCGAAGTCGGGCGGCGGCCGCGGCGGGCGCACCCAGCCCGCGACCTCCCGTGAGTACGACGCGCGGATCGAGGAGCGCAACCGGGAGCGGTACGCGGGCAAGAAGGACGTCAAGCTGCCCAAGACCTTCCCCGGCGCCGAGCAGGAGGGCGAGCGCCTGCAGAAGGTGCTGGCCCGCGCCGGCTACGGCTCCCGCCGGGCCTGCGAGGAGCTGATCGAGCAGGCGCGCGTCGAGGTCAACGGCGAGATCGTCCTCGAGCAGGGCAAGCGGGTCGACCCGGAGAAGGACGAGGTCAAGGTCGACGGCCTGACCGTGGCCACGCAGTCCTACCAGTTCTTCGCGCTCAACAAGCCGGCCGGCGTGGTCTCCACCATGGAGGACCCCGAGGGCCGCCAGTGCCTGGGCGACTACGTCACGAACCGGGACACCCGGCTCTTCCACGTGGGCCGCCTGGACACCGAGACCGAGGGCGTCATCCTGCTCACCAACCACGGCGAGCTGGCCCACCGGCTGACCCACCCGAAGTACGGCGTGAAGAAGATCTACCTCGCGCACATCATCGGCCCGATCCCGCGCGACCTGGGCAAGCAGCTCAAGGACGGCATCCAGCTCGAGGACGGGTACGCCCGCGCCGACCACTTCCGCGTGGTCGAGCAGACCGGCAAGCACTACATGGTCGAGGTGACCCTCCACGAGGGCCGCAAGCACATCGTGCGGCGCATGCTGGCCGAGGCCGGCTTCCCGGTGGAGAGCCTGGTGCGCACCGCCTTCGGCCCGATCACCCTGGGCGACCAGAAGTCGGGCTGGCTGCGGCGGCTGTCGAACACCGAGGTCGGCATGCTGATGCGCGAGGTCGATCTCTAGAAAGTCCCTCCAGAAGTTACTTGTGCCGTGGAGCGAACCCTCTTATCGTCAATGTGACGCATAAGGGGGTTCCTTCATGACCACGACCAAGAACGCCGCCACCGGGACGCTGATCGGCCTGGCGCTGGGGGACGCGCTCGGCTTCCCGACCGAGTTCAGCAGCGTGCCGCAGATCCTCGAGAAGTGCGGCCCGTGGCGGGAGATGGAACTGCCCACGCCGGCGATCGTCACCGACGACACCCAGATGACGCTGGCCCTCGGCCGGGGGCTGCGCACCGCCATGGAGCACGGGCGGCTCGGGCCGAAGGCGATGGAGGGGCCGGTGCGCGAGGAGTTCGTCGCGTGGAACCGCTCCCCGGAGAACAACCGGGCGCCGGGAAACACCTGCATCACCGCCTGCGAGCTGCTGGCGGCGGAGGGCCTGGCCTGGCAGGACGCCGGCCAGATCCACTCCAAGGGGTGCGGGGCCAACATGCGGGTCGCGCCGGTGGGCCTGATCCCCGGGCTCACCGACGAGGAGCGGGCCGGCGCGGCGCAGCTCCAGTCCGCCCTCACCCACGGCCACCCGACGGCGCTCGCCGCCTCCGACCTCACCGCCCACGCGGTCCGGCTGCTCGCCCAGGGCGCGGACCCCACCGCCCTGGTGGGGCTGCTGCGGTCCTACGCGCTCGACAACCGGGACGTCTACCACGAGCGGTGGCTGGGCGACCTGTGGCTGCGGTCGCAGGACCCCACGCCGGTGCACTTCGTCCGGCGGGGCTGGGACGACTGCCTGGCGGTCCTGGACCGGCTGCGGGAGGCGGTCGGCTCCGTCTCGCCGGAGACCGACCCGTGCCTGGTCACGGGGGAGGGGTGGATCGCGGAGGAGGCGATGGCGACCGGCCTGCTGTGCTTCCTCCTCTTCCCCGACGAGCCCCTGAC
>NZ_JBRIOU010000014.1:23249-30254 GCF_053474865.1 Streptomyces sp. CO7
GGCCTGGGCCGCGCCTACCTGGACGTGGCCAGTGTCAAGGGCGGCCCCCGCCGCGAGCTGGAGGAGCTGCTGCGGGGCACCGGCCAGGACCTCACCGCCTACCTCGGCACCCACCCGATGTCCGGCAAGGAGAAGTCCGGCCCCCTCGCCGCCACCGGCGACCTCTTCGAGGGCCGCCCCTGGGTGCTGACCCCCACCCGCGACACCGACACCGAGGCGCTGAACCTCGCCCTCGAGCTGGTCTCGTTCTGCCGCGCCGTGCCGATCGTGATGGACGCGGACGCCCACGACCGCGCCGTCGCCCTCGTCTCGCACATGCCGCACCTGGTGTCCAGCATGGTCGCCGCCCGCCTGGAGCACGCCGACGAGGCCGCCGTACGCCTCTGCGGCGGCGGCATCCGGGACGTCACGCGGATCGCCGCGTCCGACCCGCGGATGTGGATCGACATCCTCTCCGCCAACCCCGGCCCCGTCGCCGACCTGCTCTCCGAGCTGTCCGCCGACCTCGACGAGACGGTCCGCGCCCTGCGCGCCCTGCAGTCCGAGGACGACACCTCCCGCAAGGACGGCGCGGGCGGAGTCGAGGACCTGCTGCGCCGCGGCAACGCCGGGCAGACCCGGGTCCCCGGCAAGCACGGCAGCGCGCCGCGCGTCTACGAGTCCGTGGTGGTCCTCATCACCGACCAGCCGGGCCAGCTCGCCCGGATCTTCGCCGACGCCGAGCGGGCCGGCGTCAACATCGAGGACGTCCGGATCGAGCACGCCACCGGCCAGCAGGCGGGCCACGTGCAGCTGATGGTGGAGCCGCAGGGCGCCTCCGTGCTCACCCAGTCGCTCCGCGAGCGCGGCTGGGCCGTCCGCTCCTGAGCCGGTCCCGGGCCGCGCGGGAGGCGGCGGGCGGAGCCGCGGGGCAGGTCACCCGTAAGGATGAGCCCGATCGGCCGGTAACCTTGTCGGGGGCGCGTTCGCGCCCGGCCCCTACAGCCCCGCCTCAGGAAGGTGTCCGCCACCGTGGAAAGCGCCGCCCGGACCGCACCGGCAGTGATCGTCGCCATCGACGGCCCCTCCGGCACGGGCAAGTCGAGCACGTCCAAGGCCGTCGCCGCCCAGCTCGGCCTCAGCTACCTGGACACCGGCGCCCAGTACCGGGCGATCACCTGGTGGATGGTGACCAACGACATCGACGTCGCCGACCCCGCCGCGATCGCCGCGGCCGCGGCGAAGCCGGAGATCGTCTCGGGCACCGACCCGCTGAACCCGACCATCCACGTCGACGGCACCGACGTGGCGGGCCCGATCCGCACCCAGGAGGTCACCTCCCAGGTGTCGGCGGTCTCCGCCGTGCCCGAGGTGCGCACCCGGATCACCGAGCTGCAGCGCTCCATCGCCGCCTCCGCCGAGCGGGGCATCGTCGTCGAGGGCCGCGACATCGGCACCACCGTGCTGCCCGACGCCGACCTCAAGATCTTCCTGACCGCCTCCCCGGAGGCCCGCGCGGCCCGCCGCAGCGGCGAGATCAAGGGCTCCGACGTCGCCGCCACCCGCGAGGCGCTGCTCAAGCGCGACGCCGCCGACTCCGGCCGCAAGACCTCCCCGCTGGCCAAGGCCGACGACGCCGTCGAGGTGGACACCACCGAGCTGACCCTCGCCCAGGTCATCGAGTGCGTCGTCACCCTGGTCGAGGAGAAGCGAGCCGCGAAGTGAGCGGAGCGACCGGCAGGAGCGGCAGGACCTCCGGGTCCGCCGCCCCCTCGCCGCGCGGGGCCGAGGTCGGCCGGCGCATCGGCGTCGGCCTGATGAACGGCCTGTGGCGCCCGCGCGTGCTGGGCGCCGGCAAGGTTCCGCCCACCGGGGCGGCCATCCTCGCCGTCAACCACAGCCACCTGCTCGACGGCCCCATGATCATGGGCGTCTCGCCGCGGCCGACGCACTTCCTCATCAAGAAGGAGGCGTTCGTCGGCCCGCTGGACCCCTTCCTGCGCGGCATCGGGCAGGTCGCGGTCGACCGGTCCGGCACCGACCGCAAGGCGGTCACCGACGCCCTGGGCGTGCTGGCCGCCGGCGGCGTGCTCGGCATCTTCCCCGAGGGCACCCGCGGCGAGGGCGACTTCGCCTCGCTGCGGGCCGGCCTCGCCTACTTCGCGGTCCGCAGCGGCGCCCCGGTCGTGCCGGTCGCGGTGCTGGGCAGCGCGGACAAGCGCGGACGCCTCATACCCGGGCTGCCCCCGCTGCGCCACCGCGTCGACGTCGTCTTCGGCGACCCGTTCGACGCGGGCGACGGTTCGGGGCGGCGCACCCGCGCGGCGCTCGACGAGGCGACCGTCCGCATCCAGGAGCGGCTCGCCGCACACCTGGAAAAGGCCAGGCGTCTGACCGGACGCCGGGTCACACTTGAGTAGTGGCAGCCCCGCGCGGGCGAGCCACCGACCATTCGATGAGCAACGAGGTACCGACTTCATGAACGACCAGATCCAGCCCGACGGCTCGGCCGAGCACGAGCACGGGGCGCTTGGCGACGCCGAGTACGCGGCGTTCATGGAGCTCGCCGCCGAGGAGGGCTTCGACGCCGAGGAGGTCGAGGGCGCGATCGGCGAGGCCGGACACGGCCCGCTGCCCGTCCTCGCCGTCGTCGGCCGCCCCAACGTCGGCAAGTCCACCCTGGTGAACCGCATCATCGGCCGCCGCGAGGCGGTCGTCGAGGACAAGCCCGGCGTCACCCGCGACCGCGTCACCTACGAGGCCGAATGGGCCGGCCGCCGCTTCAAGGTCGTCGACACCGGCGGCTGGGAGCAGGACGTCCTCGGCATCGACGCCTCCGTCGCCGCCCAGGCCGAGTACGCCATCGAGGCCGCCGACGCGGTGGTCTTCGTGGTCGACGCCAAGGTCGGCGCCACCGACACCGACGAGGCCGTGGTCCGCCTGCTCCGCAAGGCCGGCAAGCCCGTCGTGCTGTGCGCCAACAAGGTCGACGGCCCCAGCGGCGAGGCCGACGCCTCCTACCTGTGGAGCCTGGGCCTCGGCGAGCCCCACCCCGTCTCCGCGCTGCACGGCCGCGGCACCGGCGACATGCTGGACGCCGTCCTCGAGGCCCTCCCCGAGGCCCCCGAGCAGTCCTTCGGAACCGCCATCGGCGGCCCGCGCCGCATCGCCCTGATCGGCCGCCCCAACGTCGGCAAGTCCTCCCTGCTCAACAAGGTGGCGGGCGAGGAGCGCGTCGTCGTCAACGAGATGGCCGGCACCACCCGCGACCCGGTCGACGAGCTGATCGAGCTGGGCGGCGTGACCTGGAAGTTCGTCGACACGGCGGGCATCCGCAAGCGCGTCCACCTCCAGCAGGGCGCCGACTACTACGCCTCGCTGCGCACCGCCGCCGCCGTCGAGAAGGCCGAGGTCGCGGTCATCCTGATCGACGCCTCCGAGTCCATCTCCGTCCAGGACCAGCGGATCGTCACCATGGCCGTCGAGGCCGGCCGCGCCGTCGTCCTCGCCTTCAACAAGTGGGACACCCTCGACGAGGAGCGCCGCTACTACCTGGAGCGCGAGATCGAGACCGAGCTCGCCCAGGTCGCCTGGGCGCCGCGGGTCAACGTCTCCGCCCGCACCGGCCGCCACATGGAGAAGCTGGTCCCCGCCATCGAGACCGCGCTGGCCGGCTGGGAGACCCGGGTGCCCACCGGCCGTCTCAACGCCTTCCTCGGCGAGCTGGTGGCCGCCCACCCGCACCCCGTGCGGGGCGGCAAGCAGCCGCGCATCCTCTTCGGCACCCAGGCCGGCACCAAGCCGCCGCGGTTCGTGCTCTTCGCCTCCGGCTTCATCGAGGCCGGCTACCGCCGGTTCATCGAGCGCCGGCTGCGCGAGGAGTTCGACTTCGAGGGCACCCCGATCCACATCTCGGTCCGGGTCCGCGAGAAGCGCGGCACCAAGAAGAAGTGACCGCGTGAGTCACGCCTGAACACGCCCGAAGGGCGGCTCCCCTCAGGGGGAGCCGCCCTTCGCGTCGTCCGCGGTGACCCGCCGGGCGCTCACTCGGCCGCGCGGGGGGCCGGGGGCAGGGCCGCCTGAGGGGCCTTGTGCCGCCCCGACGGCCCGCCGGGCGGCCCGGGCTGCCAGGAGACCTCGACGGGGCCCGTGGGGTCCTGCGAGGCCCCGGACGGATCCTGTACGTGTTCGGCGTCGGGCCGCGCCCCGCCGGGAGCCAGCCTGCCGACCCTCTGCCAGGGGGAGGGGGCCGGCGGCTCCGCCGTGTGCCGCGCCGCGTAGGCACTGGAGGCGTAACCGCCCGTGAAGCCGCCGCCGCTGCCGTGTCCGTACCGCCACGGGCCGCCGAAGGCGAGGCGCTCCTCGCCGCTGCGATCGCCGGGCAGGGTACGGAAGGACTTCACGTACTCCGCGTACAGGGCGTCGTAGATCGGCGTCGACGACGGGCTGTACGCGGCATGCGCCGGGCGGGCGGAGGGGATGGACGGGAAGGGCTGACGTCGGGATACCTCGTAAGCGTGCACGTAACGACAAACGACCCCGCAGCCCAACGGATGCGGGCAACACGGGGAATTCGCAGGTCACCCGAGGGAGTGAAGCTCCACTCAAGCGCGTGCGCGACCGGGCCCCGTGCGCTCCGCGCACGCCGGGCGGGCCGCGCCCGGGCGCACGAGGCCGTCGCCCCAGGCCTCAGATGCCCGCCAGGGGGAGCGCCGCACCCACCAGGACACCGTTGGACGCCGCGCGGTCCAGGGCGCCGCGCAGCAGGTCCTCACGCGGCTGACGGCCGATCGAGCCGACCGGGGCGGCGAACATCAGCACCTGCTGGTTCTTGTTGGCCGCCGTGCGCCAGCCGTCGGTGGCCTGCAGCGGGCGGTGCGCCTGCCACCAGGCGACCGGCGCGCCGCCGCCCACGCCCGGCTGCAGCACCGCGTGCAGCTGCCCCATGGCGAGCAGCACCGACCACCCGTGCAGCACCGGCGGGACCTGGTTGAGGTCCGCCACCGGCTGGAAGCCCTGCTCGGTCAGCAGCGGCAGGAACTCGTCGCCCGGGCCGGTGTTGCCCGGGCGGGCGATGGCCGAGGTGGGCTCGACCACGATCGCGGCGTGCAGTTCGCCGTTGATCAGCACCAGCCCGCTGGTCACCCCCAGCACGGCCTGCTCGGGCGCGGCCTGCGCGGCCCGGGTGTCGACGGCCGGGGCGGGGGCCGGCGACGGGGCCTGCGCCTGCTCGGGGACACCGCCGGCCTGACGGACGGCGCCCTGCAGCTGCTCGTCGGTCACCCGCACCACCTGGGAGGGCAGGCAGCCGGCGTGCGCGAAGGCGAGCACGGCGGTCTCGTCACCGACGAACAGGACGGTGCTGGTGTGCTCCTGGCCGGTGTCGCCGGGGGTACGGCAGGAGGTGCAGTCGTAACTGCCGGGGGCGTTGTCTCCGGCAAGCAGCCGGTCGGCCTCTTCGTCACCGATCTCGGCGCGTACGTCGTCGCTGACATCGAGCATGCGCGGCACGGGTGGCTCCCTCGGGAAGGACATGGGTGGACGGAAGCGGGCCGGGGACGTCCCGGCTCGCTCTGGGAACAACGGACCGCGCGGGGCGGGGGTAACGGCCGACGGCGAACGGGAATCCGAATCCGGGGCCGACAGGCCGGGCCCGGGCGGCGCGCGCCGTGGGCGGACGGACACCGGCGAAAGCCGGACGGACACCGGGCCGATGCCGGGTGAAGGGTGCCGAAGGCGGGGCGAGGTCGGGGCGAAGGCGGGCGCACGGTGGGCCGAAGGGGTGGGCGCGACGGGCGCGGGCGCGGCGCGGGCAGGGTCGGCCCGGGGCGCGCCCTAGCCTTGGCCGGTGCCCCGTGTGTCGATCATGAGGCGGTCGCGGACCGTCCGGACGGCCGCCTCCGCGGCTCTCCTCGCCCTTGTGGCCTCCCTGGCCTCCTGCACGCCGTCCTCCGGCCCCGAGGCCGCGCCCGGCCCCCCGGCCCGGGCTCCCCGGCCGTGTCCGCCCGACCGCTGGCCCTGGGAGTGCGTCGCCGACTGCGAGAGCAGCGGCCGCTGGCACGTCAACACGGGCAACGGGTTCTACGGCGGCCTGCAGTTCAAGCACTCCACCTGGGTGGCCTTCGGCGGCAGCGCCTACGCCGCCCGGGCCGACCTGGCCACCAAGCGGCAGCAGATCCTGGTCGCCGAGAAGGTGCTCGCCTCGCAGGGCTGGGGCGCCTGGCCGGTCTGCTCGGCGCGGTACGGGCTCAAGGGGCGGATGCACGTGGTGAAGCGCGGCGAGACGCTGGCGTCGGTGGCCAGGAAGTACCGGGTCGCCGGCGGCTGGCGGACCCTGTACAAGCTCAACCGCTCCCTGCTCGGCGAGGACCCCGCCCGGCTGATCGCGGGGACCTTCCTGAGGCTTCCGGCGGGCGCCGCGCGCAAGGCGGCCGGTGAGCTGTTCGGCCCGCCGCTGGAAGAGGCGTGAGCTGATTTCCAGCCATTTCCGCCCGTTCCGCGGGCAGGTGCGGCAATGCCGGCGGAGCGAATTCCGGCGGTCGTCCGCGTCCATTCCGAGGGCCCCGGGCCGCGGAGTTGCGAAAGGTGCGGAAAAGGATATCGGCGCAGTTCCGGATACCCGTGCGGATCGCTCGAACGGGTGACGCGACAGGGCCGGTGGCCTAGGGGCGATCCGTGACAGAAGTGTGACAGGGGAGCTTTGACGGCGATCTTCGCGCCGGGCTTTCCCGCGGGACGGGCACCGCCTAGCGTGGCGGTCATGGCATCGATTCCCACCCCGGGCGAAGAGCCCCAGGACTCCACCGACGCCTACGTCGGTACGGACGCCGAGGAGGCCGAACGCCGGGCGCGTGAGCGCGGCTGGCAGACGGTCCGCACGCTGCCGCCGGGCGCGATCATCACGCTGGAGTACCGCGTGGGCCGGCTGAACTTCGAGGTCGACGGGGGGCGGGTGGTCCGCTGCTGGAAGGGCTGACCGGACGCCCGTGGGGCCCCGCTCCACCGGGCGCGGGAAGGGCGTCCGGG
>NZ_JBRIOU010000014.1:30354-34666 GCF_053474865.1 Streptomyces sp. CO7
GGCGCGGGAAGGGCGGTCGGGCGCGGGCCGGGCCGGTCAGGCGACCGGGCGGGCCGAGGACGGCTTGGGGCGGCCCACGGCGTCGGTGTGCGCCGAGGGGCGGCGGCCGCCGCCCGGCGCGGTCGAGGGGCCCCGCTCGGGACGTGCCCCGTGCGGCCCGGAGGACAGCAGGAAGGCGCCCCGGTGCCCGTGGCCCGCGTCGGAGGCCGTGAGGGCGGTGCGGCGCACCGGCGTGGTCAGGCCGCCGGAGGGGCCGGTCACCGGGACGGAGGAGGTCCGGCCCTTGCCGAAGCGGCGGGCCAGCCGCGTCCACACCGCGTCCCGCAGGTTCAGGATCCACCGCTCGGCACGGGCGCCCAGGGGCTCGAAGAGCGGCAGCGCCAGCAGGATCAGCAGGCCGGCCACCCAGCCCAGGAGCACGTCGCTCAGCCAGTGGGTGCCGAGGTAGACGGTGGTCAGGCCGACACCCAGGGACATCACCGCGGAGAGCGCGGACAGCCAGCGCCGGGCCCGCGGGCCGGAGGCCAGGTAGGCGAGGATGCCCCAGGTGACCACCGCGTTCGCGGTGTGGCCGCTGGGGAAGATGTCCCCGCCGAGCCACATCTCGTTGGAGCCTATGGTCGTGGCGTAGTGCGGCCCCAGCCGGCCCATGCCGATCTTGGCGGCGCCGACCGTGACGTTCAGCAGCAGCAGCGAGATGGCGAGGGTGATCAGCGGGCGCAGGGTGTGCTGGCGCCAGGAGCGCCAGCCCAGCCAGGCCGCCACCATCACCGCCGTGGGTCCGCGCTGGCCCAGGACGACGTAGTAGTCGAGCCAGGCGTGGATCTCGGGCCACTGCTGGTAGGGCCTGAAGAACATGACCTGCCAGTCCAGGCGGACCAGCCACGAGGTGGTGATCACGGCCCAGACGATGGCGGCGTAACCGGCCAGGCAGGCGACGACGAGTGCGTACCGGTGACGGCTCATCCGGGGCATGCCGAGCTGGACCGGCCGCTCGGGCTCCCGGTCCAGACGCGCGAACACCCGGTCCAGACGGGTGAGGCTTCGTTCGGTACGCACCCAATCGACGTTACAGCGAGTGAGGGCGCGACCCGAACGGATCAAGGTGTTTGTGATGACCATGTGATGTGGGGTTGCTCTCACGCGGCCACTTGTCCGGGAATTCACCACCACGACGATTCCCGCTCACCGCAAGGGGAATTGGGTGTTCATTCCGGGGAAAGAGGTCGGGTTCGCAATTGCTTTCCCGCCGCCGCGGCGTGGCGGAATTCACGGCGGTCCCGAGCCGGTCAGCCAGAGCCCTCCGTAGACGGCGGAGGCCGCCGCCGCGAGTCCCAGGAGCGCGGCCGCCAGGGCCGGACGGGCCCGGGCGGCGGCCCCGGCGACCGGGAGGAGCAGCGGGAAGGCGGGGACGAGGAGGCGCGGCTTGGAGCCGAAGTAGCTGGACGCGCCGAAGGCCAGCAGCGTCACCAGGGAGCCGTACACCAGCAGCGGGAGCGGCAGCCGGGCGCGCACCCCCGCCAGCAGGAGCCACCCCACCAGTCCCACTCCCGCGAGCAGCGCGAGCCCGGCGAGGGCGCCGGGCAGGGAGTCGAACAGGCCCGCCACGAAGCGGGCGAAGGCGGCGCCCCCGTCGAAGCCGTTGCGCCAGCCGGCCTGGACGTCCAGGTAGCCGAAGAGGCCCTCCCCGGTGCGCCGGCCGACCCAGAGGACGTAGCCGGCGGCCCCCAGGGGAGCCAGCAGCATTCCGAGGGCGCGCGTCCGGGGATTCGCGCCCCTGGGCGGAAGGTCGAGCCCGGCGCGCACGGCGTGAAGGTCGCGCGCCCCGCCCGGTGCGCCGTCCGCGGCGGCCGCGCTCCGGTCCCGCACGAAGGAGGCAACGGCGCCGGCCCACACCGCGGCGGCCACCGCCAGGCCGACCGGCCGGGTCAGCCCCGCCGCGAGCGCCAGGGACCCCGCGAGCGTCCAGCGCCCGGTCAGCACCGCGTACAGCGACCAGGCGGCCAGCGCGGTGAACAGCGACTCGCTGTACGCCATCGACTGCACGATCCCCACCGGCAGGGCGCCCCAGAGCACCGCCGCGCACACCCCGGCCCGCCGGCCCAGGACCAGATCGGTGACGGCGAAGATCCCCCAGGCGGCCGCGAGCGAGGCGAGAAGGCTCACCAGGAACCCGGCCTCGCCGTACGGCAGCGGGCTCACCGCCGCGACGCCCCGCTCCAGCCACGGCAGCAGCGGGAAGAAGGCGAGATCCGCGTGCACGTCGCCGTCGGGCAGCCGGACCGTGTACCCGTAGCCAGACTCCGCGATCCGCGCGTACCAGAGCGCGTCCCAGCGCGCGGTGAGCCGCACCAGGGGATCGACGTCGCGCGCGGCGGCCCAGACCGCGAGCCCCACCAGCCCCAGCAGACGGACGGCCGCGTATCCGGCGAGGGCGGGCGCCGCCCGGCGCAGCGCCGCGGCCGCCCCGACGCCATGGGTCCGCCCGGCCGCCGGACGCGCGGCGGGGGTGTCGAGATCGGTCACGGGCACGATTATCGGCGGCGCCCCACGCCCCGTCCGGCCGTTCCCCCTACCGGGTCCGGGCAGTGGCGCACACCACAGACGGCCTGCCCGGGCGTGAGAGCTCCACCACGTGCCACCGGCGCGAACTCGCGTACGCTGGCGAATCACTCGTCTTCGTCGAGCGGGCCGGTCGAGCGGCCTTCGGGGCCGCCGGACGCGAGCAATTCTGGGAGGTACGCACATGTCCGGGACGACCGTGTCCGGCGCGAAGGCCACACGGCACCGCGCCCGCCGGGCGGCCGGGGCCGGCGCCAACCGCTGGATCGTCCTCGTCGTCCTCTGCGTCAGTCTGCTGCTCGTCGCGGTGGACGCCACCGTGCTCCACGTCGCGGTGCCCGCGGTCACCGAGGACCTCCGGCCCTCCGCCACCCAGCTGTTGTGGACCGTCGACGTCTATCCCCTCGTCTGCGCCTCGCTGTTGATCCTCTTCGGCACCCTGGGCGACCGGGTGGGACGCCGACGGGTCCTGCTGCTGGGCTACGCCCTTTTCGGCGTCGCCTCGGGCGTCGCCGCCTGCGCGGACAGCGCCCAGGTGCTCATCGCGGCACGGGCGTTGCTCGGTGTCGGCGGCGCGATGATCATGCCCGCCACCCTGTCGGTGCTCCGCCAGGTCTTCCCCGACCGGCGGGAGCGCGCGCTGGCCATCGGCATCTGGAGCGCCGTCGCGGCCGTCGGCGCGGCGGTCGGTCCGCTGCTGGGCGGGTTCCTGCTCGAGCGCTTCTGGTGGGGTTCGGTCTTCCTGATCAACATCCCGTTGATGCTGGTCGCGTTGCCGGTCGGACGGATGCTGCTGCCGGAGTCCCGAGGCCGTCGTGAGGGGCCCTGGGACGTGACCGGCGCGCTCACCGCGGCGGTCGGACTCTTCGCCGCGGTCTACGGCGTCAAGCGGCTGGGCGGCGGCATCGCGCCCCAGTCGCCGCTGACCTGGGGCCCGCTGGTCGCGGGCGTCCTGCTCCTGGTGCTGTTCGTGCGGCGCCAGCGGCGGCGCGAGCACCCGCTGATCGACATGCGCCTGTTCGCGCGGCCGGCCTTCGGCACCTCCCTCGGCTGCATCGTGCTGGCCATGCTGGCGCTGGTGGGCCTGGAACTCATCGCGGCGCAGTACCTCCAGCTGGTGCTGGGCCTGTCCCCGCTGCAGACCGGTCTGCGGATGCTGCCGCTGACCCTGGCCGCCATGGCGGCCGGTCTCGCCGGGGCGAGGCTGCTGCGCACGCTCGGCCCGCGGGTCATGGTGGCGGCCGGCTTCGTGCTCACCGCGGCCGCGGTGCTGACCCTCCTGCCGATGGGCACGCGGGACAACCCGGCGCTGCTGCTGTGCGGTTTCGTGCTGCTGGGACTCGGCCTGGAGACCACGCTCTTCGGCGCCTACGAGTCGATGCTCAGCGAGGCCCCCGAGCACGAGGCCGGGGGCGCCGCCGCCATCGGCGAGACGTCCTACCAGCTCGGCGCCGGCCTGGGCATCGCCCTGCTGGGCAGCGTGATGAACGCGTCCTACGGGCCCGGCGTCTCCTCGGTGCCCGAGGTGCCGGGGCAGGCGTCCGCGGCGGCCGGGCACTCCATCGGAGAGGCCTACCAGGTCGCGGGCGACCTGGGCGGCGTGGCGGGACAGACGCTGTGGACCGCCGCCCGCGAGGCGTTCGTGCACGGGCTGCACGTGACCCTGCTGGTCAGCGCGGGACTGCTGCTGCTGGGCGCGCTGGCGGCGCTGCGGCTGCCGCGGGAGATGCGCGAGGAGCCGCTCGTGGAC
>NZ_JBRIOU010000014.1:34766-48349 GCF_053474865.1 Streptomyces sp. CO7
GTGCCGGGGCCCCGGGAGCAGAGGAAGACGTCGTCGCGGCTGCCGCGCGTCTCGGCCTGAGGGGCGAGAGGCCGGCACACGCGAGGCCGGCACACCGGGGGGAGAACGGTGCCGGACGGGGCGCTCACCGGTGACGGTTCCGGTGAGCGGCCCCGCCTCAGCTCTGGTTGAAGAAGGCGTCCCGGGCGCCCGGGGCGGCCTCACCGCTGACGATCTCGGTGTGGGCCGGAGTGAGCAGGAAGACCCGGTTGGCGACCCGCTCGATGGATCCGCGCAGGCCGAAGATCAGGCCCGCCGCGAAGTCCACCACGCGCTTGGCGTCCGCGGCGTCCATGGCCGTGAGGTTCATGACCACGGGGACGCCGTCACGGAAGAGCTCGCCGATGGCCCGGGCGTCCCGGAAGCTGTCGGGGGTGACGGTGCCGATCCTGCGGCCTCTGTCCTCGGCCGGCTCGGCCGCGACCTTGACCCGCGGGTCGGTGACCCAGGCGTCCTCGGACTCCGGGCCCTCGGCGTAGTCGTCGTCTTCGTAGTAGCGCTCGTCATCGTTGTCGTCGACGAGGCCAAGCCAGGCACTCGCCTTGCGCACCGATCCCATGGACGCCTCCTCTCGCTGCGGTCTCTCTCTCGCTATCCGCATCCCTATCGTCGTCCATGAGTCGGACAACGTGCCAAGTGGACGGACACCGCGCAGGGGGTTTGTGACGGTACCGGTGCGCGGTGGATACGTACAGACTCCGTGTATCCCAAGGGACTTGCCCTACACGATTGCTGATTGGGAGTGAAATAATATTCTTCGCGGCGAACGAGTGAGATGTGGTGCCTCCGGGTGAACCACCTACCCCATTACGATCTCGGAAGTCGCCCTCAGATACAGGGGGCGCGGTGAGACCCGCGCCACGGGGGCCGCGGGCGTCTGAGGGGGAGTCACGATGTTCGGAATGGTCAGGCCTTGCCGCCACCGGCTCGGGGAGCGTCTCGCGGCGGAGTGGACGGCGCATCTGTGCGGGCTGTGCCTGGCCCTGCGCGGGGAGCACGGCCAGCTCGCCCGGGTGGTCACGAACTACGACGGCCTGCTGATCTCCGTGCTGACGGAGGCTCAGGCGGAGCGGGCCGGGGGCGGACGCCGCACCGCCGGGCCCTGCCCGCTGCGCGGGATGCGCACCGCCTCGGTGGCCAGGGGCGAGGGGGCCAGGCTCGCCGCCGCCGTCTCGCTGGTGCTCGCCTCGGCCAAGGTCCGTGACCACATGGCCGACGGCGACGGGCTGCTGGCCCGCCGTCCGGTGGCCCTCGCCGCCCGCCGGGTCGCCGCCAACTGGACGGCCGCGGGCTCCCGCACCGCCACCACCGTCGGCTTCGACACCGCCGTCCTGCTGGACGCCGTGGACCGGCAGGCCGGACTGGAGCGCCTGGCCGGACCCGGCACCCCGATCCTGACCGTCACCGAGCCCACCGAGACGGCGACCGCCGCGGCCTTCGCGCACACCGCCGTGCTGGCCGGACGCCCCGCCAACGCGACGCCGCTGGCCGAGGCCGGCCGGCTCTTCGGCCGCCTGGCCCACCTCCTCGACGCGGTCGAGGACCAGGCGGCCGACGCGGCCTCGGGCGCCTGGAACCCGCTCACCGCCACCGGGACCTCGCGCGCGGACGCCCGCCGCCTGGCCGACGACGCGGTGCGCGGTGTGCGGCTCGCCCTGCGCGACGCCGAGTTCACCGACGGCCGTCTCGTCCACCGGCTCCTTGCCCACGAGCTGGAACGTTCCGTCGACCGCGCCTTCGGCACCCCCTCCTGCGCGCACCCCGGGACCGGCCACGCAGTTGAGGGGTACGGCCCGCCGCAGGGACCCTACGGCCCGGGTCCGCAGGCGCCGCAGGGCCCCTACGGTCCGCAGGCGCCGCAGGGTCCGTACGGCCCGCAGTCCCCGCAGGGCCCCTACGGCCCGTACGCGCCGCCCGGACCGCAGGGCCCCTACGGACCCGGCACCCCGGCCGGCGGACAGCCGCCGCACCGGCCGGGCCGCGGCTTCTGGGCGGGATGCGCGGCCGCCGCCGGGCTGCTCTGCACCTGCCGGGTGTGCTGCGCCGACGAGTTCGAGGGCCCGTGGTCGGGCCGCCGCCGCCAGGGCTGCTGCGGCCAGTGCGACGGCAACTGCTGCGAGTGCTGCAACTGCTGCAGCTGCTGCGGGGGAGACAGCGGCGGCGACGGCGGCGGGTGCGACGGCTGCGGCTGCAACTGCTGACCGGTGTCGGCGGGTAGGCGCCGAGGTGACGCTGCGTCATGCCCGTGATGACCTGAGCGGGCGGAGGGCCGTCGCGACCACCTGCGTATTCGGTACGGAGGCGTCCACGATGGGATAAAAACCCCGCCGGTCCGGTAACCCAGGGCCACCGGTGTCGTTGGGTCGGAGGCAGAACTATTACTTCTCCTCCGACCAACTCGCCTCCCACTTAAGGCACCTCAGTGGACGCAGTCACACCGACATCGGCCGCCGCGCGTCTGCGCGCCGCCCGCGGCGGGACGGGCCGGAAGGCCCCCCGCTCCCTTCGCACCAGGCTTCTCAGGGTCCTGATCCTGGCTCTCGCCGTCCTGCTGGCCCTCCTCGGCACCGCCGCGGCCGAGCAGATCGCGACCTTCCGCAACGCCTCCGCCACGGCGGACAACGCCCGCCTGGAGATCACCCTGCAGGGGCTGGTCCACGAGCTGCAGAAGGAACGCAGTCTCACCGCGGGGCACCTGGGCGGCGTCCGGGAGTTCCGGGACCGGCTGCCCGCACAGCGCAAGGCCACCGACACGGCCCTCGCCGTGCTCGACCAGGCGCTGCTGGGGCACACGGACGAGCGGCGCGCGGACGCGGTCCGGGAGGCCCTCGGGCGGCTCGGCGCGCTGGGCGGCATCCGTGCGAAGGCCGACCGGCGGAGCGTCCACGTGCAGGAGGCGTTCGCCTACTTCACCTCCACCATCGCGGCCCTCGACCGGCTCGACCTCGGCCTCGACGAGGTCCGCGACCACACCCTCTACGACGCCGGCCGTGCGCTGCGGTTCCTCGGTGACGCCAAGGAACTCGCGGGCCAGGAGCGGGCGCTGCTGCTCGGGGCGGTGACCGCCGGGCGGTTCCCCGGCGACGACCACGGCCGCTTCCTGGAGATGAGGGCCGGCCGCCTCGCCTCGCTGGCCGCCTTCCCCTCGGTGGCCTCCGCCGCGCAGGAGCGCCGCCTGGACGCCGCGCTGAGCACGCCCGACGCCCGGCGCAGCCAGTGGTACGAGCGCCGTGCGGTCCGCGGCGGCGGCCTGCTCGACGCCGCCGAGATCCCGCCCACCGCCTGGTGGAGCAGCACCACCTCCACCATCGACGGCCTGCGCGAGGTGCAGGTCTCGCTCGGCCACGACGTGGAGAGCCGGGCTTCCGAACTGGAGAGCGACGCCGGCGAGGACCTGGTGCTCTTCGGCCTGCTGGCACTGGTGACCGTCGCGGCGCTCGGCGCGCTCGCGCTCGACTGCGTCCGCACCGTCTCCGGTCCGCTCGCCGACCTCG
Source organism: Streptomyces sp. CO7 (assembly GCF_053474865.1). Classification (NCBI taxonomy): domain Bacteria; kingdom Bacillati; phylum Actinomycetota; class Actinomycetes; order Kitasatosporales; family Streptomycetaceae; genus Streptomyces; species Streptomyces sp. CO7. The sequence continues at coordinate 38,300 of NZ_JBRIOU010000014.1, forward strand.
CCCAGCAGGCCCGTGAGGTGGCCGGGAAGCGACTGCCGCTGGCGGTCGCCGCGATCCAGAACAGCAACCTGCGCGAGGCGCCCGAGCCGCCCGAGCCGCTGCGCGTCCCGGCGAAGGCCGGCGCCGAGGTGCTGGAGATGGCCGAGGCCTTCGACCGGGTCCAGCGGGCCGCCTTCGACCTCGCCACCGAGCAGGCCGTGCTGCGCCGCAACGCGACCGAGTCGCTGGTCAGCCTGGGCCGGCGCAACCAGAACCTGGTCCGCCGCCAGCTGAGCTTCATCAACAAGCTGGAGCACGAGGACGCCGACCCGGCGACGCTGGCCAACCTCTTCGAGCTCGACCACCTGGCCACCCGGATGCGGCGCAACGCGGAGAGCCTGCTGGTGCTGGCCGGCGAGTCCAGCCCGCGCCCCTGGTCCACCCCGCTGCCGGTCACCGACGTGCTGCGCGCGGCGCTCTCCGAGGTCGAGGAGTACCGCAGGGTGGTGCTGCGGCGCATCGAGCCGGCCGGGGTGTCCGGCTCGGTGGTGGCCGAGATCGCCCACCTGCTGGCCGAACTGGTCGAGAACGCGCTGAACTTCTCGCCCCCGGAGTCCCAGGTCGAGATCGAGGGCCGGCGCACCAGCGCGGGCTACCTGATCGCCATCGTCGACCACGGACTCGGCATGGACGCCCAGGCGCTCGCCGAGGCCAACGTGCGACTCTCCGGGCGGGCCAGCTTCATGGCCGACCCGGGCCGCTTCCTGGGCCACTTCGTGGTCGGGGCCCTGGCCCGCAAGTGCGGGATCGAGGTGCGGGTGGGCGAGGCCCCGACGGCCGGCGTGGTCGCCCGGGTGCTGCTGCCCGCCGCCCTGCTCGCCGAGCCGAAGAGCCCGGGCACGCCGGACGACGACGTGGTGGTGGACGGCCGGCTGGACCAGAAGGCCGTGCTGCCCGCGCCGCGCGCCGCGGCGGCTGCCCCCGCTCCGGCCGGGAGCGCCCACCTGGTCCCGGTCACCGCGGACGGCCGGCCCGTGGACAGTCGCCCCCTGGACGGCCGCCCCCTGGACGGCCGCGTGGACGGTCGCCCCGCCCACCAGACGGCCGGGCAGCCCCGTCAGGCGCGCCCGCAGATCGCCGCGCCCCCGGCCACGGGCCCCGGGGAACGGCGGGCCGAACCGGCCCGCGGCGCGGACGCCGCCCGCACCCGCAACGGCCTGGTCAAGCGCCCCAGGCGCAGCGCCATCGGCGCCGCGGTCGACGAGACCGACCGGGCCGGCGCCCGGCCGCTGCCTCCGGCGCCGGAGCGGGAGCGCACCCCGGAGCAGGTCTCCGGGATGCTCTCCTCCCTGCGCAGCGCCCACCTGCGGGGCGGGATCAGCGTGCAGAAGGAGAAGGAGAGGGACATGGATCGCGGCACGGGTGCCGACGCGTGGCCGGCGAAGGACGCCGCGGCTGACGGGGGCGAGGCGAAGTGACCACTTTTCCCACCCAGAACGCCGCTCCCGCCGCGCAGGACTCACAGACCTTCAACTGGCTGCTGGCGGCCTTCGTCCGCAACACCGACGGGGTGCGGGACGCGGTCGCGGTCTCCTCGGACGGCCTGCTGATCGCGGTCTCCGACGGACTGGGGCGGACCGAGGCCGACCATCTGTCGGCCATCGTCTCAGGGCTGTCCAGCCTGGCGCGCAGCGCCTCCCGGCGGTACGGCTTCGACGGGGTGAAGCTCATCATGATCGAGATGGGGCGGGGCTTCCTGCTGGTCTCGGCGATCCGGGACGGCAGCTGTCTCGGGGTGCTCGCCGACAGCAGCGGTGAACTCGGCCTGGTCGGCTACGAGATGGCAGTGCTCGCGGAACGGGCGGGTGACCTGCTCACGCCGGCCCTGATCGCCGATCTCCGCCAGTCGCTGCCCCGGTGAACGGCACGCCCATGGAAGAGGACAACAGCTTCGTCAGACCGTTCATCATCACCGGTGGACGGGTGCAGCCCACGCAGAGCGACCTGCGGCTGGAGACCCTGGTGGTCGCCGTCCGCCCGCCGGACGAGTCGCTGACGTTCGAACGGAAGCGGGTCGCCGCGGTGTGCGCGAGCCCGACGACGGTGGCCGAGGTGGCGCATCGGGTGGCCGTCCCGCTGGGGGTCGCCAAGGTGCTGATCTCCGACCTGGTCGCCGTCGGGCACCTCGCCTGCCGCCAACCCGCGGAGCTCTCGCTCCACACGCTGGAAAGGATCAGGGACCATGTCCGGGCGCTCTGACAAGATGGTGCCGCTGGCCGTCAAGATCGTGGTGAGCGGTGGACTCGGGGTCGGCAAGACCACGTTCATCGGCGCCATCTCCGAGATCGAGCCGCTGGACACCGAGGCCGCGATCACCCAGGTGTCCGTGGGCGTCGACTCGCTGGACGGGGTGGAGTCCAAGACCACCACCACCGTGGCGCTCGACTTCGGCCGGATCACGCTGAACCCGGCGATCTCCCTCTACCTGTTCGGCACGCCCGGCCAGGACCGGTTCTCCTTCCTCTGGGACGACCTGGTGGAGGGGGCGTTGGGCACCGTGGTGCTGGTCGACACCCGCCGGATCGAGGACTGCTTTCCGGCGCTGGACTACTTCGAGGCCCAGCGCGCCCCGTTCGTGCTCGCGGTCAACCACTTCCCGGGGGCCCGCCGGTTCGAACTGGACGAGGTGCGCGAGGCCCTGGGACTGGGAGACGACGTGCCGGTGGTCGACTGCGACGCCCGCGACCGCCGTTCGGTACGGGACGTCCTGGTGATGCTGATGGACCGGGTCATCCGCGAGCGCACCGCGGGGCGGGAGCGCTCGGCCGCACTGGTGTGACGCACGGGACGGACGGTGCGAGGCGTCGGGCGGCCGTCGTCCCGGAATCGCCGGGGCGGCGGCCGGCCCGTCGGGGGCCCGAGGTGTGAAGTCCGTGTGCCGATGTGCCGGGGAGAACACGGCCGAAAGCAAGCGGACGGTCGTGTTCCGGCCAGGGGCGAAATGGGACCTCACGTGCGGAGGGGGAACAGATGAGCGCCCGTTGCTGCATACGCGCGGTTTAGCTGAGCTGTGCGTCTGTGGCCGGTCCGGGCGGGGAATGCGCTTGGCGACGCCGTCCTCGTCGGGCGGCCGAAAGGCACCCTTGCGCCGCTCGGTCGCACGGCCGAATACTCCCTGCAGCGCTTGTCAGGAGCACGGCGTGTCCGGCAATCCCGGTCGCCCCTGCCCCCGGCTGCGCCTCACGGGCCCGCGCCCCCACAAGCGGGCCCCCGACTTCCCAAGTGGAGGAACGACCAGTGAGGATCAAGCGCACCACCCCCAGCAACGGCGTCACGAGACGAACCCGTCTGCTCGCCGTGGCCACCGGCCTGGTGGCCGCCGCCGCGATCGCGGTGCCCGCCGCCAGCGCCGACGAGGTGACCACCTTCAGCTCCGGTCAGCTCACCGCGGCGAGTGACGCGGTCATGGAGGCGGACGTCCCGGGTACCGCCTGGGCGGTCGACGCCAAGACGAACCGGGTGGTCGTCACCGTCGACAGCACGGTGTCCCAGGCCGAGATCAACAAGATCAAGAAGGAGGCGGGCGACAAGTCCGGCGCGCTGACCGTCAAGCGCACCTCCGGGAAGTTCGAGAAGTACATCTCCGGCGGCGACGCCATATACGCGAGCAGCTGGCGCTGCTCCCTGGGCTTCAACGTCCAGGACAGCGCGGGCAACTACTACTTCCTGACCGCCGGCCACTGCACCGACGGCGCGGGCTCCTGGTACTCGAACTCGGGCCGCACCACGGTTCTCGGCAGCACGTCGGGCTCGAGCTTCCCGGGCAACGACTACGGCATCGTCCGGTACACGAACTCCTCCGTGGCCAAGTCCGGCTCGGTGGGCAGCGTGGACATCAAGAGCGCGGCGACGCCGAGCGTCGGCACCACCGTCACGCGTCGCGGCTCCACCACCGGCACCCACAGCGGCCGGGTCACCGGGCTGAACGCGACCGTGAACTACGGCGGCGGCGACATCGTCTCCGGCCTCATCCAGACCACGGTCTGCGCCGAGCCCGGCGACTCCGGCGGCCCGCTGTACTCCACCAGCGGCATCGCCTACGGCCTGACCTCCGGCGGCAGCGGCAACTGCTCCTCCGGCGGTACGACCTTCTTCCAGCCGGTCGTCGAGGCCCTGAACGCGTACGGGGTCAAGGTCTTCTGATCTCTCGCGCCTCCGCATCATCCTCCTGGGGAACCCCCCGCACGCCCGGCGTGCGGGGGGTTCCCGCTGTTCGGGGCGGGGACGGGGTGTGGGTGACGGGTGTCTCCAGGGTCGCCCGGAGTTTCGAAAGTGGTCTATGGTGGAGACGTAAGTGAACGTTTGTTCGATAGGCGGTTCGACAGGTAGGCCGGGAGGTGCGCATGCCGGGTTTCCCGCACCTGCACACCGCCTCCGGCTTCTCCGTGCGTCATGGCGCCTCGCACCCCGAGCGGCTGGCCGAGCGGGCCGGCGAGCGGGACCTGCGGGAGCTCGCCCTCACCGACCGGGACACCGTGGCCGGGGCCGTCCGGTTCGCCAAGGCCTGCGCCAAGGAGGGCGTCCGCCCGCTGTTCGGCGTGGACCTCGCGGTGGCGCCGCCGGCCGGGGCGGGGCGGTCCGGCCGGTCGCCGGAGCGGCGCCGGACGCCGGTGCGCGGCGGCGCCTTCGTCGACGAGTCGGCCCCCCGGGCGACCTTCCTGGCCCGGGACGGGGCCCGCGGCTGGGCGGGCGTGTGTGCCCTGATCACCGCCGCCCACGCGGGCGGCGGCTCCCCGCTGCTGCCCGCCGAGGCGCTGTACGCCGAGGGGGTGACCGTGCTGCTGGGGCCCGACTCCGACGTGGGCCGCGCCCTGTCCGCCGGACGCCCCGACCTGGCCGTTCCCCTGCTCGCCGCCTGGCGCGAGCGGTACGGGGACGCGCTGCGGCTGGAGACCGTCTGGCACGGCCGCCAGGGCACCGGGCACGGCTCGCTGCGGCTGGCCGCCCGCACCCTCGCGCTCGCCGCCGAGCAGGGCGTGCGCCCGGTGCTGACCAACGCCGTCCGCTACGCCGACCCCGGCATGGGCCCGGTCGCCGACGTGCTGGACTCCGCCCGCCGCCTGGTCCCCGTCGACCCGGCCCGGGGGCTGGACTCGGGCGAGGCGTGGCTCAAGGACGCCGACGCCATGCGGGAGGCGGCCGAGCGGGTCGCCGAGGCCGCCGGGCTGGGCCCGCGCGCCGCCGGGCGGCTGCTGGAGCACACCCGGACCACCGCCGAGGAGTGCCGGGTCGACCCCGAGGAGCACCTGGGCATCGGCAGCGTCCACTTCCCCGAGCCGCACCTGGTCGGCGCCGAGCGGCGCACCGCGCAGCGGGTGCTGGCCTCCCGGGCGGCGGCCGGGATGGTGCTGCGCGGCTACGACCGCCGGCGCGCGTACTGGGAGCGGATGCACCACGAGCTGGACATCATCGCCCACCACGGCTTCGCCACCTACTTCCTCACCGTCGCCCAGGTCGTCGACGACGTCCGCGGGATGGGCATCCGGGTCGCCGCGCGCGGCTCCGGCGCCGGCTCCCTGGTCAACCACCTGCTGGGCATCGCCTCCGCCGACCCGGTCGAGCACGGGCTGCTGATGGAACGCTTCCTGTCCAAGCGCCGGGCGGTGCTGCCCGACATCGACGTCGACGTGGAGTCCGCCCGCCGGCTCGAGGTCTACCGGAAGATCTTCGACCGCTTCGGCGGCGAGCGGGTGGCCACCGTCGCCATGCCCGAGACCTACCGGGTGCGGCATGCGGTCCGCGACGTCGGGGCGGCGCTCGCCATGGACCCGGCGGAGATCGACCGGATCGCCAAGTCCTTCCCGCACATCCGCGCCCGCGACGCCCGCGCCGCCCTGGAGGAGCTGCCCGAGCTGAAGGAGCTGGCGAAGGGGCCGGAGGGGGCCGGCGGGCGCTACGACAGGATGTGGGACCTCGTGGAGGCGCTGGACGCGCTGCCCCGCGGCGTCGCCATGCACCCGTGCGGCGTGCTGCTCTCCGACGCCACGCTGCTCGGGCGCACCCCGGTGGTGCCCACCAGCGGCGAGGGCTTCCCGATGGCCCAGTTCGACAAGGACGACGTCGAGGACCTGGGCCTGCTCAAGCTGGACGTGCTCGGGGTGCGGATGCAGTCGGCGATGGCGCACGCGGTGGCCGAGGTGGAGCGGGCGTCCGGCGAGCGGATCGACCTGGACGCGGTGCCCGAGGGCGACCCGGAGACGTACCGGCTGATCAGGTCGACCGAGACGCTGGGCTGCTTCCAGATCGAGTCGCCCGGCCAGCGCGACCTGGTCGGCCGGCTCCAGCCGGAGACCTTCCACGACCTGGTGGTGGACATCTCGCTGTTCCGGCCCGGCCCGGTCGCCGCCGACATGGTGCGGCCGTTCATCGAGCGCCGGCACCGGCGCAGCCCCGCCCGCTACCCGCACCCGGACCTGGAGCCGGCGCTGCGCGGCACCTACGGCGTGGTGGTCTTCCACGAGCAGTTGATCGACATCGTGGCCGTCATGACCGGCTGCGGCCGGGGCGAGGCGGACCGGGTGCGGCGCGGGCTGTCCGACCCGGACTCCCAGGGCCGGATCCGGACCTGGTTCGCCCAGCACGCCACGGCCCGGGGGTACGACGCCGGGACGGTGGCGCGCGCCTGGGAGATCATCGAGGCCTTCGGCTCGTACGGCTTCTGCAAGGCGCACGCGGTGGCCTTCGCCGTGCCGACCTACCAGTCGGCCTGGCTGAAGGCGCACCACCCGGCCGCCTTCTACGCCGGGCTGCTCACCCACGACCCCGGGATGTACCCCAAGCGGCTGCTGCTGGCGGACGCGCGCCGACGGGGCGTGCCGGTGCTCCCGCTGGACGTCAACAGGTCCGGCGTCACTCACCGTATCGAACTGGTGTCTGGCGGAAAGCGGGAGGATTCCGATGTGTGGGGGCTGCGGCTGGCCCTCGGGGACGTGCACGGCATCAGCGAGGCGGAGGCGGGGCGGATCGCCGAGGGGCAGCCGTACTCCTCCCTGCTGGACTTCTGGCAGCGGGCCCGCCCCAGCCGCCCGGTGGCCGACCGGCTGGCCCAGGTGGGCGCGCTGGACGCGTTCGGCGCCAACCGGCGTGACCTGAGGCTGCACATCAGCGAGCTGCACCGGGGCGCCGCCCGTGCGGCCGGGGCCGAGCAGCTGCCGCTGGGCGGCGGCGAGCGCACCGCGTCGGCCGGACTGCCGGATCTCACCGACGGGGAGCGGCTCAGCGCCGAGCTGGGCGTGCTGTCCATGGACGCCTCGCGCAACCTGATGGACGACCACGCCGAGTTCCTGGCCGAGCTGGGCGTCACCTCCGCGAAGCGGCTGCGCACCGCCCGGCACGGCGAGACGGTGCTGGTGGCCGGGTCCAAGGTGGCCACCCAGACCCCGCCCATCAGATCGGGCCGCCGGGTCATCTTCACCACCCTCGACGACGGCACCGGCCTGGTCGACCTGGCCTTCTTCGACGACTCCCACGACGCCTGCGCGCACACCGTCTTCCACTCCTGGCTGCTCCTGGTGCGCGGGACCGTGCAGCGCCGCGGGGTGCGCAGTTTCAGTGTGGTGGGCACGGCCGCCTGGAACCTGGCCGAGCTGTCCGAACTGCGCGCCGAGGGCGGCCTCGAGCGGGTGGCGGCCCGGCTGTCGGAGACGCTGGCCGAGCAGAGCGCGCTGCGCGAGAAGGGCGGCCCGGGCCGGGAGGAGGGCGAAACGGAGGGCGGCCGGACGATCCGGATGCCCACCGGGTACGAGATGCACCCGTGGGCGGACCTCCGTCCGGCGGGGAACGGCGGCCCGCCCACGGGGCGGAAGCTGTGGCACAGCAGCCCGGGCAGCGCCGGGTGAGGCGGCCCGGGGGTGGAGACTCCCGGGGGACGCGCGGTGCGGACCGCGGGGACACGCGGTGCGGACCGCCGGGGCGCGGGTCAGCCCGCGGGGGTGGCCTCGCGGCCGCGGCGGCGCAGCAGCTTGCGGCGCGGCTCCTGGTCGGGCATCCAGCCGAAGGCCAGGGTCGAGCCGAGCAGCCCGAGGATCAGGCCGATGACGAACCCGCCGAGGTTCGAGGTGACCCACGACCCGAGCGTGGCGAGCAGACCGATGATCGAGTAGAAGATCCGCTGCGTGGGGTTGAAGAGGATCAGCAGACCGCACAGCGCCATCACGCCCGGCAGCAGGTAACCGGCGATGCCCAGGGCGCCCGCCTTGAGGATCACCTGGAGCGAGGACTCCAGGACCTTCATGGTCAGCATGATCTCCACACCGGCCAGGGTGAGCAGCAGACCCCCCAGGAACGGGCGGTTGCCGCGCCAGACGGCGAACCGGGACCGCCGCCGGGGCGCCGGAGCGGCGGAGCCGTCGGGTGGCGCGGCCGCGGACGGCTCGGCGGGGGCGGGGTGCGGCGCGGTGTACGGCGCGGTGTGCGGGCTGTCGGATGTGCTGTCGCTGGCCACGGCCGGCGGCTCCTTCGCGGGCGTTTCCGATCGGACACGGGCCCGGCCGGCGGAACGCGTCCGCCGGCCGGGTCTCGGCGACTGCGTCAGTTCCCGCAGCCGGCTTCGCTGAACTCGATCTTCAGGTTGGGCAGGGTCATGGCACCGGCGGTGGTCGCCCAGTTGTGCTGGTACACGTCCTCCAGCACGATCTTGTCGGCCTGCATGCCGAAGGTGCCCAGCGGGCCCTGCGAGAAGCCCTTGTCCAGGGTGGCGGCGTCGCGGCCCATCTCCAGGCCGGTGAAGGTGCCTGTCCGGCCGGTCAGGGTGTCCGAGTCGGTGGCCAGGTTGGTGGCCTTGGCCGGGGTGCCCTTGTTCCCGGCGGTGATGGTCAGGTGGGTGCCGCCGATCGCGACCGCCTGACACAGGTTGGTGATCTCGGCGTTCTTCATGGTGGTGACGAACACCGCCACCTGGCCGCCCGTGTCGCCGTGCAGCGGGCTGTCCGGGTGCATGTTGTCCAGGCCGCCGTACTGGGCCATACCGGTGGCCTGGATCTTGTCGGCGTTGATGGTGAAGGGCATGCCCGAGATCGTGAACTGGGCGGCCAGGATGCCCTGGGCGGTCGCGACGACCAGCGCGGCGGTGGCGAGCACCCCGGGGACGCCGAGCGCCGCCCAGCGGCGCAGGCGGACCCTGCCCTTGAGAGGCATTGCGGACTCTGACATGACGGCTCTCCTCTGTGACGGCAATGTCGATGGAACCGGGGGCAGGTCCTGGCGCGGACAGCGCCTCCCGTGATGCGCGCCGGGTTTCCCCTGGTCCTGTCGGTGGCGGCGCGGCGGAGGCTTCGGGGGGATGCCTGGAAGTTACCGGCGAGTGAGGAACGTGGTCAATTGGCTTGCGGACAAAGAGTGTTGACCTTGTGAGCTGATTGGTGCGGATGTGGCCACGTGGTGCCGGGGAGGCTTCGGGGGCTTCTCCTTCCGGGCGGTGCTCCCACCTGCGGACCCGTCGCCGGCAGGGGCCGTCGGAGCCCTTCTGACGCCAACGCCCGCCGTCCGAACTGGACTTACCTCGGGTAACAAAATTCTCCCCCGCGCCTTGACCGCCCAACCGGCGCTCGGTAGAACACCGTTGGGTTTCCCTGCGGTTGGACGTCCCCCTTGCCCGTGGCGCCGGGCAAGGGGGACCCGCCGCGCCGCCGTGCCGCACGACTCCGCCCGAACGGGCCCGATGCGAGGAGAGACGCGCACATGGACAACGTGAGAGACCGCGGACCCCGCCGCCTGCTCAGCAGGGCCGCCACCGTGATCGCCGGCTGCGCCGCCCTGGTGGGACTGCAGACGACCCCCGCCCCGGCCGCCGGCACCCAGCTGGCCGCCCCCTACGAGAACATGGACACCTGTCCGGTCAATTCGGCGCTGCTCGCCGCCCCGGACAACCTCCAGGTCGGCTGCGTGCACTCCGAGGTCGACGGGGGCACCTTCCGGATCGGCGACTACAGCGTGCCGATCGGCGCCCCGATGAAGCTCAACTGGGGCATCCGCTGGTCGTCCGCCGCACCGACGGTCGACGTCCTGGGGAGC
>NZ_JBRIOU010000015.1:0-13487 GCF_053474865.1 Streptomyces sp. CO7
GTACCACATCGCTGCGCGATGTGCAAGCGAACCCCCGCGCTGCGCGCGGGGGTTGCGCTCCCGCTCCGCGGGAGCGCTGGCGAGGGGCTGCGCCCCTCGCGCACCCTGCTTGCTGCGCAAGCAGGGTGACGGGCCGTTCGCTGCGCTCCCGGCCCGGCCCCTGGGCTTCGCCCTGGGGCTCCCGGCCTTCCGCTTCGCTGCAGGCCGGGGCGGCGGGTCCGCTGCGCTCCCCCGCCTGAGGGTCCTTCCGGCTGCGCCTTCAGGACCCTTGCGGCCCGCTGGCGCGGGCCTGGCTGGCAGCAAGGCGCCGTGCGCGCCGGTTGGCTGTCACTCGTGGGGTTGCATGCGCTTGTCTTGAGAATAGATGCACCATGTAGCGTTGGCATTATTCAGGGACACCCGTCAGGTGAGCTGCGTGTGATTGGCGGATCCCCATGTCCACTTCTCTGGGGCGGGAATACTGCGTTGTCTCTGTGGGATTGCCCCTACCCCTGCGAGAGATCCGGCGTAGTAAAGCGAAGCGCCCTCGGGCTGATTCATGGCCTGAGGGCGCTTCAGCCGGCCGGTATTTACGCAGCCAGTTCCCGCTTTGTCTTCCGGCGATCAACCGCCACAGAGGGGAGGAGCCGCAGGAGGGACTTTTCTTCCCTGCTGACTTCGGCTTGGCTGAGCAGCTCCGAGTGGGCCTTGTCCCACTTGGTGATGTCGTACCTGGCGGATGCGCTGCCGTTGAGGGCTCGGACTGCTGCGGCGAGCCAGGGCGCGAGGTCGGCGGGTTCGATTACGTAGCAGGCCTTCAGGAAGGCGATGGTCTGCTGGGGATCGACCGGGAGGATCTCGCCCGCGATGATGCGGCGGGTGGTGCTCCTGGGCAGGTCCCAGGAGCCGGACGTCCGCGCCATCTCGCCTGGCGTGGGGCAGCCGGCCCATGCGTGCTGCTGGCGCAGGGCGCGGCTGAGGTCTGCGCGGGAGGAAATGAGGTCAGGGTCGGGGGCCTTGTGGACGTAGCCCGGCGCCCGGACTGCCCGGCGGGCGCGGATCCACAGTTCCTGGCCGCGGGTGAGAGCGGCGCCGAGGCTTCCGGCGGCTTCTTCCGCGGCGGTCGCCCTGATGAAGGCTGCGACGGTCTCCCAGGAGGGAACGGTGTCGCCTGAAGCGGCACGCTCGAATGTCGCCTTCGACGGTGCTTCGCGCTGGGCCATCTCCTCATAGGTCAGCTTGGCTGCGGCCTTGCGGCCGCGCAGGAAGTCAGCGAGCTTCGCTCGCGCAGGAACGGTGCGGTTCACAGGCTTCTCAGGGCGTCCCATGGTGGCCACCTCAGCTGCCCGAGCTGAAGTAGGCGCGCACGAGGCGGCCCATCCGGCCAGCGCCCCGTCCACCGGTCCCTGCCATGACGACGATCCCGGCGCCGATGCCGCCGGCACCCGCGATGAGGAGCAGGATGTCGTGCACGCCCATGCCCGGCGGGGCGAGGATTGCCGCGGTGGCGATGCAGGCGATGACGACGAGCGCGTGCGGCATGCCGAAACGGCCGCTCATGCCCGCGGGATCGCTCAAGGCGGGCACCGGCGCGGTGGCCATCGTGTCCGCAATGTCGACGCCGGTGCCGGACGCCGTCGGCCTGGTGGCCGCAGCACGCGCTGCGGCAGAGGGCTTTCCGCCCATGAAAAGGGTCCCCAATCTACCGTCCGGCGACCAGAAAGATCGCCGGACGGTGCTACTCGGCTCCAACCGATGCTGTCGTCCTTCCGTACGCCTGCCGGGAGTTGGCGCTCCCAGCGCACGAAAGAACCTGCTGCACCACAGGATCCCAGCCTCTAGGGCACCAACGACAGGCAACCCAAACGTTGGTTCATTGGTGCACCAAAGCGAGCTTGTTGCACTCGCACATGACCTTGTCGCCCGCACAGCGCGCCGCACGGACCGCAATAGCCAGGCTCCGGCGGACAACACCGCAGGTCAGCAGATTGCAGGAGGTCCTAGCATGAGAGCTCGACAGTCGTAGGACGGTGGAACCGCACACCACGGGCAGCATGACATAGCAGGTCAGAGGCGGGACACGCCTCTGGAGAGGCATGGAAAGTACGTGTTGCTCCAGCTCACCGGGGTGGCCCCCTTGGCCAGCCGTCCCACATGGCGAGATGGGCGCTGACCTGGGTTGACTCACGACTGCACCCATTGCCGCTGCACGACATGGGCCGGCCTAGGCCATTCTCATAACTACGGATCGCGACTGCGCGCAGGCGCCTCCGCCCCTGATCGCTACTGGCTCCAACCGTCGCACAGGGAATCCGGGCAGGTGTTGGCGCACCTGCCCACGTGAAGCCGATCGCCATGCCCTCCGGGGCCGGCCATCGGCTTCACCTGTATCTCGTCCTTCACCTCTGACGGCCTTCACGCACGGCCCACCCGGCGCCCGAGCACTATGGCCAACGCCCGCTTTCCCAAGACACGCTCTGCATCCGCCAGCCCCGCCCGGGCGGGACCTGCCCTGCGGCTTGTGCGCAGCGCATCCGCATCACCGTGGCGGCCCTCCTCGCTTCCGCCTTGGTGACGGAGGCCCCGTCACCACTGTCCTGGCCGACCACCCCATGCCCGCCACTGCAGGGGCAGTGCCGCGACCGTCCTGGCCGAGGGCCCCATGCCCGTCACTGCTAGCACTGGCCGGCTGCCCCATCCGCCAGCCCTGACTGGTGCGGGCAGCGTCTCCCACCCAGCCCAGCGCGGAACGGGCACAGCGAGCAGCCCCTACCTGCCGGCGGGGCCGTGCGCTCCTCTGCGGGCGGGGCCGTGCGCTCCTCTGCGGGCGCGCTGCGCGCCGGGTGGGAGGTCCTAGAGCGCGAGGCACGGGCGCTGGCCGCCGAGCGGCATGCACGCGAAGCACCCCAGAGAGGGGCGTGCTGCTGAGGCCCCAACGCACGGACGATGTAAGGGGCTGGCGCGACACGGAGCCCCTCTCCTAGTCCCCGCGGCCCCGCTCGAAGACCCAACCGCGGCTCGCGCCGCACCCCCGGCGGCCAAGGCCATGGCGTTGCGGGGCCAGCCCCAGCGCCGGCGAGGACGCGAGTCAAGGGGATCGCGACAGCTCACTCCCCCATTTCGAATCCCGTAAACCGCAGCATCAGCGTTCTGCAATAATGCTCGGAATCGTCGGCTGGAGGAAGCACGCAATGCCGGGAATTAAACTTCGAGAGCATCAGGTGGCGCAGCGGAATGCTTTTCGTCGTTGGACCGGATTTCCTGCAAGATCGTTTGTGTCTGCGCAGGGGGTGCGGGGCACGATTGTGTCGGCGACTGGGTCGGGCAAGACGATCATGGCCGCTGCGTGTGCGCTGGAGTCGTTCGCGGCCGGCCGGGTTCTGGTGATGGTGCCGACCCTGGACCTGCTTGTGCAGACCGCCCAGGCGTGGCGCCAGGTGGGCCACCGGGCGCCGATGGTCGCGGTGTGCTCGTTGGAAAACGACCCGGTGCTGAATGAGCTGGGCGTGCGCACCACCACGAATCCGATCCAGCTCGCGCTGTGGGCCGGGAAGGGGCCGGTCGTCGTGTTCGCCACGTACGCCTCTCTCGTGGACCGCGAGGACCCTGAGGACCCGACGGGCCAGGCGACGGTCCGCGGGCCTCTCGAGGCCGCGCTCGCGGGCGGGGAGCGGCTCTACGGCCAGCAGATGGCCCCGTTCCACCTCGCCATCGTGGACGAAGCCCACTCAACCGCCGGTGATCTCGGCCGTCCGTGGGCCGCGATCCACGACAACGCCCGTATCCCGGCGGACTTCCGGCTCTACCTGACCGCGACCCCGCGCATCCTCGCCCCACCCCGACCGCAGAAGGGCACCTGCGGCCAGGACGTGGAGCTCGCGACGATGGCCGACGACCCGGCGGGCACGTACGGTGCGTGGATCGCGGAGCTCGGGCTGTCGGAGGCAATCGAGCGGGAGATCCTCGCCGGGTTCGAGATCGACGTCCTGGAAATCCGCGACCCCTCCCCCGTCCTGGGAGAGTCCGAGGAGGCGCGGCGCGGCCGGCGCCTGGCGCTGCTGCAGACCGCGCTCCTGGAGCACGCCGCCGCGTGGAATCTCCATACCGTCATGACGTTCCACCAGAAGGTCGAGGAGGCCGCCGCGTTTGCGGAGAAGCTGGCGGAGACGGCAGCCGCGCTGTACGCAGGCAACGCCACCGACGAGGACCTGGCCGCCGCGGACAAGCTGCCGAAGTCCTCCATCGACGCGGAGTTCTACGAGCTCGAGGCCGGCCGCCACGTACCGCCGGACCGGGTCTGGTCGGCGTGGCTGTGCGGCGACCACCTCGTCTCCGAGCGGCGCGAGGTCCTGCGCCAGTTCGCAGGCGGCATCGACGCGGCAGGCCGGCGCGTGCACCGTGCGTTTCTCGCCTCGGTGCGGGTGCTGGGGGAAGGCGTCGACATCACCGGCGAGCGGGGAGTCGACTCGATCTGCTTCGCGGACACCCGCGGCTCCCAGGTCGAGATCGTCCAGAACATCGGCCGGGCGCTCCGGCTGAACAAGGACGGCTCCACCAAGGTGGCCAGGATCATCGTGCCGGTGTTCCTGGAACCCGGCGAGGACCCGACCGACATGGTCGCCAGCGCCTCGTTCCGCCCCCTTGTAGCGGTCCTCCAAGGCTTGCGCTCGCATGACGAGCGCCTGGTCGAGCAGCTCGCCTCCCGGGCGCTCACGAGCGGAAAGCGCAAGGTCCACGTCCGGCGCGACGAGGACGGGCAGATCGTCGGGGCCGGTGGCGAGGACCAGGAGAACGACACGCAGGCCGCCGCCGAAGCCGCCCTGCTCCACTTCTCCAGCCCGCGCGACGCCGCCACGATCGCCGCTTTCCTGCGCACCCGGGTCTACCGGCCGGAGTCGTTGGTGTGGCTGGAGGGCTATCAAGCCCTCATCCGGTGGCGGGCGGAGAACGAAATCACCGGGCTCTACGCCGTGCCCTACGACGTTGAGACCCCCGTGGGTACGACGAAGGATTTTTCCCTCGGGCGATGGGTCCACCAGCAGCGGAAGGCCCTGCGAGCAGGTGAGCTGGAGGATCGGCGCAAGATCCTGCTGGATGCGCCGGAGGCCGGGATGGTCTGGGAGCCGGGCGAGGAAGCCTGGGAGAACAAACTCGCCGCGCTGCGGTCCTACCGGCGGGCCATGGGGCACCTCGCACCACGTCAGGATGCGGTGTGGGGCGAAGGCGGGACGGCGGTGCCGGTCGGCCAGCACCTGGCCAACCTGCGCCGCAAGGGCGGACTTGGGAAGAACGTGGAGCGGGCGCAGCGGCGTGCGGCGCAGTTGGCCGCCATCGACCCGGACTGGAACTGTTCGTGGCCGCTGGACTGGCAACGCCACTACCGCGTGCTGGCGGACCTCGCCGCCGACGAGCCCGGCGGTGTCCTGCCCGACATCGCACCCGGCGTACTGATGGACGGCGACGACCTCGGACGCTGGCTCCAGCAGCAACGCAAGCCGGGCACCTGGACACAGCTGTCGACCGAGCAGCAGGAACGGCTGACCGCGCTGGGCATCAAGCCGCTAGAGGAGACGTCTCCCGCCCCGGCAGCCGCGCGTACGACGAAAGGGCCGTCCAAGGCGCAGCAGGCATTCCAGCGAGGCGTGACAGCCCTTGCCCAGTGGGTCGAGCGGGAGGGCGCGGGCCGGCCCGTACCTCGGGGCCACAGCGAACAGATCACGGTCGACGGCGAAACGGAACCAGTAGTCGTCAAGCTCGGCGTATGGATCTCCAACACCAAGAGCCGACGCGACAAACTCAACACGGAGCAGCTCAACGCACTACGGAAGCTGGGCGTGAAGTGGGCGTAGCAGTCGGACACGTCTGTCCGCGCCCCGGCCGCCGTGCACGGCCGGCCTGCCCGCCCGTGCACGGCGGCATCGGCTTTGCTCCCTCTTCAGACCTGAGGTGAGAAACCTGACCAGGCTTGGTCACCGGCGCGAACGGCCCTGCCCAAAACGAGGTTGTGAATAGCGCTGGCCGCCCCGTGGCCAGCCTCCCCCCTTGTCGCGCCGGTCGGGGGCGGGCCCTGTCCTCGGAGCCAAACTCCAGGTCTTGTACCGGATCGCAGCGCCCGGGAAGGGCACCACCTTGCACGGCACAGCACGACCGCCCGGCACCGGAAGCTGAACGTGCAGCGGGCTTGTCAAAGACGCCTCAGGCCGGAGCGCAAACTCCGGCACAGTAGGCCGCTGGATGCGCTGCCACAGGGATGTCGTTGAGGCGAGACGGTTCTGGCCATCAACCACGAGGAGACTCATCACCCCCAATAGATTTGTTTTCCCAAACGCGACCCGGCCAAAGACCGTCCCGAACCGTCCCCGGACCGGCACACCGGTCGCGAGAGCCGGTGACCGTCCAATGCGGTCCGAGAGAGCATTCAGGTACCGGAGGAGCGATCCCTGTGCACTGCGAGGCGTTGGCGGTTCTGGCAGGCTCTTACGCAGCCGGAATCCGCGGCACGCGTCGGTTGGTTGGACGGAGCGGGCCCTCTGGCGGTCGAGGGATCGTTCTGCACGGCGGCGATCGCGGTAGGCAGCTTGTCGGCAGGCGTTAGAGCAGAACTCGCGAGCACGGCCGGTCGGCGGCTGGTCAAACAGCTTGGCGCATGCGTCCCGCGCGCAGCGGTGCACGACCGGTACCTCGGAGTAACCTTCCCAGAGCAGTGAGGAGAAACGGGGGCCGCCGCGCGAGCGCAGGTCCTCCAGTAGCGCGTCGCTGTGTGGGGACTCCTGGATCTTGTGGAGGATCCCGGCCAGGGCGCATTCCACGAATGAGGCAGTCGTTCCGTGTTTCCGAGCGATCTGGTCGGGGTGCAGGCCGTGCACGAATTCCTTGAGCAGTTGCAGCTCACCGCGCTTAAGCAGTCCACGCAGCGCGCGGTCCAGCACAGGCTCGCCCACGTGTCGGGACACTGGGTCTCGGTCAGGCCCGTAGATCTTCCGCCTCTTCACAAGATCGTCCCCTCCGTCGCGCTTCCCGCCTCCGCAGCGCCCGTCGGCTCCACCGCACCAGCCCTGGGGTCCGTGGCCGCCACACTCGACGCCGGATCCACTTGCAGCTGGGGCACACCAGCGTGACTGCCGACAGGCAGCGCCTGTCGGATGCCTCGGCCCAGCGTCGCTACCAGACCCAACAGGGTCCGTCCCATCGACTCCAGTACCCAAGGCAGGTCCTCCGGCCGGGTACGCTCCACCACCCTGTCTGCGGTGCGTGAGAAGAACACGATCGCCACTACGACGACAGAGCACAGCAACAGCAAGGCGAACCCGACCAGCAGGATCACGGCCAACGTATTCTCCACTCGCGCCTACTCCTCCAGCTCCAAAAACACTGATGGGCCCCGACACCAGCGGTGTCGGGGCCCATCAGCAGTTCGGCAACAAAAAACCCCGCACGGGGCGGGGCAAGCCGTCCGGGCACACGATTGCCCGTCCGAGGCGGACCGTAGCCAAGTTGCCGTCGCACTACAAGCGCGCACCGTCAACCAGCAGGTTTCTGCAGGTTAGAGGGGGATTGTCAGAGAGGAAGAAGCAAGAAGTTTCGTAACGGCCTGCCAGAACACTACTGGCGCAGCTCGCGGACCGGGGGATCCAGAAACGGGTTCCGCCGGTCAGGGGCGGTCTCCAGCCCGCGGTCGACGACGTCCTTCCTGACCCACGCCGCCAGCCTGTCGCCGGTGCTCCCTCAGGGGCTCATAGCCTGCGCCAGCCGGAGCCGTCCCGAGAATGTAGGAACCGACAGGCAGAGGGCGGGCGGAGTGGGAGAACTATCGCTACAACTGCAGGGTCTGGCCCCATCGGCTGGCCGCTTGGAGAGACAGGCGTGGGACAGGTCGAGAAGGGACTGGAGCGTACGTTACGCAGCCGCCCCATTCCCTCAAGTACCAAGGTACGCCTACGATTTCTGCTCGCGACGCATCAAGGTTCCACCCGGAAGGTGGCCACCGTGCTGGGGGTGTCACAGCGCACCGTGCAGCGGTGGGTAACGAAGAAGTCCGGAGCACGCCGTCCGCCGGGTCCGCTGCAGGTGCGGGCGATCGAAGAAGCCGTTCTGGCTCGGTGGCAGCCCCGGGTACGGGCCCGTCGGCGTGCCCAGGCAGAGGCGGATGGCTTCGTCTTCCATACCCGTGCGCGATTCGGGTTCGCGGCTCCGGCAGGGTCCTCGGACGATCCGCGGGTGCGGTGGATCACCCAAGACCTGCCGGGAGAGGTGGCCCGGGAGCTTTTTGCCGCTCGAGACGCCGGCGCAGGCGAGCAGCAGCAGACCGCGATACTTGCCCGTGCGTTGGGGCACGCCTACTTTCGCGAGTGGGGCCGCCGGGGTCACGGCCTGCATGTGGTTTTCAGCGACGTCGAGTTCGCCGAGTTCTCGATCGGCTGAGCCTTGCCCATCGAGCGAGCGCTGCAGGATGGTCAGTGTTGCGACGGCCTGGCGCGCCTGGCCGGTATCGCTTCGTACCTCTCGGCTTCCTGCCGCTCGCGCCAGTCCCACTCCACATGGCCGACCGGGCCTTTGCGGCGGGCCGCGGGCGGCTGCGGCGGGCGCAGTCTGGCCGTCTCCGCCACGCGCAGCAGGTGCGCACGGTCACCTGGTGCGGCGAGCAGTTCCTGGTATTCGCCGGATACGAGCCGGGTGAAGCAGGCCGCGGCCCGCAGGAAAACGCCGGCCCAGAGCGGGACGGGGTGGGTGGCGCAGCCGTCGGTGTAGCGGGTGCGGTCGTGGAGGGCGAGCGTGGCCGCGGCGTCGTCGTAGTCGCGGGGGTGAGCGGTGGCGAGTTGTTGGAGGGAGGCGCCGGTGAGCAGTGTGGCAGCCAGTGCCGCGGCCAGGCGAGGGTGTGCGGTCGCCGCATGCAGCTGGTGGGCGACGCGCTGCGCGACGGCCGCAGTGAGAGGCACGGGCGGTGGACGGTGCCGCCAGGCGATCGGCGGTGGCGTGCACGGGTCGGCGCAGGGGCGAGGGCTGTCGTAGGAAACGAGGCGGTCAAGTGCGGGCAGGGTGAGCCACCGGCTGGCCGGCCCGGCGGGCTCGTCTGCGGGTGCCGGTTCGGTGACCGGTGTGCCGTAGTAGTGGCGGCGGGCTGCCTCGAGGTCGTCGGTGAGGGAGTAGTCGGCCGTCCGCAGGGCCTGATGGAGCACGGCGGGCAGGTGTGGGCGATGGCAGACCAGGGTCAGGTGGATACCGGTGTGGGCCTGTAGCTGGAGGAGGCGCATCGTGCGGCGGGTGGTGAGGCGGTGGGCGCGCAGGACGGTCAGCCGGGTGACGGGCAGGGCGGTCACCCAGGCGGTGGCGGCTTCCCAGGCGGGCTGGCGGCCGCCGGGAAAGCGGCCCGGGAGCAGGGGTGGTTTGCCCAGGGCGGCGAGGAGGTCGTGGGCGAGGCCGGTTTCGCTGGTGGTGCCCGGGCCGGGGTGCAAAGTGATCCGGCCGAACGGCGGATGGTGGGCGGCCAGGGCGGTGTGGGTGTGGATGACGTCGTCATCGCGGTCGATGACCACGGTGACGGACGGTGGAGGCACAGCGGGCGGCATGGCGGCGTAGCGTTCAGGCGAGGCGGCTGAAGGCCCAGCGCAGCAGTTCCTGGTCGACGCGGGGGCGGCCGGTGCGTGCCAGGGCGGTGCGGGTGTGGGCGGTCAGCTGGGCCCAGGCGCGGAAGTTGCCGTGCGCGGCGTGGCTGTCAGCGAAGGCGATGTCGTCGAGGTCGGCATCGGCCCACACCGGATGGAACAAGGGGATGGCCTCCAGGACCTCGTCGGGGGTGAGGCGGGTGAAGTGCTGCCAGATGAAGATGCGGGAGGAGAGCATCGGTTCGCGGCGCAGCACGGTGTGGCAGCCCTCGCCGCCGACGAAGATGACCGCGAGCCGGGTGGAGGGTTCGTCCCACAAGTAGCGGAAGTACTCGAACGCCTCACCGTTGAGCCACTGGGCCTCGTCGACGAGGAAGGTGCGGGGGCGCTCAGCCAGGGCGGTCTTCAGCAGGCGGTCGAATTCACTGGGGTGGCGCGGCGGTTCACCGGCCAGATCGAGTGCGGCGAACAGCTCATAGCGCACCGCTCGGGCGGTGGGACGGGCCCGGAAGGTGATCTTGCGGACGTCCTCACCGGGTTCGAGTCCGCGCAGGCAGGTGTTGACGGCGAGGGTCTTGCCGAAGCCGGCGCCGCCGTGGATGCACATCATGGCGCGGGCGGCGACGGTGTCGGTGATGTTCTCCCGGGCGGTGAGCAGGGCGCGGGTGGTGACCACGGACGCATCGGGCGGGTCGACGTACTGGTAGGTGGCCGCAGTCACGAGGCGTCTCCGTCGTCGTCGGTGGTGGGAGGCGCGGCCCGCCCGTCGCGGCCGTCCGGGGCGGAAGCGCCATCACGGCCGGAC
The DNA here is from genome assembly GCF_053474865.1 of Streptomyces sp. CO7. Taxonomy (NCBI): domain Bacteria; kingdom Bacillati; phylum Actinomycetota; class Actinomycetes; order Kitasatosporales; family Streptomycetaceae; genus Streptomyces; species Streptomyces sp. CO7. Next base: position 10,387 of record NZ_JBRIOU010000015.1, read on the forward strand.
GGGTGCGGGACGGGCGGGCCTGGCGTGGTCAGCGCGGCCAGGGAAGCAGGGGTGCGCCAATCGACCGGGGGCGCGGCGGGCGGGATGAGGTCCGGCAGCGCCAGCTTCGAGGCGTCGTTGTGCTCGATGGCGGCCAGTTCGTGCCCGGCTTGAGCGGCGGTGAGGGCTCCCAGCCGTTGGGCCGGCCCTGCCGTGGTGGCCGGGGCGAAGCGCTGTCGGCGCAGCGTCTCGGCGGCTTTCACCTCGGCGCGCAGACGTCGGGCACGCTCCGCACGGGCTATGCGCAGGGCCTTGAGTTGTTCGGGGGTGGCCGCGTCCGCGAGGTGCGCGGGCCCGAGATACTTGCCGCTCGCGTCACAGATGTCGATCTCGTGATCGTGGTGCGGCATGTAGCGCACGGTGACGGTACGGCCGGCCTGGCCGGTCATCCAGGGGGCGATGTAGGTGCGCCCGCGCCACCGCACGCCGTGGCTGGTCAGCTTCCGCGGGCGGCCGTCGTCCTCCAGGGTGAACGTCCACAGGTCGGCCGCGGGGACATCGGTGACGGGAGTCGGATCGGCCTGCCATGCCTCAAGCGGCGTGCGGCCGGACAGCGCCTGGGGCCGGTGCTCGGTGTTCCACCAGTGGGTCCAGGCCAGCACCTCCGCGGTGAAGTCCTGAAACGACATGGCACCGGACGTCTCCGGCTTGCCCACTCCTTTGTGTCGCCGGCCGGAGCGGGGCTTGGTGGGGGTGAGGGTGTAGCCGGGCAGGGCCGCGAACAGCATCCGGTCAACGGCCCGGTTGAGGTTCTCCACCGTGCCCTTGAGGTGAGGGCTGTAAGCGGGAAGGTCCTTCACCGTCACGCCTATCGTGCCGAACGCGGCGGTGACGGTGGTCGACAGGAAGTCCTTGCCCCGGTCCACCCGCACCTGCTCCGGTGTCCCTCCCGCGGGGCCGTAGGGATCATCACGCAAAACAGCGGCACGCAGCGCGGCCAGCACGGAGGCACGGGAAGGAACGCCAGCAGTGACCGCGGTGCCGGTGATCACTTTGGTGGCGGTGTCGATGAACCACGTCACCCAGGGGCGCACCAGGTCGCCGTCGGCATCGACCAGCAGCGGTGCCTGGACGTGATCGGTCTCCCACACGTGATTGCGCCAGGAGGCCGCCCGTTTGCCGAAGACGTCGTGCGCGCGTGCCGCGTCCGGTCCCGCGGCAAGACCGGCCCGCTCCCCCGCGGTGAGATCACGACGCACCGCGCGCAGGAACGTCGATAGCGACGGCACTGGGTCCAGCAACGGCACCGCAGCCGGCGGGGCGCCCGCGGGAGAAGCCGCGGATTCAGATGCCGTCGTCGGCTGACCGTCACGGCCGCCGGTCTGGGCCCGGGCCACCAACTGGCGGTGGACCGCGGAAGCATTGCCGTGCCAGTACGCCAGCAGCACCCGGATCTCCCTGGTGATCTCGAACCGCTCACCGCTGCGTTCCCCGGGGCGGATCGCGTCCTGGGGCGACCGGGAGGCCTCAGCCAGCCACCGCCACACCGTGCGCTCCGACACGCCCAGGCACTCCCCGGCCAGGCGCACATGCTCCCGCGAGAGCCGCCGCTCGGCGCGCAGCGCCAGCAGACGACGCACCGCCGGCGCCCGCAACGCCGTCAACGACTCCTCCCCCAAAACACCGGCCGGATCCTCCGGCGGCGCCATCGGCTGCCCGTTCACTCCGTGCCCCTCCGCCTCTTCCACTTTCATGGAGCGCGCCTTCGTTCACCTCGTCTCGGAACAGATGAAGGCCCTCCTACACGAGCCCTCCGAGCAGCGCGGACGGTCACGGGTAAGGGCCAAGACGCGCGCAGGCCTGCTCGATCAGTTCCCGGTCCACAGGCCTTGCGGGGCCGCGTTCGCGGGCTGCGTAGACATGCGACGTGAGCTTCGCCCACGTGCGGAAATTGCCGTGCGCCATCTGCTCGTCCGCCCGCGCAAGGTCGTCCGGGTCCGCCTGCGCCCACACGGGATGGAACAGAGTCAGCGTCTGCGGTACTTGAGACGGCTCAAGCCGGCCGACCTGATGCCAGCTCAGCACTCGTGAGCGCAGCGCCGAAGCACGGGCGAGGGCCCGCTCGCTTCCCGCCCCACACAGCACCAGCGCCGCCGCACAGCCCGGCGCGTCCCACAACTGCCGCAGGTAATCCAGCAGTGGCGGCGTCAGCCGCTGGGCGTCATCGAGAAACAGCACACCCGGCTCGGCCAGTGCCCGCGTCAGAGCCCGGCTGGCCGGCCCGGCCCGGTGCGGCAGCGCCCCTGACGGCAGCCCGAGCGCTTCACACAGCGAGGCCCGCAGCTGCGGCAGACCGGGTGCCACGCCGGCCACCGCCCGCCACACCGGCACCCGGCCGGGCAGAAGATGCAAAGCCTGCTCGACGGCGACCGTCTTCCCCAGGCCCGTGTCCCCGTACACACAGCACATCCCGCGTGCCGCGACCGTATGCCCCACAGCCTCCGCCACAGCGGCCACCTGCCGTGTGGCCACCAGCCGGGCCCCCGGCACGTACAACCGCACACCGCCGCTCCGCACCCCCGCATCCGCGGCGTCCTCCGACACCGGCACGTCGGCGGGCGGCCCGTCGACAACAAGCGGACCACTCGCCCCGTCCACGAGCCCCAGGTCCGCCAGCGCCCGGTCATACCGGCTCGGCTCCAGCCCCACCCGGGCCCCTGCCGGACGGGCCACTTCAAGAACCCGGCCCGCCCTCAGATCCCGCTTGATCACCCGGTGCAATGTCGGCAGCGAGGGCACACACTGCGCACCCCAGCCCTCCAACGCCCCCTCTTCCTGGGCCCGGAGCATCCTGCGCCGCAACTCCGCGACGTTCCCGCCCGCCTCCGCGAGGACCTCCCACAAGGCGTCACTCAGCGAGAACCCGTCCTGCCGCGGCCGAGCCTCGACGTGGCCCCGGCGCCCATCGGCCAGCCAACGCCACACCGTCCGCTCTGACACACCCGCCAACTCCGCCGCGATCCGCACATGCAGCGCCGACAGCGTCCCCTCCACATCCACCGCAAGAAGCCGACGCACCACCACACCCCGAGCCAACGGCACACCCCCCGTCGGCGCAGCCC
>NZ_JBRIOU010000015.1:13587-49370 GCF_053474865.1 Streptomyces sp. CO7
GCCCGGAGCTCACCCGCCGAAACCCCCTGACCCGTCATACGGCCCAGCCCACCCGACCCCGCCAACCCCTCACACAGGAACAGCGAAACCCATGACAGCCAGCGACCAACCTGCTAGCCACCCCACAACAGCCGCTTGGTCACCCCATGACAGCGACCACAACCCCGCCCTGGACCCCGCTACCAGGACACCCACATCACGAGCCCGCTGACGCCCACCCACTGCCACCCCACCGCCCAATCACACAAGGTGCAGCAGGCATTCCAGCGGGGCTTGGCGGCCCTCACGCAGTGGGTCGAGCGGGAGGGCGCGGGCCGGCCTGTGCCGAGGGGCCACAGCGAACAGATCACGGTCGACGGCGAGGCGGAGCCGGTAGTCGTGAAGCTGGGCGTGTGGGTCTCGAACACTCGCACTAGGCGAGACAAGCTGACCGCGGAGCAGCTCGACACGCTACGGGAGCTGGGCATGCAGTGGGCGAAGTGATCAGGCAGTAGGAGCCACTGTCAATCGGGGGTGAGGGCTGCGAGTGGGTGCCAGTCGGGGTTGCTCGTTGTGGACCGTCTTCACGACCGCACCGCATCCAGGTAGCGAAGGCTTCGACAAGGCCGGTGTGGAACTGCTCGCCCGGCACAGATCCCGGGTTCTTGCTGGCGTCGTAGAAGGCTACATTCGTGAAGGTGGCGGAGGCAGAAGCGTTGAGGTTTCTGTAGAAGGTGAGCTTGCCGCGGCCGAACCCCACGCCAGGGCTCGTCACCGGCCTGGGTCACGATGAAGGCAGGGTCTGCAGCGCCGGACTGCTGATAGTGGCCGACAGCCCGGCGCATTGCGTCGGCGACGCGGGCCCGGTCACCGGCATCGCGATCAACTGCTCGTCACTGGCCGACGACATGACGGCCGGTGGTGGCGCGAGCTGGCCTGCGCCCGGGCCGGCGGCGAAGTGCGCCGCCACATCAGCACCCGCAACACCGCCCGCGACATGGACGTGCTGCGCGGGGTGTTCGGCGGGGAGCGGCTCTCCTTCGTCGGGTATGCGTACGGCGCCTACGTCGGCGCGGTCTACGGCACGCTTTTCCCCGAGGGACTGGACCGCAGCGTGTTGGACTCCTGCGTCAACCCGGACTGGACCTGGCGCGAGCTGTTCCTCTGGCAGGGGGACGCCGTCCGCCGCGATGTGGGGGGCCTGGGCGGCCTGGACCGGCGAGTGCCGCAGCCGCTTCGCCCTGGGCACTGGGCCGGCGGAGGTGCTCGCCGCCGTGGAGGAGGCGGTGGACCGGTTGGAGGCGCTGCCCGACGGGATCCGGCTGCGGGCCGTCTTCGACGGCGCGGTGGGCACCCGGCCCGGCGGCCGCCGATGCCCTGCTGGCCGGGCAGGGCATCGGCGGCCCCGCAGACAACGAGGGTGATCTGTGGATCGGGGTGCTGGGGGCCATGGCCTTGGAGCACTCCTGGCCGGACGGCATCGAGGTCTGCTACCGGGACATGTGGGAGTTTCGCGAGCGCTTCCCTTACGGCTATGGCGTGCTGCGGGCCCTGTCCTGGGTGGGCGCCTTCCGCATCTTCAGCGCGCTGGAGGAGCCGGTGGTGCCGGTCCGTGACGGCTACCCGGTGGGGTGGGGCTGGTCGTCCAGGCCGGCGGCGACCTGGTGGACCGCTACGACGGTGGAGTCGCGATGGCCGGTCGGCTCGCCACCGGCTGCTGGCGGTGGTCGACTCGGGTGACCACGAGGTTTGTGCGTTCGGCGGCGACAAGTAGGTGGTCTCCCTGGTCGACCGCTATCTGGTGGAGGTTGAGCTGCGGCCGCCCGGCGCCGTCGTGCCGGGGGCCACGGCGCGGCCGGACTTCCCGGCCGACGCTGGGCGGCACCACCGCAGGGCGAGGGCTTCGACCGCGGCGCGGTCGGGGCTGTCGTCCTGCGGTGCGGGGTCTCAGTCGAGCTTCGCCGACCAGTATCCGGCTGGGTCCGGGATGTCGTGGCGCACGGTTCGGCGGTGGGTCAGCAGCTCCCCGTCGTGGCGCACCAGCTCGTCGTGGATGGTGGCGCTGGGCTCGAAGGTCACCTGCCCCTGCTCGTCGGTCACGCTCACCAGGGAGCGGAAGGTGACCGCCACGGTGCCGTTTGGGCGTTCCTCGATCACCAGTTTGTCGAACCAGTGCCGGAAGACGGAGGTGCCGTAGTGCGGCAGCGCCTTGCGCATCTCGGTGACCAGTTGCTCGCGTCCCGCCAGCTCCCAGCCGTCCTTGGCGTGCGCATAGACACCGTCCTCGGTGAAGGTGAGGGCGAACTCTTCCACCTTCCGGTCCTCCAGCAGCGGCAGTTGGTAGGCGTAGAACGCCTGCACCTCCACGTAGAGCCCGGCCGGCACCCGGGGCCGGGTGGTTCCCAACGTCTGTGACACGGTGACTCCTTTTTACCGCTCGTTGTCCGCTGCCGGCGGGCGCGGCGTGTCCAGGATCCCGGGGTGGGCTCGACGGTGGGTCGCGGTCGGCTGGATCCGGGTCGGCGTCGGCCGGTCGACCCGTGGTGCAGCGGACCTCGAGGGGTCCGCGCCACGCTGGTCACACTGGAAGTCTCGTCATCACAGGAGGCCACGAGGATGCCTGCCGACATGCAGCTGGACCTGGGTTTGGCGGAGGCGGCGGAGAGGGTCCGCATCCTTGCGTCCCGTCACGCGGCTGAGGCCGACCGAACCCGGAAGCTGTCGCCCGAGGTGGTGGCGGCGATCCGTGAGGCCGGTTTCGCCCGTCACTTCGTGGCCGCCCGCTGGGGCGGCAGCGAGGGCTCCTTCGCCGAGCTCACCCGTGCGGTCATCGCGGTGGGCGAGGGCTGCCCGGCGACCGCCTGGTGCGCGTCGCTGAGCGCCTACTCCGCGCGGTTCGCCTCGTACCTGCCCGCCGAGGGGCATCACGCGCTCTGGGGTGCCGGGCCGGACGTGGTGGTGGCGACTGCGCTGATACCGTCGGGCAAGGCGGTCCGCACCGGCGGTGGCTGGCGGCTCAGCGGTACCTGGCACTATGTCAGCGGTATCGACTTCGCCGACTGGACGCTGGTGTGCGCCGCTGTCCCGGGCCCTGAGGGTGCGCCGGAGCTGCGTTTCTTCGCGCTTCCCAGCGGTACCTACGGCGTCCAGGAGACCTGGGACAGCGTGGGCATGCGGGCGACCGGCAGCCACACCCTGGTGGCGGACGGCGTCCTGGTGCCCGAGCACTTGTCCTTCGCCCGGACGGAGATGCTGACCGGCCGCAACCGGGACTCCGAGGTGCCCTCCCACAATGTGCCGTTCCAGGCGGTCGGCGGGCTGACCTTCGTGGCCCCGGTGGCCGGCGCGGCCGCCGGGGCGATGAACGCCGCGGTGGCGGTGCTGACCGGCAAGCGCCGCACCCACTCCGTGGAGCTTCAGGTGACCCGGGCGGCGGCGATGCTGGACGCGGCGCGGCACCTGGTCGAGGAGAACGCGCGCACCATCGACGAGCGCGGTCTCACTTTGGAGCTGATGGCCCGCAACGAGCGCAATGCGGTCTTCGCCGCGGAGCTGCTGGTGGAGTCGGTCGGCCTGGCGGTTGCCGCCTCCGGCTCGGGGGGCCTGGGTGAGGGCCTGCCGCTGCAGCGGTTCTGGCGGGATGTCACCACGGCGGCCAGCCATGTGGCGCTCAAGTACGACACGGCTGCCCGGAAGAACTACGCTGCCGTCCTGCTCGGTCCGGAGGCATGACCATGGCACTTATCGAGGCGTCCGCGGCGGAGGCCGAGGTCCAGGCGTTCCCCTTCAGGGGCTCCAGCTACCGGGGTCCCGCACCGGGTTACGACCGGTTGCGCGTCGAGGAGCCGGTGGCGCGGGTCCCGGTCCGTGGCGGCGGTCACACCTGGGTGGTCACCGGTTACGAGGAGGCGCGGGAGGCGCTGACCCACCCGGGCCTCAGCCGGGCGGCCATGTACGGGCCGGGCGCTCCGGAGTTCGAGGGGTTTTTGAAGGCGCCGCCGGAGATGATCGCTTCCATGGACCCGCCGGAGCACACCCGGCTGCGCAAGCTGGTGACCAAGGCGTTCACGGTGCGGCGGATCGAGCTGATGCGGCCGCGTATCCAGGAGTTGGTGGACGGGCTGCTGGACCGGATGGCTGCCGGCGGCACATCCGCCGACCTGGTGGCGGACTTCGCGTCGCCGCTGCCGCTCACGGTCATCTGTGAACTGCTCGGTGTGCCCGTGGGCGACCAGGAGAAGTTCCATCTGTGGGCCCGTCAGTTCGCGTCCGTCTCCGGTCCGCCCGAGGTGGCGAGGGAGGGTGCGGCCATGCTGGGGATGTACATGACCCAGCTGATCGCCGCCAAGCGCGAGGAGCCCTCCGACGACCTGCTGTCGGCGCTGATCGCCGCCCGGGACGAGGACGACCGCCTCACCGAGCAGGAGCTGGTCGTCTTTGGGTACGCGCTGCTGGGCGCCGGTTTCGACACCACCGCCTGCCAGCTCGCCAACTCGGTGCTGGCCCTGGTCGAGCACCACCCCGGGCAGTGGCGGCGGCTGGGCGAGCACCCGGAGGAGGTCCCCGACGCGGTCGAGGAGCTGCTGCGCGGCGTCAACCTCTTCGCCACGGACACCTCCGGCTTCCCCCGGCTCGCCGTCGAGGACGTGACGATCGGCGGGGTGACCGTCCCCAAGGGCGACCCGGTCTTCATCATCCTGTCGTCGGCCAACCACGACCGTACGGTCTTCGCCGACCCCGAGCGGCTGGACTTCGACCGGCAGAACTCCGACCGTGAGGACCGCCGCGGCCACATCGCCTTCGGCCACGGCATCCACCGCTGCCTGGGCGCCCCGCTGGCCCGGCTGGAGCTGGCCGTGGCCATCAGCGGGCTGGCCCGGCGGTTCCCGTCGCTGCGGCTGTCGGTGCCGGAGAGCGCGCTGCGCTGGCATCCGGGGGATGTGAACCACAGCCTGGCGGCGCTGCCGGTGCGCTGGGACGGCCCCAGCTGACCATCCGGCCGGATACAGCGGGCGCACACTGACGGCCCGGACCTGTGTGGGGGTCCGGGCCGTCGTGGTCTGTGGGCGGGGCATCCCGGCATCGGAGCGGCGCTGGATGCGCCGCGCAGGCTCCCGGGTGAAGGCGGGCACGGGCGGGCGTCCCCGCGTCGGGGTGCCGCAGGGCGGCGGCCCGGGGTGCGGGGATCTGTGGCGTACGGGTGTCAGGCCGTCTGCGGGTGGCGGGTGCGGGCCTTGAGGCCGAGGCCGGGGGCGGCGGTCTCCTCGGGGGTCAGGTCCGCGTCGCTGGCCGGCAGCCGGCGGCTGATCATGTGGTCGGCGGGCCGGTTCACCGGCTCCACCCCGGCCAGCGGGCCGGTGCGTTAGCAGAACACCGAGAGGCGGTCCCCGGCGACATCGCCGGCCACCATGGTGCGGTCGTGTCCCGCGGTGATCCCGGCGATCTGGAGTCTCAGCCCGTACTGCTTTGTCCAGAGGCACGGCACCGCCGCATGGCGCTCCGGCTGCCCGCAGAGGGCCGCCGCCGCGCTGCGGGCCTGGTCTGCGGCGTTCTGCACGGACTCCAGGCGCAGATGGCGCCCCGCGTGCGGGCTGGGGAAGCGAGCGCAGTCACCGATCGCAGTCACCGATCGCAGTCGCCGATCGCAGTCGCCGATCGTATGGGTGGCGCTGTCGCTGGTGCGCAGGTCCTCGTCGACCACGATGCCGTCCCCGACCCGCAGCCCCGCGGCGACCGCCAGGTCGGCGGGCAGCCGCTCCCCGCCGTCCGGCTCGACCACCCGCACCTGGCCGCGCGCGTCGCCGCGCAGGGCCACCGGCTCGCGCTGGAGCTCCACCCTGACCCCCTGGTCGCGGTGGGCGGCGACCAGGGGGTCGGACATCCCGGGGGTGACCGCTCGGGCCATCACCCGGGGCAGCGCCTCCACCACGGTGACCCGGTGCCCCGCCTCCCGGGCGGTGGCGGCGAGCTCCATGCCGATGAACCCGGCGCCGGCCACCACCACGTCGAGCGGGCCGCGGGCGGTGAGCCGCCGCCGTAGCACCTGGGCGTCGGCGAGGTCGTGCAGGGTGAGCACTCCGGACAGCTCGGCGCCGGGCACGGGCAGGGTTGGGGGCCGGGTACCGGTCGCCGGCACCGCGTGGTCGTACGGGAGCCGGCGGCCGGGTGCCAGGCCGGCGCTTGTGCCCTCGCGGTCCAGCTGCACGGCGCGGTCGGTGCGCACCAGCTCGGTCTGCTGGTCGGCGAACCGTGAGGCGGGGCGCAGTTCCAGCTCGGCCGCCTCCAGCCGGCCGGCCAGAAAGGCCTTGGACAGCGGCGGCCGCTGGTAGGGCAGGTCGGGCTCGTCGCCGACGAGGGTGGTCCGGCCGTCGAAGCCACGGGTGCGCGGGGCGGCCGCGGTGCCGGTGCCGGCCTGCCCGGCACCGACGACGACGGTCGGGACGGCCGTCAGAGCTGGGTCTGCGGCAGAGGGACCACCAGTGCGTCGATCTCGTCCGGGATCGGGATCGGGCAGCTGAGCCTGCTGGTCCAGGAGGTCTCGAAACAGCAGGGGGCGCCCCTGGTCACCCGGGGGCGCCCCCTGCTCGGCCGTACGGTGTCAGCTGAGGTCCATACCGCCGTCGAGGGTGATGATCTGACCGGTCACCAGCTCACTGGCCGGCTCGGCGAGGCGGGTGATCCAGGGGGTGATGTCGGCGACGTCCCCGACCCGGCCGAGCGGGATGTCGTTCTTCACGTGCTCGAAGAGCCCGGCGACCTGCTCCGGGCCCAGTCCGTTGGCCGCGTAGGCGTCGGTGCGGACGAAGCCCGGGGCGACCGCGTTGACCCGGATGCCCCGGGGGGCGAGCTCCGCGGCCCAGCTCCGGGTCAGGCTGTGCACCGCGGCCTTGCTGGCCGCGTACACCGAGCCGCCGGGCGACGGGTTGTGGCCCGCCCGGCTGGAGACCAGCACGATGGAGCCGCCGGGTGCCCGCAGCAGCGGCAGCAACCGCCCGGTGAGCAGCAGCGGACCGGTCAGGTTGATGTCCAGCACCTCGCGGACGACGTCCGCGTCCAGCGCGTCCAGCGGGCTGAAGCGGAAGACGCCGGCGTTGTGCACCAGGACGTCCAGGGTGCCGCCGCGGGCCTGGACGGCCTCGGCGACCGCGTCGGCGCCGGCGGCCTGGGTGACGTCCGCGGTCACCGGGACCACGGCGGGGTGCAGCGCGGCGACCTCGGCCAGCCGCTCGGGGCGGCGGCCGGTGACGACCACGGTGGAGGCGCCGAGTTCGGCGAAGGCCAGGGCGGTGGCCCGGCCGATGCCGGTGCCGCCGCCGGTGACCACCACGGTTTGCTCGGCGAAGGTCTTGTCGGACATGGGGGCACGCCTTTCTGTCAGGTCAGCCGGGCGACGACGGTGCCGCTGAAGCGGCGGTCCAGCAGGGCCAGGAAGTTGGCGGGCAGGGCGGCTGTACCGCCCTCGACGGCGGTGTGCGGGAAGACGATGCGCTCTTCACGCAGCCAGCGGCCGAAGTGCTCGTTCCAGTCGGCGATCTGCTCGGGGGTGTGCAGGGTGGCGAAGGGGCGGAGCACCAGTTCCTTGGGGAAGGCCGCCATCAGGTCCAGCCGGGGCCGGCCGCCGTCCCCCGGGCCGAGCTGCCCGGACAGCGCCCCGCAGAGCGCGAAACGGGCGCCGGGGGCGGCCGCCTTGACCGCTGCCTCGAACTGCTCGCCGCCGACGTTGTCGAAGAAGACGTCGATGCCGTCGGGGGCCAGTTCCTTGAGCTGCTCCGCCACCGGGCCCTCGTGGTAGTCGAAGGCGGCGTCGAAGCCCAGCTCCTGCACCAGGTAGTCGATCTTCTCCTTGGAGCCGGTGCTGCCGATCACGCGTTTGGCACCGCGCAGCCGGGCGATCTGGCCGGCCAGCGAGCCGACGCCGCTGGTGGCCCCGGAGACGAAGACGGTGTCCCCGTCCGCGACCTGGGCCATGTCCACCATGCCGCGCCAGGCGGTGGGGCCCTGGGAGAGGAAGTACTCCGGGGAGGGCAGCAGCTCGCGGTCGCGGCGGAAGAAGGCCTGCGCGTAGTTGACGGCGTAGTCCCGCCAGCCGAAGAAGTGCTCCACCAGGTCACCGACGGCCAGGTCGGGGCTCTGCGAGGCGACCACGGTGCCGACGGTGCGGCCCCACATGGCCTCGCCCGGCTGGAAGACCGGGATCGGCAGGTCGGTGCCGGGGATCATCTGGTCGCGGTAGACGGCGCCCAGCGACATCCACTCGTTGCGGACGACCACCTGGCCGCCGGTGGGCTCCGGCAGCTCGGCCTCGGCCACGGTGAAGTGCTTCGGCCCCACCTCGCCGTCCGGGTAGGAGGCGAGCCGCACCTCGCGGCTCACGGCGGGGATGGACTCATGGGTCATGGGTGACTCCTCGGTTGTCTCGGGCGGTTCACCAGAGGACGGGCAGGGCGGGCAGGCCGGTGTTGACGTCGCCGGTCCGCCGGCGCAGGTCGGTCTGCGGCACGGCGAGGCGTAGCCCCGGGAGCCGACGTGCCAGGCCCTCGACGGCGGTGGCGGTCTCCGGGCGCGCCGGCGGCGCGCCCGTGCAGTGGTGGATGCCGGCGCCGAAGGCCGGATGGGGGTTGTCGGCGCGGGTGGAGTCCAGCCGGTCGGGGCGGCGAAGACCTCGGCGTCGCGGTTGGCGGAGGCCAGGGACACCGCGTCCTGGGCGGGGGTGGTGAGCTCGCCCCGGTGACGTCCTGGGTGGCGATGCGGGGCAGGCCCGGGGTGTCGGTGGCGAAGAGGTTCACCCCCTGCAGCAGCTCCTTCACGGCCGCGGGGACCAGCGACGGGTCCTCCCCCGGCGCGCGCCAGGTGTCGGGGTGGTCGGCGATCGGTGCGGAGAGGATGTCGTCGGCGGGGTGCTCGCGCTTTTCGGTCACCAGGCCGGCGATGTACCCGCCGAGCTGCTCGCGGGCGGCGATCGCTTCCTCCTTCGGGCCGCCTACGGCGGCGAGCTGCCGTTCCCAGTCGTGGAGGCGGTCGCGGTCGGCCTGCGGGGCGTCGAGCAGTTCGCAGGTCACGGTCAGCGCCAGGGGGGTGGCGAAGCCGTCCAGCGGGTCGGTCGGGGCTTCGCCGGAAGCCCTCTTGGCGGCCAGCTCGTCCGGCAGCCGGTCGACCGGCTCGGTCACTCGGGGTGCGATGGGGCGCGCCCGCGCGGCGTCGGACGCCTGCTCCGTGAGCCGGCGCGGTCGGGTGGGGTCCGGCGGGTCCAGGGAGACGATTATTGCGGGCGGCGCCTGGGACAGGCCGCCGAGCTGCGGCGCCCCAAGGGCGTGCACCGCTGCCCGGCTGAACCGGTGGTCGGCGGCCGGCGACCGGATGTCCTCGTACCTGGTCACCAGCCCGGCGGAGCCGCCCTGCGCCACCGCGACCTGGGCGGCCGGCCGCCTCGCCCGCAGCCGGGCGGAGCGGGGGTCGGGCCCTTGGAAGGTCGAACCGGGGAAGGGAAGGGGGGAGGGTTCCTCAGCGGGCACGGTGTCACCTCCGCGTCGCGGGCCGTCGGTGTCTGCAGGTCCGTGGCCGGGGGACACGGGGACCAGCAGCACGCTAGGCGGGCGGACTCGAAGCCCGATCGCCTCAGCCTCGAAGCGGGCCGCCGGGCCGCAGCGCCAGCTCGGCGAAGCGCTCGCCGATGAGGCGGTGGGCGGCGGCGTCGGGGTGCAGGGCGTCGGGCAGCGGCAGTTCCGCGGCGTCCTTCTCGCCGTAGAGGGTGCGTCCGTCCAGGTAGTGCAGCCGGGGGTCCTGCGCCGCGCGCTCGGCCACGATGCGGGCGAGTTCGGCGCGGACGACCTGGAGGGTGAGCCGGCCGGCGGGCACCTCGGCGGGGTCGCCCAGGGCGTGGAAGCCGAAGGAGCCGGATTCCCAGGAGGGCACCAGCGGCCCGGGGCGTTCCTCGGCCTCGGGGCACAGGATCGGTGACACCACCAGCAGTGGAGTGTCCGGGTGGCCCTCGCGGATGGTGTCCAGGAAGCCGTGCACGGCGGGGGTGAGGACCCGCAGCCGCATTCCGTCGGTCCCCACGATGTTGATGCCGACCTTGATGCTGATCAGGTCGGCGGGGGTGTCGCGGATGGCCCGGGCGGTGAAGGGGTCCAGCATGCAGTGGCCGGCGAGCCCCAGGTTGACCAGGCTGACGCCCGCCCGGGCTGCGGCCACACTGGGCCAGATGCCGGTGGGGCTGAGCTGGTCGGCGCCATGGCTGATGGAGCTGCCGTGGTGCAGCCAGACCGGTTGCCGGGACGGGGCCGGCGGCTCCACCGGGGCGTCGCTGCGCAGTGCCAGCAGCTCGGTCATCTCCCCCTGGGGGAGCCATAGTTCGATGTTCTTGAGGCGGTCCGGCAGGCCGTCGAAGCGTACGGTGCCGGGCCGCCCGGGGACGGTGCGGGCCTGTCCGGTGGCGGGGTCGACATGGATGCGGTCCCCGTCGCGGACGACGGTCCAGCCGGCCGGTGCTCCGTCGACCAGCAGCTCGTAGCGCCCGTCGGGGAAGGCGGCGTCGCCCGGCAGGACTGTCTTGGTGGCCCTCACGTCCAGCTCCAGTACGGTGGCCGCGGTGCGGAACGCCAGCCGTACGCCGGCCGGCTGGGCGACCACCATCCGGAAGTGGGCGTCGTCCACCTGCGCCCGGGCGCCGGCGGGGAGCCGCTGCGGGCGCAGCCCGGTGGCGGTCCGTTCCAGCTCCAGGGCGCCGAGGACCGCCACCGGGCCGCCGTCGAGGGGGATGGGGGTCAGTTCCGTCACGATTCACTTCCTGTGGGGGTGGAGAGCCGGACGTCGTGGTCGGCGTCGGGCTCGGCGAATGCCAGCAGCCGGGCGGCCTCGGCGGAGACCGCCGACCAGTCGGTTCGGTTCAGGGGGCGGAAGGGGTCCACCAGCAGGGTTGCGGTGGAGCGCTGCCGGGTGAGTTTCCAGGCGCCGCGCACCGCGCCGTCGACCATGAAGGTGGGCCTCATGCCGTTGCGGGTCATCACCAGGCGGCGGTCCTCGTCGGAGATCACCCGGGTGCGGTCGGCGTGCGAGGCCAGCAGGTTGTCGTACTCGGGCAGGAAGCGCACCGGGGCGGGGGTGTCGGGATCCGGGCGTGGGGCGTCGGGCAGGTCGAACAGTTCGCGGCCGCCCTCGGTGCGGAAGGTGCGCAGCCGGGGCCGCAGCCGCTCCAGCAGCGGGCGCAGCCGGACCAGTCCGGCCCAGGTCTGGACGTCCTGCACGGACGCGGGGCCGAAGGCCGCCAGATAGCGCAGCACCAGTGTCTCGGGGGTCGGCAGCGCGTCCGGGTCGGGGCCGGGGCCGGCCCAGGAGTCGGCCGTGGCGTAGCGGGTGGTGCCGCCGACGCCCCAGACCGCTCGTGGCGGGACCTGCACCAGGGGCACCAGATTGCGGACCACATAGGTGAGGGCTCTGGCGTCGCGGTCCGGCCACAGCTTGTGCAACCGCTCGCCCAGTTCCTTGGTGGTGAGCGCCTCGGCGTCGAGGAGTTCTTGGCCGGCGGCGGCCACCGCGGCCCGGTCGAGTCCGTCGGTGGCCTGGCGGAAGGCGGTGTCCAGTTCCCGGTCGAGGGCGGGCTGCACCCAGGGGCGCAGTGCCCGGCTGTCGTCCGGGGTGACCAGGTGGATGGTGCTGCGCATCAGTCCGATGCGTAGCAGCCGCCGCTCGTTGAGCGCGTCGGCCAGGTGCTCGGTGCGGAAGTTCCGCAGCCGCGTCCAGAGTCCGAAGTAGGGGGCGTACGGCGCTTGGGCCTGCATGCCCACCAGTAGTTCGACCGCGGGTACCGCACCCAGTTCGGCCCGGGAGAGCAGCAGCTGGCGGGCCAGGGTGGCGCGTCCCAGCGCGCGGGGGCCGAGTACGGGCTGGTCCGGCATGTGGCTCCTCGGTGGTTCTGGGTTCGTCCGGTCGAGTCTGTCAGCGCAACTCGCGGAAGAACGAACGAAGTTCACCGGCGAGCAGTTCCGGCTGCTCCATCGCGGGGAAGTGGCCGCCGTGCTCGTGGTCGGTCCAGCGGCGCAGGTCGGTGAAGCGCCGTTCGATCCACGGCCGGGGCATCCGTCCGTCCTTGGGGAAGATGGAGATCCCGGTGGGGACGTCGACCTGCCCCAGCGCCATCTTGTTCTGGCTCTCCCAGTAGAGCCGCCCGGAGGAGGCGGCGGTGGCGGCGAACCAGCCCACGGAGACGGCGTCCAGCAGGCGGTCGCGGGAGAATGCCTTCTCCAGCTCCCCGTCGTGGTCGCTCCAGGACCAGTACTTCTCCGCCATCCAGGCCAGCTGCCCGGCCGGCGAGTCGGTGAGGCCGTAGGCCAGGGTCTGCGGGCGGGTGGTCTGGATCACCGAGTAGCCGCCCTCGGTCTGCTGGAACTCCTTGAGGGCGGCCAGGCCCGCCAGGTCCCGCTGGGACAGCTCGACCTGCTCCTTGGGCGGGCGGGCGAAGGGCATCGCCAGGTAGATGCCGGCGAGGCGTCCGGTGTCGGTCTCGCCGAGGATGCCGGTGATGAACGACCCCCAGTCCACCCCGTGGGCGCCGTAGCGGTGGTAGCCCAGCCTGGTCATCAGCTCCGTCCAGGCTGCGGCGGTGCGCTCGGCCGTCCAGCCGGTGCCGGACGGCTTGTCGCTGAATCCGTAGCCGGGCAGCGACGGGCAGACCACGTGGAAGGCGTCCGCGGGGTCCTCGGGGTGGGTCAGTGTCCCGATGAGGTCCAGGAACTCCACCACCGAGCCGGGCCAGCCGTGGGTGATCAGCAGCGGCAGCGCGTTGGGGTGCGGCGAGCGGGCGTGCAGGAAGTGGATGCCGAGGCCGTCGATCTCGGTGCGGAACTGCGGCACGGCGTTCAGCCGGGCTTCGGCGGCCCGCCAGTCGTAGCGGGTGGCCCAGTACTCGCACAGCTCCTGTGCCCAGGCCAGCGGGACGCCCTGGGACCAGTCGGCGACGGTCTCGGCCTCGGGCCAGCGGGTCATGGCCAGGCGCCGCCGCAGGTCGTCGAGGTCCGCCTGGGGGATCTCGACGCGGAAGGGCGTGATCGCGGTGCTCATGCGACGTTCCTCCTGAAGCGCTGAAGCGCTGCGGCGTTGCGGTCCCGGCCGACGCTACGGGCGGCCCCTGGAGCGGAGGTCGAGCACCCGTGGTGCGGCCAGAGGTTCGAGTCCGCTTCCGGTTCGTCTCCAGATCGCGGTGCCACCCTTCCCGCGAAGGACGAGAAAGGGAGTCGTCGTGACATCAAGCATCAGCGAGGCCGCACCGAGCGGGCTCGACTCACCGTTCCCCTGGGACCGGAAGTGCCCGTTCTCGCCGCCGGACCAGTACGCGCAGCTGGTGGCGGAGCAGCCGATCGGCAAGACCATGCTGGCCACCGGCCGTGAGGCCTGGCTGATCACCGGGTACCACAACATCCGGCAGCTGCTCACCGATCCCCGGGTCAGCTCCTCCCGCCGGGAGGAGAACTTCCCGTTCTACTTCCCGATCCCCGAGGTCTTCCGCACCGAGACCTCGTTCATCGGGTACGACCCGCCGGAGCACACCCGTACCCGCCGTAAGGCGGCCATCACCTTCACCTACCGTCAGACCCAGAAGCTCCGGCCGCAGATCGAGAAGATCGTGGACGAGACGATCGACCGGATGATCGCCAAGGGCTCCCCGGTCGACCTGCACCACGAGTTGTCGCTGCCGATTCCGATGACCGTCATCTGCCTGCTGCTGGGCATCCCCTACGAGGACCACGAGTTCTTCCAGAAGCACGGCGCGGTGCTGCTGGCCGGCGACAGCACGACGCAGCAGCGGCAGGCCGCCATGGTGGAGGTGGGGGGGTACCTGGAGAACCTGATCGCCCTCAAGGAGAAGACCCCGGGCGACGACCTGCTGAGCCGGGCGATCGATGAGTACCGCAGCTCCGGCGAGGAGTACGAGACCCGCGACCTGGTCAACCTGTGCCGGCTGCTGATGAACGGCGGCCACGAGACCACCGCCAGCATGATCTCCATCGGCACCGCCTGCCTGCTGGAGCACCCCGAGGAGCTGGCCAAGCTCAAGGCCGACCCGTCGCTGGTGCCCGCCGCGCTCGAGGAGGTGATCCGCTTCCTGACCATCGGGGACGCGGCCATCGCCCGGGTCGCCATGGAGGACATCGAGATCGGCGGGGTGACCATCCCCAAGGGCGACGGCATCCTCTGTGTGGCCTTCACCGGCAACCGGGACCCGGAGGTCTACGAGAACCCGGACCAGCTGATCCTGGAGCGCGGCAACCGCAAGCACCTGGGCTTCGGCTACGGCCTGCACCACTGCATCGGTGCGGACCTGGCCCGTCTGGAGCTGGAGATCGTCTGGAGCAAGCTCTTCCAGCGGCTGCCGGACCTGCGGCTCGCCATCCCCTACAAGGACATCAGGACCAAGGAGGGTGCGGTCATCTACGGCGTGTGGGAGCTGCCGGTCGAGTTCTGAGCCGTCCGCGGTGGCCGGGAGGAGTGGGTCTCATGGGCCCTGCGCGGGGTCTGCGGGTCGTGGAGCCGGCGGCGATCGGGCCGGCGCCGTTCGCCTGCATGATGCCGGCCGACCTCGGCGCCGACGTGGTGCGGGTGGACCGGGTCGACGGCGCCCGTCCCTTCGCGCCCCGGCGCCGGGTGCTGGACCGGGGGCGCCGGTCGGTCGCCCTGGACCTGAGGTCGGGGCCGGTCGTCGGGGCGCTGCTGCGCCTGGTCGAGCGGTTTGACGTCCTGGTCGAGGGCTTCGGGCCGGGCGTCGCCGAACGGCTCGGGGTCGGCCCCGGGCCGTGCGCGGCGCGCGATCCGGGTCCGGTCCACGCCCGGATGACGGGCTGGTGGCAGGACGGTCCGCTGTCCGGCGCCCGCGGACATGACATCAACTACATCGCCTTGTCGGGAGCGTTGCACGCGGTCGGCAGGGCGGGCGGGCCCCCGGTCGGGCCGGTCAATGTGCTGGGCGACTTCGCCGGCGGCGGGCTGCTGCTCGTCGCCGGCGTCCTTGTGGCGCTCCACGAGCGGCAGCGGTCCGGGCTCGGGCAGGTCGTCGGCGCCGCCGTCGCGGGCGGTACGGCGGCCATGCTCGGCATGCTCATGGGCATGGCCGGGGCCGGGCGGTGGCGGCAGGAGCGCGGCCGCACCCTGCTGGACGGCGGCGCCCTTTTCTACGGCGTCCACGCCTGCGCGGAGGGCGGCCATGTGGCCGTGGGTGCGCTGGAGGAGCGCTTCTGCCGGGCGCTGCTGACCGGGCTGGGCCTGGGCGGCGAGGCGCTGGGCGGCCGCGACGGCCCGGCGCAGTGGCCGGGGCTGCGGGCGCGGTTCGCCGGGCGTTTCGCGTCCCGGACCCGCGAGTGGTGGGCGGCGGCCTTCGCGGGCACCGAGGCCTGTGTGTCCGCGGTGCTCACCACCGCGGAGGCCGCCGCCCATCGGCATCACGTGGCGGGTGGCACCCACCGCCGGCCGGGTGGGGGGCTGCTGGAGCCCGCCCCGCACCGAGGTTCACCCGCGCCGCGGCCGTGCTCCCGGGGCCTGCGCCGCAGCCGGGCGGCCCCACCCGGGAGGTGCCGGCGCAGTGCGGGCCGGCACCGGAGGAGACCGATCTGCTGACGGCGGCCGGCTGACGGCGGCCGCCGGGCACCACGGCACCACAAAGCCCCTGCACATCCGGCGTGCAGGGGCTTTGTGGTGTGTGCCGGGCCGTGGCTCAGGCGACCTTGACCAGTCTGGACTCCACCGCGGGCTCGACGACGGCCTGCCGGGCGCCTCGGGGGCTGCCCCAGCGCTTCATGATGGGGCGCTCCACAAAGGTGTACAGGACCCAGGAGACGGCCAGGCTGACCACCAGGTTCAGCAGGATCAGTCCGGTGGTCGCCCAGCTGCCCAGGGCGCCCTGGGTGATCAGCCTGCCGAACCCGGCCATCACCACGCTGTGCACCATGTAGAAGGCGAAGGAGATCTCGCCCAGCAGCACCAGCACCCGGTTCTGCAGGAAGGAGCTTTGGCCGCCGATGTCCAGGGCCGCCGTCGCCGGGATCACCAGCGCCACCGGGACGATGGTGACGGCCACCAGGCTGAAGCCGTAGGGGGCGTGCAGCGCACCGGCGTACGCGCCGGCGGCCAGCACCAGCGGCACCCAGAGCGGCAGCCGCACCCAGCGGCCGTTGAGCACGATCAGCGCCATGAGGATGCCGAGCACGAACTCCAGCATGCGCACCGGCGGGAAGGCGTAGATGAACCAGGTCTCCCACTGCGAGACCGGGTTGCCGACCGGGCCGCCGATCGGCGGCATCAGCGGGGCGCCGGGGAGCAGCCGGGCTGCCAGCGGCACCAGGGCGATCGCCGCGGTGACGCCGATGGCCCAGCGCCACAGGTGCTCGGCGCGGATCCGGCGCAGCCCGCTGAAGAGCAGCGGGAAGGAGAGGTAGAAGAAGAGCTCGCAGGAGAGCGACCAGCTGGGGATGTTGACCATGTTGGCGATATCCGCGCGGGGCAGCCAGGTCTGTACCAGGAACAGGTTGAGCAGCGAGGTGTCCCAGGCCGCGGTGGCCCAGGCGGTGACCGCCATGGCCAGAGCGAAGGTGACCAGGTGCATCGGGTAGATCTTGAACAGCCGGCGGCGCCAGAACCGTGGCGTGGTGTCGTCCCGGCGGGCCGACCAGGCCAGGACGAAGCCGCTGAGGACGAAGAAGAAGGAGACGCCGACGGCGCCGGACTTGTTGACGAGCGAGGTGAAGTCGTCGCGGTACGAGGGCTGGTTGAAGAACGCCACGAAGCCCGCGTGGCAGAAGAAGACGAGAAGGGCTGCGAAGAATCTCATGCTGGTGAGCGAGGAGAGCCGGGCGCGTGGGCCTCTGGACTCCTGGATCTGGGTCGGCGCGGGCATCGCGCTCCTCCCTTGGCAGGCGGGCTGGCAGGACTTGGCGGACGGCTCCGCTTCGTCGCGGAGCACCGTGCAGCGTCGGGGCTGCGGCTGGAGCTGCGATCGCGGGCCGCTGGACCGCTGGACGGCTGCCGCGAGGGGGAGTCGACCGGTGCTCCAGACCGCGCGGCCACGGTGGCCGGGCACACGCGATGCCGCGCTCACCTTCCGAGAGGAACGCCTATGTCCAGCCCGCTCGCTCTCGACACCGCCGCCCAGGACCTGCTGTTCCGGGACGCCCGTACCGCCAACACCTTCACCGACGAGCCGGTCTCCGACGAGACCGTGCAGGCCGTCTACGACCTGGTGAAGTACGCCCCCACCGCGTTCAACCTGCAGTCCCTGCGGGTGCTGCTGGTCCGCAGCGACGACGCCCGGGCGCGCCTGGTCGCGCACATGGCCGAGCCCAACCGGGAGAAGACCCAGGCCGCCCCGCTGGTCGCGGTGCTCGCCGCGGACCTGGACTTCCACGAGGAGCTGCCGCGGATCTTCCCGGTCTTCCCCGAGCTGAAGGACGCCGTCTTCTCCGACGCCGAGATCCGGGAGCGGGCGGCCAAGTCCAACGCCACCCTCCAGCTCGGCTACTTCATCCTCGGTCTGCGCGCGGCCGGGCTGGCCGCCGGCCCGATGGTCGGGTTCGACGGCGAGGCCATCGACAAGGAGTTCTTCGGGGACGGCAAGCACAACGTGATCGCCGTGGTGAACATCGGCAAGCCGGGCAAGGACGCCTGGTTCCCGCGACTGCCGCGCCTCGAGTACGACGAGGTCTTCACCACCGTCTGATACCGGGCCCCGTCCGCGGGGGCGCCGCCTGCCGAGGAGATGGTTCATGAAAGCCCTGGTGTTGTCCGGAGGCGCGGGTACCCGGCTGCGTCCGTTCAGCTACTCCATGCCCAAGCAGCTCATCCCGATCGCCAACCGGCCGGTGCTGGCCCATGTCGTGGACAACCTCCGCGCCGTGGGCATCAGCGAGATCGGCATCGTGGTCGGCGACCGCGCCGAGGAGATCCGCAGCGTCCTGGGGGACGGCTCGTCCCTGGGGGCGCGGATCACCTACATCCAGCAGGACTCCCCCCGCGGCCTCGCCCACTGCGTCGTCATCGCCCGGGAGTTCCTGGGCGACGACGACTTCGTGATGTATCTGGGCGACAACATGCTGCCCGGCGGCATCGCGGAGGTGGCCGCCGCGTTCCAGGCCCGCCGCCCGGCGGCGGAGGTGGTGGTCCACAAGGTCGCCGACCCGCGTGCCTTCGGCGTCGCCGAGGTGGACGCCGAAGGCCGGGTGACCGCGCTGGTCGAGAAGCCCCAGACGCCGGTCAGCGACCTGGCGCTGATCGGGGTGTACATCTTCACCCCCGCCATCCACGAGGCGGTCGCGGCGGTCGGCCCCAGCGCCCGCGGCGAACTGGAGATCACCGACGCTCTCCAGTGGCTGGTGGCGCGGGACGCCGAGGTGCACGCCCATCTCCACACCGGCTACTGGAAGGACACCGGTCAGGTCGAGGACGTCCTGGAGTGCAACCGGGAGCTCCTGAAGGCGGTCCACCCACGGATCGACGGCGAGGTGGACGGGCTGAGCGAGCTGATCGGCCCGGTGGTGATCGAGCAGGGGGCACGGATCGTCAGGTCCCGCATCATCGGCCCGGTCATCGTCGGCGCCGGCACCCTGGTCGAGGACAGCTATGTGGGCCCCCACACCTCGCTGGGCGCCGACTGCGTACTGAGCACGGCCCAGGTGGAGGACTCCATCGCGCTCTCCGGAGCGACCGTACAGCAGGTCCGGGTCCGCGCCTCGCTGATCGGCCGGTCCGCCGCCGTCAGCCTGGCCGCCCCGGAGGGACTCAACCGGCTGGTGGTCGGCGACCACACCCGGGTGGAGGTGGCGGCAGGATGAGGCTTCTGGTGACGGGCGCGGCCGGGTTCATCGGCTCGGAGTACGTCCGCGCGATGCTGGCGGGCGAGTACCCGGGCTACGAGGACGCCCAGGTGACCGTGCTCGACCTGCTCACCTACGCCGGCAACCGGGCCAACCTGCCCGAGCGCCATCCGCGGCTGACGTTCGTCCGCGGCGACATCTGCGACCTGCCGCTGCTGCTCGACCTGCTGCCGGGCCACGACGCCGTGGTCCACTTCGCCGCCGAGTCGCATGTGGACCGGTCCCTGGAGGCCGCCGCCGACTTCGTCCGCACCAATGTGGGTGGCACCCAGGCGCTGCTGGAGGCCTGTGTGCGCAGTGGCGTCCCGAGGGTGGTGCATGTGTCCACCGACGAGACCTACGGCTCGATCGAGGCCGGCTCGTGGACCGAGGAGTGGCCGCTGCTGCCCAACTCCCCCTACGCCGCGTCCAAGGCGGCCAGCGACCTGATGGCCCGCGCCTACTGGCGCAGCCACGGCCTGGATGTGTCGGTGACCCGCTGCTCCAACAACTACGGCCCGTACCAGCACATCGAGAAGCTGATCCCCAACTTCGTCACCCGGCTGCTGGAGGGCAGGACCGTGCCGCTCTACGGCGACGGCTCCAACATCCGCGAGTGGGTGCACGTCTCCGACCACTGCCGGGCGATCCAGCTGGTGCTCACCCGCGGCGCGGCGGGCGAGATCTACAACGTCGGCGGCGGCAACGAGATGAGCAACCGCCGGATCACCGAGCTGCTGCTCGACCTGTGTGACGCCTCACCCGACCTGGTGCGCCGGGTCGCCGACCGCCGGGGGCACGACATGCGGTACGCCCTCGACGACACCAAGATTCGTACTCGGCTCGGTTACACCCCCGCGGTGCCCTTCGAGTCCGGCCTGGCCGCCACCGTCGCGTGGTACCGGGACAACCGGGCGTGGTGGGAGCCGATGCGGACCGGGCCCGCCCTCGTCCTGGGAGGCAGCGTATGACCACCGCCGTTCGGGAGGCGCCGCCGGTGCTCAGAGCCCGGGAGGACGCCGGGCTGCCGGCCAGACTGGCCGTGTCGGCGGCGGCCCGCGAGGGCGGACTGCTGTCCGGCGGGGGGTTCGACGCCTGGCTGGCGGAGCGCCGCCGGGCGCACCCCTTCGAGGTGAGCAGGATCCCGTTCGCGGCCATGGAGGGATGGCACTTCGCGGCGGAGACCGGCAACCTGGTCCACCACAGCGGCCGGTTCTTCAGCGTCGAGGGACTGCATGTGAGCGGCACGGGGCCGTTCCCCGAGTGGTACCAGCCCATCATCAAGCAACCCGAGGTCGGCATCCTGGGCATCGCCGTCAAGGAGTTCGACGGGGTGCTGCACTTCCTGATGCAGGCGAAGATGGAGCCGGGCAACCCCAATCTGCTGCAGCTCTCCCCCACGGTGCAGGCCACCCGGAGCAACTACACCCAGGTCCACAAGGGCGCTCCGGTGCGGTACCTGGAGTACTTCGCCGGGCCGCGGCGGGGCCGGGTGATCGCCGACGTCCTCCAGTCGGAGCACGGCTGGTGGTTCTACCGCAAGAGCAACCGCAACATGGTGGTGGAGCTGGACCCGTCGGTGGAGGTGCCGCTGCACGACGACTTCCGCTGGCTGACGCTCGGCGAGATCAACGAGCTGATGACCAGGGACAACCTCATCAACATGGACTCGCGCACCGTGCTGTCCTGCCTCCCGCCGCCGTCCGGGCGGGGGGCCTCGCAGGAGGGGGGCTTCCGGGGCGCGCTGGCCGCGTCCTTCGACCCCGCGGCCGGAGCCGTCACCAGCACCCCCGAGGTGCTGAGCTGGTTCACCGGGCTGCGCTCCGACCACGACCTGGAGATCGCCCGGGTGCCGCTGCGGGACGTGCCCGGCTGGCACCGGACGAAGGACGAGATCGTCCGGGACGACGGCCAGCACTTCCGGGTGGTCGCGGTCTCGGTGCGGGCCGGCAGCCGGGAGGTGGGCGGCTGGTCGCAGCCGCTGCTGGAGCCCAACGGGCGGGGGGTTGCGGCCTGTGTGGTGAAGGAGTTCGGCGGGGTGCTGCACATGCTGCTGCACGCCAAGGTGGAGGGCGGCTTCCTCAACGCCGTGGAGCTGGGCCCGACCGTCCAGTGCCGCCCCGGCAACTACGACCACGCCGACCGGCCGCTGTTCTACGACTATGTGACGCAGGCCGGACCCGACCGCATCCGCTATGACGCCGTCCACTCCGAGGAGGGCGGCAGATTTCTCAACGCGGAGAGCCGCTACGTGGTGGTGGAGGCCGACGAGAGTCTCGGCCTGGACGTCCCTGCGGACTACGCCTGGTTCGCCGTGGGGCAGCTCGTGGAGCTGCTGAAGCACGGCCAGTATGTGAACATGCACGCCCGTACCCTGGTCGCCTGCCTGAACGCGATGCGATGAGGCCCCTGAGGGTCGGTGTGCTGGGGTGCGCGGAGATCGCCGTGCGGCGGGTGCTGCCCGCACTCGCCGCCGGCCCCGCCACCGAGCTGGTCGCGGTGGCCAGCCGCGATGCGGACAAGGCCGCCCGCACCGCCGCCCCCTACGGCTGCGCGGCGGTCACCGGCTACCGGGGCCTGCTGGAGCGGGCGGACGTCGAGGCGGTGTATGTGCCGCTCCCCGCGGCGTTGCACGCCGACTGGGTGGAGCGTGCCCTGCGCTCCGGCCGCCACGTCCTGGCGGAGAAGCCGCTCACCACCACGGCGGCGAGGACCGCGGAGATCACCGCGCTGGCCGCCGCGCGGGGCCTGGTGGTGATGGAGAACATCATGTTCCTCCAGCACCCGGTGCACCGCCGGGTGCTGGAGCTGCTGGCGGGCGGGCGGATCGGCGAACTGCGCTGCTTCGAGGCGGCGTTCGCCGTACCCCCGCTGCCGGTGGACGACATCCGCTACCAGGCCGGCCTGGGCGGTGGGGCACTGCTGGACATGGGTGTGTACCCGCTGCGCGCCGCCCAGCTCTTCCTCGGAGCGGACACGGCGGTACTCGGCGCCGACCTGCGCCACGATCCGCAACGCGGTGTCGAGGTGGCCGGGAGTGCCCTGCTGCGCGCCCGCGGCGGGGTGACCGCCCAGCTGGCCTTCGGCATGGAGCACTCCTACCGGTCGTGCTACGCCCTGTGGGGCAGTGCGGGCCGGATCCAGGTCGACCGCGCCTTCACTCCGCCCGCCGGCCACCGGCCGGTGGTGCGGGTGGAGCGGCCGGACGGCGTCGAGGAGCTCACGCTGGAGCCGTACGACCAGTGTGCGGCCACCGTACGGCGCTTCGCGGAGGCGGCACGCGGGCGGCGGCCGGCGGACGCGGCGGCCGGTGATGCGCTCTCGCTGGCGGAGCTGGTGGACAGTGTGCGCCGGGTGGCCCAAGGCTGAGTCAAGTGGCCCTCATGACGCGGTTCCTACTGTTCTGGGCATGAGAATCCTGGTGAGCACCAGCCCGTCCTTCGGGCTCTACTTCCCGGTCGTTCCGCTGGCCTGGGCCCTGCGGTCCGCGGGCCATGAAGTAGTCGTCGCCTCCCCGGAGAACATGGCGGAGACGGTCAACGGCTCCGGCCTGCCCTTCGTCCCCAACTGCGGCCCGCTGCCGATGCGGGACATCATGCTCTTCGACCGGGCGGGCGAGCCGATCGTGCTGCCGGACACCGAGGAGGAGCTGCTCGCCCACACAGGGCGGGCGTTCGGCCGGCTGGGGGCGCGGACCCTGGACGGGATGCTCCGGATCGTCGGTGAGTGGAAGCCGGACGTCGTCGTCGGTGAGCCGCACTCCTACGCCGCCGCGGCCGCCGCGGCCGTGCACGGGGTGCCCTTCGTCGAGCACGGGATCGGTCTGGGCTACCTCGCCGTCATCGACGAGCACGGCCACCGGGAGTTCGCCCCCGAGCTCGCCGGGCTCGGCCTGGCGCGGCTGCCGGACCCGGCGCTGGTCGTCGACACCTGCCTGCCGGGGGTCCACCCGGGGACGGCCCGGCCGAACACGGCGCCGATGGGCTATGTGCCGTTCAGCACGCCGGGCACCGTGCCCCCGTGGGTCTTCGGCAAGCCTGAGCGGCCCCGGCTGCTGCTGACCCTGGGGACGGTGCCCGTCCCCGGCCGCGTCGAGCTGTTCGCGGCCCTGCTGAAGATGCTCTCCACCTTGGATGTGGACCTGCTGCTGGCGGTCGAGGACGCAGTGGTCGAGCAGCTCTCCCCGCTGCCCCCCTCGGTGCTCGCGGCCGGCTGGCTGTCCCTGGACTCGGTGCTGCCCGCCTGCGACCTGGTGGTGCACCACTGCGGCGCCGGGACCGTGATGGCCGCGCTGCGCGAGGGCCTGCCCCAGGTGCTCATCCCGCACACCGTCGAGCAGTACGACAGCGCCCGGCGTCTGGAGGCGTTCGGCGCCGCGCGCCGGATCGCCCTGGAGGACCTCGACCCGAAGCAGGTGCTGGACGCCTGCCGGGCACTGCTGGAGGACCCCTCGTACCGCGACCGCGCCCGTGAACTGCGCGACCAGCTCCTGGAACTGCCCTCGCCCGGCCGGCTGGTGGCCGCCATCGAGGGCCTGACCGCGGAACGGGGTACCCGATGAGCGACGAGGCCAAGGCCCTGCTGCTGGAGCAGGTCCGCAAGTACCACCATCTGCGCAGCGCGCCGGTGGAGTTCGTGCCGGGGGTCACCCCGATCTGGCCGTCCGGCGCGGTGCTGGACGAGGAGGACCGCGCGGCCCTGGTGGAGGCCGCCCTGGATTTGCGGATCGCCGCGGGTGTCAGTTCGCGGAAGTTCGAGTCGGCCTTCGCCCGCCGGCTCAAGCGGCGCAAGGCGCACCTGGTCAACTCGGGCTCCTCGGCGAACCTGCTGGCGCTCTCCGCGCTCACCTCGCCGCTGCTGGAGGACCGCCGGCTGCGGCCGGGCGACGAGGTGATCACCGCCGCGGTCGGGTGGACCACCACGGTCAGCCCCATCCTGCAGAACGGCCTGGTGCCGGTCTACGTCGATGTGGATCTGGGAACCTACAACCCCACCGCGGCGGCCATTGCGGCCGCCATCACCCCGCGCACCAAGGCGATCATGATCGCCCACACTCTGGGCAATCCCTTCGAGGTGGCCGAGGTGGCGGCGCTGGCCGAGGAGCACGACCTTTTCCTGATCGAGGACAACTGCGACGCGGTCGGCTCCCTCTACGACGGCCGGCTGACCGGGACCTTCGGCGACCTGGCGACGGTCAGCTTCTACCCCGCCCACCACATGGCGATGGGCGAGGGCGGCTGTGTGCTCAGCTCCAATTTGATGCTGGCACGGATCGTGGAGTCGATGCGCGACTGGGGACGCGACTGCTGGTGCGAGCCCGGTGAGGACAACAAGTGCCTCAAGCGGTTCAACTACCAGCTGGGGACGCTGCCGCACGGCTACGACCACAAGTACATTTTTTCCCACCTGGGCTGGAACCTGAAGGCCACCGACCTCCAGGCCTCCCTGGGGCTCAGCCAGCTGAGGAAGCTCGACGGCTTCATCGAGGCCCGCCGGGCCAACTGGGCGCGGCTGCGGCAGGGGCTGGAGGGCGTCCCCGGGCTGCTGCTGCCGGAGGCCACCCCGCGCAGCGAGCCCAGCTGGTTCGGCTTCCTGATCACGGTGGCGCCCGACGCCCCGTTCCGCCGGGCGGAGCTTTGCGACTTCCTGGAGAGCCGCAAGATCGGCACCCGGCGGCTGTTCGGCGGCAACCTCACGCGCCAGCCGGCCTATGTGGACCAGCCCCACCGCATCGTGGGCGACCTGCGGAACGCGGACCTGATCACCGAGGCCACGTTCTGGGTCGGCGTCTACCCCGCGCTGACCAACGAGATGCTCGACTACGTGGTCGCCTCGATTCGCGAGTTCGTCCGCGACCACGGCTGACCCGGCGCTTTGCCCCGAACCGCCCCTGCACCCCGCACCACCGCTCCACCGCGTCATCCAGAGGAGAACTCATGTCGTCCGACACCCACGCCGCGCCGGCCGACGGCGCGTCCGCCGCGCCGGGGGACGCGCCGGAGCCGTCGCGCTGGCGGTGGTACGCCTTCGCCGTCATCCTCGTCGCCACCATGATGGACATCCTGGACTCCCTGGTGACCACGGTCGCCGGGCCGTCCATCCGGGCGGACCTGGGCGGCAGTACCACCGTGATCCAGTGGCTCACCGCCGGCTACACGCTGGCGATGGCCTCGGGGCTGATCATCGGCGGCCGGCTCGGCGACCTTTTCGGCCGTAGACGGATGTTCCTGGTGGGTGTGGCCGGCTTCGTCGTCTGCTCGGTGCTCTGCGGGGCCGCCCAGGATCCGGCCATGCTGGTCGGCTTCCGGGTGGTCCAGGGCCTCTTCGGGGCGGTGATGATCCCCCAGGGACTGGGGATGATCAAGGAACTTTTCCCGCCCGCGGAGCTGCCGCTCGCCTTCGGCTCCATCGGACCGGTGGTGGGGCTGGCCAACATCTCCGGGCCGCTGGTCGGCGGCTGGCTGGTCGACGCGGACTTCTTCGGCACCGGATGGCGGATGATCTTCCTGATCAATGTGCCGCTGGGGCTGGTCTGCCTGGTCGCCGGAGCTCGGCTGCTGCCCACCGCCGCCCGGACGGGGTCCCGGCTGGACCTGGTCGGCGCGGCGACCGTGGCCCTGGCCGCACTGCTGATGGTCTTTCCGCTGGTGCAGGGACGTGAGCTGGGCTGGCCCGCCTGGACCTTCGCCTCGATCGCCGCCTCGGTCGCCCTGTTCGTCTTCTTCGGCTGGTACGAGGCCCGGCGGCAGCGCTCCGGCGGCGACCCCTTGGTGCTGCCTTCGCTGTTCCGCAAGAGGGCCTTCTCCGGGGCGCTGGTTGCCGGGGCGCTGATGTTCTGCGCGTTGATCGGGTTCTCCCTGGTCTTCACCCTCTATGTGCAGCTGGGACTCGGCTACTCGCCGATGCAGGCGGCCCTCGCCACCCTCCCCCAGGTGATCGGCTCCGCCGTGACCGCCCTGGTGGCCGGCCGCACCGGGCTGGCCGTCAGGTACGGCCGCCGGCTGATCCACCTGGGCGTCGCGGCCATGGCCGCCGGCGTCGGCCTGCTGTACCTCGCCGTACGCCTCCAGGGCGACCATGTCCACGCTCTCTGGTTCGCCCCGGCGCTGCTGCTCATCGGCGTCGGCATGGGCCTGGCGATGTCCTCGCTGTACTTCACCGTCAACACCACCGCGCAGCCGCACGAGTCCGGCTCCGCCTCCGGCACCTTCACCGCCGTCCAGCAGCTGTCCGGCGCACTGGGCATCGCCGTCATCGGCACCGTCTTCTTCGGGGTGCTGGGCGGCCAGGTCGCGGCGCGGGCCGCCGACCAGGCGCCGCAGCTGCGCACCCAACTGGCCGCGGCGGGGGTCTCCCCCGCCGGGCAGGAGCAGATCACCGCTTGGCTGCGGGACTGCGAACAAGACCGCGCGGTTGCCGAGGACGCCGCCGACCTGCCGCCGAGCTGCGGGCGGCTGCGCACCGTGCTGGAGCGGACACCGGCGGCCGCCGCCGCGGTCGACCGGGCCGGCGCCCAGGCCGCCGGGCGGGGCTTCGCCGACTCCTTCGAACGGGTGCTGGCGGTCCTGGCGGGGCTGCTGGCGCTCGCCTTCGCGGTGGCCTTCGCCCTGCCGCGGGCCCGTCCCTCCGGCGCCTTCGCCGGCTCCCCGAAATAACGCGCCTGCCCCCACCTTGGCCCCACCACTTCTCGGAGAGACCATGTCGGAACAGCTCGACAGACGCTCGGTGATCAGACTCGCCGGAGCCGGGGCGATCGCGGCCGTGGGCGCCCAGTCGGCCTCCGTCGCCCTGGGCGGCGGCCTGGTGCAGGCGGCCGCGGCCGCCGCACCGCCGGCGCTGCTGCTGCCCGGCGATGCGGGGTTCGACGCCGAGCGCTCCGGCTTCAACCCGATCGTCGAGCACCATCCGCTGGCGATCTCGGTGCCCGCCGGGCCGGCCGACGTCGCGGCCGCGGTGGGCTACGCGCGCGAGCGCCACTGGCCGATCGCGGTGCAGACGACCGGCCACGGGATCGGCGTGGCCGCCGACGGCGCGCTGCTGGTCAACACCCGTCTGATGGACGGCGTGAAGATCGACCGGCGGACCCGCACCGCCCGGATCGGGGCCGGGGTGCGCTGGGGCGCCGTGGTGAGGGCCGCCGCCCCCTACGGGCTCGCCCCGCTCAGCGGCTCCTCCACGGGCGTGGGCGTGGTCGGCTACGTCCTCGGCGGCGGCCTGGGCCTGCTGGGCCGTACCTTCGGCTATGCCGCGGACCGGGTGCGCTCGCTCCAGATCGTCACCGCCGACGGCCGCATACGCACCGCCTCCCCGACGCGCAACCCGGAACTCTTCTGGGGCGCCCGGGGAGGCAAGAGCAACTTCGGGGTGGTCACCGGGATCGAGATCGAGCTGATGCCGGTCGCCCGCGTCTACGGTGGCGCACTGAACTTCGCCGGCACCCAGGCCGCCGACGTGCTGGAGGCCTACCGGCAGTGGTCCGCGGGGCTCTCGGAGCGGACCACCACCTCGCTCCAGCTGCTGCGACTGCCCGACGACCCGGTGCTGCCGCCGCCGCTGCGCGGCCAGTTCATCGTCAGCGTCGTGGTGGGCCACCTCGGCGACGGTGCCGAGGGCGACGCCCTGCTGCGGCCGCTGCGCGCGCTGACCCCGTTCCTGGACACCGTCCAGGAGATGCCCTTCGCCGACTTCGCCGCCATGTTCACCGAGGGCGCCAGCTCACCGGAGCCCCTGCACGAGCGCACCGGGCTGATCCGCACCCTGGACGCGCGCACGACCGACCTGCTGGTCGCCCTGGCCGGACCCGATGCCACCCTGCCCGCGGGCGTCGTCTCGCTGCGGCAGCTGGGCGGTGCCCTGGGCCGTCCGGCCGCGGTGCGCAACGCGGTGGGCCTGCGCGACGCGGACTTCGCGCTCTACCTCGCGCACAGCGCTCCGGCCGAGGAGTCGGCGGCGATCGACGCCGTGCAGCAGGGCCTGATGGACGGCCTGCGGCCGGCCCTCACCGGCGGGGCGTTCCCCAACTTCCTGGGCCACGGCGACACCGCCCCCGAGCGGGTGCGGGCCGCCTACCAGCCCGCGGACTACCGCCGGCTGGTCGCCCTCAAGCGGCTCTGCGACCCGGGCAACCTCTTCCGGATCAACCACAACATCCCGCCCCGCTGAGGGCCTCGTCCCTCCTTTGCCGTGCCCGGCCGGTGCCTCACCCGCACCGCCGGGCACGGCCGCCGGCGGTGCGCGCGGGCGGTTTTGCCCGCTGGCCGCGGGCCGGTCAGAAGAGGGCCTGCTGGGTCGGACCCGGGTTCTCGGGCGGGGGCGGCGGGGCCGACCAGTCCGGCGGACGGCCGGTGTGGAAGGTCTGCGGCGGCCGGCAACCGTACTCCTCGGCCAGTTCCCACACCTGGTCCAGTATCCGCCGCCGGTACCAGTGGGGGGTCTGGACGGCGTCCCCGTACAGCGCCCGGTAGCGGCCCACCAGGCCGGGGTGGTGCTCACCCAGCCACCGCATGAACCACTCGCGGGACCCGGGCCGCAGATACATCACCTCGGGCGCGATCGAGACGGCCCCGGACTGGGCCACCGCCTGGACCGTGGCCCGCAGCTGGTCCGGTGAGTCGCTGAGGTAGGGCACGATGGGCGACATCAGCACGGCACACGGCACCCCCGCCTCGTTGAGCCTGCGGCAGACCTCCAGGCGGGCCTGCGGCGAGGGTGTCCCCGGTTCCAGGGCGCGCCACAGGGCCGGGTCGGTGAAGCCCACCGAGACGGCGGTCTCCACTCGGGCCCGCTCGGCGGCCTGCTGGAGCAACGGCAGGTCACGCAGGATCAGCGTGCCCTTGGTGAGGATGGAGAAGGACACCCGGTAGTCACGGAGCGCGGCGAGGATGCCGGGCATCAGCCGGTAGCGGCCCTCGGCCCGCTGGTAGCAGTCGACATTGGTGCCCATCGCGACATGGTCGCCGGGTCTGCCGCGGGCGGCGATCTCCCGCCGGACCACCTCGGGGGCGTTGACCTTCACCACCACCCGGGTGTCGAAGTCGCGCCCGGGGTCGAGGTCCAGATAGCGGTGGCTGTTGCGGGCGAAGCAGTAGACGCAGGCGTGTGTGCAGCCGCGGTAGGGGTTGAGCGTCCAGCCGGCGGGCATCCCCGGTCCGGCCGGCACCCGGTTGAGGACCGAACGGGCCCGGACCTCGTAGAAGGTCATGTCCTTGAAGTCCGGGGTGTCGAAGGTCCTCGTCACGGCGCCCCGCTCGATCAGCGGCAAAGCCGCCGCCTCACGGTCGTCGTTGCCGTCGAGGCTCAGGTTGTCCCAGCGCATGCGGTACTTTCGAATCGGCCGTGCCCTCGCGCGGCGCCCTGTCAGAGTTCGGGTGCGAGCACCTCACCGGTGGTGAGGCTCCGCACCAAGATGGCCTCCATCGGGCAGGTCTCGGCGGCGTCCACGACCGCCTGGTCCGGCTCCACCACCTCCCTGACCGGGCGGGCCCGGCCGGCGTCCAGCCGGAGCCGGCCGGCGGCCGTACCGACGCACAGGCCGGTACCCGCACACAGCTCCCGGTCGACGTCGATCCGCCACTGCTCTGCGTCCATTGTCGTCCCTCCCACTGACAACTGCGGCTGTTACCAGGTGACCAGGAGTTCCCGGGGGGCGCGCTGCAGGGTGACGACGCGCCAGGGTACCTCCTTGGCGGGGACGGCGAGCCGCAGTTGCGGGAAGCGCCGCAGCAGCGCCCCGAGGGCGATCTGCAGTTCCATCTTGGCCAGCTGCGCGCCCAGGCAGCGGTGCACTCCGTGGCCGAAGCCGAGGTGCGGGTTGTGCTCGCGGTGGAAGTCCAGCTCGTCGGGGTCGGTGAAGACCGCCTCGTCGCGGTTGGCGGACATCATGGCGGGCAGCACCGCCTCGCCGGCCCGCACCAGGCCGCCGCTGAGGAGCACGTCCTCGGTGGCGACCCGGGGGAAGGAGGTGCCGCGCAGCAGCGGGACGAAGCGCAGCATCTCCTCCACCGCCTGCGGGATCAGCTCCGGGTCGGCACGCAGCTGCCGGAGGTGGTCCGGCCTGGTGAGCAGCAGATACGCGAAGTTGGAGATCTGGTCGGCCGTGGTCTCGTAGCCGGTGATCAGCACTCCGGTGGCCAGGTCCAGCAGCTCCTTCTCGGAGAGCCTCTCCTCCTCGTCGCGGGCCGCCACCAGCACGCTCAGCAGGTCGTCGGCGGGCTTGCGGCGGCGCTCCTCCAGGAGGTCCGCCATGTAGGCCCGCAGGCTGTCCAGCGCCTGGAAGACGTCCTGCAGGGTGTAGCGGTCGCCGGTGGCGGTGAGGGTGGTCTCGGCCCACTCCTGGAGCTTTTTGCGGTCCTGGCCGGGCACGCCGAAGAGTTCGAAGATGACCAGGGCGGGCTGCGGCCGGGCGAACTCCGCGACCAGGTCCACCGGCCTGCCCTGCGCCTGCATGGCGTCCAGCAGGTCCTCGATGATCTGCTGCACGCGGGGCCGGAGCTGCTCGATACGCCGCATGGTGAAGGCCTTGGCGACCACCCGGCGGAGCCTGGTGTGGTCCGGGGGGTCCATGGAGACCATGGCGTCGGGCCCGGGACCGATGGGGGTGTGCGCGGGCTGGTCCCCGGCGACCGCGCGGGCGCGGCTGAAGCGCGGGTCGCCGAGGACCAGCTTCACGTCCTCGTAGCGGGTGGCCAGCAGCGCCGGAGTGCCGTAGGGGCACTGGACGCGGGCCAGTCCGCCCTCGGCGCGGATCTGCGCGTAGGCGGGGTCCAGCTCCAGCCGGTCGGGCTCGCTGAACGGGTAGGGCCTGGGCTGCTGCTCGGTGGTCATGCGTGCAGTTCCTCTCGCTGGGTGCGGCGGGAGGACCAGCGGCGCACCAGCGGACGCTCGACCGCCACCGCCAGGCCCCAGGCCAGCAGGATGGAGACCAGGAGGCAGCCGGCCAGGAAGGCCGCGCCGCCGGGGGTGCTCCAGGCCGGTCCGGACACGCCGCCCATATGGTTGGGGATGCGGCCGAACGCGAGGTGCCCGAACTGGAGAACCAGCTTGTGCACCATGTAGAAGGCGAAGGAGATCTCTCCCAGCCACACCATCGGACGGGTACTCAGTACCGTCCGGCGGCCCGCCACGTCGGACGAGGCGGCGGCGGCGATCAGGATCCCCAGCGGGATCACGGTGACCGCGGCGAACCGGAAGAGGAACGGCGCGTGCAGCGATGCGATGTAGGCGCCGGCGGCCAGCACCGCGGCCGGCCAGACACCCACCCGGACCCAGCGGCCGGTGAGGACGATACGGGCGAGCAGCATGCCGAGGACGAACTCCAGGGACCGGGAGATGGGGAACTCGTAGACGGACCAGATCTGGGTGAAGGAGGCCGGCCCCCAGATGAAGCGCGGGTTGTCCGGCAGCAGGGCCTGCGCCGCCAGCGGCAGCAGCACCACGGCTGCGGCCGTGCCCCCGGCCCAGTACCAGAGCCGGCTCGGGCGGATCCGGCGGACGAGGGCGAACAGCAGCGGGAAGGAGAGGTAGAACAGCGCCTCCACCGACAGCGACCAGCTGACGTCGTTGCCGGAGCCCACATAGGTGATGTCCGGCACCCAGGACTGCAGCAGCACCAGGTTGGCCAGCGCCTGCGGGATTCCGCTGGCCTGGCCCGCCCAGGCCAGGAGCACCAGCGCGGCGGCGAAGGTCACCACGTGGTTGGGCAGGATCCGCACGAACCGCCGCCGCCAGAACGCCGCGGCACCACCGCCGGGCCGGGCCGACCAGGTGAGCACGAACCCGCTGAGGACGAAGAAGAACGAGACGCCCACGAAGCCCGCGGTGGCGACGTCCGTCATGTACCCCATCTGCACCGACGGGTCGCGGAAGACGAACAGCAGGCTTCCGTGGAAGGCGAAGACCATGAGGGCGGCGATGAAGCGCAGCCCGGTCAGGGAGGGCAGACGGCCCGTCCCCGATGTGCCTGCGGGTAGGGACGGTGCCGGGACCTCGCCGATGGTTCTCTCTGCCTGGATGCTGGTCATCCTGATCACTCTCCTGCTCGGGCGCCCTGGGGGCGACAGTGCGCGCAGTGTGCGGACACCGCCTCGCGCAGCGCTCGAACGCCCAGCGCTCCACCCCGGTCGAGCCGTTTGCGAGCGGGGATCGAGTGCGGCCCGGCAGGGTGGGGACCGCATGCGCTTGGCCCGTATCTGAGCTCCAGCCGGACGGCTGGACCGGCCGCCAAGGTTTCAGGAGATATCCATGGCTCATCTGCTTCACATCGACTCGTCCGCCGTATCCGAGGGTTCCGTCTCCAGAGAACTCGCGGGCGCCTTCCGCAGCGCCTGGTCCCAGGCGCACCCGGACGGCACGGTCAGCCACCGCGACCTGGGTGCGACAGCCGTCCCGCACCTGGACGAGGCCGGCATCGTCTCCCAGTTCCTGCCGGCCGAGGTGCAGAGCGCCGAGCAGCGCAAGGCCGGTGCGCTGCGGGACGAACTGGTCGAGGAACTGCTGGCCGCCGACGCACTGGTGATCAGCGCTCCGATGTACAACTGGAACATTCCCTCCACCCTGAAGGCATGGATCGACCAGGTTCTGGTGGCCGGCCGTACCCTCGCCTTCGCCGACCCCAAGCCGCTGGCCGGCCGTCCGGCGACGCTGCTGCTGAGCTTCGGCGGCGGCTACACGCCCGGTGCCCCGCAGGCCCCCCGCAACCATGTGGAGCCCTACCTGCAGACCGTCTTCAAGGACGAGCTGGAGATGGACCTGGTGATCATCTCCGCGCAGCTCACCCTCGCCGGCAAGGTGCCCGGCATGGAGGAGCTGGTCGACCTCGCGCACAAGTCCCGCTCCGACGCGCTGGCCGCCGCCGAGGAACGCGCCCGCAAGACCGCCGGCGCCCTGGCGTGAGCGCGCCCGGCCGCGATCGGGCGGCATGATCCCACAGCGGTGACCCCACGGCATCGAGGGCGGCTCCTCCCCCACCGGGAAGAGCCGCCCTTGCCGTGGCCGGGGGCGGGTGCGGGGCTCAGCGGGCAGCCTCCAGGGTCACCGTGAACGCGCCGGCGACACTGCCGTCGGCATGGTGCAGCACCGCGGTACCCGAGGAGGTGTGGCTGTCCCCGGACACCCACACCTGCTGGATGCTGTGGATGGTCCCGGGTGCCCCTCCCTGCGGGTCTGGCAGCGGGTGCGCCACGTGGTAGACGAACGAGCCGTCGGGCCGCTCGATCCAGTGCCCGGGGCCGCCGAAAGCCGGCCTGCCGTCCGGGCCGGACGGGCCGAGCGCCTCCATGGTGTGGTCGCTGCGGAAGACGAACGTGGTGCGGTAAGGGGAGGGCACCCCGTCGACCGCGGAAGTAGCGGTCCAGGTCCCCACCAGCACGGCTGGCGTATCCGTGGATGCAGTCATACCGCCGAGCCTGAGTCCACCCACTCGAACCCCCCTCAACACCCGGCCGCCTCGGGCCGGGCCGCCTCGGCCGGCGGTCCAGCCTCTCCCGAGCCGGCCACCGGACGGTGGCCGGCTCGGGAGAGGGAGGGGACATGGCAGAGCGGTGCTTCCAGCTGCACGACTCGACCCTGCGGGACGGCACCCATCAGGAGGGCATGCCGCTGACGGTCGAGGACAAACTCGCCGTCGCACGCCGACCGGATGCCCTCGGAGTCGGCTTCATCGAGGGCGGGTGGCCCGGTGCGGTCCCCCGCGACACCGGGTTCTTCCGCCACGCCCGTACCGAACTCGACCTTGCTTCGGCACAGTTGACAGCATGCGGGGCCACCCGCAACCAGGCACGCCGGTCAGCGCCGCCCCCCAGGTGCGGACGCTGCCGGCAGCTAAGACACCCGTAGCGACCCTGGTGGCCAAGCGGCCGCCCGGAAGCGCGCCTCCCCGGCGTGGAGCGGCCGGCTGGCGCGGGCGGGCGCGGCTGGACTTCTGTATGCCTGCGCAGGCAGTCGCGGCGGCCTGGGGGCGGCGCGGGGTGAACGCGCAAGCGCAGTGTCCCGAGTCGGTGCAGGACACGAATTCCTGTGAACTCGAGCAGCGCATCGCGCGGGTCGGGGCAGAGCGGGAGCAGCGGGCTGCGGCCTGCCGTGCCCCGGCTTGCCGCAGGACATCGTCCTCGACCGCCTCGGGCAGGAGCAGTCCGTGGTGCGTCAGCGGCAGGGCCCGCGGGGCGTCGGCCTCGCGTAGGCACCGGCCGGCTGGCCTCATCGCGAACTGAGCACCCCGGCGTCGTGGTCGCACCTGTGAGTCACGGTATGCGGAGGTCCTTGTGCCGTAGCGGCTCGGTATCCGTGCAGAGCGGAAGCGGCCTTCGTGCAGCCCGGGTGTGTGCGGGGCGACACGCCGGAATGGTTTCGCCCGGCACAGCGGTCCGGGGAACATGGTCCGCGATGTTGGGGGCCGCGCCGTTGTGGGGGACGCGGCCGGGACACGTCATCGGGGGATGTCATGGACACAGCTGTACGTGCACGGACGGCGGACAGAGGACGCGGAGTGCTGGAGGGGGCGTTCGCGCTGCTGGAAGCCCTGCGGCAGCACGGCGATGAGGCAGGGGTGAGCGAACTGGCGGTAGCTTGCGCAGTGCCCAAGAGCACGGCTCACCGGCTGCTGGAGCAGTTGATCGCCCTGGGGGCCGTGGAGCGCCGTGGCGCACGCTACCGGCTGGGCGCACAGCTCTACCGGCTCGGTCAGGCATGGCAGCCGCACCCAGGACTGCGCATGGCGGGACGCCTGCCGCTGCACCGGCTGAGAGCCGCCACCGGAGGCAGTGCGGTGCTGGCGGTGATGCACGAGGAACGGGCTCTGACGGTCTGCTCGGTGCCCGGCCGCACGGAGCCACTGGTGCCGGTCCGCGACGGTGAGGCGTTCTCGCTGGACACGGCGCTGGGCAAGGCACTGCGAGGCCCGGTGCGCGGCGGCGTCGTCCTGGACCGGGAGGATGTGATGGCCGGGGTCTGCTGCGCCGCGCTGCCGGTGCGGCTGGCGACGGGAGCCGTGGTGGGGGCGGTGGCCGTGATGGTCGAGGCCGGCCAGCGGCTGGAGGTGATGGCGGACCGGGTCGCCGAGGCAGCCGCCGCCGTCACCCGTGGACTGGGCCGGTCCGGGACCGCGGTACGTCCGTGAGGGCGTCCGGGCCGTGTTCCGCTCAGTGGGACGCGCGTAGATGCGAGGCGGTGACGGCGGGCAGGGTGGATGCGTGCCAAGGGACGGCACGGGCCTCGCAGGACAACGCGGGGCCACCACAGCGTTCAAGGGGGAACCAACCATGCGTGGAATCGCTCGAGTGGCCACGGCCGCTGTGCTCTCGCTGGGCAGCGTCGCCGGATTCGCCGCGGCGGCCCAGGCCGAGCCGATCGACTACGTCCGCATCGAACTGCTGGAGCTGACCTGTCACCAGCAGAGCGAAGGCGATCACGACGAGGCCTACCTGAAGGTCACCGACGCCAACGGAAACGCCGTCAAGGTGTGGCCGGGGAGCCTGAAGTACCAGACGATGGGCCCGGGTTACGTCCGGTCGATGACCGATGGCAACGGCAACGCGGCCCTCGTCCTGGGCAAGCAGCAGGCGCGCACCATGACGCTGTGGGACGACGACACGACGAGCGGCGACGACAAGCTGGGTGCGACGCTGGTGACGGGCAGTGAGGCGGGCGCCGAGATCCAGTACCGCTCGCTCGAGGGGTCCGGTGGCGTCTACACCATCGCCTACCGCGTCATCGACATCTGACGGCCCCCGGCGCCCTCGCGTCGACGGCCTGCCGGGCGGGTGGCTTTCCACCCGCCCGGCACCCGGCACACACACCCCACGGCACGGCGACGTCTCGCCCGGCACCGGACGCACGCCCCCGGTCGGCGGAGGGCGTCGAGTGCGGTCCGTGGCGCGGGTCGCGTGGCGAGGATGATCCCTTGGCGCGGACAGTTCGTGTGGGGGCCGCACATCCGCGCCAGCCGGAAAGCAGCAGCGGGGCCGGACAGGGTGACCC
>NZ_JBRIOU010000016.1:0-455 GCF_053474865.1 Streptomyces sp. CO7
CACCGTGCGCCCTTAAAAACTTGGCCACAGATGCTCGCGTCCACTGTGCAGTTCTCAAACAACGACCAGCCACCCATCACCCCGGGATTACATCCCGAGTTCACTGGGGCCGGCACTGAAGGCGACCGTGACGGCCGTACCTTCAGATACCCAACAGCGTGCCCGACCGGCTCACGTCCGGAGATCATGCGTTCCACGCTCTGACGAGCAGTACTAGCAGCCTCCGACCCGATAACCGGCCGAGTAGTCAACGTTCCACCCATGAGCAACCAGCATCAGACATTCGCTGATGTACTGGCCTCTGACCGAACCGAAGTCCGGTAAGAAGTGCTCCTTAGAAAGGAGGTGATCCAGCCGCACCTTCCGGTACGGCTACCTTGTTACGACTTCGTCCCAATCGCCAGTCCCACCTTCGACAGCTCCCTCCCACAAGGGGTTGGGCCACCGGCTTCGGG
>NZ_JBRIOU010000016.1:2276-2441 GCF_053474865.1 Streptomyces sp. CO7
GTTTTTTCAAAGGAACCTCGACCAACCGGAACCGGTTGGACGGGGTATCAACATATCTGGCGTTGACTTTTGGCACGCTGTTGAGTTCTCAAGGTGCGGACGCTTCCTTTGTACTGACCCTCTCGGGCTTTCCTCCGGGCGCTTCCTTCGTTTCCGACTCTATCA
>NZ_JBRIOU010000017.1:0-3247 GCF_053474865.1 Streptomyces sp. CO7
AACACAGTGGACGCGAGCAACTGAGGACAAGCCCTCGGCCTATTAGTACCAGTCACCTCCACCCGTTACCGGGCTTCCAGATCTGGCCTATCAACCCAGTCGTCTACTGGGAGCCTTACCCCATCAAGTGGGTGGGAGTCCTCATCTCGAAGCAGGCTTCCCGCTTAGATGCTTTCAGCGGTTATCCCTCCCGAACGTAGCCAACCAGCCATGCCCTTGGCAGGACAACTGGCACACCAGAGGTTCGTCCGTCCCGGTCCTCTCGTACTAGGGACAGCCCTTCTCAAGACTCCTACGCGCACAGCGGATAGGGACCGAACTGTCTCACGACGTTCTAAACCCAGCTCGCGTACCGCTTTAATGGGCGAACAGCCCAACCCTTGGGACCGACTCCAGCCCCAGGATGCGACGAGCCGACATCGAGGTGCCAAACCATCCCGTCGATATGGACTCTTGGGGAAGATCAGCCTGTTATCCCCGGGGTACCTTTTATCCGTTGAGCGACGGCGCTTCCACAAGCCACCGCCGGATCACTAGTCCCGACTTTCGTCCCTGCTCGACCCGTCGGTCTCACAGTCAAGCTCCCTTGTGCACTTACACTCAACACCTGATTGCCAACCAGGCTGAGGGAACCTTTGGGCGCCTCCGTTACTCTTTAGGAGGCAACCGCCCCAGTTAAACTACCCATCAGACACTGTCCCTGATCCGGATCACGGACCCAGGTTAGACATCCAGCACGACCAGACTGGTATTTCAACGACGACTCCACCCACACTGGCGTGTGAGCTTCAAAGTCTCCCAGCTATCCTACACAAGCCGAACCGAACACCAATATCAAACTGTAGTAAAGGTCCCGGGGTCTTTCCGTCCTGCTGCGCGAAACGAGCATCTTTACTCGTAGTGCAATTTCACCGGGCCTATGGTTGAGACAGTCGAGAAGTCGTTACGCCATTCGTGCAGGTCGGAACTTACCCGACAAGGAATTTCGCTACCTTAGGATGGTTATAGTTACCACCGCCGTTTACTGGCGCTTAAGTTCTCAGCTTCGCCGGCTCGAAAGCCAGCTA
This sequence comes from Streptomyces sp. CO7, assembly GCF_053474865.1. Taxonomy (NCBI): domain Bacteria; kingdom Bacillati; phylum Actinomycetota; class Actinomycetes; order Kitasatosporales; family Streptomycetaceae; genus Streptomyces; species Streptomyces sp. CO7. The sequence goes on from NZ_JBRIOU010000017.1 coordinate 1,068, forward strand.
ACCGGTCCCCTTAACGTTCCAGCACCGGGCAGGCGTCAGTCCGTATACATCGCCTTACGGCTTCGCACGGACCTGTGTTTTTAGTAAACAGTCGCTTCTCGCTGGTCTCTGCGGCCACCCCCAGCTCAGAGCGCGAAGCTCATCACCGGAAATGGCCCCCCTTCTCCCGAAGTTACGGGGGCATTTTGCCGAGTTCCTTAACCATAGTTCACCCGAACGCCTCGGTATTCTCTACCTGACCACCTGAGTCGGTTTAGGGTACGGGCCGCCATGAAACTCGCTAGAGGCTTTTCTCGACAGCATAGGATCATCCACTTCACCACAATCGGCTCGGCATCAGGTCTCAGCCCTAGTGTGCGACGGATTTACCTACCGCACGGCCTACACCCTTACCCCGGGACAACCACCGCCCGGGATGGACTACCTTCCTGCGTCACCCCATCACTCACCTACTACCAGCTCGGGTCACCGGCTCCACCACTCCCCCTCACTCCGAAGAGATCAGGGGCGGCTTCACGGGCTTAGCATCACTGGATTCAATGTTTGGCGCTTCAAAGCGGGTACCGGAATATCAACCGGTTATCCATCGACTACGCCTGTCGGCCTCGCCTTAGGTCCCGACTTACCCTGGGCAGATCAGCTTGACCCAGGAACCCTTGGTCAATCGGCGCAAACGTTTCTCACGTTTGTATCGCTACTCATGCCTGCATTCTCACTCGTGAACCGTCCACAACTCGCTTCCGCGGCTGCTTCACCCGGCACACGACGCTCCCCTACCCATCACGATCCCCGTTGGGGGTATATATCGCAATGACACGACTTCGGCGGTACGCTTGAGCCCCGCTACATTGTCGGCGCGGAATCACTAGACCAGTGAGCTATTACGCACTCTTTCAAGGGTGGCTGCTTCTAAGCCAACCTCCTGGTTGTCTGTGCGACTCCACATCCTTTCCCACTTAGCGTACGCTTAGGGGCCTTAGTCGATGCTCTGGGCTGTTTCCCTCTCGACCATGGAGCTTATCCCCCACAGTCTCACTGCCGCGCTCTCACTTACCGGCATTCGGAGTTTGGCTAAGGTCAGTAACCCGGTAGGGCCCATCGCCTATCCAGTGCTCTACCTCCGGCAAGAAACACACGACGCTGCACCTAAATGCATTTCGGGGAGAACCAGCTATCACGGAGTTTGATTGGCCTTTCACCCCTAACCACAGGTCATCCCCCAGGTTTTCAACCCTGGTGGGTTCGGTCCTCCACGAAGTCTTACCTCCGCTTCAACCTGCCCATGGCTAGATCACTCCGCTTCGGGTCTTGAGCGTGCTACTGAAACGCCCTATTCGGACTCGCTTTCGCTACGGCTTCCCCACACGGGTTAACCTCGCAACACACCGCAAACTCGCAGGCTCATTCTTCAAAAGGCACGCAGTCACGAGAACAAGGCAAGCCTTGTTCCGACGCTCCCACGGCTTGTAGGCACACGGTTTCAGGTACTATTTCACTCCGCTCCCGCGGTACTTTTCACCATTCCCTCACGGTACTATCCGCTATCGGTCACCAGGGAATATTTAGGCTTAGCGGGTGGTCCCGCCAGATTCACACGGGATTTCTCGGGCCCCGTGCTACTTGGGTGTCTCTCAAACGAGCCGCTGACGTTTCGACTACGGGGGTCTTACCCTCTACGCCGGACCTTTCGCATGTCCTTCGTCTACATCAACGGTTTCTGACTCGTCTCACGGCCGGCAGACCGTAAAAGAGAGATCCCACAACCCCCCAAACGCAACCCCTGCCGGGTCTCACACGCCTGAGGTTTAGCCTAATCCAGTTTCGCTCGCCACTACTCCCGGAATCACGGTTGTTTTCTCTTCCTGAGGGTACTGAGATGTTTCACTTCCCCTCGTTCCCTCCACACTGCCTATGTGTTCAGCAGTGGGTGACAGCCCATGACGACTGCCGGGTTTCCCCATTCGGAAACCCCCGGATCAAAGTCTGGTTGACGACTCCCCGGGGACTATCGCGGCCTCCCACGTCCTTCATCGGTTCCTGGTGCCAAGGCATCCACCGTGCGCCCTTAAAAACTTGGCCACAGATGCTCGCGTCCACTGTGCAGTTCTCAAACAACGACCAGCCACCCATCACCCCGGGATTACATCCCGAGTTCACTGGGGCCGGCACTGAAGGCGACC
>NZ_JBRIOU010000017.1:3347-3602 GCF_053474865.1 Streptomyces sp. CO7
CACCGTGCGCCCTTAAAAACTTGGCCACAGATGCTCGCGTCCACTGTGCAGTTCTCAAACAACGACCAGCCACCCATCACCCCGGGATTACATCCCGAGTTCACTGGGGCCGGCACTGAAGGCGACCATGACGGCCGTACCTTCAGATACCCAACAGCGTGCCCGACCGGCTCACGTCCGGAGATCATGCGTTCCACGCTCTGACGAGCAGTACTAGCAGCCTCCGACCCGATAACCGGCCGAGTAGTCAACGTT
>NZ_JBRIOU010000018.1:0-1546 GCF_053474865.1 Streptomyces sp. CO7
GCTCCACGACGGCGCCGCCCCTCCGCCCGGCCTCCGTCCGGCGGACGGGCCGGGGTGCGCGGTGCGCGACCTGCACGACGCGGCGCCCTGCGGGGTCGGTCCCCGCCTGACCGGGCCCGTGGCGTACGTGGTGGCGACCTCCGGCTCGACCGGCACGCCGAAGTGCGTGGCGGTGCCGCCCGTCGTCCTGGAGGACCTCGCCGCCTGGCACATGCGCACCTGGCCCTGGCCGCAGTCCCCCACGACCGCGCACGCCGCCTCCGTCGGTTTCGACGTGGCCTTCCAGGAACTGGTGACGACCTGGGCCGCGGGGGCCGCCCTGGTCGTGGTCGACGACCGGGCCCGCCGCGACCCCTTCCTGCTCGCGGCGGTCCTGGAGAAGCGTGCGGTGGTGCGGGCCTTCCTGCCGGTGGCGTCGCTGCACGCGCTGGCCGTCGCCGTGCCGGTGACCGGGCACCGTCTGCCCGCCCTGCGGGAGGTCGTGGTCGCCGGGGAGCGGCTGGTCGTCAACGAGGAGGTACGGGCGCTGTTCGGCGGCCTCGACGCCTGTCTGGTCAACCAGTACGGCCCGAGCGAGACCCATGTGGTGACCGAGCACCGTCTCGGCCCCGACCCGGGGAGCTGGCCGGTCCACCCCCCGCTCGGCGGCCCGGTCGCCTCGGCGGAGCTGCTGCGGGTCGTGGACGGCGTGCTGGCGCCCTTCGCCGAGGGGGACGAGGCGGAGCTGGTGGTGGCCGGGGACTGCCTGGCCGTCGGCTACCTCGGCGACGCGCAGGGCACCGCCGCCCGGTTCCGGCGGCTGCCCGACGCGTCGGCGGGCGAGCGGCGCGTGTACCTGACCGGCGACCTGGTCCGTCTGCGGGACGGGCTGCTGCACTTCGTCGGCCGCATCGACGACCAGCTCAAGGTGCGCGGCTACCGGGTGGAACCGGGGGAGATCGAGGCCGTGCTGGCACGCGTCCCCGGCGTGCGCCGGGCCGCCGTGGTGGGGCACGGGACGGAGCGGACCGTGGCGCTGCGCGCGTACGTGGTGCCCGAGGAGGGGGCGGGTCCCCTCGACGCCTCGGCGCTGCGCGAGGCCTGTGCGGCCGCGCTGCCGGACTACATGGTGCCGGCCCGGTTCGTCGGCGTCGCGGAGCTGCCGCTCACGCCCAACGGGAAGGTGGCGCGGCGCGAACTCGGGGAGCCGGCGAGGACCCATGGCTGACCCGTCCGGGGCAGCCGCCCCCGCGGTGCTGGTCCCGCTCTCCCCCGCCCAGGAGTCGATGTGGCTCGAACAGCGGCTGCACCCGACGGAGACCAACGGCGGCTTCCTGTCGGTGGTCCTGCGCGGTGACGTGACCGCCGCCCAGGTCCGGGCCGCGTGTCTTCGGGTCTGCGAGGACAACCCTCAGCTGCGCGGCCTGGTGGTCGACGGACCCGAGGCACGGATGGCGATCCGGCCGGCGTCCGAGGTGCTCCGGTTCGAGGAGGTCCCGCTCACGGCCGCGCCGGGCGAGGAGGCGGCGGCGGCCCGTCGCTGGTACGGGGACCACCGCCCCCACCC
>NZ_JBRIOU010000019.1:0-1521 GCF_053474865.1 Streptomyces sp. CO7
TCCTTCTTCCTCCTGCACCACGGGGAGCGGCGGCACACCCTGGTCGTGGGGGTGCACCACATCGCCTTCGACGGCCGTTCCAAGTTCGTGTTCGCCCGCCAGTTCCTGAGCGCCCTCGGGGCGGCCCGCTCGCCGGGCGGTCTCGCGCCGGGCGTCCCGTGCGACCTGCCCGAGCACCCGGACATCGACGAGGAACTCGGCGCGGTGCTGCAGCACTGGCTGGCCGCCGACCTGCGGACCCTGCCCGGCCTGGCGCTGCCCCGGGCCGACCTCGCCGGTCCGGGCGCGGGGCAGGTGCGTCCGACCCCCCGGTTCGACCTGCCCGCCGAGGACTGCGCCCGTCTCAGGGCGCTCACCGCCGGCGCGGGGGTGAGCTTCTTCACCGGGCTGCTGGCCTGCCTCGCCGCGGTGCTGGCGGAGTACGGCAACACCCGGTTCGTCGTGGGGGTGCCGGTCGACACGAGCGTGCCGGAGACCCGGGACCGGATCGGGCTGCAGATCAACGTGGTGCCGTGCCTGATCGAGGTGGACGAGGAGGCGACCTTCCGCGACCTGCTGGCGGTCTGCGGGCGGGCGCTGGAGCTGGTGCGGCGCCACCGCCGTGTCCCGTTCGGCCGGGTGGTGCGCGAGCTGCGCCGTCGTTACGGGGTGGACGTCGGGCAGGGCGCGTTCGACCGGATCGGGCTGTCCTACCCGACGGTGGCCGCCGACGTCGGACAGGTGCCGGGGCTGGACTGTCACTGGGACTTCTTCGCGCCCAACTCCACCAGGTCCTTCGAGCTGATTCTCCAGCTCCGGCGGGAGGGCGACGCCGTGTACGGGCGGCTGGACTTCGCCGCGTCGGGTCTGGACCCGCGGAACGCGGTCCGCCTCACCCACGACTTCGCCCGCCTGCTCGGCCGGGCGACCGAGCGGCCGGACCTCCCGCTGCACCGGTTGTCCCCCGGGCACGTCCGGCCGGCCGGGCCGGGTCCTGCCCCGGCCCCCGCCCACGGCGGAGCGCCGGACACGGCTGCCCGTGGCTCCTTCGCCTCGCTGGCCGCGGCGGCCGCCGCGCGGGACACCTCGCGGGTGGCGTACTGCCCCGTCGAGCAGTTCCTGCCGACCGGTGCGGTCCGCGACTTCTCCCTGGCGGGCGGACGGATCCTCCTGGACGTCGTCGATCCCGTGCTCGGCCGGCTCGGCGCCTGTGCCTGGCGGGCCGACGACCCCCACGGCCTCTGGCTGACCGACCCAGCGCCCGGCCGGGACCTCCGGGTGACCGGTCCGGCCGGCCGGCCCCTGCCGCGTGGGCTCGCGGGCCTGCTCGGGACGGTGGACGACCCGGGACCGGGCTCGTTCCGCGCGTGGGTCGACGGCGCCGGCCGTGTCCGTCTGCTGGGGGTCGCGGGCCAGGTCCACCCGTGGGCGGGCCGGAGCCTCGACCGGGCGGAGGCGACGGCTGTCCTGGCGGCGCTGCCCGGTGTGCGGGAGGCCGCGGTGGTCGTGGAGACGGGGGACGGGGGCGCCGTCACCAAGGTG
>NZ_JBRIOU010000020.1:0-1501 GCF_053474865.1 Streptomyces sp. CO7
GGCCCCCGTCCGCGGGTCCGCCCCGGTCGCAGGCCGCGAACCTGGCCGACTCACCCGTTCCGCCCGGGCGTCGCGGGCCCTAGCGTGCTGCCGCCGTCCGGCCGGCCCGGCGGCCCGACCGAAATGGGGTACGCACCGTGAACCGTCCGACCCTCCGCCACGGCCCGGCGGCCGCCGGCCGACCGGCGCCCCCGCGCCCGCACCGCGCGCGGCGGCTCCGCAGCCCGCTCACCGTCCTCGCCCTGGCGGCGACCGCCCTGGGCCTGACCGGGGCCCCGCCCGCCACCGCCGCGCCGGCCCCCACCGCAGCGCCGGCCCGTGCCGCACAGGTCGTCGTCCCGGCCGGAGTGACCGCCGGCGTGGCCGTCTTCGACCGCACGACCGGAACCTTCACCGAGCGGCTCAACGAGAACGCGCGGTTCCGCTCGGCCTCGGTGGTGAAGCTGCTGCTCGCCCTCGACCACCTGCGCACCCACGACCCGCGCACCCTGCCCTCGGCCGACCGCACCCGGATCGACGCGATGCTCCGCAGCAGCGACGACAACGCGGCCGGCTACTACTGGGACCTGGGCGGCCGGACCGCGATCATCGACCGGACCGCCGCGCAGCTCGGCCTGACCGACACCGTCGGCCCGCCCGCCGGGTACGAGAGCTACTGGGGATACGTGTCCCTGTCGGCCGCCGACACGGTGCGGATCTACCGGTACGTGCTGGACACCGCGCCCGCGCCGGTGCGGGACTACGTGATGGGCAACCTGCGGCAGTCGACGCGCTGCGCCACCGACGGCTTCGACCAGCACTTCGGCATCGCCGGGTCCTTCTCGCGGCCGTGGGCGGTCAAGCAGGGCTGGTCCGGCTTCGGCGGCTCCGGCAGCTGCTCGCCCAGGCCGTCGACGACCGTCCCCCTCGCCGCCGAGCAGGGCTCCACGACGACGTCCGCGCCCGGGGCGGCGCAGTCCGGGGCGGCGCCCGCCGCGGCCGGCGTCGACCTGACGCGGGAGGCCCTGCACACCACCGGCACCGTGGGCACCGGCGACCGCGCCATCGTGGCCGTCCTCACCCTGCACGCCGACGGCACCCCGTACGGGACCGCCTACTCGGCCGTGAACCGGCTCACCCGGTCCCTGAACGTGCCCGGCGCGGTCCGCCCGGCGGGGACCTGGTTCGGCACCTGGGGCTCCGGGGTGAACGTGCGCCAGCAGCCGTCGGCCACCGCCGCCCGGCTGACGACGCTGCCGGCCGGCGTGGAGGTCCTGGTGAGCTGCCAGAAGCTCGGCCAGGAGGTCAGCGTCCCGCCCTACGTGAACGCGTGGTGGGCCTACCTCCCCCAGTACGGCGGCTGGATGACCAACATCTACGTCAGCTCCCCGGACAACCAGCTCCCGGGCGTGCCCGTCTGCGCCTCCTGAACCTGCCGGGCAACCCTCGCCGTCGGTGGGCGGTCCCACAGGTGGACGCGGCGGAGCCGGGACACCCCGGCCCGTCGCGTCCACCTGTGGGA
>NZ_JBRIOU010000021.1:0-1501 GCF_053474865.1 Streptomyces sp. CO7
GCACGGGGTGGTCAAGGAGGGACATGTCTGCCTCACACGGAAGTGACGGTGGGCTCCGGTGCGGTGCGGGTGCGGTCGGAGCGGGGCGCCTCGACGGGCGCCTTGGCGGGTGCCTCGGCCGGCGCCTCGGCGGGCGTGACGGGGCTGCGGAAGGCGAGGGCGGCGGCGATCGGGGAGAGGGCGACGAGGCCGGCGCAGACCAGCCACGTCCGGGTCGGCCCGAGCTGGGTGGAGACGGCGGAGAACAGGGCCAGGGACAAGGGCGCGGCGCCGATGCCGGAGAGGGTGAAGGTGGACATCGCGACGCCCATGCGGCCCTGCGGAACGGCCTGCTGGTAGGCGGTCACCAGGGCGGGGCCGTTGAGGCCGGAGCAGAGGCCGACGGCGCAGGCGGTGCCGGCCAGGACGGCGGGCGACGGGACGAGAGCCATGGCGGCCATGCCGCCGGCGAGACCGAAGCCGGTCACCACGAGCTTCGCGAGCGCGGGGATGCGATGGGCCAGGGCCGCGCCGACGGCGGCGGAGGCCAGGGCGCCGGCGCTGAAGGCGGACAGGACCAGGGCGACGGCTCCGACGCCCCAGCCCTCCGAGTGGGCCCGCATGGGGAGGCCGACCTCGGCGGGCCACAGGAAGGCGACGTCGATGCAGAAGCAGGCGATGAACATCCAGCGCAGCCGCGGGTGGGAGGCCAGGAGGCGGAAGCCGTCGCCGGAACGGCGCAGCAGGGAGGGGCCGTCGGGGACGGGTTCGGGCCTGGGCATGCCGTGCGTGACGTGGGCGGCGCACAGCAGCCAGATGGCACAGCACACCGCGGCGACCGTCATCGCTGCGGGCAGCTCGCCGACGGTGACCAGCCAGGCGCCGAGGGGGGTTCCGGCGATCGGGGCGAGGCGCACCACCATCGAGAACAGGGAGTTGGCGCGGCCGAGCTGGTCCTCCGGGGCGAGGCGGGGCAGCAGGACGCCGGAGGCGGAGCCGGTCAGCCCGAGGAGGGTGCCTTCGACGAGGGCGATGGCGACCAGGGGCCACAGCGTGTCCGTGGTCACGGTGACCAGGGCGCCGACGGCCAGGACGGCGACGCGGGCGCCGGTGGCGGGAAGCAGGAGGGCGCGCGGGCCCAGGACGTCGGTGAGGGCGCCTCCGAAGAGGAGGGTGAGGACGCGGGGCAGGGTGGCGGCCAGGGTCACCAGGGTGACCGCTCCGGATCCGCCGAGCTGGACGGCGGTCCAGCTCATGGCGATGAGCAGGGCGTAGCTTCCGCCCTGCACGGCGGCCTGGCCTGCGACCAGGCTGCTGATGCGGGGCCAGTCGACTCGGGGCGGGGTGTCGGAGGTGGTCGTCATGGGTCCGGCTTCCTGTGGGCTGTCGGGTCGGAGGACTGGAGCGAGTGCGGGACGAGAGGGGAGCGAGGGCGGGGAGCGCGGGAGTGCGGATTGCGGGCACGCGGCGGGAACGGGTGCGGAGACCCGGCGAGGCAGTGGTACGGGCACGAGGCGGGGCC
>NZ_JBRIOU010000022.1:0-1398 GCF_053474865.1 Streptomyces sp. CO7
CCCGGCGACTACCCCGCGTCCGGGGGCGGCACCACCCTGGTCAAGACCGCCGGGCCGGCGGTCGGCGCGGCGGAGATCGGCCCCGTCGACGCCGTGCTGCTCTCCCACGACCAGCACGCCGACAACCTCGACCACGCGGGGCGGGCGTTCCTCGCCGGAGTCCCGCTCACCCTGTCCACGGAGTCCGCGCGGCGGCGGCTCGGCGGCACGGTGCGGGCGCTGGCGGACGGGGAGAGCGTGGAGCTGCCCCGGCCGGACGGCGGGTCGCTGCGGATCACCGGCGTGCCCGCGCAGCACGGCCCCGACGGCTCCGAGCACCTCGTCGGCGAGGTCACCGGGTTCGTGCTCTCCGGCGACGGGCTGCCCACGGTGTACGTGAGCGGGGACAACGCCTCGCTGGACGTGGTGCGCGGCATCGCGGAGCGGTTCGGCCCCTTCGACGTGGCGGTGCTCTTCGCGGGCGGGGTGCTGACGCCGCTGCTGCCGGGCGCCTTCCTGACCCTCTCCAGCGCCTGGGCCGCGCAGGCCGCGGAGATCCTCGGGGCGCGGCAGGTGGTCCCGCTCCACTTCGAGCACTGGCAGCACTTCAGCGAGGGCGGCGACTGCCTGACCGAGGCGTTCGCGGCGGCGGGGCTCTCCGGCCGGCTGCGGCTGCCGAAGCCGGGTGAGAGCGTGCGGATCGCGGCCGGGTAGGACCGCGGGCGCCGCCCGCGGATCAGGGGGCCGCGGTCCGGCCCCTCGCGGGCGGCGCATACGGTCGCGGCGTGGAGACGACGCACCGGGTGGCTGCCCGGATCCTCTGTCTGGACGCCGCCGGACGCCTGCTGCTCATGCGCTGGCGCGACCCGGTCGACGGGACGCACCTCTGGGAGCCGCCGGGGGGCGGGGTCGAGCCGGGCGAGACGCCGTTGACCGCGGCCCGCCGCGAACTGGCCGAGGAGACGGGACTCGACCCGGCCGCCGTCCTCGACCGGTCGGTGCCGCTCGACCGTGACGTGGTGTGGGGCGGCAAGCGGTACGTCGGGACGGAGCACTTCTTCGTCGCGCGGTTCGCCGAGGAGCGCCCCGCGCTGGTGAGGACCGGCCTGCTCCCCTACGAGCTGACCAGCCTGGACACCCACACCTGGGTGGCCTGGCCGGACCTGGGCTCGCTCCCCGACCCGGTCGAGCCGCCTCAACTGGCCACCGTGCTCGCCACGCTGACACCGGACGGCCCCTGGCGCGACGACGCCTGACCGGCCACCGCGGTGAGATCGGCAGGACCGGCGGGCGTCCCTGCGGAACCGAGCCCCTGCGCGGGTGGACGCGAGGGCCGCGACGAGGCCGGGCGGGCGCCCTGCCTCAGGCCGGCAGGGGCAGGCCGTCGTGGGCGGGCCGGTGGATGGGGCCGTCCAGGGC
>NZ_JBRIOU010000023.1:0-1392 GCF_053474865.1 Streptomyces sp. CO7
CCCCCACACGCACCGGGGGCCCAGCGAGGGCTCGCCCGCCCCCGTCCGACGAACTGGAGAAGTGATGACCGCCCCCCTGCGAGAGTCCACGGTCCTTCCCGCTCCGCCCGCCGTCCTCGGCGCGGCGACCGCGCTGCTGGACGCCTACCGTCCCGGCGACCGCTTCCTCGCCACCCCGCACCGCACCCTGCTCGGCGAGGGCGTCGCGGCCCGCGTCCCGCACGACGCCCGTCCGCTGACCGAGCGCGTCCGCGAGGTCCTCGCCGACGCCCCGGAGCGCACCGGGGACCCCGGCGCGGTGGTCATGGGCTCGGTGCCGTTCTCCCCGGACGCGCCGCCCTCCCTGGCGGTGCCCGCCTCGCTGCGCACCGCGCCCGCGCTGGTCGAGGACCCGCTGATCGCCCTGCCGGTGGCCGACGGGCCGCGCCGGGACTGGCAGGTGCGCGAGGTGCCCTCGGGCGCCGAGTACGGCCGGGCGGTCGCCGACGCCGCGGCCCGCATCCGCGCCGGGGAGTTCGACAAGGTCGTGCTGGCCCGCACGCTGGAACTGACCTGCGGTCAGGAGCCGGACCTCCCGCTGATGCTGCGCCGGCTGGCCCGCCGCGACCCCGGCGGTTACACCTTCGCGGTGCCCACCGGTCCGCGCCGCACCCTGATCGGCGCCAGCCCCGAACTGCTGGTCTCCCGCCGCGGCACCACCCTGACCGCGAACCCGCTGGCCGGTTCGCTGCCGCGCTCCACCGACCTCGCCGAGGACGTCCGGCGCGCCCACAGCCTGCTGGAGTCCCCGAAGGACCTGCACGAGCACGCCGTGGTGGTGGAGGCGGTACGCGAGGCGCTGGCCCCGTTCTGCTCCCGCATCGAGGTGCCCGGGCGCCCCACCCTGGTCAACACGGCGGCCATGTGGCACCTGTCCACCACCGTCACCGGCGAGCTGGCCGACCCGGAGACCACCGCCCTCGACCTGGCCTCCGCGCTGCACCCGACGCCCGCGGTCTGCGGCACCCCCACCGGCCTGGCCCGCGAGGTGATCGCCGGTTACGAGCCCTTCGACCGTGGCGCCTACACCGGCATGGTCGGCTGGCAGGACGCCTCCGGCGACGGCGAGTGGGTGGTCACCATCCGCTGCGCGGAGGCCGAGGGCGCGCTGCTGCGCCTGTTCGCCGGGGCGGGCATCGTGGGGGCGTCCTCCGCCGAGGCGGAGACCGCCGAGACCGCCGCCAAGTTCCGTACCTTCCTGAACGCCGTGGGAGCCGCTCTGTGAGCACCGAGACCGACGCCCGTCAGCCCGCCACCGCGCAGCCCGCCACCACGCCCGGCGTCGACGCGCCGACCTGGCCGGCGGCGCGGTAGCGGTCGGCGACATCCGCCGGCTACTGGCGGGGCGAGACC
>NZ_JBRIOU010000024.1:0-1377 GCF_053474865.1 Streptomyces sp. CO7
GGCGGGGCATGGGGCCCGCCGCATTTCCACCCTCCTCGTCCTGTGGCGCGCGGGGCGCACGTACAGTGCGGTCCATGACCGATCCGAACGCCGCCGCGCGCCCCGTCCAGGCCGTCATCCTGGCCGGTGGCCAGGGCTCCCGCCTGCGCCCGTACACCGACGACCGGCCCAAGCCGATGGTGGAGATCCCCGGCACCGGTACGCCGATCATCGGCCACCAGATCGCCTGGCTCGCCCAGGAGGGCGTGACCGACGTGGTCGTCAGCTGCGGGCACCTCGCCGAGGTGCTGGAGAAGTGGCTGGAGGGCGCCGACCTGCCGGCGCGGGTCACCACCGTCGTGGAGCCGGAGCCGCTGGGTCGCGGTGGCGGTCTCAAGTACGCGGCGGCGCACCTGCCGCACCCCGACCGGTCCTGGTACGCCACCAACGGTGACATCTGGACGCGGTTCTCGCTGCGGGACATGGCGGACTTCCACACCGGGCGCGGGGCCACGGCGACGCTGGCGCTGGCGCGGCCGCGGCTGCCGTGGGGGGCGGTGCGGACCGACGGGTTCGGGTACATCAGCGACTTCATCGAGGCGCCGCCGTCGACGGTCGAGATCAACGCGGGTGTGTACGTGTTCTCGCCGCAGTTCGCCGAGCAGCTCCCGGAGCGGGGGGACCACGAGCGGAGCACGTTCCCGCAGCTCGCGCGGGAGCGGCGGCTGGCGGGGTACTCCATTCCGCAGGGGGCGTACTGGCGGGCCATCGACACGGCGAAGGACCTCACGGAGGCGGCGAAGGAGCTGGCCGCGCTCAACGGCTGACGGGGGTGTCCGGGGCGCGGCGTGTGTCTCTCCGCCCGCCCCTGGCCGCCGTTCTGCCGAGGGCCCGGGCTCTCCGGGCCGGCCACGCCGCCTTCGCCCCCTCCGGCGGACAGGCGTGCCTGCCGTGCCCCTGCCGTGCCTGCTGCTGGGGCCGTGCCCGCCGCCGTGCGGTCTCCTGCACCGCATGTGGACGGCCGGCCCCCAGGGTGCGGCGGCACGGGCGGCGCAGGCCCTGGCCTCCGCCGCGAGCGGCTTTCTTACCGTGCCCAAGTCGACGGCACCGCGAGCACGTGACCCGCACGGCAGCGCGGCTGCACGGCAGCGCGGCTGCACGGCAGCGCGGGCACAGGGCCGAGCCCCCGCGGGCAGCACCGTTTTATCCCCCGCCCCGCCCCCTTCCCGGAGGGCTTGTGCGGCGCGGAGCGAGCCGGTCCGGCGAGGACGTGAGGTCCTGCGCCCACCCGTGCCGCCCCAGCGGCACGATTGCCCGCAGGGGTGCACAGCACCAGCCACCGCACGGCACTCCCCGCCCCGGGACACCGCGAAGGCCCCCGGGTCACCGCGAAGGCCC
>NZ_JBRIOU010000025.1:0-1332 GCF_053474865.1 Streptomyces sp. CO7
GGCCCCCTCTCCGCCGAGGCGCTGCCCGACCCCGAGCCGGTGGCCGAACTGTTGGGCGTACGGGTCGCGGGCCGGCTGGAGGTCGGCGCCCTCGCGGTCGGGCCGGGTGAGCGTCTGCTGGTCACCGGCCCGAACGGCGCGGGCAAGAGCACACTGCTGCGGGTGCTGGCGGGGGATCTGGCGCCCGAGCGGGGTGAGGTCCGCCGTACCGCGCGGACCGCATGGCTGCCGCAGGAGACCGTCCTGACCCACCCGCGGCGCAGCCTGCTCGCCGCCTACGCCGAAGGGCTGCCCGGGGAGCCGGAGGAGCACCGCGACGCGCTGCTGTCCCTGGGACTCTTCGCGCCGTCGGCCCTGGGGACGGCGGCGGGCGATCTCTCCGTGGGGCAGGCGCGGCGGCTGGGGCTGGCGCGGGTGCTGCGCGAGCCGGCGGGTCTGCTGCTGCTGGACGAGCCCACCAACCATCTCTCCCCCGGCCTGGTCGAGGACCTGGAGGAGGCGCTGGCGGAGTGGCCGGGGGCGCTGGTGGTCGTCAGCCATGACCGCATGTTCACCCGCCGTTTCGAGGGACGCCGACTACGACTGGAGGCCGGCCGCCCGACGGGGTGAGGGGCGTGGCCACCGCGGTGCACGGCCACGGCCGCCCTACCGCGACCGTGCAGGACACCGCCGCGGCACGTCCACGACCGTGGAGGGCACCGCCGTCGCGCGGCCGCCGCGGTGCACGGCGGCGCCGCACGGCCGCGACAGCAGGACACCGCCGGTGCACGGCCCCGGGTATGGAGGACCGATACCGCGCGGGCGCCGAGGACGGGTGCGCTGCCGCGTGGGCGCGGCGATGCGGGACACCGCCGTCACACCTCCGCGGCGAAGACGGGCACCGCCGTCACACAGCCCCGGGCGTGGAAGGCCGCGATACCCCGCGGGCGCCGAGGACGGGTGCGCTGCCGCGTGGGCGCAGGGGTGCGGAGCACCGCCGTCACACCTCCGCGGCGATGACGGGCGCCGTCGTGGCACGGCCCCGAGCGTGGAAGGCCGCGATGTCGGGCGGGCGCCGATGAAGGGTGCACTGCCTCGTGGGCGCGGGGGTGCGGAGCACCGCCGTCACACCTCCGCGGCGATGACGGGCGCCGTCGTGGCACGGCCTCGGTGAGGGCGGCGCCGGGGCGCGGACCGCGGCGGTCGACAGTGCTGCCGCGCGGCCCCGGACGGGCACCGTCGCCGCCGGGCCCGCGATTTCGGGGGCCGAGGGGGCAGGCCCCGGTCGCGCCCGCGCCGCCACCAGGGGCTCCCTGGGAGCGCGGGTGATCAAGCACACATCCCGGTCACCCC
>NZ_JBRIOU010000026.1:0-1322 GCF_053474865.1 Streptomyces sp. CO7
GTCCCTCGCCCACCTGCACACCCACGGCCACCCCACCGACTGGCACCTCCCGGCACCCGCCACCGCGCCGCCGACCGACCTGCCCACCTACCCCTTCCAGCACGACCGCTACTGGCTGGAGGGTCCCGCGGCGCACACCGACGCGGGGCACCTCGGACTGGACACGACGGAGCACCCCGTCCTGTCGACGGCGACCGCGCTCGCGGAGACGGACACCGTCGTGCTGAGCGGCCGGCTGTCCACGCGGTCGCTCGGCTGGCTCGCCGACCACGCCGTCGACGGCACCGTGCTGGTGCCGGGCACCGCGCTGCTGGAGTTCGCCGTGCAGGCGGCCCAGGCGGCCGGCGGCAACCGGGTCGACGAACTGACGCTGGAGACCCCGCTGTTGCTCCCCGAGCGGGGCGCGGTGCGGGTCCAGGTGACGGTCGAGGCCGCCGACGAGGACGGCGGACGCCGGGTCGCCGTGCACTCCCGGCCCGACGAGGAAGGCCAGGACACGGCGTGGACGCGGCACGCCACGGGAACGGTGGACCCGGTGGCCCGGCCGGTGCCGGCCGCCGGATGGGCCGTCTCCTGGCCACCCGCGGACTCCGACCCGCTGGAGGTGGCCGACCTCTACGACCGGCTGGCGGAGCTGGGCTACGAGTACGGGCCCGCCTTCCGGAACCTCACCGCCGCCTGGCGGTCGGGCGACACCGTGTACGCCGAGGTGGCGCTCGAGGGCCGGTACCACGACGAGGCCGCCCGGTTCGCGCTCCATCCGGCGCTGCTCGACTCGGCGCTGCACACCATGGCCCTGGGCGACTTCCTCGGTGAGGGCGTACGGCTGCCGTTCAGCTGGAGCGGAGTGGGCCTGGCGGCCGCCGGGGCGACGGCCCTGCGGGTCGCGGTGGCTCCGGGGCCCGACGGGGACGACTCCGTGCGGCTGTCCGTCGCCGACCCGGCCGGCGCCGTCGTCGCCGTCGCCGAGTCGCTGGTGCTGCGGCCCGCCGCCCCGGAACACCTGCCGTCCGCGCGACGCACGGCCGGGGCGGTCCGGTCGCTGTACGAGCTGGAGTGGAACGAACTGCCCCTTCCCGAGCCCGACGAGGGGGCGGCCGGGCAGCCGCTGGACGTGCTGGACGCCCCCGCCGTGCGGGAAGGCGCCGTCCCCGAGGCCGTCGCCGGCTCGGTGAACGCGCTGCTCGCCCGCCTGCGGGACACGCTCGCCGACGAGGAAGGGGACGGTCCGGCGGACGGGGTGGAGCGCCCCGTGGTGGTGGTGACCCGGCGGGCCGTCGCCGCCGCACCGGGCGACCCGGTGGACCTGACGGCCGCACCGC
>NZ_JBRIOU010000027.1:0-1319 GCF_053474865.1 Streptomyces sp. CO7
GCCCGCGCCGAGCCGCACCCTTGGCGCCCGCCGTCGCCAGCGCCGCGAGTACGTGCGCGGTGGCGGTCACCGCGGTGGGGGAGTGGTGGGGTGACTCGCTGCGGGTGTCCACGGCCAGCACGTGCGTGGCATGGACGCAGACGGGACTGGAGTAGCTGTCGGTCAGCGCGATCACGGTGGCGCCCAGTGCCTGGAACTCGCGGGCCACCGCCACCGTGAGGTCGCTGTAGTTGCGGAAGCTGAACACCACCAGTGCGTCGTTGGCGTGCGCGTCGCTGATGGCGTTGACGGCGGGCCCGGTGCCCGGCTGGACGAGGGTGACGTCACGCAGGCTGCTGGTCAGATCGGTGGCCAGCAGCGAGGCGTACCCGCCGGACTTGAGGTCGCCGAGGATCCACCGGCGCCGGGCGCCGAGCAGGGCGGAGGCGGCCAGTTCGAGTCCGCCGTTGGCCTGGAGGTCGGCCAGGGTGCGGTGAAGGTTGGCCTCCTCCTCGGCGATCATCCGGCGCAGCGCCGACCGCTCCTGCGGTTCGGCGTTCGGCTCACGGCTGGTGAACCGCAGGTCGGGGGTGGAGAGCCGGACACCGTTCTCGCGCTCGGCCAGACGGCGAAGATCGTCGGTCGAGGCGAAACCGGCGGTGGCCAGAAGGGTGTCGAGATCGGCCGCACTCGCACCGGCCGACCGCAGCAGCTGGCCCGGTCGACGTTCCAGTGAGGCGGGGTAGCCCTCGGCGACGACCTCCACCAGCCGTTGCGCAGCGGGTCCGCACCGGTCGGCCGCCGCCCGGAGCAGGTCGAGGGCGGAGGACGGGTTCAGCGTCCGCCGGGTTCGGGACACGGCTTCTTCTCCTTCACTTCTCCGGACCAGGAACTCAACTGACAGTAAAAGTGCGCTGCAGATGGCTTGAACTAAGCGATGACTGAGTCTTACTGTCGCCACATGATGTCGTCAAGACGTACAACCGCAGAAGAACTTGCGGTCGGATTCGCCTCCAGGCGCACGATCTCCAGGGAGGCGGCGTGAGCGAAAAGAGCGCTCCCGAACCGGACCCCGCCCCGCCCACCCCTCCCAGCGAGCCCGAAGGGCTCGACGTCCTGGCCGTGCTGGGGGCCTCGGTGCTCAGAGCACGACGGGAACGGTGCGACACCCTCAGCACGGTGGCGGCCAAGGCCGGCGTATCGCCCGCCTACATCTCCCAGATGGAGTCCGGAGCGGCCAACCCGACCGTGCGCACCCTGGGACACGTCGCGGAAGCCCTCGGCACGACCCCCGCCCGCCTGCTCGACCCGGGCGCGAGCGCCGCCGGTCACGACCGGCC
>NZ_JBRIOU010000028.1:0-1311 GCF_053474865.1 Streptomyces sp. CO7
CGCGGCGCCGTCTCCCTGCTGCTGCGGGAGCTGGAGGAGGCGGGCGTCGCCGCGGGTGAGGGCCGCCGGGTCGGCTGGAACGCCTCCCCGTCGTTCGACGCGTCCGTGCAGCAGTGGGTGCGGCTGTGCCGTGGCGACACCCTCGTCATGATCGACGAGGAGACCCGCCGTGACCCGGCGCTGCTGGCCGCGTTCGTCGACGAACTGGCCCTCACCGACCTCGACATCACCCCCTCGCACGCCGACCCGCTGCTCGGACTGCTCACCGCCGACGGCGGTCCCCGTCCGCTGACCCTGCTGGTCGGCGGCGAGGCGGTCAGCCCGTCGCTGTGGGACCGGCTGGCCGCCGCCCACCGGTCCGGTCTGCTGCGCGCGGTCAACCTGTACGGCCCCACCGAGTGCACCGTCGACGCCACCGCCGGCTGGATCGACGAGCCCGGCGAACCCCACCTGGGGACCGTCCTGCCGGGCCTGCGGATGCTGCTGCTGGACGAGAACCTGGCCCCCGTCGGGCCGGGCGGGACCGGCGAACTCCACCTGGCGGGGCCGCGGGTGGGCCGCGGCTACCGGAGACGGCCGGTCCTGACCGCGGAGCGCTTCGTCGCCTCCCCCTCGGGCGTCCCCGGATCCCGCATGTACCGCACCGGTGACCGCTGCCGGCTGCTTCCCGACGGCCGGCTGGTCTACCTCGGCCGCGCCGACGGCCAGGTCAAGGTGCGCGGCCACCGCGTCGAACTCCCGGAGATCGAGGCCGCCCTCACCCGCGTGGACGGCGTCGCCGAGGCCGCCGTGATCCTCGGCGAGGACGCCGGCGGCGAACCGGCCCTGATCGCCTACCACCGCGGCGGCGACGCGCAGGAGCTGCGGGCACGGCTGGCACGGGTGCTGCCGTCCTACATGGTGCCGTCCGCGTTCGTCGCCGTGGACCGGTTCGCGACGACGCCCAGCGGCAAGCTCGACCGGTCCGCGCTGCCCGCCCGCGTCGAGACGCGGGCCGCCTCCGGCGCCACCGCGGACGGCGGTGACGGCCCGCGCGGCCGCGCGGAGGAGCTGATCGCCAGGGTGTGGGGGCAGGTCCTGGGCGCCGGGTCGATCGGCCCGGACGACAACTTCTTCAAGCTGGGCGGGCACTCCCTGCTCGCCATCAAGCTGGTCTCCCGGGTGCGGGCGGAACTGTCCCTGGCCCTGCCGGTGAAGGCCGTGTACGCCCATCCGCGGCTGCGCGACCTGGCCGCGCACATCGAGGAGCTGACGGCCGCGCGGGATGCCTGACCTTCCCCCACGCCGCCGGGCGGACCCCGTCACCGGTCC
>NZ_JBRIOU010000029.1:0-1296 GCF_053474865.1 Streptomyces sp. CO7
GACGCCGCCCACCCCCGGTTCGCGGCCGCGCTGCGGGAACAAGGGCTGGAGGCGCTGCTGAGGGGCGTCCGCCGCTACCCGGACGCGGTGCGGACCGCGGCGGAGGCGGCTGCGGCGGTCGGCTGCGAGCTCTCCCAGATCTGCAAGTCGCTGATCTTCGCCGCCGACTCCGAGCCGGTCCTCGTCCTCATGGACGGGGCCGGGCGGGTCGACGTGGAGGCGGTGCGGCGGGAGCTGGACGCGAAGGAGGTGACGCGGGCCCCGGCCGCGGTCGTGCGTCAGGCCACCGGTTACGCCATCGGGGGTGTGCCGCCGTTCGGGCACCTGACGCGGACCCGGGTACTCGCCGACCGGTCGCTGCTGGACCACCGGGTGGTGTGGGCCGCGGCGGGCACGCCGCACAGCGTCTTCCCCGTCGCCCCCGGGGACCTGGTCGCGCTGGCCGGCGCGACGGTCGTCGACGTCCGCGAGCGGGCCGCCGGGGCGGGCGCGTGACGCCTCTGGTCGTGGCGGCGGTGGTGCTGGCCGCCGTCGCGCACGCCTCGTGGAACGCGCTGGCCCACAAGATCACCGACAAGCTGACCGGCTTCACCCTGATCGCCGGGGGCGGGGCGCTGATCGGCGTCGCCGCGATGCCCCTCGTGCCCGTCCCGGCGGCCGGGGCCTGGCCCTACCTGCTGGGTTCCGGCGTCCTGCACGTCGTCTACTACGCGCTGCTGATGCGCTCGTTCGAGCTGGGCGACTTCGGCCAGGCCTACCCGATCGCCCGGGGCACCGCGCCCCTGGTGGTGACGGTGCTGGCGGCCGTCCTCGCCGACGAGGTCCCGGACGGCTGGGCGATGGCGGGCGTGGCCGTGTCCTGCCTGGGCCTGACCGCCGTCGCCCTGTGGGGGCTGCGGGGGAAGCGGCCGGACCGGGCGGCGATCGGCGCGGCGTTCGCGACGGGTCTCGCCATCGCGGCGTACACCGTGGTCGACGGGCTGGGCGTACGGGCGGCGGGCTCGGCGCCCGGGTACACCGCGTACCTGATGGCGCTGGGCGGACTCGGTGTTCCGCTGTACGCCGTGTACCGGCTGCGCGGGCGGACGCTCACGGTGCTGCGGCCGCACGCGGGGCTGGGGCTGCTCGGCGCGGGCCTGTCGGTGGCGGCGTACGGGCTGGTGCTGTGGGCGCAGACGCGGGGGGCGATGGCGCCGATCGCGGCGCTGCGGGAGTCCTCGATCATCGTGGGGGCGGCGATCGGGGCGGTCTTCTTCAAGGAACGGTTCGGGATGCCGCGGGTGGTGGGGGCGGTGC
>NZ_JBRIOU010000030.1:0-13440 GCF_053474865.1 Streptomyces sp. CO7
CGTGGAGGGGGACGGTGTCGCCGCGGTGGTCGGCGGTCTTCGGGCGGGGCCGGTCGAAGGGCAGCTCGAGCTGGTCGGGAATCCCGTCGAGGGTCTGCTTCCAGTAGGCCAGCTGCCTGCTCGCCAGAGAACCGGCATCGTCCTCACTCCCCAGCAACTCCCGCAGCCACAGGGCGTAGTCCGCGTACTGCACGGGCAGCGGTGACCAGGCCGGTGCGGTACCCGCGCATCGCGCGGTGTAGGCGAGGCTGATGTCCCGGGCCAGCGGAGCCAGTGACCAGCCGTCGCTGCCGATGTGGTGCTGCAGCAGGAGCAGGACGTGGTGGTCCGGGCCGGCGGCGAACAGGATCGCCCGCAGCGGGAGATCGACCGTGACGTCGAAGGCGGTGTCACCGGCGGACCGCAGCGCCTCGTCGAGATCAGATGCTTCGACCTCCCTCACGGGAAGCTCGAGGCGGATCTGGTCGGGCTCCAGAATGCGCTGCCGGGGCTGCCCGTCGACCTCGGGGAAGACCGTCCGCAGGCTCTCGTGCCGGCCGACCACATCGGCGATCGCCGCCTCCAGGGCCGCCCGGTCGAGGGCCCCGGACAGTCGCACGGCGTAGGGGAGGACGTAGGTGGCGCTCGTCCTCTCCAGCTTGTTGAGGAACCAGAGGCGGTTCTGCGCCGGGGACAGCGGTATCCGCTCGGGCCGGTCGGTGGCGGTCAGCGCGGCCCTGGCCGGGTCCGCCTCGGTGACCTTCTGGGCGAGTGCGGCGACGGTGGGGGCCTCGAAGAGGGCCCGCACCGGCAGCTCGACGCCCAGGGTGGTGCGGATGCGGCTGACCAGGCGGGTGGCGAGGAGGGAGTGCCCGCCGAGGGCGAAGAAGTCGTCGTCGATGCTCACGGCCGGCAGCCCGAGGATGTCGGCGAACAGGCCGCAGAGGGTCTCCTCCCGCGGAGTGCGGGCGGTGCGCCCGGTCCCGGCAGCGGGCAGGTGGGGGGCGGGCAGGGCCCGGTAGTCGACCTTGCCGTTGGTGGTCAGCGGAAGCTGGTCGAGGACCACGAACGCCGAGGGCACCATGTACTCCGGCAGCAGGCCGGCCGTGTGGGTGTGCAGGGCCTCGGTATCCAGGTCGGTGCCGCGTCCCGGCTCGGTGACCACGTACGCCACCAGCCGCTTGTCACCCGGCTGGTCCTCCCTGGCGACCACCGTGACCTGCGACAGCTCCGGCAGACCGCTCAACACCGTCTCGATCTCCCCGAGTTCGACGCGGAAGCCGCGGATCTTGACCTGGTCGTCGGCCCGGCCCACGAACTCCAGCAGCCCGTCCGGGGTCCAGCGGGCGAGGTCGCCGGTGCGGTACATGCGGCTGCCGGCCGGGCCGAAGGGGTCGGCCACGAAGCGGTCGGCGGTCAGGTCGGGACGTCCGTGGTAGCCACGGGCCAGACCCGCGCCCGCGAGGTACAGCTCTCCTGCCACGCCGGCCGGCACCGGGGACAGCTCCTCGTCGAGGATGTGGGCGCGCATGCCGTCCAGCGGGCGCCCGACCGGTATCGGCGCCGGTACGTCGTCGGGCCTGGTCCAAGGAGCCTGGCTCGCGAAGAGGGTGGTCTCCGTCGGGCCGTACGTCGATCGGACCACGGTGTGGGGGCAGTGCTCCAGGACTCGTCGGACGGCGGTCGGGGAGATGACGTCGCCGCCGGTGATCACCTCATGCACACCGGCGAAGCAGCCGGGGGCCTCCTCCGCCATGACGCGGAACAGGCCGGCCGTCACCTGCAGTCCGGTGATCTCCTCCTCGGCGATCAGGCGGGCCAGCGTCGCCACGCTCAGGTCACCTTCCGGCGTGACGACCGTCCGCCCGCCGTGCAGCAGCGGGACCCACAGTTCGTACGTCGAGGGATCGAACGCGTACGGGGCCACCATCAGCACCCGCTCGTGCGCACCGGGTTCGGTGAACATGCTGTCCCCGGCCAGGTCCAGAACATCGCGGTGGGTGACCGCGACGCCCTTGGGGCGGCCGGTGGAGCCGGAGGTGTACATCACGTACGCCAACTGCTCAGGCTGCGAGTCGACTTGAGGGTCCACCACCGGCAGGCCGGCAAGTGCCGTGTCCTCGTCCACCACCACGACCGTCGGGGCGGAGGGCAGGCTGCGGCCGCGCATCGCCGCGTCCGTGAGGAGCACCGGCGCGGACGTCTCGTCCACGATCCACTGCATCCGCTCCAGCGGACTCCCGCTGTGCAGCGGGAGGTAGAACGCCCCGGCCTTCAGCACCGCCAGCAGCGCGACGACCAGGTCCACCGAGCGTTCCATCAGCACCGCCACCGGCGCCTCCGGACCCACCCCGGCGCCCACCAGCCGGTGCGCCAGCCGGTTCGCCCGCTCGTCCAACTCCCGGTACGGGAGCTCCCGTCCGGCACACCGCACCGCCACCACGTCCGGCGTCCGCAACGCCTGGGCCGCGAAGGCCGCCTGCACCGACCCACCGGTCGACGCCGCGCTCGGCCCGAGGGACCGACTTCCAGCAAGGACGACAGCATCTGCAGCACGCATTACCAAACACCCTCTTCCGGGGTAGAGCTCGCACGAGGTTCAGCAGGACCGGCGACGCGGACTTCCGGGCGGTTCGGGCCGGTCCGCAGGGCAGGCAGGACGGTGGGAGGCCGCGCTGCGGGAGCGGGCGCGGCTCACCCGCTCAGCCGCTGACCGCCGCAGTCCTGGAGCCGCTCGCCCAACTCCTGCGCGAACTCCGTCCAGGTCTCCGCGTAACGGCGGGCCAGGTGCGTCACCAGATCGCCGGAGTGCGGCGGTACGGCGGCGGCCAGGTCGGCCCACATGCTCTGAGCGATGGCGTTGTGCTGCAGCAGGCGGAGCAGGTGACGACCCGACTCCCGCTGACGCAGGGCGGGATCACGCAGCAGCTTCTCGAGCACTGCCGCGGGGTCCGCCTCCGGCGGCTGCGCGCGCCGCGCCGCCGTGCTGCCGACCGCGACGAGGTGCCCGGCCGACCGCTCCCGCGGCGCGGTTGCGCCGGCATCGGCCCGCGGGCCGGGCTTCCCACCCGTACCGCCGGGATCCTGGCCCGCCGCCAGACGCTTGCGGACGTCGCTCACCGTCATCGGCGAGACCCCCGCGATCCGGGCCACCTCGCGCAGCGATGCCTGCGGATTCTCGGCCAGGACCTCGGCCGCGCGCTGCCGGCCCTCCACACTGCTCAGCGGCCGGACCCGGCCGTCCCGGCCGACCCGCACGCTCTCCCGGGACTCCGCGCCGGAACGTCGGCGGATCGACGCCACGGTCTTGGCGCCCAGGCCCGAGGCCCGGGCGATGGAGCGGTCGGACAGGTGCGGATGGGTGGCCACGATCCGCGCCGCGGCCGCGCACCGGTCGGCCTGGGACAGGGGAAGTCCGTGCGTGACGTTCGCCTCGACGCCGCGCAGGAAGGCGTCGTCGGCGCTGCCGTCGAAGAACCGCACGGAGATGGTCCGCCGGCCCCGCAGTCGCGCGGCGGCCAGACGGTGCACCCCGTCGATGACGCGCAGGGTGCCGCGCTCCACCAGTATCGGCGGGAGCTGCTCCTCGGTCTCCGCCAGCCTGGCGATGTGTTCCGCGTCCTTCCCGGCGGACCGGGGGGACTCGCCGACCGTCAGGGTGTCGAGGGGGACCTCGACACCCTGCGGCTCGGACGGCTCCGCGCCACGAGCGGCCGGGCGGATCAGGTTCTCGGGTCGGGTGCCTGCGGTCGGTGCGTCCGTCGTTCTCACTGGGTCGGCCTCCGGAGATGCGCAGCGGTGCACTCGGTGACGGTCCATCCGTCCAGCGGCGGAGCCTGTCCGAGCGTGCGTCGCATGAGTCGATCGACCTGCTCCTCGGCGTGGGCCAGGTCGTGTGCCCTGACGAAGACCACGATGCTGAGGTCCTCGTCGCCTCGTGCCACCGTCAGGTGCTCCAAGCAGTCCTGCGGCAAGGCGGCCGCCCAGATCATGCTTTCGACCGAGGCGGCGGTGGAGACCACTTCCCCGACCGGCGGGGGCGGGGTCATACGGACGACTACGGGGAGCATGCCGGTGTCTCCTGCTCAGCCGCTCCGGCTCCCGCGCCCGGCCCCGCCACACCTCGGGCCGAGGCACGGCCGCACCCGGCGTCGGGCACCGGGTCGACGGGGACGTGGGCGGATCCGGCTCCATGGGGCACGCGCCTGTCGGCCACGCCGGCGAGGACGGACGGTGCCGGAAGACCGATGGTGACGGCAGCAGCGGCGCGAGGCATGGCGGTGCTCCTGAGGGGAGGGGCAGGGGTCGGTCGCCGGGCGACGGGCCAGTTCGGCGGCCGTGCAGTGGTGGCGACAGGAAAAGCTTCCCGTCCGTGCACTCCGCTCGTAAGGACCTGGCCCCGGCATGAAGTGCCGGGGCCGCATGGTGCCAATCGCCGGCGCCCGGGAAACGCCGTCGACCAGCGCCTTCAGCGCATTGGCACGCACCGGCCAGGACTCAAGCGGCCACTCCCCGCCGGCCTCCGTCCGCCCGCGCCGTGCGGGGTGTCCATTTGCGGCAGCGCCGCAGATGGACGCTCCCTCCACCGCGGCCTTCGCCGACGACACGCACCCGCCGCACTCCCGCCGCACCCTGGCGCATTCCTGAGTGCGCGACGGCAGCGCCCCAGCTGCGTCCCGGTACCCCGGCGCCCCGGCAACAGCACCCCGGCTGATCGCCGGATCGCCGGATCGCGGGATCGCGGGATCGCCGCATCGCCGGATCGGCGCACGGCTGGATCGGTGCATCGCCGGGTCGGTCCGTCGGACGGGCCGGCCGCTGTGACGGCGGCCCGCGCCGGGTCCGCGCCGGGCCCGCGCCGACGAGCACGCCGGGATTGGACGCCACCGTCACCGGTTGGAATTCACCCATGGGGCGTGCCAACCTCGCTGCAGAAGCCGCCGGGCCACTGGGCGCGGCGATCGTGTGCACAGCGACGAACCTGGCGCGCATCTCCCCGCGGGCCGTCGATTCCGGATCGTGAAAAGGTCCCGGGATCCTTCCTCTTTTTCGCCACGGCGAGTTCCGCATGCCTTCAGTACGTCAAGGACGAGCAATTCCCTGTGCAGTCGCACGGAACAGAAGGAGCGAGGTCATGACCAATCCTTTCGAGAATCCCGAGGCGGAATACCTCGTGCTGATCAACGACGAGAAGCAGTACTCGCTCTGGCCGAAGTTTGCCGAGGTGCCGGCCGGCTGGACGGTCGTCCACGACAGCGACCGCGCCTCCTGCATCGAGTACATCAACGCGAGCTGGACCGACATGAGGCCGCACAGCCTCGTCCAGCAGATGCACACCACGGCGTGAACCTGCGCCGCCCCAGCACTCCAGCTCCTGTCCACCCAGTCGACCGGGATGGTGAAGCACAATGACGAATGCGAACGCGTCCGTCTTCGACGGACTCTTCGTCGATCATGTCGAGTTCTACGTCCAGGACACGGAGGTGGCCGCGGCGCAGTTCGAGGACGGCTACGGATTCGAGGTCTACGGATCCTCCGGGCCGGCACAGTCCGCCACGCCCATCCGTTCGCTGGCACTCGGCAAGAACGACATCCGGCTGGTCCTCACGTCGGCGCAGGGCGCCGACCACCCCGCCGCCGCCTACGTCGCGCAGCACGGTGACGGAGTGGCCGACATCGCCCTCGGGACCCCCGACGCCGCGGGGCTGTTCGCCGAGGCAGTGCGCCGCGGCGCCGCCCCGGTGGCGCCGCCGGCCGAGCGGGACGGGCTCGTCACGGCCTCGATCAGAGGCTTCGGCGATGTGATCCACACCTTCGTGCAGCGTCCGGCCGGCACCGACGCACGGCGGCTTCCGGGCCTCTCGCCGGTCCGGGGGCAGGGCGCCCGGTTCGACAGCGGACTGGGCGAGATCGACCACTTCGCCGTCTGCCTGGAGTCCGGCCAGCTCACGCCCACCGTGGAGTTCTACGAAAAGGTCCTGGACTTCCAGATGATCTTCGAGGAGCGCATCACGGTCGGCAGTCAGGCCATGGACTCCAAGGTGGTCCAGAGCCGGTCCGGCGCCGTCACGCTCACCCTGATAGAACCCGACACCTCGCTGGAGCCGGGGCAGATCGACGGATTCCTGAAGAACCACGGCGGCGCCGGCGTCCAGCACATCGCGTTCACCGCGGACAGCATCGTGGAATCGGTGGGTCTGCTCAAGTCGCGGGGAGTTCCTTTCCTCAGCACGCCGGACGCCTATTACCGGCTGCTTTCCGTCGACCTGTCCAAGTACTCCGTG
The DNA here is from genome assembly GCF_053474865.1 of Streptomyces sp. CO7. Classification (NCBI taxonomy): domain Bacteria; kingdom Bacillati; phylum Actinomycetota; class Actinomycetes; order Kitasatosporales; family Streptomycetaceae; genus Streptomyces; species Streptomyces sp. CO7. Next base: position 6,264 of record NZ_JBRIOU010000030.1, read on the forward strand.
CCCGAGATGCAGGAGAAGGACATCCTGGTCGACGAGGACCACGACGGCCAGCTGTTCCAGATCTTCACCTCCTCGGTCCACCCGAAGCGCACGTTCTTCATGGAAATCATCGAGCGCATGGGTGCGCGCACCTTCGGCAGCGGGAACATCAAGGCGCTCTACGAAGCGGTCGAGCGCCAGCGTGCCGAAGTGGGGGCCTGAGGCTCATGGCACAGCAGTCCGGGGCAACGGCCGGCACGTCCACGGCGCAGCCCGTGTGCGTGGACGACCTGCGGCAGTCGGCCGCCGCACGCCTGGCGCCGGCGGTGTGGGACTTCGTCGCCGGAGGCAGTGGCACGGAAACCACCCTGGACGCCAACCGTGCCGCGCTGGACGGCGTGTCCCTGATGCCGAGGGTGCTGGCGGGCGTCAAGGAGACCGACACCGGTGCGCGACTGCCGGGTACCTCGGCCTCGCTGCCGCTCGCCGTCGCGCCGATGGCGTACCAGCGTCTGCTGCATCCGGAGGGCGAACGCGCGGCCGCCGAGGGAGCCCTGGCGGCGGGGGTGCCCTTCGTGGTGAGCACGATCAGCAGCTGCTCGCTGGAGGAGATCGCCGAGGTCGGCGCGGACCTGTGGTTCCAGCTCTACTGGTTGCACGACCGCGGGCGGATGGCCGAGCTCATCCGCCGCGCCGAGAACGTCGGCTGCCAGGCGCTGATGGTGACCGTCGACGTCCCGATCATGGGCCGCCGGCTGCGTGACCTGCGCAACGAGTTCACGCTTCCCTCCTGGATCCGCAGCGCCAACCTGGAGTCCGGCGGTCTCTCCGCGGCGCACACGCACCGGCCCAGCGAGTCCGCCGTGGCCGCGCACACGAGCATCGCCTTCGACCGCACGTTCAGCTGGTCCGACCTGGAGTGGATCCGGGAGCAGACCCGGCTCCCCCTGGTGATCAAGGGTGTCCTCGATCCCCGGGACGCGCAGACGGCGGTCCGGCTCGGGGCCGACGCGGTGGTGGTCTCCAACCACGGCGGACGGCAGTTCGACGGCGCGCCGGCCAGTGTCACCGCGCTGCCGGGCGTGGCCGATGCGGTGGGCGGGCGGTGCCAGGTCCTCATGGACAGCGGCGTCCGCAGCGGCACCGACATCCTGCGGGCGCTGGCGCTGGGCGCCGAGGGGGTCCTGATCGGACGTCCGGTGCTGTGGGGGCTGAGCGTGGCCGGAGCGGCCGGAGTCGCCCAGGTGCTGTCGCTCCTGCGCCAGGAACTCGAGGAGGCCCTCCTCCTGGCCGGCTGTGCCGATCTCGCCGCCGCACGGAATCTGCGCTCGTTCGTCCCCGGCACGCGTGACTGACCGCGCGCCCGGACCCCTTGACCTGTGAATGAACGACGGAAGGAGAAAAAGCCATGCATGACATGAACGACCACGAGTTCGATGTCGTTGTCGTCGGTGGTGGGCCGGGCGGTTCCACCGTTTCCACTCTGGTGGCCATGCAGGGTCACCGTGTTCTTCTCCTCGAGAAGGAGGAGTTCCCCCGGTACCAGATCGGAGAGTCGCTGCTGCCCTCGACGGTGCACGGTATCTGCAGACTCCTCGGTGTCTCGGAGGAGTTGGAGAAGGCCGCGTTCATGCCCAAGCGCGGCGGCACCTTCCGCTGGGGCAGCAGCCCCGAGCCGTGGACGTTCTCCTTCTCCGTCTCCGACACCTTCTCGGGCCCCACCTCGCTGGCCTACCAGGTCGAGCGGATGGAGTTCGACCAGATCCTCCTGGACAACGCGCGCGCCAAGGGTGTCGAGGTCCGCGAGAAGAGCTCCGTGGTGGACGTCGTCGAGGAGGACGGCCGGGTCTGCGGCGTGCTCTACGCCGACGCGGAGGGCGTCCGGCACGAGGTGCGCAGCCGCTTCGTCGTGGACGCCTCGGGCAACAAGAGCCGCATCCAGAGCCGGATCGGCGGCAGCAGGCACTACTCGGACTTCTTCAAGAACATCGCCCTCTTCGGCTACTTCGAGGGCGGTAAGCGGCTCCCCGCCCCCAACTCCGGCAACATCCTCTGCGCGGCCTTCGACGCCGGCTGGTTCTGGTACATCCCGCTCACCGACAAGCTCACCAGCGTGGGCGCGGTACTGCGGCGCGACGCCCTGGAGCGCGTGCAGGGGGACCGGGAGAAGGCCCTGCTGGGCCTGATCGACGAATGTCCGCTCATCGCGGACTTCCTGTCCGAGGCCCGCCGGGTGGAGAGCGGACCCTACGGCGAGGTCCGGGTCCGCAAGGACTACTCGTACTGCCAGGAGAAGTTCTGGCGCCCCGGCATGGTGCTGGTGGGCGACGCGGCGTGCTTCATCGACCCGGTGTTCTCCTCCGGCGTGCACCTCGCCACCTACAGCGGTCTGCTGGCCGCCCGCTCCATCAACTCGACGCTGGCCAAGGAGTTCGACGAGACGCAGTGCTTCGAGGAGTACGAGGCGCGGTACCGGCACGAGTACTCGCTCTTCCACGACTTCCTGGTGGCGTTCTACGACATGCACCAGGACGAGGACTCGTACTTCTGGAGCGCGAAGAAGGTCACCAACAGCTCGGCGCCCGGGCTCGAGTCCTTCGTCGAACTGGTCGGCGGCGGAGCGTCGCACGAGAGCGGACTGGTCAACGCCGCCTCCTACGCGCAGCAGCGCGAGGCCACGTTCCGGGAGTTCTCCGAGCTGGCCGACGAGCCGGCCGGCGAGAGCGGCACGGACCGCGACCTGTTCGATTCGACGCTGGTCCAGTCCGTCCTGGACGAGGGCGCCCGGATCCAGCTGCACGCCGAGCTGGGCGAGGTCGTCGACGACGACGGCCCGATACGGGACGGCGGCCTCGTGCCGTCCGCCGACGGGATGCACTGGGCGGAATTCCGCTACTGACCTTTCCGGGTCGTCGACGGTCGCGGGCCGGCTCCGGCCGAGCGGGGCCGTTGTGGCACGGGGACGTCCAGAGGCTGATGGGGGTAACGGTGATACGCACGATGGCCGTGGTCGGCACGGGTCTGATCGGCACGTCGATCGGCCTGGCCGTGAGCCGGCACGGGGTGAAGGTGCACCTGCTCGACAAGGAGGAAGTGGCCGCCCGCACGGCTGCCGCGCTGGGCGCGGGAGACGTGGGCGCTTCGGAGGAACCGGTCGACCTGGCCGTGATCGCGGTGCCACCGAGCTCGGTCGGGAGTGTCCTCGCGGAGCTGCAGGCGCGAGGGGCGGCCCGCGCCTACACCGACGTGGCCAGCGTCAAGGCGCACGTGGCGAGGGACGTCCAGCGGTCCGCCGGCGCCCCGTCCAGCTTCGTCGGCGGACATCCGCTGGCCGCCCGCGAGCGGTGCGGCCCGCTCGCCGCCCGGGCGGACCTGTTCGAGGACCGGGCCTGGGTGCTGACCCCGTCGCCGACGACGTCCCAGGACGCGGTGAACCGGGTGCTCGAGATGATCGCCCTGTGCGGGGCCGTCCCGGTGATCATGGACGGCCGCGCGCACGACGACGCCGTGGCACTGACCTCGCACGCTCCCCATGTGGTGGCCAGCCTCATGGCCGCGCGCGTCGAGCACGGCTCGCGGGACTCGTTCCGCCTCGCGGGCCAGGGGCTGCACGACGTGACGCGGATGGCCGTCAGGGACACCGGGCTGTGGAGCGACATCCTGCGCGCCAACGCGCCGGCCGTCGCCGGCGTGCTCCGCGAACTCAGGGACGACCTGACGGCCCTGCTGACCACGCTCGACGACCTCTCCGGTCCACCGCGGGACGACAGGAGCCGCTGCCTGGCGCCGATGACCGACCTGCTGGACCGAGGAGCCGCCGGACTGGCGGCGATCCGGGGCTGGGAGGCCGCGGACCGGCAGACACGGGTGGAGGTCCTCGTCCCGGAGGGCCCCGGGCAGCTCATCCGCCTGCTGGACGCGCTCAAGGCCCTCCACGTGGAGGCGGAGGACGTGGTGCCCGGCTGGTCGACGGAGGAAGGACGGCTTTTCCTCACCTTCGCCGTGCCGGCGGTGCACGCCGGCCGGCTCGCACTGGAACTGGGCCGGGCCGGCTGGAGGGCGGAATGCGCGCACCCGGTCTCCGCCGCACCCTGTTCGGCCCGGACATGAGCGGCCTCGGGCTGCCCGCTCACGGCCTGGTCCCTCTCGTCGGCCGCCCGCGGCCCGGCGCCCACCGTTTTGAGACTGCGAATGGAGACAGGTGAATGTACGCACAGGAAGACTCCATGACCGAACCTCTCCGCGTGGCCATCATCGGCACCGGAAACATCGGCTGCGACCTGCTGCTCAAGGTCATCGCCTCGCCCCACCTCCGGTGTGAACTGTTCGCCGGCCGACGTGCCAGCTCGCCGGGCATCGCGCTCGCCGAGTCCCACGGGGTCGCCACGACCGCCGGCGGGATCGACGCCGTCGCCGAGATGGCGGACCGGATCGACCTGGTCTTCGACGCGACGTCGGCCCAGGACGCGGTGCACAACTGGAAGATCCTCGAGAACCTCGGCATTCCGGTCGTCGACCTCACGCCGGCGCACCTCGGCAGGTTCTGCGTTCCGGCGCTCAACCTCGAGGAGTGTCTCGCCGAGCCGAACGTGAGCATGGTGACCTGCGGAGGACAGGCCGCGGTGCCCATCGCGCGGTGCTTCAGCGACGCCTCCGACGGCCCTCTCGGGTACCTGGAGATCGCCACGGCCAGCGCGTCGGCCAGCGTCGGTCCCGCGACGCGGGCGAACATCGACGAATACGCCTTCACCACCCAGCAGGCCACGCACGAATTCGCCCGGGTGGACAGCTGCAAGACGATCCTCATCATCAATCCGGCGGAGCCCGGAATCGTCATGCGGAACACCATCGCGGTGCCGGCCTCCGAGAACATCGACATGGAAACCCTGCGCGTCTCCGTGGAGCACATGGAGAAGCGGATCAATTCCTATGTCCCCGGTTATCGCGTCGTCGTTCCGCCGGTCGTCGTCGGCGATCGCGTCATGGTGACCATCGAAGTGGAAGGACTCGGCGACTGGCTCCCGCGCTACGCCGGGAATTTGGACGTCATCACCTGCGCGGCAGTCGCCGTCGCCGAGGGACGAGCGGAGGCACGTCGATGAACAACCCTGCCGAACGACAGCTCAAGATCTGTGACACGACTTTGCGGGACGGAAACCACGCCGTATCGCACCAGTTGGGCCGCAACGACATCGTCGCCTACGCGAAGGCCGCGGAACTGGCCGGCGCCGACCTCCTCGAGGTCGGGCACGGCAACGGGCTCGGCGCCTCGTCCATCCAGATCGGCCGCGCCGCGCTGACCGACGCGGAGATGCTCACCGCCGCGCGCGCCCAGCTGAAGCAGACGCGGCTCGGTGTCCTGTCCATCCCCGGGATCGCGACGGTCGAGGGCGACCTGAAGCCCGCACTCGACCACGGGGTCGACGAGGTCAGGGTGGGTGCTCACTGCACCGAGGCGGACGTGACCCGCCAGCAGATCACCATGCTCCGGGAGATGGGCGTCACCGTCAAAGGCATGCTGCTCATGAGCCACATGGCGCCGACCGGGGCGCTCGTCGAGCAGGCGCGGCTCATGCAGCAGTACGGGGCGCACGCCGTCATCCTGATGGACTCCGCGGGCGCCTACACACCGGCCGCGGTCGCGGAGAAGGTCGGCGCGCTGGTCGAGGAACTCGACATCGAGATCGGGTTCCACGGCCACAACAACCTGGGCCTGTCGGTGATGAACAGCATGGCCGCCGTCAAGGCCGGTGCGACCGTCGTGGACGTCACGGCCCGCGGCTTCGGCGCCGGGGCCGGCAACGCGCCGCTCGAGCTCATCGCCGCGAACCTGCACCTGGAGCAGATCGACACCAAGCTCCAGCTCTTCGCGGCACTCGACGCGGCGGATCTCGCGGAATCCACCTTCGTCAAGCGCGTTCCGACGAACGACAGCGTCACCATCACCAGCGGAATCGCCGGGGTCTTCTCCGGATTCGCCGTTCCCACGCGCCGTGCCGCGGAGCGTTTCCAGGTGGACCCGCGGCAGATCCTGATGGAGCTGGGCCGCAGGGGCGTCGTCGCCGGCCAGGAGGACACCATCATCGAAGTGGCGATGGAACTCGCCGAGAAGAACTCCCTGCTCGACGCGGCATGAAAACCGATCCGAATTCAGTCAATTCTCACACCAACGAGGAGACACGGTGAACTTGCATTCCGCGCACGAGGTGGGAGCGGATATCGCGGCGGTCGCCGCACTGCTCCAGATCGGCGCCGAGATCGGCGTCGACCAGGTGCTGGACTCGGGCCGCACGTTCGGCGCCGCCGACCTGGCCGAGGTGACGGGTCTCCCGCAGGAAGGCCTCGAGCGGTACGTGCACGCGCTGTCGGCGGCCGGGCTGGTCGTCGCCGAGGACGGCGAGGGCAGATACCGCGCCGCCGACGACTACGCGGACTGGAGGCACGAGGCCGGCTACCTGTCCTGGTCGCTGACCGCCAACAGCCCGTTCCTGCAGAACGCGCGGGCCTTCCTCGCCGACGGCGAGTCCGCCGCCGAGGCCCACCAGCGTGACGGGCGACGGGTGGCGGTCAGCTCACGCTGGATCGGGGACCGCGCCTTCTACCCCGCCGTCGTCGAACGGGTCGTGGCCGCCGAGGCGAAGCACGTCGTCGACCTCGGTGCGGGCGCGGCCGGCCTGCTCATCGGCCTCCTCGCCCAGGACGAGGGCCGTACCGGTGTCGCCCTCGACCTGAGCGCGGGCGCCTGTGCCGCCGCGCGCGAGGCCGCGGGGCGCGCCGGCGTCGACGACCGGCTGCGGGTCGTCGAGCGGTCGGTCGAGTCGCTGATCGCCGATCCGGGCCCGCTCGAAGGGGCGGACGTCATCCAGGCGTGCTTCGTCATGCACGACGTCCTGCAGGACGAGGCCGCCTTCGACGACGTGCTGCGCACCTGCCGCAAGGCTCTGCGGCCCGGCGGTCTCCTGGCCGTCGTCGACGCGGTCTCGTTCGGGCAGGAGAAGCGCGAGCGCAAGTTCAGCGCTCTCTTCACCTACCTGCACGCGAACTTCATGGGTGTCGACCTGCCCACCGCCGACCAGTGGGTGGAGAAGTTCCGCAGCGCCGGTTTCTCGAACGTCGAATGCGTGTCGGGGCTCATGCCCGGCGGCCGGCTGTTCCTGGCGACCAAGTAACTCCCCACGGCCTGAATGGAGGCGTGCCG
>NZ_JBRIOU010000031.1:0-1286 GCF_053474865.1 Streptomyces sp. CO7
CCCCGTGCCGGCCGCGCGGCGCACCAGGGAGGGCGGCCGGACGCGGCGGAGACGGAGGGAGCCGGAGTCACGACCGGGCCCGGTGCCCCCGCGCGGTACGCGGCCCGGCCTGAGACCGTGAGCCCCGGCCCGGTGCCGGTGGAGTCCGGCCGCGGCGAGCACGGCCCGTTGCCTGCGGTCGAGCCGGAGCGGAAGCCGGAGCCCGAGCCCGCCGAGACCGTGCTCTTCGCTCCCCGTTCGGCCGCGGACCGGCCGTTCCCCGAGGACGCGCCGGTGGACCGGGAGCCCGCGGGCGCCGGGGAGCCCCGGCCCGCGCCGGGGGACACCCCGATTGTCGAGTGGGCCGGGGCCGACGCCGCCGCACACGAGCCGGGGCCTTACCGGCCGGCGCCCGCCCGTGTTCCTTCGGCCGACCCGCCGTTGCGGGAGGAGATCCCGTGGGGGTGTGCCTCGGAGGCTCCTGTCGGGCTGAGAGCCACAGCGACGGACCGTGCTTCGGGGGACCGCTTCGCCCCGTCCGCCCCGGTGCACGGGACCGGGCCGAGTTCGCCCGGTGCGGACACGGCCCGGCCGGTGCCCCTGGGGGGCCGGCCGCAGGTCCGTGGAGCGGAGGACGCCTCCGGACCGGCGGCGCCCTCGAACGGTGCGGACCCCCGGCCCCTGAACGCAGGTCCGGACGGGCCGGTGACCGCGCAGTACCCGTCGGCCGGGCCATCGTTCCCCGAGGACACGTCGTGGAGCCGGACCTCCGACCCGCTCGGGCCGCCTGACCATGCCGCTCCCACGGCACCGGACAGCTTCGCCGGGGTGACCGGGGCGGCGCCGCACGGGGCCGACCCGTGGCGCCTCGTCGGAGACGTCCCGGCGGGCCGCCCCGATGCCGCGTCCAGCGGTCCGACGCCGCCGCCGTACGAGGGCTTGGCGGAACACCTGGACCTGAGGTCGGCCTGGCCGGAGCCGGAGCTGCTCCCGGAGCCGTCTCCGGAACGCGCGGCGGCCGTCGAGGCGCCCGTGCAAGGACCGAGCCAAAGTGACGTCGCCGGACGGCCGGGCGACGAGGACGCCTGGCCCCTGCCGAGCGGAGCGTCGGCCCCGCAGGCCCAGGACGCGGACCTCGCGGCGCGGTCGGACCGGCCCGCCCCCGGCGCCCTCCCCGAGGCGTGGCGGCAGGCGACGCGCACCGTGGGGGAGACGACGCAGCTGGTGCCGTCGCCCCGGCAGGACGAGCACGCGGCTCCACCGGCCGAGCCCCGGGCGCCGCTGCCCGTGCGGGAACGGGACGGACG
>NZ_JBRIOU010000032.1:0-1236 GCF_053474865.1 Streptomyces sp. CO7
CCCCCCCCCCCGACCCCCCCGGCGGCGCCACCGCCCCCGCCGCGAGGATCGGCCTGACCACCAAGCCGGGCGCCACCGACGGCAACGACGGCTACGTCCGCTACACCGCCCAGGCCGGCGGCATGAACGCCTACCCGGGCGAGACCTACGTCGCCGTCAACGACGGCCCCGCGCTCGGCCTCACCCAGGCCGAGTACCGCACCGGCATGGCACCCGACCAGCCCTTCGACTCCTCCGTCGTCCTCGGCAACCAGGGCAACCGCACCGCCGACCGCACCCTGCTCACCGTCTTCACCTCCCGCGGCATCCGCCTCGGCATGTCCGTCCCCTCCAACTGCGAGTCCACGAACGCCGTGACCGGCCGTACGTTCCTCTGCGTCCTGGACGAGCGGACGACCCCGGGCTCGTACCACTCCCTCCCGCTGAAGTTCCGCACCAAGGACATGGCCCTCTTCGACCGCGTCGACTATTCGGCGCAGCCCTACTCCGAGCAAGCGCTCGCCGAGGCCCGCGCCGGCCGCGCCTTCACCCCGGGCGCCGGCCCGGAGCTGAACCTCACCCCGGCCGCCGCCCCCTCCGACGAGCTCCAGCCGTACCGCAGCTTCACGGTGAAGACCGTCAACCAGGCCGACTACCGACTGACCGCCTCCACCGTCTCCGGCGCGGCCGGCGACACCGTCCCCGCCACCGTCACCGTCCACAACGCGGGCCCCGCCTGGGTCGCCTCCCTCGGCGCGGGCGAACCCGCCGCGACTGTCGACATCGACATTCCCGCCGGCACCTCGGTCGCCTCCGCCCCAGACGCCTGCTGGTCCCAGTCCGAGACCCGCTACCGCTGCAACACCCCCATCTACCTCACCGAATCCGGCAAGCCCGCCACCCACACCTTCCCCTTCACCCTCCACATCGACGAGGTCATCCCGAACGCCACCGCCCGCGCCGCCATCTACAACGACGCCTACGAACCCGCCGTCCGCACCTTCGACCCCGACCTGACGAACAACACGGCCACCCTCACCGTCAACCCCTCGACGAGCTGACGCACGCCCCTCCGGCTGCCCGGCCCGAGCCCTGCGCCGGCCTTGCACGAGCCGGGCAGCCGACCCCCGCACCGCCCCGGTAACCCCAGCCGCACCACCCGTGGGCGACTGGCCCGGCCAGAGGGCGGAACGGGCGGGCACGGGCGGGCACTGGCGGGCCAAAGCGCCGAGCTCGCGACGCCGCCCACCCCAGGGC
>NZ_JBRIOU010000033.1:0-1186 GCF_053474865.1 Streptomyces sp. CO7
GGAGTGGCCGGCGACGGAGGGAACGGGGACCACCGCCCCTCCAGTACGCTCGGAGGACATGATCGCGAGCCCCGACCGTACGCCCCTGCCCAGGACCTTCTTCGACAGGCCCGTTCTTGCGGTGGCCCCCGATCTGCTGGGCCGCATCCTCCTCCGCACCACCCCCGAGGGCCCGATCGCCCTCCGTATCACCGAGGTCGAGGCGTACGACGGACCCAACGACCCCGGTTCCCACGCCTTCCGCGGCCCCACAGCCCGCAATGCGGTGATGTTCGGGGAGCCCGGACATGTGTACGTCTACTTCACGTACGGCATGTGGCACTGCATGAACCTGGTGTGCGGTCCGGAGGGCCGGGCCAGTGCCGTACTCCTCCGCGCCGGCGAGATCGTGGAGGGCGCCGAGCTCGCCAGGACCCGTCGGCTTTCGGCCCGCTACGACAAGGATCTGGCCAAAGGCCCGGCACGCCTCGCCACGGCCCTGGACATCGACCGCGCCCTTGACGGCACCGACGCCTGCGCCGCCGGAGGTTCCCCCCTCACTGTCCTGACGGGTGTTCCCGTGCCCGCCGAACAGGTAAGGAACGGTCCCCGCACCGGAGTGGCCGGCGACGGAGGGAACGGGGACCTCCACCCGTGGCGCTACTGGGTCGACGGCGATCCGACGGTCAGCCCGTACCGCGCCCACGTGCCCCGTCGACGACGGGCTTGACGCCGCCCCTCGCGATCCGTAAGGTAGCCCGAGCCGCAAGACACGGCGGGCGTTCTGCCTTCACCGTGTGCGGCCACTCCACTACTCAACCTCTCCCCTGACCGGGGCGAATTCTTGCGTGCTCGCACGCCTGGAATTCGAACTGCGGGACTCGATTATGAGTTCCGGGAGTGAGTCGGTTAGCGTAGTGAATGTCGAAAGGCCGACGGACCTGATCTGGTTCGGAAGCCGGCGGCAACCCCCCTCCGACAGGGAATCGGACACCGAAAGGTTCTGATAGAGTCGGAACCGCCGGAAAGGGAAAACGCCGAAAGGCGAAGGACCTGGAAAGCGCCGAGGAAATCGGAACTGAAACGGTCTGATAGAGTCGGAAACGAAGGAAGCGCCCGGAGGAAAGCCCGAGAGGGTCAGTACAAAGGAAGCGTCCGCACCTTGAGAACTCAACAGCGTGCCAAAAGTCAACGCCAGATATGTTGA
>NZ_JBRIOU010000034.1:0-1183 GCF_053474865.1 Streptomyces sp. CO7
GAGCAGGGGCCGGCGCCGGCCCCGGGCCCTGCTCCGGCCCCTGCTCCGGCGCGGGGACGCCGGGACGCCCTGCGGTCCACCCGCGGCCCCAGCTTCGCCAGCAGCGCCGGAAGCACCGTCACCGAACCCGCCACCGCGACCAGGGTGACCAGGATCGCGCCGGTGGCGATCGAGGAGAAGACGACGTCCCCCATCAGGTACAGCCCGCCCAGCGACACGGCGACCGCCAGCCCCGAGTCCACCACCGCCCGGCCCGACGTCCGCGCCGCCAGCTCCACCGCGGCCGTGTGGCTCAGCGTCCCGCCGGAGCGCTCACGCTCCTCACGGACCCGCTTGAGGTAGAAGAGCGAGTAGTCGACGCCCACCGCCATCCCCAGCATGAAGATCGTGCTGAGCACGGCGCCGCCCGCGTCGGGGAAGACCCAGGAGGCCAGCCCGTACAGCCCGGTGGCCGCCGCGAAGGCCGTCAGCGCCAGCAGCACCGGGATACCGGCGGCCAGCACCGTGCCGAACACGGCGAACAGGATCACGAAGGTCACCGGCAGACTGATCATCTCGGTGCGCTGCAGGTCCCGGCCCTGCTTGTCGTTGACCCCGACGGAGATCGAGGCGCTGCCGGTCTGCCCGACGCGCACGTCCCGGTGGGCGGCCTGCACGGCCGCGGTCCCGGCGAGCAGCGCGTCGACGTCCTTCTTCGCGGTCTCCCGGTCGCCCCGCAGGGTCACCGACACCAGCAGGGCCGACCCGTCGTCGGAGGGACGCGGAGCGGCCACCCGCACCACCGCGGGCAGCGCCTCCATCCGCCGCACCACCTCACGGGCCGCCGGCCCGGGGTCACGGCCCTCGATCAGCACGTGCTCCACGGGCGGCGGGGTGAGCCCGCTGCCGGCGGCCAGCGCCTCGGCCCGCCCGGCCCGGCCGATCCAGAAGTCCTCGAACTCGCCCTTGTCGGTGCCGACGACCGCCACCGCACCCAGACACGCGGCGACGAACAGCAGCCACCCCGCGATGGCACGCCCCGGGTGCCGGGCGCCCCATCGCGCCGTCCGCACCATCACCGACTCCTTGCCCCGCATGCCCAGCCCTTCCCGCCGACCGATCCCCAGAACGCCGCGGACCAGCCTCCCCGCCGCGGCAGGACCGGGTCACTGGTGCAGGCGGCCGAGGGGGCATGGGGCTACCC
>NZ_JBRIOU010000035.1:0-1161 GCF_053474865.1 Streptomyces sp. CO7
CCGCCGCGGGACGCTTTCCTCGCGGCTCGCGGCTCGCGGCTCGCGGCTCGCGGCTCGCGGCTCGCGGCTCGCGGCTCGCGGCTCGCGGCTCGCGGCTCGCGGCTCGCGGCCCCGTGGGCCGTGCGTGCCGTGTGCCGGTGGGCCGTGCCTGCGGTGACGGCCCCGCCCGAACGGGGACGGGGCCCCTCCCGCTCGGGGCGACGGTGATTTCCTCGGTGTCGCCCCCGCTCCCATGGGCGGCCGGGTAGCCTCCGCCGGGTGCCGAGCAGAGAGAACGAACCGACGTCCCCGCCCGCCGCCGTCGCACGGATGCGTGACCGGCTGGCCCGGTTGCCCGGGGTCACGGGCGTCGTGCTCGGCGGCTCGCACGCCCGGGGCGCCGCCCGCCCCGACTCCGACCTGGACATCGGCCTGTACTACGACCCGGCCGCGCGGCCCGGCTTCGACCTCGTCCTCGCCGCCGCCGCGGAGCTGGACGACCACGGCGCTCCGCTCGGCCACGGCGCGTACGGCGAGTGGGGGCCGTGGATCAACGGCGGGGTGTGGCTGATCGTCGACGGCACGAAGACCGACATCCTGCTCCGTGACCACGACCGCGTCGACACGGTCCTCCGGCAGGCGGCCGAGGGCACGATCACGGTCGATCACCAGCCCGGGCATCCGCACGGTTTCGTCTCGACCATCTACGCCGGCGAGGTACGCCACAACGTTCCGCTGCACGACCCGCGGGGCCGGCTCGCCGCGTCGAGGGCGCTGGTCGACCCGTATCCGGCGGCGCTGCGGGAGGCGGTGGAGGGCCGGTTCGGCTGGGAGGCGGGGTTCTCCCTCGCCAACGCCGGGTCCCCGGCCCGCCGCGGTGACATCACCCAGGTCACCGGACTGCTGCACCAAGCGGTGGCCTGCATGAACCAGGTGGTGTTCGCCCGCAACGGCCGCTTCGTCGTCAACGAGAAGGGCGCGACGGCGGAGGCCGACGCCCTCCCCGTCCGGCCGGAGAGGTACCGCGAGCGCGTCGAGGCGGCACTCGGCGGACTGTCCACCGACCCGTCGGTGCTGACGGCGGCCGTCGACGCGCTGCGCGCGGTGCACGACGACCTGTCCCAGGGCGCCGCATCCCGCTGAGCGACCCCGCCCAGCGCTCGCGGCCGTAGTCCCCGGGCG
>NZ_JBRIOU010000036.1:0-1078 GCF_053474865.1 Streptomyces sp. CO7
GTGGTGGACGGGGCGGCGGTGGGGGAGCAGTCGGACAGGGCCACCGGCTCCCCCATGGCGACGAGGATCTTCCGGTCGCCGGTGTACGACTCACGGCCGTGCGCGCAGAGGATGTTGTCGACGAGCATCAGGTCGCCGGCCTGCCAGCTCTCCCGCACGGTCACCGCCTGGTAGACGTCGTTGATCACGTCGACCTCGGCGTCGGTGAGCGGGGAGCCGTCGCCCAGGTAGGTGTTGAACGGCAGACCGTCCTCCCCGAAGGTCTCGGTGAGGACGTCGCGGACGTCCTCGTCGAGGCTGCGGGCGTTCCAGAACGCGAAGTGGTTGAACCAGGTCCGCTCGCCGGTCACCGGGTGGCTGATGATCGCGGAACGGCGCTGACGGGTGCGCAGGGTGTCCTCGTCGAGCCAGTCGTAGCCGATGGCGTTGACGTCGCAGTACGCCTCGGCGCCGGCCGGCTCCTCGGCGGAGAACGCCTTGCGCCAGGGCATGCCCGCCAGGTCGGAGTAGTTGCGCACCAGGAGCCAGCCCGCCTCGGCGAACCGGGCGGCCAGGTCCTCGGGCAACAGGGCGAGCGCCCGGCGCATGTCGCCGACGGTGGTCGCACCGCCGCTCTCCGGAGCGGTCACGCAGCCGAAGAGCAGCACGCCGGGGAAGTCGAGGGTGTAACTGTTCTCGTTGTGCAGGCGGATCGGCTGGATGGCCGGCAGGTCCGTGGAGGAGAACACGCCCTCGCCGAAGTCGGTGCGCGGAGTGGCCTTCTCCTTGTAACCGGCCCGCACGGCGATCAGCGCGTCGCGTGCCGCGGCGAACGACTCCGCGTCCGTCACCGGCAGTCCGCGCAGCATGACCGCACCGGACCGGTGCAGCTCGGCGCGGATGTCGGAGCGCCGGTCGGAGAGCCAGGCGACGGCTTCCTCCATGGTGGTGAAGTCCGGGGTGCGGACGACGACCGGCTTGCCGGGCTCCCGGCTGACGGCCAGGTCGGTGTCGGTGTCGGCGACGTCGGAGGCGGTGGGGCTCTGGGCGAAGGTGGTCATGACGGTTCCTCAGGTCGGTCCGATGCGGAGGGAGGGCG
>NZ_JBRIOU010000037.1:0-1053 GCF_053474865.1 Streptomyces sp. CO7
CCAGATCGCACTCACCGCTCCGCAGCGCCTGCGCCGCCAGGTGCAACGCGACCAGCGACGACGAGCACGCCGTGTCCACCGTCACCGCCGGCCCCTCCAGACCGAACGTGTACGCCACCCGACCGGAGACCACGCTCGACGTGTTGCCGGTCAGCAGGTAACCCTCCAACTCCTTGGGGATGCCGGCCGGTCCGGTGACGTAGTCGTGGTACATCGCGCCGGCGAAGACGCCGGTGCGCGAGCCGCGCAGCGAGGCGGGGGCGATGCCGGCCCGCTCGAAGGCCTCCCACGCGGTCTCCAGCAGCAGCCGCTGCTGCGGATCGGTAGCGAGCGCCTCACGGGGACTCATCCCGAAGAACTCCGCGTCGAAGTCGCCCGCGTCGTAGAGGAATCCGCCCTCACGGGCGTACGAGGTGCCGAGGGTCTCCGGGTCCGGGTCGTACAGCGCGGCCAGGTCCCAGCCCCGGTCCGCGGGAAAGGGCCCCACGGCGTCCGTGCCCGAGACGACGAGGTCCCACAGGTCTTCCGGCGAGGCCACGCCCCCGGGGTAGCGGCAGGCCATGCCGACGATCGCGATCGGGTCGTCGGCGACGGGCACGGCGACGGCCGAGGCTGTAGTCCCGGCCGGGGCAGCCGCGCCGCCGGGCAGGAGCGACAGCACGAACGCGGTCAGCGCCTGCGGCGACGGATGGTCGAAGACGGCCGTGGCGGGCAGCCGCAGACCGGTGCCTGCCACGAGGCGGTTGCGCAGTTCGACGCCGGTGAGCGAGTCGAAGCCGAGGTCCCGGAAGGCACGGGTGCCGTCGATCGAGGCCGGGGTGGCGTGTCCCAGCACCGCGGCGGCCGCTCCCAGCACCAGCTCCGCGACGGCGTTCTCCCGTTCCGGGCCGGGCAGCGCGGCCGTGCGTTCCGCCCAGCTCGCCGCGGTCCCCTGGACGACGACCTGCCGGAGCGGGGCACGGACGAGTCCACGCAGCGGGGCGGGCAGGGCGCCGTCCGCCGCACGCCGGCGCAGCGCGGCCCCGTCGAGACGTACGGGGACCAGCGCACCAC
>NZ_JBRIOU010000038.1:0-1047 GCF_053474865.1 Streptomyces sp. CO7
GTCCGGTGCGGCCGGTCGTCAGGAGGTGACCGCGCGCAGGCGGATGCGGGTCACCAGGTCCTCGCCGCCCGCGCCCGCCGCGGACTTGTCGAGGACGTACGCCGTGCCGCCGTCGATGCGGACGTGGTTGGGCAGCGGTCCGGTCGGCACGGTGGCGACGACCTCGGTGGTGCAGGGGTCGACGACCGAGACGTGGCCGGCCAGCCGGTTCACCACCACGACCTGGCCCGAACGCGGGGAGACGTCCACGGACTTGGCGCCCGCGCCGGTGGGCACCGTCGCGGTGACGGCGCCGGAGCGCAGCGAGACGACGGTGAGCGTGCCGGTGGTCTGGTCGGCGGTGTAGGCGGTCCGCCCGTCCGGGGACAGCGCGATGCCCAGCGGGCCCGCGCCGGCCGGGAGCAGGCGGGGGTTCGTGGCGCCGGGACGGACCTCGATGATCCGGCTGCCCAGGTAGTCGGCCGCGTAGACCGCTCCGGTGCGCTCGTTCACCGCCAGCCCGGTGGGCCCGCTGCCCTCGACGGCGACGCGGCGGACCTCCCGGTAGGTGCGGCTGTCGTAGGCGACGAGCTCGCCCGAGCCGTAGGCGCTGACCCACGCCAGGTCGCGCCGCTCGTCGACCACGACCTCCCGCGAGTGCTTCGCGCCGGTGAGGGTGGCGAGGTGACGGCCGTCGCGCTGGCTGTAGACGGCCACCGAGTCGTTGCGGGTGTTGGTCACCCAGAGGGTGTTGTGCTCGTCGTCGACGTCGATGCCGTAGACGGCCTCGGGGGTTCCCGCCTCCGACACCGGCACCGGGTAGGTCGCCTCGACCTCGAGCGTGTCCGGGTCGACCTTGACCAGCTGCGAGCCGGTGACGGGGGCCGGGGGCATGCCGACGGCGGCGGTGGCCCACAGCGCGTCGTTCCGCTCGGAGTAGGCGGACTGGTACAGGCCCGCGGCGAGGGGGGCGGCCGCGACACCGGCCGGGGCGCTCGCCGCCGGGGTGCTCGGGGCGGCGACCGCCGCGGAGACCGGCAGCGCACCGGTCACGGCGAGGGCCAGGGC
>NZ_JBRIOU010000039.1:0-1006 GCF_053474865.1 Streptomyces sp. CO7
GGCCCGGGCGGCGGCGCGCCGCGTCAGACCGGGCCCGAGGGACTCCGCCCCATACCGGCTCCGCGGCCGGGTGCGGGGCCTGCCCCGGCCGCACCTGGGTCCCGCCCCGGTCCGGCTCCGACCGCGCCGGACGCCCGCTTCGGCCCGTCCTCCGGTCCTGGATCCGCGCCGATGGCACCCAACTCCAGCTTCGGGCCCGGTTCCGCGCCGACAGGGCCCGGTGCGCGTCCCGTTCCGGGCTCCGGTCCGGGTTCCGCTGCGGCCGTGCCCGGCGCCGGCTTGGGCCAGACCTTCGGGCCCGGTTCTGCGCCGACAGGGCCCGGTGCGCGTCCCGTTCCGGGTTCGGGTCCGGGCTCCGTTTCGGCCGTGCCTCGCGCCGGCTTCGGTCCTGCCTCCAGTCATGGTTCCGCGGCGGCGACGCCCGGCGGGCATCCCGGTCCGGGTTCCTCTCCGGACTCGCCAGGTCACCGGCCGCCCGGTGCGGGCTTCGGTCCCGGTTCTGCTTCGGCGGCGCGTAACGCCGGCCCCGCCTCCGGTCCTGGGTCCGCGCCGGCCGCACATGACTCGCGCTTCGGTCCTGCCTCCGGTCACGGTTCCACGGGGGCGACGCCCGGCGGGTATCCCGGTCCGGGTGCCGCTGCGGCCTCGTCAGGACACCGGCCGCCCGGTGCGAACCCCGGTCCCGGTTCCGCACCGGCGGCGCGCAACTCCGGCCTCGGTCCCGTCTCCGGGTTCGGGTCAGCTCCGGCCACTCCCGACTCCCGCTTCGGTTCCCCCTCGGGCCCCGGGTCAACGCCGGCCGCACCCGACTCCCGCTTCGGTCCGCCCTCCGGGCCCGGTCACCCCTTGGCCGCACCCGGCGCCCGCCCCGGTAGCACCCACGGGGGTCTCGGTCCGGCCCCGACCGGCTCCGTGCCGCACCCCGGCCGTGCGCCGGGGGCTGGCGGGGAGCCGCCGCGTTCCGCCCCGGGGGCCGCCGGGCCACCTCCCCGGACCGTCCCGGGGG
>NZ_JBRIOU010000040.1:0-971 GCF_053474865.1 Streptomyces sp. CO7
GTCCGGGGGCGTGGGTCCGGGGGAGTGGCCGGCCTAGATCACCTCGTCCAGCTCGGCCTCCATCCGCGACGCCTCCCCGTAGCGCGCGACGGCCTGGGCGAGCAGCGTCCGCAGGACGTACGCGAACAGCGCGACCCCCAGGATCGCCAGGCCGATCCCGGCCATGATGACGGTGACGCCCGGATCCTCCCGCTGCCCCGGCGCGTTGAGGGCCGTGACGGTGAACCACACGAGGGAGGCGGCCACCACGGCCCCGATCACGCCGTCCACGTACCGGAAGGCCGCCCCGGAGAACACGGTGCCGCGCCGCGCCATCGTCACCAGCCGCCAGACGCAGACCGCGGCGACCTGCACCGTCACCATGCCCAGCATCGTGACCAGGCGCAGCGGGGTGAGCGGGAGCGACCCGTCCTCCGGATCGTGGCCCAGCGCCCACGCCATCCCCGCCTGCACGAACACGGTGCCGGCGAGCACCACCACGAGCACGACGCGCAGTGCCCCCACGGTCAGCTTTCCCATTCCTGTCCCTCCATCGAATCGCGATGGGAATCTATCGATTCTCGATATGTTGGGCAAGGGGCGGGCTTCCGCTTCCCCGCAGGAGCGGGAGGCGTCGGCGGGGTGGGCGGCAGGCCGGGGCCGACGGCGATCACGTGCTTGTGATCGCTCACAGCCGCAGGGTCACGAGCTCGGCGGCGTCGTGCCCCGAGTTGTCCGCCTGCGGGACCGTCGAGGACGTCGGGGTCTCGTCCGGCGCCGGACTATTGCACCCTCAGTTGTTAGCGCTCACACTGGCGATCGAACGGCCGGACCCCGCGCCGGGGCCGTCCCCGGCGCGGCGCTCCCCCCACCGCACCGGTTCCGCCGACCGCCCCCGCGGGCGGGCGGGGCCGCTACCCCAGGAGGAACACATGGCATCCGAGAAACCGTTACGCGCACGCCTGTTATGGCGGTGGCGGCGAGGGACGGTC
>NZ_JBRIOU010000041.1:0-957 GCF_053474865.1 Streptomyces sp. CO7
GTGCAGGACCACGCCGGCCGTCAAGGCCCGGCCCGCTCTGCGCCGCCGCACCGAGACCGAACGGATGAGCTCATGAACGGATCTCCGTCCCCCGCCCCCGAGGACGTCGTCTGGGATCTGCCCGGTGACGTGCCGCACCGCCTGTCGCTGCTGGTGCTGCCGCACGCCGGTGGCAACGCGCACGCCTACAGCGAGTGGCGCGAGCACCTGCCGGCCGATGTGCGGCTGCTGATCGGCCAGTACCCGGGCCGCGGCGCCCGCTACTGCGAGGACCTGCCCGAGTCGGTCGACGACCTGGCCCTCCCGGTGGTCGGCGCGCTGCCCTCGGACACGGGCCCGCTGGTGGTGCTCGGGCACAGCATGGGTTCGCTGGTCGCCTTCGAGGTGGCCCGTGCGCTGCAGGCCGCCGGCCGCGCCCCGGCCGGCTTGGTCGCCTCGGCCTGCCGGGCGCCGGTGCTGCCCAACCAGTGCCCCGTGCACCCCGAGCGCCTCGACGACGACCGGCTCGTCGCCGCCATCAAGGAACGGGGCGGCACCGACGACGGCATCCTCGACGACCCGGAGCTCCGCGAGATCGTCCTGCCGTCCATCCGCGCGGACTTCGCCATCGACGACGCCTACCGGTGCACCGCCCCGGGTGTGCGGCTGGACTGCCCGGTCGCGGTGTTCGGCGGGGACGCCGATCCGATCGTCCCGGTGGAGATGCTCGGCGGCTGGTCCACGGTCGCCGGTCATCCGGTGACGCCGGAGGTGCTGCCCGGCGACCACTTCTACTTCCAGCAGGACCTGCCCGGCTTCTTCGCCCGCCTGAACCCGGCTCTCCAGGCCCTGCGCGACTCCACGGCCGCCCCTGCCTGACCGGCACCCGCCCGACCGGCGCGTTGTCCGGCCCGCCGGGCCGATCGACCCGAACGACCCGGTCCACGACCGGCCTTATCGCTCCTCCCTCCCGCCCTC
>NZ_JBRIOU010000042.1:0-955 GCF_053474865.1 Streptomyces sp. CO7
ACGGTGAGCTCGGGGTCGAGGTCCAGTCGGCGTGCGCCCGTCACGGGCGCTCCGCCGAACCGCTGCAGGGTGAGCCCGAGCGGGGCGACCCGCTGTGTGAACGACAGCCCGCCGAGCGGGTGGACGACCAACTGGCCGTCGGCGTCCGGCAGTCGGCGGAGGGTGACGACGGTGCGGCCGGGCCCGGTGAGCTGGGCCGTCCAGTTGCGCGGGTCGGCCATCGCCTCCTCGACCCTGGCGGCCACGTCGACGGCCGCGGGCAGGGCCGCGGGGGCGCCCCGCGCGCCGAAGGTGCGGTCGAAGCTGATCTCACCGCTGAAGAAGAGGATCTCGAAGCGGGCCTTGCCGTGGACGTGCCAGGGGGTGGGACCGGAGAGCGCGACCTCCACGCCGACGCCCATCAGGGTGCGGCTGCCCCGCTTGAGGGTGAGGCGCCCGGCGATGTCGACCTGGAAGCCGAACGGTTCGAGCTGCACCAGGGCGTCGAAGGACAGCATCCCGTCGATGCTGAAGCCGAGTGCGGCGGCGTAGAGCTCCAGACGGGCGCCGAACTGCACCGTGTTGGACGTGAGCGCGAAGTACGCCTCCAGCCGCAGCCGGGGGTTGTCGCCGTTCAGCAGGGAGATCGCCAGGCGGCGCAGCTCCGGGAAGCCCTCCGGGCGCTGGAAGCGCGGATGGAACCCGCCGGCCGACAGCGCGAAGCTGCTCCCGCCCTTCCAGCGGGCCCGCATCGCCATGTCGCCGGTGAGCGCGAACGCGGCGATCCGGGAGTCGTACAGGGTGGCGTCGACGGACGCCTCGCCCCGCTCGAAGTCGATCACCCCGAGGACGTCCATGTTGACGACCACCACGGCCCGCTCCTCGGTGGGCAGCGCCATCCGCAGCCTGCCGAGCAGCACCAGCCGTACCGGTGTGGGCAGTTCGAGCAGCAGCGCGAGGTCGAGGGTGAGCAGGG
>NZ_JBRIOU010000043.1:0-921 GCF_053474865.1 Streptomyces sp. CO7
TTCCGGTGGGTGCTGTTGGTGGGCGTGACGTGCTCCGGCTTGGCGTTCCTGGACGCCGGCTCCTTCGGCGGTCTGCGCGTCCCGGGCCTCGTGGCGGCCGTCGCGGCGCCGATCGGCGGGGTGGCGCGCCTATGGCTGGACCGGCGCCGGTGGCGGCGGACGGTGGCCGCAGGGCCCCGGCCCCCTGCCGTCGCGCCCGGCGGGGCGGCGGGCGGGGACGCGGCGGCGCTCACCCACGCGCGCCTCGCGGCCGTCGCCGAACGCCGTCCCCAGGGTCCGGCCGGGGCGGTCGTGCCGGAAGCGGACTGGCGGCAGGCGCCCTGGTGGCGTGTGCGGGGGCTGCGGCGGCTGTCGGGAGTGAGCGACGTGTGCCTCGGGCTCGGCGTCCTGGCGGCGCCCACGCTGCCCGCGGTCGTCGGGATGACCGGCGGGATGGAGGTGGTCAGGGGATGTTTCTTCTTGCTGCTGTACGTCTCGGGCATCGCCGTCGCCGTCCGGCACGTGCGGGGCAGGCTCCCGCACCTCAGGCTCGTCCTCGCCGCCGCCGCGGCGCCGGCCGCCGTGGAGCGACGGTACGTACTGCTGTCGGACAGCCTGGGGCGGAGGGGACGGGCGTGGACGGTGACGCTCGTGGTGTTCCCGGCGTCCGGCGGGGGGGACGACCTGCCCGAGGGGGTGCTGGAGGTGTACGCGCCCGGAGGGGGGAGCCGTCCTCTGGCCGGACTGCCCGCGCCCACCGGCACGGTGGAGCTGCGCGGGTGGCTGGACGCCTCGGACGAGGGCGCGGTGGTGGCCCCGGGCATCGGCGGCACGGTGCTGTGGCCGGCGGGCCGCTACCAGGAGGCCGGCCCGGACGGCCGGGACCGCGGGGGGCTGCTGGACGGTGTGGCCGCCTCCTGAGCGATCGGCGGGGGCAGGGGC
>NZ_JBRIOU010000044.1:0-917 GCF_053474865.1 Streptomyces sp. CO7
GGGCAGCTCCACGACGGTCAGCCCGCGGTAGTCCGCCGCGGCGAGCGCGGCCAGCACGGGCGGGAAGTCGATCTCGCCCTCGCCGAACGGGAGGTGTTCGTGGACGCCGCGGCGCATGTCCTCGATCTGCACGTGCCGCAGCCAGGGCGCGGCCTCACGGACGCATTCGGCGGGCGACAGGGACTCCAGGCACTGGCAGTGGCCGATGTCCAGCGTCAGGCCCAGCGGTCGCGGGTCGCCCAGGAGGCGGCGCAGCCGGTGGAAGCCGGCCAGGTCGGCGAGGAGGTGCCCGGGCTCCGGTTCGATCGCCAGGGCGACGCCGGAGGCCTCGGCGGCGGCCAGCACGGGGTTCAGCGCCTCCGCGAGCCGCATCCAGGCGGCTTCCTCGTCGGTGCCGGGCGGGATGACCCCGCTGAAGCAGTGCACAGCGTGGGCGCCGAGTTCGGCGGCCACCCGGACGGCCCGCAGCAGCAGGGCGACGCGGCGGCCGCGGTCCTCCGGCTCGGGGTCGAGCAGGGAGGGACCGTGCTTGCGGCGCGGGTCGAGGACGTAGCGTGCGCCGGTCTCGACGGTGACCGCCAGGCCGAGTTCGGCCAGGCGCGCGGCCAGCTTCGCCGTGCGGGCGGCGAGGTCGGGGGCGAGCGGGTCGAGGTGCATGTGGTCGAGGGTGAGTCCGACGCCGTCATAGCCGAGGTCGGCAAGTAGGGCGAGGGCGTCCTCGAGGCGGAGGTCGGCGAGGCCGTTGGTGCCGTAGCCAAGGCGTAAGGGAAGGGTGTCGCTCGTGCTCGTTCTCATGTGAGGCTCACTTTCCGGCCGAGGCGGCGGGCGACGGGCGCGAGGGCGGCGGTGAGGAGGGCGGTCGCGGGGGCGCCGGCCCGGGCCGCGAGGGCCGCCTGCAGGGGGACGAGGGCGCGGAT
>NZ_JBRIOU010000045.1:0-908 GCF_053474865.1 Streptomyces sp. CO7
CTCGGCGAGGAGCTGGACGACGTGGACCGGCTCGACGACGAGACCTATGTGACCGCCGCGCTCGTCTCCACGTGCGGCGGCGGTCGTGACCGCCCGGCCGGCCCGTCCCCGCTGGCCGACGGTGGCGCACGGGAGCGGGTGCTGCGGCTGGCCCAGGCCCGCGGGCAACGCCAGGAGGCCTTCACGGCGCGGCTGCTGGCCGATCCCGGCGCGGTGCGGGCGCGGATCCGGCGCACGCTCGAGCAGTGCGCGGAGGAGTTCTTCAACGCCGTCTGGGCGGACGTCGCCGGGCGGCTCGCCGCCGACCTGCGGGTGAAGAACGACCTGCTGCGGCGCCAGGGGCTCGGCCCGGCGCTCGCCTCGGTGTCCGGGGCCCTCTCCCTCACACCGGACGGCGGCTGCCTGGTCGTGGACAAGCTGCAGGACAGGGCCGCCTCCGCGAGGGGCGCCGGTCTCACCTTCATCCCGAGCGTGTTCGCGCACCCGCACCTGGTGGTGGTCCACTCCCCCGGCTGGCGCCCTGTGGTGCAGTACCCGGTGGCGGAGCCGGAGCCGGCCGCCCCGGTGCCGCTGGAGACGGTGGCCCTGCGGCTGGCGGCGCTCTCCCACCCGGTGCGGCTGCGGCTGCTGCGCACCCTGGCGCGCGGCGCGCACACCACCGGGGAGCTGGCGCACATCTGGGAGTTGTCCCTGCCGGAGGTCTCCCGTCACCTCGCCGTCCTGCGCCGCGCCGGTCTGCTGTCGGCCGGGCGGCACGGCCGTCACGTCCGTCATGCCCTCGATATGCCCGCCGTGTCGGCGCTGGGCTCCGACCTGCTGGCCGCGGTGCTGCGCTGACCGGCGCGGCCCGTGCCGGGCCGGCGGTGCACGGCAGGGGGCCCGGGGCGCGGCCGGTCGCCGGGGCACGG
>NZ_JBRIOU010000046.1:0-895 GCF_053474865.1 Streptomyces sp. CO7
CTTACTGATCATTTCAGAATGAGGTTCGGAGTCGTCTCAAGCAGATGATGCTGCAGGCGAGTTGGAGCAGTCCGAGGTGAAGGTCGGCTCGTATCTCGTAGCGGATCCGGAGGCGCTTGAACTGGTGGAGCCAGGCGAAGGTTCGCTCGACGACCCACCTGGTCCTGCCCAGGCCGGATCCGTGCGCGATGCCCTTGCGGGCGATCTTCGGCGTGATGCCGCGAGCGCGGAGGAGCCGCCGGTACTTGTCGTAGTCGTAGCCGCGGTCGGCGAACAGCCGCCGTGGTCGGTGACGTGGCCTGCCCACCAGGCCGCGGATGCGGGGTATCGCGTCCAGCAGGGGCATGAGCTGGGTGACGTCGTGACGGTTTCCGCTGGTCAACGACACTGCTAGGGGTGTTCCGTGTCGGTCTGTGATCACATGGTGCTTGCTGCCCCGGCGGCCGCGGTCGACCGGTGAAGGTCCGGTGTGAGCCCCCCTTTCAGGGCCCGGACGTGCGAGCCGTCGACCGCGGCGTCCTCCATGTCCAACAGTCCGGCCTTGCGGAGTTCCGCGAGGAGGATCTCGTGCAGGCGGGGCCAGACGCCGGCCTCGGTCCAGTCCCGCAGCCGCCGCCAGCACGTCACCCCGCTGCAGCCGATCGTCTCGGTCGGCACATCCGCCCAGGTCACTCCCGTGCGCAGCACGTAGACGATCCCCCGCAGAGCCGCACGGTCATCCGCCGGCAGTCGGCCTGGATACCGCCGACGCCGCGGCGGGCGAGGCGGGAGCAGCGGAGCAACACGATCCCACAGGTCATCAGGCACAAGATCATCCGACACACTCAGAACTCTGCCGTCCACCAGCCCAACTGCCAAGCCTGTGAGCCAAACTCATTCTGAAACGATCAGTTAG
>NZ_JBRIOU010000047.1:0-882 GCF_053474865.1 Streptomyces sp. CO7
GGGCATGACGGCCATGCTCGTCCTCCCGCACGCACGGGGGCAACGCCTCGATGTCCATGGCACCGCGTCACGTCTGGACGATCCGTCGGTTGTCCCCCGCTCGGCGGGGACGGTGTGATCTCCACCGCCGCCGCCCGTAGGACCGACCCGTCCCCGCGGCACAGCGCCTGGCTACCCTGGGCGTCCAGGGCTCCGGGCCGCATACTTCCGGCCGCTACCATGTGGGCCCTTGTCCCGGCGTCGGCGTCAGGCTGGGCCGTACCGGAGCTACCAGAGAGCGGCAGGACGACCGTGACAGGCGCGACGAACCGTGAGCGAAGCAGCGGCCCCCGCATGCCGCGGGTGGTGCTGCACCGCTGGTCCGACGCCCGCCACTTCACCCGCACCGCCTCCGGCGGCACCGTCTGGTCCGACGGGGCCCTGCGCCTTGGGAGCGCCGAGGCCGACGAGACCTTCGTCGACCACCACGGCCACGCCACCCTGGACTGGGAGTACGCCACATGGTCGGCCGGCTGGCGTGACCTGCCGTTCCCCGCCGAGGAACTCATCCCCTCGTGGACGGCCCTCACCCCGGCCGGCACCCGGCTGACGGTGCGGCTGCGCGTCCGCGACGCGGCGGGGGAGACGTCCCCCTGGTACGTCATGGCGCACTGGGCCTCGGACGACGCGGTGGTGCACCGCACCACGCTGCCCGGTCAGACCGGCCCGTTCGGCACGGCGGACGTCGACGTGTTCGTGGCGCCGCCCGGGAGACCCGCCGCGGCCTACGAACTGGAGCTCCGGCTCGCGCGCGTCCGGGGCGTCCCCGAGAGCCCCGCCGTCCAGGCCCTGCATCTCGTCGCCTCGTCCGTACCCCCCGACCACCACCAGGCGGTCAGCGGG
>NZ_JBRIOU010000048.1:0-873 GCF_053474865.1 Streptomyces sp. CO7
CCGCACGGCCGGCGGCCCACGCGACACCCGCCCAGCCACCGGTCCCTTCCGCGCTCCCGACGCGCCCGCCCCGGGTGAGCCGCGTACCCCGGCGCCGGACGGTCCGCGCACCCCGGCCTTCGGCGCCCGTGGCCACGACGCCGGCGCGTCCGGCACGGCGGCCGGCACCCGGCCCGGCGGGACGGTCGGCACGGCGCGGGGCAGCACGTCCGGCCCCTTCCCGGACGGCCACTCCGGCGCGGCGACGCAGGGCGGCTCGCCCGGCGGGGCGTCGGGCGGCACCCACGAGGCGACGCCGACCGGTTTGTCCGACAGGGCGTCGAGCGGCGACTCCGGGAAGCTGTCCACCGGTTCGTTCGACAGGGCGTTCGGCGGACACGCCGGTGCGAAATCGGGTGGCGCGTCCGGGACGCTGTCCGACGGCCTCCCGGGCGGTCCGTCCGGGACGGCGCCGGGCGGGACCTCGGGGACGGCGCCGGGCGGGACCTCGGGGACGGCGCCGGGGGCCAGGACCCACGGCGCGTCCGGCATCGGCACCGGGCCCGTTCGCCTGTCCGAGGGACCGTTCGGGGCCACGCCGGGCCGCCCGTCGGGCACCGCGCCAGGTGGCCTGTCCGGCGGGGCCTCGGGCGGCAACTCCGACGTGACGTCGGCCGGTTCGGCCGACAGGGCGTTCGGCGGTCACGCCGGTGCGGCAGGGGGCGGCGCGTCCGGGCCGGTGGCCGGTGGCCTCCCGGGCGGCCTGTCCGACGGCAGGGGCGACACGAGGCCGGGCGGCCCGGCGGCCGCCCTGTCCGGCACCGCACCTGGCACCCCGCGCGGGAACCCGGTGCGCGGGTCACAGGACGGACCGCCCGGGGCCGGAACTCCTGC
>NZ_JBRIOU010000049.1:0-822 GCF_053474865.1 Streptomyces sp. CO7
GCGTCGAGGGCGTCCAGTGCCTCGACCGCGGTCAGGGTCCACCAGCCGCCGTCGGGGTGCCGGCCGGCGATCTCGCGGACGAAGACCTGGTCGCTGCCGGGGATCCGCTTGCGGACGTGGGTGACGCGCAGACCGGGCCCGTGGGCGGGCAGCAGGGCGGAGGCGTGGTACGCGACCCTCACCGGCCGCTGCAGGGTGATCCGGGCCATCGCGGCCGCGTTGCGTCCCCAGACCTGGGGCGGCGTGGTCTCACCGGGGCGCACCGGCCTGGGGACGGCGTCCAGCGCGGTGGTGTCGACGTGGCGGAGAGCGTCGAGCTGCTCCTGCGAGCCGGCGAGCGCCGCCCAGCCGGCGTCCTGCCAGGCGGCCGGGGGCACTCCCCAGGCGGCGTCGGCGGGCGGGACGTCCAGGCCGAAGGAGGGCGCCCCGGGGTGCTCCTCGAAGACGAAGAAGAAGCCGTGGCCGTCGTCGTGCTCCCCCAGCGCGTCGGCGGCGGTGAACGGGAAGCCCAGGAACAGCACGTCCTCGCCGACGGTCCCCTGGAAGACGGGGTCGGTCCGGTCCTGGGCGAGGCGGCGTGGTCCGCCGGGGGTGAGGGGCGCCAGCGCCCGGCGGGCGTGCACGCCGAGGGACGGGAAGCGCCGCACCAGTTCGCCGCGGATCAGCAGCACCACGGCGTCGTCCCCGCCGGGCGGGCGCCGCAGGGTCTCGCCGAGGCGGGCGAACCGCTGCCAGGACCGCATCGGCGGGACGTCCGGCGGTTCCTGCCCGGGTTCGTGCAGGCCGCGGGCGTCCCAGAAGTGGCGGAAGGAGGTGGCGGAC
>NZ_JBRIOU010000050.1:0-817 GCF_053474865.1 Streptomyces sp. CO7
GTCCAAGGGCGGCAGGGCGGTGGCCGTGAAGGTGGTGCGGCCCGAGCTGGCCGAGGACCGCGAGTTCCGGCAGCGGTTCGCGCGCGAGGTCGCGGCCGCGAGGCGTGTGAACGGGGTGTTCACCGCCGGCGTGGTGGACGCGGACCCCGAGGCGGACCCGCCGTGGCTGGCGACCGCCTACGTGCCGGGCGTCTCGCTGGACACCGCCGTCGCCCTGCACGGTGCGTGGGAGGCCTCCCGGGTGACGACCTTGGCGGTCGGGCTGGCCGAGGCGCTTGAGGCGATCCATGGCTCGGGCCTCGTCCACCGTGACCTCAAGCCGTCGAACGTGCTGCTGGCCGCCGACGGTCCCCGCGTCATCGACTTCGGCATCTCCACGGCGGCCGAGGCGAGCGTGATCACCCGGACCGGGGTGGTGATCGGGACGCCCGGTTTCATGTCCCCGGAACAGCTGACCGGCGAACCCGTCACGGCCGCCGGTGACGTCTTCGCGCTGGGGGCCGTCCTGGCGTTCACGGCCTCCGGCACCGGCCCTTTCGGCACCGGTTCGGCGCAGGGCCTGCTGTACCGGGTCGTGCACGCCGAACCGGACCTGGCCGCGGTGCCGGACGCGGTGCGCGGGCTGGTCGGCAGGTGCCTGGCCAAGCGGCCGCAGGACCGGCCGGGCGTCGGCGAGCTGCTGGCCGAGCTGACGGATGCGACGACGGACACGGCGGGCGCGGCAGACGCGGCTGACGCGGCCCGTACGGAGCTGCTGTTCGCCGGCGCGGCGTGGCTTCCGCCGGCGGTGGCCGCGACGGTGCGGCAGGTGCGGGAC
>NZ_JBRIOU010000051.1:0-781 GCF_053474865.1 Streptomyces sp. CO7
GTGCGGGGGAGACCCCGCCGATCTACGTGCCGCGACCGCCGGAGGACGACGGCTCGCTCCCCGACGGTGGCATCGCGGTGCCGCTCCCGGAGGAGAACCCCGGCCCCGTGCCGCCCGGCGACCCGGTCCCCGTCCCGCTGCCGGACGACGGCCCCGGCGGCCTGCCGGGAGGCGACGACGGTCCCGGCGGCCCCGGCGGCGGATCCGGCGGCCAGGACCCGGCCCCGGCGCCCACCGGATCCGTCTGGCCCGCCGACCCGGCCACCCAGAGCCGCGCCCTGGCCGAACCCGCCCTCGACGCCTGGCTGGCCGGACTGCTTCCCGACCCGGCCGGCCTCACCCTCACCGTCCGGCTGACCGACGGCGGCACCCGAACCGTTCCCCTCGCCGGACTGCCGCTCTCCCCGCTCGACCTGCTCGCCCTCGGCCTCTCCCCGGACGCCCTGCCCGGCTCCGACCTCGAACGCCATCTCCTGCAGCACGCCGACACCCGGCTCGCCGCCGAGCAGACGGCCGCCCGCCCGGTCGCCGTGGTCGCCGAGGAGGACGGACTGGGCATGCTCCTGGAGACCGTCCGCGCCGCCCGTGAACTCCTGCGCACCGCACGGCCCTTGCGCCCCGCCGACCTGGCCGCCCCGGAGTCCGTGCCCGCCGGGGAGGACGGGACCGTACCGGACGGCGCCGAGTCCGCCGACCCGGCCCTGACCGCCCGGGCCCTGGCCGTCCGCGCCGTCGCCGACCAGGCCGCGGCCGACCTCGCCTCCCCGGCCTCCCTCCCCGC
>NZ_JBRIOU010000052.1:0-772 GCF_053474865.1 Streptomyces sp. CO7
GTTCCGGTGCTGGAACCGGTAGCCGGGCAGCGGGATCCTCCGCCCGCCACAGCCGTCGAGGAAGAGCTCCCAGCGGACGTCCGCACCCGCGCAGTGCAGTTCCGCCGCCGCGCCCCACAGCGCGCCGAGGCCGTCGCCGCGGCGCAGCGACGCGACCGT
Source organism: Streptomyces sp. CO7 (assembly GCF_053474865.1). Lineage (NCBI taxonomy): Bacteria > Bacillati > Actinomycetota > Actinomycetes > Kitasatosporales > Streptomycetaceae > Streptomyces > Streptomyces sp. CO7. The sequence goes on from NZ_JBRIOU010000052.1 coordinate 160, forward strand.
GCGCAGGCCGGGCAGCGCACGCCGGGCCAGCGAGCTGAGCGTGGTGTGCGGCCCGATCTCCAGCAGGACGTCCGGGGACCGCTCACCGACGGTGCGCAACGCCTCCTCGAAGCGCACCCGCTCCCTGGTGTGCCGCACCAGGTGGTCCGCGTCGGGGACCCACCCGGCGGGACGGGCGACGCCGTCCACGGCGCTGACGACCGGGAGGCGCGTCGAGGCGAACGGCACCGTGTCCAGCACCTCGCGGAACGCACCGGTCATCGGCCGCATCTGCTCGGTGTGGAAGGCGCGGTCCACCGGCAGCCGCTCGTGCGGGGTGCCCTGGGCCTCCAGCAGCGTGCACAAACGTTCCACCGCGGCGACGGGCCCGGCGAGGACATGGGCCCGCGCGCCGTTGCCCACGGCCAGTTCCGCTCCCGGAACGGCCGCGGCCAGGGCGGCGGCGGAGGAGCGGTCGAGCGCCGCCGCCACCATCGCGCCGGGCGAGCACAAGCGCCTCATGAGCCGCCCGCGGGCGGTCACCAGCCGCAGGCCGTCGACGAGCGGCAGAGCGCCCGCGGCGTGCAGGGCGGCGTACTCGCCGACGCTGTGACCGGTCACCGCGTCCGGCACC
>NZ_JBRIOU010000053.1:0-762 GCF_053474865.1 Streptomyces sp. CO7
CCCCCACTCCCATCCAGGAGAACCCCCATGAGAAGTCGCTCCGTCCTCACCGCGTTCGCCCTCGTCCTGGGCGCCCTCTTCGCCCCCGGTGTCGGCGCCCTGGCCACCGCCACGGAGGCCCACGCGGCCGTCACCAAGATCAGCCACTCCACCGCGACGTCGATGTTCCGCTCCTCCGGCATCACCTGGTCGTCCTCCGGCGGCTGCTCCGACCGGAACAACTCCACCTGCACCTCCTTCGAGCAGCTCAACCTCGCGACCGCCCAGGGCGCCCAGACCCTCAAGAGCGCCAGCGGCTGCGCCCTCAACATCACCGGCGGCACCGAGACCGGCCACGCGAGCGGCACCTACTCGCACTGGAACGGCTACAAGCTCGACTTCAGCAAGTACACCTGCGTGGGCAACTACATCAAGAACACGTTCTCCTACATCGGCCTGCGCGGCGACGGGTCCCCGCAGTGGCGCTCGGGCGCCGGCAACGTCTACGCCGACGAGGGCAACCACTGGGACGTGACCTTCTACAACTGCGGCGGCTGCTGACCCGGTTGCTCCTGCGGTGGGCGGTCGGACCGGCCACGGAGCCGTCCGCCGCCCACCACCCGCACGTCCCCGTGCCGACGAACACCGAGCAGCTCAGGTCACCTGGAGGACCGTTGCCCCCCGAACCCTCACGCCGTAGCACGTTGCTGGCCGCGATCGGCGGTGCGCTCGCACTGTCCGCCGTCCAGAACGGGACCGCGCAGGCCGCCCCGGCCCCCGCCC
>NZ_JBRIOU010000054.1:0-755 GCF_053474865.1 Streptomyces sp. CO7
CGAGAGCCTGCTGCCGGTCGGGGTGGTCCCGGTAGGCGCGGACGTACCGCTCGACGGCCTCCGTGGTGGCGGGCACCACCGTGGTGTCGTCCTGGAGGGCTCCGGTGCGGGTGAGGCGGTGGAGTCGCGCGCCGTGGCCGAGGGCCTCGGCGAGCTCCTCCTCGGTGAGGGTCCAGGCGCCCGGGCGGGCCGGACCGTACGCGGTGTCGTTGTGGTAGCCGTCGCGCACGACGGCGCGCCCGGAGGCGTCCCGCTCGAGCAGGAAGCTGTGGTCCATGTGCTCGTGGCCGTGGTACGGCACCCAGGGCAGGTGGTAGGCGTCGGCGACCACGTACAGCGTTCCGGGGCCGGGCGGCAGGGTGCCGGGCGGGAGGGTGTCCCGCTCCGTGACGGCCAGCCCGAGTGCCGCGGCGGTGTGCGCGACGTGGGGGTCCGTGGCGGCCTCCACGGTCGGCAGGCCGCCGGGTCCGCCGTCGCGGGGCGCGAACTCCAGTCGCGCTCCGAGGACCAGCGACGGGACACCGTGCTCGGCCAGGGCGTACCAGGCCAGGTTGACCTGGAGGCAGTCCAGGAGCTCGGCGCGCAGTTCCGCCGGCGGCGTGGTCGGTGCGAGGTCGGGAGCGGGGGCCGAGAGCCTGCTGCCGGTCGGGGTGGTCCCGGTAGGCGCGGACGTACCGCTCGACGGCCTCCGTGGTGGCGGGCACCACCGTGGTGTCGTCCTGGAGGGCTCCGGTGCGGGTGAGGCGGTGGAGTCG
>NZ_JBRIOU010000055.1:0-753 GCF_053474865.1 Streptomyces sp. CO7
CTGGCGGGGCGAGACCATCGGCGGCGTGCTGCGTGAGCGCGCTCGGCGACTCCCCGACCACGAGGCCTTGGTGGACCCGGCCCCGGCCCGCCGGTCCTGGACGTACCGCGAGCTGGACGAGGCGATCGACCGGCTGGCCGCCGGATTCGCCGGCCGCGGGATCGCCAAGGGCGACCGGGTGGTCGTGCAGCTGCCGAACACCGCCGAGTTCATCCAGGTGATCATGGCGCTGTTCCGGATCGGCGCCCTGCCGGTGTTCGCGCTGCCCGCGCACCGTGAGAGCGAGATCCGCTACTTCTGCTCCTTCACCGAGGCCGTCGCCTACGTCACCGTCGACCGGCACGCCGGCTTCGACCACGCGGCGCTCGCCACTCTGGTGAAGAGCGAAGTGCCCTCGCTGCGTGAGGTGTTCGTCGTCGGCGAGGCCGGGGAGCACACCCCGCTGGCCGAGGTGGACGGCGACCCGGCCGGCCTGCCGGAGGGCCCGGAGCCGCACGAGCTGGCCTTCCTGCAGCTGTCCGGCGGCACCACCGGGGTGCCCAAGCTGATCCCCCGCACCCACGACGACTACCTGTACTCGGTGTGGGGCTCCAACGAGATCTGCGCCGTGGACACCTCCACCCGGTTCCTGGTGGTGCTGCCCGCCGCCCACAACTTCCCCGTCAGCTCCCCGGGCTGGCTGGGCGTGTTCTACGCGGGCGGCACCGTGGTCCTGTCCCCGAACACCGACCCGGCCACCACCTTCCCGCTGAT
>NZ_JBRIOU010000056.1:0-722 GCF_053474865.1 Streptomyces sp. CO7
GCGGTCGGGGTCGCGGTCGGCGCGCAGCTGGCGGTGCGGCCGGACGGGACCGTTGCCAACGGCGAGGGCGGCCTCGTGACCGGTGGTGACGGCGAGGGCGGGACCGTGGCCCAGGGCGACGGCGGCCTCGTGGCCGATGGCGACGGCGACGGCGACGGCGACGGCGGGACCGTGACTCATGGCGACGGTGCGTGGGACGGCGCCCCCGAGCTGGCCCGGGCGGTGGCGCAGGACGCGCGGGCGCTGCTGTCCGCGGGCGGTGACGCGCTGCGGCGCTACGGCCCGCGCGGCGAGCGGCGCCGCGAGGAGACGGCCGTCTTCGTCCGGAGCTTCACGCCGCCCCCGCGGATGCTGGTGTTCGGCGCCATCGACCACGCGGCGGCCACCGCGCGGATGGGCGCCTTCCTCGGCTACCGGGTGACCGTCTGCGACGCGCGGCCGGTCTTCGCCACGCCCGAGCGGTTCCCGATGGCCGACGAGGTGGTGCGGGCCTGGCCCTCGGACTACCTGGCGGCCACCGAGGTCGACGCGCGGACGGTGATCTGCGTGCTCACCCACGACCCCCGCTTCGACGTCCCGCTGCTGGTCGAGGCGGTGCGCACGCCCGCCGCGTACATCGGCGTGATGGGCAGCCGCCGCACCCACGCCGAGCGGACCGCCCGGCTGCGCGAGGCCGGCGTCGACGAGGCCGGGCTGCGCCGCCTCGCCTCGCCGATCGGCCT
>NZ_JBRIOU010000057.1:0-705 GCF_053474865.1 Streptomyces sp. CO7
GTGCGTGACGTCCGGGGGCGCGGCGGCCGCGGGCCCGGCGTCGGCCGGCTCGGCGTCGGAGGGATCCGTGTGGGCGGGCTCCAGATCCGCGGGCTTCGTGTCTGCGGGCTCGACGTCCGCGGGCTCCACGTTCGTGTCGGCGGGGTCGGTGTCCGCAGGTCCGACGTTCGCGGGCTTTGCGTCGGCGGGCTCCAGGCCCGCAGGCTTCGTGTCCGCGGGTTCAAGGTCCGCAGGCCTCTTGTCCGCGGGCTCCACATCCGCGGGCTTCGTGTCGGAGGGCTCGGCGTCCGCAGGCCCGACGCTCGCGGGCTCCACGTCCGCGGGGTTCGTGTCGGAGGGCTCGGCGTCCGCAGGCCCGACGCTCGCGGGCTCCACGTCCGCGAGTTGCGCGTGCTTGGGCTCCGCGTCCGCGGGTTCGACACCCGTGGGCCCGGTGTCCGCAGGCTTCGCGTCGGCGGGTTCCACGCCCGTGGGTTCCGCGGCCCTGGGGTCGACACCCGCAGGCCCGGTGTCCGGACGCCCGGTGTCCGCGCGCTCGACCGCCGTGCGCTCCGCGGGCGTGAACTCGGGCCAGCGCTGGGTGGCGTCGAAGCCCGGGCTCCCGGCGTCGGTGGTGGCCGCGGCGGCGGGCTCGGGCCAGAGCCGCTGGGGTCCGGTGTCCGCGGGCTCCGCCGGGGCGGACGCGGGGGCGTCCGGGAACGGGGC
>NZ_JBRIOU010000058.1:0-656 GCF_053474865.1 Streptomyces sp. CO7
GGGGATCGGGGACTCGACGAAGGCGAAGTCCGCGGCGGTGGGGAACCCGCGCGGGTGGGCGGTCTGGTGGACGGTCACCGCGACGTCCGGGCCGGTCCCGGTCCTGGTCCCCCTCCCTGCCGCCCGGGGCTGCTCCGCCGTCGCGGTACCGGGCAGTCCGGCCTGGTCGACGTGTTCGACCGTGTCGTTGTCGTTGTCGTTCATGCGCGGACCGTAGGACGGTGACGCCACTGCCCGGCAGCCCGTCGGGCTCATGGGGGCGTACCGTTCCATGAGCAGTTCTCATGGAACGAGGTGAGCGACCCGTGACCCCCATACCGGAGGCCCACACGCCTGGGGTCCGCGCACCCGGGCTTCGGACCGGCGCGGCGGCCGGTTCCGAGCTCGCGCCGCACGAGCTGCGGATCCTCGTGGCGGTGGCGGACACCGGCGGCTTCTCGGCCGCGGCCGTCGCGCTGGGGCTCACCCAGTCCGCCGTCTCCCACTCGGTCCGTGGCAGCGAACGGAAGATCGGCGCCGTCCTCTTCGACCGTGACCGCACCGGCGCCCGCCCCACGCCCGCGGGTGAGAAGGCCGTCGCCCATGCCCGCCGCGTCCTGCGCCTGCTGGACGTCCTGGTCACCGAGGCGCGCGCCGCGGCGGGCACGGGGGCGGGG
>NZ_JBRIOU010000059.1:0-651 GCF_053474865.1 Streptomyces sp. CO7
CGCCCCGGCTCCTCCAGCCGCCCCGGCCGTCCGGACAGCCGTCCCGGCCGCGGACCGTGGGCGGCTGACGGGGGCGAGAAGCATGCCCGCGATGGCGTCGGAGAGGAAGTCGCCGACGCCGGGCCAGTCGGGTTCCTCGCCGTCCCGCTCCGCCTTCTCCTCGATCTCCGCGCAGGCGGAGTTGACGAGATGGGCCATCAGCATCGTCCTGCCGCGCACCACGGCCGGGTCCAGATGACTGAGCAGGGTGCCCACCGACTGCCCGATCCGGGCGGTGGTCGGCGCGACCTCGGAGGTCCGGCGCATCAGCCGCAAGACCGACGGGTCGTGCAGCGCCAGGCTGAAGAAACGGGCCCGCCAGGTCGGCCGCGGCAGCTCCTCCATCACCTCGGTGACCGGCACCACCAGCGCGCGGACGTCGTCCAGCAGCGAGGCCGAGCCCTCGTCGAACATGACCCGGCTGCGCTCCTCGATCTCGGCCAGATGCCGGTCCACGAGCGGAGGGCGTCCGCCGCCTGCGACGGGGCGTGCCCGACAACCCGGCCTGGACGCCCGACCGCGCGCTCCGTCTGCGCTGCCCGGGCGGGCCGGCACGCGAGTCTTCAGACGCCTGGAGAGTTCGCGCGCCCACAGGGTTCGCAGGCCCAGGGG
>NZ_JBRIOU010000060.1:0-647 GCF_053474865.1 Streptomyces sp. CO7
GCCCGTGCCACGAGGGCGTGTTCGACGCGCGGACCGGCGAGGTGACGGCGGGCCCGCCGCCGCGGCCGCTGCCGCGGGTGTATCTGACCGAGGAACAGGACGGCAGCGTGTGGGCGTTCGCCACGGCCCGGTCGGGCGAGAACGTGACCGACGCGCTGTGCCGGCAGTTCCACCAGCCGGAGCTGCGGCGGCAGCTGGGCTGTCCGGGAGAGGGTGAGGACGGATGAGCGAGGACGCCTCCAGGCGCCGTTCGATCGGCTTCGGCAGTGCGGGGTACCGGCCTGCCGCGGACCGGCGGCTCAACCGTCCGCTGGACGAGCGCTATCCGCAGATCCGGCCCACCAGCGGTTACGGCGACGGACGGATCCGTCACACGGGCCCCGGTCCGGGCGCCGGCAGCGAGCAGGAGCCGGAGCGGGCCTCGAAGCTGTCGGCGCGCCTGGTGCTCGCCTTCTCGGTGCTGGCGGGCCAGTTGTGGGGGCTGACCGTGGTGGTCGACACCTGGATGTCGGGGCAGGTCGGGACCGCCTGGTGGGGCGCGGCCTTCCTGGTGCTGTCGTTCCTGGTGGTGCTCGGGCTGTGGTGGCTCGACCCGAAGGACCGGTGAGCGGGTCTCAGGAAGTGGCGGGGCCGGTCCCGGTGGGGGG
>NZ_JBRIOU010000061.1:0-643 GCF_053474865.1 Streptomyces sp. CO7
GTGCCGGGCCCCTACTTCACCGGGTCCGGCACCGGGCACGTCCACCTCGGCGGCGCGCCGGTCCTCACGGGCGGGCCGGTCGGCGGCGCCGGGCGCGGCCTGGCCCTGTTCGCCCGGCACATCGCCGTGGAACGCCTGGCCGGCGGCCTGTGGGCGGCGGCGGCCTGCCGCCGGGCGCTGGCGGACACCCGCGACCGGCTCGCGGACCGCGGCCTGTGGGAACAGCCCGCGATCCGCCAGCGGCTCGCCGCCGCCCTCGTCCGCACCCGTCAACTGGAGTCGCTGGTGGAGGCGCTGGGTCCGTCGGTCGCCGCCGGGCACGACCACACGGCGGCGGCGCTGGTGAAGGCCGCGGCGGGAGAGACGGCCGACCACGTCCTCGACGTCTGTGCCCACCTGTGCGGTGCGGACGGCTTCGCCGCCGCGGGCATGCAGCACCGGCGCGCCGAGGCGGCGCTGTTCGGCATCGCCGGCGGAAGCACGGAGACGGTCCTCGGTACCGTCGCGGACCAGGCGGAGGCCTTGTTGGCGCCGGCCCGAGGGGCCGCGGCGTGAGCGCGGCGGCCCCTCGGGGCGCTGCCGTGACCGCCGGGGCCCCAAGGGACGCAGGCATGACGGCGGCGGCCCTGCGCGCCGTCATGCC
>NZ_JBRIOU010000062.1:0-625 GCF_053474865.1 Streptomyces sp. CO7
GGTCCGGACCCGCCTCGGCCGCAGCCGCAGCCGCAGCCGTAGCCGCGGCCGCAGTGCGCTCGCGGCGTTCGTCCAGGGCCCGGCGGTCGGCGGGGGCGATCAGGTCCCCGTCGTCCACGCGGGCCGCGGGGTCGGCGGCGGCGGCACGAAGGGCGCGCTCGAAGGCGGTGAGCAGGAGGCGCACGGTGCCCTCGTCGAGGACGTCGTGCGCGTACTCCAGGCCGATGCGCAGGCCGGCAGGGGAGCCGTCCGGCTCCCGGTGCTCCAGGCAGGCGGCGGTCAGGTCGAAGGGGGTGGTGGCAGGACCGTCCCCGGCGAAGCGGCCCGGGACCGTGCCGAGGGCGAAGGAGGTGTCGGCGGGCGCGGCGGGCGTGAGGGTGAGCATCACCTGGAACAGCGGGTGGACGCCCGGCGTGCGGGGCGGGTTGAGGTGCTCGACGAGCAGGTCGAACGGCACCCGCTGGTGGGCGAAGGCGGCGAGGTCGGCGTCGCGGACCCGCTCGAGGAGTTCGGCGAAGGTCGGCGCGCCGGAGGTGTCGGTGGGCAGCACCAGGGTGTTGACGAAGAAGCCGACGAGGGAGTCGAGGGCCTCGTCGTCGCGTCCGGCGACCGGCGTGCCCAGGGC
>NZ_JBRIOU010000063.1:0-623 GCF_053474865.1 Streptomyces sp. CO7
CCCGCCGGGCACTGCGCCGCCGGACTGCCGGAGGGTCACAGCCGGACGGCGACGGCGGCGCAGTGCCCGGCGGGGACCGCGACGTCGGCCAGCAGCCAGCCGACCGGGGCGGCGGGCCGTCGGCCCGCGCCGACGCGGGTGCCGGCCGGATCGTCGCCCAGGCCGACGCCGAGACCTTTGAGGTATGCCTCCTTCCTGGTCCACACGCGGGTGAACGCGTCGGGGCGCAGGTCCGGCGCGAGAGCGGCCAGCTCCGCCGCCTCGGCCGGGTGCAGGACGTCCGCGGCCTCCGACACGGTGTCGGGGTGCGGTACCGGTTCGATGTCCACGCCGACCGGGGCCGGGGCGAGGGCGATCAGGCTCAGCCCCTCGCAGTGGGACAGCGAGAAGTGCAGCCGACCGTCCGGGAGCACGGGACGTCCGTGGGGTTCCCCGCAGCAGGGGCAGGGGGCGCGGGCCAGCGGCACCTTGCTCGGCGCGACACCGAGGTGGGAGCCGAGCAGGCGGCGCAGCCCGACGTGCGCGCACAGGTAGGTGGCGCGGTCGGCGGGCCGGCGCAGTTCCGCCGCCCTGGCCAGTTCGGCCGGCTCGAGGACGAGCGGTGCGTGGCGTGCGGCGGCCGC
>NZ_JBRIOU010000064.1:0-618 GCF_053474865.1 Streptomyces sp. CO7
GTACGGGGCCGCGGGGGCGGGGGAGCCGGGCACGGCGCACGAGCGGGCGGCGCTGCTGCTGCCGGCGACCGGGAAAGGACTGGCGCGGTACCGGTCCATGAGCCGGTGGTTCCTGACCGCCGGGGTGGTGACCTGCCTGGCCGCGGCCGCGCTGCGGGTGTGGGCCGGGGCCGCCGCCGCGGAGGCGGAGGGCTACGCGGTGATCACGGGGGTCTGCCTCCTGGTGGCGGCCGCCGTCTCCCTCCGGCACACCGACCGGGTCCGGACGGTGCTGGAGCGGTACCCATGGCGTCCGCGCCGCATCGTCCGGGTGAAGAGCGCGGCCTCGTCGGCCGTGCTGCTCGAGGCCCCGGAGTACGGCGAACTGTGGCCGCTGACCTGCCGAGGCGCGGATCAGCTCTCCGGGACCGCGGTGGTGTGGGCGGCGGGGGATCCCCGCATCGGGGCGGTGGTCCTCTCCCCGCGCGGCGGGCAGACGCACCTGTGGGCCGCGCCCGCACGCGGGAGGCTTCTGCGGCGGACCGCCGCGGCGGCCGAGGTACGGGCGCTGCCGGGGCGGCTGGTGACGGACACATCGCAGGCGGGGCCCGGTGCTTCGGCCCGCACGCCGCGGTGGCG
>NZ_JBRIOU010000065.1:0-601 GCF_053474865.1 Streptomyces sp. CO7
GACATGCTCTCCGGATCGGGCCTCACGCCGGATCACCAGCGAGGTCCGGTTCGTACGGGTGTCAGCTGATCCGTACCGGATTGACGACGTCGGCCACCAGGACGAGCAGCGTGAAGCAGACGAAGATGCCCGCCACCACGTAGGCCACCGGCATCAGCTTCGCCACGTCGAACGGTCCCGGGTCCGGGCGGCGCAGCACCTTGGCCGCGTTCCGGCGCAGCGACTCCCACAGGGCGCCCGCGATGTGTCCGCCGTCGAGCGGCAGCAGCGGGAGCATGTTGAACAGGAACAGCGAGACGTTGAACATGACCAGCAGGTTCATGAACATCACGAGGATCGTCGTCTTCGGTGCCTCGACGGTCATCAGCTCGCCGGTGATCCTGGCCGCGCCGACCACACCGACCGGCGAGTCCTCGGCGCGCTCGCCGTCGCCGAAGGTGGCGTCCCAGAGGCCGGGGATCTTGCCGGGGAGGGCGATCACCGAGTGGACGCCGTTCTCCATGAGGTCGGTCATGCGCTCGGTGGTCTCGCCGAAGCTGAGGGGCGCGACCTCGGTCTTGGAGGCGAAGCCGAGGTAGCCGGCGTCGACGTACGTCACCGG
>NZ_JBRIOU010000066.1:0-598 GCF_053474865.1 Streptomyces sp. CO7
GTGGGCGAGCTGCTCGTGGGCGGTGCTGCCGGGGTCGTCGGGGTCGCCGAGCATGTCCCGCTGCCACAGCGCGTAGTCCGCGTACTGGACGGGCAGCGGCTCCCATCCGGGGGCCCGGCCCTGGAGCCGGGCCCGGTAGGCGGTGTCGAGGTCGCTGAGGAGGCAACCGACGGACCAGCCGTCGGAGGCGATGTGGTGGAGCAGCAGCGCCAGCACGGCGGTGTCGTCCGGGACGGTGAACAGCCGGGCCCGCAGCGGCAGTTCGACGGTGACGTCGACGGGAGTGCGGACGAACGCGGTGACCGCCGCCTCCAGGTCGTCGCCCCCGGCGCAGCGCTGCGTCTCCAGCCGTACGTCCGGTGCGTCGACGATCCGCTGGTAGGGCTCCGCGTCCTCGGCGGGATAGACCGTACGCAGGACCTCGTGGCGTTCCACGACGTCCCGCACCGCGGCCTCGAGCGCCTCCCGGTCGGGGACGGCGGCGAGACGGAGCACGACGGGGGCGTTGTAGGCCGGCGACGCGCCCTCCAGGCGGTTCAGGAACCACAGCCGGCGCTGGGCGTAGGACAGGGGGATCACGGTTGCTGCTCCTCAGGGA
>NZ_JBRIOU010000067.1:0-591 GCF_053474865.1 Streptomyces sp. CO7
GTCTCGCCGCCCGGCTCCCGGCCCCCGCACGGGACTGGCTGGAGGATGCCCTCACCACCGTGGCCGAGGAGTCCGGCACCGTCGCGGCCCGGGAATGCTCCGGCACCGTGGCCGGGGAGTCCGGCACTGCCGTGGCCGTGCGTTCCCGCACCGCCGCGGCCGAGGAGTCCCGCACCCCCGCGGCCGGGGGCTCCGTCCTGGAGCTCCGTTTCGCCGAGGCCGGCCGCCGCGTCGGCCCCGACGCCGCCGACGACGCCCGGATCCTCCTGCTGCACGCCGCCGGGGCGGGCCCCGGCACCCTGGCCCGCCTCTACCGGCAGGGCACCGCCGCCGAACGCCGGGCCGTGCTCCACGCCCTGCCCGCACTGGTCCCCGGCGACGAGGCGCTGGACCTCGTCGAGGACGCCCTGCGCACCAACGACACCCGGCTGGTCGCCGCCGCCCTCGGTCCCTACGGCGCCCGCCACCTGCCCGCCCACCCCTGGCGGCACGCCGTCCTCAAGTGCCTCTTCACCGGCGTCCCCCTCGACACCGTCGACCGGCTCGCCGATCGCGCCCGCGGCGACAACGAACTCGCCCGCATGCTGGGGG
>NZ_JBRIOU010000068.1:0-586 GCF_053474865.1 Streptomyces sp. CO7
TGGCCCAAGTACGCCGTGGCCCGTATCGGCTGGTCACCAGAGGTGCCCGGCGAGATCGCCGCCCACCTGCGGGAGATCGGCGTCCCCGCCCACACCTGGCCGGCGCCCGCCCACCTCGGCTCGCCCCGACGGCCCGCGGGGCAACGCTCCCCCGGCAGTCCTGGCGGGAGGCCGCGCAGACCAGCCGTTCCTACTTCACCAAGGCCACCCACGCCACCACCGGCCTGAACCCGGACTACGCCGAGTTCAGCGGCAGCCCAACAATGCCGGCAACCACGGCGGCTTCCGCTTCGACGCATGTCGCACCTCTGTCAACTGGGCGGTGGACCACGCCTGGTGGGCCGCCGACTCCGCGGCCGTCGCCCGGACCGACCGCATGCAGAGCTTCTTCGAGTCCCAGGGCATGGGCGCCTACGTCAACCAGTACTCGCTGTCCGGCAGCGGCCTGTCCCGCACGCGCGCACCCCCGGAGCCCGGGTCGTGACCCGGGCTCCGGGGGTGCGCGGTCACCGTCCGCGACCCGGAACCTCCCGGTCACGCGCCGGAGATGAACCGCCGCAGGGTCTCCGGAAGCTCCCGGAAAGCC
>NZ_JBRIOU010000069.1:0-573 GCF_053474865.1 Streptomyces sp. CO7
GGCTTCCGCGGCCGTGACGACCGCGGCGGTGACCGTGGCGGCTTCCGTCGCGACGACCGTGGTCCCCGTCGGGACGACCGTGGTGACCGTGGTGGGTTCGACCGTCGTGACGACCGCGGCCCGCGTCGTGACGACGACCGCGGTGGGTTCCGCGGTGGCCGTGACGACCGCGGCGGTGACCGTGGTGGCTTCCGCCGTGACGACAACCGTGGCGAGCGGCCGCAGCGCAGCGACTTCCGTGGCCGTGACGACCGTGGTGGCGACCGGGGCGGCTTCCGTCGGGACGACCGTGGTGACCGTGGCGGGTTCGACCGTCGCGACGACCGCGGCCCGCGTCGCGACGACGACCGCGGTGGCGACCGCGGCGGCTTCCGTCGTGAGGGCGGCGACCGTCCCGGGTTCCGCCGTGACAGCGGTGACCGTCCGGGCTTCCGGCGTGACGACCGCGGCGGCGACCGTGGCGGTTTCCGCCGTGACGACCGCGGTGACCGTGGGGGCGACCGCGGCGGGGTCGACCGTCGCGACGACCGCGGCCCCCGTCGCGACGACGACCGTGGCGGCCTCCCCGGCGGC
>NZ_JBRIOU010000070.1:0-566 GCF_053474865.1 Streptomyces sp. CO7
GGGCGTCGTGCGCCGGGCGGTGGAGGCGGACGCGGACGCGCTGGTCGGGGTCGACGTGGTGGCGGGGGGGGGTGACGTCGGGCGGCGGGAGGCCATCCGGAGGTGGTGCAGGCAGGGGTCGGTGCTGGTGGCGGAGGACGCGGGCGGACTGGTCGGTTACTGCGTGCTGGAGTACACGTTCTTCGACCAAGGCTTCGTGACGATGCTGATGGTGGCTCCGTCGGCCCGTTGCAGGGGTGTGGGCCGGCGGTTGCTGGACGCCGCGGCGGCCTCGTGTACGACGCCGAAGCTCTTCACCTCGACCAATGTGTCCAACCAGCCCATGCAGCGGCTGCTCCACCGGGCCGGCTGGACGCCCGCCGGCCTGCTCCATGGCCTCGACGAGGGTGACCCCGAGCTGTTCTACCTTTGCCCCCCGACGGCCCCCGGACGGTGAGGGCGGAGAAGGTGTAGGGCGAAGGTGAGTCCGGAATTTGGTGCTGGGGGGCGAATTTGGGACTCGCCCGAGGGCCCTGGGCGTGCCTGCGTTCGGCAGGCGTCAGCCTGCGCCCCCGGGACCCCTCCCG
>NZ_JBRIOU010000071.1:0-558 GCF_053474865.1 Streptomyces sp. CO7
TCGGCGTCGACACCGTCTTCGGCGTCGTCAGCGTCCACAACCTGCCGCTCGTCGAGGCCGTCGACCGCGACCTGCGCTTCGTCCCCGTGCGACACGAGGCGAGCGCCGTCAACGCCGCCGACGCCTACGGCCGGGCCCGCGGCACCCTCGGCTGCGCGCTCACCTCCACCGGCACCGGCGCCGGCAACGCCGCCGGCTCGCTGATCGAGGCGCTGTCCGCCGGGACCTCGGTGCTGCACGTCACCGGGCAGATCGACAGCGCCTACCTGGGCAAGGGGCGCGGCTTCATCCACGAGACCAAGGACCAGCTCGGCATGCTGACCGCGGTCTCCGCGTACGCGGCGACGGTCACCGACGCCGCCGACGCCGGACGGATCCTGCGCGAGGCGGCCGCCGCCGCGCTCGCCGTCCCCGGCGGCCCGGCGAGCGTCGAGTGGCCCATCGACCTGCAGTACGCGCCCCAGGACCCGGCGGCCCTGGACGGCGCCCTCCCGGAGGCCCCGGTGCTTCCGGAGCCGTCCGCCGCCGAACTCGACGCCGCGGCCGCCCTGCTGGCCG
>NZ_JBRIOU010000072.1:0-553 GCF_053474865.1 Streptomyces sp. CO7
CCGCACCACCGACCGATCCCGCCGACGCCCGGAAGCACACCGGCCGGAACCCCGTCGACCGCTCGCCCTGCCCGCGCCCGCCACGCGGACGGGAACGGGGGACCGGACGGCGACCCCGCGCCACCGCCGCGCCCACCGACTCGACCACCACCCACGCCATCTGGACGGACGCCGATGACCACACCGACGCCCCCGGCCTGGACCCTCACCACCACGCTGCCCGTGGTGCTGCTCCCGGTCCGGCTGGAGACCCGCTTCACCGCCACCGAACTCCTCGTCCGCGTCTATCCGGACGAGATCCACGTCGACACCCACGAGGCCCCGCTCACCGAGGACGAGGACCTCCACGGCCGCCGTTACTGGCGGACCCTCTGGGAGGCCCGCGGCGACGCGCCCACCGAGGAAGCCGCCTGGACGGAGCTCGCCGGGCGGTTCGGAGCCGAACGCGCCGGATGGATCGCCCGCGTCCTGGAACCCGTCAACCCGCTCGAACGCCCCGCGCCCGGCGGCGCCGCCGGGCGCGGGGCGTTCGAGCGGGTTGACGGGTTCCAGG
>NZ_JBRIOU010000073.1:0-548 GCF_053474865.1 Streptomyces sp. CO7
CTCGGCGAACAGGCCGCACAGGACCTCCTCGCGCGGGGTCCGCGGACCGCGCCCGGCAGCGGCCGCCGGCAGCTCCGGCGCGGGCAGGGCCCGCCGGTCCAGCTTGCCGTTGGTGGTCAGCGGAAGCCGGTCCAGGACCACGAACGCCGACGGCACCATGTACTCCGGCAGCAGCCCGGCCACGTGCACCCGCAGACCCTCGACGTCCAGCCCCTGGGCGAGGCCCGGCTCCGCGACCAGGTACGCCACCAGCCGTCGGTCGCCAGGCCGGTCCTCCCTGGCGACGACCGTGACCTGCGACAGTTCCGGGAGACCGCCCAGCACCGCCTCGATCTCGCCGAGTTCGACGCGGAAGCCACGGATCTGCACCTGCTCGTCGGCCCGGCCCAGGAACTCCAGCAGCCCCTCGCCGGTCCAGCGGGCCAGGTCGCCGGTGCGGTACATGCGGCTGCCGCCCGGGCCGAACGGATCGGCCACGAACCGCTCCGCGGTCAGGTCCGCGCGTCCGAGATAGCCGCGGGCCAGGCCCGCCCCCGCCAGGTACAGCT
>NZ_JBRIOU010000074.1:0-527 GCF_053474865.1 Streptomyces sp. CO7
GTCTCGGGCGGGCCGTGGGGACGGCCGGGTGTGGGCCGCGTTGCTCCGGCCGGTGATGCGCCGTCCGCTGGTCACCTTCGTCGCCGCCGCGGCCGCCACGGTGGCGCTGGCCCTGCCGGCACTGTCGATGAAGCTCGGCACCGAGGGCAAGGAGACCTTCCCGGACAGCGTTCCGGCGGTCGCCGCCTACGACCGGCTGGTGGCGGCGTTCCCGTCCGAAGGGCCGGCCCACCTGGTCGTGGCGCGCGGTGACGATCCGGCGGTGCCGCTGCGGGAGCTGGTGGAGCTCACCCGGGGGGACGCCCTGTTCGCCCAGGACCGGGTGCCGCGTCCGCGGGTCGCGGAGGACGGCCGGACCGCCCTGGTGGCCCTGCCGGTGCCGTACGCGCAGAACTCGGCGGAGGCGGGGCGGTCCCTGGACCGGCTGCGGGAGGAGCTGATCCCGGCGGTGGCGGGGAGCGGGCAGGGGCTGGAGACCGCCGTGACCGGGGAGATCGCGGCGGGCGCCGACTACGCCGACCGTCAGT
>NZ_JBRIOU010000075.1:0-521 GCF_053474865.1 Streptomyces sp. CO7
GGCCTGGGATCCGCCGTCCGGATGGTGCGGGTGACGGGCTCGGCACGCGCCCTGCCGATGGTGCGGGTGGCGGGCCCGGGACGCGCCCTGCGGATGGCGCGGGCAACGGGCCTGGGGTGCGCCGTCCGGATGGTGCGGGTGACGGGCTCGGCACGCGCCCTGCCGATGGTGCGGGTAGTGGGCCCGGGACGCGCCCTGCGGATGGCGCGGGCAACGGGCCTGCGATCCGCCGTCCGGATGGTGCGGGTAACGGGCCCGGGTCGCGCCCCCTGGACGGCGCGGGTGACGGGCTTGGGGGGCGCCCCGCGGACGGCGCGGGCAACAGGCATGGGATGCGCCGTTCGGGCGGTGTGGGTGACGGGCTCGGCACGCGCCCTGCCGATGGTGCGGGTAGTGGGCCCGGGACGCGCCCTGTGGACGGTGCGGGCTACGGCTCAGGGACGCGCCGCCCGGATGGGGCGGGTGACCGACCCGGCGAGGGCCCCGGCGAGGGCCCCGGCGAGGGCCCGGCCGGTCCGGAC
>NZ_JBRIOU010000076.1:0-510 GCF_053474865.1 Streptomyces sp. CO7
GTCCCTCGCACCGCCGGGCTGCGCGGGCCGCTCCAAGCGGGCCGCCCTAATCGGGCCGCCCACGCGGACGACGCGACGACGGAGCCGGCCGCTGCCGCCCCGGCCCGGCCCGGTCCACGCGAGCGGACCGCCGGTGGCGCATCGGCCAGGTCAGCCCCGGCCCGCCCGGGCAGGCCGGGGCGGGGCAGCCGCCGCAAGTCCGGACAGGCCGAGGGCAGCCGCCACGAGCCCGGACGGAATGGAGGCAGCCGCCGCGAGTCCGGACAGGCCGAGGGCAGCCGCCCCAAACCCGAGCGGGCCGGAGGCAGTCACCGAGAGCCCAGGACCCGGAGGCAACCGTCACGATCCCGGGCAGGCCGTGGGCAGCCGCCACGAGCCCGGGCAGGCCGAGGGCAGCCGGCTGCGCCCCCGGCGGGCAGGCGGATCGGCGCCGCCCGCCCCGGGCGGGGAGGCGGGTCAGCGGCGGCGGGCCCGGCGGGCCCGGCGGATGACCGCCGCGGTGCCCAGGAG
>NZ_JBRIOU010000077.1:0-508 GCF_053474865.1 Streptomyces sp. CO7
GGACGTGGCAGGGTGGCCCGATGGTGATCGTGAGGTCCGCAGCGCTCTTCGTGCTGGCCGCGGTGTTGGAGATCGGCGGCGCGTGGCTCGTCTGGCAGGGCTTCCGCGAGAGCCGTGGCTGGGCGTGGATCGGCGCGGGAGTGCTGGCGCTGGGGGCGTACGGGTTCGTCGCGACGTTCCAGCCGGACGGGGAGTTCGGGCGGGTGCTGGCCGCGTACGGCGGGGTCTTCGTCGCGGGGTCCCTCGCGTGGGGGGCGATCGCCGACGGTTACCGCCCCGATCGCTGGGACGTCACCGGCGCCCTCGTCTGCCTCGCGGGCATGGCCCTCATCATGTACGCGCCCCGCGGCCGCTGACCTCCGCCGCCACCGGGACGGTACCCGCGTGGTGGGTACCCGCGCGGCGGTGTGGGCGGCTCGTCGCTCGGGGCCGCGGGCCGCGGTCGAGGCTCGCAAGCGGCCGGGAGCAGCGCGGGGTTGCGGAACGGGGGCCTCGTGGGGGCTGGGAC
>NZ_JBRIOU010000078.1:0-499 GCF_053474865.1 Streptomyces sp. CO7
GGACGCGAACCGATCGTCGGCGTCTCGGCCGCTTCCCGCCTCACCGGCGACTCCCACGCCGCAAGGGCATCTGCCGTCACGGCACCTCGACGGCCCGTGATGGGACGATCGGTCGGTGACTCGATCTGCGCACCGCGCCCGCTCTCTTGAGGAGCTTGAGCCCGACCGTCGGCCGATCGCGCCGGGTGGCGAAACCCGGATGACGGCGACCGTGCGGGAGCTTCGGCGCAAGCGGATCGACGGTCTGACGGTGGAGGACCTGCGGCTGCTGATCAGGCAGGACGTGGGCCTTGCCCATCTTCTGCCGCTGGCGCTGGAAGCCCTCCGCCTCGACCCCCTGGCGGAAGGCGACATGTACGAGGGCGATCTGCTGGACGCGAACCGATCGTCGGCGTCTCGGCCGCTTCCCGCCTCACCGGCGACTCCCACGCCGCAAGGGCATCTGCCGTCACGGCACCTCGACGGCCCGTGATGGGACGATCGGTCGGTGACTCGATCT
>NZ_JBRIOU010000079.1:0-499 GCF_053474865.1 Streptomyces sp. CO7
GTCCACGTCGGGGTGGTTGCGGGCCGGCTGCTCCACCCGGTCGTCCGGCGGGCGGACCGGGTGCGGGGGCTGCGGCGCCAGCGGCGGCAGCGGCTGTACGAGCGGCACCAGCGGGACCGGGCGCACGGGGGGCCCGTCGGCCGGACGGGTCCTGGCGCTGGGCTGCTCGAGGAAGGGCGCGGGCAGAGGCAGGAGCTGCCCCACGAGGCCCTGCTGCGCGTACTGCGGCTGCTCCGGGTACGTCACCCCCGGGGACGGCGGCGGTGGAGGGGGTGCGTACGGCTGCTCCCCGTAGGGCTGCTCCGGGTAGGAACGGTCCCCGTGGAGCTGCTCCGCGGAGGGCTGGACGGGGAGCGACCCGTACCGCCTCTCCGCCACGGCCCCGGCAGCGGTCTCCCGCGTGGTCCCGCACTCGTTCCCGGACCCGTTCCCCGGCCGGTCGCCGGGAAGGTCGCCGGGGTTGCCGGGCAGGTCCCCGTACGGGGACGAAGGGGCAGCC
>NZ_JBRIOU010000080.1:0-492 GCF_053474865.1 Streptomyces sp. CO7
TTCCGTGTCTCCGCGGTGATCCCGGTGCCGCCGGTGGCGGACGCGGCGGCCCTGGCGGAGTGACGGCCGGCCGGAAGGGCCGGCCGTCGCGTTGCCCGCGCTGTCGTCCGTTGCGGTGAACGGGGCGCACGGCCCTCCCAGAGGCTCCCTGCTGCGGCCGACGCGGACGCCGGGCCCGCGGACGCGCCGTCCGCCGAGCTCTGGCCTGCTGTCCGCCGAGGTTCCGTCCCGCCGTCCGCCGAGCTGCTGCTCCGCTGCCGCCCAGGTCCTGCGTCGCTGTCTGCCGAGCCCGTTGCCCCGCAGTCCCCCGCTGCCCAGCTGCCCCGCCGTCCGTCGAGGCCCCGTCCCGCCGTCCGTCGAGCTGCTGCTCCGCTGTCCACCGAGGTCCGGCCCCGCCCTCCGTCGAGGTCCCGTCCCGCCGTTCGCCGGGCTGCTGCTCCGCTGTCCACCTAGGTCCCGTCCCGCTTTCTGCTGGGCTGCTCCGCTGTCCAC
>NZ_JBRIOU010000081.1:0-490 GCF_053474865.1 Streptomyces sp. CO7
GGCGGAGGGTGCCCTGGTGGGTGCCGGCGGCGCGGACGGAGCCGGGGGTGTGGAGGGCTTCAGGAGCCCCGCAGGCTCCTCACGCGCAGAGGGCACCTGGGGCGCGGCGGACTCCGCCGCCTTGGTCGGCCCCGCAGTCGAGGCGGGTTCGCCGGTCGAGGGAAGTCTTTCCGACGCGGCCGGCACCGGGGGCGTCGAGGATTCCACCGGTATGCCCGCCCCCTGGGAACCGGCGGCCGCCGGAGAGGTCGTCGCGGATGCCGGAGGGGCGGAGTCGTCCGCCCCGGCGGCTGGGCCGGACCCGGCGGAGGAGGCCGCACCGGCGGAGGAGGCCGCACCGGACAGGTGCGAGTCGTCACCGACGGCGGGAGCCGAAGTCGTCGAGGGCGCGGCGAGGGAGCCCGGAGCCGTCGAGGGCTCCGCACGGGCGGGCGGCGGAACGGGTGGCTTCGGCGGTGGTTCCGTCGGAGCGGCGGGCGGGGACACGTCC
>NZ_JBRIOU010000082.1:0-12077 GCF_053474865.1 Streptomyces sp. CO7
GGCCGGCGCCGCTGGGCGGGTGGTGGAGGCGACGGTCATCGCGAGACCCCGGAGGACAGCAGCCCGAGCGCGTCGGCCGCCGCGCCGAGTTCGGCCTCGGTGACGTCGTTGACGAAGACGGCGCTGCCGATGCCGACCGGGAGCGGCAGCCGCTGTTTGCCGTCACGATGGCGCACGGTGTCGCGCAGGGCCGCCCCGAGCAGCTGCGACGTGCACAGCGGGTGCCAGGTCGGCAGGCCCAGCCGCTCCATCACCCGCAGGACGCGGTCACGCTGGTACGCGCTGAGGAGTCCGCGGCGCTCGGCCATGACGGTGGTGAGCGCCATGTCGACGGCCACGGCCTCCCCGTGCAGCAGCTCGGGAAGGGCGTGCATCTCGATGGTGGGGCTGAACGTGTGGCCGTAGTCGACGACCCGTTCGAGCACCTTCTCCCAGAGGTTGGGCTGGAGTTCCTCCAGCATGCCCTGGATGGCCCGCTCGACCACCTCGGTCGCGGGATCGAGGTGCAGGCCGCGCGCCGCGAGCCGCTGGTCCACCGGCACCTCGGCGGGGGTGGGGCCGCTGGCCGCGGGGCTCTGGAGCTTGGCCTCCAGCAGGTCGGCGCCGTGCTGCTCCAGCAGGTCGAACAGACGGGCGTCCTTGATCAGGGCGATCTTGAGGATCTCGGACAGGCCGTTGCTGATGTGCCGTGCGTCGAGAGTGGCCAGGAAGGACCGGTCCAGCAGGGTGCGGTCCGCCGGGAAGTAGGTGCCGAGCCGGTTCTTGTGCCCGTTGTGGTTGACCCCGGTCTTCGCGCCGACTCCCGCGTCCACCAGGCCGATCAGGGTGGTGGGTATGCGGATGAAGGGCGTGGAACGCCGGTAGAGGCTGGCGGCGAAGCCGACGATGTCCATGAGGACGCCGCCGCCGACGGCGATGACGGGCTCACGACGGCGATCGACGCCGAAGGCGTCGAGGGCTTCGGTGACCCGCAGCACCGCGTCCATCGACTTGTGGGTCTCGCCCTCGTCGAGGACGAGTACGCGGTGTTCGACGCCGTGGTGCTCGAAGTAGGCGCGGATCCGCTCACCGTAGAGGGAGTCGACCACGCGGTCGGTGACGACGAAGCGGCGCCGGCGTCCGCCGCCCGACGCGTCCTCCAGGATGGTGAGGTTCTCCGGGTCGAGCAGGTTCTCGCAGGCCCGGATCTCGTACTGCACCGGCTTGCTGGTCTGTACCGACCAGTGCGTGACCGGGCTGCCCACCGCGAAGAGGCCGTCGTTGCTCTCTGTGGTCTGGGTCTTCTGCTGCATCAGGCTTCTGCCTCCGTCGAGGAGTCGATTCAGGCGCACTGCGCATCCGGTCGGGGCAGTTCGCTCCCGTGCCCGCCGTGCGGCTCGTGGGCCGCAGGCACGTGCCGTGGCCACCGCGTCGTGGCCCGCCCCCGTTCGGTCGGCACCGACCCTGACACATCGTTCATTGCGTACGCAAGGACATCGGGAGGCGGTCGGATCGTTCCCTGTCCGAAAACGGGGCCAGGCGCCGGACGCCTGTCCCCTCCGAGCTGCACACCTGTTTCGCGAGTGCCCCGCCGGGATGTCCGGATGGGTGCGCAGAGTTCATGTCGTCGCAAGAAGGACGGTCCGGTGTGGCGGCATCGGGTGGCCGGAGACGACGAAACCCCCCGCCTGTTGACGGAGGGTGCGACGGGAGGGCGACCGGGTCAGCGGTCGCCGGTGGGGGCGTAGCGCAACCTGGCCACGACCGAGCTGGTCCGGCTGTCCATGGAGGCGACCTCCAGGGCCATGCCCACCTCGCGCCGGAAGAGGCCGCCTATGTCCGCGACCAGGGTGCGGCCGGCGTCGGTGACGCGTACCACGACACCCCTGCGGTCCGTCGCGTGCGCCGCCTTCTCGACCAGGTCCCGGGCTTCCAGCCGCTGGACGGCGCGGGTGGCCGACGACTGGTTGAGGCCCAGGAGCTGGGCGAGTTCGTTCATGCGGATGCCGGCCGGGTCGCCGTTGCACAGCGCCCGCAGGGCGAGGAAGTCCGTGAGCCCCAGGTCGAAGTCCTCGGACAGCCTCCTGTCCAGCGCGGTCCCGACCTCCGCGACGAGAACCGACAGTTGACTCCACAATTCGACGCTGTCTTCTTTGCGCGTTCGCATGATGCCGCCTTCTTCAAGGTGCCCGAGGGTTCCGCCGACCACCAGGACCCTTCCGAGCGTGGCGGGGGGAGCAGGCTCGATCCGGGTCGGAGGAGATGGCCGGACCATGCCCAGAATACGAAACGGCAAGGGCCAGGGAAACCCTCCGGTTCCTTGCCGTTTACATGCCTCCACAAGGAGATCCACGGGTACTTGCCCCGTGAACCGTCCAGCCGGCCTTTCCGGCGCGGAGGACGCCCAGCTCAGCGGCCTGTGGGGTGGCGTCCCCCAATGCCTTCCCTGTAGGTGGTCCTTGCGCACGCAATGAAGTTGCCCTACTGTCCCACTCGGTCGGTCCCGGTCGCCGCGGGGGCCGACGTCCGGGCATTCGTGTGCCGTGGTGTCACCGGCACCCGCCGCACCGATTCAGGGGGAATCATGCTCAAGGCCGTCTCGGCGTCGTCGCTGTCGCCGACATGCTCAGGACTGCCCACGGCACGGGCCGTCGACCACTACGCCTTCACGGTGCCACGACTGGACGAGGCAGTCGCCTTCGTCACCGGAGTGCTGGGCGGCGAGCTCTGCTACCGGGAAGGACCGGTCGAGGACCCTTCCGGCGACTGGATGACCCGGAAGCTGGGCGTGCACCCACGCGCCCGGGCCCAGGTGGGACTGATCAGGCTCGGCGCCCACAGCAATCTGGAGCTCTTCCAGTACACCGCTCCGGGTCAGATCACCTCACCGCCCGGCCCGAACGACGTCGGCGGCCATCACCTGGCCCTGACGGTGTCCGACCTGGACGCGGCCCAGGAGCACCTGCGCCGGTCGGGCGCCGTCCGCCTCGGGCCGCCGGACCGCTCGGGCGGGTCGCGCCGCTGGTTCCTGACTCCCGTGGGAATCCTGCTCTCGCTCGGCGGTCCCGACCGGCCCGACGGCAGGCGCTTCGTCCCAACACCCCGCCCCCGCCCCAACGCCGTGGAGCGCTCGCTGGGCCTGCTGGGAGTGGAGCACGCGAGCTACACCGTCGCCGACCTCGACGCCGCCACCGCCTTCTTCACCGAGGTCCTGGGGGCCGAGCCGGTGGAAGGCTGCGAGGGCGCGGCGGACGGGCCGGACGGACATCGGCCGCCCGGCGCCGAGCGGTGCCGTCGGGTCCTGCTGCGCACCGGCCCGACCGCCAACGTCGAACTGCGGCAGAGCGGCAGGGGGGCCCTGCGTTCCCGGCCCCCGCGCAACAGCGATGTCGGCGGCCACCACCTGGCCTTCTTCGTCGACGACGTGGACGCGGCCGCCGCCTACCTGCGTGAGCAGGCGGGGGTGACCCTGATGGGCGAGCCGGAGACGATCACCGAGGGTCCGATCGCCGGTGATCGCTGGCTCTACTTCGGCACCCCGATCGGCATGCAGATGGAGATCATCAACATGCCGGACGGGTCACTGCCCTACGAGGCGCAGACCACCGCCCGGCGCGCCACGCCCGGCGACCTGCGCTGGCACGACCGCCCCTGACCCGACCGGCACCGGCCGACCTCTCTGCCTGAACGTTTCCCCACAGCATTCCGGCCTCGGCCGCGGGCCGCCACCTCCGCCGTGCGCCGTGGCGCACCGCCGCACGTGCCCGCCGGCCGGCATACGTTCCGAAGAGGTGATCCCCGATGAACACGCTCACTCCGTTACCGACCCGTCCGAACGGACCGCCACGCGGAGCGGCGGCGGAGGCCGAACTCTGGCTGGACCTCCGCCACGTCTCCCCAGGAGCGGAGGCCCGGGCCCTCGCCGACGCGATGCCCGCCGCCCGCGACACGCTGCCGCCCGCCGAAGGCGGAGCAGCGGGCGGGCCCCGGTCCGCGAGGGGCGTCCTGGTCGCCGGTCCCGTCCACGGACCGGCCGGGTACCGGCGCCTGATGCGCGCGTTGTCGTCCGCGGCGGCGGCCTCCCCCGGGGCGGGGCCGGTCGCCGTCGAGTACCCCGTCGCGACCGTGAACGCCATGGTCAACGCCCGGCTCGACCGCATCGGCGGCTGGGAGGCCAAGGCCATGCGCGACCGCGCCGGGATCGCGGGAGCTCATCTGCTGTACGACGCGCTGCGGCGCGACCTGAACTCCCCGGACTGGGTCCGTGCCCTCGCCCGCGGCGTGCCGGCGCCGCGTCTGGTGTGGTCGACCCGGCCCCCGGCCGGCCCGGACCGGGGCGCCGAGTACGCGGAGCAGTGCCTGCTCCCCGGCACTGCTGTGGCACTGTCCCCCGAAGCCCTGTCGGCCTTCGCGCGGCGCGCCGCGGTCACGGGCCCGGCCACCGCCGACCTCGCGGAGGCCCGGCGCGTCGCCGGGATCCTCGACTGGTTCGGTATCCACCTCGACGCCCTCGACAGCCCCGTCGCGCGGGGCCGGACGTCTCCCTGACCCACCTGGGCGCCTTGCCGCCCGCCTTCCGTCCGACGCGCCCACGCGGCCGGCGCCACCGGCCCGTCCCGCGCCGTCACCCCGTCCCGTCACCCTGTCCCGTCACTCCGAGGAATCACTCATGCCTTCTTCCGCCACCCGCCCCGCGAGCACCTCCGACTCGCCGGCCGCCGACAGCTCGCCCCGGGGCGCCGGCCACACCGGCACGGCGCGCACGGGGCTTCACCGCCGGGCGTTCCTGTCCGGCACTGCCGTCGCGGGCGGCGCCCTCGCGGTCACCGCGGCCGGCCTGGGCCCCGCCGTCGCGACGCCGGTGGACCGGGGATCCGCCGCCGCGGGCTCGGATCCGGCTCCGGTCACCGTGCGGCCCCCGGACCGGCGCTACGCCGACCTGCGGCGCGGCACCAACCAGCGTTGGATCGGCAGCCCGGACCGGATCGTCCTGGCCACCTCCACGTCCGACGTCGTCAGGGCCGTGCAGGAGGCGGTCGACTCCGGCAGACGACTGGCCGTGCGCAGCGGGGGCCACTGCTACGAGGACTTCACCACCAGCCGGGAGGTGCAGGTCGTCCTCGACCTCTCCCGGATGGACGAGATCACCTACGACGAGCACCGGCGGGCCTTCTCCGTCCAGCCCGGGGCCGCGCTGGGCCGGGTCTACGACCGCCTGTACAAGGGCTGGGGCGTGTACCTCCCGGCCGGCAACTGCCCCACCGTCGCTGCCGGGGGCCACATCCCGGGCGGCGGTTACGGTTCCATGAGCCGACGCGACGGACTGGCGGTCGACCACCTCTACGGCATCGAGATCGTGGTCGTCCAGGAGGACGGGACCGCTCGCGCGGTCACCGCCACCCGCGAGCCGGGCGACCCGCACCGCGAGCTGTGGTGGGCGCACACGGGCGGTGGCGGCGGCAGCTTCGGCGTGGTGACGCGCTACTGGCTGCGCTCTCCGGACGCGACGGGAAGCGATCCGGCCGGGCAGTTGCCCACTCCGCCGCGGGAGGTGTGGCTCAGCGAGGTGGCCTGGCCGTGGGAGGAACTGACCGAGGCGCGTTTCACCCGGCTCATGTGGAACCACGGTGACTGGCACGCGCGCAACAGCGCGCCGGACTCCCCGTACACCGCTCTGTTCAGCCAGCTCAAGCCCTTCCACAAGTCGGCCGGCGCGGTGGTGCTCGACTCGCTGGTCGACGCCGGCGCACCCGGTGCCGAACGGCTGCTGCGGGACTACATAGCCGAGGTCGGCGCCGGCGTCGGGGTCCGGCCCCAGGTCCGTCAGTACCGGCGGGTGCCGTGGCTGCATGCGACGCAGTGGCCCGGGTTCACCGGACCGGACCCCACGGTGAGGTTCAAGGGCAAGTCCGTGTACGCCCGGCGCAACTACACCGACGCCCACATCGCCGCCGCGTACCGGCACCTGACCCGCGACGACTTCCACAACCCCGGCGCCCTCCTCATGATCGCCTCGTACGGCGGAGCGGTGAACCGGGTCGCCCCCGACGCCACCGCGGCGCCGCAGCGGGACTCCGTGCTCAAGTACCAGGTCGTCTCCCTGTGGAGCGACGCGGCGGACGACCAGGCCAACATCGCCTGGGTCCGTGAGTGCTATCGCGACATGTTCGCGGCGACCGGCGGTGTGCCGGTCCCCGACGAGGACACCGACGGCTGCTTCGTCAACTACGCCGACGTCGACCTCGGCGACCCGCGCTGGAACAGCTCGGGCGTGCCGTGGCACGACCTCTACTACAAGAGCGGCTACCGGCGGCTGCAGAAGGTCAAGGCCGCCTGGGACCCCACGGACTTCTTCCGGCACGCCCAGTCCGTCCGGCCCGTATGACACCGTCCGCCGTCCGGTGACGGCCGACGCCCCGCCCTCCAGGGCCGTGCGTCCACCCAACTCCCGTACGTCAGCACCCACTCGACGAGGTGATCTCCGTGTCCGCTCTTCCGGCCGCTCCGGGCCACTCGTCCCGGCTGCCCTCACTCACCGGAATGCGCTTCTTCGCCGCCTTCCTGGTGTTCCTGTTCCACCTGTCGCTGCTCGACGCCTACTCCACCGACGGTGAAGGCCACGGGCCTCTTGCCTCCGCCCTGAAGAACGGCGGATGGGCGGGGGTCACGTTCTTCTTCATCCTCAGCGGTTTCGTCCTGACCTGGTCGGCCCGCGGGGACGACACCGCCGGCGCGTTCTGGGGACGTCGGCTGGCCAAGATCCTTCCCAACCACGTCGTCACCTTCTTCCTCGCCCTGGCCTCGTACGCCTACGTCTCCGCCACCTGGGGACAGGGCGTTCCCAACTTCCTGCTGCTCCAGGCATGGGTCCCGCGCGACGACGTCTTCTTCAGCATCAACAATCCCAGCTGGTCGCTCTCCTGCGAGCTGGTCTTCTACCTGCTGTTCCCGGCACTGCACCGACGGGTGGCACGGATCCGCGCCGAGCGGCTGTGGTGGTGGGCGGCCGGCACGGCCGCGGCCATCGTGCTGCTGCCCCTGGCCGTTCAACTTCTCCCGTCCGGTGAGGCCTTCGGCTCCAACCACGCCAACTCGCCGCTGTACGGCCACTCGATCACCCAGATGTGGCTCGTCTACATCTTCCCGCCCGCCCGGGTGCTGGATTTCCTGCTCGGCATCCTGATGGCCCGGATCGTCCTGTCCGGCCGCTGGATCGGGCTCGGAGCGCTGCCCGCCCTGGCGCTGACGGTGGTCGGGTACGCGGTGAGCCTCGAAGTGCCCTTCCTGTTCTCCCTCAACGCCGTCGTCGTCGTCCCGTTCGCCCTGCTCATCGCCGCCGTGGCGGCGGGCGACGCGCGGGGCCGCGACAGCGCGGTGAGCGGCCGCGTGTGCGTGTGGCTCGGCGAGGTGTCCTTCGCCTTCTATCTGGTCCACCAGATCCTGCTGTCCGTCACGCAGGAGCGGCTGGGCTTCCGGGAGGCGGACTCGCCCGCCGAGGCCGTAGGTGCGGCCGTGCTCCTGGCGGCGGTGAGCCTGCTGCTGGCCTGGCTGCTCTACACCGGCGTCGAGCGGCCCGTGATGCGGGCCTGGGCGCGACGGAGCCGGGCGGCACGGGCGACGTCGGCAACCGCACCCGCACCGGCAACCGCACCCGCACCGGCGCCCACCCGCCCCGCGCACGACGGCGACACCAGCCGGTCCCTGACGGTGGGCACCAACTGAGGCATCACGTTCGACGGCCTTCCCCGTCACGGCACGACCCGGTCGAGACGGGCACGAGGGCGCCGCTCCGGTACGGCAGGAGCCGCCCCCGTGCCCGGCGGGGACCCCACCGGGGCAACCACCAAGGAGACCATCCACCATGCCGCTCCCCGTCTTCGCGATGATGGCCTGCACCTTCTGCATCGGTACCGCCGAGAGCGTCATCGCCGGCATCCTGCCGTCCGTCGCGCGGGACGTCGACGTCTCACTCACCGCCGTCGGCATGCTCATCAGCGTGTACGCCCTCACGGTCGTCCTCGTCGGGCCACTCGTCACCGCGGTGACGATCCGGCTCCGTCGTGCCGTCCTCATGCCCGCCCTGATGGGCGTGTTCGTCCTCGGCAACGTGCAGGCGGCACTCGCTCCCGGATTCGGCTGGCTGACGGCAGGCCGGGTGGTGAGCGCGCTGGCCCACTCCACCCTCATCGCTGCCTTCGTGGCCGCGGCCCGGGAGATGGCGCCCGCGGACCGCCGGGCAGCCTGGGGGGCCAAGGTCACGCTCGGGATCGGGTTGTCCAGCGTGGCCGGGGTCCCCCTCGGCACCCTGATCGGGGACGCCCACGGCTGGCGCTCCACCTTCTGGGCCCTCGCCGCGTCGAGCCTGGCCGCCACCCTGCTGCTGATGTGGTGCACCGTCCCCGAGTCCCCCGCGGCGGCGGCCCCCCGCCGGCCGGAGGCGGTCGGGGCGGGTCGCCGGACGCCCGCCCTGCCGTGGCCGGTGCTGCTGGTCGCCCTGGTGATCGTCCTGGGCACGGCGGGGGTGTTCACCCTCTACACGTACGCCTCGCCCTACCTCACGCAGGCCGTGGGCTTCGCGCCGCGGACCGTCACCGTCCTGCTGCTGCTCTTCGGTCTGGGAGGCGTCGTCGGCAACACGGTCGGCGGCCGTGCGGCCGACCGTCTGCCGTACGCGGCCGTCCCGGCGACCCTGGGCACGGCGGCGGCGGGCCTGCTACTCCTGGCCCTCCCCCCGGGGGACCGGTGGGCCGTGGCGGGGCTGTTCAGTCTGCTGGGGGCCGCGTACTTCGCCTCCATCCCGGCCCTCAACACCAGGATCGTGACCGCCGCGGGGGCATCGTCACCCACCATGGCCCTGACCATCAACAACTCGGCCTTCTGCGTCGGCATCGCGGTCGGCAGCTGGCTCGGCGGTCTGCTGCTGGCCGGCGGCCACACGCTGCCGTCGGTGGCGGCGGCCGGCGCGGCGCTGGCAGGAGCCGCCCTGGTGCTCTCCCTCGTCCGGCCGGACCGCCGTGGCGCGGTCCCGGCGGCAGGTGTCGCCGGGACGGCCGACGCCGGCCGAAGCACCGCCGCGGCGTCCTGACCACCGCCCGCCCAACCCGTCGGCCGGTGCGGTGACCTGTCACGCCGCCAGGCCCGAAGACGTCCCACAGGTGCCGCCGCACCCCCTCATGGACCAGGTCTGTACAGGTCGAAGGGGGTGCGACGGCATCTGCGCGTCAGATGTCGCGGAAGAGACCAGTGAACGCGGTGACCTGCCGCGATGAGTGGCGAGTGGTCGCTGAGCTGCGCGAATGACCTTTCGGCTGTTTCACGCTCGTGCCGCTTGATGGGGCCGGAAGTCCCAGAAAAGTCCCAGGGGACTCCCACTGCTGACGAGTGCCTTTCGGCTCTGTACGGCAGCACGGGCAGTCGAACGGCCTCGTTTCCCGCGAGGGTGGTGGAGCCTGGATGTCGAGTGACTGGCGCTCGGCCGATGCCTTGCGGGATGGTGGGGTCCTGACGATCGACGACGAACCTGCGGTCGCTGGTGGCAGCGAGCCGGCAGTGCCCGCCAGCCCTCGGACGCCCTACAGCGAGAGGCCCGTCGCGCGGGCCCGGCGGGCCAAGGCTCAAGAGCTGATCGAGCGGCTCGTCGCCGAGGGCCGCGTTCGGATCACCGACCCTGATGACGACGAGGTCGCGGAGTGGCGGCGCGTCGCCAACTACGCGAAACGGCACAGCCTGGAACCAGCGGGCAAGCGCATTGAGAAGGTCCCGTACGGTGGGTCGGGGCTGGAGCTGTCCCTTGCGGATGGCCCGCATCCCAACGCGCGGAGTCAACGGCCGAAGGCGGGCGCGGATCCGGTTCCCGCTCCCTCACGACTGGGGAACCTCCATCCGATCGTGACCGCGCTCAAAGACGACGA
This sequence comes from Streptomyces sp. CO7, assembly GCF_053474865.1. Taxonomy (NCBI): domain Bacteria; kingdom Bacillati; phylum Actinomycetota; class Actinomycetes; order Kitasatosporales; family Streptomycetaceae; genus Streptomyces; species Streptomyces sp. CO7. The sequence goes on from NZ_JBRIOU010000082.1 coordinate 9,891, forward strand.
GCGCCGACTCGTCATGCCGTCTGCGCTGCGCCGTAGGTCGCTCCTGCTGTTGCAGGGACTGGCGGCTGAGGCGGTCCGGCGAGGGTACGAGGTGCGGAAGGCCGGGTCGTCCTTATACCCGCGCGAGGGCGGAGTGGACGTCGCTGTCGACGGCTTCGCGTATACCGTCACCGTCAGACAGGAGTTCCCGGAGTCCACAGATCCGGAGCGTTCCGTTCGTCTTGCCGTGGAGCTGGCCCATGGCCTGACCGGTCGGCCCGGTCGCTGGCGGGATCGGAAGACCCGGACGCTCGAAGAAGCCCTGGGCTTGATCCTTGGAGAGATCGAGGCGCGGGCGGTAGAGGACGCTCGGCGTAGGCAGGAGGAGCAGCAGCAGGCCCACCTAGTACTGCAACGGTGCTTATGGGCTGTGGCCTCGTCGTTTGTAGTGGCAGGTGCGGGCCTGGTGTTGGCGTCGCCGGCGCCAGAGCGACCAGTGCAGGATCTGTTCGACGGGTGCGAGGTGGCGTTGGGTGAGCCGGTGGATGAGACGGCGTATCTCGGCGAGGCTCAGGGCTATGAGTTGGGAGGATCCGTTTCTGCTTTCTGGAGGTCAAGCGCTCGGGCGCGCAGGACGGTCAGGGCGGCGTGGGCTGCCATGGCGAGGGTGATGTGGCGGTGCCAGCCGGGGTAGCGGCGGACCTGGTAGTCATCCAGGCCAAACTCCTGCTTCGCGGTCTGGAAGCATTCCTCGATCGCCCAGCGGCTTCCCGCGACCCGGATGAGCTCGTCCAGCGTGGTCTCGGCGGGACAGTAGGCGATGAAGTAGGAGATCTCGTCGGGCCTGCTGAGACTGCGGCGGGCGATGACCCAGTGACGGCGGTCGGGTCGGTGCCAGGGACGGACCTCCACCCTCGCCCAGTCGAACATCCGTTGGCCGTGGGCGCCCTTGCCGCAGGAACGGCGTTTCCACTTCTGGCGGGGCAGGTCGGTGAAGAGGTCACGAACGGGATGGTCGAGGGCCCAGCGGGTGACGACGGTGTCGTGGCGGGTGGTGGCCATGACGTGGAAGACGTCGGCCTGCTCGAGTTCGGTCCGCCAGCTCTTGCTGTAGCCGTAGCCGGCGTCTGCCGTTACCCACCGGAACGGGAGCTGGTCGGCGATGGCCTTGCGGAGCATCTGTCTGGCGATGGCGACCTTCGTGGCGAATTTGACCGTGTCCTCAATGCCGGCGCTGCGGCATCGTTCGCGGTCGTCCGTCCAGGAGGCGGGCAGATAGAGACGTCGGTCGATCAGCGTTCGGCCCCGCTCCGTGGCGTAGGCGAGGAAGACGCCGACCTGGCAGTTCTCCGTGCGTCCGGCGGTGCCGGAGTACTGCCGCTGCACTCCGGCCGACCGGTCGCCCTTCTTCAGGAAGCCGGTGTCGTCCACGATCAGGACCGCGTCCTGATCCCCGAGATGCTCGACGACGTACTCCCGTATGTCGTCGAGGACCTGGTCGGCATCCCACTCGATTCGGTTCAGCAGTCGATGAATCCGGTCCGGACCTGTATGACCTGCTTCCTCGGCCAGTGTCCAGCCGTTCTTCCGCTGCAGCGGGGCTATCAGCCCACGCATGTAGGCCAGAGCCGACTCCCGCGGTTCCGACCTCGCGAAACGACCCATGAAGCGGCCATGCAGGACATCAAGTTCACTGGCCCATGTCCGGGCCTCGGCAAGGTCCCCACCCATGGCCAGGACAACGACCCAACCGGTCTCCCGTCACGCCAAGCACCGTTGCAGTACTAGGCCGTTTCTTTCGGATCATCTCGCTGACCAGAGGAAGATCGCGGCGATGTGAAGTCCGGCGAGGTAGATGGTGGCGGTTTTGTCGTAGCGGGTGGCAAGGCCGCGCCATTGCTTGAGTCTGTTGATGCACCGCTCGACGGTGTTGCGCTGCTTGTAGGCCTCTCGGTCGAAGGCCGGCGGACGGCCACCGAGCCGGCCGCGTCGCTTGCGGTTTGCGGCCTGGTCGGAGGGCTGCGGGATCACCGCCCGGATTCCGCGCCGCCGCAGACGGGATCGGATCGCGCGGGACGAGCAGGCCTTGTCGGCCAGGACCACGTCCGGAGTGGTCCGGGGTCGCCCGATCGGCCGCGGCACCCGTAATTGGGCCATGACCTCGGGAAACGCGGGTGCGTCACCGGCCTGGCCAGGGGTGAGGACGAA
>NZ_JBRIOU010000083.1:0-490 GCF_053474865.1 Streptomyces sp. CO7
CCCCCGCCACGAGCCCCGGGGCGGCGCGGGGGGGCCCGCCGTGTCGGCCCTGGCGGTGACCGCCGCGGTCACCGCGGGCCTCGTGCGGGGCGCGGCTCGCGCGACTGCGGGCCACGAGGGCGGTCCGTCACGGCGCGGGCTTGGCGAGGACGCGGGCCTCGGGCCCGCGCCGGCCCGGTCCGGCGGCCGGCGTTCCGGGTCCGCCTCAGGGGCCGTCACCGAGGGCGGGAGCGGGCGTCGGCCTCGCGCCGCATCACCCCCGACGGCGCCTGTACCCGAGGGCCCGGACGGCATCGAACGCCGTCCGGCCCTGTTCAGCGGGGGCTCCGGTGGCCGTCCGGCCTCGCTCGGCGGGGCTTCCGGCGGCCCTCCGGCCTCGCTCGCCGCCGGCCTCGGTGGCCGCCCGGCCACGTCCGCGGCGGGCCTCGGCCGTCGCCTGACCCCGCTCGCCGCCGCGGCGTTCGCGGTGACCGCCGCCCGCCCCCTGCTG
>NZ_JBRIOU010000084.1:0-487 GCF_053474865.1 Streptomyces sp. CO7
GGCTGCGGCCGAGCCGACCCGTAGACGGTCACCGCCTGCCCCGGCTGCGGCCGAGCCGACCCGCGGACCGTCGCCGCCCGCCCCGGCTGCGGCCCGAGCCAGCACCCTGAGGTCTGGTTCCCCCCAGACCGGCACTGCTCGGGCCCGTAGCCCGTAGCCCGCAGACCGGCCCGCCCGGCCAGGTCGGCACCCGAGCCACCCGCGCATCCGCGCGGCCGACTCGCCGTCGGCGAACTTGCGTCCCCCGCAGCGGCTGCCCGCAGGACCGCAGTCACTCGGACCGGTCACCGTCGGAGCGGCACAACCCAGACCGATCGCCTCCAGGCCCCCAGCCCGACCGACCCGGTCGCCACCCGAGCCGCCCCGGAGCGCCGGCACCATCCGGACCGGTTGCCGCCTCAGCGACGCCCGAAGCAGTTGGCCGCGGCCCCGCACCGCTCGTGACCCGTCGGCCCCCGAACCGGCGTCGCCCGGCCCGGTCGACACC
>NZ_JBRIOU010000085.1:0-487 GCF_053474865.1 Streptomyces sp. CO7
GCTGTCGACGACCTTCCCCGCCCCCGTCCGCTTCCCCGGCATGCCCGCCCGCCGCTTCTGGGAGTTCGAGGACGCCCGGGTCGCCCTCGGTCAGGTGGAGGCCGCACCGTCCGACCTCGCCCGGATGCTGGTCGCCGAGTTCGCCACCGTGTACGGCAACGACTGGTACCTGGTCCCGCTGGACGTCCCCTCCGGCTCCCTCACCACGATCACCTCCGTGGTCGTGGGCGACACCTTCAGCTCCGAACTCGGCGGGCCCACGCTGCTGCCCCTGCCCGGGGCCGGGGTCGGCGACGCCCACTGGTCCCTCTACAACCTCGGCACCGCCGCCGGCGGCCGCCGCTCCGGGCTGTTCGTCCCGCCGGTCACCGCGGGCTCCCTGGAGAGCGAGCCCCTGGAGGAGGTGCTGCTGGTGCGCGACGAGGACGCCAACCTCGCCTGGGCCGTCGAACGCCGCGTCCCCACTCCGCACGGCGCCACCCTGGAC
>NZ_JBRIOU010000086.1:0-478 GCF_053474865.1 Streptomyces sp. CO7
GTTCATGGCATTGCTAAAAGAAAAAATCCAATCCATCATGACTCATTGTTTAGCGCAGCACGAACGAGAATTTACGCCAAGTGATTTCTCTGCTGGTGACCTTGAAATGGATGAAATGGACGATATATTTGACATGCTTGAGGAGAAATTGACCTAACAACATGAGATCAGTCATAAAAACGGGAAGGGAGGATGAAATAGATGAGTTCATTTAAAAGGGATCAAGTTCAAGACATGTATTATCTGTCACCGATGCAAGAAGGCATGCTGTTTCATACCCTCCATCACCAAGAAAAGGGCTTTTATGTAGAGCAAATGGATATGAACGTAAAGGGCACACTGCGTCATGACTTACTTGAGAAAAGCATGAACGTCATCGTGGAGCGGTACGATATTTTTCGTACCGTATTTCTCCACGAAAAAGTGAAGCGCCCTGTCCAAGTTGTGCTGAAGAAACGTCCTTTTACGCTTGATGTGG
>NZ_JBRIOU010000087.1:0-478 GCF_053474865.1 Streptomyces sp. CO7
CTGACAACTATTCTTTAGAGGATAGTAATTAAGATTTCACAGCTAGCATACAATCGATGTATCTTGTGATCTCTTTCTAATAAAAGAGCACACAAAAAAAATACCAATGGTACACGACCCTTGGTATTTTTTAGAGATGCCCGAGAGGACTTGGACCTCCACGGGGTTATTCACCCCTGACTCCGATTTGCACATATTTTGCACAAAACCTAATCTATTTCTTTACATTTTCCGACTCAAGTCTGATTAACCAGTTATGAACTAATGAGTTAAATACATCGGGTTGTTCGATTTGCAAGTTGTGGCCAGCCATATCAAGCACAGCAAAGGTTGCCCTTGGATAGTCTTCGATCAGCCGCCACGCATCGTGATATCCAACTACATTGTCTTGACGCCCTGTGATAATGAGCGTGGGATACTGAAATTCAGATGAAATGTCGAAGGTATAGCCATATCCATTTTGAAGAATGTTATTGAT
>NZ_JBRIOU010000088.1:0-470 GCF_053474865.1 Streptomyces sp. CO7
CGGGCGAGTGAGCGTTGGGGGTTGATGGCTTCGACGAGGCGTTCGAAGGGGATGTCCTGGTGGGTGTAGGCGGCGAGGTCGGTTTCGCGGGTGCGGGTGAGGAGTTCGCGGAAGGTGGGGTTGCCGGAGGTGTCGTTGCGCAGGACGAGGGTGTTGACGAAGAAGCCGACGAGGTCGTCGAGTGCTTCGTCGGTGCGTCCGGCGACGGGGGTGCCCAGGGGGATGTCGGTGCCGGCGCCCAGTCGGCTCAGGAGGGTGGCGAGGGCGGCCTGGAGCACCATGAAGAGGGTGGTGCCGGTGTCCTGGGCGAGGTCGAGCAGTGCGCGGTGCAGGGACGGGTCGACGTGGAGGGGGACGGTGTCGCCGCGGTGGTCGGCGGTCTTCGGGCGGGGCCGGTCGAAGGGCAGCTCGAGCTGGTCGGGAATCCCGTCGAGGGTCTGCTTCCAGTAGGCCAGCTGCCTGCTCGCCAG
>NZ_JBRIOU010000089.1:0-470 GCF_053474865.1 Streptomyces sp. CO7
TCCCGGTGATCTCCTACGACCGGCTGATCCGCGGCACGGCGAACGTCGACTACTACGCGACCTTCGACAACTACAAGGTCGGTGTCCTCCAGGGCGGTTACATCGCCGACAAGCTCGGCCTCAAGGACGGCAAGGGCCCGTTCAACATCGAGCTGTTCGCCGGCTCGCCGGACGACAACAACGCCGGGTTCTTCTTCAAGGGCGCGATGAGCGTCCTCAAGCCGTACATCGACAAGAAGAAGCGGGTCGTGCGGAGCGGCCAGACCGACTTCAACCAGGTCGCCGCGCTGCGCTGGGACGGCGGGCTCGCCCAGTCCCGGATGGACAACCTGCTGAGCAAGTCGTACACCAACGCCCACGTCGACGCCGTGCTCTCGCCCTACGACGGCATCTCGATCGGCATCCTCTCCTCCCTGAAGGGCGTCGGCTACGGCACCGCCAAGTCGCTGCCGATCGTCACCGGCCAGGAC
>NZ_JBRIOU010000090.1:0-469 GCF_053474865.1 Streptomyces sp. CO7
GTTTATTTTGGCGAGTTGTTGATGAATTAAGACAAAAAGGGTACGAGATGATTCAAAGTCCGTTTCCAGAAGATGAAATATTTTTTGAAGCACCACGAAACTCAGGGTATGATCTCATCCGTCTATATAGAAAAGATGTGAATTTTAAACAGGAGATCGTTCGAGATATCGAAGAACAGACGTATCGGATGGATCAGCTGAGAGAGGCCATGCGTAAACGTTCTCTGCATCTCTTACAGCTCCAATTTACAGCTGACGACCCTGTAGATGATTGGGAGGACCTAAACGGTCAACCGCAAAAAAAGCAAAAGGTGACGGTTACACCTGTATTACTGAATGCAGACACTCTTCAACACGAAGTAAATGAGCTGCAAAAATGGCTCAATACATCGCTGACAGTGGATGTAGAAGAGGCAAAAAGAGACACAGCTGAAGATGTCATTCAGCTTAAAGTGAGCGTACTTCAAGC
>NZ_JBRIOU010000091.1:0-468 GCF_053474865.1 Streptomyces sp. CO7
CTCCAGCAGCGTCTCGCGTGCCGTGCGCATCGTCGCGTCGCCTCCCCGCTGTCTCTTATACACATCTCCGAGCCCACGAGACTAAGGCGAACTACGCATGCACTCCTAGGTTTGATATCACCCATGATGTCTCCCATGTATTCTTCAGGGATAACGACTTCCACTTTCATCATTGGCTCAAGTAGAACTGGGTTACATTTGCTGACAGCATTTTTCAATGCCATAGATGCAGCAATTTTAAACGCCATTTCGTTCGAGTCAACATCGTGGTATGATCCATCAAATAATTTAGCTTTGATGTCGATTAATGGGAATCCAGCTAATACACCATTTTCAAGTGAATCTTCAAGACCTGCTTGAATAGCTGGAATGTATTCACGCGTAAGATCGTCGGCAGCGTCAGATGTGTATAAGAGACAGCTCCAGCAGCGTCTCGCGTGCCGTGCGCATCGTCGCGTCGCCTCCCCG
>NZ_JBRIOU010000092.1:0-467 GCF_053474865.1 Streptomyces sp. CO7
CCCTAGGACTGACAGCAACAAGAGGCTTACGAGAATCGAAGCGGAGCATGGAGTCGCGAATACGCATCTCATGGAAGCGGCCTCAATGCCTTGCGATATAACGCGATCATCTTCACCTTGCTGGACAAGCACGCCCGCAGCTACTGATACTGGGCTATTCTCCCGCCAAACAAAACAACCAACGCGTTCAGCGGACATTTTACACACGTCGGCACCATTCTTCTGCTGCCAAAAAGGCACATTGCAGGAGCTGGAGCTTGAAACTTCTCCTTCTTTGACCGACCGTGTCCCTGTTTATGCTAGTTCGAAACACGCCATGTCCCTCCAATATTCGCTCGAGATTCCCGCACCTCGAGTCGCATATAACAAGGAGAACCACTTCTGCGCCATCATCCTGCCTCAGGCTGTCTGGACACATCCAGCAATAATGGAGGCCATGATTGCCCTAGCTACACTCAGTGCCTCTC
>NZ_JBRIOU010000093.1:0-466 GCF_053474865.1 Streptomyces sp. CO7
GTACCGGAAGAGCGGCCAGACCTATCTGGCGACGCTCTACTACCGTGAGAGCTCCAAGGGTGTGACCGACGTGGTGACGCCCATCGGCGGAGGGGCGTTCCTCACCACGCGCGAGAACCTGAACAAGAGCCGCTCGGGCGGACTGGAGCTGGTGGCGAACGGGCGACTGACGCCCAAGCTCACCTACAACATCAGCGGCAACGTCTACTGGAACGAGATCGACGCCTCGCATCTGGGCTTCACGGAGAAGCGGGACGGCTTCGCCGTCAGCGGACGCGGCAACCTGAACTGGCAGGTGACGCCAAGGGACTTCATCCAGTTCAACGGCTTCATGAACGGGCGGCGCCTTACCGCCCAGGGACACCAGGACGGGTTCGCCATGCTGAACCTGGGCTATCGGCGCAAGGTCAACGACAACCTGTCGATCACGGTGACCGCCCAGGACGTGCTGGGTACGCTCGAGGAC
>NZ_JBRIOU010000094.1:0-465 GCF_053474865.1 Streptomyces sp. CO7
GTACTTCACCGCGGTCGTGCCACCGGCCTTGACGTCGGTGAACTCCAGGCCGAGGGCGCGCACGTCCGCGAACGGACGCTCGGCGATCTCGTAGCGGTAGGTGTCGACCGCCGGGGTCGGCTCCGCCTTCACCGCGTCGCCGCCCATGAAGAACGGCAGCGTGTCCTCGTTGAACTGGAGCATCGAGAACTTCAGCGACAGGTCACGGCTCGAGTAGATGTAGTGGACCGGGGAGACCGACTGCCACGAGTCGATGGCCTCCAGCTTGTCCTTCTTCGAGAACGTGACGCCGTCGCCGGAGGTGAAGCCGAGGTCCTTCCAGCCCGCGCCGGACCAGTCGGCGGCGGAGTCCGTGCCGAAGGTGGCGGGGAGGGAGGTGCCGGCGTCGGCGACGTAGAGCTTGCCGATGCCTGCGACGCGGATCTCGGCGGAGTTGTTTCCAGCCATGGTGTGTTTCTCCTTGGG
>NZ_JBRIOU010000095.1:0-462 GCF_053474865.1 Streptomyces sp. CO7
GGTGATGCCGTAGAGGGCCATCTGGCGAGGTCCTGGTTCTTGTGTGGCGAAGCCGAAGACGAGCTGCGGCCCGTTGAGCGTCGGGCGCACGGTGATGGCTTCGGTCTCGCGGTGGGAAAGGTCGAGGGCGGTGGCGTTGAAGGAGCGCTCGATCATCTCGCCGGTGGTGATGTCGTAGACGTTCCACCAGGAGTTGCCCGGTCGTGGGTTCGTGGCGCTGTAGGCGCTGCCCTCGTTCTGGTAGACGAGATCCCCGTACAGGCACCAGGCCTGGGTGCGGTAACAGGACGGGAAGCTGTGCAGCGGGGTGAAGGCGTGCTGCTTGAAGGCGTCAAGTTCGTAGACGCGGTATTCCTCGGCGCCGAGCGGCCCGTGTCGTACCCCTATCCGGCCGTGATCGACGTCCAGGGAAGGGGTGACATGAGAGGATCCCGGGACGGGGTCGAAGACCTCGATCTGGCT
>NZ_JBRIOU010000096.1:0-462 GCF_053474865.1 Streptomyces sp. CO7
GTGCGCGTAGCGGCATCGGCCGATCCGGCGACCGATCTCGCGCGCGCGGCGCGCGCGGCGTGGACCGGGCCGGTCGAGTCGATCGACGCCGCGCTGGCGGCCGCGCCGCTGATCGTCGATGCGCTGTTCGGCGTCGGCCTGTCACGGCCGATCGCGGACAATCTGGCGGCGGCGCTGCGGCGCCTGTCGGGCCGGGGGCTCGCCGTCGATGTGCCGAGCGGAGTCGACAGCGATGGCGGCGCGGACTGGATGCCGCCACTGGTCGCCGACGTCACGCTGGCGCTCGGTGCGCTCAGGCCCGCGCATGTGCTGTTGCCGACGGCGGCGGCATGCGGGCGGGTGCAGCTGGCGCCGATCGGGATTGCTGCGGAGGGGGCGATGCGGACACTGCCCCGGTTCCGGCGGCAGCCGCCCGACGCCGCGGCGCACAAGTTCAGTCGCGGCATGCTGCTCGTCTTTGCC
>NZ_JBRIOU010000097.1:0-461 GCF_053474865.1 Streptomyces sp. CO7
GTACACCGACGACCCGCTGGACAAGAACGTGGCGGACTTCGGCAGCAAGGCCGCGCTGAAGGAGTGGGCCCAGGGGGCCTAGCCCCTGAACGCCGCCGGGCGCTCCGGCGACGCCTCCGCCAGGGCCTTGGTGACGCCCTCGACGCCCGCTCGCAGGCCGTAGACCGGGGTGTCGGGCTGCTGGCGCCAGGACTCGTCGATGCCGCCGGCGTCGACGGTGTCGAAGCCCAGTTCGTCGATGAGGGCGCGGACCTTGGCCTTGGCCGCCTCGTCGTCGCCGGCGACCGGCAGCGCCATGCGGTCGGGGTCGCCGGCCGGGCGCGGGCGGTCCAGGATGTCCTGGGCGTACGTGCCGTTGAACGCCTTGATCACGGGGTGGCCGAGGTGGCCCTCGACCCAGCGGCTCTCGGTGCGGCCCTCATCCTCGATGCCGGCGATGCGCCCGTCGCGCTGCTGCGGGT
>NZ_JBRIOU010000098.1:0-460 GCF_053474865.1 Streptomyces sp. CO7
GCCCCGACCGGACCACCTGGGTCAACGACTCGCGCCACCACGGCCTCTCCATCAGCCCCGACGGCGACAAGCTCTGCGTCGCCGGGACGATGGACGACTACGCCACCGTGGTCGACCGCGCCACCCTCCAGGAGGGCCCGCTCGTCCCCGCCTCCAAGCCCTACTGGGCGACCGTGAGCGGCGACGGCCGCTCCTGCGTCATCTCCGAGAGCGGCGCCGACCGGGTCACCGCGATCGACTTCGCCACCGGGCGCCGGGTGACGAGCGTGGACGTCGGCGACCACCCGCAGCGCGTGCGCCTCGCCCGCGTCCCCGCCGACTGGACCGGCCCCACGGCGGGCTGACGTCCCGGGTACGACGGAAGGGGCCTGCCGGATCGGATCCGGCAGGCCCCTTCCGTCGTACTCCCTCAGACTCAGGACCTGTTGACGGCCACCTCGTAGAGCGAGTAGCCCCAGTC
>NZ_JBRIOU010000099.1:0-459 GCF_053474865.1 Streptomyces sp. CO7
GCGCAAGGCCGCGCGCTACGTCGTCCCGGTCGCGGTGATGGGGGTGGCGGCCGTGACGATCGGGCTGGTCCCCGCGATCGCCGACTCCGGGGACCCCGACCTCCCGAAGGTCACGGCGGAGCAACTCATAGAGAAGATCGCTAAGTCGGACGTCCAGCAGCTGTCCGGCACGGTCAAGATCAGCACGGACCTGGGCCTGCCGGACCTCGGCGGCCTTGAGAGCGGGCTGATGTCCGGTATGTCCGGAAAGCCGGGTGCGTCCGGTGGTGAGGACGGCTCCGCCGCCGACCCGTCGGCCAAGCTCACCGAGCTGGTCTCCGGCACCCACACGCTGCGGGTCGCGGCGGACGGCCCCGACCGGCAGAAGCTGTCACTGCTGGAGAACGCTGCCGAGTACAGCCTGATCCACGACGGCAAGGACGTCTGGGGCTACGACAGCGCGTCCAACGAGGTCTACCA
>NZ_JBRIOU010000100.1:0-457 GCF_053474865.1 Streptomyces sp. CO7
CAAGTAAGCTTTATGAAAAAGGCAGCAGAAAAAACAGCGGCACCTTACCAAATACCTGTTGATGTCATCAATGTGAGATTATACGGAACAGCGAACGGAGAAAAAATACTAGAGCATGCTCTGAAACTAGCAAATGAATCTTAAGTAATTGGAGGAGAAGCAGATGACGGTATTAGAGGAAATGCAGGGAGCAGCCTTTCAAATCATTGCTCATGCAGGCGAGGCAAGAAGTCATTATGTTGAAGCGATTCGTCTAGCAAGAGCTGATGATTTTGAAAAAGCACAGCAGTTGATTGAAAAAGGGGAGGAAGCGTTTCGAAGCATCCACAACCTGCACTTGTCGCTGATCCAAAAAGAGGCGGCAGGTGAGCAGCTTCCCTTTTCTTTACTGCTGATACATGCAGAAGATCAAATGCTCACAACAGAGACCATTCATCTGCTTGCCATCGAAATGATT
>NZ_JBRIOU010000101.1:0-456 GCF_053474865.1 Streptomyces sp. CO7
CACCCCCGCCCCCTGGGCCCCGGCACCCTCTGCCGCCCTCCGGGCCCCGGCATCCTCTGCCGCCCTCCGGGCCCCGGCATCCCTTCCGTGCCCTGCGGGGCAGCCGCAGCCCTGCCGCGTCCGTGGGGGCGGCACCCGTTCCGATGTCCCCACCCTGCGGGCAATCGTGCCGCTGGGCGGCACGGGTGGGCGCAGGGCCTCACGTCCTCGGCGGGCGGCTCGCTCCACGCGACGTAAGTCCTCTGGGAAGGGGGCGGGTCGGGGGATCAAGACGGTGTTGCCCACCGGGGCTCAGCCCTGCGGGCACCTCGCGCGCAGGGGGACAGGGACCGCAGCCCAGCCGCCCGCAGGGCGTGGCGCCCTCAGCCGCCGCAGGGGCGCAGGCATGGCAGCGTGCACGGCCCGTGGCGTAGGCGGGGCACGGCGGGGGACGGGACCGCTCCGTCGGGGTGAGGG
>NZ_JBRIOU010000102.1:0-450 GCF_053474865.1 Streptomyces sp. CO7
GCCCGGACGTTGCGAGGGCGGGGGACGCAGGGGTGCGGCGCTCCTGGCCTCCTGCGGTCACGGCTCCCCGGGCACGGCTTCCCGGCACAGCTCTGCCGTCGGAGTGCTTCCGTCGAGTGACTCCGCTGCGGCGGTTTCGCGCCCAGCTCCGTGGCCGGGCAGCTGAAGCGTGAAGCGCAAGGGTCGGGGTCTCGGGATGACCGACCGCCGCCCCGGCAAGGCGGCGGGGAGCCAGGGGGGCGTGCTGTGCCCAGGTGCGGGCAGCGGGGACGTCGCGTTCCCCGAGCCGCAGGCGGCAGGGGACCGCCGCCTGCCCCCGATCCGCGGTGATGGGGCCGCGGTGCCGGCGCGTTCGCGGGGGTGGAGCCGCGGTGCCGACGGGGTTCGAGCGGGCCGACGTGGTGACGTCGGCCCGCTCACCCCGGGCCAGGCTCCCGCTCTACCCGGGCC
>NZ_JBRIOU010000103.1:0-450 GCF_053474865.1 Streptomyces sp. CO7
CTCCGGAGCCGTGTCCCGGCTTCGCTGGGCGACCATGACCCTCCGCGCGTTGGCATCGCGCGGCGCCGGCGTCCCCGTGCGGCGTCCCTGGATTCTCACGCCTGATCAACCATCGGGGCGCCTCGCCGTTACGGGCGTCGTACCGGTGATCTGCCCGAGCCGTTCACGACCGCCGCTCATGCTGCGACTGAACCCGGCATCGCGTTCTTTCCCGGTCTTTAGCGAGGGGTTCTGTAGCAGCGGTCGGACATGGCTGCGCGACGGGGAGGCATCAGGAGCCGGGCAGCAGCGCCGTGACCGTGGATTGAACGAGTTGGGCCGCCGCGAGGACGCCGGGGATGCCTCCGCACCGTTCGACCAGGCTCTCGATCATGTAGCGGAGGGCTCCGGGGTCTCGGTCGGGCTCGTCCAACCGGGGGGCAATCATGTCGAGGTCGCGCAGGGCGCCGT
>NZ_JBRIOU010000104.1:0-450 GCF_053474865.1 Streptomyces sp. CO7
CTTTATATTTGCCTTCAACTGGCCAATGAATTAAATAAAGGTCTAATACATCTAGCCCAAGCTTGTTCATACTTGTTTCAAAGGCTTCAAGTGTTGATTCATAGCCTTGATCACGATTCCACACCTTTGTCGTAATAAACAGATCATCGCGAGAGATGCCTGATTGCTGAATGGCTTTGCCTACCCCTTCTTCATTTTGATAGGCTGCTGCTGTATCGATGCTGCGGTAGCCCGCTTCAAGAGCGTCTGTGACTGCATTTACAGCCTCATCCCCATCTTTTACTTGCCATACACCGAAGCCTAGCTTCGGCATTTTTACTCCGTTTGCTAATGTGACTGTATCTGTTAATCCACTCATCAAACAAACCTCCGCTTCATTTTTGCTTACCAAGCACTATACCCGAATTTTCGATTGATCATGCATGAATTTTCGCTTGTGTTATTTGATAT
>NZ_JBRIOU010000105.1:0-449 GCF_053474865.1 Streptomyces sp. CO7
CCCGGGACGTCTCCGAGTACCTCGCCGACGCGGCCGCGCACGGCTTCGACGTCGTCGGCGTGATCAACACCCACTTCCACGCCGACTTCGTCGCCGGCCACCTGGAGATGGCGGACGAGACGGGCGCGTGGATCGGCTACGGCCGGCGCGCCGAGACCGAGTACCCGATCCGCAAGCTCGCCGCGGGCGAGCGGGTCCCCCTCGGCGACGTCACGCTGGAGATCCTGGAGACGCCCGGGCACACCCCGGAGTCGATCAGCGTCCTCGTGTACGAGCGGGCCGAGGACGAGGTGCCGTACGGCGTCCTGACCGGCGACGCGCTGTTCATCGGCGACGTCGGCCGCCCCGACCTGCTCGCCTCGGTGGGCGTGACCGCCGAGGAGCTCGGCGCGATGCTCCACGGCAGCGTGCAGAACAAGCTGATGGGGCTGCCGGACGAGGTGCGGGTC
>NZ_JBRIOU010000106.1:0-446 GCF_053474865.1 Streptomyces sp. CO7
CAATTGGGAGAAATTGAAGTGGTTCGACACTTTCAAATGGATATCGCTATCGAGTCAGCACCTGACGAAGCCGAAGGAACAGAAGAGAGATATGTCGTGGTTCGCCGATGCTATGAACGCCCCGGACTTCAAGGATCTGGCCCCCTTGACTTATCTTGCTACGGCAGATGTCGATCCGCTACGCGACGAAGCTGAAGCGTATGCGAGAAAGATCGCAGAGGCAGGCAACAAAGTCACTGTGAGGAGGTTCAAAGGTGTACCACATCACTTTATGCATATGGATCGGCTCCTCCTCCAAGGGCGAGAATATGTCCAGGATGTCATGGCGCATGTTCGACAATGTTTGCATCCTCCTCCTCCGCCACCGACTACCACTCCACCTGTGACTTGAGGCATCCAGGACGCACTGAGAAAAGCTTTAGTGCATGCTGGATGCATGTTACGAC
>NZ_JBRIOU010000107.1:0-445 GCF_053474865.1 Streptomyces sp. CO7
GGTCGTAGTCCTCGTGCCAGGTGGCGGTCATGCCGTACGCGGCGGTGAGGACGGTCTGCAGGACGGTCTGGCGCTTGGGGAGCTTCTCCGCCATCGCGATGCCGGCCATGCCGATGCGGGGGCGGAGCTCGAAGACGTCGGTGCCGACGCCGCCGAGCTGCTCGCCCAGGATGCGGGCGGTGCCCTTGGTGGGGAAGAGGTAGCTGGAGGCGATGTTCAGAAGGGTGGTCTTGCCGGCGCCGTTGGGTCCGAGGATCACCCAGCGCTCGCCCTCCTTGACCGACCAGGAGACCTCGTCCACCAGAGCCCGTCCGTCGCGGACCTCGGATACGTCCACCAGCTCCAGTACATCGCTCATGAGCGCGTTGTCTCCCCTTGCGGTCGAGTCTTGTCGTCGCCTTGCGCCGATGGGCGCGGCGTCCAGGGGAAAACCTACGTTATCGAT
>NZ_JBRIOU010000108.1:0-445 GCF_053474865.1 Streptomyces sp. CO7
CTTTTAAACGATCGACAAGCGGGCTTGCATCAATTGGTGTAAGAGTTACAGTCACAACAGCTTTATCACCACTGATCGCTTCTGTTTTTGTTGATACTTTTGATTTTTCAGCTAATGTTTCTTTCACAGCTTTTAGAAGCTTATCAAGGTTTTCGTCCTTCGCTGAGCTAGAAGAAATACCTGATGACGTGATGTAGCCTTGTTTGAATGATTTATCAAATTGGTTGACTACAGTTGATTTGTTATCGCCTGTTAGTTTTTCGAACTCGTCGTTATTCTTACCGAAAATCATCACATCAATATAAGAAGAAAGAGCTTTTGCAGATGCTTGAAGTGTATCTGCTTTTTTCATTAAGTCCTTACCTTTAATATCGAATTCTAGTGTTTTGTCATCTTTTTTAGAACCACTACCTGGCTCATTGTACACAAGCTGATAGTCTTTGTC
>NZ_JBRIOU010000109.1:0-445 GCF_053474865.1 Streptomyces sp. CO7
TGTCGGGCGTGGTGACGGACGTCGACGGGGCACTGCTCGCCGACGATGCCGCGATGGAGCGGGTACGGTCCGCCGCCGCTGCCGGTGACCTGCCGTCCTGGACGCCACCGGGCTGCGCGTCGGTCCGCCCGTGGGGCGGATCGGGAAGATCGTGTGCATCGGGCTCAACTACCACGACCACGCCCGCGAGACCGGGGCCGAGCCGCCCGCCGAGCCGGTCGTCTTCTTCAAGGCGCCGGACACCGTGGTCGGGCCGGACGACTCCGTGCTCGTGCCGCGCGGCTCCGTCAAGACCGACTGGGAGGTGGAGCTGGCGGTCGTGATCGGGCGTACGGCCCGCTATCTGGAGTCGGCGGAGGAAGGGCTGGCGTGCGTCGCCGGGTACGCGGTCGCGCACGACGTGTCCGAGCGGGAGTTCCAGATCGAGCGGGGCGGGACCTGGGAC
>NZ_JBRIOU010000110.1:0-443 GCF_053474865.1 Streptomyces sp. CO7
ACGGATGACCGCGTTCCAAGCACTGGTAGCATTGGGATCCTTGTGAAAAGTACTTCCACTTCTTTCTGGGCCGATGATCAGCCATCGATGGTCAGGTCTCTGTTCTTTCAATAGTGTGAACAAGTCGTCGTGGAAAGCTTCGGGAGCAGTGTAAGCTCCATGAGGACCGACCTCCAAACCCATCTTTTCCACGAAGGCCCTATCGACCAAATATATGGGACTCTCGTCTCTCGTGCTGGCCATGTATGCGGCGTACGTCTTCAACGGCCAGTCGACCGCTTCGGCGTGAAACGATGTGTTCCCGTGCTTGGTAAGGATGGACTGCTGGTCCCAGTCCTTGTAGACCTGCCATTTCTTCACAGGTTCGGTCAGGATGAAAGGCCGGTCAACCCACGAGTCGTTGAATTCGGCTGGTAAGAGATCCCTTATGCGTGGGATCTCGC
>NZ_JBRIOU010000111.1:0-442 GCF_053474865.1 Streptomyces sp. CO7
GTCCTATGCTCTGACAGAGAATTCACATCATATTTCAATTTTGTCACACACTAAGTGACAAAGTGACATTTAGTTTCAATTGAAGGGAAAGTGAAAGCGTTTTACGATAAGGTTAAGGGCTTCACTGACACTTGTTCTTATATCTTTTGACCTATAAAGCCCTAAATAAAGGGAAAGAAGAAAGGAGTTTTCATAGATGCAGGAAAAAAGCGGATTCCGCGTAAAAGTACAGCGCTTTGGAAGCTATTTAAGCGGCATGATTATGCCGAATATTGGAGCATTTATCGCTTGGGGACTCATTACGGCCTTATTCATTCCGAGTGGCTATTGGCCAAATGAACAATTAGCTTCACTTGTTGGCCCAATGATCAACTACTTACTGCCGCTCTTAATTGGTTACACAGGCGGTAAACTCGTATACGACCATCGAGGCGGGGTACTC
>NZ_JBRIOU010000112.1:0-442 GCF_053474865.1 Streptomyces sp. CO7
AGGATGGGTTGCAGGAACGAGGGCCGGATGGACGCGAGCCGAAATACCGTCGGGGCCGGCCTGGCACACAGCTAAGAGCTTGACGACGCAATCCATATCATGTGCAGCGAGGATGTCATCTGGGGTGATCTCGGTAATCCCTTCTCGATACACCTGGTCGCCGCGCAACTGAGTATGGAACGCAAGCGACGACAGCAGCGCAGCCTTAGCCGCAGCGTCATAACCCTCCACGTCAGCCGTCGGATCGGCCTCGGCATACCCTTGAGCTTTCGCCTGGGCAAGGGCTTCATCGAACCGGGCACCCGTAGTCGTCATTTGGTCAAGGATGTAGTTGGTCGTGCCATTGACGATGCCCATAACACGAGTGATTTGATCTCCGACAAGAGACTCGCGCAGCGGGCGGACGATCGGAATTGCCCCGGCTACCGCAGCTTCGTAGTAC
>NZ_JBRIOU010000113.1:0-442 GCF_053474865.1 Streptomyces sp. CO7
TCCCCGAGCTGGTCGGCGGCTCGGCCGACCTGACGGGCTCGAACAACACATTCGTCAAGAACACCCAGATCCTCGATGCGCCCGACTACGCGGGCCGCTACGTGAACTACGGCGTGCGCGAGCACGGCATGGCCGCGGCGATGAGCGGGATGGCGCTGCACGGCGGCGTGATCCCCTACGGCGGCACCTTCCTGGTGTTCACCGACTATGCACGTCCCGCGATCCGTCTGGCCGCTCTGATGGGCGTGCGGGTGATCCACGTGGGCACCCACGACTCCATCGGCCTGGGCGAAGACGGTCCGACGCACCAGCCGGTCGAGCACCTGGCCTCGCTGCGGGCCATGCCGAACCTCAACGTCTTCCGGCCGGCCGACGCGGTCGAAACCGCCGAGTGCTGGAAGCTCGCCCTGGACGCCAAGACGACGCCTTCGGTGCTCGCGCT
>NZ_JBRIOU010000114.1:0-441 GCF_053474865.1 Streptomyces sp. CO7
GTCCCGAACTGCCCGGACGGGTCCGACGGCACGGACTGCCCGTCCACACCGGCCTGCTCGGCGGCGGCCTGCGCCGCGGCGGCGTGCTCGGCGGCAGCCTGCTCAGCGGCAGCCTGCTCGGCAGCGGCGTGCTCGGCGGCAGCCTGCTCAGCAGCAGCCTGCTCGGCGGCAGCCTGCTCAGCAGCGGCGTGCTCGGCGGCAGCCTGCTCAGCGGCAGCCTGCTCGGCAGCGGCGTGCTCGGCGGCAGCCTGCTCAGCAGCGGCGTGCTCGGCGGCAGCCTGCTCAGCAGCGGCGTGCTCGGCGGCAGCCTGCTCAGCGGCAGCCTGCTCGGCAGCGGCGTGCTCGGCGGCAGCCTGCTCAGCGGCAGCCTGCTCGGCAGCGGCGTGCTCGGCGGCAGCCTGCTCAGCGGCAGCGTGCTCGGCGGCTGCCCGCTCCGCCGCC
>NZ_JBRIOU010000115.1:0-441 GCF_053474865.1 Streptomyces sp. CO7
TCCTGGTGCCGAACGAGCGCGGCCTGGACCGGGCGCTCGCGCTCGGCGCCCGCCGCGTCGCGGTCTTCGCCAGCGCCACGGAGTCCTTCGCCAAGGCCAACCTGAACCGCACGGTGGACGAGGCGCTGGCCATGTTCGAGCCGGTGGTGGCGCGGGCGAAGGACGCGGACGTGCACGTCCGGGGCTACCTCTCGATGTGTTTCGGCGACCCGTGGGAGGGTCCGGTCCCCGTCGGGCAGGTGGTGAAGGTGTGCCGGGCCCTGCGGGAGATGGGCTGCGACGAGCTGAGCCTCGGCGACACCATCGGGGTGGCGACCCCGGGGCACGTCAGCGCCCTGCTCACCGCGCTGACCGACGCCGGCGTTCCCGTGGAGACGCTCGGCGTGCACTTCCACGACACGTACGGCCAGGCCCTCGCCAACACGTACGAGGCCCTGCGCC
>NZ_JBRIOU010000116.1:0-440 GCF_053474865.1 Streptomyces sp. CO7
CTAGGAATTGTGAACATTGGTTTAAAGGGCTTTGAAGCAGACGATTGTATTGGTACACTTGCTACGCTTTACCAAAAAGAAGCACGTGTGACTGTCCTAACTGGTGACAAAGATTTGCTGCAAATTTTGAATGAACAAGTGACTGTTGCCCTGATGCAAAAAGGAATTGGCAATTATAAGCATTATACAAAAGCCTTATTTGAAGAGGAAATGGGAATCTCGCCAAAGGCACTCATTGATATGAAAGCACTCATGGGTGATGCAAGTGATAATTATCCAGGTGTCAAAGGAATCGGAGAAAAATCTGCTTTAAAATTTATTCAAACATATGAAACGATTGACGGTTTGTTAGAAAATGTCCATGAACTAACGGCTGCGCAGCAAAAGAAAATGCAAGCAGGATTAGAAGATTTGAAGCTTTCTCGTCTATTGGCAGAGAT
>NZ_JBRIOU010000117.1:0-440 GCF_053474865.1 Streptomyces sp. CO7
TATTCATGTAAGGTAATCTTACATGGTTTTTGGTTATATTCAATATAAATGGATGAAAAGTTCGTGAAATATGAGAAAAAACGTGCATTGAGCACGAAAAATAAAGGGCGTTTGACCTATAAAATGGAGCTGAGAAACAGCTTGGTTCGTTCCTCTTGAGGGGAATCGAACAATTTTGATGGCGTGCCTTCTTCGACGATACGGCCTTCGTGCATATAGACGACACGATCGGCGACTTCTTTCGCAAAGCCCATTTCATGTGTGACGATGACCATCGTCATGCCTTCTTTTGCGAGACTTTTCATTGTTTGCAGTACCTCGCCTACAAGCTCTGGATCGAGGGCAGACGTAGGTTCGTCAAATAACATGACATCTGGTTTCATGGCGAGAGCTCTTGCAATAGCCACACGCTGCTTTTGACCGCCTGATAGCTTAGAAGG
>NZ_JBRIOU010000118.1:0-438 GCF_053474865.1 Streptomyces sp. CO7
GAGCCAGAGCAGCGGCTCCACCGCCGACCGCTCCACCGAGCAGAAGGCCTCCCGCTCCGACGAGCGCCCGGCCGCCAAGAAGGAGACCGTCACCACCCCGACCGGCAAGAAGGTCGAGAAGGGCGACGGCGAGTACAAGGTCGTCAAGGGCGACACCCTCAGCTCGATCGCCGAGGAGCACGACGTCAAGGGCGGCTGGGCGAAGCTGTTCAAGCTGAACGACGACATCGTCGACGACGCCGACCTGATCTACCCGGGCCAGCAGCTGCACCTCAAGTAAGAGGCGGCGGCCCCCGCGACTCCCGCCCCGGTGCGTGTTCCCCCGTACGCACCGGGGCGGGTTTTTCACGCCCCGGACCCACTCACGACTCCGAACGGGTTTTCGGAAACGTCTTTGTTCCGTTCGGAAACAATTTACTCTCGGTTCTGTCCAGCGGG
>NZ_JBRIOU010000119.1:0-437 GCF_053474865.1 Streptomyces sp. CO7
ATGATGCCGTGAGCCCGTGCGGCGGTCAGGTCGTGGGTCGAACCCGGTAGCGCGGGCGAGGCCCACAGCAGGCGTCCGAACGGGTCGGTGAGGACCTGGACGTTCATGCCGTGGCGTTTATGCTTCCCCGAGTAGTACGGGGTGTCGGCGGCGATCCGGTCGATCGGCAGCAGGGTGCCGTCCAGGATCACGAACGCCTTCGTCCGCACGGTCTTCATCGCTTCGGCCAGGGTCGGGGCGAGGGCGGCCAGGACGTCGACGGCCTCGCGTATGTAGCGGTAGGCCGTCGCGACACCGATACGGAAGGGTTTGGTGCGGGTTTGGGTGACAGGTTCGGTTACGCGGCCCGGAGGGCCGGTGTGGTGGTCATGACGGTCTCGAATTCGACGGGGGTCAGCCGGCCGAGTGCGGCTTGTCTGCGGCGTCGGTGGTAGGTC
>NZ_JBRIOU010000120.1:0-433 GCF_053474865.1 Streptomyces sp. CO7
GCATGAAGATATATCAAGTGTACGAGAGTGAAACGCTGCAAAAGATTGAGGAAAACCCGTATCAGCTCGTCAAGGATGTCGAAGGAATCGGATTTATTAAGGCGGATGAGCTTGGCGCTAGAACCGGTATCTCAGGAAATGATCCAGAGCGAATCCGTGCAGCCTTGCTTTATACAGTGGAGACAGCCAGCCTTCAGGACGGTCATACGTACATACAAACAAAGGATTTGATCGTCGAAACCCGAAAACTGCTCAATCAGACAGGCAATGAGTACAAAGTGACGGAAATGGACGTCGCCAATCAGATCATTGCACTTGGCGAAGGGAAAGAGATGATCATTGAAGATGAGCGCTGCTATCATCCGTCCTTATTTTATGCCGAGCAAAGTGTCGCCAAACGTATACAAAAAATCGTCTCCCAAACGGAATATGC
>NZ_JBRIOU010000121.1:0-433 GCF_053474865.1 Streptomyces sp. CO7
ATGCTCAACTGCAACAAGCGGAGCATCACCCTCAACACCAAGACCGAGCGCGGCAAGGAGATCCTCACCGAGCTGATCCGGCGCTCGGACGTCATGGTCGAGAACTTCGGGCCGGGCGCCGTCGACCGGATGGGATTCACCTGGGACCGCGTCAAGGAGATCAATCCACGGATCGTCTACGCCTCCGTCAAGGGATTCGGCGAGGGCCCGTACACCGACTTCAAGGCGTACGAGGTCGTCGCGCAGGCCATGGGCGGATCGATGTCCACCACCGGTTTCGAGGACGGGCCACCGCTGGCGACGGGGGCCCAGATCGGGGACTCGGGCACGGGCGTGCACGTCGTGGCGGGCATCCTCGCCGCGCTGTACCAGCGGGAGCGCACCGGACGCGGTCAGCGGGTGAACGTGGCCATGCAGCACGCGGTGCTCAACC
>NZ_JBRIOU010000122.1:0-432 GCF_053474865.1 Streptomyces sp. CO7
GGCAACCGCGGCATCAAGCCGGTGACCGTCGTCAGCGACCCCGAGGACACCGGGTCCACGGGGACGCTGTCCCTGCCCCTGGTGGAGGGCAGGGTCGGTCAGAGCGCCGCGTACCCCGGGCGGACGACCTCGTCGATCAGCCGCTGCCGCTCCGGCAGCGGCAGGAAGGCGGCCTCCAGGGCGGCGACCGTGAACTCCTCGAAGACCTCCGGGCCGTACCCGAACGCGTCCACCATGTGCTGGAACTCCTCGCTCATGGTGGTGCCGGAGACCAGCCGGTTGTCGGTGTTCAGCGTGATGCGGAAGCCGAGGCGGCGCAGCTCGTCGATCGGGTGCGAGGCGTAGTCCTTCGCGGCGCCCGTCTGGAGGTTGGAGGTCGGGCAGACCTCCAGGGCGATGCGGTTGTCCCGGACGTACGAGGCGAGCCGGCCC
>NZ_JBRIOU010000123.1:0-431 GCF_053474865.1 Streptomyces sp. CO7
GGTAAGACATGCAAAGCTTTTGCGACCCTTACGTACCCTCTCGTCGCGCGCACGTCCGGACACAGTTCGAAGTGATCTTGGCCCGACTGGAAAAGTTTTTCTTCTGCACAGGGCGTGGACGACAAAAGAGCAGATCAGAGCGGTTTCGTGGATCGATGCGAGGGCTTGTTCACAGGGCTGTCCACCGGGTCGTGCACAGGTTTCGGCGAGTTCTCCACAGCATCTGGCCCGTCGTCCACATGGCCTGTGGATAACCAGATTGGCTGACGGTGACCGCGGGCCTACGGTTGTCCGGCGCCTGCTCCGTCCGCCGGCTTGTGAACCCTCACAAAACCGACGCGCCAGAACCGGAGTTGGGCGTCTTATTTGTCAGTGTCGTGCCGTAGAAATGAGAGGCACGGCGAGGTCCGCGCGGCGGACGGGAGGAGGTG
>NZ_JBRIOU010000124.1:0-430 GCF_053474865.1 Streptomyces sp. CO7
GCACCTGGGCGACACGCTCGGCGGCGACCTCGTTGAAGATCACCATCGCCTGCTTGTCGTTCCCCTGGTCCGCGATGAAGCGGTCGGTGGCGGCGAGCGGCTGGAAGCCGAACTGGAACTTGTACTGGTCCGGGTACGCGTTGCGCATCGCGTCCGTCTTCGGGTTCCAGTGCTCGTTGCGCACGTAGGTCATCGACTTGCCGATGCTGCGGCTCTCGATCTTGTACGGGCCGCAGGAGAACGGACGCTTGTCGTACTTCTCCTTGGTGTCGTGCTTCTTCGGCACCAAGGCGTAACCACGCATGGCGAGCGTGAAGTTGAAGTCGGCCCGCGCCTCGTTGAGGCGGAAGGTGATGGTCTTGCCGTCGATCTCGATCGAGTCGAGGTGCTTGCCCTCGTACGGGCCCTCGTACTTGTCGCCGCCCACGAG
>NZ_JBRIOU010000125.1:0-426 GCF_053474865.1 Streptomyces sp. CO7
GGCCACGAGTACAGCGACGCACGGCAGTTCGCCGACTGGGGCGTCGACTACCTGAAGTACGACAACTGCAACAACCAAGGCGTGGACGCCAAGGGGCGCTACATCACGATGCGCGACGCCCTCAGGGCCACCGGCCGGCCGATCGTCTACAGCATCTGCGAGTGGGGCGAGAACAAGCCCTGGGAGTGGGCCGGCGACGTGGGCCAGCTCTGGCGCACCACCACCGACATCAACGACAGCTGGGGCAGCATGCTGTCGATCATGAAGCAGAACCTGCCGCTCTCGCGGTACGCGGGCCCCGGCCGCTGGAACGACCCCGACATGCTGGAGGTCGGCAACGGCGGCATGACGGACACCGAGTACCGCTCCCACTTCTCGATGTGGTCGATGATGGCCTCACCGCTGCTCATAGGGTCCGACCTGCGC
>NZ_JBRIOU010000126.1:0-422 GCF_053474865.1 Streptomyces sp. CO7
TTCCACGTCCGTGTACTGCGGCGCCGTGCCGGTCATGTCTCCTCCGTTGGCGGAAGTGGGGCCGCGAGCTTCCTGCTCGTCGGATGCGGTCGGACCGCGGTGCCGTGCGCCGTACTCACCCGCTCCTCGCGGGCGGGAGCAGCACGGGTTTGACCACGAGGCCGGCGTCGCAGTCGCGCTCCGCCTCGTTGATGTCGGCCAGCGGGTAGGTACGGACGAGCTGGTCGAAGGGGAAGCGTCCGGCCTGCCAGAGCCGGGTCAGCAGCGGTATCAGCAGACCGGGTACCGCGTCCCCCTCGCAGACGTGGCGGATGCCGCGGCCCCGGTCGAGCGTGCCCGGTTCCAGCGGCAGCGCGGTGTGGAGCCGTGCCACCAGGCCGAGAGCGCCGGTGGGACGCAGTGCGCGCAGCGCCTCGTTGATC
>NZ_JBRIOU010000127.1:0-420 GCF_053474865.1 Streptomyces sp. CO7
GCATGAAGTACTCGTCGTCCAGCTCCTCCGGCTCCAGCACGCCCGTCTTGGTGCCGTCCAGACCCTGCTTGCGCTGGGTGTAGAGGCCCCACCAGCGCATGCGTCCGCGCAGGTCGTTGGGGTCGATGGAGTCGAAGCCGCGCTTCGAGTAGACCGTCTCAATACGTGTCCGCACATTGAGACCGTCGTCATCCTTCTTGAACTGCTCATTGCCGTTCAGGGGGGTGAAGTGCCCCACCGCCCACTGACCCTCGCCACGGTGGCGCCCGGCCTTGCGGCGGGCGGCGGCGGGAGTGGGGTTTTCCGGGGTGGCGGCCATGGCGTTTTGTCCTTCGGGACTGCGAGAGGGCGGCTCTGACCTGCACACTCGCGCTCAGGTCAGAGGGTGGCGCGTCAGTGCGCAGCAGGGTGGGGCAGAGT
>NZ_JBRIOU010000128.1:0-418 GCF_053474865.1 Streptomyces sp. CO7
GCTCTAGGCAAGATCCTTCGTGCCGCCGCTTATCTTTCCTGCATTTGCTCGCCTGCACGCTTTTCGGCGCTGCAGGTCCAGGCAAGAATTGTCGCGGTTTCGCACGCTTTTCACGGCGTTTCGACCAGCGCCGGCGACGCGCTGCTCTTCCCTAATCCCTGGCTTTTGCGCATTCTTGCCCGGTCGTTTCCGAGCCACCCGACGGCAGCATCGGAGGAAGTCATGGTGAGCCTTACGCTCAACGGCAAGCCCCAGCAATTCGACGTACCCGACGACATGCCCCTGCTCTGGGTCATACGCGACATCGCCCGGCTCACCGGCACCAAGTTCGGCTGCGGCATGGCCCAGTGCGGCGCCTGTACCGTGCATCTGGACGGCGCGCCGCTGCGCGCCTGCGTCACACCGGTGTCCGCGGTCG
>NZ_JBRIOU010000129.1:0-418 GCF_053474865.1 Streptomyces sp. CO7
GGGCTACTTCACCAACTGGGGCGTCTACGGGCGCAATTACCACGTGAAGAACATCGTGACCTCCGGCTCCGCGTCGAAGATCACGCACATCAACTACGCCTTCGGCAACGTCCAGGGCGGCAAGTGCACCATCGGCGACTCCTACGCCGACTACGACAAGGCGTACACCGCCGACCAGTCCGTCGACGGCGTCGCCGACACCTGGGACCAGCCGCTGCGCGGCAACTTCAACCAGCTCCGCAAGCTGAAGAAGGCCTACCCGAACATCAAGATCCTCTGGTCCTTCGGCGGCTGGACCTGGTCCGGCGGCTTCGGCCAGGCCGTGCAGAACCCGGCCGCGTTCGCCCAGTCCTGCTACGACCTGATCGAGGACCCGCGCTGGGCCGACGTCTTCGACGGCATCGACCTGGACTGGGAG
>NZ_JBRIOU010000130.1:0-417 GCF_053474865.1 Streptomyces sp. CO7
ATTCACACGTTGGTCTACAAGCACGTTTGATGTCCCAAGCACTTCGTAAACTATCTGGTGCCATTAATAAATCAAAAACCATTGCCATCTTTATTAACCAAATTCGTGAAAAAGTTGGGGTCATGTTCGGTAACCCTGAAACAACGCCAGGTGGACGTGCGCTGAAGTTCTATTCATCTGTTCGTTTAGAAGTGCGCCGTGCTGAACAGCGGAAGCAGGGCAAGGACATTATGGGGAATAAAACGAGAATTAAAGTAGGGAAAAACAAAGTAGCACCGCCATTCCGTATTGCAGAAGTAGACATTATGTACGGTGAAGGAATTTCAAAAGAGGGCGAAATCATCGACCTTGGAAGCGAACTAGATATCGTACAAAAGAGCGGTGCTTGGTATTCTTACCAAGAGGAACGTCTTGGAC
>NZ_JBRIOU010000131.1:0-417 GCF_053474865.1 Streptomyces sp. CO7
TCGAAGGCGGGGCCCTCGCAGCGCAGCAGCCGCAGGTCCATGAAGCCGTTGAAACGGCGTCCGTCCACGTCCACGGCGTGCGGGGAGCGGATGGAGAAGCGCACCCCGTTGTTGACGTGCCCGTGGTGGTGCTGGTCGGAGTAGAAGGCCACGTCCGGGATGGTCGGGGGCACGAAGTGGTCGCGGGCGGCCACCTCGGGAACCTTCGGCAGGTTGCCCGCCACGAAGTGCCAGGAGTTGTACTGCATGCGGGAGGACATCGCCCAGGCGGTGTCGGCGAGTGCTGCGGCCGAACCCTCGAAGTGGCGGTCTGCCGTGGCGTGCGGCACCACGCAGCAGAAGAAGCGGGTGATGTCCCAGTCGCAGATCTCCGCCCAGCGCTGGGTGCGCAGCGCCGAGATCAGGGCGGGCAGGGAG
>NZ_JBRIOU010000132.1:0-416 GCF_053474865.1 Streptomyces sp. CO7
CCGCCTCACGGGCGTGGCGTACCCAGTACTCGGGGTCGCACAGGTCACCGGCCTCCGCCTCGGCGCCGAGCACCGTGGAGACCAGCGGGATCGTGGGCGGACGGTAGTCCAGGACCTGGCCACTCGCCGGAACTCGTCCAGCATCGGCTCCATGAGAGGGGAGTGGAAGGCGTGCGACACCCGTAGGGCGACGGTTCGGTCGAACTGCCCGGCGACCTCGGCCACGGAGTCGGCCGCGCCGGAGAGCACCACCGAGGCCGGACCGTTCACGGCGGCGACACCGACGTCCGTGCGGTCACCGAGGGCCGCGCGCACCTCCGCCTCGGAGGCCCGCACGGCCACCATGGCCCCGCCCTCCGGCAGCGCCTGCATCAGCCTGCCCCGGGCGGCCACCAGCATGGCCGCGTCCTCCAGGG
>NZ_JBRIOU010000133.1:0-416 GCF_053474865.1 Streptomyces sp. CO7
TGATGAGCATGTCTGCGCGCCGACCGGACACTCCGGACGGAAGGGATTACCGGGGCGCGAGCACAGCCCAGGCATAACGAGTGCACAACACCCGATGCGCGAGACGCCAAAAGCGATGCACGATTCGTACCTGCCTGCGATTATCGGGAGCGCTTCACCGAACCTCCACATCGAGCCACGGAGGAGAAGCATCAGGGACATGGAGCCGGGAGCCCTATCCTTGTCCCCGGCAGCGTCACGGATCGGCCCGCACCCGGGCAGCACGACCGAGGCCACCACACCAGGCCCCCGTAGCTCAGTGGATAGAGCAGGCGCCTTCTAAGCGCTTGGCCGCAGGTTCGAGTCCTGCCGGGGGCGCCACTGCCCGTTTGGCGGAGGGATCGGACGACGTGCGACTGCGCTGCGCGGTGCTCGAC
>NZ_JBRIOU010000134.1:0-415 GCF_053474865.1 Streptomyces sp. CO7
ATGCAAGGACGTTCTAAATACGGAACAAAACGCCCTAAACAAAGTAAATAATACAAACAAACATAAGGGTTTTTAGAAGTTGATATCAAATCAGTGGAGTCAGGCAACTGACAATGATATTGAGATGAGAGACAGATAGAAATCCTTTTAAATGAGAAGGGAGGCTATCAGATGCCACGTAAAGGTCCTGTAGCAAAAAGAGACGTATTGCCAGATCCAATTTACAATTCTAAACTTGTATCTCGTTTGATCAACAAAATGATGATCGACGGTAAAAGAGGAAAGTCACAAACAATTCTCTACAAGTCATTTGATATCATCAAAGAACGTACTGGTAATGAAGCGATGGAGGTTTTCGAACAAGCCTTGAAAAACATCATGCCAGTTCTTGAAGTTAAAGCACGTCGTGTAGGTG
>NZ_JBRIOU010000135.1:0-414 GCF_053474865.1 Streptomyces sp. CO7
AGAGTGAACGGGGGGTGAATCCGCGGGGACGGTGCGGTGCGGCTCCCTCTTTGCTGGTGACCCGCGCTTCCCGTCGCCTCGCGGTGGCCCGCGGGTGCCCGGCCCGCGCCGCGTCCTTGGCTCGCGCCGCGCCGCGTCCGCGCGAGTTCACGCCGCCTCCACGCCGGCCATCGCGCGGACGTCCGGGGCAGGCCTCCCCTCCGGCCGGGGCCCGCGGCCACTGCGGGGCGGCGACTCCCGGCCCCCTTGCGGTCCGCTGCGCCGTGCCCGCACCCTCCGCGGGCAGCTGGGCTGCGCCACCCACCGTGCCTGTGGGCGGTTGCCCGCGCGTCCTCCGCCATCCTGCGGGCGGCTGGGCCGCCCAGGGGGCGATGGGGGTACCCCCCTGCTCGAGCGAAGCCGAGAGCTTGGGGG
>NZ_JBRIOU010000136.1:0-414 GCF_053474865.1 Streptomyces sp. CO7
GTAGTAGGTTTCGTTGGACCCGCCGATGGTCACCATGTGCTGCTGAAGGCTGCTGTAAATCATGAGCATCTGGTTGAGTCCACCGACCTCCTCTGCATCGAAGTGCGAAATGGTGAGGCGCTGCGTGGAATTATATGTGAGGCTCTTTCCGGGCTTGATGGACAGCACCCCACTCTCATGTATCGGCTTTCCTGCCTCTGTGTAGTAGAGGAACCCGGATTGGAATATCTGCTCTTCGTCCTTGACGCGAACCGACTGAGCGGATATGCCCCCGTACGGGGACACCGAACGTGTTCCCGTGTTGGTGATGCTTGCCAGCGTGACATCGATGGTCTTCTCGGCCATGACGTTTTCTCCCCGTGCTTTCCGGATCGGTTGGCCTCGAAACCCGCTCCTCGTCACCAGGCGTGGCGC
>NZ_JBRIOU010000137.1:0-411 GCF_053474865.1 Streptomyces sp. CO7
AGGCCTTGTCGGCCAGGACCACGTCCGGAGTGGTCCGGGGTCGCCCGATCGGCCGCGGCACCCGTAATTGGGCCATGACCTCGGGAAACGCGGGTGCGTCACCGGCCTGGCCAGGGGTGAGGACGAACGCCAGGGGCCGGCATCGGCCGTCCGCGGCGAGGTGGATCTTGGTGGTCAGGCCGCCGCGGGACCGTCCGAGGGCATGGTCGTCCGGCTCGCCGGCCGGGGCCCCTTTTGACGGGCCCCGGCGGCGTGCTGATGAGCGCGCACGACTGTGGAGTCGACCGAGACGATCCAGTCGAGATCGCCTTCGGCGTCGGCCTGGGCGAGCAAGGCGGTGAAGACCTTCTCCCAGGTGCCGTCGGCGGCCCACTTCCGCAACCGGTTGTGGGCGCCCTTCCACGAGCCGAA
>NZ_JBRIOU010000138.1:0-409 GCF_053474865.1 Streptomyces sp. CO7
GTGGGACTGGCGATTGGGACGAAGTCGTAACAAGGTAGCCGTACCGGAAGGTGCGGCTGGATCACCTCCTTTCTAAGGAGCACTTCTTACCGGACTTCGGTTCGGTCAGAGGCCAGTACATCAGCGACTGTCTGATGCTGGTTGCTCATGGGTGGAACGTTGACTACTCGGCCGGTTATCGGGTCGGAGGCTGCTAGTACTGCTCTTCGGAGCGTGGAACGCATGATCTCCGGACGTGAGCCGGTCGGGCACGCTGTTGGGTATCTGAAGGTACGGCCGTATCGGTCGCCTTCAGTGCCGGCCCCAGTGAACTCGGGATGTAATCCCGGGGTGATGGGTGGCTGGTCGTTGTTTGAGAACTGCACAGTGGACGCGAGCATCTGTGGCCAAGTTTTTAAGGGCGCACGGT
>NZ_JBRIOU010000139.1:0-409 GCF_053474865.1 Streptomyces sp. CO7
CGACCGCAGCGCGCCACAAGGCTGAGCCCGGGTGGGCAGCACCGTTTTGATCCCCCGACCCGCCCCCTTCCCGAGAGGGACCTGAGGCTCCGGGTAGCGAGCCGTCTCGTGAGGACGTGAGGCCCTGCGCCCACCCGTGCCGCCCCAGCGGCACGATTGCCCGCAGGGTGGAGGCACGCAATACCACCGCCCACCGGCCCAGCGGCATGATTGCCCGCAGGGTGGAGGGCACGCAGGCGACACCGGCCGTCGGCGCGGGGGCACGGCTGCCCGCAGGGTGACGGGTCTCCGCCGGCCGCCGCCCCCCCGTGGCGCGGTTGCCCGCGGGGTGGGAGGCCGGGCCGCGGGCCGAAGAACGGCCCGCGCCGGGACGTGCCGCGGCCCCGGGCCCCGCGGCACGTCCCGGCGC
>NZ_JBRIOU010000140.1:0-405 GCF_053474865.1 Streptomyces sp. CO7
GTTGTCGGTGGTCGAGAGGAGGCCCATCTCGGGCGAGTTGGTGCGGCCCATGAGGAGGAACCCGGCGTCGAGGAGGCGCCGGACGACGGGTTCGGTGAGGGTGCGGAGCCGGTCGTCGACACCGTACGAGCCGTACGTGGCGGGCTGCCCCTCGACCTGGGTCAGCTCCTTGACCGGGACGGGCACGCCGTGGAACGGCGGGAGGGGGCCGCCGTCGGTGACGGCCCGCTCGGCACGGCGCGCGGCGGCGAGGACGGCCTCCTCGTCGAGCCAGGTGAACGCGGCGAGTTCCGGGTCGTGCTCGGCGATCCTGCGGAGGTAGGTCTCGGCGATCTCGACGGGGCTGAGGTCACGACGGCGGACGGCGGCCGCGAGGTCGGTGGCGGAGGCGAAGGGGTCCATGGC
>NZ_JBRIOU010000141.1:0-404 GCF_053474865.1 Streptomyces sp. CO7
GGGCACGAAGGGCGTCGCGTCCTCCGCGAGTACGGAGGGCGTCAGGTCCTCCGCGAGTACGGAGGGCGTCGCGTCCTCCGCGGGGCACGGAGGGCGAGAGGCTGCGGCGCGCTGCTGGAGGGGGGCAGCGCGCAAGCAGCACCCTCGCCGGGCGCGTCTAGGCGTCCCCGCCCGCGACCCCCGGGTCGGCCGCGGTCACGTCCAGCAGCCGGTACCGGTCGATCGCCTGCTTCAGCACCGACCGGTCGATCTTCCCCTCCCGCGCCAGCTCGCTCAGCACCGCCACCACGATCGACTCCGCGTCGATGTGGAAGAAGCGCCGGGCCGCCCCGCGCGTGTCGGCGAAGCCCCAGCCGTCCGCGCCCAGCGACTGGTACGTCCCCGGCACCCAGCGCGCGATCTGG
>NZ_JBRIOU010000142.1:0-404 GCF_053474865.1 Streptomyces sp. CO7
ATTGCGGAACGGTGCGCGTCAACCGGCTCAACGCCTTTTCGGATACGGCGGCCTATCCGGGGCAAAGCCGCGATCTGACGGTCGGTTGTTATCTGATCCGCCATGGCGACCAGCTGATGCTCTGGGATCTCGGCCTGCCGACGGCGCTGAAAGACGCGGCGTTCAGCACCGACGGCGACATGTCGGCCACGGTGCGCAAAAGCCTGGTCGAGCAACTCGCCGAGCTGGATATCAAGCCCGATGACGTCGACGTCGTCGGCGTCAGCCATTTCCACTTCGATCATATCGGACAGCTGCCCGATTTTCCGGCGGCCAAGCTTTATATCGGCAAGCGCGACTGGGATCTGCTGACGCAGAGCGAGCCGCCCGCCTTTCTCGACCCGAAACCCTTTGCACGCTGGATC
>NZ_JBRIOU010000143.1:0-403 GCF_053474865.1 Streptomyces sp. CO7
GAAGGAGCGAATAGCGAGTCGCGCCTTCAGGCTTATCAAGAAATGATGAAATCGCTCGGGCAGGAGATTGATGAAGAATGGATCATCGAAGGGAAACTAACACTTTTTGATGGAAAACAATTATTTACAGAGTGGCAGGAGATGAAGAATCGCCCCACAGCATTATTCATCACAAATGATGACGTATCAGCAGGCTTTTTATTAGAGGCGCAGCGTCATCATATAAAAGCAGAAGAAACTCCAGCCATACTGAGCTTTCAATTTAACCAATTAAGTGAGGCTTTGGGGATTTCCAGCATTGATATTCCGCTGAAACGAATGGGTCAGGAAGCGTTTGACTTGTTCGATCGAGCCATAAAGGGAGAGGTGCCAGAGAAAAGAATGCTGCCATTTCACCTGAACG
>NZ_JBRIOU010000144.1:0-400 GCF_053474865.1 Streptomyces sp. CO7
CCAACAGGACGTGTAATCGTCACCGAGAATCATGTCACTATACATGAACATGAAGAAGTGTCGAAAAAACCGCTGTCTCTGCCTTTTGAGGAATACGTGAAAACCCTGCTGCCATAAGTGGCATCAAAAAACAGCCCTGCGTCAAATGGGGCTGTTTTTTGATTGATTATCGAATCCGTGTGAATGTCGCGTAATGGTCTGTTGTTTTGTAAATGAGCCAGTCACTTGAATACACGAGGCGGTCAGCATTGCGGAAGCCTGAGACGTAGTTGATATCTGCCTCACGCCATGTGCGGCCGCTTGCTGAAGGAAGACGTCCCTCCCGGTTAGAGAAAACATCTCCACCGATGCTTTTGCCTGGGGCAACCTCTGCTAGATTTCCCTTTGATGCCACCCATCC
>NZ_JBRIOU010000145.1:0-399 GCF_053474865.1 Streptomyces sp. CO7
CCCCACCCTCGCGCGCCGGGGGCGCGACCCCACCGGACGATCCCGCCCCGCAGCACGGCCCCGCCGGGGACGGCACGGCGGAAGGCCTGGCCGCCGCCCATCCCGGTGACGAACCCTCGGACCCGACCCGGAACCCGATGAACAGCAAGGACGGCAAGAGCGGCAAGAGCGGCAAGGACGGCAAGGACATGAAGGGCTCGCGGAAGGGCGTCGCCAAGGCCGCCCCCGCCAAGACCCAGGGCAGGACGCCCGACAAGGCCGCCGGCAAGACGCCGGGCAGGTCCTCGAAGAAGCCCCCGGCGGTTAAGGGCCCCGCGCGGGACACGGCCCAGGCCCCGGACCCGGCGGCGGACACCGCGGCCGCGGGAACCGCCCCGGCGCCGGAGAGGACGCCCCGCT
>NZ_JBRIOU010000146.1:0-399 GCF_053474865.1 Streptomyces sp. CO7
TGCCACGGCCGTGGCGTCGAGCGGTACCTGGGGTGCCGCGGTCGCCGCGCAGTCGATGAGGCCGAGCAGATGTGCCGCGGCCTTGAAGCCGCCGAGCGCGGCGGAGCCGGGGCCCATCAGCGCCGGGTCGCCGGCCTCGGTGAGGGCGAAGAGCGCGGCGAGACGGTCCTGCTCGGCCTTGGCCGCGGCCCAGTCCCCCGACCGCGCGGCCGTGTAGAGCCGTACGTAGCCGCGGGCGTCGACGTTGCCGAGTCCGGGCACGACGCCGTCCACGCCGGCGAGCAGCGCGCAGTCGACGGTGAGTTCGGACCCGGTGAGCACGGTGAAGTCCGGAGCGTGCCGGCGCAGTTCGATCAGCAGGCGGCGCAGCGCACCCTCGTCGCCGCTGGAGTCCTTGAG
>NZ_JBRIOU010000147.1:0-399 GCF_053474865.1 Streptomyces sp. CO7
CTTCTGACGAACCGTTCTTCCACTCCGATGCGTAGGTACGCTGACCACGTCTTGTTGGTGCCTTCGGGGTCTTCGACGGCGTTTCGGTCGAGGGCCTGCTATCTCATCTTGTTGGAATCATTGGTGGCTGCTTTAGCCCCGGCGGATCACGAGGTCGAGCGTTTCCGGGTTGAGACGATGCAGGGGCTGTTTGACGAACTCGGGGTTTTTATTATTCCGTGATGTGTTCCGGTATGTGGCCGGATATTCCTATCGCAGATCGCAGGTTCGGTCCTGCTCTGTCGACGGCTGCCAGGATGCGGGGGATGGCATTCCTTCTCGGTGAGGCCGTCGCGGGAGCGCTCGAGGTCGGCTGCTAAGCGGGTGAACCTCATGCCGAGGGTGGCGGCTCCGTAGTGG
>NZ_JBRIOU010000148.1:0-397 GCF_053474865.1 Streptomyces sp. CO7
TCCCCCGCGTCCACTCCCGCCCTCCCCGCGCCCCTGCCGTACGGCACCTGGCCCTCGCCCGTCACCGCACAGGCCGTCGCCGACGCCTCGGGCTCCACCTCCTGGCCGCAGGGCGTCGGCACGGAGAACTGGTGGTGCGCCTCCGACCCGGCCACGGACACCGTCCGCCTCCTGCGCAACGCCCCCGGTGCCGAGGACGCCGTGCCCGTACTCGCGCCCGGCGTCTCGGTCCGCAACCGCTCACTGGGGTACGGCGGCCGGCCCTACTGGGCCCGGCCCGCCGCCGATCCGGAAGGCACCCACCTCCTGGTCTTCACCGACCACCGCGACCAGCGCCTGTACGCCGCCGACGTCCCCACGCTCCCGGACACCGGGGCGGACGCTCCCCGGCCCCGGC
>NZ_JBRIOU010000149.1:0-397 GCF_053474865.1 Streptomyces sp. CO7
GGTATGCAGTCTGCCAGTTGGTTATTATCCAAATGATGAGCTTGCAGCAGACTATGAATTAAAGGCAAAAGAAGGACATGCCTTTGCGCATTATTTATTTATTGAACAAAGCCTTCGTTATACAAAAGAAGGCGGCTTCTTGTTCTTCATCATTCCAAACGATTTGTTTGAAGGAAAAGAAAGCGTGCAATTAAAGGACTTTATCAAAGATCATGCATATATGAATGCATTAATTCAGCTGCCGGTCTCCATGTTCAAGGACAAAAAGCACGCCAAAAGCTTGTTTGTGATGCAAAAGAAAAAGGAAGGGCTCGAAGCACCAAAACGGATGCTGTTTGCCAATCTGCCGTCTTTCTCACAAAAAGAAGCAATGTTGGGTGTAATGAGAAAATTAGGC
>NZ_JBRIOU010000150.1:0-394 GCF_053474865.1 Streptomyces sp. CO7
ACCTACGCCGGCCTGTTCCCGGACCGGGCGGGCCGCCTGGTCCTGGACGGCGCGATGGACCCCTCCCTGCCCGCGCGCCGCCTGAACCTGGAGCAGACGGCCGGCTTCGAGACGGCGTTCCAGTCCTTCGCCAAGGGCTGCGTGAAACGGCCCGACTGCCCCCTCGGCGACAAGAACACCACCCCCGACCAGGTCGGCAAGAACCTCAAGGCGTTCTTCGACGACCTGGACGCCGAGCCGATCCCCACCGGGGACGCCGACGGCCGTCGGCTCACCGAATCCCTCGCCACCACCGGCGTGATCGCCGCGATGTACGACGAGGGCGCCTGGCAGCAGTTGCGCGAGTCCCTGACCTCGGCGATGAAGGAGAAGGACGGCGCCGGTCTGCTGGTGC
>NZ_JBRIOU010000151.1:0-394 GCF_053474865.1 Streptomyces sp. CO7
CATCAAGGCCGTACGCGAGGAACTCGTCGACCGGTACGGCAAGCTGCCGGAGCCGGTGGAGAACCTGCTGCTGGTCGCGGGCCTGCGCATGCTCGCGCGGGCGTGCGCCGTCGGCGAGATCGTGCTTCAGGGCAACAACATCCGCTTCGCGCCGGTGGAGTTGCGGGAGTCGCAGGAGCTGCGCCTGAAGCGGCTCTACCCCGGGACCGTCATCAAGGCGGGCTCGCACCAGGTCCTCGTACCGCGTCCGAAGACCGCGAAGGTGGGCGGCAAGCCGCTGGTCGGACGCGAACTGCTCGGCTGGGTCGGCGAGTTCCTGACCTCGATCCTGGGGTCCTGAGACCCTGGGGTCCTGGGGTCCTGAGCCGCGGCGCGCTGCCGAGCCGCCGCCGAG
>NZ_JBRIOU010000152.1:0-393 GCF_053474865.1 Streptomyces sp. CO7
GGCCAGGAACGGGGGACGGAGGCGAGAGGCGCCGCCTGCCGCAGGGCGACGTCGGCCGTGGCCCCGTCCGACGCGGCGGGGTCGCGGACGGCATGGCCTGCCGTGGGCGGGGCGTCCCGCCGGACTCGGGCGGGTCGGGGGTCTGCCGGGGCAAGAGCGGTGGCCCCCGCCTGGCATAGGCGAGCCGCCGGAGGCACCGTCCACTGCGGGCGCCGACGGGCGGAAGTCGAGGCAGGCCCGGGCATGGGGGTGCGTGCCGCAGCACCCAAGCGCGGGCGGGTCGCGAGAGACATGGTCTGGCCCGGGGCCGTGGCGGTGCCTACGGCGCCTACGGCACGACGCGGGCGGATCGTGGGAGGCGCGGTCTGCCACCGGCACCGGCGGGCGGAAGTC
>NZ_JBRIOU010000153.1:0-393 GCF_053474865.1 Streptomyces sp. CO7
GTCTTGAAGTGTAGAATCCCACGCATGCCCAAGGTGCAGTTTTCCTGTCACGTTTGGTGGAGGAATGACGACTGTATATGGATCTTTCGTTTTGTCATTTTGTGCTTCAAAGAATTTTCCTTAAAGCCAGTACGTATAGCGGTCTTTTTCAATCGCATTTGGGTCGTACTTTGTTGGCATTTCTTGATTATTTGTTTCCATTTATGTAACCTCCACATTTTTTCGGCTGATGAAACATAAAAAAGCCTTTTCATCCTTATAAAAGGACGAAAAAGCTTTTTCGCGGTACCACCTTTTTTCATGGAACACATAGACGTGTCCCATACACTCTAAAGGATAACGGGGTTCTCCCGAATTTCTCTACTTGTTCATTCAAGAAATTAAGCTCACAGG
>NZ_JBRIOU010000154.1:0-393 GCF_053474865.1 Streptomyces sp. CO7
CCTCAGGCACGTCGGAGGCAACGGCCGTGGTGACGAGCACCTGATCGGCATCGACGATGGAACCGGCAAGTCGATCCCGTCGAGTACTGTCGAGCTCGGCGAAGAGGTCGTCAAGAACGAGTACCGGCTCGATGCCGTCAGCACGCAACAGCTCGAAGGATCCGAGCCGCAGAGCGAGTGCCAGCGACCACGACTCACCGTGGGAGGCATAGCCCTTGGCCGGGAGCTGACCGATGTGCAGGACGACGTCGTCACGGTGCGGGCCGGCCAACGTCACCCCTCGGACGAGTTCGTCCTTGCGACGAGCCGACAGGGCATCACGAAATCGCTCGGTGAGAGCAGCCCGATCCACCGGATCGCTCGGGGCGTCTGCCTGCGGGGGTGACCACAGAT
>NZ_JBRIOU010000155.1:0-391 GCF_053474865.1 Streptomyces sp. CO7
TCCGTGTCCTGCTCGCCGACGACCAGCACCCGGAAGGCGCTGCGCAGCAACGCCTGGTCGTCGGCGAGCAGGACACGGATCGTCATACGGGGTCCTCGGTGGCGTCGGTGGCGGCATCGGTGCGGCACTTGACCGGAAGGATCGCATGGACGCGGAACCCGCCCCCGTAGCGGGGACCGGTGGTCAGGGTGCCGCGCACCGCGGCGACCCGCTCGCGCATGCCGAGCAGGCCGTGGCCGCCGCCGGGCGGCGCGGCGGTCTCGGCGGTACTGCCGCCGGCCCCGTCGTCGAGCACGGTGACCTCGATGTCCGGTCCCACCCGCACCACGCTGACCTCGGCCCTCGCCCGTGTCCCCGCGTGCTTCTGCACATTGGTCAGGGCCTCCTGGAT
>NZ_JBRIOU010000156.1:0-391 GCF_053474865.1 Streptomyces sp. CO7
GTCCCGGGAGCGAGGGTGGAGTTGCTGCCCGGCGCCGGGCAGCAACTCCACCCTCGCTCCCGGGACCACGCGGTAGTCGGCCGCGGAAGCGGGGCGCCATCTGCGGTCCTGGTCGCCGAAGACGACCAGGAGCGGCTTGCCCAGCACCGTCAACCGGTCAGGCAGCGCCCGCTTCTTCAGGTAGTCGGTGGTCGCCCGCATCGAGGCCGTGACCGCGTGATGCGTCATGCCGCGCAGTTCGTCCACGAGTTCCTGGGGGACCGGGTGTCCCGCACGGAACCCGGTGCTCGCCAACCGGCGGATCTGATCGTCCGTCGGCGGCCACCGCGCGGGGTCAAGCGGCATGGGCTCCGCGGCGATGAAGGCGTCCAGGGCGGGGCCGGTGTTGACG
>NZ_JBRIOU010000157.1:0-389 GCF_053474865.1 Streptomyces sp. CO7
CGTGTGATCAAAGAAATCAATGAAACGTTAAAGCGGCAATTACAGGAGCTAGCGGCAAAACACCATACGACACTGTATACGGTTCTGCTTTCTGCTTACTATACATTGCTTGCGAAGTACACGGGTCAAAAGGAATTCGTGGTTGGAACACCGGCGGCGGGGCGTGTGCATGCAGACTTGGATGACATGATTGGCATGTTTGTCCAGACACTTGCTTTGCGGTCCGAGGTTGATCCGAATGAAACCATGTCGCAGTTGATCGAGCAAGTGAAGGAAAAGACGATGCATGCATTTGAGCATCAGCAATATCCATTTGAACGACTGCTTGAAAAACTGAATGTGCCAAGGGATTTTAGCCGTCATCCATTATTCGATACCGTTTTTACACT
>NZ_JBRIOU010000158.1:0-388 GCF_053474865.1 Streptomyces sp. CO7
GTGTCCTCCAGGAAGGTCGAGCCGTGATGTTGAATGTTCAACCAGTCCAACGGTGCCGACTCTAGTCCTATTCCGTACGGCCTTCAACGGTTATGACGGGCGTGGCGGCGACGTCTGCGGAGCGGGCCGGGTGTGCACGTACAGCTGCCGCCGGTCGCCGACGTCGACGGGCCGCGGCAGCGGGAGTTCGTACCGGACGGGCATGCCGTGGTCCGCGAACTGCCGGCGCGGGTTGTAGACCTGGTTGAACTTCCAGAGCATCCGCGCGAAGTTCGTCTGCCCGTGCAGCAGGTTCCGGCCGAGGATCCGGGCCGCGCCGAACGCCGTCCTCAGGCCCAGGTGCTTGCGGTTGATCACGGCCTGGGTCCGCACCAGCTCCTCGTAGAAC
>NZ_JBRIOU010000159.1:0-348 GCF_053474865.1 Streptomyces sp. CO7
AGATGTGTATAAGAGACAGGCTCCTGGACGGGCCCCGGCTCCCGGGCGGCCCGCGGCTCCTCGGCGTCGAACTCGCGTACCCGGCGCACCAGGTAGAGGGCGCTGGCGCCGATCAGCACCACCATGACCACCAGCAGCAGGCGGTGGTCGACCAGGGCGACCAGCGCGGCGCCGGTGGCCACCGACAGCACCTGGGGCGCGGTGGCGAGCATGCTCGCGGCCGCCGCGACCCGGCCCTGCAACTGGGCCGGCGAGTTGCGCTGCACGGAGGTGTACAGGCCGACGACCGCGCCTGGGGTGCCCAGGCCCATGACGAACACGCCGACGAGGGCGGCGGCCACCCCGGGC
>NZ_JBRIOU010000160.1:0-387 GCF_053474865.1 Streptomyces sp. CO7
TCAGAAGCCTGGCCCAACTGAAAGCCTCGAACGGCGGCTGCCAGCTTCTTATTTCAGATCTGAACGTGATTGATTCCAAAGCAGAAAACACAGCCCGCTTTTTACTCGAGTATTGTGAACACACTCCTGTCATCGTTCAGTCCACGGAAGAGGAATTACCACGGCAACTCGAGCTTCTGGCCGCAGGTCGAATCCTGGCTGCTGAGAAAGGTGGTCAGGGTCAACGGTTTACACAGGCCATTGAACACTTCATGGCGCAACTTGATCAAAAAGTCGTTTAGGCAAAGCGAGGTCACTGCTAAAGCTTGTCCCTGAAAATAAAGTAAGCCGCACCCACCAGGCACAATCCAGCCCACAAATAATCCAGTTTCAACGGCTCTTTCATAT
>NZ_JBRIOU010000161.1:0-384 GCF_053474865.1 Streptomyces sp. CO7
CCAAAACTGCCAGTTCGGGTCGGTAGACTGCCATCCCACAACCGCCAGCATTTTCGCTATGCGTCCTTGGAAACGCCGCGAATGCTTGGACGCCCGGTGAGCCGAACGATCCTGGGTGCTGGTGCGACATTGGGACTGGGACCAATTGCGTGCCTCCTCGAAGGCTGGCGTCATGATCGTCGTGAACACTTCGCAGTTCGTCCAAGACCGTTTGCTGGAAGACGACATCGCACATTCCGGAGACTAGATGGCATTTCAGAACCGTCAATGGCTCAAAGCGCCAAACGAAGTGTATGTAGTTGCTCGCCTGTCGTTTCGCAGTGGAGCTCTGGTCCTCGTCAATATCGCGGACGAAGAAAGGTGCCCAGTTCTTCTCCGTTTGTG
>NZ_JBRIOU010000162.1:0-384 GCF_053474865.1 Streptomyces sp. CO7
TCACCATGGCTTCCGTCACGTTCGACAAGGCCACCCGGATCTACCCGGGTGCCACCAAGCCCTCCGTCGACCAGCTCGACATCGAGATCGCGGACGGCGAGTTCCTCGTCCTCGTCGGCCCCTCCGGCTGTGGCAAGTCGACCTCCCTGCGCATGCTCGCGGGTCTCGAGGACGTCAACGCCGGCTCCATCCGCATCGGTGACCGCGACGTCACGCACCTGCCGCCGAAGGACCGGGACATCGCCATGGTGTTCCAGAACTACGCGCTGTACCCGCACATGACCGTCGCCGACAACATGGGCTTCGCGCTCAAGATCGCCGGTGTCAACAAGTCGGAGATCCGCGCCAAGGTCGAGGAGGCCGCGAAGATCCTCGACCTCACCG
>NZ_JBRIOU010000163.1:0-382 GCF_053474865.1 Streptomyces sp. CO7
TTCATAACCATTATCATTACTTCGCTCATTTAAATGGCTTTGCAAAAGGACTCAAAACAGGTCAAATTGTTGAACCCGGACAGGTCATTGGATCTGTCGGAAGCTCCGGTTATGGCCCTCCAGGCACAGCAGGAAAATTTCCGCCGCATCTTCACTATGGCATGTATAAAGACAATGGCAGAACTGAATGGTCTTTTGATCCATACCCTCATTTAAGGGCGTGGGAAAGAGCTGAGCGAAAACGACATTAAAGAAAAGGAGAAGTTTAGCGTTTTCGCACCCTTCTCCTTTTTCATGTCTAAGCAAGTTACTGCTCATTTTTCTCCTTCAAACCTAAAATTAAAAATAGAATTCCCATGATGAGAAAAATGAAATACACAAC
>NZ_JBRIOU010000164.1:0-382 GCF_053474865.1 Streptomyces sp. CO7
TTCATGTCTTTTTTTAACGCTTCAGCCACTTTTCCCACCATTTCTTTGGCTTTTGATCTTGAACTGGACCTTGCTTAGATGATTTATCCTCAGCACCGTAGCACACACCTGTCGGCTCCGTTCCTTCTATAAAATAGGTGAATACCTTTGATTCACATCCTGGGCCTGCGAGATCGCCGGTTGTTGGATTGATATACACACCTTTTACGCCGTCTGGCGGCATGAAGGAGGAGCCTGGCTGTTTGGAGAGGGCTGATTCCATAAAAGATGCCCATATCTTTTTTGCATAGGCTGTTTCTTCGACCGAGTCAATGGTGCGCCCTGTATCATAGCCTGTCCACACACCTGTGACGAGCTGGGGAGAGAAGCCGATCATCCAGCT
>NZ_JBRIOU010000165.1:0-381 GCF_053474865.1 Streptomyces sp. CO7
GCCGCAAACAGGGCCTCGTCGTCGTCGTACGAGGTAAAGATCAGCGAACGCACCTTCGGGGCCGACGAGTGCAGATCACGACACACCTCGACCCCTGAGCCGTCCGGGAGCCGGACGTCCAGCACCGCGACATCCGGGCACAAGCTCGGCAGAACGCGCATCGCCTCGCGGGCAGACCCCGACTCCCCCACGACGACCACCTGACCGTCCGCCTCGAGCACGCCCTTGAGCCCGCGCCGCACGATCTCGTGGTCATCCAGCAGGTAGACCCGGATCGGCTCCATGCCTCCGTTCTACTCCTCTTCACACCCAGGCACCATCGCACACCGACCGCCCCGAGAGCCGAACAGCCCTACCAGGTCGCGCCGAAAGGACCTGGCA
>NZ_JBRIOU010000166.1:0-380 GCF_053474865.1 Streptomyces sp. CO7
CTCCACGGTGCACAAGCCGACGGCACCAGTACGCACAGGACCCTGCCGCAGCGCCGCCCAGGCTGAGCTCGGTGGGGAGCACCGTTTTGTTCCCCCGACCCGCCCCCTTCCCGGAGGGACCTGAGGTTCCGGGGAGCGAACCGTCGCGTGAGGACGTGGGCCCCTGCGCCCACCCGTGCCGCCCAGCGGCACGATTGCCCGCAGGGGGGCGGGCCGGGTCGCCGTTGCCCGCACGGCACAGCAGCCGCGACGCGGGAGCCGCAGCGTGGTGGCTTCGCTGGCTCGGCGAACGGGAGGTCCCGTCCGCGGGCGGGGTCAGCCGATGTCCGGGGGGTCGATGCGGAGGCGGACGGGGGTGGCGCCGCCGCGGGCCATGCGGG
>NZ_JBRIOU010000167.1:0-380 GCF_053474865.1 Streptomyces sp. CO7
GCTCTTCATGGGGCTTGTCACAGGTTTTATCTCGACTTCAATGGCACTCATCTCTGCACAGACGGAAAAGGCAACTGCAGGTAAAACCCTTGGAACGATGCAGATGAGTAATGTCGCCGGAGGATTGTTTGGTCCATTAATGGGCGGATTCATGGCAGACAGCGTCGGATTTATTTATACGTTTTTCCTCACAGCGGCTGTCATTTATGTGTCAGCAATTGTGATTATTTTCGGAGTGAAAGAACATCCCATCCGTTCAAAAGAAGCGAGGCGCGTTTCTTACTCACGGAAGGATGTGCTCGTTCATATTTTCAAACAGCCTTTGCTTGTCGTCACGATGCTTTTAACGTTCATTACACAAGTAGGGAACTTTAGCATTC
>NZ_JBRIOU010000168.1:0-313 GCF_053474865.1 Streptomyces sp. CO7
CCCGAAGCCGGTGGCCCAACCCCTTGTGGGAGGGAGCTGTCGAAGGTGGGACTGGCGATTGGGACGAAGTCGTAACAAGGTAGCCGTACCGGAAGGTGCGGCTGGATCACCTCCTTTCTAAGGAGCATCTAGGCAGCCGCAAGGTTGTCCAGAGCCACTACGTCGGCGAATGATCGACGGTGGTTAGCTCATGGGTGGAACGTTGACTACTCGGCCGGTTATCGGGTCGGAGGCTGCTAGTACTGCTCGTCAGAGCGTGGAACGCATGATCTCCGGACGTGAGCCGGTCGGGCACGCTGTTGGGTATCTGAAG
>NZ_JBRIOU010000169.1:0-10346 GCF_053474865.1 Streptomyces sp. CO7
GTAGGGAAGGGCAAGCGGGGAGGGGGAGACGGGTCATCCCGCGGCGGAAGCGTCGGGAGTGAGCGAGACCGGAAGGCTGCTGTATCCGCGCAGGAACGTCGAATAGAGCGGCTTGGGATCACCCATGAGGTCGATCCGGTCCACGCCCGCGCAGAGCGTCTTCAGGACGGCGGTGATCTCGGCCCGCC
This sequence comes from Streptomyces sp. CO7, assembly GCF_053474865.1. Taxonomy (NCBI): domain Bacteria; kingdom Bacillati; phylum Actinomycetota; class Actinomycetes; order Kitasatosporales; family Streptomycetaceae; genus Streptomyces; species Streptomyces sp. CO7. Next base: position 189 of record NZ_JBRIOU010000169.1, read on the forward strand.
CGAGGTACGAACCGAAGCAGAAGTGCGCGCCGTAGCCGAAGGCCAGGTGCTTGTTGGGAGTCCTCGCCAGGTCGAAACTCCGCGGGTCCCGGAAGACGGCTTCGTCACGGTTGGCGGAGGTGTTCCAGAGGATGACGTGGTCGCCCTCGCGGATCGTCCGGCCGCCGAGGACGACGTCGGTGGTCGCGGTACGGCCGATGTGCATCGACGGCGTCGTCCAGCGCAGGATCTCCTCGACCGCGCCGGCGATCGGGACGCGGCCCTGCTTCAACGCCTGCCACTGTTCCGGGTGCTGGGAGAAGGCGAGCAGGGCGCCGACCATGGCCAGGCGGCTGGTGTGGTCCCCCGCGAGGATGAAGCCGTAGCAGTTGACCACCACCTCGTCGTCGGTCATCGGCTCGCCGTTGATCCGGCAGGTGGCCATGGCGCTGATCAGGTCGTCCTGCGGGTCCTCGCGGCGGGCGTCGATGATCTCCTGGCAGTAGACCAGGAGTTCGTTGCGGGAGAGCCAGAAGTCCTCCTCGCTCTGCCCTTCCTCGTCCGCGCTGAGCGCCTCCCGGCTCAACTCGAGCACGTACTTGTGGTCCTGGGACGGGAAGCCGAGGAGATCGCAGATCGTCCCCATCGGGACGAGGTCCGCGACCTCCTTGGCGAAGTCGAAGGTCCCGGTGCCGATCGCGCCGCCCAGGAGGTGGTCGACCCGCTGCTGCAGGTTGTCCGTCACCATGGTGCGGGTGCGAGGACTGAACGCCTTCAGCAGGATCGACCGCATGGCGTTGTGGCGCGGCGCGTCGGTGAGCGCCAGGTTCTTGCCGGCGGCCGGATCCCCGCCCGGCTTGTGCAGCGAGGACAGCATGTTGCCCGACCGTGAGCTGAAGCGCTCGGGGTCCTGCAGGACGGCCATGACGTCGGCATGGCGGGACACCACCCAGAAGGGGGGCCCGTGGTCCGTGGCCGGGTGCAGATAGACGGGCTGCTCGGCCCGGACACGCTGCCAGAAATCCTCCATGTCAGGGCGCAGGAAGGTGCTCGGGTCCGTCAGGTTCACGCTGGTGAGATCGCCGGCGAAGGCGCCTCCGGTCGGCAGGTTCGACATGTTCGGCAGGTTCGGGATGGTCGGCGTGGGCGGCATGGACATCTCCTGGACGTCGGAACTGGTCACTGCTGGGTGGCTGCTTCCTTGCCGGACAGATCGGCGATCAGCGTCGCCAGGCGATCCAGTCCGGTCTCGATCTCGTCCGGCGACACCACGCTCACCGAAAGGCGCAGTTGGTTCTCGCCGCCGGGGCCGTCGTAGAAGTGGCCCATCGGCGTCCACAGCACGCCGTACGTGTCCGCCCCGTACTCCAGCGCGGCGTCGTCGGCGGTGAACGGAACGGTGACCACCACGAAGAAGCCGCCGCGGGGCGTGTTCCAGGAGACCTGGTGGTCTCCGCCCGGGGGGAACCGGCGTTCCAAGCCCTCCAGCAGCAGCCACAGGTTGCGGCTGTAGAGCTGAATTTCACGGGTGTTCGCCTTGAGGAGGCTGCAGTCGTGCTCCAGCAGCTTGCCCCCCGCGATGGCCTGCGCCACGGGCGGCGTGTTGACGGTGAGCATGCTTTTGATCTTGGTCAGCTCGTCCGCGAGGAGCGTGGAGCCGCCCTGCGCGTCGGCCACGCGCTGGTCCGCGACGACGAACCCGATCCGGGCTCCGGGGAAACAGGTCTTGGAGAGGGAGCCGAGATAGATCACGCGCCGCGCCGTGTCGAGGGCCTTGAGCGTCGGCGGACGCCGGCCCACCTCGGCCTGGAACAGCCCGTACGGATTGTCCTCGAGGATCAGCAGGTCGTGCTCGGCCGCGATGGCGAGCAGCTCCTGCCTGGTCTCCAGGTCGAGGCTGGCTCCGGACGGGTTGGCGAAGTCCGGGACGAGATAGAACGCGCGAGGCCGTTTGCCCGCCGCGCGGATCGCTTCGATCTGCTCGACCAGGTGGCCGAGGTCCACCCCGTGCTCGGTGTCCCTCACCGGCCACACGGGCATGTCCACCAGCCGTGCGGCGCCGGTCAGCCCGACGTAGCCCGGCGAGACCGACAGCACGACGTCCCGTTCGTCCACGCGAAGGGCCCGGAGCGCCAGGAACATCGCCTCCTGGCAGCCGACCGTGACGACGATCGCCTCGGGGTCGACGTCGATGCCCTCGTCACAGGCCAGATGCCGGGCGAGGAGGTCGGAGATGATGCCCTTGGTGCGGCCGTACTGGAAGAGCGTGCGGCGAACGCTGTCCGTGTCCGCGCCCTTCCCGTCGGCCAGGTGGTCGCAGAAGGTCCGCAGATACCGGGGAAGGTCGTCGAGGTCGAAGAAGTCCTCGTTGGGCCGGCCGGGGGCGAGCGAGATCGCCTCCGGGAACCGGTTGGCCACCTCGTTCAGCCAGTTCATCGAGGCGAGCGCCGGGTCGCCGAGCGCAGCGTGCAGTCGGTCCGTGCTCAGGTCGGCGGTCAGGAGTTCCACTCCGCTGTCGTTCATGAAACCTCGCATTCCTAGGGGTGGACCGGCGATCCCGTGACTACTTCGACGAGCCCTGCGCCGCCGCTGTGAGGGGAGGCTCCTCGGTGGGCTCCGCCGCCGTGGAGGCCTCGTCCATCGCCTCACGGATGGAGCGGTTGCTCAGCGCGGGCAGGCTGACCAGGGCCACGAGGACCATCAGCAGGCCGCCCAGGACGAACGGCGCCTGCAGGCTGATGGCGCCCGCGAGGTAGCCGCCGAGCACACCGCCGAAGGGGGCGCCCATGAGGGAGATCAGGCGGCTGGCGGAGAGCACGCGTCCCCGGATCTCGGCCGGCGCCAGGCGCTGGCGCAGCGAGCCGACGATGACGATCTGGACGCTCATCGAGAAACCGACGACCGCCATCATCGCGCCGGCGACCCAGGCGTTCTCGCTCAGGCCGAGACCGACGATCGCCAGTCCCTCGACGGTCATGCCGATGCAGCGCATGCTGCCGACCTGCAGCTTCGTGGAGATGGAGGAAGCCATGAAGCTGCCGATGAAGGCGCCGACCGCGGTGGAGCTCAGCAGCAGGCCGTAGCCGATGTCGCCGAGGCCGAGCTGCTCCTTGGCGAGCAGGACGAGCAGCGCCATCTTGGCGGTGAAGACGAGGTTGCCGATGGCGGCGGTGCCGGCCAGCGTGCGCAGCACCCGGTGCTTCAGCAGCCAGCGCAGACCCTCCGCGACCTCGGCACGCAGGCTCCGGCGGGTGGGCTCGGTGGCCGGCGGGTTGCCGAAGTCGCCCTTGAGGGAGCTGACGAGGATGGCGCTGATCAGGAAGGACAGCGCGTTCGCCAGGAAGGGCAGCGAGCGGGACAGAGAGAAGAGGACACCACCGATCGGCGGACCCGCGAGCTGCTCGCCGTTGATCTGGGCGGCGGAGATCCGGCTGTTGGCCCGGATGAGCGCCTTGTCCCCCGAGGTGACCACCGGCATGACGGCCTGCGCGGCGATGTCGAAGAAGACGTCCCCGCAGCCCAGGACGAAGCCCGCCACGATCAGCAGCCCGATGCTCGCGTGATCGGTCATCACGGCGACCGTCAGCAGGGCGAGGACCACGAACCGGACGAGGTCCGAGTGCAGCAGCACCTTCCTGCGGTCCCACCGGTCCACCAGGGCGCCGGCCGGGAGGCCGAGCAGGAACCACGGAAGGGTGGCGATGGCGCCGACGGTGCCGATGAGCAGGGGATCAGTGGTCAGCTGGACAGCCAGCAGAGGCAGGGCGGCCAGCTGGATGCCGTCGCCGAGTGACGAGGCGATGGCGGCCCCCCACACCTTGTTGAAGCTGCTGCCCAGGGGCGGCTGGGCCGCCTTCTCTTTCCTGGTGAAATTCAACGATTCTCCTGAGAACGAAGTGATGAGCTGTGGTGTCGGGGCGCGGTGCGCACCCCGAGTGCGGGGAGGTCAGGCTTCGTCCGGTCCCTCGCGGACGGCGGCCAGCTTCGCGGCCAGGACCTTTCCGATGACGGACAGCGGGCCGGGCTCGGTCATGGCCCCGTGCGCGCAGTCGACGGCGTGCACGTCGATCCGTCCGTTGAGGTGCGGGGACCAGACCTCGGGCGTGGGGTCGCCGTCCGTCCTGTCGGCGGTCGCGGCGAAGAAGAGGATGTCGCCCAGGAACTTGCCGGCACTGATGTGCCCGCTCAGGTTGGCGATGTCCACGAAGACCCTGACCAGTGCCGAGAACGCGTCCGCACCGAGCCCGGCGAGCGGACTGTCGGGCGACGTCGGGTCGTGTCCGACGGACGCGGCGACCGCGCTCAGCACGTCCGGGTCGTCGTAGGACCGCCGCTCGCTCTCCCAGTTGTCGGTGGGCAGGTAGCTGTCCATCATGGCGAGGAGGGCGACTTCCTCGCCCTCCTCCTGCAGCCGGACCGCGAGGGCGTGGGCCACGATGCCGCCGAAGGACCAGCCCAGGAGGGCGTACGGGCCGGAGGGCTGCACCGTGCGGATCTCGCGCAGATAGTCCTCGACCATCTCCGCGAGCGCGGGTGCCGGTGCCCCCGGCTCGCTGAAAGCACGGGCCTGCAGGCCGTAGAGGGGCTGCTGCCCGTCCAGGTGGCGCAGCAGGCCGGAGTACGCCCAGCTGAGCCCGATCGCCGGGTGGACACAGAACAGCGGGCGGAGATGACCTTCGGCGCGCAGGGGGAGCAGGACTCCCAGCGAGTCCCCGGACGTGCTGCCGGAAGTCCCGTCCAGCTGCCGGGCCAGTGCGGCGACGGTGGGGGCTTCGAAGAGGGCCCGCACCGGCAGCTCGACGTCGAGGGCGGTGCGGATGCGGCTGACCAGGCGGGTGGCGAGGAGGGAGTGACCGCCGAGGGCGAAGAAGTTGTCGTCGACGCCGACGGTGGACACGGCCAGGACCTCGGCGAACAGGCCGCACAGGACCTCCTCGCGCGGGGAGCGCGGACCGCGTCCGGTGCCGGTCGCGGGCAGGTCGGGGGCGGGGAGGGCCCGGTAGTCGACCTTGCTGTTGCTGGTCAGCGGGAGCCGGTCGAGAACCATGAAGGTGGAGGGCACCATGTACTCCGGCAGCAGCCCGGCCACATGCGTGCGGAGGCTTTCGACGTCCACCGCGGTGCCGCCCTCGCCCACCACGTAGGCGGCCAGGCGCTTGTCGCCGGGGTGGTCCTCCCGGGCCATGACCGCGATCTGGGCCAGTCCGGGGTAGCTGCCGAGTGCGGTCTCGATCTCGCGGAGTTCGATGCGGTAGCCGCGGATCTTGACCTGGTCGTCGGCGCGGCCCACGAACTGCAGCAGCCCGTCCGTGGTCCAGCGGGCGAGGTCGCCGGTGCGGTACATACGGCTGCCGGCCGGGCCGAACGGGTCGGCGACGAAGCGGTCGGCGGTCAGGTCGGGACGTCCGTAGTAGCCGCGGGCCAGACCGGCGCCCGCGAGGTACAGCTCTCCGGCTACCCCTGCCGGAGCGAGACCGAGGTGTTCGTCGAGGATGTAGGCGCGCATGCCGTCCAGCGGACGTCCGACGGGTATCGGCGCGGGCACGGTATCGGCTGTGGTCCAGGGGGACTGGGTGGCGAAGAGCGTGGTCTCGGTGGGCCCGTAGGCCGCGCGCACCACGGTGTTGGGGGAGTGCTCCAGCACGCGTCGGACCGCGGTGGGGGAGATGACGTCGCCGCCGGTGATGACCTCACGGACGCCGGCGAAGCACTCGGGGGCTTCCTCCGCCATGAGGCGGAAGAGTCCTGCGGTGATGTCGAGGCCGGTGATCTCCTCGTCGGTGACCAGGCGGGCCAGCTCGGCGACGCTCAGGTCGCCTTCCGGGCTGATGACCGTGCGCCCGCCGTGCAGGAGCGGTACCCAGAAGGCGTAGGTGGACGGATCGAACGCGTACGAGGCCAGGAGCAGGACGCGCTCGTGGGCACCAGGCGAGGCGAACATCCGGTCCGCTGCCAGGTCGAGGATGTCGCGGTGGGTGATGGCCACGCCCTTGGGCCAGCCGGTGGAGCCGGAGGTGTACATCACGTACGCCAACTGGTCAGCGCTGACCGTGACGTGAGGGTCCCTGGTCGGAAGACCGGCCAGCTCCGTCTCCTCGTCCACCACCACGACCGTCGGGGCGGAGGGCAGGCCGCGGCCGCGCATCGCCGCGTCCGTGAGCAGCACCGGAGCGGCCGTCTCGTCGACGATCCACTGCATCCGCTCCAGCGGACTCCCGCTGTGCAGCGGGAGGTAGAACGCGCCGGCCTTCAGCACGGCCAGCAGCGCCACGACCAGGTCCACCGAGCGTTCCATCAGCACCGCCACCGGCGCCTCCGGACCCGCCCCCAGCCTCACCAGCCGATGGGCCAGCCGGTTCGCCCGCTCGTCCAACTCTCGGTACGAGAGGTCCCGTCCGGCACACCGCACCGCCACCGCGTCCGGTGTCCGCAACGCCTGGGCCGCGAAGGCCGCCTGCACCGAGTCGGCCTCCGGCCGCTCGACGGGCTCGGCCCCGGCCCACGTCTCCAGCAACCGCGTCCGCTCGGCCGGTGCCAGGATGTCCACTTCACCGATCCGCCGGTCGGGGGCGGTGCCGAGCTGGGTCAGCACGCGTTCGAGCTGGGCCACCAGTCGTTCGGCGGTGTCCTTCCGGAAGACGTCGGTGCTGTACTCCAGCATTCCGAGCAGCCCGGCCGGACGGTCGTCGGCGTCGTGGTGCTCGCTGAGGATGAAGCCGAGATCGAACTTCGCCGTGCGGGTGCTGATGATCTCTTCGGTCCGCGTCACCACGCCGGGCAGGGAGAGCTCCTGCCCACCGGCGCTCTGCAGGACCACCATGACCTGGAAGAGCGGGTGCCAGGCCGGCGAGCGCGTCGGATTGACGGCCTCGACCACCCGGTCGAACGGCACGTCCTGGTGCATGTAGGCGGTCAGGGCGGTCCTGCGCACCCGGTCCAGGAGGTCACGGAACGTCGGGTTGCCCGAGGTGTCGGTCCGCAGCACGAGCGTGTTGAGGAACAGGCCGACCAGATCGTCGAGGGCCTCGTCGGTGCGTCCCGCGCTCGGCGTGCCGATCGGGATGTCGGACCCGGCGCCCAGCCGGCTCAGCAGGGTGGCGACGGCGGCCTGCAGCACCATGAACACCGTGGTGTTCGTGGCCCTGGCGAGCTCGGCGAGCGCGCGATGCACCTGCGGGTCGATGCGGACCGGAACCATGTCACCGCGGTAGCCGGCCACCTTCGGCCGGGGGTGGTCGAAGGGCAGCTCGAGGTGGTCCGGAGCGCCTGCCAACGCCTGTCGCCAGAAGTCGAGTTGCTTGCTCACGAGCGAGTCGGGGTCGTCCTCCGCGCCGAGGAGGTCACGCTGCCACAGCGTGTAGTCCGCGTACTGCGCCGGCAGCGCCCCCCACGAGGGCGCCAACCCGTGCAGTCGTGCCTGGTACGCGACCTCCAGGTCGCGTACCAGCGGCCCCATCGAGGCCCCGTCGCTCGCGATGTGGTGCACGAGCAGCAGCAGCACCCGTTCCGTCGGGCCGACGGTGAACAGCGTCGCCCGGAAGGGAGGTTCGGCGGACAGGTCGAACACGGACCGCCCGGCCGTGTGCAGCAGCGCGCTCAGCTCGTGCGCGTCACAGCCGACACGGTGCAGGGGCACGTCGACGGCGTCCGTCCCCAGCACGATCTGGGCCGGGCGCCCGTCGACCTCCTGGAAGACGGTCCGCAGACTCTCGTGCCGCGCCACCACGTCGTTCAGTGCCTGCTCGAGTGCGTCCGCGTCCAGCTCCCCGGTGAGCCGGAACGCCACCGGGACGTTGTAGGTGGCGCTCGCCCCTTCCAGCTCGTGCAGGAACCACAGCCGGTTCTGGGCGGGCGACAGAGGCACCGACTCCGGGCGCTCCCTCACCGTCAGCGCGGGCCGGGCCGAACCGGCCTCCGAGACCCGAGCGGTCAGAGCGGCAACCGTGGGAGCCTCGAACAGGGCCCGGACCGGCAACTCCACACCCAGGACGGATCTGACGCGGCTGATCAGCCGGGCCGCCAGCAGGGAGTGCCCGCCCAACTCGAAGAAGCTGTCGTCGATGCCCACGGCCGGCGCGCCCAGGACCTCCGCGAAGAGCCCGCACAGGATCTCCTCCTGCGGAGTGCGCGCACCACGACCGCTCGCCTCCGCCTCGTACACGGGCGCGGGCAGGGCCCGCCGGTCCAGCTTGCCGTTGGCCGTGAGCGGCAGCCTCTCCAGCACCACGAGCGCCGACGGGACCATGAACTCGGGCAGCGAGGCGGCCGCGTGCGCACGCAGGGTGTCCGCGCCCACCCCGCCGCCACCTGACCCGGTCACCTCACCGCTCCCGGGTCCGGCCACGTCGCCGCTCCCGGACCCGGCCACCACGTAGGCCACCAGGCTCTTGTCGCCCGGCCGGTCCTCCCGGGCCACCACCGCGACCTGGGCGACCGCCGGATGACGGCCCAGCACGGCTTCGATCTCGCCCAGCTCGATGCGGAAGCCGCGGATCTTGACCTGGTCGTCGGCCCGGCCCACGAACTCCAGCTGGCCGTCACGCCACCGCACCAGGTCACCGGTGCGGTACATGCGGCTGCCGGCCGGGCCGAAGGGATCGGCCACGAACCGCTCCGCCGTGAGCCCCGGACGACGCAGGTATCCCCGGGCCAGACCCTCACCCGCGATGTACAGCTCTCCCGGCACCCCTCGCGGCGCGAGCCGCAGTCGCTCGTCCAGGACGTACACCCGGGTGCCCCGGACCGGCGCTCCGACGGGAGTGGTCGCGGACGGGTCCGTGCCGGACAACGGCCTGCTGGCCGTGGCCGAGATCGTCGACTCGGTCGGCCCGTAGAGGTTGAGCATCCGCCGTCCGGCAGCCCAGCGCGACGTCAGCGCGGGCGAGCAGGCCTCACCGCCGACGCTCAGCACCCGCAGGTCGGGGAAGCGCCGCGCCGGCAGGGTGGCGAGCACGCTGGGCGGCATGTCGGAGCAGGTGATGCGGCGCTGCTCGAGGAAGTCGCCGAGGGCGTCGCCCACCAGGGGGCCGGGCGGGGGGACGACGAGGGTGGCGCCGAAGCAGAACGCGCGGAGGAAGTCCTCCAGGGCCATGTCGAAACTGATCGAGGCCAGTTGCAGGACGCGGTCACCCGGCCCGAGCCCGTACTTCTCCGCAAGCGTCGCGGCCAGCGCGCAGATGCCGCGGTGCGTGACGGCCACGCCCTTGGGGGTACCGGTGGAGCCCGAGGTGTAGACGGTGTACGCGAGGCCGTCGGGCCGCAGACGAGCCGTCCGTCGGGCGTCCGTGGGGTTGCCGCCGTCGAGCCCGGCCAGGGCCGCGGGGTCGTCGAGGACCAGGGTCTCCGGGCCGGCCGGGAGCCGTCCGGCGACCTCGCGGCCGGCGAGCACGCGGACCGGGGCGGCGTCCCGCAGCATGAAGGCGATGCGGTCCGCCGGGTACGCCGGGTCCACGGGGAGGAAGGCGGCGCCGGACTTCAGGATGCCCAGCAGTGCGGCCGCCATCTCCACCGACCTGGGCACCGCCAGCGCGACCAGCTGCTCGGCGCCGACGCCCTGTCCGATCAGCCAGTGGGCGATCCGGTTGGCCCGCGTGTTGAGCTCGGCGTAGGTGAGGACGGTGCCCTCGTGCTCCAGCGCCGGTGCGTCGGGGCGGAGCGCCGCCTGCTCCTCGAACAGGTCGGTGAAGAACCGGTGCTCCGGCGCCGGGCCGCCTGCTCCCTCGGCGAGCAGTTCGCTCCGGGCGGCCGGCGGGACCACTTCCACGGCGTCGATCCGAAGGTCGGGCCGCTCGGCGACGGCCGCGAGCAGCAGCCGGAGCCCTTCGGTGAAACGCTTCGCGGTGGCCGCGTCGGACAGGTCGGTGCGGTACTCCAGGAAACCGTCGAGCCCCGCGGGTTCCCCCGCGTCGTCCGTGGCCTCGTAGAAGTTGAACGTGAGGTCGAAGCCGGTCACATCCCTGGTCAGGTCCTCGGCGACCGCCGAGAGACCGGGCAGGTCGAACGCGGGAGCCGCGTTGCTGTGCAGCGCCAGCATCACCTGGAACAGGGGATTGCGGGCGAGTGAGCGTTGGGGGTTGATGGCTTCGACGAGGCGTTCGAAGGGGATGTCCTGGTGGGTGTAGGCGGCGAGGTCGGTTTCGCGGGTGCGGGTGAGGAGTTCGCGGAAGGTGGGGTTGCCGG
>NZ_JBRIOU010000170.1:0-10078 GCF_053474865.1 Streptomyces sp. CO7
GCGCGCGTCGACCGCTGGTGTGGGCCGGAGGCGGCGCGGCCCGTGCGGGGGCCGGACTCTCCGCGCTGCTGGACACCCTGGGGGCAGGCCTGCTGACCTCCAACTCCGGCCGCGGAGCCGTGCCCGAGGACGATGTGCGCGTCGTCGGGAACTTCGCCTCCGGCCCCACCGGCCGCGCCCTGCTCGCCGAGGCCGACGCGCTCCTCAGCGTCGGCACCCACTTCCGGTCCAACGAGACCGGCGACTACGCGCTCCACCTGCCCACCGCCCACGTGCAGATCGACGCCGACCCGGCCGCCCTGGGCCGCGTGTACCCCGCGACGCACGCCCTGCGCGGCGACGCGGACACGGTGCTCACCGCTCTCGCCCGGCGGATCGCCGAACACGGCGCGGCCACCGAGGACGGCTGGGGCGAGCGGGTCCGCACGGCCCGGGACAGCGCCCGCGCCGCCCTGCGCGACGGCATCGGCCCGCAGGCCGCCGTCATGGACGCCCTCACCGCCGCCCTCCCGCGCCGCGCGGTGATCGCCCGGGACGTCACCGTCCCCTCGTCCAGCTGGGGCAACCGGCTGCTGCCCATCCACGACCCGCGGGACAACGTCTTCCCGCGCGGCGGCGGCATCGGCCAGGGCCTCGGCATGGGCATCGGCGCCGCCCTCGCCCACCCGGAGCGGCCCACCGTGGTGATGGCCGGCGACGGCGGCCTCGCCGTCCACCTCGGCGAACTGCTCACCCTCGCCCAGGAGCGGCCCCGCCTGACCCTGGTCGTCTTCAACGACGGCGGCTACGGCGTGCTGCGCAACATGCAGGACCGCTACTTCGACCGCCGCTCCGGCGTCGACCTGTTCACCCCCGACTTCGAGGCCCTGGCCGCCGCCACCGGACTGCCCTACCGGCGGATCGCCTCCGAGGAGGACGCCGGACCGCAGATCCGCGCCGCAGTGGAGAGCGACGGCCCCACCCTCGTCGAGGTGGACCTCGACGCGCTCGGCCCCATGAAGAACCCGTTCACCCCGCCGGTCTCCGTCCCCGGCCGGACCCAGTAGTCAGCACCCGAAGCCAGCACCAGGAGAAGGAGGGCGGTCGTGAGCGACACCCGAGAAGAGACACGGCTCGACCTGCTGGTCCACCGGATGACCTGGGAGGCCGACGGCGTCGTCTCGGTGGAACTGGTCCACCCCGACGGCAAGCCGCTGCCCGCCTGGACGCCCGGCGCGCACGTCGACGTCCACCTCGGCGGCCTGATCCGCCAGTACAGCCTCTGCGGCGACCCCGCCGACACCGGCCGTTACCGCATCGCCGTCCTCAACGAGCCGACCTCGCGCGGCGGTTCGGCCCACGTGCACGCCAAGCTGCGGCCCGGGCAGAGCATCACCCTCAAGGGCCCGCGCAACCACTTCGCCCTCGAGGACGCCGAGCGGTACCTGTTCGTCGCCGGCGGCATCGGCATCACCCCGATCCTCGCCCAGGCCCGCGAGGCCACCGCCCTCGGCCGGCCCTGGAAACTCTGGCACGGCGGCCGCCGCCGCGACTCCATGGCCTTCGGCGACGAACTCGCCGCGCTCGGCGGCCCTGTGGTGCTCCACCCGCAGGACACCCACGGCCACCTCGACCTGCCGGCGATCCTCGCCGAGGCCGAGGCGGACCAAGGCGCCCTCGTCTACTGCTGCGGGCCCGAGCCGCTGCTCGCCGCGATCGAGACCGCCTGCGCGGAGCGGGGCCTGCGCGACCGGCTGCGCCTGGAGCGGTTCGCCGCGGTCAAGGCGCCCGCCCCGGAGGGCGGGGAGCAGGCCTTCGAGGTCGAGTGCGCCCGCTCCGGCGCCACCGTCACCGTCGGCCCCGAGGAGTCGATCGTCGACGCCCTGGAGAACGCCGGCGTCGCCGTGGAGACCTCCTGCCGCGACGGCATCTGCGGCACCTGCGAGACCCGCGTCCTCGACGGCACGCCCGACCACCGGGACATGCTGCTCAGCAGCGAGGAGCAGGCCGCTGGCACGTCGATGATGATCTGCGTCTCCCGCTGCGCCTCCGCCCGCCTGGTGCTGGACCTCTGAACTCCACCGACCCTTCCGCCCGTTCACCGGAGTAACCCATGACGACCCGCTATGTCGTGGTGCACCAGACGCGCACCCACGAACCGACCGCCTACGAACTCAAGCTCGCCGGGGCCCTCGAAGAGGTCTACGCGCAGCACGGCCACGAACTGACCGACGTGGTGCGGGGGCTGAACCGCAGCAGTGTCTTCCCGCCGGACGGCGGAACCTGGACCGAGGAGTCGTTCCGGGCCGAGATCGAGCGACTGGGAGCGTGACGCCATGACGACCGCCGCACCTGTTTCCGCCGAGCCCGCCGCGTCCGTCGAGGAACTCGCCGAGCGGATCCACGCCACCGGGCTGCGCAACCAGTGGTACCCGGTCCTGCCCTCGCACCACGTGGGCGACGGCGAGATGAAGCGCGTGACCCGCTGGGGCGAGCCCTGGCTGCTCTTCCGCCGGCCCACCGGGCAGCTCCACATGATCGCCGACCGCTGCCCGCACCGCAGCGCACCGCTGTCCCTCGGCCAGCACCTCGGCGACCGGGTCGCCTGCCTCTACCACGGCGTCCAGGTGGACGGCGACGGCACGGTCGTCTCCGTGCCCGGCCTGCCCGGCTGCAACCTGGAGGGCAAGCGGCTGGTGCGCTCGCTGCCCGTCCAGGAGCACTGCGGGGCGATCTTCGCCTACTGGGGCGACGAGCGGCACCCCGAGCCGCCGGAGCTGGTGCTGCCGGACCGGCTGCGCGACGCGGACACCGCCCACTTCCTCAACTACGCGGAGTGGGGCGCCCCGTGGCGCTTCTACGTGGACAACGTGCTGGACCCGATGCACGGGGCCTTCCTGCACGGCCACTCCCACTCCATGTCCGGCGGCGCCAAGTCGGCGCGGTTCCGCATCCGGGAGACCGGGCGGGGCTTCTTCTTCGAGAAGACCGACCAGGTCGGAGTGAACTTCGACTGGGTCGAGTTCGGCCGCACCGGCGTCGACTGGGTCGACCTGGAGATCCCCTACCAGCCGTACGCCGGCCCGGGCGGCGCCTTCGGCATCGTCGGCATGGTGGTGCCGGTCACCGCGACCGAGTGCGCGGTGTTCCACTGGCGGACCCGGAAGGTCCAGGGCTGGGAGCGGGCCTCCTGGCGCTTCCTGTACCGCACCACGCTGGAGGCACGCCACCACGAGGTGCTGGAGCAGGACCGGGTGATGCTGGAGGGCATGCCCGCCGACGGCGACGTGGGCGAGAACCTGTACCAGCACGACCTGGGCGTGGTGCGCATCCGCCGCTTCTACCGGGCGGAGGCCGCCCGGCAGGCGGCCGAACTGCTCGGCTGAACCGCCCGGCCCGCAGCGTCCGAAGGCCCCGTCGCGAGGTGCGCGACGGGGCCTTCGACGTGGCGTGGCAGGGGCCTCCGGGGCCTTCGGGGCCTCCGGGGCCTTCGGGCGGCGGCTACGCCGTGCCGTTGGCGTCCGCGGAGTCCGTCAGGCTGCGCTCCAGCTTCTGCAGCAGCGTGGCCAGTTGCACCCGCTCCTTCGGCCTGAGCCCCGCCAGCATCCGGCGCTCGTTGTCCAGGTGCTCCGCGAAGAGCGCGTCGATCAGCTTGAGGCCGGCCGGGGTGAGCCGGCAGTGGACCACCCGCCGGTCGCCCGCGTCCCTCTCGCGCACGATCAGGCCGTCGCCCTCCAGCCGGTCCAGCCGCAGCGTCACGCCGGCCGAGGAGACCAGGCTGGTGGCCGCCAGCTCGCCCGCGGTGAGCCGGTACGGCTCGCCGGCCCGACGCAGGGCCGCCAGCACGTCGAAGCCGGCCATCGAGAGCCCGGCCGCGACCAGCGGCTTGCTGGTCTGCGCCTGGTAGAGCAGGAAGGAGCGGTGCAGCCGCCCCAGCACCTCGATCGGAGAGGGGTCGAGGTCGGGCCGCTCGCGGTGCCACTCCTCGATGATGCGTGACACGGCGTCCGTATCGGCGCCCTGTTCCCTGCCGGCCACAGCGGTCTCCCTCCCCGGTTCTTCTTGCTGGTGAAAAGTTACTCCCTTAACGGACCCCACGGGTACGGCCGCGGCGCGCGAAGGGCCGGACGGCCCCGTGCGGGGTGTCCGGCCCGTCGTCGTGCCGCGCGGGGTCAGGAGTTCAGCTCCTCGAGGGTCCTGCCCTTGGTCTCCACCGCGAAGCAGGCGACGACCGCGCCCACCGCGGCGACGACCGCCAGCTGGACGAAGATCATGCTCAGGTCGGCGCCGGAGGCGAGGATCGCGCCCACCGTGATCGGGCCGAGGATCACGCCCAGGCGGTTCCAGACCCCGCCGAACGCGGCCCCCTTGGCGCGGTTGCGCGTCGGGTACAGCTCCGGCGAGTACAGGTACAGCGAGGCGTTGATCGCGAAGATGAAGAAGGTGGTGCAGGAGGCGAACAGCGCGACCTGGCCGCTGGAGGTGGCGCCGGCCACCGCGAGGGCCGCGAGCGCGGCGGTGGTGCCGATCAGCGCGGTCAGCAGCAGCGGCTTGCGGCCGATGCGGTCGACCACCAGGGCGGCGATCAGCGTGCCGACCAGACCGGTGGCGTTGCTGAGCAGCGAGTAGGTGAGGGCGGTCGTGAGGTCCAGGCCGAACTGCTTGGTGTACAGCGACGGCAGCCAGGTCGAGATGCCGTGGTTCACGTAGTAGGCGACGAACCACATCGTCGACAGGACGGCGGTGCGGCGCAGGTAGCGGCCCTGGAAGATCTCCCGCAGGCGGCCCCGGGACTCCTCGGCCGGGAGCGCTGGCGCGGGCTCGGGCAGCGGCTCGCGGGTGGCGGCGGTGATCTCCTCCTCGATCCGGGCGACGACCGCCTCGGCCTCCTCCAGACGCCCCTGGGAGGCCAGCCAGCGCGGGGACTCCGGCACCTTGCGCACCAGCACCAGGGCGAGCAGCACCGGCAGGCCGCCCAGCAGGAACATCGCCTGCCAGCCGAGGTTGGGCACCACCCACACGGCCGTCAGCGAGGCCGCGGACAGGCCGGCCGGGAAGATCAGCTCGTAGAGCAGGACCAGCTTGCCACGGCTGTCCGAGCGGGCGATCTCGTTGATGTAGGTGGCCGCGATCGGCACCACGCCGCCGATGCCGACGCCCTGCGCGAAGCGGAACAGGGCGAACATCTCGATGTTGGCGGAGGCCGCCACCGCGATGCTGGCGAGTCCGGTGAGCAGCACGCCGAGGGCGACGGTGCGCACCCGGCCGATCCGGTCGCCGAGCCAGCCCGCGACGAACGCGCCCAGCAGCATGCCCACCGAGGCGGCGGTGACGGCGAAGGTGGCCTGGCCGGTGGACAGGTTCCACTGCTCGGTCAGGACGGGCAGGGCCGAGGCGGCGAGCAGCTGGTCGAACGCCTCGAAGAAGGTGACGGCGCCGATGAGGAAACGGACCTTCACGTGCCAGCGGGAGTGCGGCAGCCGTTCGATCCTGGCGGCGATGGAGCCGGAGCCCACCACCTCTTTCGTGGCCACGGTCGTCATGGGAGTCCTTCCGCGAGCGGGGCGGGGGTCAGCGGATGCGTCAGCAGATGCGGCGACCCTAGGACCGCATATCTAAGGGGTCAATATTTTTGGCCTGAAATTAATCGGACGCTTCGACAGCCGCGCTCGGGGGCAACGCCGAGGCCCTCTCGGCCGGTGTCCGGTGCGGACCGAGGGGGTGCGGCGAGGGGGTCGTCCCCGGCGGGGACGGGCGGCTCAGGCAGTGGGGGAGCCCGCCTCCCGCAGCGCGCGGAAGACCCGCTCGGGGGTCAGCGGAAGGGTGGTGACCCTCGCTCCGGTGGCGTCCTGCACGGCGTTGGCGACGGCGGCGGCGATCGGCACCATGGTGCCCTCGCCGGCACCCTTGGAGCCGAACGGACCGGGTCCGTGGCCCTGTTCCTGGGAAACGGAGACGAAGGAGGCGGGCAGGTCCTCGGCCATCGGCACCCGGTAGTCCAGCGCCTCGCCGTTGACCAGGACGCCGTCCTCGTACCGCATCTCCTCGAACAGCGCCTGCCCGTAGCCCATCAGGGCGGCGCCCTCCTCCTGCCCCCGCACCACCAGCTTGTTCGCGGCCCGTCCGACGTCGCCGCTCGCCACCAGCTTGAGCACCGTCACCGCGCCGGTGTCCGGGTCCACCTCGACCTCGGCGCCGGCCCAGCCGATCTCCCAGAACACGCAGGGCGCCTCCAGCGGCGCCTCGTGGGAGTTGGGCGCCTTGAAGAAACCGTCGCCGCTGAACTCGTAGCCGGTGCCGCCGAAGACGCCCAGGATCATCGACGTCAGCGGGTGGACCGCGCCGTCCAGGCGCACCCCCCAGTCGACCAGCTCCAGGTCCGACGGCGCGCACCCCAGCCGGCCGGCCGCGAACTCCAGCACGCGGCCGCGGGCCTGCTCGGCGGCGAGCTGCACGGCGCGGCCCGTCACCGTCATGCCGGAGGAGGCGTTGGTGCCCTGGTCGAAGGGAGAGGTGTCGGTGGAGACGGGCGCGTAGGAGATCCGCTCCGGCGGCAGTCCCAGCACCTGAGCGGCGACCAGGCACAGCGCCGTCGAGATGCCCTGGCCGATCTCCACCGAGCCGGTGGAGACGATGACCTGTCCGGTCGCGTTGACCTTCACCCGGGCCTGCGCCGGCTTGTTGACGCCGCCGCCGTCCTTGAAGCCGATCGCCAGTCCCATGCCGCGATTCGGCCGCTTCTCCCTACCCTGGTAGCCGAGTTCGGCGGCGACCAGGTCCAGTCCCTCGACCAGGTCGCTGTCGATGCCGCTCTCGCCCGGCATGAACGGCTCGCCCAGCGCCTTGAGGTTCTTCACCCGCAGGTCGTAGGGGTCCATGCCGAGCCGCCGGGCGATCATGTCGATCTGGCTCTCGCCCGCCCAGGTCGCCTGGGTCGCCCCGAAGCCGCGGAACGGCCCGGCCGGCGTCGTCGAGGTCATCACGCAGGCGCACGAGGAGCGCACGTGCTCCCAGCGGTAGGGGCCCGGGATGCGGTAGCCGGCCTTCTCCGCGACCAGCGGGCTGCCGTCGGTGTAGGCGCCGGCGTCCAGCAGCACCTCGCTCTCCCGGGCGACGAAGGTGCCGTCGGCCAGGAGGCCGGTGCGCACCTTCAGCACCGCGGCGTGCTGGCTGAGGGTGAGGAAGCCCTCCTCGGTGGTCAGGCAGTAGCGGACCGGCCGCCCGGTGAGCCGCGACAGCAGGATCGCCACCGGCCCGGTCTTGCAGTTGTGCTTGGCGCCGAAACCGCCGCCCACGAACGGCACGTCGACCCGCACCGAGGACTCCTCCACCCGGAACACCCGGGCGATCTCCCGGCGCAGCGGGAACGGGTTCTGGGTGGAGGTCCACACCTCGATCCGGTCGCCGCGCGCGTCGGCGACGGTGACGAAGGGCTCCAGGTGGAAGTGGTTCATCCGGGAGAAGACGAAGGTGTCCTCGAAGACGTGGTCGCAGCGCTCCCACACCTCGTCCGGACCCGTCTCGTAGCGGAACTCGTAGCAGACGTTGGGCCTCGGCCACAGCGCGCCGCAGGCCCCGGTGCCGTAGGGCGGCACCACGCCGCGCGGCTTGTCGCCGGGGAACAGTTCAGGGGCGCCCTCGGCCAGCGCGGCCTCGACGTCCGGCACGGGGTCCAGCACCTCGTACTCGACGTCGATCAGCGCGAGCGCCGCGAGCGCGGCCGCCTCGTCCTCGGCGGCCACCGCCGCGACCGGGTCGCCGACGTACCGCACCCGGTCGGTGGCGACGATCGGCTGGTCCTTGATGAAGTAGCCGTAGACGGCGTCCAGCCCGTCCAGGTCGTCGCGGGTGATCACCGCGTGCACGCCGGGCACCTCGCGCGCCTTGGTCGCGTCCACCGACACCAGCCGGGCGTGCGGGTGCGGGCTGCGCAGCACCTTGGCGTGCAGCATGCCGGGCAGCGTGACGTCCGCGGTGTACCGGGCGGCGCCGGTGACCTTGAGGGACGCGTCCTTGCGGGGCGCGGTGGAGCCGAAGGCGCTGGGGCGGCCGGTCACGCTTCCTCCCGGATCAGCTCGGCGGCCCGGCGGACCGAGTCGAGGATCATCGCGTAGCCGGTGCACCGGCAGATGTTGGAGGAGATCCAGTCGCGGATCTGCTCCTCGGTGGGCTCGGGGTGCTCGCGCAGCAGGGCGGTCGTCAGCATCACCATGCCGGGGGTGCAGTAGCCGCACTGGAAGCCGCCGCACTCGGCGAACGCCCGCTGCACGGGCCCCGGTTCGCCTCCCCGGGCCTGCCCGGCCACCGTCTCCACCGAGCACCCGTCCACGCTGAAGGCGAAGACGCTGCAGGAGGCCGTGGGCACACCGTCGATCAGCGTGGTGCACGCCCCGCAGACGCCGCGCTCGCAGGACGCCTTCACCCCGGTGTTGCCCATCCGGTCGCGCAGCAGGTCCAGCAGCACCGTCTGCGCGGGTATCTCCTCGCGTCGGCGGCGGCCGTCGACCTCCACGTCGACGGTGATCCGCCGGGCGGCGGTCCGGTCGGTGCTCACGCGCTCTCCTTCTCTTCGGACTCTGCGGCCTCAGCGGACCTTGCGGCCTCTGCGGACCGTGCGGCCTCTTCGGCGGTACGGGCGTCCAGCAGGCGGCGCAGCAGGACCCCGGCCAGGTGACGGCGGTAGTCGGCGCCCGCGGCGGCGTCCCCGACGCTGTCGGGCAGCGCGGCGGCGGCCCGCGCCGGGTCCTCGCCCAGGGCCAGGCGGACGGTGTGCGGGCGGGTGTACTCCGAGCCCACGGTCAGCGTGACCCGGTCGCCGCGCACCGCCACGGCGGCGGTGGCGAGCGGGCGCATCGACCGCTCGTAGCCGAACCACACGCCGGCCGTGTCCGGCACCACCACCGTGGTCAGCAGCGCCCCGGGCGGCTCCGGCCGGGGCCACAGGGCGGCCGGGTCCAGCTCCAGCGGCCCCTCGGGGGTGTGGAACAGCAGCCGTGCCCCGAGCGCCTGCAGCATGATCGACATCTCGTAGCGGGTGCGCCGCGCCATCAGGTTGCCGCCGACGGTCGCCCGCTGCCGGATGCGGTGGTTGGCGATCCGCCCCCAGGCCGCGGCGAAGGACGGCAGGGCGCCCCGGACCGCCTCGTGGCGGGCGCCGTCGTGGTGGGCGACCCCGGCGCCGATCCGCAGCCCGCCGTCCTCGGTGACCACTCGGTCGAGACCGGCGACCCGGTCCAGGGCGACCAGGCTGTCGCAGCGCAGCCCCTCCCGGAACTGGGCGAACAGGTCGCTGCAGCCCTGCGCGTACACCGCACCGGGGCGGGCGCCCTCGGACACCGCCTCCTCCGCCGAGGTGGGGCGGTGCAGGGCGAAGGGCGCGATGGTGCGCTGGGTGGGTGCGACCAGACCGTTGGGGAGCAGGAGCATGGGCAGGGACCTCCAGCGACGCGGCGACCGGACGCACGGCCATCGCTACACAGAGTTATCTAATGCCTGAATATTCGATTGCGGAGATGTCTAACACCCTTTCCGGGCAGGCCACAAGGGGTGTCTTCAAAACTCTTTAAGTGTTAAAACGACCCCATGATCGACCTGCTGACGCCGCTGCGACGGTGGCACGAGGCCGGGACCGACTTCGCGGTGGCCCTGCTGGTGGAGGCCCACGGCAGCGCGCCCCGGCGGCCCGGCGCCGCCATGGCGGTCGGCGCGGACGGCGCCGTGGCCGGGAGCCTGTCCGGCGGCTGCGTCGAGGGCGCGGTCTACGAGGCCGGCCTCGCGGTGCTTGCCGACGGCATCCCGCAGGTGCACGTCTTCGGGGTCGGCGACGAGGACGCCTTCGCGGTGGGCCTCACCTGCGGCGGCACGCTGCGGGTGCTGGTCCGCGCCTACCGGGGCGAGGGCGAACGCGCCGCGCTGCTGGACGTCCTGGAGGCGGCGGAGCGGGGTGAGGCGGTGGCCCTGGCGACGGTGGTGGACACGGCGGCCCCCGCGGAGGAGCCGCCCGGCCGGGGCGGGGCCGCGGGGGAGGCCAGCGGCCGTGGCGAGGGCGGCGGTGCTGGCGAAGGCGGCGGCGAGGCCCGCGGTGACGGCACGGCCGGCG
>NZ_JBRIOU010000171.1:0-9017 GCF_053474865.1 Streptomyces sp. CO7
CACCAGCCCCGCGGGGCCAGCAGCCCGACCGCGTCGCCCGGCCCCACCCCCCGGGCGCCCAGGCCCCTGGCGATCCGGGCGGACGCCTCGTCGAGCTGCGCGTAGGTGTGCTCCCCGTCGTCGTCCACCACCGCGACCCGGTCGCCGTGGGCCGCGCAGGCGGCGAGGAGCATGCCGGTGAGCGACATCAGAGCTCGACCCGCACGCCGGACGCGAACCAGTGGTGCATCTGGACCGCGGCCTCGATGCTCATCCGCGTCACGCCGGCCCGGAGCCCGAAGGTGGGATCGGTGAGCACGGAGGCGACACGGTCCTTGTCGAGCAGGTCGTTCACCGCCGCGCCGCCGTCCCCGGTGATCGCCCTGAGCTGCTCGCGCAGAGCGGTGCGGTACCCGGGATCCTGCACGGTCGGGTACGGCGACTTCTTGCGCATCAGGACCGACTGGGGCAGCAGGTCGTCCACCGCCGCGCGCAGCAGGCTCTTCTCGCGCCCGTCGGCGACCTTCATCTCCCAGGGCACGCTGTAGACGTACTCGGCGAGTTCGTGGTCGACGAAGGGGACCCGGCCCTCCACCGAGGCCGCCATGCCGAGGCGGTCCTTGCGGTCGAGGATGACCCGCAGGTACCGCGTCATGTTCAGGTAGGTGATCTCCCGCATCCGCCGCTCGTGGGCCGACTCCTCGCCGGTGAGCGGAACCTCGGCGAGGGCCTCCTCGTAGCGCTCGGCGACGTACCCGGGGAAGTCCAGCCCCCGGTACAGGTCGCGGTCGAGGAGCCCGGAGAGGAACTCCATCCGGTGCGAGGCCCCGAGCCAGGGGAAGGTCCGCGAGTTCACGTAGAACGGGTCGTGGAACCAGACGTACCCGCCGAACAGCTCGTCCGACCCGTCCCCGGTGAGGGTGACCGTGGAGAAGCGCCGGACCTCCTGGGAGAGCCGGTAGAGCGACACGTACATGTCGAGGCCGGCGGCGGGCCGGTCCATCGCCCGGACCACGGCCGCCTGGCCCTCCGGGTCCATCAGGTGGTGCCGGTCGATCAGCAGCTCCCGGTGGTCGCTGCCGAGGTGGGCGGCCATCTTCGCGACGTAGGGGGCGTCCGGCGAGTCGTGCACCTCGTCCGGGCGGAAGTTCTCCAGGTGGTAGGCGAACTCCATGGAGAAGGTCCGCAGCCGTTCGCCGCCGCCCAGGGAGCGGTTGACCAGGGCGCAGACGGCGCTGGAGTCCAGGCCGCCGGAGAGCATCGAGGAGATGGGCACGTCGGCCGTCACCTGACGTGCGATCACGTCCTCGAGCAGCTCGCGCACGGTGCGCACGGTGGTGGGCAGGTCGTCGGTGTGCGGCCTGGGGGTGAACGTCCAGTAGCGCGAGCGGCTGACGCCCTCGCGGGAGAAGCGCACGACCTCGCCCGGTACCACCTCACGGGTGTGCCGGAAGACCGAGCGGCCGGGGGTGGGCGTGAACGACAGCGCCTCCAGCAGGCCGGCGCGGTCGACGACCGGGTCGACCAGCCCGGTGGTGAACAGCGCCTTCGGCTCGGAACCGAAGGCGAAACCCTCGTCGGTGCTCGCGTAGAAGAGCGGGTAGATGCCGAACCGGTCGCGCACCAGGACCAGTTCCTCCCTCTCCACGTCCCAGACCGCGAAGGCGAACATGCCCCGCAGCCGTTCGGCGCAGGCGGCCCCCCACTCCTGGTAGGCCCGCAGCACCACCTCCGTGTCACTGCGGTCGCGGAAGTGGTGGCCGCGGGCCCGGAGTTCCGCCCGCAGCTCGACGAAGTTGAAGACCTCGCCGGTGTAGCTCAGCACATGGGTCTCGCGGCCGTGGCCGTCCGTGGCGAGTGCCGGCTGGTGCCCGCCCTCCAGGTCCACCACGGCGAGTCTGCGGGGCACGAACAGCGCCCGCGGGGAAGCCCATTCGCCCACCTCGTCCGGGCCGCGCAGCTCGAGTGCGCCCCGCATCGACTCGGCCAGGTCGGGCCGGCGTGAGAGGTCATCGGTGAAGGAGACGAGTCCGACTATGCCGCACATGGAACGCAAACCCCCAGCGTCGTGGCCGGCCTGCGAGGCCCAGGTCCGGACGGGTGTTCATACCGAGCGATCAGCACCCGATGATCGGACCTGGCCGTCCGTTCGTCACCCCCGATGGCAGCTAACTGCCATGTCGCGTCGCCGCGCGCACGGGGACGCGGGGGAGCGGCCGTCGCGCACCGTGAGGACTCATCGACTTGGCGGGAATCGCGCCGTACGCTCATGCCCCGCAGGGGTGGTCCCAGACACACCATGGGCCACCCGGGTCATGGCATGGCGCCGGATCGCACCCGATCCGGCGTCCCGTGGAAGAAGGACGTTGGCGTGCAACTGGTGGATGAGTGCGGGGAAACCCGCGACGGGGCCGGGGAAGTCCACGACGGATACGCCGACTCGGCCGGGGAGCGAGTGAGCCGGTTGGTGTCGGCCATCGAACCGCCTCTGGTCTGCGCGGTGTTGCGGCAGGCACTCGACCGGTCTGCGGCCCGCAGGGGGAGCGTGCAGCTCACCGGACGGTTCGCCCACGAGACGGTCAACCGCCCCGCGTCCGAGTTCGCGCGGCTGGTCCGGGCCGAGGTGCTCGGCCGCGGGCACGCGCTGCGGCTGCTGCTGACCCGCTCCTCGGCCGACGAGCCCCGGCTCCGCGCCCGTCTGGCGGGACTGCCCGCGCGCACCGCCCACGTCCGCTTCTCCGCCGCGCCGCTGCCGGACCTGGTCTCCTTCGACCGGGAGCTGGCCCTCGTGCGCTCGGCACCCCCGGACGGCCGGCCACAGGTCCTGGTCACCCGCTACGAGGCGACCAACGTGCTCCACCAGTTCCAGCAGGTGCTGTGGGACCAGGCCGCGGAGCCGCCCGGACCGGGAGGCGCCGCCCGGGTGCCGGAGCTCGACGAGACCCAGATGCAGGTCCTGCGGATGCTCGCGTCCGGGATGAAGGACGACACCGCGTGCCGGCAGATGAACGTGTCCGTCCGCACCTACCGCCGGCACGTCGCCACCATCCTCAAGTCCCTCGACGTCAACACCCGTTTCGAGGCGGGACTGGCCGCGGCCGAACTCGGCCTGCTGGGCCCGCGTCCGGTCCGGCGGAGCGCCGGTCATCCCGATGGCAGGTTCATGCCGAGTTTGCTGTCCGAAGGCGCTTGCTGAGCGCTTCGGAGCGCTTCTAGGTTGATCGCCAGGTCGACCGGGGACCGATCCCGGGGCGGCGGACGTGCCCGCTCCGCGGTCCCGTCGGCCGCCTCCTCCTGGACGAACTCCTGCACCAGCTCCTCGCGCTACGCCGCCTCGCCGTGCCCGCACGGCCGGGCGGCAGAAACGGATGACGGGATGACAACCGAGCCGGTCGGCCTCGCCGACGTTCAGGCAGCCGTGGTGGCCGTGACCGCCGAGGTCCTGCAGATGCCGGACGTCGGCATCGAGGACAACCTCCTCGAACTGGGCGTGGACTCGCTGGTCGCCACCCGCATCGTGGCGGCCCTGCGGACGCGCTTCGGCGTGGACATCCCCCTGCTGAACGTCTTCGAGTACCCGGGACTGGACGAGTTCGCCGAATCGGTCCTCGACCTCGTCGACGACGCACGAGACGCGGCCCGGGCCTGACCGCGATGGGGACACCCGGGGAGTTCCCCTACGACGCGGGCCTCCACCCGGCGGGCTACACCACACGGCTGTGGACCATGCGGCAGCTCGCGGGACTGCAGAGCGCCGAGTCGACCAACGAACGCTTCAAGTACCTGCTGGGCATGGGCGAGACGGGCCTGTCGCTCGCCTTCGACCTGCCGACCCAGCTCGCCCTCGACCCCGACGAGCCGGCCGCGGACGGCGAGGTGGGACGCACCGGCGTGTCCGTCGCCACCGTCGACGACCTCAAGAGCGTCTTCGAGGGCATTCCGCTGGACCAGGTCTCGGTCTCCATGACCATCAACGCCACCGCGCCCGTGCTGCTGGCCATGTGGATCGTGGCGGCCGAGGAGTCCGGCGTCGACCCGGCCGCGCTGCGCGGAACCCTGCAGAACGAGATGCTCAAGGAGTTCCTCGCCCGCAAGGCCTACGTGTACGACCTGGACACCAGCGTGCGGTACGCGCTCGACGTCGTCGAGTACTGCATGCGGGCCCTGCCCGGCGTCCACCCGATCTCCATCTCGGGCGGCCACGCCCGGGAGGCCGGGGCCGACGCCGCCCTGGAGGTGGCCTGTGCGCTGGCGAGCGTCGACGCCTACCTCGGCGGCATGGCCGAGCGCGGTCACCCGGCGGACGCGGTGGCCTCCCGGTTCAGCTTCATCTTCGGCACCGACATGGAGATCCTCAAGGAGGCGGCCAAGCTGCGGATCGCCCGCCGCCGCTACGCCGAGCGGATGCGCGACAAGTGGGGCGCCACCGAACCCCGGGCCCTGAAGATGCGCACCCAGGTCAACACCTTCGGCTCCGCGCTCGCCTACCAGGAACCCCTGAACAACGTGGTCCGCGCCACCGTGCAGGCCGTCGCCGCCGTGCTCGGCGGAACCCAGTCCCTGCACGTGTGCAGCTTCGACGAGGCCGTCCAGACCCCCGGTCCGCTGGGCGCGCGCATCGCCCTGCGCACTCAGCAGATCCTCGCCCACGAGACCGACCTCGCCCGCTACGCGGACCCGCTGGGCGGCTCCCGCGTCGTCGAGGGTCTGGTCGAGGAACTGGGCAAGGAGGTCGACGACTGGCTCCGGCGGATCGAGGAACGCGGCGGCATCACCGCCTGCATCCGCAGCGGCTGGCTGGAGGGGGAGATCGAGGAGCTCGCCTACCAGGACCCCGGACCGACCGTGGGCGTCCTCGACCCCGCGGACCCCTCCGCGTCCGAACGCGACCTGCTGCGGGCCGAACGGCACACCACGACCGGAGGCCGGCGCGATGTCCGCCGGCAGCCCTGCGCGGCCGAGCTCGCCCGGCTGCGGGCGGACGCCCTGGAGGGCCGCAACGTGCTTCCCGCCCTCGTCGAGGCGGTCCGGGCCCGCGCCTCCCTGGGACAGCTGCGCGAGGCCATGCGCCCGGCCGGCGACCCCGCCGCACCCACCCGCTGACCCACCACGAACCCGAACCGGAGTGACGAAGATGGCGAGTCTCATCGAGGCGGTCCGGCACGGCGCCGACCCGGCCCGGCTGATGGCCTGCGAGGTGCCGGAGTCCTACCGCGCGGTGTACCTGCGCCGCGAGGACGAGCACCTGTTCCGCGACGCCGGCCCGCACGCCGACAAGGACGTGCGGCGCACCCTCCACGTCGGCGAGGTGCCCATGCCGGAGCTGGCCCCGGACGAGGTGCTGGTGGCGGTCATGGCCTCGGCGGTGAACTACAACACCGTCTGGTCCGCCATGTTCGAGCCGATGTCCACCTTCCGCTTCCTGAAGCAGTTCGGCCGGCAGGACCGCTGGAGCGCCCGGCACGACCTCGACCACCAGGTCGTCGGCTCCGACGCCGCCGGTGTCGTGGTCCGCGTCGGCGCCGCGGTGCGCCACTGGACGCCCGGCGACCACGTGGTGGTGAACCCGCCCTACATCGACGAGCAGGACCCCGTCTCCCAGCGCGACGGCATGATGAACACGACCATGCTCGCCTGGGGCTTCGAGACGAACTTCGGCGCCTTCGGCGACTTCGCGGTGGCGCGGGCCAGCCAGCTGATCCCCAAGCCCCCGCACCTGTCCTGGGAGGAGGCCGCCTGCAACACCCTCTGCCTGGGCACCGCGTACCGCATGCTGATCGGTGAGCACGGCGCCCGGATCAAGGCCGGGGACATCGTCCTGATCTGGGGCGCGGCGGGCGGCCTCGGCTCGTACGCCGTGCAACTGGTCCGGCAGGCGGGCGGCATCGCGGTCGGCGTCGTCGGCTCCACCGACAAGGCCGACCTGATGGACCGGCTCGGCTGCCACCTCGTCGTCGACCGCAACAGCGTCGGCCTCGGCGACCAGGACGAACAGGACGGCGGATCGGCCTGGAAGTCCCTCGGCTCGCTCATCCGCAAGGAACTGGGCGAGGACCCGCACGTCGTCTTCGAACACGTCGGCAGGGCCACCTTCGAGACCTCCGTCAACGTGGTGCGGCGCGGCGGCACCGTCGTCACCTGCGGGTCCAGCAGCGGCTACCGGCACGCCTACGACAACCGCTACCTCTGGATGAAACTCAAGCGGGTCATCGGCAGCCACGGCGCCAACATCGACGAGGCGTGCGAGGCCAACCGCCTGATGCGCCTGGGCATGGTGGTGCCGGCCCTGTCGCGCGTCCACCCCCTCGAGCAGGCCGCCGAGGCCACCCGCTCGGTCCAGCTCAACGAGCACGAGGGCAAGGTCGGCCTGCTCAACCTCGCCACCGCCGAGGGACTGGGCGTGACCGACCCCGGCCTGCGGGAGAGGGTCGGCGAGGAGCGGCTGCGGCTGTTCCGCGACCACGCGGCGGCGACGCGCACGGTGGGGGCCCGGTGACGATCCCCGAGGCGTTCCGCCGCCAGGCGGCGCTGCGGCCCGACGCGGTGGCCGTCGCCTCGGCCGACGAGCGGATCGGCTACGCCGAACTCGACCGGCGCTCGGACGACCTGGCCCGCGACCTGGCCGCCGCCGGGGTGCGCGCGGGGGACCGCGTGCCCGTCTGCCTGGAACGCTCCGTCGCCCTGGTCGTCGCCCTGCTGGCCGTGCTCAAGGCCCGCGCCGCCTACCTGCCGCTCGACCCGGGCGAGGCCCCCCTGCGACTGGCCGGCATCCTCGCCGAGGCCGAGGCACGGGTGGCCCTCGCCGACGGCACGGGCACGGAGCTGCTCGCCGGCCACGGGCTGCGGGTGCTGCGGGAGACCGCCCGGGCGCCGGGCGCCGCGGCCGGCCCCGGCGGCCGGGCGGAAGACCTCGGCGACCCGGAGGACGTGGCCTGCCTGATGTACACCTCGGGCTCCACCGGCGGCCCCAAAGGGGTGATGGTGCCGCACCGGGCGGTGCTCAACCTGGTCACCGCACCCGCCTACGTGGACCTGACCCCCGAGGACCGCCTGCTGCAGCTGGCGCCGGTCGCCTTCGACGCGGCGACCTTCGAGATCTGGGGCGCCCTGCTCAACGGCGCCCGGCTGGAACTGGCGCCCGCCGCCCCGCTCGGCCCCGACGCCCTGGGCGACCTGCTGCAGGAGCGGCACATCAGCGTGCTGTGGCTGACCGCCGCCCTCTTCCACCGCCAGATCGACGCCGCCCCCCGGTCGCTGGCCGGCCTGCGGACGGTCCTGTCCGGCGGCGACGTGGTGTCCGTCGAGCACGTCCGCACACTGCGCGCGGCCGCACCGGACCTCGACGTCGTCAACTGCTACGGACCCACCGAGGCCACCACCTTCTCGACGTTCCACCAGGTGGCGCGCTACGAGGAGTTCGGGCCCACGCTGCCGATCGGACGGCCCGTCCAGGGGGTCCTCGCCGAGGTGCGCGACGAGACAGGCACACCCGTCCCGGACGGCACGCGGGGCGAGTTGTGGGTCGGCGGGGCAGGCGTCGCACACGGTTACTGGCGCCGGCCCGAACTCACCGCCCAGCGGTTCCGGACCGACGCCGCGGGCCTGCCCTGGTACCGCACCGGCGACCTGGCCCGGCGCGGACGGGACGGCCTGCTGCACTTCCTGGGGCGCCTCGACGGCCAGTTCAAACTCCGCGGGCACCGGGTGGAGCCCGGCGAGATCGAGAACCTGCTGACCGCCCACCCGCAGGTGCGCCAGGCCGCGGTCGGCGTCCGCGACAACCTGGTCGGCGACCCGAAACTGGTCGCCTGGCTGACCTGCGCCGGACCGCTCGACCGCCGGGCGCTCCGCGCCCACCTGCGGGAGCGGCTGCCCGCCCTCATGGTGCCGGCCGTGTTCGCGGTCGTCGACGGCCTTCCCGTCACCCCCAACGGCAAGGTCGACCGGAAGGCGCTCCCGGACCCCGACTGGCGACGCAAGGAGAACTATGTCTGAGGCCCAAGGACGGCTGGTGCGCGTCGTCGCCGAGGCCTGGCAGGAGGTGCTCGGCATCGACGGCGTCGGGCCCGACGACGACTTCTTCGACCTGGGCGGCGACTCGATGGTCGCGGCCAGGCTCAGCATGCTGCTGGAGGAACGGCTCGGGTCGGGCGTCGAACTGCTGACCGTGTTCGACCACCCGACGGTCGCGGAACTCGCCGCGGAACTGGAGAAGACGCATGCCGACCGGGTCTGAGACCGTGGTGCCCCCGAAGCCGGGGAAGCGGGACGTACGACTGTGGCTCGCCGGGACCAGCGTGTCCCTGTTCGGGGACGCCGCCCTGTGGATCACGCTGGGCATCTGGATGAAGGACCTCACCGGGTCCAACGGCATGGCCGGACTGGCCTTCGCCGCCTACGTGGTGCCCCGTCTGGGCACACCGTTCCTCGGCCTGGTGGTGGACCGCTTCCGGCGCCGGCCGCTGATCGCCTTGATCAACTTCGCACTGGCGGGCTGGGTCTGCCTCGCCTTCCTCGTCCGGGACGAGAGCCAGGCCTGGCTGCTCTACCTGGTGCTGTTCGGCATCGGCCTGGGCGTCGGCATGCACAACGCCGCGGGCAGCGCGCTGCTGACCGACCTGGTGCACCCCGACGACCTCGGACGCACCAACGCCCTCATGCGCACCCTGCAGGAAGGCGGCATGCTGGTCGCCCCGGCGGTCGGCTCCGCCCTCTACGTCGGCATCGGGCCGCGCGCCGTGGCCGCCCTCGAGGTGGTCACCTTCCTGGTGTGCGCCCTGTGCGTGCTCGCGGTCCGGGTGGACGAACCCGCGCCGAAGCGGCCCGACGGCAGGCTCCCGCAGGAACTCCTGGCCGGTGTGCGGCACCTGGTGCGCACCCCGCGCCTGCGGGCCGTGTCGATCGCGCTCGGCGGCGGCTTGCTCGGCTTCGGCTTCATCGAGACCGTCATCTACGCGATCGTCGACGAGGGCCTGCACCGCAGCGCCGCGTTCGTCGGCGTGCTCACCGTGGTCAAGGGGGTCGGCGCGGTGTTCGGG
>NZ_JBRIOU010000172.1:0-8960 GCF_053474865.1 Streptomyces sp. CO7
TGAGCGGCCGGCCGTCGTGGCGGCGCCGCCAGTCCCTCGCCGCACGGGGACTGCTGCGCGCCCTGCTCGCCCAGGTGTGCCCCGGGACGGAGGACGTCCCGCTGACCGCCGACGTCCGCGGCCGGCCCGTGCTGGACGGGCTGCCCGACCTGGGCGTCAGCCTCTCCCACGACGGCCCCCACCACGGCCGGGGCGGGCGCGTGGACGCCGCGGTGGACCACGGGCCGGGCGGTGACCTGGTGGCGGCCGCCGTGGCTCCCGGCCGCCGGGTGGGCGTGGACGTCCAACTGCCCCCGGGACCCGACCTGTCACCCGGACTGGTCCGCCGGTGCCTGCGCGACCGCGCGGGCGAACTGTCACCCCTGCCGGCCGACCGCCGCGCCCTGGAGTTCGCCTGGGTATGGACCGTGCAGGAGGCCTGCGTGAAGGCCGACGGCACCGGCATGGCCGGCCGCCCGTGGTCCCTCGACGTCCCGGTGCGACCGCGCACCGGGACCGTGGGCGATCTCAGCTGGATCGCCCTGCGTCACCTCAGTGTCCATCCCGTGAGCTGCGCCTTTGGAGATCTCCGTGCCCGCTGAAGCACTGAGCTGCTACACCACCAACCTCAAGGAACACCTCCACCTCACCGACCCCGCGGCCGAGCGGCGGCTGGCGACCGGTTTCGCCCTGTCCGTCCGCCGCGACGGCCTCGACGGCACCCTGGCCTTCAGCCACCACCACCGCGTCGCACCCGACTTCAGCTACCGCGGCGCGCGCCACTGGGACGACGCGCTGTCCGCCCTGCGGAGCGAGTTCGCCCGCCAGGGCGACGTGCTCGCCGTGGCCAACTGCCGCAACCTGCCGTGGAGTCCCTCCCACCAGATCCGCGACGTGCCGCACTGGCTGCGCCTCGCCGCCCGCGACGGCGACCGCTGGCTGGTGGTCGACGACTTCGACGCCCTGCTGCCCGAGGGCCACCAGGCGCCGTACCGCGGCTGGCTCGACGAGGCCGAACTGCGCGCCGTGCTGGCCCCGTTGCCCGGCCTGGACGTCGTGCTGCACCAGCGCGACGAGTACGCCCTCGGTGGCGGCCCCGCCTGGCTGCCGGACCCGGGCAGCCACCGCTGGCTGGAGCACGGCGCCGGCCGGTTCGATCCGCGCCCGGGGGAATGGGTCAGCGGCACCGCGGCCTCCCTCGCCTTCCTCCGGGACCTGCTGCCGTCCGACCCGGAGTCCCTGGTCCGGTACGCCGAGGACCTCTGGGCCGCGGCACGCCACCACCAGTACCTGCACCGCGCCCGGCCGGCGACCGCCACCGCATGGGGCGAACTGTCCCGCTCCCTGCGCTACGCCGCCCAGTCGGCGGCACGCGGCAGGCCGCGCGCCTCGCTGGTGCGCACCGCCTTCGACCGCATCCTCACCGCGATCGGTCCCGACGACGTGGCCGCCGCCCGCCCCGCCGCCGTGAGCGCGGGAGCGTCCTGGTGACCGGCCGCACCGGGGACGTGCCCGGCACCCTGCACGAGTGGTTCGCCGCGTCGGCGGCCCGCCACCCCGACCGGATCGCCCTGGAGGCCGACGGGCAGACGCTGACCTACCGAGAACTCGACGCCCGCAGCGCCCGCGTCGCGGCGGGCATCCTGAGCGCCGTCCCCGCGCCGCCGCGCCGCGTCGGTCTGCTGGCCGGACGGCGGCCCGCCACGTACGCGGGTTACCTGGCCGTGCAACGGCTCGGCGCCACGGTCGTCCCGCTCAACACCGCCTGGCCGGGCGCCCGCAACGCCTCGGTCGCCCGGCGCGCGGGCCTCGACCTGGTGCTGACCGACGGGAGCGGGGACACCGGCGGGCCGGGTGTGCCGCTGCTCGACCTGGCAGACCTGACAGACCCGGCGGACCCGGCGGACCTGGCCAGGACGGCTTCCGGCGGACCGGCACCCCGCCGGGGTGAGCCGGGTGCGCCCGCCTACATCCTGTTCACCTCCGGCAGCACCGGCACCCCCAAGGGCGTGCCGGTACTCCACGAGAA
The DNA here is from genome assembly GCF_053474865.1 of Streptomyces sp. CO7. Taxonomy (NCBI): domain Bacteria; kingdom Bacillati; phylum Actinomycetota; class Actinomycetes; order Kitasatosporales; family Streptomycetaceae; genus Streptomyces; species Streptomyces sp. CO7. The sequence goes on from NZ_JBRIOU010000172.1 coordinate 2,009, forward strand.
CGTCGCTCCGTACCTCGCCCACGTCATCGAGCGCTACGAGGTGGGGCCAGGCTCCCGGCTCTCCCAGACCTTCGACCTCACCTTCGACGTGTCGGTGTTCGACATGTTCACCGCGTGGGGCGCCGGTGCGGCCCTCGTGGTCCCGAGCAAGGACGAGATCCTGGCGCCGGTGCGGTTCGTCAACGACCGGCAGCTGACCCACTGGTGCTCCGTCCCGTCGGTGATCTCCTTCGCCCGCCGGATGCGGGCGCTGCGCCCCGGGGCCATGCCGCGACTGCGCCACAGCCTCTTCGCGGGGGAGCCGCTCACCCTTCAGCAGGCCCGGGCCTGGCAGGCGGCGGCACCTTCCTCGCGGCTGGAGAACTTCTACGGGCCGACGGAACTGACCATCACCTGCGCGGAGTTCGGACTCGGCCCGGACCCGGGCGAGTGGCCGGCGACCGCCAACGGAACGGTGCCGATCGGGCGCGTCTACCCCCACATGGAGTATCGCGTCCTGGACGCCGAGGGGCAGCCGGCGGAGGAGGGGGAACTGTGCGTGCGGGGGCCTCAGCGCTTCCCGGGCTACCTGGACCCCGCCGACAACGCCGGACGTTTCTGGGACCTGGACGGCGACCGGCCCACCGACCCGGCGGCCGCCACCGGACCCGGCGGCACCGATCCGGCCGGGCCTCGCGACGAGACGCCGGGCAGCGGCTCGGCCGCCCGACCGGCGGAGGTGCCGGCCCGTATGTGGTACCGCACGGGCGACCGGGTCCGTCCGTCCGGCCGGGACGGACTGCTCCACCTCGGCCGCCTCGACCACCAGGTGAAGGTCGACGGCTACCGCGTGGAACTCGGCGAGATCGAGTCCGCCCTGCGCGACCAGCGTGACGTGCACGACGCCGTGGTCCTCGCGCTGCCCACCGCTCACCAGGGGACCGAGCTGCACGCGGTGTGCACCGGGGACGACCCGCACCCCGACACGCTGATCGCCGCACTCCGTGACCGGCTGCCCGCCTACATGGTCCCCGCCCACCTCCATGTCCGCGCCGAACTGCCCTTGAACGGCAACGGCAAGACGGACCGGACGGCCCTCGCCGCCCAACTGCACGACGTCCCCGCCCCCGCCACGACACCGGTCAAGGAGCTCCGATGACGAGCCACCACTCCGAGCCGCCCGTGGTCCTCGTCGGAGCCCGTCCCGCCGACGGCCCCGAGGCCCTGACCCGCCTGGGCATCCCCTACGTCCAGGTCGTCGACACCGGTGAGCCCCTGCCGCAGGCCGGGCCGGGTGTCCTCGCCGTCCACCGAGCTCCCTACCGGGAGGATCCCGCATCCCTGCTGGAGGTGCCGCTGCCCCGCGACGTCGCCGCCGTCCTCTCCTTCACCGAGTTCGGCCTGCTGCCCGCCGCACTGCTCTCCGAGGCACTGGGGCTGCCGTCGGTGTCCGTGGGCGCCGTGCTGCGGACCCGCGACAAGCTGGTCATGCGGCGGGCGCTGCAGGCCACCTGTCCCGGTCCCGCCTTCGGCGTCGTCGGTCAGGAGGATCCGGGCCCCGAGGACTTCCCCCTGGTCGTCAAGCCCGTCAGGGGAGCCGGCAGCCGAGGCGTGCGCAGTGTCACCGACCCGGCCGAGTACCGGGAGCTGCGCGAGGAACTGCGCGGCATGCTCTGGGAGCGCTACGTCGGTGGCCCGGAGTACAGCGTGGAGGCCGTCTCCGGCGAGGACGGCCACCGCATCCTCGGCATCACCGCCAAGCGCACCAGCGGACGTCCGCGCTTCATCGAGACCGGTCACGAGGTCCCCGCCCTCGTCGACGAGGCCGTGAGCGGCCGCATCGAGGAGACCGTGCGCCGCTGCCTGGACGCCCTCGGCGTGGAGCGCGGCGCCAGCCACACCGAGGTCAAGGTCGAGGACGGCCGGGTGCACGTGATCGAGACGCACACCCGGCCGGGGGGAGACCGCATCCCGCTGCTGACCCGCCTGATCACCGGGATCGACCAGTACGAACTGGCCGTCCGGTCCGTCCTGCCCGCAACGGCCGGCGCCGGCGTCGATCCGCAGCCCCGCTTCGCCCACGCGGCCGTCCACTACTTCCCCTGGGAGGACGCCGTCCTGGTCGGCCATGCCGACCCCGACCACTGCCGGGCCCTCGACGGCGTGGTGGAACTGGTGCTGCACGCGCAGCCCGGCACCCGTCTGCCGGTCTGGCGGCACAGCCACGAGCGTCCGGGACACGTGGTCGTCGGAGCCGACAGCCGCGAAGAGCTCCGTGCGCGGCTCGCGGCCGTCGAGGAAGCGTTGAGCCCGGTCCTCAGCCGTCCGTCCGCACCCGTGTCCACCGCACCCCCGTTGCTGCCCGCCTCCTGAGGAGTCACCCCATGGGCCTTTCCGTACCCACCAGCACCGCCGCTGCCACCGACCCGGTGCCGGCCTCCGGCGGCCACCGGCACGGGCCGTGCGCCGACCGCGACGCCTTCTGCGCCGCCATGACCCACCTCCCCAGCGGCGTGAGCATCATCACGACGCAGAGCCCGGACGGCCCGCTGGGCTGCACCGTCAACTCCGTCATCTCGTTGTCCGCGCAGCCGCCCTCGCTGCTGGTGTCGCTCGCGAACACCAGCCGCACCCTGACCCACGCCCTGCGCACCGGCGGCTTCGCCGTGAACGTCGTCTCCTGGCCGCAGCGGGAGCTGTACCGCCGGTTCGCCCAGGGAGACCCGCTCCGTCGCTTCGACGGTGTTCCGCACACCGTTCGTGACGGCCACCCCGTCCTGAGCCACACGTCCGCGGTGTTCGTCTGCTCCGTCGAACGTGCCATCGAAGTGGGCGATCACACCCTCCTGGTGGGCCACGCCCTGGAGGTCTCCCACGACGGGGACGCGCGCCCCCTGGTCCTGCACCGCCACCGCGCCCACCAACTCGGCTGAGAGCCGGGGGAGCGGTGGGCATGGAGCCGTGTTCCGGGGAGGGTGACGCGGCCGGCATTTTCCGACAAGGACAGCCCCGGCGGGGGCGCGCCGCCCGCGACCGCCAGGTCGCCGAGGCGCGCTCCGGCCGCCGGGGGAGGTCAGGCGACGGTCACCCCCGACCGATCGGCGCCGGCGCGCCGTTCCACGTGAACCCGTACCGATTGCGCTCGCGGTCGAACGAGAGCCCGATGTCGACGCCGCGAATGCCGTAATGCTCCCGAAGGCACTCGACGACAGCCGCGGCGGCGACCTCCTCCTGGTAGTCCGTCACCATGGGGACGGTCCAGTCGGACACGTCGACGAGCACCGCCGGCTCGTCCTCGCCGCCCAGGCCTTCGAGCTGACCGGCAACCAGCCCGAGCCCGAAGCCCATCCATTCCTCGTCCGCCGGCGGGAGACCGGCCGGAGGCAGCCACCAGACGGACGTGCCCTCCAGTTCGTGTGCACCGCGCGGCGGCCTCTCCACGGACCGCACCTCCAGGGAGATGCGGGCCACGAGGCCCCAGGGGCCGATGCGCTGCTTGTAGACGTGTGTGAACGGCATGGGTGGCTCTCTCGTGCCCCTTCTCAGAGGAATCTCAGCAGACCGAAGACGCCCGCGTGGAAGTAGTGCTCCGTCCCCATGTTGGTGGGACGGGAGATGTAGTCGAAGTCATGGGGCTCCCCACGCCCGTACATGATGCTGTGGCGGTCGATGAACTCGTCCATCTCCGACTCGGTCATCCTCCCCACATGAGTCTGCCGCAGAGCGGCGAGGTCCGACTCGCTCAGGCGGAAGGGCACGATCTCCACATCCGCGTTCCGGCGGTTGCGCAGGAGGTCCGCGTAGCGTTCGGCCTCGTCGAGCGAGCCCCACGAATACACTCCGGGCCCCAGGTGGGCACGGTGCTCGTCCGTGGGCCACGGCGTGCCGTCCGCCCGCAACCGGGCCGCGTTCTCGGCGTCCTGGACCGTGTAGAACTCCCTCTCCCCGTAGTCGGGTGCGAGACCGAGCGGATCCGCCTGGCGCTGCGGGTTGGGTACGTAGGTGCGAGGGTTCGGTGCGGGCGCGAGCCCCAGGGGGTCAGCGGTGAGATAGCGGGCGGTCTCCGGGTCGTAATGACGGAAGTAGTTGTAGTGCAGGCCCGTTTCCGGGTCGTTGTACTGGCCGGGGAAGCGGAGCGGCGTGTAGGTGGTGGCGTCCTTGTTCCAGGCGGTGGTTCCCCAGAGGGTGGTACGGGTGCGCCATGCGATCTCCCCGCCTTCGCCGACGAGTTCCCGGGGAGCGCCGACGAGGTCGGTGACGATGGCGAAGAAGCGGGAGTCGATCTCCCGCTGCGGCGCGTCCGCCGCGATGATCCGCTCCGTCTGTGCGATGGGCCTCGGACCCTGGTGGTCCCAGGTGAGGGTGACAGGGTGCGGCAGCTCGGTGGACCGCGTCGTCTGCTCGCACAGGGTCGCCCCGTCCCAGGTGAAGACCACCCGCTCCCGCACGGTCCGGCCGTCCTCCGCCATCCGCAGTTTGGCGGTACGCCGGCCCAGCGGGTCGTAGGTGTAGCGCCAGACGGTGCCGTCCGGGGTGATCACCGAAGTCAGGCGGTCCTCGGTGTCCCACGCGTAGCGCCAGGTGTCGGGCTTGCGGGACAGCCGCGCCTTCTGTCGCAGCGTGACGCGGCCGAGGGCGTCGTGCTCGAAGCGGACATCGCCGGCCCGGGTGATACGGGTGCCGGTGTAGGCGCGGGGCCCGGTGGCTTCGTGGCCGGGGTGGGACGCCGGCCAGGACGCCTCGGTCTGGTTACCGGCGGCGTCGTACGCGTACCGCTCGGTCCAGCCCTGGGCGTGCACCGCGGTGACCCGGCCGGCCGGGTCGACGTCGAAGGTGCGGGTGCCCGAGAACTGGTCGGTGACCGCGCCGAGGTGTCCGTCGGCGCGGTAGTCGTAGGTGCGGCGGTTGAGGGTGCGGTCACCGATGGCGAGGTGCTGGCCGGTGAGCCGTCCGGCCTCGTCCCACGCCGAGGCAAGGGTCAGGGTGCCACCGAAGACGCGCTTCACCTCACGGCCGGCCGCGTCGTGGGAGAAGGCGATCTCACGCCCCCCGGAGGTCACCCGGGTGGGGCGGCCCGCGGCGTCATGGGCGTAGGTGGTGACCATGCCCGTGGGAGTGGTGCGCCGGACCCGGCGGCCTGCCGCGTCGTACGCGAGGTCGAGGGCCCGGCCGTCGACCAGCTCGGTCCTGAGCAGGCCACGCCGGTCGTACCGGCGTACGAGTTCGCCGTCCGGGCCGGACGCGTGGACCAGCCGTCCGGCCGGGTCGTGGACGTAGGTGGTGACCTGGCCGGCCGCGTCCTTGCGGGTCATCCGGCCGAGCTCGTCGTAGGCGTACCGGATGGTCCCGCCGAGATGGTCGGTTCGGGTGACGAGCTGCCCTGCGGCATCGAGCTCGTAGGTGACGGTGCGGTCGTCGAAGTCGGTCTCCGCGACCAGCCGCCCGGCCCCGTCGTACTCGTAGGACCAGGCGAGCCCTTGCGGCGCGGTGACACGGATCAGCCGCAGGTTCGCGTCGTGCTCGAACTCGTGGCGCGTCCCGTCCGGACCGGTGCGTGCGGTGAGGAGGTCGAAGTGGGTGTACTCACATCGGGTGACTCCGCCGGCGGCGTCGGTGTGGGTCAGGGGGTTGCCCTCGCCGTCGTACGTCCAGGACTCGGTCGAGCCGTCGGGGTGTGTCAGGCGGGCGAGTTCGCCGTCGACGGTCCAGGCGTACCCGGTCACCGCGCCCACCGGATCGGTGACGCGGAGCGTCCGGCCGAGAGCGTCACGTTCGATCCGGGTGACGCCTCCGGCCGGGTCGGTGATCTCGACAGGCAACCCCGCCCTGTCGGAGCGCACCCTGGTGACGGCGCCCAACGCGTCGGTGACGGAGACCAGACGGCCGCGGTCGTCGTAGGCGAAGCGCATGGTGTGCCCGGAGGGGTCGGTGACCGCCGTCCGGTTGCCGCGCTCGTCGAACTCCTGACGCCGACGCGCCCCGTCGGGGCCGACCAGCTCCACCGGCAGGCCCGAGGGACCACGCTCGACGCGTGACTCCCTGCCGTCGGGGCGGGTGACGACGGTCGGCCGACCGTCCTCGTCGTAGCCGAGAGCGGTGGTACGGCCGAGGGGGTCGGTGCGGCTGAGCAGGTTGCCGCGGTCGTCGTAGGAGAACCGGGTGGTGTGGCCCAGCGGATCGGTGGTGGCGACGACGCGGCACCGGCGGTCGATCAGGTGGCGGGTGACGTGGCCATCGGCCGTGGTCAGCACCGTGGTGCGGTGGCCCGTCTCCGGATCGGGACCGCTGTAGGAGAGGGTGATCTGGACGTGGCCGGCCTGGCCGCCTTCGGCGATCACGCGGTCGTGGTCGTCGTAGGTGTAGTCGTACCGGCTGTTGTTCGAGTCGATCCAGGCGGTGACGCGGCGGCGGTCGTCGTAGAGGAAGGTGGTGGTGGCGCCGGAGGGCTTGGTGACGGCGGTGAGGTTGCCGTCGAGGTCGTAGCCGTAGGACATCAGCGGCAGATCGGCGCCGTCCTCGCCGGCGCCGGCGAGGGTGAGGGCGGTGATCCGGCCGTCGGCCAGGACGATCTTGACGTGGTAGCCGCCGGAGTGGACCAGGGCGAGGGGGAGGCCGTCGTCGGTGCGGTCGACGGTGACACCGTGACCGTTGCGGTCGGTGAGGGAGGTCAGCCAGGCGGTGCCGTCCTCGCCCGGCTCACTGCCGTACGGAGCGGTGAAGCGGCGGACCAGGCCGGTGTCGGGGTCGGTGAGGGTGTAGTCGCCGTCGACGTCGCGTTCCAGCAGGGTGCGGGCCGTGCCGGACTCCGGGCGGGTGGGGGAGCCGGGTACGGGGTGGGCGTAGGTGATCAGCAGGCCGCCGGCGGTGACGTGGACGACGCCGATCGCGTCGATCTGAAGATGCTCGTCGACCGTTGACGTCCACGAGGGGCCGAGGAAGCGGCCGGTGGCGTTGCCGGACTCGGTGCGGCGGG
>NZ_JBRIOU010000173.1:0-8789 GCF_053474865.1 Streptomyces sp. CO7
ACGGAAGAGCCGGGCTGCGGGCGCGTCCAGCGACCGGTAGGACCAGGAGAGGACGGCTCGCAGGTCGGTGCCGTCGTCGCACGTGGTGAGGGCGTCGAGGCGCCCGCCGTCGGTTCCGCGCAGCTCGTCGGCGACGACACTCAGGGGGAAGGCCGGGTTCAGGACGGCACGAGCCGCGATGACCGCCAAGGCCAGGGGCAGGCGTCCGCACCGCCGGATGATGTCGGCGGTGGCATCAGGTTCCGCCGCGAGGCGCTCGGTGCCGAGACGGCGAGCCAGTATCTCGTACGCCTCCGTCTCCGAGGGAAGCGCCAGGAGCAGGGGACGCGTACCCTCGCCGACGACCAGCCCGGTGAGCCGGCTGCGGCTGGTGACCAGTGTCAGGCAGCCGGGCGCGTTCGGCAGCAACGGCCGTACCTGCTCCTCGTCGCGGGCGTTGTCCAGCACGACGAGGACGCGTCGCCCGGCCAGTGTGCTGCGGAACAGGGCGGCGCGGGCAGCGGTGTCCTCCGGGACGAGCCGGTCGGGAACGCCGAGGGCGGTGAGGAAGCTGTGCAGGACGCCGGCGGGATCCAGTGCGGGCGTCCGGGGATGGAAGCCGCACAGGTCGACGAAGAGCTGCCCGTCGGGGTAGAAGTGGGCGGCCCGATGGGCGTGGTGAACCGCGAAGGTCGTCTTGCCCACCCCGGCGGCACCACCGATGAGCACGACCCGCGCCGCACCCGTCCCAGGACGCATCGGCAGAACGCCCGCGCCAGAGGTGGGGACGGACGCGGTCTCCCGGTCGGCGAAGACCTCGAGGTCGTTGGGCAGCTGCGCGGGAGTCGCCGGCGGCAGCGACCGCGGACCGGTACGCGGGTCCGGTGTGCCGTCGGGCAGTCCCTGGTCCGTATTCCTCGCGGTGGGAGGCGCACCCGGACCGGAGAGGTCGTCGGCGGCCGGGGACCCCGGTCGGCGTGGCGTGACGGACACGGTGGGCACGCCCTCCGTCAGCCCGGACAAGGTGAAGGCAGGCAGGTCGTGGCGCAGGATGCCGTCGTGCAGGGCACGCAGCTCGGGCCCGGGGTCGACGCCGAGCTCCTCGGCGAAGTATCGACGCACGTCCTGGTAACGCCGCAGTGCTTCGGGATGGCGGCCTGACAGGTACAGGGCGCGCAGGAGCAGGGCCCAGCCGCTCTCGCGCAGCGGTTGGGCGGAGGTCAGTCGCTCGGCCTCGGCCACAGCCCGCGGGAGCTGCCCGTCCAGCAGCAGGGCGGCCGCCAGCAGTTCGGCGGCGCTCTGCCGCAACTCCTCCAGGCGGGTGGCCTCCGGACCGGCGAACGGGTGGTCGGCGGCGTCGGCCAGGGCGGCACCGCGCCACATCCCCAGTGCCCGTTCGACGGTACGCAGGGAATCCCCGACCCGGGAGGCCGCGAACTCCTGACGGGCCTGGGTGAACGCCGCACCGAAGCGCACCGTGTCCCGAGCCTCGGGTGGTACCCGCAGCGCGTACCCGGCCGGCTCGGTCACCAGGGTCTCGAACCGCCCGTTCGCCGGCCGTTGTTCCAGCACCGCGCGTAGTTTGCTGACATCCGTGTGCAGCGAGGGCATCGCCGAAGCGGGAGGCCGCCCCTGCCACAGGTCCTCGCACAGGGTGTCCTGGGCGACCGAGTGACCGTCGGCGAGCAGCAACCGGATCAGCAGCAGCCGCTGTCTGCGTCGCCCCGGGTCGACGGTCACGCCGTCGCGCCGCACGACCAGCGGCCCCAGTATCGCGATCTGGACGCCGCGTTCACCGGACGCGACCAGCTCGGCCGACTCTCGGCTCCGGATGTCGTCCAACCCTGCCATGACCGACTGCGTTCCTTCCCCCGTGCTGGTGCTCCCGCCCACCTGTGGTCCGGAACAGGCTAGGGGTGCTCAGCCGCTCGGCGTCGTCGCGTCTCACGAAGTCATGCATCGTCGATGCGCCGTGCGGGGAACGCCGGCGACTGCAGGACGAGCGGGCCCGACGCCGGCTGTCTTGCGACATGAACCAGAAGCCCCGCTACCACGTCGTCCCTGCAGGGCGAGGACGGTCCGCTCACGTCGGGCGACGAACGGCGTGGGCAGGGCGAGCCTCCGGCCAACCGCCTGCCTTTTCATCGGACGATTGAGAGACACCGTCATGTCCCCCGAGACCAACGGTGCGGACCCCACCGGCGCCCCGCGAGGATCCGGTAACCGCCCTTCCCCCAGGCCACTGCCGATCCGGACTCGCGCCGGTCGGCCCACCGACACGCCGCGTCCGCCCGTGCGACAGGGCCAAGGGCCTGACACAGCTGCCATGCGTGCACTTCACGCGGTCCGCCGAGCCTCGTCCAGCTTCGGCAACCAGCCGGAGGCGGACACGACCCACTCGCAGGGGCAGCCCTCGCCCGGCACCGCGCACGAGGAGGGCGCGGAGGGCGGCCCGGGTTCCGGCCGTGCACGAAGAGTCCTGGTCGTCGCGGTGGCGCTGGCCGGTGTCGCTCTCGTCCCACTGTCCCTCCTGCTGTCGGGCCCCGGCGATCGGCACCGCCCCTCACCCGCCCGGCAGGAGGCGGACAACGACGCGCTCGGTACCGGGCGGCAGGAATCGCGCCCGGGAGCCCTCCTGCCCTCCGACCACCCGGCCGACGGCACCACCGGAGCAAGGGACGAGGACAAGGGCCGGAAGAAGGAGGGTGGTGAGGCCGGGGCGGACCGGGGCTCGGACGGCGGTGGCGCCACTCCCACGGCGACTACAGGGGCCTCCCGGCGGGACGGCACCGACACCGCTACCGACCCCGCTACCGACGCGGGGAATCAGATCTCCGCACTCGTCGGCCTGCAGTCGGGCAAGTGTCTGACAGCAGGGGGCGGCGCTCAGCTGACCATCCGGACCTGCACCGGGGCCGCCGCGCAGATGTGGGACTTCCGTCCCGACGGCACCATCCGTTCCCAGGGCCTGTGCATGGACCTCGCAACCACCTCGAAGTCCAACGGCACCGCGATCCGGACAGCAACCTGTGACGGTGACGCGAGCCAGCAGTTCCAGCTGAATGCCGTGGACGACCTCGTGGCCCGGATCGCCACCAAGTGCGCCGACGTCTACGACGCCAAGTCCACGAACGGCACCCCCGTCATCCTGTGGCCCTGCACCGGAACCGCCAACCAGACGTGGCACCGGCGCTGACCCGCCTGCAGCGCTCAGGCACGGTCCACGTGCTCGTGAACCGGACACCCCGACTCCACGTTGAGCCGAAGGGATGTGTCAGCGTTCCGCGCTCGCGGTCGCCGACCGGCACCGGAGTCGGCGGTGGCACCGCCCCGCACCACCGCACACCAGCCCACAAGGAGAACCGCCCATGACCACCATCAAGAGCACACTGTCCGACGCCGCCCGAAAGACTGCCGGCGACGCGCTGCAGAACACCCTCACCGACCTCCTCGCGCTCGCACTCGTCGGCAAGCAGGCCCACTGGAACACCGTGGGCCCCCACTTCCGCTCCGTGCACCTGCAGCTCGACGAACTCGTCGCCGACGCACGCGTGATGGCCGACGCGGTCGCCGAACGCGCCGCGACCATCGGCGTCCCCCCGGACGGCCGCCCGCAGACCATCGCCTCCACCCTCACGCTCCCCACCCCCGACCACGGCTGGATCCCCGACACCGAAACCACCGCGCTGGTCGTCAACGCCCTCGACACCGCCACCACCCGCCTGCGCGAACACATCGACACCCTGGACGACACCGACGCCGTCACCCAGGACCTGCTCGTCTCCACCACAGCCGAACTGGAGAAGCACCGCTGGATGTTCGCCGCCACCACAGCCCAGCACGGCTGACATAGCCACCACCCACCGGCCCTGGCCTGCTGAACGGGTGGCAGGTGAGTCGTCACCTTCGGCGCGCTTCCGGTAAGGCTGAGCGCCGCAGGCGACGGCCGTGGCCGGGCGCAGGGCGTACGGTGCCTGCTCGGTCTCGGCCCGGAGCCCCTCCCGGCGTTCGGCCCATAGGAACCCGGCGGCGGGAGGGGCTCCGGATCAGCCGCGTCCGCGGTCCACGGGCCTGCCGACCGGCATGCTGACACACTGGTCCCGTGCCGTTCACCCCACGTTCCCCGGAAGCGGTCCCCCCGGAAGTCATCGCTCCGGACCCGCCCGGCGACACGGCCCGACCGCTGCTCACCCAGTCGTGGCTCGACCTCGCCTTCCTCCACTGGGCGGTGGATCCTGACGAGTTGTCCGGGCTGTTGCCCGCCGGGGTCGTGCCGGACACCCTGGACGGCGTCACCTACGTCGGCCTCGTCGCCTTCCGGATGCATCGGGTGGGCTGGTTCAGGCTTCCGGGCATCCCGTATCTCGGCACCTTCCCGGAAACCAATGTCCGGCTGTACTCGGTCGACGAGCACGGTCGCCGGGGCGTGGTATTCCGCTCCCTCGACGCCTCCCGCCTGATCCCGGTGGCGGTGGCCCGTACGTTCTTCCGACTGCCCTACCTGTGGTCGCGAATGTCCGTCGAACGTGCGGGGGACACCCTCACCTACACCAGCAAGCGGCGCTGGCCAGGTCCGCGCGGAGCGCACAGCATGATCACGATGCGCGTCGGCGAGCCCGTCGCGGAGCCGAGCGAGCTCGAGCAGTTCCTCACCGCACGCTGGGGCATGCACAACGCCTTCTTCGGTCGCTCCTTGTACCTGCCGAACACCCATCCCCGCTGGCCCCTGCACCGCGCCGAGCTGCTCGCCTGCGACGAGGACCTGATACAGGCCGCGGGCCTGCAGACACCCACCGGCCCACCGGTGAGCGTGCTGTACTCCCCGGGGGTGCCGGTTCGCTTCGGCCGCCCGGCACGGCCCGCCGGCATCCCAACCCCCTGACAGGACGCACGGCCGGGCACCTGCCCCCCGACGCTTCTCCGCTCCGGCTGCTGGGCGGCTCGGACAGACAGCCACCGAGTCCGGCCCACACCGCTCAGGCGGCGCAAGGTGAGGGCACGGCGAGCCCGTGAGAGTCCTCCCTCCGTGGCGCTCCCGACCTTCGGGGTGGAGTGGCCGGGCGGCGCCCGGCGCCGCCGTGCGCGACCGGTTCCGGCGCTCTGCCGGGAGCCTGGAGACGCGTCTTCGTGCGAGGGACCGACAGGCATCGAGAAAGATCGGGACCGCGTCCGAAGAAGGACGCTCACGTGGTGAACCGGGGTGGTCTCCTCCACGTTGCGCCGATGGGACGTGCGTACGTCGCGCCCCTGCGATGCCGCCGTGCGCTGCGGCCCTCGGCGGCACCACACCACAGTGAAAGGAACAACACACCAGTGAAGCGCTTCATCACACGCCTCGCAGTAGTCGCGGCGGCCGGAGCCATGGCCGTTGTGCTGCCCGCTTCGTCGGCGTCAGCCATCAACCGCGCCGACTGCCAGGGACTGGGCATCCTGCTGCTGCACAACGCAGGCGGCGACCTCTGCTTCGCCAACGCGGGCGAGCAGAGCGTGGCGATCTACGGCGTGGACCGGATCTGGACCGGGGACAACAAGGTCACGTTCACGTACGTGCAGACGCTGGGCGGGTCGGCGAGGAGCATGACCGTGGACAAGTGGCATTTCGGTAACATCGCCCCCATCCACAAGATCACGAAAATCAGGATCTGGTGACACCCGGCGCCGCGTGAGGTGACTGCGGGTCCTCGCCGGCGAGGACTCAGGCGGTCGGTTCGTGGCAGGGCGGCCGGGGGGGCGTCCGGTCACATCGGGGCGCCGGCGTCGAGGTGACCGTTACCGGTTGCCTCGACGCGGCAGCACCGACCGACCGAGACGCGGAGGACTCCGCCCCTTTGCGGAGCGGTCGTGCACCCCTCCGCCTACGGAAGCCGCTTGCGCTTATCTGGATCGACATGTGACAGGACCCAAGCGACCTCGGCGAGCTGCTGTCGTTCGGCCGAGCATTCCGCGCAGCGGCCGAGATGCTCGGCGATCGCGGCATCCAGCTCCTCGCCGTTTCTGCCCCTGGTCAGGGCCTGTACGGCCAACTCTTCCTTGGTCCGTTCGCAGTTCACGATGTCTCCTTCGACCTCGGCTCCGGCTGCCATGCCTGTCACGTCCCCACTCGTGCACCGGTTCACCGCACCCCGTCCCGGGCCGGGCCGGTTCGGCCAATCGGAGGGACCCGCACGGGCCGCCCGACAGGGGCCGGGAGGGACGGAACCAGGCGACGGCGGGTCCGGGGCGAGCCTCTCTCCTGCGGTCAGGAGGAGCCGGGTCCGAACCGTGGCTACTCGCCGAGCACGCCTCGGTCCGCGAGAGCCCTGCGCAGTGCCCGCATGGCGTAGAAGGCGCGGCTCTTGACGGTACCGGGCGGCACCCCGAGGTGCTCGGCCGCCTGGGCCACACTGCACTCCAGGTAGTACATGAGCTGGATGACGGTCCGCTGTTGTTCGTTCAGATCCCGCAAGGCGTCCAGCACCACATGGGAAGTGAGCGCGGACTCCGTGCCGTCCGACGCGGGACCCAGCTCCTTGACCGGAACCAGCTCCAGAGGCCGGATCTGCCGGGCCCGATGGTGGTCGATGACCAGGTTCTTGACCACGGTGTACAGCCACGGCCGGATGTGCTCGCCGCGGGTGCCCAGGAATCGGGCGTGCTTCCAGGCGCGGGCCGCGGTCTCCTGGAGTATGTCCTCGGCCTTGTGCCAGTCACCGTCCAGCAGCCGCGCGGCATAGCGGACCAGCAAGGGCCCGTACTGACGGTAGATGTCCTGGATGAATGCGTCGCAGTCGGCATCCGTCGTGATGTGCCGGGTGTGCGTTCGGTTCGGAGCGAGGCTGGTGGTCCCCGCTGCCGTGATCCCGTTCATGGGTGGCGCCCAATCCTGTTCAAGTGCTTCGTGGCGTGCTTCCCACGCGAGCGGGGAAGTGGGCCAACGCTCTCCGGACGGGCTTGGCCCAACCTTGTCGTCTCCTTGTCGTGCCGGAGCGAGCCCCACAGGCTCGGACCTGGCAGGCCGGCCTTTCACGATCCGCACGGTCACGCAGGCGATCGCGCACCCGCGGCCGTGCGGGTCGCGGTGCGCCGAGCTCGTCGAGGGGCAGGCGGTGGAGCTCGCTCCCGAATCCTTCAAGACCGCTGCGCCTGGCTCGGCCAGCGGATTTCGCGGGCGACCGGCCTGACGGCCGGGTACTCCACGACACGACGGGGCCGCACTCGGGGTGGCCCGCCGGGCGCTGCGCGCACACGCCGCGGCGGGCGAGGTCAACTCCTCCTGCCCGATGGAGCACCACGGCGACCCGGACCGTCGCGTGAGCAGTCGAAGCGCGCGGGAGGGCAGTGGTCGCGATGGAGCCGCCCGCGGCCGAGGGGACTTCATCAGCAACGAGAAGGCACCGCAAGCCGTGGCCGAGGCGGACGAGCGCGCCGGATGAGCACTTCCGGTCCTGCCCGCGCGACCCGCGCGACCCGCACGGGCCTTCGGCGGCTTCGTGCCCGCACTCGGTGCACGGTCAACCCGTCGTCCCGCTCATCCGCTTCAAGCGGATCAGCAAGTGCTCGAACATCACGGTCACCGGGGGAAACGAGCGCGGCGTTCACGCCAAGGGCCCGTACGGCCACGAAACGGGTTACAAGATCGACATCTCGCGAACCGCCTGCGTCACGGGATTCGGCGACAAGGACTTCGAGCGCGCCGGCCAGCGCAAGGACGGCACGCGGCTGTTTCGGTCGATGAACAGGAACGTGTACGCGGACGAGCGCAGCCGCAACCCCTGGGACATCCTCTACTACAACGGATCCGCCTGACCCGTGGCGAAGTCGGAGGCGTTCCGGGCGCCGAGATCCGGGACTCCTCACGCGGCGAGCGGACCTCCCGCCCCTGGCACGGACGGCGACGCTGCCCGGAGCCGAGTACGGCGTCCGGGGGGCGTGTCGTGCCACCGCCCCCCGGACGCCGTCGCCGACGCCGGTGCCCTGTGCGCGGGTCAGCCCCCGGTCACGGCGGCTCCGGTGGCCCGGGCAGCGGCGGCCCCGGCGGGGTTGGCCGCGATCCACTCGTCCAACTGCGCCCGGGTGGTGGACGGGTCGGCCATCAGTTCGCCGAGACGGTCCGCGGCCAGGTGGAGGGTGGAGACCGCCGGGCAGCGGCGGCACGCCTCCACGCCCGTCTGGCTCCACCACTGGCACTGCGTCCGCAGGTGACACCGTGGCACAGCGGTCCCGGTCGCGGCCGGGGCGGCCAGGACCCGTTCGACCAGGGTGCAGTCGTCCCCACGGCGGTTCACGCAGTTCGACGCGCAGTGCGAGGCGAACCGCAGGACGCGGCGCGGCTCGACGCCCTCGGGCACCATGCCGAGGACCTGGGAGGCCGGAACGGGGTCGGCGAGGTAGACGACGCCGCCGTCCTGCCCCGACCGGACGCCCAGGGCGACGGCCTCGGGAGCATGCGGGTCCCCGCTGGGGCACCAGGTCCGCGATGACATCCGCTCTGCCACGGTGATCACCGTCCCGTCGTCAGGAGCGGGTCAGGTCGGCGGCCTTGCCGACGGGGTCGCCGCCCAGCTCGGCTCCGGCGGCCGTCTCCTGCTCAAAGGCGGCGGCCCGCAGGATGCTCTCCTGCAGTTGCTGGACCGAGGTGATCCGTGCGGGCTGCGTGTCGGCGGCGGACGCCTGGCCCGCCGTGAGGGCGGCGGCGAAGAGGGCTGCGGTGCCGACGACCGCGGCGCGAGTGGTCTTCCTGTTCATCCGTACTCCTCGAGTGCTCGGGTGCGGTGGATTTCCGGTGGGCGGAGCCCTCGGCCTCCCGGAGGCGGCCGGCGGCTCCACAAGGG
>NZ_JBRIOU010000174.1:0-7905 GCF_053474865.1 Streptomyces sp. CO7
GCCACCCGCCGCAGGCGGGTGAGCTGCCAGTCGTTGACGCGCCGGCACGGGTAGCCCTCCAGCATCCCGCCGTAGGTCGACCACATGCGCAGCTCGGTGAGTTCGACCCGGCGGCCGGAGGACAGCACCACTCGGCTCAGGGACATCAGCCGCGCAACACCCACCAGCCGACGATCAGGCTGACGAACGCGCCCAGCATCAGTATCGACTGCGCGAAAAGGTACACGCTGCCCGTCACCCGCCGGGTCCCGCGGGGCGGCGCCTGCGGCAGCAGGACGTCAGCGCCGCGCACGGGTGTCCCCGGTTCGCCGACGCCGCGCCCCGGCCGGCGTCGGTGATGGCTCAGGAGCACTGTCACCCCGACCGAGCAAGAGCTTGCCATCCGGAAGTACGTTCCGGCGGACTGCTGCTGTACCGCCTCGTACCAGTGCATCGAGGAGAACCCTTCCAAGATCGTCAAGAACGGCGAGGGTGATCGTCCCACGCCGGCCGGCGGCACGTCAGCCGGTTTTCGCCCCGTGCAACCGGCCCCAGGAGGCCGCGGCCCGGCCTAGGCGGGACCGTCCCCGTGGGCGTCGTCGGGGCGGACGGCGATGTGGTCGGGTTCCAGTTCCAGGGCGACGCGGTCGCGCATGCCCAGGGCGCGGGTGTATTCGGCGGGCAGCTGGAGGCGGCCGGCCCGGTCGAGCATCGCGTACTCGCGGGCGACCAGGCTCTCCTGACCGGTGGCCGAGTCGACCTCGCTGCGGCGCAGCACCTCCGTCGAGGTCCGTCCGTCCCGGATGGCCACCGTGCGGCGGACCTCGGAGGCGACGGAGCGGTCGTGGGTGACGATGACGATGGTGGTGCCCAGCGCCTCGTTGGCGGTGCGGAACGCGGCGAACACCTGCTCCGCGGTGTGCGAGTCGAGTTCGCCGGTGGGCTCGTCGGCGAGCAGGATCGCCGGGTCGTTGGCGAGGGCCACCGCGAGCGCGACGCGCTGCTGCTGCCCGCCCGACATCTGCTGCGGCCGGCGGTCGCGGCAGTCGGCGACCTCCAGCAGGTCGAGCAGTTCCATGGCCCGCTCGGCCCGGCGGCGGCGCCGGCCCCCGGCGCCGGCCAGCTGAAGGGGCAGCGCGACGTTCTGCGCGGCGGTGAGGTAGGGCAGGAGGTTGCGTGAGGTCTGCTGCCACACGAAGCCGACGGTGCCGCGGCGGTAGGCGAGGCGCTCCTTGGCGCCCATGGTGAGCAGGTCGTGCCCGGCGACGCGGGCGGCGCCGGCGGTGGGCCGGTCCAGTCCGGCGAGGATGTTCATCAGGGTGGACTTGCCGCTGCCGGAGGCGCCCACCAGCGCCATCAACTCGCCCTTTCGCACCAGGAGATCGAGGCCCTGCAGCGCCTGGACCTCCACCCCGTCGGCGGAGAAGATCCGCACCAGCCGGTCGCAGGTGATCAGGGCGTCGTGCCCGTAGGCGGCGGCGTCGCGCGCGGCCAGCGCGCGGTCGGCGAGCTCGTGGAAGGTCGGGCTGTCGGTCATCGGCTGCTCCTGGGCGGACGGGGGGACACCGGCCGGTGCCGGGGAGGGCGTGGTCCTGCCGTGGTACCGGTCATCTACCGGTCCCCCAGCCTGAGTTCGGGTGCCGAGCCGCGCCGGGAGGTCCACCATGCCTGGCCGGCCGGCACGCCGACGGCCAGCAGCAGCACGACGAGCGCCGGGACGGTCAGGGAGAGCGGATCGGCGCGCAGCGCGACCGTGTCGACGGCGGACGGGGAGGTCAGCGCGACGGCCGTGAGGTCGACGCCGGGGGCCAGCAGGCGGATGCCGGCCCAGCCGGCGAGCACGCCGCCCACCGCGGCCGGCAGGGCCTGCGGGAGGGCGGTGAGCACGAGCAGCCGGCGGCCCTGCGCCCGGGTCATGCCCATGGTGCGCAACCGGGCGAGCAGGCCGCGGTGTTCGGGCGCGGTGCGCAGCACGGTCAGCAGCAGGGCGAGGACCGCGTAGCCGGCGCCCGCGAGGACGGCGGCAGCGTAGAGGCGTTCCGCGCCGGACTGCAGCGGTGAGCCGACGTTCCGGGCGTGTTCCTCGGCGCGCAGCTGGACGGTCGTCTCCGCGTCCTCGGCGCTTTCGGCGCCCCCGGCGTCCGAGGCGGCCTCGCTCTCCGATGTGCCCCCCGCGTCCTTCGCCGCCGCGCGGAGAGCCTTGCCGTCCAGGGCGTCGCCGGTCAGCAGCAGGGTGGTCGCCCGGGCCGCGTCGCCGGGGAGACCGGCCCGGTCGACGACCAGGAACTCGTCGCCGATGACGGCCGGCGTGCGGTCCCGGACCGTGACGATCCGGACGGTGACGACGCTGCCGTCCGGCAGCCGGACGGGGGCCGGGGCGGTCCCGTACCGCTCGGCCAGGCCCGGTGAGGCCAGCGCGGGCAGCGGCAGGACGTCGCCGGCGTCCGCCCCGTCCACCGTTCCGGTGTCCGCGTCGCTTCCCGCGCCGGGGGACGCCGCGCGCAGGTCGGCCGCGTCGAACGCGCCGAGGCCGGTCCGTCGCGACAGGTCCGCGTAGGCGCCGGGATCGACCCCGGCCAGCGGCACGGGTTCGGTGTCCTGCAGCGGCCGCGCCTCGTAGGCGACGCTCGCCTCCGTGGCGTCGCGGACGCCGGGCAGCCGGCGGACACGGTCGGCGAGGCCGCGCGGCAGGACGCCGGAGGCGCTCTCCACCCGGGCGTCGGCGCCGACGGCGAGGAGCGCGGCCTGGTCGCGGGCCGCCGTCACCCCCGCCAGGACCGAACCGCCGAACGCGGCCGTGGTCAGCGCGACGATCAGGGCGAGCAACGGCAGTACGGCGAGGCCGGAGGCGCGGGCCGCGTGGGCCAGCGACAGCGGGACCACCAGCCCGCGCGCCCGGGCGGTCGCCCGGCTCAGCGCACGCAGCGGCAGCGGGTGCAGACGCACCAGCAGCAGGGCCGTGACCACGCCGGTCAGGACGGGGGCGGCGGCCACCAGTCCGGTGCTGCCGGCCCCTTGGCGGCGCAGCGCGAGGACCGCGGCCACCGCGATGACCAGGACGGTCAGCTCGGCCACCGTGCGGCGTCGGGACGGCCGTGCGGTGGCGAGGTCCTCCCGGACCTCGTGCAGGCGGACCGTGCGGTGTGCCGCCGCCGCGCGCAGCGGCAGGACGAGGCAGGCGAGCAGGGTGACGGCGAGGGCCGCGGTGACGGCGGACCCGGTGCGGGCGCCGGGCAGCAGGAGCAGCGCGGCGGCGAGTCCGAGCGCGCCGGCCGGCACGGCGACCACCGCCGTCTCCGCCAGGAGCCGCAGGGCGAGACGGGGCAGCGAGGCGCCCCGGGCCCGCAGCAGGGCCAGCTCCGCGCGGCGGCGCTCGGCGGTCACCCCGCCGGCCATGGCGAGGACGATCACCGCGAGGGTGCCGGCGCCCACGGCGGCGAGGAGCAGCAGCGGCGAGACGCCCGCGCGCAGCCGGGCGTGGCCGGCGAGGACCTCGTCGAGGCCGGTCTGGGTCTCCATGTTCTGGTCGACGACGGTCCGCAGGTGCTGCGCCCCGGGGCCCGCCTCCAGTGCGGCGACGGCGGACGACAGCTGCTCCAGGTCGTGGGCGCGCAGGGCTCCGAGATCGGGGGCCAGGTGCCAGTAGCGGGTGAGATCGTCCTCGCTCTGGACGCCGAGGAGGGCGGGTCCGGCGTCGGGGGCGAGGAGCAGGCCGCCGAGCCAGTAGTAGTCCGCCGGGATGCTGCCGGGCACCTGGCTGAGCGCGGGGGCGCGCAGCACCGGCAGCGTCGACCAGTAGGCGCCCTCGGGCGAACGCGGGACGACGATGCCGGTGACCCGCACGGCGAGCGGTGTGCCCTCCACGTCGGGCAGGTGGATCACCGAGCCCACCTCGATGCGCAGCGCGCGGGCGGTGTCCTCGGTGACGACGGCCTCGACCCGCTCGGTCGCCGCGGTCACCGGGCCGTCGGTGCGGGGCATCCGGCCCTCGGTGATCCGGGCGTGGGAGTCCAGGTCCTGCTGGACGGCGACGACCATCTGGGCGGGGACGTCGGAGGGCCGGGGAAGCCACTCGTCGAGCGGCACGACGGTCGAGCGCACGCCGTACGTCGACTGCTCGCGGTCGGGCACGAGCGGCGTCCGGGCGGTGCCGAGGACCTCGTCCTGCGCCGCGGCCAGCGCGTCGGGGCGCAGCGCGGCCTCCGCCTCCTCGAGGCTGGTCCCCCTGGCGGGCGGGGCGGTCACCCGCACGGTCGTCAGGTCCGGCAGCGCCTCCTCGACCGCCCGGCGCAGCCCGGCGTCCCCGTATCGGTCGACGGCGCGCGGGTAGGCGGCGGCCAGCGCGGCGGTCACGGCGACCAGCAGCGCGAGGGCCAGGGAGGTGCCGGCGAAGGCCCGCAGCCGGGTCCGCAGTCCGGCCGGCGCGGACGGCCGCGCCGCCGCCCCCGCCTTCCGTGCGGCCGCCCCGGTCTTCCGCCCGGCCGCCGTCGGCTCGCGGTGGGACCGTGCGGGCTCGTGGTCGGGGCGCGCTGCCTCGTGGTCGGACCGCGCTGCCTCGCCGTCGGACCCTGCCGCCTCGTGGTCGGACGGTGCGGGCTCGTGGTCGGGTCGCGCCGCTTCGGGCTCGGACGTCTCCCGCCCGCGCTCGGGCTGGGTGGTCACTGCGTCACCTCGTCCCTGAGGGTCACCACGGGTCTGGCCCGCCGGAGTGCGAGGGCCGCCGTCACCAGGGCGGGACCGGCGGCGATGGCCGCCAGCAGCACGGCGAGGGGAGCGAGCGGCAGGTCGACCTGCACCGGCGGGAGCGGCCGGGCGGCCTCGCCGGTGAGGATGACCAGGGGCACGAGGACATGGGTGAGCACCACGCCCAGGGCGGTGCCGACGGCCAGCGCCAGGGCCACCAGTACGCCGTGCTCGACGGCGATCAGCCGGGCGAGGCGGCGGTGCGGGGTGCCGAGGGCGCGCAGCACGGCGAACTCGCCGTCCCGGGCCCGCATCGCCCCGGCGGCGCTCACCGCGAAGCCGAGCGAGACGAACAGGACCGTCACCGCGGCCGCCGCGAGCAGCGCCGCCTCGGGGGCCGCCCCGAACGGGTCATCCCGCAGCTCGGCCGCCGTCTCGTCGCGGACCACCACCTGCTCGGCGTCGACGCCGGGCAGGTCCCGCGCCGCCTTGGCCGTGGCCGCCGGGTCGCTCGTGCCCAGCCACCACTCGCCGGGCCGCAGCCCCTCCCCGTCACGGGCGCGCAGCACCGAGTCGACGGCCCGGAGGTCGACCAGCAGGGCCCCGCCGTCCTCGGCGGTGGCCTGTGTGGTGGGCAGGGCGGTCGCGGTGCGGACGATCCGGACGGGCACCGGGCGGCCGTCGAACCGCACCTCCGTGCGCTGTCCGACGCGGGCGCCGGCCGATGTGAGGAAACGGTCGGTGGCCACTGCGAGCACCTCGGGGACGGAGGGCCGGGCGACCTCCAGCCGGAACACCGGGGCGGCGACGGGCGGGCTGTCGGGCAGCAGGTATCCGGTGCTGTAGGTCATGGTGACGGGGGCCGTCGACGTGACGCGGGGGCGGGTCGGCAGGGAGGCGTCCTGGGGCGCGGTGGCGGCCGAGTCGGTCTCCACCGCGGTCGTCCACCGGGTCGGCAGGGACAGTTCCCGGGTGCCGCCGTCGGCCTCCCGGGCGGTGAGCGTGCCGAGGACCAGGCGGTGCCGGTGGGCCCGGCCGGCCGGCTGCGGCGTCTGCAGCCGCATCCCGGTCAGTGCCAACGGGCCTCGCGCGCCGTCCAGTTCGGGGGTCAGCCGGTGGGGGCGGCCGTCGCCGGCGAGGTGGCCGGAGGGTATCTCGTGGGAGGTTCCGTACCGGTCGCGCAGGGTCAGCGTGACGTCCGCGCCCTCCCCCGGCCGTGAGCTGTGCAGGGTGGCGGTCAGCGTGAGCCCTCGGGTGCCCGCCGGCACCTCGACGCCCGTGGGTGTCCCGCGCGGCGCGAGACCGGCGGTGAGCGGGCCGTCGGTGAGGTCGTGCCGCGCGAGCACCGCCCGGTCCGCCTCCCGGGTGTCCAGCGCGAGGACGGTCGCGTGACGGCTGCCCGGGAGCAGCACCGTGCGGCGGACGGCGGGGACGACGGCATCGACGTCCGCGAGCCCGGCGAAGACGTCGCCACGGCCGGCGCCGCCGCCTCCGGGGTCCATGACGCGCACGTCGGCGCCGGCGCGGAAGTCGGCCTGGTCGTCCTGGGACCGCTGCCAGGACGCGCCCTGCCCGATCGCCGTCACACCCAGCGCCACCGAGATGACCACGAGCAGCACCGGACCGGCGTTCCTGGTCGGCCGGCGGCTGAACTGCCAGCCGACCATGGCCGCGGTCAGCCCCCGGCCCCGGACCAGGAAGCGCTCGGCGAGGCGCGCCAGCAGGGGCAACAGCCGCAGCACCAGGACCGTGCCGGCGAGCAGCAGCAGCGCGGGCGCCACCACCAGCAGCGGGTCGACGCCGAGGACTCCCTCACGGTCGGCGGTGACGGCGCCGGAGCGCCGCCCGCCGAGCATCCACAGGGCGATCCCGGCCACCGCGAGCAGTCCGACGTCCGCCCCGGCGCGCAGCGGCGCGGGCAGCGCCCCCGACCGCGTCTCGGCGAGGCCGGTGTCCGGCGCCCGCAGCGCCGGGACGGCGACCGCCAGCGCGCACAGCACGGCCACGGCCGCGGAGACCGCCCACACCTCGGGCCGTCCACCGGCCGGCACGTCGATCCGCACGCCGGTGCGTCCCAGCGCGCCCTGGCCCGACAGCAGCCGGGTGAGCGGGCCGGACAGCAGCGGCGCCAGGACCACCGCCGGCAGGGAGATGAGCAGGGCCTCCAGCGTGGCCAGGCCGGCCGCCCGCCCGCGGGTGGCGCCCCGTGCCCGCAGCAGCCGGTTCTCGGCGGTGCGCTCGGAGTCGAGCAGCCGTGCCATCAGCAGCAGGGCGCAGGCCGCGAGCAGGGCCAGCTGGACGGCGACGATCAGCACGCTGGAGCGGGTGACGAGCAGGGAGCGTTCGACGCGGTCGAGGACGTCGGGCAGTCCGGTGGCAGCGACGGTGGTGCCGCTGAGCTCGGGGCGCTCGCGCAGCGCGGCGCTCTCCGTGCGGGCCGCCTCGCGCAGCGCGTCGATCCGCCCGGTCGTCAGGGACGCGTAGTCGGCGGACGCCAGCCAGCCCGACTCCCCCGCGCTCACCCGGCCGGACTCCGTCACGCCGCTGGTCGTGAGCAGGGGACCGTAGGTGGTGAACCCCGCCGCCTTCACGCCGCGGCCGTCCAGTTCGTCGAGCTGCCAGTAGGGCGCGCCGGCGTCCTTGGGCCGGTACAGGCCGGTGATCAGCACCCGCACCGCCGGGCCGCCCAGCCGGTCGGCGACGGTCAGGCGGTCACCGGGCTCGATTCCGAGCCGCCGGGCGGCGCTCCGCGGCAGCGCCGCCTCGACCGGGCCGCCCGCTTCCGCGTCGCGCGGGAGCCGGCCGGCAACGGTCCGCACCTGCGTGCGGTCGACGGCGGCGAAGTGGACGAGGTCGGGGTTCCCCTCCCGCTCGGAGGCCGGGCGCAGGGAGAGCGGCAGGGCGTAGGGGCCGGAGCGCCGGAGGGTGCCGACCCGCACGGGCAGCCCGTCGAAGACCTCGCGGGCCCCGACCCGCACGGCCTTGTCGGCCGCCTCGCGGTCGCCGGCCGGGACGTCGGCCTTGACGACCAGGGCGGTCTCGGCCGCGGTCCGCTGCCCGGCGAGCGAGCGCCGCAGCGCGGCGTCACCCACGGCGCCCGAGTACGCGGTGAGCGCGGCCAGCACGGCCGTGGTCAGTGTGACGGTCAGCAGCGCGGCGCCCAGGAGGGCTCGATACCCCCGGGCCCGCAGCACGACGAACCGCAACATGCCCGGCGGCACGCCTCGTTCCCCCACCGAATCC
>NZ_JBRIOU010000175.1:0-19651 GCF_053474865.1 Streptomyces sp. CO7
GAGTCGGACGTCGAAGGCGGTGGCGATGTGGTTGGTGAGGCGGGCGGCGAGGAGGGAGTGGCCGCCGAGGGTGAAGAAGTCGTCGTCGATGGTGGGGGTGTCGGGGAGGTCGAGGGTGCGGGCGAAGAGCGTCGTGAGGGTCTTCTCGGTGCCGGTGCGGGGTGCGCGTCCGGTGGAGGAGACGGCGGTCGGTGCGGGCAGGGCTCGCTTGTCGATCTTTCCGTTGGGGGTGAGGGGGAGCCGGTCGAGGACGGTGAGATAGGTGGGGACGAGGTGGTCGGGGAGACGCCGGGTCAGGTGGTCGCGGACGGCGTCGGTCGAGGTGGGGGTGTCGGTGACGATGTGGGCACAGAGCCGGCCCTGGTGGACGGTGACGACGGCCTGGGTGACGGCGGGGTGGGTGAGGAGGGCGGTCTCGATCTCGCCGGGTTCGACGCGGAAGCCGCGGATTTTGATCTGGTCGTCGGCGCGGCCGTCGTAGTGGAGGTTGCCGTCCGTGTCGAAGTGGACGAGGTCGCCGGTGCGGTAGAGACGACTGCCGGCGGGACCGTACGGGTTCGCCACGAAACGCGCGGCGGTCAGGTCCGGGCGGCCCAGGTAGCCGTGGGCCAGCCCCTCGCCCGCCACGTACAGTTCGCCGGTGGCGCCCGGCGGGCACAGCCGGAGCCTGCTGTCGAGGACGTACAGCGGCTTGTCGGCCAGTGGCGACCCGATGGGGATGGACGGGTGCGGCCGCTGCCCGCGCTCGACGGTGTGCGTGGTGGCGTAGATCATGACCTCGGCGGGGCCGTAGCCGTTGACGACGGTGATCCCGGGCCTCAGCCGCTGCAGCTTGTGCACGTGGGCCGGGGAGGCCGCCTCGCCGACGGTGTAGGCGGTGACGACGCTCTCGAACGTCTCCGGGTGCTCGTCGACGAGGTAGTTGAACAGGCTCGCCGACAGCAGCAGCGTGGTGACGCGGTGACGCCGCGCCAGTTCGCTCACCAGCGTCGGCTCCGGCTTCTGCCCCGGCTGCAGGACGGTGGTCCCGCCGTGCAGCAGCGGGCCCCAGAACTCGAGGCTGAACGCGTCCCAGGACACCGGCGACGACTGCAGGAACACCTCGTCCGGGCCGGTCGGGAGGTACTGCTGGCCGACGAGGGTGGCCACCAGGTTCCGGTGGGAGGACAGGATGCCCTTGGGCCGGCCGGTCGATCCGGAGGTGAACATCAGGCACGCCGGGTCGTCGGGGGTGAGCGGGACCTCCAGGTCTCCCGCCTCCAGGTGGGCGAGCTCCCGCGGACCCTCCGTGTGGACGGCCCACGGACCGTCGAGGCGGCCCGCGAGCCGGGGCGTGGTCACCAGGTGGCTGATGCCGGCGTCGTCGGCCGCGGAGCGGAGGCGCTCGTCGGGGAAGTCGGGGTCGAGCAGTACATGGGCGGCGCCGGTCCTGAGCACGGCGATCAGGGCGGTGGCGAAGTCCGCGCCTCGTTCCAGCAGGACGCCCGCCAGGTCGCCGCGGCCCAGGCCGCGGTCGCGCAGGTGCCGGGCCCAGCGGTTGGCGGCCGCGTCGAGCTCCCGGTAGGTGATCCGCCGGTCTCCGTCGATCAGCGCGACCCGGTCGGGGAAACGTTCCGCCTGCTTCCCGAACTGCTCCACCAGCGTGGTGTCCTGCCGCTCGGTGGTGGCGCCGGCCCACTTCCCGAGCAGCAGGCCGCGCTCCGCCTCGGTCAGCACCTCGAGATCGGATGTCACGCGCCCGGCGAGCTCGCCGGCGGCAGGTGCCGCGGCCGTGGCCAGGAACGCGGCGAACCGGTCCTGGTGGGCGGCGACGGCGTCCGGGTCCACGCCCTCGACCGGCGTGTCGAAGTCGATCCGGATGCCGTGCGCGGCCCCCAGGTCGAACACGGCGATGCTGAGGTCGTCGACCGGGCCGTTGCTGACGTTGTGGTTGACGGTCGGGCTGCCGCAGACCGTGAGGTCCGCGTTGAAGCCCATGATGTTGACGACCGGAGTGGCGAGTCCGCGCGCCCTCCCCAGGACGCCGGCGTCCCGGCACAGGTCCTCGTAACGGGTCCGCTGGCCACGCAGACCGTGCTTGACCTCGGCGGACACCGAGCGGACCAGCGCGCCGAACGGCTCGTCGGGGCGAACGTGCAGCCGCAGCGGCACCACGTTCGACATCATCCCGGGGGTGCTGCGCGCCGTCGGCGTGGTCCGGCCGGTCACCGGCAGGGCGACCACCAGCTCGTCCTGCCCGGTGACCCGGTGCAGGTACACGGCGAGCAGCGACACCAGCAGGACCGGCCAGGAGACCCGCTGCGCGCGGGCCGCGTCCCGCAGCCGGCCCGCGTCGGCCGGGGAGAGCCGCACGGTGCGCCGGGCGAAGGGCAGACCGCCGTGGGCCGGTGTGGCCCGGCCGGCGCCCCGGACCGGACTGCGGGGGACGTCCGGCGCCCCGGCGAGGTGCTCCCGCCAGGCCGTCCGCTCGGCGGCGGCCTCCGGCGACCCGCGGAACGCGGCGTCCTCCGCCAGCAGGTCGGAGAGCCGCCCGAACGGCGACGGACCCCACGGCTCGCCGGCCACCGCCCGCTCGTACAGCTCCACCAGCCGCGTCAGCGCGAGCCCGACGCCGACGCCGTCCACGACCAGGTGGTGGAAGCCGTAGAAGTAGAAGTACCGCTCCGCGCCCAGCCGGATCAGCACACAGCGCACCGGCGGCTCCGAGTCCAGCGCGAACGGGGCGCTGATCATCCCGTCGATCAGCCGCCACGCCTCCGCCTCCGGGTCGGCCGCCCCGCTCACGTCGGTGAACGGCAGGTCCAGCCGGCCGGCGTCGGCGTCGACGACCTGCCAGACCTGCTCCCCGTCCTCCTCGAAGCGGCGGGTCCGCAGGAAGTCCGCCTCCTCGGCGAGACGGCGCCAGGCGGCGGCCATCAGCCCGGGGTCGACCGGGCCGAGGATCTCCCGGCATTCGGCCACGTTGTACTTCAGGCCCGACGGGTCGAGGGCGTGCGCCGTCCAGATGTCACGCTGGGCCGCCGAGAGAGGCAACCGGGTGGCGGCCGGGACGGGAGCGACAGGCGCGTCGGACGACATGGCGGTCTCCTGGTGAGGGACGGCGGGGGAGGGGCGGGCAGTGCCATACAACCCGTCGGCCGGGGCGTGGAGCGGCAGTTGTTCCGGCGGGAGCGCCAGCAGCGGGCCGCCGCGCGGCAGTCAGGCGGCAGTCGCGACGGCAGCCGCCCCGAGGACCGCGCGCACCACGCACAGCACCCGGAAGGCGGGCAGCGCGCCCTCCTCTACGGACCGGACCACGCCGCCGACCAGCAGGTCCCGCAGCATGCGGCCGCACTCGGGCAGCGGACGGCCGGTCAGCCGGACCACGTCCTCCAACAGGAAGGCGCCGTCCCCGTCACGGCACAGGCCGGCGAGCAGATCCCGGCAGGGCTCGGGCAGTCCCGCCACGGTGCGTGCCACCCGCTCCTGCAGCCGGGAGCCGGCCGGACCGTCGGCCAGATGGGCGAGCAGCGGACGGGGGTCCGACTCCAGAAGGTTGCGCAGCGCGGGCAGGTCGTAGACGGCCAGCCAGGACGCGGCGGCCGCGAGCGACATCGGATGGCCGTCGAGGCGGTGGCAGATCCACGCCACGTCGGCGAGTGCCCGCTCGGTGGGGAGGATCCCCGGGCGCAGCCGGCGCAGCTGGTCCAGGAAGAAGCGGGAGGCGGCCGTGTCGGCGGGGCCCGCGGCGGAGGGCTCGGGAGCGTCCAGCGGTGACAGCAGGAAGAGACGTTCGCCGGGGACGTTCCACGGCTTGTCGGCGGTGACCAGCAGACGGACCCCGGGCAGCTCGCGCAGCAGACGGCCCAGCCGGTGGAAGTCGAACAGGTGCGTGTCGGCGCCGTCGAGGACGAGCACGACACCGCGGTCGCCGGGCAGCCCGGCCGGCCCGCCGGGCAGATCGTCGTCCCGCCCCTCGCCGCGCAGGAAGGCGGCGCAGTCGGCCGCGAGCGCGGCGAACGGGCCCTGACCGCCGGGGAGGAAGTCGACGGCCGTCCCGGGCGCGGAGTGCCACAGCACGGCAAGACCCGCGTCGTGCAGCCGCGCGG
Source organism: Streptomyces sp. CO7 (assembly GCF_053474865.1). Classification (NCBI taxonomy): domain Bacteria; kingdom Bacillati; phylum Actinomycetota; class Actinomycetes; order Kitasatosporales; family Streptomycetaceae; genus Streptomyces; species Streptomyces sp. CO7. Next base: position 4,089 of record NZ_JBRIOU010000175.1, read on the forward strand.
CGGCCTCCAGGACGAGCCGGGTCTTGCCCACACCGCTCAGCCCCACGACGGTCACCAGCCGTTCGGCGCCCGAGCGGAGCTCCTCCACCACCGCGGCGCACTCCGCCTCGCGCCCGATCAGCGGGTGGAGGGGAACGGGCGGCGCGGGCCGCTCGACGGCCGCCCGGACACCTCCTCGGTGGCCGCGCTGGGCCGCCTCCTCGAGAGCCGCACGGGCGCGGGGGCCGAGCCGCAGACCGTCGGCGATCAGCCGGACCGTGTCGGTTCTCGGCCGCTGCGCCTTCCCCTTCTCCAGGTCGCGTATGGCGCGGACGCTGATGGTGGAGAGGTCCGCGAGCTCCCGCTGTGTCAGGCCGATGCGCAGCCGGTGCCGGAGGATCAGGGCGCCGAGCGCGACGGCGGAGGGGGCGGTGTCCTGAGAAGCAAGGCGGTGCGTCATGTGCAGCTCCTGCTGGTCGGGTCAGGAAGGTCTGCCGGCCATGGTCGGCACGCCGCCTATCCAGGAACCATCCCGCCGCTAACCCCTCACACGCCGCTCCGCGGCCACCGCGCCGGCCTCCGCCGGCGGCCGGCGAGGGCGGCTATCACGACGGGACCACGGGCCCCGGCTCGTGATAGCGGGGTGATAAGGCAGCGGACGGTGCCGTGAATCCGCCCCTTCCTAACTTTGTGGTCGTCAGCCGCTACCGGCCGCCACCACCGAGAGGAAGCACCCCATGTCGCACACCGCCGCCCCCCGCAACGCCCTCCGCGCCGCTGTCGCTTCCGCGCTGATCGTGCTGCTCGCCGCCGCCGGCGCCCAGACCGGCTGGGCCGCCGGAACCACGGGCCCGGGCACCACGGCCGTCGCCACCGCCGACTCCACCGTCGGCGGCGACACCACCACCGACGAGGGCGACACCGGCACCACCACCGGCGGCACGGGCAGCACCGATGGCACCGGCACGACCGGCGGCACGGGGACGACCGGAGGCACGGGCGGCACGGGTGGTACCACCGACAACAACCCCTGGGACTGACCCCCGCCGCGACGGACCGCCGGCCTCAGCCCGCGGCGAGCAGCCGCCGCGCCTCCGTCAGCTCACGGACCATCCCCCGCTCCTGGAACACCTCCACAGCCGGTGCCAGCAGCTCCCGGGCGCGCCCCGGCTCCCCGTCCAGCAGGCGCGCCAGGTCGAGACGCGCCAGCGCCCCCCCGCCGACATCCATGATCCGCTCCCGGGCGGTCACGGCCCGGTCGAAGAAGTCCCTGGCACGATCGGGCCGGCCCATCACGGAGAAGGCGTGCCCCAGATCGCGCAGCAGGTGCCCCTCGCCGATCACGTCGCCGGAATCCCGGCACAGCTCCAGCACCTCCGTGAAGGTCAGCACCGCCAGATCGCTCTTGCCCTGCTCCAGCAGCAACTGGCCCACCCGCCGCAACGTGCGCGCCCGGCCGCCGACGTAACCCACCGCGTCGTACGTGTCCAAAGCCTCGTCCAGCTGGGCCTGCGCCGCCGCGAACTCGCCCTGCCGCATCCGGATGTGGGCGCTCTGCGTCAGCACGATCGCCCGCCCCACCACGTCCCCCGCCCGGTCGAAGTCCGCCAGCGACCGCGCGTACAGCTCCAGCGCCGAGGCGTCGTCACCGCCCGTCCGGGCGATGAGGGCCAGGTCCCGGCGGCACAGGCCCTCGCCCGTGGGCTCGTCCAGCGCTTGGAAGACGTCCAGCGCCGAGGTCAGCGCCTGCCGCGCCGCGTCGAACTGGCTGCGGCTCATGTACAGCGAGCCGAGCGAGGCACGCACCGCCGCGGTGCCCCGCAGATTGCCCGCCTTGCGGGCCGCCGTCAGGGCGCACAGGTGCGTCCGCTCCCACAGGTCGTACAGACCTCTGACCTCGAACAACGTGACCAGCGTCGTCGCCAGGTCCCAGCACAGGTCGTGCAGCCCCTCCTCGGCCGCGTGCTCCACCATGCGGCACAGGGCGGCCTGCTCGGCCTCCAGCCAGGCCAGCGGATCCCCCAGCAGCTCCTGGGTGTACGCGGCGGGCGGCTCCCAACGCGGGGCGTCTCCGCGCAGCACGGTGAAGTCCCCGCCGTACAGCTTCCGGTGGGCCTCCTGCGCGAGGTACATCCAGCCACCGCCCATCCGGGCCAGCGCCGCCCCCCGCTCCCCGGGAGGGTCGGCCGCCAGCCGCTCCCGTGCGTACACCCGGATGATCTCGTGGAAGCGGTACCGGAAACCACCGCTGCGCTCCACTCCGGCGACGTCCAGCATCTGCACGTCGACCAGCGGCTCCATCAGATCCGACGGGAAGGGCCGGCCGTCGTCCAGGAGGGCGCCCGCCAGCCAGCTCGGCAGGGTCGGCGCCTGGGCCATGCTCAGCAGCCGCAGCAGCCGGCGGTCGTCCGGGGCCAGCCCGTCGTACGTCAGGGCCAGGCTCGCCCGCATGGTCATCTCACCGTGCGTCAGCTCGTCCAGCCGGTGCCGCTCGTCGGCCAGCCGCTGCACCATCGACGCCAGCGACCAGTGCGGCCGCGCCGCCAGCCGGGCCGCCACGATGCGCAGGGCCAGCGGCAGCCTGCCGACGGTGCGCACCAGCGCCTCCGCCGCCACCGCCTCCGTCGTCACCCGCTCCCGTCCGACGATCCGGGCCAGCAACTCCAGCGCCCGGTCCTCGCCCAGCACGTCCAGCTCGACGCGGTGCGCTCCCGGTAACGCGGTCAGCCGGGTCCGGCTGGTGACCAGCACCGCGCAGTGACGGCTCCCCGGAAGCAGCGGCAGCACCTGCCGCTCGCTCGCCGCGTCGTCCAGCACCACCAGCACCCGGCGGGACGCCAGTCTCGAGCGGTACATCTCCGCCCGCTCGTCCAGCGATTCCGGGACCAGCTGCCCCGGAATGCCCAGCGCCCTCAGGAAGCGCCCCAGCACCTCCTCCGGGGTGACCGGGGCGCCGGTCGTCCCCCGCAGGTCGCAGTACAGCTGCCCGTCCGGGAACGCCGAGTCCGACAACCGGTGCGCCACCTCGACGGCCAGGGCCGACTTGCCGGTGCCCGGCTTCCCGGTGACCGCCGCCAGACCCACCGTCGTCCGCTCCGGCCCTCCGGTCAGTGCCTCCTCGAGCGCCGCCAGCTGCGCCGCGTCCGCGACGAAGTCGGCGGTCGCCGCCGGAAGCTGATGCGGCACGGCCTCCTGCCGGGAGGTCTCGACCCGTGCCGAGGACTCCTCCGGCCGGGCCTCCGCGTCCGCACCGGGCTGCGCCTGTGCCTCCGCGGCCCGCCCCGGGACGTCCGGAGCCGGGCCGGCGGGCGGGGTGAGCGTGCCCGTGAGGATCGCCGACTCCAGGTCCTTGAGCTCCCGGCCCGGCTCCAGCCCGAGCTCCTCGTCGAGCAGCCGCCGCCCCGTGCGGAACACCTCGAGCGCCTCGGCCTGCCGGCCCGACCAGTACAGCGCCTGCATCAGCTGGCCGCGCAGCTTCTCCCGCAGCGGGTGCTCGTGGGTGAGCAGCTGCAGCTCGCCCACCAGCCGGTCGTGCCGCCCGAGCCCGAGTTCCAGCTGGATCCGCAGCTCGACGGCGGTGAGCCGCTCCTCGTCGAGCTGCCGCGCCCTGTTCGCGAGCGCACCGCTGTCCAGCCCCGGCAGGCAGTCCCCCTGCCACAGGGCCACCGCGGCCCTCAGCTCCTCCACGGACCGTTGCGCGTCGCCCCGCTCCCGCAGCCGCCTGGCCCGCGACACCCCCGCGGTGAACAGCGCGGCGTCCACGTTGCTCGCGTCGGTGTGCAGCACGTACCCGGGAGCCCGGGTGGTGATCGAGACCTCCGCGTCCGCACCGGCCAGCAGCTTCCGCAGGCGCGACACACAGATCTGCACCTGGGTGCGGGCGGTCTCCGGCGGAACGTCCTCCCAGATGAGGTCGACCAGATAACCGGTGCTGACCACCCGGTTGGCCTCCAGCAGCAGCGCGGCGAGGATCACCTCCTGGCGGCCGGGCGGCACCCGCAGCGGACCGTCGGCACCTTGCACCTGCAGCGGTCCGAGAATCCGGAAGGACGGGCGCGGCGCCGGAGGGACGTCCTGCTCCTCCTCCGTCATGAGGTCGGTCAACGAATCCCCCACCGAGACACATGAGTTGACGAGGCAAGAGCGGCTTCGAACAGTCTCCACATATGTCACTGTTCTGTCCATGGCGTGCATATGTCGGGCGAGGATAGTGCCGGGATAGCGAAGAGTTGGCCCCGCCGCCCAGACTCGGGAGGGAGAACGAAAGGGGTACAGCCCGATGACGAGTCACGACCAGCCGGCAGCCGCGCTCTCGGGAGCGACCGACCTGATCACCGCCGCAGGCATGGACCACGTCCGTCTGGTCTACGACTACCTCGACGCGGGCGACGCGGACTCCTGCGCCTCCCTGATGCACGAATGCGTGGTCCTGGAGCTGCCCGGCATGCCCCCCGTCCACGGCCGCGCCGAGGTCGTCCGCGCCCACCTCCGCCACGGCACCGCCCAGGCCCGTCACGAGATCGACCACCTGGTGGCCGCCGACCGCAGCGTGGTCGCCGAGGGCCGGCGCGTCGTCCCGGACCACCCGTGCACACGTTTCGTCGACGTCTTCCGCATCGCCGACGACGGCATGGTCAGCGAGTGCACCCGCTACTACCACACGGCTCCGTAGCGTCGAAGATCTGTGGCCTGCCGCTCAGTTCGGTGAGGTGGCGGCCACGGACCGGCAGGACGTCTCGGGGCTGTGGGCCGTGACGTGGGCGCGGGGCGGGCCGGTCGCCGGCAGATCCACGGTGAAGCAGCGCCTGGCCACGGCCTCGGCCGGGCCCAGGACCGCGAGGCTCCGCTCGTACGGGCGGGAGAACCGGACGACAACGCGGGTGCCGTGCTGCGTGGGGTGCACCCCGATGAGCGCCCCGGTGCGCGGGCCGGCGCCTGCCGCCCGGTGGAGGACGGCCCGGACGTCCTCGTCGGACGGGGTGCGGTCCCTGGCCGCGACCAGGGCGTCGGCGAACCGTGCCGCGTCCGTCCGGGTCGCCTCGAAGGCACCGCGCTCCCGGCCCGACTCGCGGTACTCGCCGACGGCGTGCAGGGTGACGAGGACCAGTACGGGCGTGAGAAGGACCGCAGCCAGGGCCTTCGCCCAGGGTGCGGTCCTTCCCGCTTGCTCTGCTCTCACCGCTGCCGTCCCTGCCAGGGGAGTCGGCCACCGCAGGGCGCGAGGCCGGCGAGCCGGCGCAGGCGCCGACGTCACGTGGGGGGGAGGGTCTCACATCGGCACCGGTCCGCCTCCCGCTTCGCCGCGGCTCCGCGACACGACGGTCAGGCGGCTCCACCCGGCCCCTTCGGCCTTTCGTCCTCGCGGCCGGGATGGAGTCCGGGGCCGCGGCGGTCACCGGCGAGCGGGGTGGGGGAGAGGTCGGCGGGCTCCTCGCCGGGTTCCAGCAGGGTGTCGGCCGAGCCGACGATCAGCGGGTCGGGTGTGCCCACGACGGTGTGGTCCTTGGCCGGGTACGCGCAGCGGTCGAGCAGGCTGCGCATCGCCTCCAGGCGGCCGCGCCGCTTGTCGTTGTTCTTCACCACCGTCCACGGGGCGTGCGGCGTGTCCGTGGCGCGGAACATCTCGACCTTCGCGGTCGTGTACTCGTCCCAGCGGTCCAGCGAGGCCAGGTCCGTCGGCGACAACTTCCACCGGCGTACCGGGTCGACCTGCCGGATGGCGAACCGGGTGCGCTGCTCGGCCCGGGAGACGGAGAACCAGAACTTCACCAGCAGGATGCCGTCGTCGGTGAGCATCCGCTCGAACATCGGCGCCTGCCGCAGGAACCGCTGGTACTCCTCCTCCGTGCAGAAGCCCATCACCCGCTCGACGCCCGCCCGGTTGTACCAGGAACGGTCGAAGAAGACGATCTCACCGCGGGCGGGCAGATGGGACACGTAACGCTGGAAGTACCACTGGCCCGCCTCCCGTTCGGTGGGCTTCTCCAGTGCCACCACGCGGGCGCCGCGCGGGTTCAGCCGCTCGGTGAACCGCTGGATGGTGCCGCCCTTGCCGGCCGCGTCCCGGCCCTCGCAGACCACGACGATCCGCTGGCCGGTCTCCTTCACCCAGCGCTGCATCTTCAGCAGCTCGATCTGCAGAGCCCGCTTCCGGCGGTCGTACTCGGCCCGGCGCACCTTCTGGGCGTAGGGATGGTTCTCCTGCCAGGTCTTGATGGGGCTGCCGTCGGCGTTGAGCAGGACCGGCTTCTCCGGCCGTTGCTCGTTCACCGTCAGGCCGTCGAGAAGTTCGTCCTCGGGCTCGTCCACTTCGTCCTCTCCCGGTGATCAGAACGGCAGGCGTCCGCGCGCCCGCCGGCCGGCGGAACCGCTGCGGCCCACGGCACGCGAACTGGAGCTGAAGGGCTTGCTGAGCAGGCGCCCCAGCGGGCCGGGTGCCTTGGACCCGGTGCGTGAACCCGCTCCCAGCGCGCGCTGCGCGCCGTTCTGCGGGTGCCGGGACAGCCGGGGGAGCAGGAAGGCGAGCACGGCCAGGACGACACAAGCGGCTATCACGCCGACAATCATCACGCGGAACTCCTGAGGTTCGGACGGTAAGGGGGGAAATGCGCCGCGTGTCGGTTGTGACCCGCGTGCGAGACCCGCCTGCCCGCTCGCGCCGCGACCAGTCGCTTTTCGTTCCGCCACGGCTCTTCGCCGTGTGCCGCCACCACCGGGGGCCGGATGTCGGCGGAGACCGTTGACGACGTGATCCGCGGAACCTAGCCTCTCGCCGAGGCCACGAGCCGTGCTCGGTACATCGACAGTGTGTGAACGTCCGGCGCCCGCACCCCCGCCCCGCAAGGGAGTAGTCGTGAGACCTGGCCTTACCCGCCGCTCGGCCCTCGGTGTCATCGCCGGCTCGGCCGTCGCCACCCTTGCCGGCACCACGGCCACCACCGCCCACGCGGCGGTGCCGGCGTCGCCGGGGGTGACGTACCGGAACACGCTCGTCGAGCAGCGGGCCGACCCGCACATCCACAAGCACACCGACGGCTACTACTACTTCACCGCCACCGTGCCCGCCTACGACCGGATCGTGCTGCGCCGCGCCACCACCATCCAAGGGCTGTCCTCGGCCGCCGAGACGACCGTGTGGACCAAGCACGCCAGTGGCGCGATGGGCTCCCACATCTGGGCGCCCGAACTCCATTTCGTGGACGGCAAGTGGTACGTCCACTTCGCCGCCGGAGACGCGAACGACGTGTGGAGGATCCGGCCGTACGTCCTCGAGTGCGCCGCCGCGAACCCGGTCACCGGGACGTGGACGGAGAAGGGCCGGATCGCCCTGCCCCTCGACACCTTCTCGCTGGACGCGACGACCTTCGCCGTGAACGGCACCCGCTATCTCGCCTGGGCGCAGAACGACCCTGCGGTCGGCGCCGGCACCAACCTCTACCTGGCACGGATGTCCAACCCGTGGACCATCACGGGTACGCCGGTCATGCTCAGCCGGCCGACCGCTTCGTGGGAGACTGCGGGAGGCCAGACCGTCAACGAGGGCCCGGCCGTCATCCAGCGCGGGGGCAAGGTCTTCATGACCTTCTCGGCCAGTGCGACGGACGCCAACTACTGCATGGGCATGCTGACGGCGTCCGCCTCCGCCGACCTGACGAAGGCGTCGTCGTGGACCAAAAACGCGGGCCCGGTCTTCGCGAGCAACGCCGCCACCGGCCAGTACGGCCCCGGGCACAACCAGTTCACGGTCTCCGAGGACGGCAGGTCGGACATCCTCGTCTACCACGACCGCGGTTACCGGGACATCAGCGGCGACCCCCTCAACGACCCCAACCGCCGGACGCGCGTCCAGAAGATCTACTGGAAGGCCGACGGCACACCCGACTTCGGGATACCGGTCGCCGACGGCGTGACGCCGGTCCGGCTCTCCTCGTACAACTTCCCCGACCGTTTCGTCCGCCACTGGGAGTTCCGCGCGAGGACCGACGCGAACGTCAGCCCGCTGGCCGACTCGCAGTTCCGTGTCGTCTCCGGACTGGCCGGCAACGGCACCGTCTCCCTGGAGTCGGCCAACTTCCCGGGCTACTTCCTGCGTCACCGGAACTTCGAGGTGCGGGTGGAGAAGAACGACGGCACGGCCGTGTTCCGCGGCGACGCGTCCTGGTCGGCGCGGGCCGGACTCGCCGACTCCGCCGGCGTCTCCTACGAGTCGTCCAACTTCCCGGGCCGCTACATCCGCCACTTCGACCAGTTGCTGCAGGTGCAGGCCCTCGGCACGGCGACCGACCGGGCCGACGCCACGTTCTACACCCAGTGAGGCATCTGGAGCTCTCCGAGCGGTCGGGCTGCTCGCCGGTACTCGTCGTCGGGTCCGACGACTCGCGGCGCTGACACCCCGGGGCGCCGGCGTCGCCCCTCACCGCCGGGCGTCCTCGTCCGGCCCGGGCCCCTCGGCTTCGAGGAGGTGTGCGGTGGCGCCGTCGAGCATCTTCGCCATCTCGGTCGAGCGGGGAAGCATGGTCGTCTCGTAGGCGCGGACGGCGTCGTCGACGGTGGCGGCGTGCGCGAGGGCGAGGGCGAGCTCGCAGGCGTCGAGCATGGCGAGGTTCACGCCGACGCCGAGCGGCGGCATGAGGTGGGCCGCGTCGCCGAGCAGGGTCACCGTGGGGTCGTGCTCCCAGATGTGCGGCACGGGCAGGGCGAGGATGGGGCGGTCCACGTAGGCGCCCTCGTTGTCCGTGATCATCCGGCGCAGCCGGGGCGACCACTGGGCGAATCGCTCCAGGAGCAGGGCGCGGATGTCCGCCGTGTCCTCGCGCCGCAGACCGCGCGCGGTGATCCAGTCGGCGGGGACACGCTGGACGACGTAGACGCGGATCCGGTCACCGCTGCTGCGCTGGGCGAACAGGGCGCGCTCGCCGTCGGCCGCGTGCGCTGCGCCCTGACCGACCAGTTCGGCGATCTCGGGATGACACCGGTCGACGTCCGAGAACCACGCCTCGAGGAAGCTGACACCGCTGTACCCGGGGGTCGCGGGGGAGACGGCGGGGCGGACCCGGGAGAAGGCGCCGTCCGCGCCGATGACCAGATCGGCTTCGACGGTGCTGCCGTCGGCGAAGCGCAGCCGCCGCGGCCCCTGGGCCGGGCCGCCGACCTGCTCCACGCCCCGGCCCCAGCGCACGGTGCCGGGGCGCAGCGAGTCGAGCAGCATGTCGCGCAACTGTCCGCGGTCGATCTCGGGCTTGAACAGCTCGCCGGCTTCCGGCATCCGGTGGAACGTGAGCTCGCCCGACGGGTCCAGCTGACGCATCTCCTGGCCTTCGGGGCGGGCCAGTTCGAAGAACCTCTCCAGGAGGCCGGCCTCGCGCAGGGCGATCTGACCGTTGTCGGCGTGCAGATCCAGGCTCCCGCCCTGGTCGCGCGCCTCGGGGCGGGCGTCGCGGTCGAAGACGGTGGCATGGATGCCGTGCTGCTGAAGGACGCGGGCGCAGGTCAGTCCGCCGGGACCGGCCCCGACGATGCTGATCCGTGCGCGGGTGGGGTGCGGAGAGGTCAAGGGTCGCTCCTCATCGGTGGTCGCGGGAGACGTCCGGGCGCCGGAAGGCGGGACGTCAGGAGGAGAGTAGGAGCAAAAGTGTAATCCGACAACTTTTTTCGAGAGTCCGCTAATTGGCGGATGCCGTTGTCGGATAGGCTCACGCTCATGACCGAACCCCCCGCCGAAGCCCCCGTCGGCCGCCGCGAACGCAAGAAGGCGGCCACCAGGCAGGCGATCGCCGACGCCGCGCTCCGTCTCTTCCTGGAGCGGGGATACGACCAGGTGAGCGTCCGGGACGTGGCGGACGAGGCCGACGTGTCGACCACCACGGTGTTCAAGCACTTCACCGGCAAGGAGGCTCTCGTCTTCGACCAGGAGGAGAGCATCGACACGCAGCTGATCGCCGCGGTGCGACAGCGCGCGGAGGGTGCGGGCGTCCTCGAGGCACTGCGCCGGCACGTCCTCGACACCTGGCTGCCGATCGCCGACCACCCGCAGAACGAGGAGTTCTTCCGGCTGGTCGACTCCACACCCGCGTTGCGCGCCTACGCCGAACGCATGTGGGCCCGCCACACCGACACCCTCGGCGCGGCGCTCGCCGACGAGTTCGGAGTGGAGCACGGCAACCTGGCCTGCGTCACCCTCGCCCGCTTCGTCCTGGAGGTCCCGGTCCTCGCCCGGGGACAGAAGGACCGCAGGGCCGCCGGCGAGGAGATCTTCGACATCCTCGCCGGCGGCTGGCGTCCCCCGGGCGGCCGGGGCCTACGAGACGGCGCCGGCCACCAGCCAGACGCCGCCGAACAGTGAGACGGCCAGGATCCCGGCACGCACGGTGGCCGCCCCCGTCCGGCCGGAGAGCAGCAGCCCGGCCGCCGTCCCGAGGGTGAGCGCGGCCAGCTGGGCCGGGTCGGGGAGCACGAGGCCGAGGACGAGGGCGGTCACGAGGTTCTGGATGCCGAAGAACGCCTGCAGGGTGCCGCGGGCCTTGCGCGGCTCCCACCCGGCGTTGGCCACGTACAGGCCGACGGGCGGGCCCCCGACTCCTCCGACCACGTTGAGCGCGGCGCTCGCGGCCCCGACGACGACCACCGCTTCGCGACGCTTGAGCCACGGGGAGCGCAGGCCGCCGGCGAGCAGGAGCGTGGCCCCGACGACGCCCACGCCTCCCGCCAGGGCGAGCCAACGGGTCTCGACGTCGCGGACCGCCCAGGCGACGACGGGGGTGAACGCCAGCGTCGGCAGGAGCAGACGGGCGACCGCCCGAGGCTCGACGTGGGAGCGGTTGCTCCACAACGGCGCCACCGAGGAGAGGGCCGCGAGGACGAGCGGCACCGCAACGCCGTCGCGGGGCCCCATCACCGCCACGAGGCAGGGCGCGACGACCAGCGAGAAGCCCATGCCCGTCGCGGCCTGGGCGATCGCCCCGACCAGGACGGCGGCCAGGCCGACGAGGGTGCCGAGCGCGCCGATGTCGCCGATCATCACGTCATCACGTCACAGGTCACCGCGTCACCGGTCACCGCGTCGCCGTCGCGTCCGCGAGCTGATCGATTCCGCAGCGCCGCTGGACGAGCCAGGCGACGGCCATGAGGACCGCCGGCACGGCGGTGAACCCGATGAGCACGGCCTGGACGGCGCCCGCGGTCTGCGTCACGCCCTCCCCGTCGACCGAGGCCGCGAAGCCCCCGACGGCCAGCACGGCCGAGTAGACGTACGGGCCCGCTGCGGTTCCGACGGCCTCGGTGGCCGTCCATACGCCGGTGTAGGCGCCGGCCCGCGAGTGTCCGCGGCGCTCGGCGGCGGCCACGGCGTCCGGCACCATCGAGAACGCCAGCAGCTGCAGCCCGGCGAAGGACGTGCCCAGCAGGGCGACGACAGCGACGGTGACCGCCACCGGCACGTGGTCCCCGGCGACGAGGACGACGCTGCCGAGGACGAACAGCAGCTGGGCGAGCAGCAGCCCGCGCTGCTTGCCGATCCGCCCGGAGACACGGAGCCACACCGGCGAGGTGATCATCGCGGGGCCGAGGAACGCGCCCATCAGGACAGCGGTCAGGCCCGAGCGGCCGAGGACGTGCTCGGCGTAGAACGGCACGGCCGCGAGCACCAGGTGGGTGGTCGTCCCCGTGAAGAGGTAGGAGAGCACCAGCAGCCGGAAACCACGGTCGGCCCAGGCGAGCCGCAGGTCGGCGAGGGCGGACTGGGAATGCGCGGCGGGCTCCCGGAAGCCGCAGGTGTCGTTGAGCCGGCGGACGCCGCGGATCGCCACCAGCGCCGTTACCAGCATGAGGGCGGCGAAGACGAACGCCATCCGGGTGTAGCTGCCGCGCTGCGCGTCGGCGACCAGCACCGGGGCCAGGACACCGGCCACCAGCAGGCCGACGGTGAGCAGCACCATCCGCACCATGAAGACGCGGGCGGACTCGTGGGAGCCGACCCGCAGGTCCGAGGGCGTGGTCAGGTAGGGCACCTGGAACGCCGCGAAGAGGAGGTTCCCGACGACGTACCAGGCGGCGACCCAGACGGCGGCCGGCGTGCCGTGCAACCCGCCGGGGACGGTGAACATCGCGATCATGGCGGCGCCCAGCAGCAGACCCCAGCGCATCATCCCGCGACGGTTCCCCCGCCGGCGGGCCTGGCGGTCCGAGAGGGTGCCGAAGACGGGATGGACGACCGCGTCGACGACCTTGGGGATCAGCAGCGCCAGGCCGGCGATCAGCGGGGAGACGCCGAGGGTGTTGGTCAGGAAGTACAGCAGGAGCAGGCCCGGGACCGTCACCCAGGCGCCCATGCCGAGTGAGCCGGCGGCGTACCGCAGCAGCGGTCCGCGCCCGGCCCGTGCCGGCTCCCCGTCCTCCGCGACGGCGGTCCCCGGTCCGACGTGTGGGCCCGGTCCGACGGGGGAGCCGGGTCCGTCGGGAGCGGGAAGCGTGTCCATGGCCCTCACCGCCCGGCCTCCGCGTGCCGCGCCACCGCACCGGCCGCGAGCTCGGCGTCACGGAAGGCGCCCGACCGGATGCGGGAGGAGAAGGTGCGCCGCACGATCCGGTCGGTCAGCGACGGCAGGTGGCGGGCGAGGAAGAACTCCACCGCGCCACGGCGCGTGGTCGGCAGGTCCCGGAGCGCCCGCGGTGAGAGGGCCGCGCGCAGCACGGTGTGCACCACGCCCTCGAGCGGCTCGTACGAGCTCATGCCCTCCAGCGACAGGCCCGCCCTGGCGGTCGAGTCGTGGATCGGGCTGCGCACCGCCGACGGGTAGACGCAGGTGACGCCCACGTGCGTGCCGAGCTCCAGGCGCAGCGCGTCGGCGTAGGCGACCAGAGCGCGCTTGGAGGCGCCGTACGCCGCGGCGAGCGGCAGCTGCACGACGGCCATCCGGGAGGTGAGCATGACGACGCGGCCGCGCGAGGCGACGAGCGCCGGAACGCAGGCAGCACTGACACGCCAGGTGCCGAGCAGGTTGATGTCGAGCTGGCGTCGGACCTCCTCTCCCGGCGGCAGCTCGGCCGGGGCGGGGCCGCCGATGCCGGCGTTGTTGATCAGGATGTCGAGCCCGCCGAGCTCCGCCAGGGCGATGGCCACGGCCGCGGGCACGGCGGCGTCGTCGGTGAGGTCGCAGGGGACGACCGTCATCGGGTCGTCGTCGCGCGGTGCGACGTCGAGCCCGACGACGTGCGCGCCCCGGCCGATCAGCTCGGTGGCGAGCGCCCGGCCGAACGTGCCGGAGGCCCCGGTGATCAGGACGCGCAGACCGGTGGCGTTGCGCAGGCTCATGCGGAGACCTCGTCGGTGGTGTGGGACGCGGTGGCGTCGGTGCTGGAGCTGGCGCCGGCGCTCGTGCCGGCTCCGGTGCCGCTGCCGGCTTCGGTGTCGGTGCCGGTGAGGCGGGGTTCGAACGCGCCGCCGTGGGCGGCCAGCCGCTTCCTGCCCGCGGCGAGCTCGCGCGGCACGGAGGCGACGTAGGCGTCGAAGTCGATGCGCATCGCGGGGCGCTTGTCCCCCCACCGGGCCCGGGCGTCGCGCAGCGTCCGGTCGGCGATGCTGCGACGCTCGTCGACGCCCGGCAGGGCGTAGCGGCCGCCGAGGTGCGCCGCGACCAGCTTCGCCTGCGCCTCCACGACCGGCAGCGCCGCGCCGGTGGACTGCATCAGGCCGACGAAGGCCAGGCTCGGGTCGTCGAGGTGGAAGACGCGGTGGTGCAGCCGCAGCTTCTCCGGGTCGGCGCCGATCCACCGCTCGGAGAGGAAGGGGATGGTGACGCGGTAGCCGGTGGCCCACACGATGGTGTCGACGCGCTCGGCACGGCCGTCGGTGAAGACGACGCGGTCGCCGTCGAGCCGCTCGATCCCCGGACGTGCCACCACCTCGCCGTGGGTCAGCCGGTGCAGGACGGTGTCACTGATCGTCGGATGGTTCTGGAACAGGCCGCCCGCCGGGGTCGGCAGGCCGTAGTCCTCGGGCCGGCCGACCGCGACACGCAGCATGGTCTCCGCCAGCCGCTGGCGGATCCGCCACGGAAGCACGGCGAGGGCGCCGCCGGTGGCGTCGGCAGGGCGGCCGAAGAGGTACTTCGGGACGATGTGCACGCCGTGGCGGGCCGAGAGGAGCACCGGCGAGGCGGCCACGTAGGAGGCGTCGACGGCGATGTCCATGGCCGAGTTGCCCATGCCGACGACCAGCACGTGACGGTCCCGGAAGACCTCCGGGGCGCGGTAGTCGTGGGCGTGCATCTGGACGCCGTCGAAGGTCCCGGGGTAGCCCGGCTCGGGCAGCCGGGGGTCCCAGTTGTGGCCGTTGGCTACGACGACGGCGTCGTACCGGTCCGCGCTGCCGTCCTCCGTCGTCACCGTCCAGGCCCCGGCCCGAGGGCCCGTCTCCTCGCGCTCGATGCGGGTCACGGTGCTGCCGAACCGGATGCGCCCGGTCACGCCGAAGGTGTCGGCGTAGTCGGCGAGGTAGCCGGCCACCAGCGACGCCGACGGGTAGTCGACCCAGTCGGCAGGCATCGGGTGGTCGGCGAACTGGGTGCGGCCCTTGCTGGTGTTCAGGTGGAGCGAGTCGTACGCCGGGGAGAGGCCGCTGCCGTTGTGGCGGTCCCAGAGACCGCCGGGCCGGTCGCCCTTCTCGTAGGCGACGACGTCCGCGCCGATGTCGAGCAGCGCCTTGGTGGTGGCCAGTCCGGCGGCGCCGGCGCCGATGACGGCGACGCGGGCGGGATTGCTCATGCGCGTTCCTTCTCCTGTTCCGGGCGGTGGGACCGACGGCCCGGGCGGCCCTGAGGCCGGGGGCTTCGTCTGGTGGCGGTCACAACGCTAGGTCGCCGCACCTCCTCGCGGACTGGCCGCGGCCACCGCGTTCGAGGGCCTGATTGTGGCCCGCCACAACCTGTGGAACGATGCGGCCGTGAAGGCCGAGGAGCACGACTGGCAGGCGTTCGTCGACCTGATCGAGCGGGTGCTCGCCGACGAGGATCTGCTCCCGCAGGTGGTCGCCGCGGTGCGCAGCCACGTGCAGGAGTCGGCCACCCTGCCGGTCTCCGACATCACCGGTCACACGAGGGTGCTGCTCACCGCGGCCGCCCGCGCGCTGGCCGGCCGCCGGGCCCCGACCGAGGCGGAGCTGACGGTCGTCGAACAGCTCGCCGTCACCCGTGCTCGGCAGGGCATTCCCATCGACGTGGTCCTCGGCTCGGTGCGGATCTCCGAGCGCGCCATCTGGGCCCGTGCGCGCGAGCTGTCCGAGGCCGCCGGCATCCCGGCCGAGCGGGTGCTGGATGCCCGCGAGCTGTACGACGACTGGGCCGACGCCGTGCGCGCCCGGCTGATCCGCGCCCACCGGGAGGCGCCCCGCCAGCACGACGGCTGGGACCGGGACGCCGAGTCGATGCGTCGCCTGCTCGAGGGCGGCTCGGCGGCGGCTCTCGCCGCCGCCGAGCGGGGCTTCCCCTCCGGCACCGGCTTCTGGGTGCTGGTCACCCGGCCCGGCGACCCGGCCTCCGCCACCGCGCTGCGCCGCCTGACCGAAGGACGCTCGACCGAGGGCGGTGGGC
>NZ_JBRIOU010000176.1:0-7786 GCF_053474865.1 Streptomyces sp. CO7
GCCACCACCTTCCCGCTGATCGAGCGGGAGCGGATCACCATGACCGGCCTGGTCCCGCCGCTGGCGATCGTCTGGACCGACGCCGCCGCGGCCGGCTCGCACGACCTCTCCAGCCTGCGGTCGGTGCTGGTGGGCGGCGCCAAGTACAGCGAGGCGGCGGCCCGCCGCTTCGAGCCGGCCTTCGGCTGCCGCCTGCAGCAGGTCTTCGGCATGGCCGAGGGCCTGGTCAACTACACCCGTCTGGACGACCCGCTGGAGACGATCGTCTCCACCCAGGGCCTGCCCATCTCCCCCGACGACGAGATCCGCATCGTCGACGACAACGACCGGGACGTCGCCGAGGGCGAGTTCGGGCACCTGCTCACCCGCGGCCCGTACACCATCCGCGGTTACTGGCGGGCTCCCGAGCACAACCTGCGGTCCTTCACCGAGGACGGCTTCTACCGCACCGGCGACATCGTGCGCCGCACCCCGACCGGCCACCTGGTCGTCGAGGGCCGTGCCAAGGACCAGATCAACCGCGGCGGCGAGAAGATCGCCCCGGAGGAGGTGGAGAACGTCATCCTCCGCCACCCCTCGGTCCACGACGTCTCCGTGGTCGCCGTTCCCGACGAGTACCTCGGCGAGCGCAGCCTCGCCTACGTCGTCCTGCGCAAGGACGCCGAGCCGCTGAAGTCCGTCACGGTCAAGCGCTTCGTGCGCGAGCAGGGCATCGCCGCCTACAAGGTGCCCGACCTCGTCGAGTTCGTCGAGGAGTTCCCGCAGACCGGCGTCGGCAAGGTCAGCAAGAAGGGGCTGCGGGCAGCCGCGGACTCCCCCCAGGATCAGTGAAAGGCCCGACACGTTCCATGGCACTTCCCGCCATCGCCCCCTACCCGCTGCCCGCACCGGACGAGCTGCCCGCCAACCGGGTCTCCTGGACGGCGGACCCCCGGCGCGCCGTGCTGCTCGTGCACGACCTGCAGAACCACTTCCTCGGGTCCTTCCCGGCCGGTGAGCAGCCGCTGACCGGCATGCTCGCCAACACCGCCCGGCTGATCGCCGCCGCCCGGGCGGCCGGCGTCCCGGTCGTGTACTCCGCGCAGAAGGGCGGCCAGACGGCCGAGGAGCGCGGTCTCCAGCTGGACTTCTGGGGGCCGGGCGTCGCCGACGACCCCGAGAAGCTGACCACCCCCGAGATCGTGGCACCGGCGCCGGGCGACACGCTGCTGCGCAAGTGGAAGTACAGCGCCTTCGTCCGCACCGAACTGGCCGGCCTGATGGCCGGGTGGGGGCGCGACGAGCTGATCGTCACCGGCGTCTACGCCCACATCGGCGTGCTGATGAGCGCGGCGGACGCCTGGCAGCGCGACATCCGCGCCTACCTGGTCGCCGACGCCGTCGCCGACTTCAGCCGCGCCGACCACGACATGGCCCTGCGCTGGGCCGCCGGCCGCTGCGCGGCCGTCACCACCACCGACGCGCTGCTGGGCGCGCTGACCGAGAAGGACTGATCCGCGCGATGGCCCTCACCCTGCACCAGATCCACGCCGACGTCGCCGACTGTCTCGGCGAGGACCCCGCCGAGATCCCGGTGGACGAGAACCTCGTGGACTACGGCCTCGACTCGGTCCGCATCATGACGCTGCTCGAGGGCTGGCGCCGCGACCACGGCGTCGGCGCCGACTTCGCCGACCTCGCGGAGCAGCCGGCCGTCGAGGCCTGGGCGCGGCTGCTGGGGGCGGCCTCATGACCGTCGCCACGCCCGCCCCCACCGGGGCGCACACCGAGGACTCACCGTCCGAACTCCCGCTCACCGCCGCGCAGTCGGGCATGTGGTACGCGCAGGCGCTGGACCCCGCCAGCCCGGCGCTGAACACGGCCGAGTGCGCCGAGATCGACGGCCCGCTGGACCCGGACCTCTTCGCCCGTGCCCTCCGGCTGGTCGTCCGGGAGGCCGACGCGCTGCGCGTGCGCCTGGTGGAGACGCCGCAGGGGCCGCGCCAGCGCGTCCTGGAAGAGGTGGAGCTGCCCTTCCAGGTGCTCGACCTCCGGGACGCCGACGACCCGGCGGCGCGCGCCGAGGAGTGGATGCGCGCCGACCTGGCGCGGCCGTTCGACCTCGGCGGCGCGGAGCCGCTGTTCACGCAGGCGCTGCTGCGCACCGGGGACGAGCGCTGGCTGTGGTACCAGCGGATCCACCACCTGGTGATGGACGGTTACGGCTACACCCTGCTGGGCCGCCGCACCGCGGAGGCGTACACCGCCTTCGCCCGCGGCGAGGAGCCGCCCGCGACGGCCTTCCGGCCGCTGGCCGAGCTGGTCGCGGCCGACCTGGAGTACCGCTCCGGCGAGGCGCTGGAGGCCGACCGGGCGCACTGGTCGCAGCTGCTGGCCGACCGCCCCGAGGCCCCGCACCTGGCGGGGCGCGGCGCGCAGCCGTCCCGGACCTTCCTGCGCCGCACCGCCCACCTCTCCCCCGAGGCCACCGGCCGGCTGCGGGAGACCGCGTCCGCGCTGAAGGCCACCTGGCCCGAGGTGATGATCGCCGCGCAGGCGCTCTACACCGCCCGCGCCACCCACCGGCAGGAGGTGGTGCTCGGCGTTCCGCTGATGGGGCGCATGGGCTCGGCCGCGCTGCGGGTGCCCGGCATGGTGATGAACGTGCTGCCGCTGCGGGTGTCCGTGGAGCCGCGGCAGACCTTCGCGGCCCTGGTGCGCCAGGTGGTGCTGGCGCTGCGCGCGGCCCGCCGCCACCAGCGGTACCGCTACGAGGACATCCGCCGCGACCTGGGTCTGCTGGGTGAACAGCGCGCGCTGGTGGGCCCGATGGTCAACACGATGCCCTTCGACTACGCGGTGGACTTCGCGGGCTCCCCGGCACGGCTGCGCAGCCTGTCCGCCGGGCCGGTGGAGGACCTGACGGTCAACATCTACGACCGCGCCGACGGGCACGGCCTGGAGATCGACCACGACGCCAACCCGGCGCTCTACCGCGAGGACGAGGTCGCCCTCCACCAGGATCGCTTCCTGGCGCTCCTCGACCGCCTGGTGGCGGCCGACCCGACGCTGCCGCTGGCCGCGCACCCGGTGGCCCTGCCTCATGAACTCGACCTGGTGGTGCGGGACTTCAACGACACCGCACAGGAGCTCCCGCCGACCACGCTGATCGGCCCGATCGAGGCGCAGGCCGCCCGCACCCCGGACGCCCCCGCCCTGGTCTTCGACGGCACGACGCTCACCTACGCCGAACTCAACGCCCGCGCCAACCGGCTGGCCCGTCACCTGATCGAGCGGGGCGCGGGCCCCGGCAAGGTGGTCGGGGTGGCGCTCCCCCGTTCCCTGGAGCTGGTGACCGCGCTGCTGGCCGTGGTGAAGGCGGGCGCCGCCTACCTGCCGCTGGACCCGGACTACCCGGCCCAGCGGCTGACCGACATGCTCGAGGACGCCGCGCCGGTGTGCGCGGTCACCGACCACGACCGGCGGCTGCCCTCCGGCGTGGTCACCCCGCTGGTGGTGCTCGACGGCCTGGACGTGTCCGCCCACCCGGCCTGCGACCCGGCGCGGGCGCTGACGCCCTCGCACCCGGCCTACGTCATCTACACGTCCGGCTCCACCGGCCGTCCCAAGGGCGTCGTGGTGCCGCACTCGGCGATCGACAACCGGCTGCGCTGGATGCAGCACGCGTACCCGCTGGGCCCCGGCGACAGGGTGCTGCAGAAGACGCCCGCCTCCTTCGACGTGTCGGTGTGGGAGTTCTTCTGGCCGCTGCGGGTGGGCGCCACGCTGGTGGTGGCCGAGCCCGGCGGCCACCGGGACCCTGCCTACCTGACCTGGCTGATCAACGAGGAGAAGGTCACCACCTGCCACTTCGTGCCCTCGATGCTCCAGCTGTTCCTGGCCGAGCCGTCGGCCGCCACGGTGGGCGCCACGCTGCGTCAGGTGTTCTGCAGCGGCGAGGCGCTCCCGAGGGACACCGCGCGGGCCTTCGCCGGCCGGCTGCCCGGGGTGCGGCTGCACAACCTGTACGGCCCCACCGAGGCCGCGGTGGACGTCTCGTACCACGAGGTGCTGCCGGGCGACGAGGGCCCGGTGCCGATCGGCGCCCCGGTGTGGAACACCCGGCTGTACGTCCTGGACGCGGCGCTCCAGCCGTGCCCGCCCGGCGTCCCCGGCGAGCTCTACCTGGCCGGCGCCCAGCTGGCCGACGGCTACCTCGGACGCCCGGAGCTGACGGCCTCACGGTTCGTAGCCGACCCGTTCGGCCCGCCCGGCGAGCGGATGTACCGCACCGGCGACCTGGCGCGGTGGCGCGCGGACGGCGGGGTCGAGTACCTGGGCCGCACCGACCACCAGGTGAAGCTGCGCGGCCAGCGCATCGAACTCGGCGAGATCGAGGCCGCGTTGGCCGCCCAGGACGGGGTGGACGGCGCCTGCGCGCTGGTCCGCGAGGACCGGCCCGGCGACCAGCGCCTGGTCGGCTACGTCACCGGCACCGCCGACCCGCTCGCGGTGCGCGAGGCGGTGGCGCTGACGCTGCCGGAGCACATGGTGCCGACGGCCGTGGTGGCGCTGGAGGAGTTCCCGCTGTCCCCCAACGGCAAGCTGGACCGCCGCGCCCTGCCCGTCCCGGTCCACGAGGCGTCCGTCGGCCGCCGGCCGACGGTGGCCCGCGAGGAGGCGATGGCCCGGATCTTCGCCGAGGTGCTGGGGCTGGGCGAGGTGGGCGCCGACGACGCCTTCTTCGACCTGGGCGGCTCCTCGCTGCTGGCGATCCGCCTGGTGGGGCGCATCCGCGAGGAGTTCGGCGCGGAGCTCACCCTCGGCTCGCTGTTCGCCTCGCCGACGCCCGCGGCGCTCGCCGCCCGGCTGGACAGCGCCCGTCCGGCCTCCTCGGACGCGCTGGACGTGGTGCTGCCGCTGCGCCCCGACGGCGACCTGCCGCCGCTGTTCGTGGTGCATCCCGCGGGCGGCATCGCCTGGTGCTACGCGGGGCTTCCCGCACGGCTGGGCCCGGACCGGCCGGTGTACGGCGTGCAGGCGCCCGGGCTGCTGGAGGGCGGCCCGCTGCCCGCCTCGCTGGAGGAGCTGGCCGCCGAGTACGTCGGCCGGATCCGCGCGGTGCGGCCGCACGGGCCGTACCGGCTGATGGGCTGGTCGGTCGGCGGCGCGCTGGCGCAGACGATGGCGGTGCTGCTGCAGGAGGCCGGTGAGGAGGTCGACCTGCTGGCGCTGCTCGACGCGTTCCCCGCCGAGCAGTGGCGGGAGCGGCCCGCGCCGGAGGAGGGCGACGCGCTCACCGCGGTGCTGCGGATGGCGGGCCTGGAGCGGACCGTGGAGGCGACCAAGGACGACGTGATCGCCACGCTGGCCCGGCTCGGCAGCCCGCTGGGCGGCCTGTCGGACGTCACGCTCAACCGGATCGTCGACATCGTGCCGCACAACGCGCGGCTGATGCGCGAGCACGTCCACCGGCGGTACGAGGGCGACCTGCTGTTCTTCACCGCGGCGGCCCCGCGCGCGGAGGACTGGCTGACCTGGGAGTCCTGGCGGCCGCACACAGGCGGCGAGGTCCGCAACCTGGACCTCGACTGCACCCACCCGCTGATCACCCAGGGCCGCCACCTGGACGCGGTGGCCGCGGTGGTCTCCGCCCGGCTGAAGGAGCTCGACGCGTGAGCGCGACCGACATCCCCTCCCCGTTCGACGCCCCGACGCCGTTCCGGGTCCTGGTCAACGACCGCGGTGAACGCTCACTGTGGCCCGACTGGCGTGAGGTCCCGGCCGGCTGGACGCCGGTGTTCGGCCCCGCGCCACGGGAGGAGTGCGAAGCCTCCCTCCACCGGCCGTGACCTCGCGGGCCGCGTCCCTGGCCGGGGGCGCGGCCCGGGCCGTCACGGGCGAGCTGGACATGAACCGCCACCTGAACCTCGGCCCGCTCCTCCCGCGGCAGCAAATCCCGCAGGACCACCCCACGCGAACCCCGGACACGACGGCACCTTGATCCTTTCGGTGCCGTACCTGTTCAATCAGCGCAAGTTTCAGCTGTCTCCACAGGGGCGACCATGCAGTTCAAGGCCGAAGCCACTACCGAAGTCGCCGAACGGGACCAGTGGTCCTATTCGCCGGCTGTCGGTGTCGGACCGCTGCGGTTCGGTATGACCGTCGACGAAGTGGTCGAGGCGGCTGAGAAGCTCGGCCGATCGAGCGTCAGCGAGTTGCCGCGCGACCACGCGATCTTCTCACCGACATGGAGGATCGAGGTCCACCGTCGAGGCCTGGCTCCTTCCGTCACCGCGTATGTGAGCCAAGCCGTGGGGCTGTTCTGCGTGGCTGCCGACGCCGTGCACGGTCCCCAGGTCACGCACGACGGACTCATGCTGGCCGGACGGGACCTGGCGGAGCTGGAGCGCGACGCGATCGCGTATGCCGAGGCAGTGGACGGACACTTCCGCTACACGCCCGAAGGCTACGCAGGACCGGACGATTCCGGGGTCGTCATGCGCGCGCAATTCGTCGGGCAGGTCCTTCGATCGCGTCCCCTGTTCATGGTGACGCGCGACGGCGCCAACGCCGAATGGGACTCACTGCCACGCGAGGAGTACCTCAACGGCCAGTTCCACGCCTGACGCGATGTGACTCATGGAGCGGAGTAGCCGACCACGATCCGGGCTGATGCCGGTCGACGGTGGCGCTTGCAGGCTGAGGCCCGCTCGCATTCAACCACTGGCGTCGCGGGAACCGTGGTGCTTGACTGCCGCGGTGGTCCTGGACGTGGCGGAATTGCTGGCAGCGCACGATCGCATCCTGCGGGGCCCCGGTTCGGCGCCTCCGCGGTTCGGCACCGTGGTCGAGCGGATCGGACCGCTGATCCTGACGCATTACGGCACCCACTGCACCGTCGACCACCCCGCCCTGGACGCCTCGGCCTCGGCCTCGGCCGCGCACCCGCGAGGGCATGGCCGTCGCCCGCGCCCGCGGCAAACCGGCCCGGGGTTACGCGCCCTCCACCCCCGCGACCCGCAGCGCGTGAACGACGTCCCAGTAGCGGTCCTGCGACACCCCGCGCGCCGCCTCCAGCAGCAACGGGACCATCCGCGCCGGGTGTCCCGCCGCGCAGCGGGCCGCCTCGGCGGGCACGCGGGTGCGCACGTACGCGTCCATCAGCAACCGCACCTCCCGGTCGCGCCGCGCGTCGCACAGGGCCGCCACCGCGTCCGCCATCTCCTCGGCGGGACGGGCCACGCCCTGCCGCAGCACCCGTTCCCCGTCGTCCGGCCGGCCCGCCGCCGTCAGCGCGTCGGCGACCGGCACCAGGCGGGGCACGGGCAGGGACGACGCCTCCCACAGCAGCGTCGCCCATTCGGCCTCGCCGCCGGAGTCCTCCAGCCGCTCGGCGGCCAAGGGGAGGCGCCAGACGGGCCACCGCGCCATCTCCGCCAGCAGCGCGTGCGCCTCCCCCGAACGGCCCTGGCCGCGCAGCCGCAGCAGTCGCGCCACCCCCTCGGCCACCGCCGCCCGGTCCTCGGCGTCCGGTTCGGCGAGGTCGCGGCGGGCACTTCCCGGCTCGTCGGCCGCACCCGCGAACCGCGCGCCCCGCGGCGCCGCGTCGGCGGCCGGTTCCGGTCCGGGCAGAGGGACGCCGGGAAGGACGGGCGCCGCGAAGCCGGTGGGCGCTTGCGGTTCCTCCGGCATCCCGGCGAACCGGGCGCTGCCGCGAGGTCGCTTCCTCTTCTGCCGCTTGCCGGCCGTGGCTGCCTCGCCGGGCCCGTCGCCGCCGTCCGCGAGGCCGTGCCCCGCCCCGGCC
>NZ_JBRIOU010000177.1:0-6916 GCF_053474865.1 Streptomyces sp. CO7
GCGCTGGCCACGGCGACGACCCGTCCCGCCTCCGCGATCGCCGGGGCGCCCGCGACGGCGGACCCCGGGACCGTCGGCCGCAGGGCGCCGAACATCCTGCTGTTCCTGCTCGACGACCTCGGCAGCGGCGAACTCGGCTCCTACGGCCAGCGGACCATCCGCACCCCGGTGCTCGACGACCTCGCCGCCCAGGGCGCCCGCTTCACCCAGGCCTACGCCGCGCCCTCCTGCGCACCCACCCGCGCCTCCCTGCTGACCGGACTGCACACCGGCCACGCGACGGTGAAGGCCAACAGCGACGCGGGCAAGGGACTCCGGGCCGAGGACGTCACGGTCGGCGAGGTGCTCCGCGACGCCGGTTACACCACGGGGGTCATCGGCAAGTGGGGCCTGGGCCCCGACAACGACGACAACCCGAGCCACCCCAACCGCCAGGGTTTCGACCACTTCTTCGGCTACATCAACCAGACCCACGCCCACGACTACTGGCCCACCTATCTCTGGCGCAACGGCACCAAGGTCCGCTTCCCGGAGAACGCGGACGCCGACGTCACCTACGCCACCGACCTGTTCACCCAGGAGGCGCTGGACTTCATCGAGCGCAGCCGGGACGAGCCGTTCTTCCTCAACCTCGCCTACACCACGCCGCACGCCCCGAACGAGATCCCCAGCGACGCCCCGTACAGCGACGAGGACTGGCCCCAGGGCGAACGCAACCACGCCGCCCAGATCACCCACGTCGACGCTCAGATCGGCCGGGTCCTGTCCCGGCTGGACGAACTCGGCCTCGCCGCGAACACCTTGGTGCTGGTGGCGAGCGACAACGGACCGCACACGGCGGGCGCGGGCTTCGAGCACGTCGGCAGCACGCTGCCGCACGACCCGGAGTTCTTCGACAGCAACGGGCCCCTGCGCGGCGTCAAGTTCACCGTGTACGAGGGAGGCATCCGGATCCCGCTGATCGTCCGGCTGCCCGAAGCGCTGCGGGCAGCCGGCGGCGTCGCGCCGGGTTCCGTCGTGCACGACCCGGTCGCCGTCTGGGACTTCCTCCCGACGTTCGCCGAGGTGGCCGGGGCACCCGTCCCGCCCGCACTGGACGGGATCTCCTTCGTGCCCGCCCTGACCGGCCGCGAACAGCCCTCGCACGCGTACCTGTTCTGGGAGCACGACCGCAAGGACCAAGCCGTGCGGTTCGGCAACTGGAAGGCCGTGCGGCCCAAGGGCGGACCGGTCGAGCTCTACCACCTGAACCAGGACGCCGGCGAGAGCACCGATCTCGCGGCCCGGCACCCCGCGCTCGTGCGCAAGGCGGAGCGCCTGCTCGCCGACGCGGTGGCGGGAGGCCGACCGTGAGCTGCTGCGCACCCTCGGCAGGAAGCCACCGCCGCAGCGAGGGCCACCACCACGGTCACGGGGCGTGCGGTACCGCGCAGGCCAGCGGCCTGCTGATCGACACCGTCACGGTCGGGCCGCCCGGGCCCTTCCGCCCCGCGCCGGCGGAGCGCACCACCCGGGGCCAGGTGCGCCTGGGGGGCGGTACGTTCGCGATGGGCGACGCCCACGGCGAAGGCTACGCCGCCGACGGCGAGGGTCCCGTGCACGCGGTGCGGCTGCCGCCCTTCCTGATCGACGCGACCACGGTCACCAACGCCGCGTTCGCCGCGTTCGTGAAGGACACCGCATACGTCACCGACGCCGAACGGCTCGGCGTCTCGGCCGTCTTCCACCTCGCGGTCCGGGCCGACCGGGCCGACGTCCTCGGACAGGCCGCGGGCACCCCGTGGTGGCTGACCGTGCGGGGCGCCTCCTGGCGGCGGCCCGCCGGACCGCTGTCCTCGGTCGCCGGCCTGCAGAACCACCCGGTGACACAGGTCAGCTGGAACGACGCGCAGGCCTACTGCGCCTGGGCGGGCAAGCGGCTGCCCACCGAGGCGGAGTGGGAGTTCGCCGCCCGGGGAGGCCTCGAGGGCGCCAGATTCCCCTGGGGCAACAAGCTGAATCCGCGCGGCCGTTGGATGTGCAACATCTGGCAGGGCACCTTCCCCACCCACAACACCGCCGAGGACGGCCACGTCACGACCGCGCCGGTGAAGTCCTACCGGCCCAACGCCTACGGGCTGTGGAACATGGTCGGCAACGTCTGGGAATGGTGCGCCGACACCTTCGCGGCCGACGCCTACGCGGACCGTGCCGCCCGGACGCCCGTGGACGATCCCCGGGGTCCCTGGCACGACCCCGGCCGCTCGGCGCCCCGCGTCATGCGGGGCGGCTCCTACCTGTGCCACGACTCGTACTGCTACCGCTACCGGGTCGCCGCCCGGTCCGCCAACACCGCCGACTCGGCCACCGGGAACATCGGCTTCCGCTGCGCCAACGACTCCCCGGACCAACCCGTGCACCCCGTCACCCCCGAGGACCCGTCATGAGACACCGCCACTCCCGGCGCCTGGGCCTGCTCGCGCTCCCGGTCGCCCTCACCCTGACTGCCGCCGGTCCGCCGGCCACCGCCCCGGAGGCGGCCGGAGCACAGCAGCCGGCGGGCGAACGCCCGAACATCGTGTTCGTCCTCGGCGACGACTTCGGCTGGACCGACCTGAGCAGCCCGCTGACCAACCAGGGCAACCCGAACGACTTCTACGAGACGCCGACCCTGGAGCGCCTCGCCCAGGAGGGAGCCGCGTTCGACAACGCCTACGCCTCCCCGAACTGCGCGCCGACCCGAGCGGCCCTGCTCACCGGCCTCTACGCCCCGCGGCCCACCAACAACATCTACCTCGTCGACGACCTCAACCGCGGCGGTGACGACACCCTGCTGGTCGGGCCCCCGCAGGGCCTGCCCGACGAGGACGTCGCGCTGCCCGCCGAGGCGGTCACCGTCGGCGAACGGCTCCAGGGCGCCGGCTACACCACCGGCTACCTGGGCAAGTTCCACGTCGCGGCGACCCCGTCCGACATCACCGCGCTGCACGGCTTCGACGAGAACGTCGGCGGCACCCACGCCGGCGCCCCCGGCGCCTACCACGCGCAGAACGGCAGGTTCGTCCAGCAGATCGGTCCGGAGCTGGACGCCTTCGCCGCCGACTACACGCAGCGGTACGTCGACGAGAACATCAAGCCGTACGCCCACGGCACCGACCCCGCCGCCGTCGACGCCCTCGTCGGCACCGACAAGCACGTCTCGGACGCGCTGGCGGACGCCACGATCGACTTCGTGGACCGCAACAAGGCGCAGCCGTTCTTCACCTTCCTCAGCCCCTACGCCGTCCACACGCCGGTGGGGGACAAGCAGGCGCGCGCGGACCTGCTCGCCAAGTACCGGGCCAAGGCGCCGGGGACCGGCCCGTCCAACCCCGCCTACGGGGCCCTCGTCGAAGGGCTCGACCAGAGCGTGGCCCGGGTGGTCGAGCACCTGGAGACCACCGCCGACCCCCGGCGTCCGGGTCACGTCCTCGCCGACAACACCGTCGTCGTCTTCACCGGCGACAACGGCGGTGTCGGACGGTTCACCGACAACGGCCCGCTGCGCGGCGAGAAGGGGGAGCTGAGGGAAGGCGGCCTGCGCGTCCCGCTCATCGCCTGGAGCGGTGACCCGGACCTGGTGCGCGGGCACACCGTGCACCACACGCCGGTGTACAGCGCCGACCTGCACACCACCTTCTCCGCCCTGGGCGGCGCGGACGTCCCGGCGGACCAGCCGCTGGACGGCGCCGACCTGAGCGGGCTGCTCTCCGGCGCGACCGGGGCACCGGACCGGGACGCCCTCTACTGGCACCTGCCCGGCTACCTCGTCGACGAGGCCCGCGACCAGCGTCCGCAGTCGGTGATCCGGTCCGGCCGCTGGAAGCTGGTCCACGACTACGAGAGCCGCCGCTGGGAGCTGTACGACGTGGTCGCCGACATCGGCGAGCAGGACGACCTGGCCGCCCGCGAGCCGCAGGTGGTCCACCGGCTGGGGCACAAGCTGATCCGCTGGCTCGACCGGCTCGACGCCCCGCTGGCCACCCTCCGCGAGGGCCACGCCCCGCTGACGTTCACGGTCACCGGCGAGACCTACGCCGACGGCCACGTCTCCCGGCACCGGGCGCAGACGCTGGTCGTCGCACCGGGGGAGGAGGTACCGGTGGTGCTCGAGGGGCCCGCCGGCCACTGAGCGACGCCGAGGGCCGGGCACCACCGCCCGGCCCTTTCTCGGCCGACGTCCACCGCCCGGCCCTCCTTCGGCCGACGTCCACCGCCCGGCCCTCCTTCGGTCGACGTCCACCGCGTGGCGCCCATGGCCGACGCCCACCCCGCCCGACCACGGCACATCCACACGAAGGAGCCCTCCCGTGCCCAGCCGCCGACAATTCCTCGCCGGATCCGCGGCCGCCCTCGGCGCGGCCGCGCTGTCGGCCGCTCCCGCGGCGGCCGCCGGCCGGCCGCCCGGCAGACGTCCCAACATCGTGGTCCTGCTCGCGGACGACCTCGGGTACGGCGACCTCGGCGCGTACGGCCAGCGGCTGGTCCGCACTCCGCGCCTGGACCGGATCGCCGCCGAGGGAACCCGCTTCACCCAGGCCTACGCGGCCGCCGCCGTCTGCGCGCCGTCCCGCGCCTCGCTGCTGACCGGACTGCACGGCGGCCACGCGCCGGTGCGGGAGAACCCCTTCGGCGGCCCGCAGGGCTCGCTCGGCGACGACGACACCACCTTCGCCGAGGTGCTGAGGTCACGCGGCTACCGCACGGCCTGCATCGGCAAGTGGGGCTTCGGCCCGGAAGAGCCGGACCAGGCGAGCCACCCCAACCGCCGCGGTTTCGAGGAGTTCTACGGGTACCTCACCCACGGCCACGCCCACCAGTACTTCCCGGACCACCTGTGGCACAACGGGGAGCGCGTCGCGCTGCCGGAGAACGCGGACGGCGGCAAGGGCGTCTACGCCGTCGACCTGATCGAGCAGCGCGCCGAGGCCTTCATCGCCGAGCACGCCGACGAGCCCTTCCTGCTGTACCTGACCCCCAACATCCCCCACGCGCCCAGCGACATCCCCGACGCCGACGACTACGCCGACCGGCCGTGGAGCACGGCCGACAAGGGCCACGCGGCCCAGATCACCCGCCTCGACACCCTGGCCGGATCGGTCGTGGACGCCCTGCGGCGCGCCGGCGTCGAGCGGCACACGCTGCTCCTGGTGACCAGCGACAACGGGCCCCACGAGGAGGGAGGCGTGAACCCCGACCTCTTCGACGCCAACGGCCCCCTCAAGGGCTACAAGCGCAACCTCTACGAAGGAGGCGTACGGGTCCCCCTCCTGGCCCGGTGGCCCGGCACCGTGGCCGCCGGCGCCACCGAGGACCGGATCACCCCGTCGACGGACATCCTCCCGACCGTCGCCGAACTCGCCGGCGCCCCGGCGCCCCGGGACATCGACGGCCTGTCCCTGGCGCCGCTGCTGGCCGGCGAAGGCGCCGCGCCCGCCCACGACCACCTGTACTGGTACCGCAACGACCCCGGATCGACGTCACGGGCCAAGGCGGCCGACAAGGGCCGCATCGGCACCCTCGCCGAGGCGGTGCGGCGCGACCGCTGGAAGGCGGTGCGGTTCGCCCCCGCACGCGACCGTTCCGTCCCCGACGAGCAGTGGCAGTTCGAGCTCTACGACCTGGCGACGGATCCCGGCGAGACCACCGACGTGCACGCCGCCCACCCCGGGCTCACGGCGCAGCTGACCGCCCTGCTGCGGGACGCCTGGACGGAGTCCTACGACCGCGAAGGGTACGGCGTCCGCCTCACGACGCCCGAACTGGTCTTCCCCGGCCAGGCCTTCACGGTGTCGGCCGTGCTCACCAACGCGACCACGCACCCCTGGGCGCGGCCCCGCATCAGGCTGACGGCGCCCGACGGATGGCAGGCCGGCCCCGTCGCCCCGGAACCGGCCGAGGACCTCGCCCCCGGCGCGGCACTGCGGACCACCTGGCGGATCACCCCTCCCGCCGAAGGGACCCCCGCCGGCGCCTGGACGCTGCGGGCGGAGGGGAGCGCCGTGCACGGGCACCACCACGTGCGCTTCGACGCCTGGGGCACGGTCGCCACACCTCCGCCGCCCCCCACCGCCGACGCCTACCTCAGCGACCTGCCGTGGCTCTCGGCGGCCAACGGGTGGGGCCCGGTGGAACTCGACGCCTCCAACGGCAAGAAGGCCGCCGGCGACGGCACCCCCATCGGCTTCGGCGGCGTGACCTACGCCAAGGGCCTCGGCGTGCACGCCCCTTCGGAGATCGTCTACCACCTCGGCGGCAACGCCTCCCGGTTCACCTCGGTCGTCGGCATCGACGACTTCTCCGCCCGGCAGAGCGCGGTCGGCGGCACGAGCGCGGAGGTCTGGGGGGACGGGGTGCGGCTGTACGACAGCGGCCTGCTCACCGCCGCCGGCGGGCCGCGACCGGTGGACGTGGACGTCACCGGCGTGCGGCTGCTGCGCCTGGTGGTGCGGAACGCGAACAGCAGCACCTCCTACGACCACACCTCCTGGGCCGCGGCGCACCTCCGCGTCGGCTGACCCCACCGGAGGCCCGGCAGCAGGGCGGCGCCGTCGCGGACGAGGCGCCGCCCTCCCCGTCCTCAGAACACGCGCCCCCGCAGCCGCCGCAGCATGCGCGGGTCCTCGAACCCGGCGGAACGGGCCGCCGCCTCCACCGTCGCCCCGTGGCCGATCAGGTGCTCGGCGTGCTCCAGCCGCAGCGCCTGCTGGTAGCGGAGCGGGGTGAGGCCGGTGGCCCGGGTGAAGTGGCGGGACAGGGTGCGCTCGCTGACGCCGACGGCGGCGGCCAGGGCGGCCAGCCGCAGCGGCCGGTCGAACCGGGTGTCGAGGACGTCCTGGGCGCGGTGGACCACGTCGTCGAGGTGGGAGCGGTGCCGGAGCATGGCGCTGTCCTGCGG
>NZ_JBRIOU010000178.1:0-6818 GCF_053474865.1 Streptomyces sp. CO7
GTCCCGGTGACCACCGCGGTCGCGTCGTCGGTGGCGTCGGTGAGGGGGGTGAGCAGGACGGGGTGAGGGCTGGACTCGACGAAGGTGGTGTGGCCGTCGGCGGCGAGCGCCTCCAGGGCGGGGTGGAGCAGGACGGGGTTGGCCAGGTTCTCGAACCAGTACTCGGGCGTCAGCTCCGTCGTGTCGATACGGCCGCCGGTGAGCGTGGAGTAGAAGGCGAGGTGGGCATCCCGGGGAGTGATGCCGTCGAGGACGTCGAGCAGGGTGTCCTTGAGCGGCCGGACGTGCGGGGTGTGGGAGGCGTAGTCGACGGGGATGGTGCGCGCCTCGACGTTCTGCTCCTCCAGTGCGGCCACCAGGCGGGCGAGTTCGCCGGCGTCCCCGGCGACGACGGTGGTGCCTGGCCCGTTGTGGGCGGCGACGTGGAGGTCGTCGTACCCGGCGAGCAGTGCGGCCGTCCGCTCGGCGGGCAGGGGGACCGACGCCATGCCACCGGTCCCTGCGAGCGAGAGCAGGGCCTTCGAGCGCAACGCCACCACCTTCGCGGCGTCCTCCAGGCTCAGCGCCCCGGCCACGTAGGCGGCGGCGATCTCGCCCTGGGAGTGGCCGACGACCGCGTCCGGGCGCACCCCGTGGTGGCGCCACAGCTCCGCCAGACCGGTCATGACCGCGAACAGCGCCGGCTGCACCACGTCCACCCGGTCGGCGGGAGGAGCCCCGGGCACGCCGGTCAGGACGTCGAGGAGGTTCCAGCCGGTGTGCGGCTCCAGTGCCCGCGCCGTGGCCGCCACGTGCTCGGCGAACACCGGTGAGGTCTCCAGCAGTTCGGCCGCCATGCCGTCCCACTGCGAACCCTGCCCCGGGAAGACGAACACCGTCCTGCCGAGCGGACGGACACTGCCCCGCACGAGACCCGCGTGCGCGGTGCCCGCGGCCAACGCCGCCAGCGCCTCCCTGAGCCGGTCGGGGTCGCCGGTCGCGACGACGGCTCGGTGGTCCAGGTGCGCGCGACCGTCCGCCAGGACCTTCGCCACGGCGGTCAGGTCCGCCTCGGGGCGCGCCTCCAGGTAGTCCAGCAGCCCACCGGCCCGCCCCCGCAACGCCTGCTCGGTGTGCCCGGACAGCAGCCAGGGCACCACCGCGCCACGGGACGGCGAACCGGCCCCCTTTTCCGCGACAGGCTCGGGCGCCTCCTCCAGGACCACGTGGGCGTTCGTCCCGCTCATGCCGAAGCCGGAGACCCCGGCACGGCGCGGGCGGCCGTCGGGGGCCCATGCCCGCGGCGCGGTGAGCAGTTCCACGGCCCCGGCCGACCAGTCGACGTGCGGGGTCGGCTCGTCGACGTGCAGCGTCCGCGGCAGCAGACCGTTGCGCATCGCCTGGACCATCTTGATCACGCCGCCCACCCCGGCCGCGGCCTGGGTGTGACCGATGTTCGACTTCAGCGACCCCAGCCACAGCGGCCGCTCCGCCGGGCGGTCCTGCCCGTAGGCCGCGATCACCGCCTGCGCCTCGATGGGGTCGCCCAGCGTGGTCCCCGTCCCGTGCGCCTCCATGGCGTCCACGTCGGCCGGGGCGAGCCCGGCGTCCGCGAGCGCCTGTCCGATCACGCGTTGCTGCGACGGGCCGTTGGGGGCGGTGAGGCCGTTGCTGGCGCCGTCCTGGTTGGTCGCGGTGCCCCGGACCAGGGCGAGCACCGGATGGCCGTTGCGGCGGGCGTCGGAGAGGCGCTCCACCAGGAGCAGCCCCACGCCCTCGCCGAACGAGGTGCCGTCGGCGGCCGCCGCGAACGCCTTGCAGCGGCCGTCGCGGGCGAGTCCGCGCTGCCGGCTGAAACCGATGAAGATGTCGGGGTGGGACAGCACGGTCGCTCCGCCGGCGAGGGCGAGGTCGCACTCGCCCAGGCGCAGCGACTGCACGGCGAGGTGCAGGGCCACCAGCGAGGACGAGCAGGCGGTGTCCACGGTCACCGCCGGCCCTTCCAGGCCGAGCGTGTAGGCGATCCGGCCGGAGGCGATGCTGCCCGCACTGCCGAAGCCGAGGTAGCCCTCCATGTCGGCGGGGAGCTTCACCCGTGAGCCGTAGTCGGTGTAGACCACGCCGGCGAAGACGCCGGTGCGGGAGCCGTGCAGGGAGGTGGGGTCGATGCCCGCGCCCTCGAACGCCTCCCAGGCCGTTTCCAGCAGCAGTCGCTGCTGCGGGTCCATGCTGGTGGCCTCGCGAGGGCTGATGCCGAAGAATCCGGGGTCGAACTGGT
This sequence comes from Streptomyces sp. CO7, assembly GCF_053474865.1. Taxonomy (NCBI): domain Bacteria; kingdom Bacillati; phylum Actinomycetota; class Actinomycetes; order Kitasatosporales; family Streptomycetaceae; genus Streptomyces; species Streptomyces sp. CO7. Next base: position 2,258 of record NZ_JBRIOU010000178.1, read on the forward strand.
CGGCGTCCCGCAGGAAGCCGCCTTCGCGGGCGTAGGAGGTGCCGGTGTGCTCCGGGTCGGGGTGGAACAGCCGGTCCAGGTCCCAGCCCCGGTCGTCGGGGAACGGCGAGATGACGTCACTCTCGGAGACGACCACCTGCCACAGGTCGTCCGGCGAGGTGATCCCGCCGGGGTAGCGGCAGGCCATGGCAACGATGGCGATCGGCTCGCCGTCGTACGTCGCGGCCGAGCGCCCCACGGTCGCGGGTCCGGCGGTGGTCCCGACGAGTTCGGCCAGCAGGTGGGCGGCGAGCGCCTCGGGCGACGGGTGGTCGAACAGGAGGGTGCTGGGCAGCTTGAGGCCGGTCGCCGCGTTGAGCCGGTTGCGCAGTTCGACCGCGGTGAGCGAGTCGAAGCCCAGGTCCTTGAACGCCCGCGAGGTGTCGATGCCGTCGCGGGCGGAGTGCCCGAGCACTCCGGCGACCTGGTCCCGGATCAGGTCCAGCAGCAGGCGTCGGCGGTCGGCCTCGGGGAGCCCGGTGAGGGTGGACGCCAGTGTGCCGGTCGTGGAGCCGGTGCCCGAGGTGGCCGCCCTGAGCGTGCGCACCACGGAACGCAGCACCGGCGGCAGCAGTCCCGCCGCGGCACGTTCCTCCGACGCGGTCCGGTCCAGCCGTGCGGCGAGGAGCACGCCGTGCCGCCGGGAGCGCAGGGCGAGGTCGAGCAGTTCCCCCACCCGCCGGGCAGGGACCGGCGCCAGTCCGGACGGCTGCTGGGCCGGTCCGTCCTCGCGGGGCCCCCAGGCGAGGGACACCGCCGGCAGCCCGAGCGCCCTGCGGTGCTGGGCGAGGGCGTCCTGGTACGCGCCGAGGGCGGCCCGTGCCGCCTGGCCCGTGCCGCCCAGGGCGGCCGAGGGGTCCGGGGCGAGCAGGGTGAAGGAGGTCAGGGCGCCGCCCAGGGTCAGTTCGTGCAGGTTCCAGGCGGCGTCCGTGCCGGTGCGCAGGGCGTCCGCGAAGTCCCCGGACGGCGTGGACAGGACGACCGCCTCGGCTGCGGGCTGCGCCACGTGCACCACCGCGGTGGGCTGGTGGGCGGCCGACAGCAGGGCCAGCGCGGCGGCCAGGGCGTCGCGGTCGGCGGCCGTTCCCTCCGCCACCAGCACCTCGACGTCCGCTCCGGCCAGCGGCCGTGCCACTTCCTCTCCCCCGCCGATGAGCAGCAGCCGGCGGGCGCCGTGCACGGAGACGAAGTACTCGGCGGCCCAGGCGGCGAGGTCGCCGCCGCCGGAGACGACCACGGTCCCCGACGGGTCGGGCGCCGGGGCCTCCTGCGCGTACTCGCGCGGAGCGGAGCGGGCCAGCCGGGGCACCAGCGGCTGCCCGCCCCGCACCGCTACCTGCTCCTCTCCGGACGCCGCGACGTCGGCCAGGGCGCACAGCGACGTGGGATCGCCGTCCACGTCGGCCAGAGTGATCCGGCCCGGGTGCTCGGACTGCGCGGTGCGCACCAGCCCCCAGCCGGCCGCCGGGGCGAGGTCCTGCACGTCGTCGTGGGGGGTGGTGACCGCGTGCCGGGTGACCACGACGATCCGGCTGTCGGCCGCCGCCTCGTCGGCCAGCAGTCCTCGTAGCGAGGTGAACAGCGCCTCGGTGTCCTGCTCGGCGAGCACGACGAGTGAGGGCGCCCGGTCGTCGCCGATGGCGTAGGGCACCCGGCGCGCGGCGTCGAACGCCTCGGCCGGGTCCACCGCGTCGCCGAGCACCGCCCAGTCGGCCGGGTCCTGCGCGGTGCCGGCGGCGGACACCTCGGCAAGCGGCAGCCAGTCCAGGCCGTACAGCCAGTCGTGCCGCAAGGCGGTGGAGCGGGGCAGGTCGACCGGGGCGACGGCCCGGACACCCGCCACGGGAGCGCCCGTGACGTCGGCCAGCGTCAGCGTCCGGCTCCCGTCGGCCGCGGGTGCCCGGACGTGGACGCGGAGCGCGGCGGCGCCGGCGGCGTGCAGGGTGACGCCCCGCCACGCGCCCGGGACGCGGGACACGTCGTCGGCGGCCTCGAGCACCGGCCGCAGGACGGCGTCCAGCAGGACCGGATGGACGGCGAACCCGCTCGCCTCGCCGACGAGTTCGTCGGGCAGCGCGACCTCGGCCCAGAGGTCGTCGCCCAGCCGCCAGAAGGTGGCGGGGGCGAGCGCGTCCGGGTCGTCGTGGGGCGGCTCGGCCACCGCTCCCGGCGGCGGCCAGACCGTCAGGTCCTCCCGCGCGCCGGCGGAGGGCTCGACGATGGAGGGCTCGTCGGCGCGGGCGCCGGCGAGGATCCCCGACGCCAGCCGGGTCCACGAGCGGTGCAGCGACTCGTCGTCCTGTGCGTCCTCGTACGGCCGGGCCGACAGCACGAACTCACGTCGTCCCTCGCCCTCCGCGGGCGCCGTGGCCGAGAGCTGCAGGTCGACCCCGCCGCCCGGCGGGACGGCGACCGGTGTCCCGACCGTCAGCTCCTCCAGCACCGGCAGGCCGAGCAGCCGCCCTGCCTGGAGGGCCAGTTCGAGGAGCACCGTGCCGTTGAGCGTCCGGTCTCCGAGCCAGGGGTGGGCGCGGGCCGACGTACGCCCGGTGAGGAGCAGGGCGTCGCCCTCCGCCAGCGTCGTCGCGGCCGAGAGCAGCGGGTGCCGGGTCGCCTGCAGGCCGAGGCTCTCCGGTTCCCCGCCGGCGGCCGCGTCCTCCAGCCAGTAGCTCCGGCGCTGGAAGGGGTAGGACGGGAGGTCGGTCGGGGGCGCGCCGGCGGGGTCCGGGACGTGCCAGACGGTGGCGTGGCCGTGGGCGTACAGGTGGCCCAGGGACCGGTGGAAGCGGGTGAGGGAGCCGTCGTCGCGGCGCAGGGTGCCGGTGACGACCGCCGGGGTGTCCTGGTCGAGGGCGTCGACGGTGTCCGTCAGCGGTGTGGTGAGGACGGGGTGGGGGCTGGACTCGACGAAGGTGGTGTGGCCGTCGGCGGCGAGCGCCTCGAGCGCCGGGTGGAGCAGGACGGGGCTGGCGAGGTTCTCGAACCAGTACTGCGGTGTCAGCTCCGTCGTGTCGATCCGGCCGCCGGTGAGCGTGGAGTAGAAGGCGACGGTGCCCGCTTGAGGGGTGACGCCCCGCAGGAGGCCCTGGAGTGTGTCCTTGAGCGGGTGGACGTGGGGGGTGTGGGAGGCGTAGTCGACGGGGATGGTGCGCGCCTGGACGTTCTGCTCGGTGAGCGTGGCGACCAGGCGGGCGAGTTCGCCCGCGTCCCCGGCGACGACGGTGGTGCCCGGCCCGTTGTGCGCGGCGACGTGCAGGTCCTCGTACGCGGTGAGCAGTGCGGCGGTGCGGTCGGCCGGCAGGGCCACGGACGCCATGCCACCGGTCCCGGCCAGCGACAGCAGGGCCTTGGAGCGCAACGCCACCACCTTCGCTGCGTCCTCCAGACTGAGCGCGCCGGCCACGTGGGCGGCGGCGATCTCGCCCTGCGAGTGGCCGACGACCGCGTCGGGGTGGACCCCGTGGTGGCGCCACAGCTCCGCCAGACCGGTCATGACCGCGAACAGCGCCGGCTGCACCACGTCCACCCGGTCGGCGGGCGGGGCGCCGGGCACGCCGGTGAGGACGTCGAGGAGGTTCCAGCCGGTGTGCGGCTCCAGTGCCCGTGCGGTGGCGGCGACGTGCTCGGCGAACACGTGCGAGGTACGGAGCAGTTCGGCCGCCATGCCCTCCCACTGCGAGCCCTGGCCCGGGAAGACGAACACCGTCCTGCCCGGCGGGCGGACTCCGCCCTGCACGAGACCCGCGTGGGCGGTCCCCTGCGACAGGGCCCGAAGGGCCTCCCGCAGCTCCTCCCGGTCCGCGACGGCGACGACCGCCCGGTGGTCCAGATGGGCCCGGCCCTCCGCGAGGACCTTCGCCACCGCGTCCACGTCCGTGCCGGGCCGTGTCTCCAGGTACTTCAGCAGCCCGCCGGCCCGCTCCCGCAGCGCCTGCCCGGTGTGCCCGGACAGCAGCCAGGGCGCCACCGCCCCGCCGGGCGGCGCGCCGGCGACCTGGTCCTCGACGGGCTCGGGTCCGGGCGCCTCCTCCAGGACCACGTGCGCGTTCGTGCCGCTGATGCCGAAGGAGGAGACGGCGGCCCGGCGGGGCCGGTCCTGCGCCCGCCAGGGGACGTTCTCGGTGAGCAGCCGGACCGCGCCGGCCGACCAGTCGACGTGCGGGGTCGGTTCGTCGACGTGCAGCGTCCGCGGCAGAAGACCGTTGCGCATCGCCTGGACCATCTTGATGATCCCGCCCACACCGGCCGCGGCCTGGGTGTGACCGATGTTCGACTTCAGCGATCCCAGCCACAGCGGCCGTTCCGCCGGGCGGTCCTGCCCGTAGGCGGCGATGAGCGCCTGCGCCTCGATCGGATCGCCCAGCCTGGTGCCGGTTCCGTGCGCCTCGACCGCGTCGATGTCGGCGGGGGTGAACCCGGCGTCGGCCAGTGCCTGACGGATCACCCGTTGCTGGGACGGGCCGTTGGGGGCGGAGAGCTGGCCGCTGGTACCGTCCTGGTTCACGGCGGAACCGCGCACCAC
>NZ_JBRIOU010000179.1:0-6717 GCF_053474865.1 Streptomyces sp. CO7
TCGACGAGGCGGTTGAACGGGCCCGCGCCCACCCCGAAGGCACCACGTGATACGCGGCGGAGCACATTGCACACCTCCTCGCCGGTGCCGGGCGCACCGAGGAAGCCGTCACCGTCCTCCAGCAGCACGACCGCAGGAACAGCCATGACCGCGCCGGCTACCTCGTCGACCTTGGCCGCGTGGAGGAGGCCCTGGCCATCCTGTTGCACAGAAGCCCTCCGCCACCACTCGTGCCGACGACGCACCTGTGGACCGACGAGCCACGGAGATCACCCTTCAGGCATGCGCCCTTCCCTCCGGCGCGGACGCCGTCCGCCGGGCACTGCGCTCCCCCCCCGCGACGTGTCCGACCTGCTCGCCGCCGACCGGTCGGCGCTCACGGGCAGGTCTCCCCGCCCGCAGGAACTGACCGACTGGTCCGGGCTCGCCGAAGCCTGCGAGCAGGGCCTCGCGGACCTCGCCGATCTGCGGCTCACCTTCCCCCTCGCCGGCAGTGAGCCGGTGCGGGTGCCGGCGGCGGACATTCCGTGGTTCTTTGCGCTCTACGGCCGCGACTCGCTGTTCACGTCGTTCTTCGCCTTTCCCTTTCCGTCCGGAACTGGCCGCCGCGACACTCACCGCTCTCGCCTCCGTGCAGGGCACGGTGTACCACGCGGGACGTCTGGAGGAGCCCGGCCGCATCGTCCATGAGATCCGCCACGGGGAGCTCGTCCATTTCGGGCAGGTGCCGTACGGCAGGTACTACGGCGCCGTCGACTCCACTCCGCTGTTCCTCTGCCTGCTGCACGCCTGTACGGAGCAGGTCGCGGACGACGGCCTCGCCCGCCGCCTGGAGCCCCAGGCGCGTGCCGCGGTCGAGTGGATGTTCCGGGACGGCGGCCTCACCGAGCGGGGCTGGCTCGTCCACTCCTCCGACGAGGAGGCGGGGGGCCTGGACAACCCGAACTGGAAGGACTCGGTCGGTGCCGTCTGTCACCGCGACGGCACACCGGCGAAGGGCCCGATCGCCGTCGCGGAGGCAAAGGGGTACGCGTACGACGCACTGGTCCGCACGGCGCGGCTGCTGGCCCGCGACAGCTGGTCCGACGCACTTTGCGCCGAGCGCCTCGAGGCGGCCGCGGCCGACCTGCGGGCATGCTTCCACCGTGACTTCTGGATGCCGGAGGCGGAGTTCCCGGCCCTGGCTCTCGACGGCTCCGGCCGGCAGGTCGACGCACTCGCCTCCAACGCCGGGCATCTTCTGTGGTCGCGAATCATTGATGCGGACCTGGCGGTGGCAGTCGGACGCAGGCTGCTGAAACCGGACTTCTTCTCCGGCTGGGGCATCCGGACACTCGCGGCCGATCAGACGCCGTACCACCCGCTCTCCTGTCACCGTGGGTCGATCTGGCCGCACGACGACGCGGTGATCGCCTTCGGGCTCGCCCGGTGCGGCCTGGCCGAGGAGACCCGTGCGGCGGCCCGCGGGCTGGTGGAAGCCGCGGCGGCGCACGGCTGGCGGCTGCCGGAGGTGATGGCCGGACACGACAGGGACCCGCCCGACCCCGGTCCCCTACCCGCACTCCTGCTCCCCACAGACGTGGGCCGCGGCCGCACCACTTGCGCTGCTCACGGCCCTCGCCGCGCTCACCGGAAGGGAGGAACCGGCCATGTGAGTGGCCGTGGGGGGGATGCGAAGACGGCGTTCGTTCCGGCGGTCGTCAGCGGCCCGTTGCCGGCGCCCGCCTTCCGCGAAAGGGTCAGTCCTTCGCTTCGCGGACGTCCCTTCCCAGCTCGGCGAACGCCTTGAAGTCCTGCATGTGCTGCAGGGACTGCTTGCGGAAGGCCCCAGGCATCAGGCGCCCCAGCAGCCGCATCAGCACGCTGTCGAACCGGTACTCGCTCTCGCTCACCCAGAGCGTCGTCTCCGGACCGGCTTCGGTCAGCCGGTCGCGCACGGCGCTCCACATGCCCGCGCCGACGATCTCGCGGTCGAAGTGGACGACGCTCCCCCTCGGGATTTCGCGCAGGTCCGCCGGTTCGCGGCGCGTGATGGTCTCGGTGGCCTCCATCTTCTGCCGCCCCGTCTGCATCACGACCCGCGATCTGGTACCGACCTGCCCGTGCACCCCTTCCAGGGGCTCGTGCAGCACCAGACCCCGCAGCCACTTCGGCATCTGCGCCGGGTCGGCGAGGAGTTGCACCACCCTCTCCTGCGGCAGGGCGATCTCGATCGAGACGGTGTACTCCATGGCGGCCGCTCCAGAGGTTCGGGGGCGGACGGGCGCACGCTAGCGCTCCCACCTCGCGCCTGCCGCGTCGCAACACCGCTTTGTTTCTGGTGAGCCGGCGTTTGTTCGTGTGAGCCGGCGATTCCGGCCCTCCCGGCGCATGTGCGCACAGGGAGGGCGTGTCGCGGGTGTGTCCGCGGGCTACGGCATGCGCTGCGTGGTGGAGGCGAAGCTGAGCCAGGTGTGGCGGTTGTTCCACCAGCACCAGCCGACCTTGGGCGCGTTGCGCCTCTCCCGACCGTCGCGGCCGGTGCCGTTGCTGATCCAGATGGCGGGGGTGCGGGCGTCGAAGGTGCCGTTCGGCTTGCGCAGGCGTGAGGCGATGGTCATGAAGCAGTGGTTGCGCTCGAGTGCGGCGGGCTGCTGGAGGATCCAGTGGATGCCCTCGGTGAGGATGAGCGGGCTGCGGCCGTCCTGGACCAGGGCGGGAAGCGCCTCCTGCGGGCTCCAGTTGGCCATGTGGTCGCCGCGCTCGGGACGGGCGAGGAGGTACAGCGGGTCTGCGGGCAGGTCGATCCCCTGCGGGGTGAACTCGTCGACGTCCGCCATGTCGACGACGACGAATCCGGACTTGCCCTCCCGCTGGATCAGCGGCGCGAGGGCCGATGCGGGGGCCCGGTCGGGGTGCACGGCGAGTAGTACATCGTCCCGGTCACCGGCGCGCTCGACGAAGGCGCGCACCTCGGCGGCGGACAGCCCGGCGATGTCGTGGACACCGAGTTCGATCAGCCGCTCCCCCTGCGCGGCGAGGGTGGGCAGGGGAGTCTGGGAGGAAGCGTCGGCGTCGGCGGAAGGGTGCTGGGGCAGCGGCAAGGTGATTCCTCGTTCGCGTCGGGGTGGTGCGGGTCAGGAGTCGTGGGGCGGATCGAACCGGGAGCAGGAGCGCAGGCCGGTCGCGGCTGCTACCGGCCCAAGTTACGGAAGCGTGCGACGGCCAGGGGGAAGAACACCGCGACCAGCACGGCGGGCCAGGCGAGGGCGAGGAGTTCGGCGTGGGCGGCGGCCCAGGAGTCACCGCCTCCCCCTGGGTTGCCGAGCAGGCCGCGCACCGCCGTGGCGGTCGCCGACATCGGGTTCCACTCGACCACGAAGCCCAGCCAGGAGGGCATCGACTGAGGGGCGGCGATGGCGTTGGAGAGGAAGGTGATGGGCCAGACGAGGATCTGCACCGCCTGCACCATCTCCGGTTTGCCGACGACCAGCGCCAGGTGGATGCCGGCCCACAGCATCGCGAAGCGCAGCAGCAACAGCAACGCGACCGCTTCAAGGAAGGCGGCGGCACCGTTGTGCCAGCGCCAGCCCAGGGCGTAGCCGACCGCGATCAGCACGGCGAGGCCGACCACGGACTGGAGCATGTCGGCGACGCTGCGGCCGACGAGGACCGCGCCGGAGTACATGGGCATGGAGCGGAACCGGTCGACGACCCCCTTGCCGAGGTCCTGGGTGACCGCCGTCATCGTCGCCTCGAGGCCGAAGGCCATGGTCATGGTGAGCATGCCGGGTACCAGGTAGGCGGTGAAGTCACCGTCGATCCCACGTCCGCCGCCGATCAGGTACCCGAACATCAGCAGCATCATCACGGGGAAGACCAGCCCCACCACGACCTGTCCGGGCCGGCGTGCCCAGTGGGCCAGCTCGCGCCTGGTCATGGTCCAGGAATCGGCGGCGGCCCAGGACAGGGCACGCCCTGGCCGCCGCGCCGTACTCACGCCGAGTGCTGCGGTCATGCGGTGTCCTCCTTGGTGAGGTGGAGGAACACCTCGTCGAGCGTGGGGCGGCGTACGGCGATGTCCTGTGCCTCGATCCCGGCGGCCTCCAGTGCCCGGACGGTCTCGGTCAGCGCGGCCATCCGGTCGGTGACCGAGGCGCTGACCAGCCTCCGGTCCTCGTCCACCACCGGCTCGCCGGGCATGAGTGCGGCGGCGTGGCCCAGTTGCTCGGCGTCGTGCAGGACCACGTCGATCCGGTCGCCGCCGGTCGCGGACTTCAGCTCGTCGACCGTGCCCTGGGCGATCACCCTGCCGTGGTCGATCACCGCGATCCGGTCGGCGAGCTGGTCGGCCTCCTCCAGGTACTGCGTGGTGAGCAGGACGGTGGTACCGGCGTCCACCAGGGAGCGCACGGCGTTCCACACCTCCGCACGGCCGCGGGGGTCGAGCCCGGTCGTGGGCTCGTCCAGGAAGAGCACCTGCGGCCGGGCGATCAGGGAGGCCGCGAGGTCGAGTCGCCGTCGCATGCCGCCGCTGTACTGCCGGACGGCCTTGCTGCCGGTGTCCGCCAGCGCGAACCGGTCGAGGAGCTCGTCGGCCCGGGCGCCTGCACGGCGTGCGCCCAGGCGGTGGAGCCGTCCGAACATCTCGAGGTTCTGGCGCCCGCTGAGCTCTTCGTCGACGGCGGCGTGCTGGCCGAGCAGCCCGATCCGCGAGCGTACCTCGTCCGCCCTGGTACGCACGTCGCATCCCGCCACCTCGACGCGGCCCCCGTCGGGGCGCAGCAGGGTGGACATGATCCGCACGGCCGTGGTCTTGCCGGCGCCGTTCGGTCCGAGAATCCCCTGGACGGTCCCGGCCTGGACGGTGAGATCGAGGCCGTCGAGGGCCCGCTTGTCCCCGTACCTCTTGCGCAGTTCCTCGACGACGATCGCCGCATCGTATGGGGGCAACACACCCTCCGATCAAGGTGGTCAAGTTTGACTACTGAAGATGAAGGTAGACCCTCCGGGTCGATTGGTCAAATTTGATTACCGGCAGGAGAGGGGCAGCGCCACCCTCACTAGTCAAACTTGGTGAGCCGCTACACTGGTCAGTGCCGGTCCGAAAGGAGACGCCCATGTCAGCGATCCGACTGCTCGTCCTCGGCGCGGTCCGCCAGCACGGACGGGCGCACGGGTACCAGGTGCGCAACGACCTGGAGTTCTGGGGCGCCCACGAATGGTCCAACGCCAAGCCCGGCTCGATCTACCACGCCTTGAAGCAGATGGCCAAGGACGGCCTGCTCGTCGCCCACGAGCTCGCCGCCAGCACTGCCGGCGGCCCGCCCCGCGTCGAGTACGAGATCACCGCCCGCGGCACCGAAGAGTACCTCGCCCTCCTCCGCCAGGCCCTGACGTCCTACGACCAGAAGATGGACGTCCTGTCCGCCGGCATCGGCTTCATCGTGGACCTTCCGCGGGACGAGGCCGTCGCCCTCCTGGAGGAGCGGATCAAGGGGCTCGAGCGGTGGCGGGCCTCGGTCACCGAGTACTACACGCCGGAGCAGGGCCCCGGACAGCTCGGCCACATCGGCGAGATCATGCACATGTGGCTGCACTCGTCCGACAGCGAAGCGGCGTGGACCCGCGGCCTGATCTCCCGGATCAAGGGCGGCGCGTACACCTTCGCGGGAGAGGGCGACCCCTTCGTCGGCGTCCTCGCGGACGGCGAACCGAATCCGTACGCCACCGGCCCTCACCCGGAGGACCCCGCCGGATAGCGCGTTCGGTCCGGATCGGCGGGCTGACCGGAGAGGGAGCTCCCGAGGGGTCGTTCACAAGACCGAACCGTAGCCCAGGTGCTGTTGATCCATCAGGCCCGGATGAGACGTGCCTCGGTCGATGGGCCGTTGGTGGCGGGTACCGCTTCCGTGGTGGCTTCGCTGGTGACCTGAGCAGCACGCAGGGACAGGCACCTGGCGATGTCTCAGCAACCGGACGGTCGCGATGTGCGAACGCGGTGGGCCGCGTTGCTCGCGCGGCGTTCGGCCTGGGCCCGCCGGGAACTCGACCGCCGCTCGCGGCGCCGACCGACCGACTTGGCGCCAAACCGAAATGCCGTCGAGTCGAAGCTCGGAGACAGACGTAGTGAGGTTGGCGGACCCAGTGCACTGGGTCACCGCGTGCGGCGGCTCACGAGGAAGCTCGGATCCGCTGTGGCGGATACCCGCTCGGGCGATCAGAAAGAGAGAGCGTGAGAAGGCCGTTGCAAGGCAGTGGGGCGGGAGTGAGCCGGCGCACCGTGCTGTGTGGGGTGGCTGTCGGCGCGCCGTGTTGTCAACGGGGGCCGGAAGTACGCTCCTGACGGCGGGGACCGCCCGTGCGGCCGGACCCGCCGGGATGTCGACCTACCGCTACATACGCGACGCGATCGTTTTTCCGCGTGTACCGGCGCACAACCCCACCAACGCATTCATCTTCCCCTGCATACGGGGGGTTTACGACAAGGTCAGCGGAGCGAGGGCGAGGTACTACCTGTACTACGCGCCGCCGCACGACAACTCGGGTGGCATCTGCGTCGGGCCCTGCCCTCCGCGCCGGCCGTCTTCGGCTTCCGCGGTCGGCCGGGGTGATCCGCACCGGCCCGCCCCGGGATCGCCTGACACCTCGGCGCCGCCTGCGGCCGCGGACGGATGCTGCAGACGTTCGAATACCGTCCGCTGCTGCGCCGGTGCAGCAGCGGACGGTATTCGAACG
>NZ_JBRIOU010000180.1:0-6207 GCF_053474865.1 Streptomyces sp. CO7
GTGCAGGGCGGCGAGGAGACCGTCGGCGGTGAGGGGTGCGGCCGTCGTGGCGTCGGCGTCTATCGGCATGCCGCCCGTGGCGGCCCAGCGGAGCCGGCCGGTGGGGTCGACCAGGCCGCGGGAGCGGCCCGGGTTGTCGGGGTGGAGGCAGAACGGGACGTCCAGCAGGCCGCGTTCGAAGGCGGCGGGCAGGGCGCGGGACAGGTCGGGATCGATGTCCAGGACGGTCCCGATCAGGGTCCGCGCCTCCTGCAGGACCTCGCCGCCGTCGGCGTCGGAGCCGTCGGGACTTTCGGGACCCTCGGGGGCGACCGAGGGACCGGTGAGCGCGGCGGCCGCGGCCGCGGTCTCCAGGGCGCGGACGTTCTCCTCCACCGTGGGGATGCGGTGGGCCTCGGCGGTGGTCTTGACGATCAGCCGGCCGGCCCCGGAGCGCACCGCGAGGCGGGCGGAGGCCTCCAGGAGGCGGGTCGCGCCGTGCGAGGTGCGCGGATGGACGCCCATGTAGGTGTAGAGCACGACGTGGTGGTCCACGCCCGCGGGCAGGAACTCCGCGGCGAGCCGGCGCAACGCGCGGACCGCCTCCTCGTCCTGGCCCGGGTGGGTCTGCTGGGCGTAGCTGAGGGAGACGCTGCGGATCCCGTGCTGGACGAAGAACAGGCACTCGAGGACGCTCAGGGCGACGAGCAGGCCGGGCGGGCACAGCTGGCCGAGGAGGCAGCCGCCGAAGCTCTCCACGTGCGGGACGGCGCCCGGGCGGGCGGCGCCGGCCAGCAGTTCACAGGCGCGGGCCCAGGCGGCGACGGATCGCCGCAGGGGGGTGCGTCCGTAGGGCAGGCAGTAGGAGACGGGGCCGCCCTCGGTGGCGTCCAGGCCGACCGCGGTGAGCGCGCGGACGATGGCCTCGGGCCGGGCGGAGCCGTGCCGGACCTGGACGGGGAAGTCGTCGCCGGCCAGTCCTTCGAGGAGGGCGCGGGTGACGGAGGCCGGGTGGGTGGCGATCGGGTAGCCGTTGAGGCGCGCGCCGTCGGCGACCGCCGCGCGGGCGGCGGCCAGGTCGCCGACGCGGGTGTAGCTGTCGACGGTGAGGGTGCCCGCGGTGGTGGCGGTGGCGGCCCGGGTCCTCTCGAGGCCGGCCCGCATCAGGCGGGGGTCCCCGAACCCCATGCGGGGCTGGACGACGAGCCGGCCGGCGTCCGCGGCGGCGGCGACGAAGGCGCCGAAGGACGCGTGACGGGCGGTCATGCCGGCACCCCGCGGTGGACGCGGGCGGCGAGGAAACCGCGCAGGGCGTCCAGGTCGTCGCCGAGGACCGCGTCGCAGCCGGCCCGCAGCAGACGCGCCGTCTCCGTCTCCTGCGGGCGGCCGGCGACGCCCAGCTTGCCGCCGATCACCACCGGCACGGCGTCGAGGGCGGGCTCGGCGCGCAGCCGGCGGACGGCGGCGAGGCCGTCGCGGTAGCCGTGCCCGTTGACGCTGCTGAGCACCACCGCGTCGGGAGCGTGCCGCCGGCAGGCGTCGGCCAGCTCGTCGGCGTCCACGCAGGGACCGAGTCCGACGACCTCGTGGCCCAGCTCGCCGAGGAAGAGCTGGAGATACACGAGATTCCAGGTGTGGGAATCCGAAGCGGTTCCGCTCAGGAGTATCTTCATGCCTTCGAGAATAGATTTCCCGGGATTCCGGAAGGGGAAGCAGGGGCGGCAGCAGCGACCGGCAGTTTCCCGCGTGTTCTTCCGTGCGCGGGATAATCGGGAGGGCGTCGGAACGGAAAGCAGGAAGCGCCGTGCCCCGCGGGAGCTGCGGGGCACGGCGCTTCCTTCCCAGGCTCAGGCGTACTGGGCTACGAGGCTGCGCGGGCGGATGTCGGTCCAGTTGGCGGTGACGTACTCCAGGGCCTCGTCCCGGTTCCCCGGACCCCAGACGCCGGTCCAGCCGGCCGGCACGTCCGCGAAGGCGGGCCACAGGGAATGCTGTCCTTCGTCGTTCACGACGACGTGGAAGGTTCCCTCGGAATTGTCGAACGGGTTGACGGAATCACTCATGACTGGCTCCTCGATTCTTCCTTCTCCACGGTGGAGAGTTTTTCCGAAATGATTCTTCCGATGTGCGAGAGGGGTTCCGGTTCGGTCATGCGAAGGTGTTCGGCCTCTACGGTGTGGTTGTCCACGACGCCTTCGGTGCAGGGAATCCACGTGGCCGCCAGGGCGCCCTCCGGTTCGCCGGGCCTGCGGGCCGTGAAGAACGTCAGGTCCGCGTCGGCGACGCCCGGGACGTACCGCGCCATGAGTCCGGCGTGGGTCTGCGAGGCACGCAGCACGGAGTCCAGTTCCGCGGCGGAGAAGCCGGCCAGCACCGGGTCCCCCTGGGTGATCCGTTCCCTCGCCGCCACCGGGTCCCCGCCGCCCGGCGCCGCCTCGCCCGCGCCGGGCTCCTCGTCCGGCAGCACGGACACGCTGCCGGGGCCCGTCAGGTGGGCGTCCATCAGCGCGAGGAGTTCGACGCGCTCGCCCGCCGCGCGCAGCCGCACCGCCATGGCGTGGGCGACGATCCCGCCGAAGGACCAGCCGAGCAGCCGGTAGGGGCCCCAGGGCTGCACCTGCCGGATCCGCTCCAGATAGTCGTCGGCCATCTCCTCCACGCTGCGCGGCCGGTGCCCCGGCTCGCTCAGCGCCCGGGCCTGCAGCGCGTACAGCGGCTGGTCGTCGCCCAGGTGGCGGGCGAGGCCCGCGTAGGACCAGCCGACGCCGGTACCGGGGTGGACGCAGAACAGCGGGCGGCGGGCGCCACGGGTGCTCAGGGGCAGCAGCACGCCCAGCGCGCCGGCCGTGCCCTCGTCGTCCGCGCCGAGCAGCCCGGCCGGGGTGGGCTGCCGGAACAGGTCGCGGACGGTGCGCTCGACGCCCAGGACGCTGCGCATGCGGCTGACCAGGCGCACGCCGAGCAGCGAATGACCGCCCAGGGCGAAGAAGTTGTCGTCGATGCCGACCCGTTCCACGCCGAGGACCTCGGCGAACAGGCCGCACAGCACCTCCTCGCGGGCGTTGCGGGGCCGCCGGCCCTCGGCCGTGGGGGCCCGGTGCGGGGCAGGCAGCGCCGCGCGGTCCGGTTTCCCGTTGACGGTCAGCGGCATGGCGTCGAGGACGACGACGGCGGAGGGCACCAGATGGCCGGGAAGCGTCCGGCGGACCTGGGCGAGCAGTTCGGCCCCGGTGACCGTGTGCCCCTCGCGCGGGACGGCGTACCCGACGAGGCTCTTCCCGCCGGGCCGGTCCTCGCGGACCACGGCGAGCGCCTGCCCGACCCCGGGGAGGCCGCCCAGCGCCTCCTCCACCTCCCCGGGTTCCACGCGCACTCCGCGCAGCTTGACCTGGCCGTCCGCGCGCCCCAGGAAGCGCAGCTCGCCGGAGGGCGTCCACAGCACCCGGTCCCCGGTGCGGTACATGCGGCTGCCGTCGGTCTCGAACGGGTCGGGGACGAACCGTTCCGCGGTCGGGCCGGGGCGGCCGACGTAGCCGCGGGCCACGTGTGCGCCGGCGATGTACAGCTCACCCGGCACGCCCGGCGGGACGGGGCGCAGCGCCTCGTCGAGGACGTGGCCGCGGGTGTTGTCCATCGGATGGCCGAGGTGGACCCCGGTGCCGCTCAGGGTGCGCTGCGCGGTGCCGAACCACTGGTTGTGGGAGGCGAAGGTGGTCTCGGTGGGCCCGTAGGAGTGGACCAGGACGGTGTCCGGGCAGTGGGAGAGGACCCGCCGGACCGCGACCGGGGACACGACGTCGCCGCCGGTCCAGACCTCGCGCAGCAGCCGGAGGGTGTCCAGGCCCTCCTCGGCCATCAGGTGGAACAGGCCCGCGGTGAAGTAGGCGGCAGTGGCGCCGTGCTCCCGGACGGCCCGGGCCGTCTCCGTGAGGTCGGTGCCGTCGCCCGGCATCAGGACCAGGCTGCCGCCGGCGAGGAGCGGCACCCACATCTCGAAGACCGAGGCGTCGAACCCGGTCGCCGAGTGCACCAGCATCCGGTGCGGGGCGCCTGCGGCGACGTCGCGGTCGGCGGCCAGCTCCAGCACGTTCCGGTGGGTCACTCCCACGCCCTTGGGCCGGCCGGTCGAGCCGGACGTGAACATCACGTACATCAGGTCGTCGCCGGTCGCCCCCGCGGCGGACGCCGAGACCGCGGCGTCCGCACGGCCCGCGGCGTCCGCGGCGACCTCCGCCCCCGAGGCGGTCCGGGCGGCCCCGGGGTCCGGGTACGCGTCGGCGGGAGCGTCCACGGTCAGCACCCGCCAGGCGCCGCCCGCGTCGGGGCCGTCCGCCCCGGCGCCCGGCACGCCCGCCGCGTGGGCGGCGTCGGTGGCGACGAGCCGGGCCTCGCCGTCCTCGAGCATCAGCCGGAGCCGGGCGGCGGGCAGCCGCGGGTCCAGCGGGAGGTAGGCGGCGCCGCAGCGCAGGACGGCGAGCGCGGTGACCACCAGCGGCACGCCGCGTTCCAGCAGCACGCCGACGGTGTCGCCGCGGCGCACCCCGGCAGAGCACAGACGGGCGGCCAGGGCGGCGGCCCGCTCGTCGAGTTCCCGGCGGGTGACGGTCTCCTCGCCGGTGATCAGGGCGGGGGCGTCCGGGGTGCTCCGGGCACCTTGGGCGATGCGCTCGTGCACCGTGCCGGGGGCGGGCCCGGTGGTGGCGGTGTCGTTGTGCTCGGCCAGCCGGAACCGGTCGGCGTCGGTGAGCAGCGGGACGTCGGCGACGCGGATGCCGGGGTCGGCGGCCGCGGCGCGCAGGATCCGTTCGAGGTGGGTGGCGAGCACGGCGGCGGTCGCTTCGTCGAACAGGTCGGCGGCGTACTCGAGACCGCCGGCCAGGCCGAGCGGACGGCCCTGCGCGTCGCGTCGCTCGGTCAGGGCGAAGGTCAGGTCGAACTTGACGGACGCGGAGGACAGCAGCCCCGGCTCGGCGTCCCGGAACAGCGCCTGCCCGCCGTCGGCCGCCGGGCCCTCCGGGGTGTGCTCCTGGTGGAGCTGGACGACGATCTGGGCCAGCGGGTGACGGGCCGCGGAGCGGTCCGGGTTCAGGTGTTCCACGACGCGCTCGAAGGGCAGGTCCTGGTGGGCGTAGGCGGCCAGGTCGGCCTGCCGGACGCGTTCCAGGAGCTCGGCGAAGGCCGGATCGCCGGAGGTGTCGGTGCGCAGCACCAGGGTGTTGACGAAGAACCCGACCAGGCCGGCGAGGTTCTCGTCGTCGCGTCCGGCGGTCATGGTGGCCAGCGGCAGGTCGGTGCCCGCGCCGTGCCGGGTGAGGAGGGCGGCGAGCGCGGCCTGCAGCACCATGAACAGGGTGGCTCCGGTGCGCTGGGCCAGCTCGTCGAGGGCCTGGTGGGCGGCGGCGTCGAGGACGATCGGGACATGCCCGCCCCGGTGCGAGGGCTCGGCGGGACGGGGCCGGGCGGCCGGCAGCTCCAGCACCGGCGGGGCGCCCGCCAGGTTCCGCTCCCAGAACTCCAGATGGCCTCGGACGGCCGCCTCGTCGGAGGCGAGTCCGTGCTGCCAGAGGGCGTAGTCGGCGTACTGGACGGGCAGCGGCTCCCAGTCGGGCGCGCGGCCCTCGGCGCGGGCGCGGTAGGCGGCTGCGAGATCGTCGAGGAGGGGGCCGACGGACCAGCCGTCGGCCGCGATGTGATGGAGGACCAGGACCAGGAGCTGCGCGCCGTCGTCCTCCTCGACCAGCCAGGCCTTCAGCGGGATCTCGTGGGCCAGGTCGAAGACGTGCCCCGCGGCCTCGGCGACCGCGGCGGTGAGCCGGCCCGGGGCCGCCTTCCGCCGGACGAGGCCGGGCCGGGCGGCGGGCAGCACCTCCTGGTGGGGTTCGCCGTCCGCCGACCGGTACACGGTGCGCAGCACCTCGTGCCGGCCGGTCAGGTCGGCGAGGGCCCGCTCCAGGACCCCGGCGTCGAGCGGCGCGGTGGGGCGCAGGACGAGGGGGATGTCGTAGGCGGCGCTCGGGCCCTCCATGACGTCCACGAACCACAGCCGGCGCTGGGCGGAGGACAGCGGGAGGCGTTCGGGGCGCTGCGCGCGGGGAACCGGCCGGGGCCGGAGCTCCCCGGCGGACGTCGCGCCGGGCCGCGGGCCTGCGGTGGCGGCGATGCGGCGGGCGAGGGCCTCGGGGGAGGGGGCGAGCAGCAGGTCGCTGACGCGGACCTCGGCGCCGAGGC
>NZ_JBRIOU010000181.1:0-18041 GCF_053474865.1 Streptomyces sp. CO7
CCCCCCGCCTCACCGACGCCTGACGCCCCCGCCCGCACCGCTCTTGCCCTCGGCACGGGTTGTGCCCGTCCCGACGAAGGCCCGCCGAGCGCCGGCGGGCCTTCATGGTGCAGCGAAGGCCACCTTCACCGGTGGTCAGCCTCACCGGTGGTCAGCTTCCCGGCGGAAGTCCAGCATGTAGAAGACCTTGTCGAAGCGGTCGTCGCCGACGGCGACGAAGTCGGCGAGACGGCCGTACTCGGAGAAGCCCAGCGAGCGGTAGAGGTGCAGGGCGCTGACGAGGTCGGTGGTCTCACCGCTGGTCGTGACCGCATGCATGGCCAGCACCCTAACCTGACACCTGCCCGGCCGAGACCCTCCAGATCAAGGACCCCGCCGCTCGCCGCCCGCCGTGCTGGGCGCGGTTGCGGCCGTGTGGGCGTCGGGGGCATGCCGGGTCCGCGCCGTGTCCCAACGGTCGTGTCTGTGTCACGATCGTGCCCAGGAACGGCCCCGGCCCGGCACGGGTGGGTACAAGAGCCGATTCGGTAGGGCATTCTCACCGGTACACGCACACACCCGGGGGGATATCTGATGACGAACGCACGTCGCCCACGCCGTACCGCCACCGCTGTGGCCGCCCTCTCGCTCGGCGTACTCCTGCTGAGCGCCT
Source organism: Streptomyces sp. CO7 (assembly GCF_053474865.1). Taxonomy (NCBI): domain Bacteria; kingdom Bacillati; phylum Actinomycetota; class Actinomycetes; order Kitasatosporales; family Streptomycetaceae; genus Streptomyces; species Streptomyces sp. CO7. The sequence goes on from NZ_JBRIOU010000181.1 coordinate 653, forward strand.
GCGGCGGCGCCGACAAGGACACCGGGGCCGCCGCCCCGTCGTCGGCCCCGTCCTCGGCGGGCACTGCCAAGCCGTCCGCCGCGCCGTCGACCGCCGCCCCGGGCAAGGGCGGCAGCACCAAGGGAGGTTCCCCGGCCGGCAGCGACAGCGACAGCGCTCCGCCGCCGTCGCAGGCCGCGGCCGACGACGACCAGGACGGGGGCGTGGGCATGTGCGAGACGCACGACATGGCCTACACCGTCACCGTCGCCTCCAAGCCCACCCACCACGCGCTGCTGACCGCGGTGAACAAGGGCGGCGCTCCCTGCCTGCTCGCGGTGAACGAGCTGGTGATCACTATCCCGGGCCTCGACGGCGCCGCCGAGCACGCGGGCCCCACGGACACGGACCGCATCGTGGAGCCCGGTGGGCGCGCGTACGCCGGGATCCAGTTCTCGCGCGGGGACGACGCGGGCGGCAAGAGCGCTGACAAGGTGGAGGTCGCCCTCACCGCCGCCGAGACGCCCGCAACGGTGCCGGTCGGCGACGGCCCGGTCACGGTCAACGACATGGTGGTGACCAGCTTCTTCACCACCGCCGAGGACGCGCTCTCCTACTGACCGGCCGGAGGACGCGGCCCTCTGACGGAAGCAGCCCCGCCCGGCCAGGACCACCTGTACGGGACGGGGCTTCCCTCTCCGGCCGTTCGACGGTGCTCAGTCCGTCCCGCTCACCGGCAGGGTCACCGCGCGTTCCCGGACAGGAGGCAGACAGCCCGCGCTCTCGCTGCACGCCCCGTAGGTGAGCAACACGCGTGCGCTTCTGCCGCCTTCGGCCTGCCGCACGGGAAGTTCGAGTGTGACCGGGCCGTCCTCGTAGACCGGCAGGGCGACGTCGAGTCCGGCCGGGCGCAGCACCCGTTCCTTCGCGTCGGTGCTCGCCGGCCCGGTCGCCCGCAGTCCGCCCTCGGTCCGGATGCGCGTAGGGACGCCGATCCCGTCGACGCCACCGTCAGGCAGGCCGAGGCTGTAGAGGTGGAACCCCGCCTGCCGGGGCCTCAGTTCCGCCAGGAGCAGTGAGCCTCCGTCGCCGCGGGACTCCAGCCGCACCGTCACGCGCACGCCGCCGGCCGTGAAAGAAGTGGCGTGCGGCGTGCTCTTCGGCTGGGCGGAGGCCGTGCAGCCGACGAGAACGGCAGCAGCGGCGACTGTCGTCACCGTCGTGCCGATACACCGGCGACGGGCCCCGAACCGGACCGCTACGCCCATCGCTTCAGGAACTCCTCGACCTGCCCGGCCGACATGCCCCGGGCGTTGGCGAACTCGCCCTGGTTGGTGGCGACCTTCACCCGGCCGGACGTGGCGTCCAGGACGACCAGTGCCGGTATGCCGCTGGTCCCGAGGTCGACGTAGCGTTCGGCGACCTCCAGATTGTTGTCGAACTCGCCGACGTCCACCTTCACCACGTGGTACCCGGCCAGTAGCGCGGCGGGCCCGGCCTCTTCGAACCGGGCACCCAAAACACGGCAGTCGAGGCACCAGTCGGCGCCGAAGTCGACGAGGACCGGACGGCCGTCCTTCTTCGCCTTTTCCAGGGCAGCCGCGATGTCACCCGCGGCATCCGCCGTCGGGTCGTAGTCAGGGGCGTCCTTCGCCTCGGACGGCACCGGCTCGGTCGTCGCCGGCGCCGTGGCGACGTCGTCACCGGCCTCCCGGGGGTCCGCGGCCCCACCGGCGCAACCACTGAGCGTGGACAGGGCGAGCACGGCCGCCGCCAGTGCCGTGGGAAGCAGGGGACGTCTCACGCGCATCCTCGTCGTCTCATGTCTGCTCATGGTCAAGGAGCCGCAGTGTCGCACACCGAAGATCGGACTCTCCGCAGTGGGCGCGCCCACTCGCCATGCCCGCAGCGCCCCGGCGCACCGGGCGCCGACCGGTGCGCCCACCCCCCACAGCTGCAATGATCCACCACGTGACCGAGACCGCACCGAGCTGGCTGACCCTGTTCCTCGACATACCCGATGCGCACCACCCGGCCGCATGCGGCTTCTGGCAGGCAGCCACGGGTTACGAGTTGTCCCCGCTGCGTGGGCAGCGCGACGAATTCGCGACGCTGCTTCCGCCGGCCGCAGACGCGCACCTACGCGTGCAGAGAACGACGTCCGACAACAGCACGGTCCACCTGGATCTCCACGTCGACGACCTCGATGCCGCCACCCGCGGCGCGGTGCGGGCCGGCGCCGAGATCGTCGCGCAACCGGGCCATGCCGTCATACGGTCCCCGGCCGGGTTCGTCTTCTGCCTCGTGCGCGGCGACAACGAGACGACACCCGCCGCATCCGGCGACTGGGGCACGCACCGCTCCTTCGTCGACCAACTCACCATCGACGTCGCGTACGACGCCTGGGACCGCGAGATGACCTTCTGGTCCGACCTCACCGGCTGGACCGTCACCCGGTCGGCCCTTCCCGAGTTCGCCCGCCTCCACACGCCGCCGTCACTGCCCGTCCGGGTCCTCCTGCAACGCCGCGACGAGGGCGGCACGTCGGGTCACCTCGACATCGCCACGGACGACCGCGCCGCCGAAGTCGAACGGCTCGTCCGCCTCGGCGCCGCCACGATCGGCCAAGGGCCCGTGTGGACGGTGATGACCGGCCCCGACAACAGCGTCTTCTGCGTGACGGACCGAAGCCCGGACACCGGACTCCCGCACTGAGCACGGCGCCAACGACGAGTCGCCCGCCCCGCCGGCGGCCGCCTTCCTCGCGGAGAGACGGCGCCACCGTCTTCCGCCCACTTCCGGTCAGGTCCGGGAGACCCGCGACGCGCGGGTGGCGTGCCGGTGGGCCAGCACGGACAGAGGCACGGAGGCGCTCCAGCTGTAGACGGCCGCCATCGGTGAGAACTGGGCGATCCCGACGGAGAGAAGGAAGACGCACGCCTGCGCGGGAAGGGGTGGCAGGGGCTTGGGGCGCTCCGACCCCCGGGCGATGCGCACGGCCATCACATACAGCACCAGAGCGACCGTGCCGATGACCGCGCCGTACAGGCCCGGCCCGAGCGGCCGGTCACCGTAGTCGGCCAGCACCCTCGTCGGAAACGGGATCAAGGAGACCAGCGCCAGAAAGGCGACGTTGCACCAGAAGAGGAAGCCGTCGATCCATTCCGCGTCGCGCAGCACCGAATGGTGGGCCCGCCAGAACAGGGCGATCACGACAGCACTCAACAGGAACGTGCCCACCTGTCCCTGCACGTCGCCCAGCGCGTCCGCCAGGGCCTGCCCCTCCAGCCCGTCGGGTACGTCGATATCGAGCACCAGCAGTGTCAGCGCGATGGCCACCACGCCGTCGGTCAACGCGAGAACCCTGTGCTTCGGCAGATACATCGGCCCCGAAGGGGCGGCTGCGTGCTTGTGGCCCGAATCCATCGTCCTGTCGTAGCACCACCCGAGCGCGACACTCCGGCACCCGTCCACCGGGTCACGCACGTGTCGGACACGGCGGCGCGACGACTCCCAGGTCCGTGCCTGCCTCGATGCCCGCCCGCGCGCACCCCGACGGCGACACCTGTCATGCCGCCTGGGAGACGCCAGTGAGAGGCCGCCTGACAACGCGAATATCAGGTGCACCGACCGGACTCAGTGATGCGACACTGCCTCCATGACCAGGCCAGAGCTGACCGAACTCGACCATCTGCGGGAGATCGAACGGCTCGCCAAGGCAGTTGCCACCGCAGCCGCCGGCGAGGAGTGGTACGCCTGCGACACCGAAGGCGAAGGGCCGCTCCAACGCAGTGTCAACGCTCTGGGACGGGCACTACTGCACTACCACTTCCCCCTGGACGGATGCCTTGAGGAGGAAGAAGAGCGCCCCCAGGTTCCTCTCGCCGCCGTGGCCGTCATCCGCCCCGGGGCCATGCCCGTCGGCACCGACGAGACCTACGAGAATGCCTGCGCCCGACTGGGCGTGGAAGCACGCTCCGAAGGGTGGGCATTGTGGAACACCTGGGTCAACGGCAACGCGAAAGTGACCATGGTCGTCACCGCCGTGGACACCACCGAGGGCCTGCTCACCAACTGGGCCAAGGGCAGAGACCTGCTCCCGGTCATGCCGTTGCCCTCCCAGATCGCACAGGTCCACGCCGGCTGGACTGGCTGGACACCGATCTTCTCCCCCTACGGCAAGAAGAAACTCGGCCTCTACGGTCAGGCGTGATGCACAGGTAGCGGCCATTGCCGCAGTGGTCGTTTGCGAGCCCTCGACGATGTCACCCCGGCGCGAGCAGGAGCTGTAGGCACGCCTCCCGCTCCGCAGGTGTCAGTGGCGGCTGCCAGGCTGAGCGGATGGACCGTGATGACGAACAGTTGCTGCGCCGCCGGGTCTACGGCGCCGACCACGACCGGCCCGGACCACGACCCGACCGGCGCTACGCGCAACTCGTCGGCGGTCCGCTGGACGGGCTGCTGCTCGACGTGACCGGCCGGACGCCCGACGAGGCCGGTACCGATGTCGCCCTTGCCACCGAGCTGGGGCGGTTCGGCCCGGGCGGCCGCTCCCTGTACACCCCGCGCCCCGCGGATCCGGACCGCTTCGACTGGACGGGTGACATTCCCTGACCGGTCCCGGGCCGCTGGCATGACGCATCGCGCAGGCGTTCCCGAACCCACCCGAGCCCTGGCCCGGCCCGGCAGCACCGGGCCAGGGGCGACAGCCGACGGCGTGGCCGACAACCACACGCCCGTCGTCGGCCGTGGCCCGGCCGGGTCACGGCCGGGCCCAGGTCCTACCCGCAGTCCTTCCCGTTGAGGACGAACGCCTTGGCGCCCACGGGCGTGCCGGTGCCCTGGAAGCCGAACGAGGCGCTGCCGCCCGCCGGGATGCTGCCGTTGTGCGCGGCGTTGGTCACGGTGACGTCGGCCCCGGACTGCGTGGCGGCGGCGTTCCAGGCGCTGGTGATCCGTTCACCGCCCTGGAAGGTGAAGCCCAGCTTCCAGCCGCCGGTGACCGCCGTCGTCCCGGTGTTCCTCACCGCGACGTCGGCGGTGAAGCCGCTGCCCCAGGTGCTGGTGACCTTGTACGTCACCGAGCACGGACCGCTCGACGTCGGGGTCGGCGTGGGCGTGGGAGTGGGCGTCGGAGTCGGGGTGGGCGTGGGCGTCGGGCCCGGCGTGGGCGTCGTCCCGTCCGGGGTGGCCCCCCACTGCTTGGCCGCGCCCTCCATCAGCACGATGTTCGCCGCGTCGACGGGCGTGCTGCCCGAGGCGGTGGGGACGCCCTGGTAGGACCAGTCGTTCGCCGGATTCCAGGCGCCGGCGGAGGCGATCCGGAACTGGACCTCCTTGCGGTACGCCGACTGGCCCGCCGGGGCGATCACCGTGTCCGAGCAGTCCACGCTCACGTAGTAGACGTTGTCCTTGAACTGCGTGGGCCCGCTGAGCTTGCCGCACTGGTTGTAGTTGGTGGTGAGGGTGATCTGGGCGGGCGTGACGCCGTCCTCGAGAGTGAAGTAGTAGCGCAGCGACGCGTCGTTCAACGCCCGCGCGGGCCAGGCCGACCTGTTGATCAGGTACGCCTTGATCTCGGTGAAGTTGGAACCGGTGGCGTTCACCGAGGCCTGCACGGACATCTCGGGCCCGTCCGGCGTCTCGGCCTGCGGGAAGCCCGCGAGCGGCGCGCCACCGTACTCCGCGTAGAGGCGCGCCAGCGCACCGGTGAACGCCGCGTTGTAGTCGGTGGCGACCTCGTTGTTGGTGTAGTTGGACCGGTCGTCCGTGTAGGCGTCGTCCGCGGCGCTCGGACCGCCGACCAGAGCGCCGTACAACACGTGCCTGCTCTCCACCGGGCTGGTGATCTGGTCGGTCCAGGAACCATGGGCGGTGCGGTGGTGCGGCTTGGTGGGCGCATTGGCCCCGAAGCCGACGACGTAGCTGGACTTGCGCGGGTTGTCGCCGAGCGCGTAGTTGATCTGCCGGACGGCGAAGTCGTGGTAGCGCTGCTTGCGCTCGCTGTCGCCGGTCAGCCAGTCGGAGTAGGAGAGCGCCACGAACGCGGTGTTGGCCGCGTACCGCAGCGAGCCCCAGCTGTCGAGGACGGCCTGTCCGCCGGGCGAGTACTTCACCTTCTGGCCGTTCACCCCGCTTGTCCACCAGTCGAGCCAGCGGTTGGCGTCGTCGACGTACCGTTGCTTGCCGGTCAGCTTGGCGAGCATCACGTAGGAGCCGTACGACGTGTCGTCCCAGGAGATCGTCCACCGGTAGGACCGGGTGGTGGTCTGCGGCTCGGTGGAGAGGTTGTCGTAGTACGTCTCGGCCTTGGTCAGGTACGAGGCGTCGCCCGTGGCCTTGTGGAGCCAGATCGCGCCCCACACCAGCTCGTCGTTGTACCCGCTCCAGGACTTGTAGTACGACTGCGCGTCGGTGATGCAGTCGCTGTACTTGCCCCGGTAGGTGTCGGCGAAGGTGTAGAGCTGTTTGGCGTGGGTGAGCAGCTTGTCCGCGTACGCCGGGTCGGAGTCGCGGAAGACGATCGACGACGCCGCCATGGCGGCCGCGGTCTCGCCCGCGAGGTCGGAGCCGGGGCAGGAGGCGTCGATCTTGTGCGCGGGCCGGGCCATCGGCATGACCTCGGCAGGCCCCCACCACTTGTGATCGTCCGCGCCGTTGCCGACCTGGCCGTAGAGGACGTTCGGAGAGGGGTGTGCCTTGACGAAGTAGTCGTTGACGAAGCGCAGGTTGTTCCGCAGGTGCTCGAGCTGGCCGGAGGAGGTGTAGGCGGCCTTCTGCTCGATGCCGCCCCAGGCGAGCATCGTCGCCGAATACGCCATGGGCAGACCGAACTTGACGTGGTCGCCGGCGTCGTACCAGCCGCCGGTGAGGTCCAGACCCGCGTCCTTGCCGTCGTCCATGCCCGAATCCCCGCGCCAGTCGACGCGGTTGAAGTCGGACAGGCGGCCGGACTGCTGGGCCTCGTAGAACAGCAGCGACTTCTGCAGCGCCTCACCGTAGGCGAAGGCGGGCGCGGCGGAGGCGGAGGTCGAGGCCGACAGGGGTAACAGGGCGCCGGCGAGGAGCGCACCGGCGAGGGCTGTCAGCCCTGCGCGGCGCCCGGCTGTGGTGGAGGCGCCGAGTCCTCGTCTGCGGCGGAACACGTGGGGGAGGCGCAACGGAACGTCCCTTCCGACATCGGTGGGGCAAGCGACGGACCAGGCTCCGGCCCGCCCAGGGGGAGTGCGACCCCACCCCGGGGATGAGGAGGCGGGACCGTCGTGCAGCCGTGCGGCTGGTGATGGGAGCGCTCCCATCACTCCCCGTTCATGAAGCCAGCAGTGCCTGCACCTGTCAACAGCGGTCACACAACCTGATGCGCCCGCTGGAGGCCCCGCTGGCCCACGTGCGACGCACGGCTGCCTCGCGGGCGCCGTCGCGGCCGTCAGCAGCAGGCCCGCAGGGCCGCACAGGGAGCACCGTTTCCCGCCCGCTCCCGGCCGCCCTCCGTTGGCCCGCGCACCCTCTGCCCACACGACACCGGGAGCCATGCCGTGCTGCGCCCGCCGACCCGGAAGAGGTCCGTACCGGGCGTTCCCGCCGTGTCCGCAACGTCAGGCGTATCGCCGCAGCCAGCGCAGCCTGGCCGCGTCCTGATAGGGGCCACCGCCCTCGTGATCGTTGAACTCGTAGACCTCGATGCTCTTGTCGGAGCCGGCCCAGGCGTTGAACGCCGCGAAAACGGTCGACGGAGGACAGGTCTGGTCCTCCAACGCCGCTGAGAAGAGCGCGGCCGCACGGCCGCGGGCGGCGAAGTGGACGGCGTCGAAGTAGGACAGCGTACGCAGGACGTCCTCGGTGCGACCTCGGTGCGTCCTGAGGTAGAGGCCCACCTCACGGTAGGGGTCCCGGTCCGTCAGCGTCGTGGCGCGGGGGTAGTCGCACAGGAACGGCACGTCCGGTGCCACGGCGACCAGGTCCGACACCAGGCCGCCCACGGCGATACTGATCCCGCCGCCCTGGCTCGTGCCGAGCGCCACGGTCCGCGACGCGTCCGTCAGCGGGTGCGAGCGGGCAGCCTCCACCGCGCGCACGGCGTCGGTGAACACACGCCGGTAGTAGTAGTTCTCCGGGGCGTCGATGCCCCGGGTCATGAAGCCGGGGTACGCCGGACCGCTTCCCACCGGGTCGGCGGTTGCGCCTCCGCCGCCCCAGCCGCTGCCCTGGCCTCGGGTGTCCATCACGAAGTGCGCCCGACCGCTGGACGCCCACAGGAGGTCCTCGTGAGGAAGGCCGCGTCCACCGCCGTACCCCTTGAACTCCACCACCAGCGGCACCGGTTCCTCGGTACGGGCCGGGAGGCGCAGCCAGCCCTTGACCGGGTGACCGCCGTACCCGGCGAACGTCACGTCGTACACCGCGACCGTGGCGAGTCCCGCGTCGACAGGCTCGAACCGGGCGGCCAGGTCGAATGCCCGTGCCTCCTGCAGCGTCGTGGCCCAGAAGGCGTCGAAGTCCGCGGGGGCGACCGAAGCGCTGTGATACTCGCGCAGTTCCTCGAGCGAGAGGTCGAACAGGGCCACGGAGAACCGCCTTCCGTCGGTGGAACGAGCGATCACACCGTACGGGGGTGCGTGTACACCCCACCAGTGTGCGCAGGCCATGTCTTGGTGTCGTCGTCCTCGTCCGGCGGCGGAGGCGGAGCGCGGGGTAAGCCTCGGCGAACTTGGTGACGACGGGTCGTGGTGGTGGCTCGGGCGCGTGATCGGCAGGCGTACCAGGCGGTGGCCCCGCACACGCCGAGGTACAGCACGGCGGCCTGCGCGGCGAAGGCGCCGTAGTTGAACTCCCACGGGTGTCCGCCCGCCCCGGCGACGGCTGCGGGGGCGTCGTTCCGGGCGCTTACTGGCAGCCAATCCGGCCGGGCCGGGGCCACCCTCGCGCACACCTCGGGCACGTACACCACGGCGGCCACCAGCGCGGCGGCCAGCGCGAGCCACACCACCGCGGCCGCCGTCTCGCCGCCGCCCTCGTTACGACTGCGGCCCCAGGGCAACAGAAGGACGCCCAGCTGGTCGTCCCAGGCGAACACACGAGAGAAGCAGGAGCGACCGGCTTCGCCGAGCTCATGAGCCGTCGCCATGGGCCCGACGTCATTTCCGCGGCAACGACGTCATCGCCGTCGGGGCCATGGAGAAGGGGACCGTGCGGGTCGAGGCAGCCTTCGTCGCACGTGCCTCCGCCCGACAAGGACCACCCCGGGCAGGTCAGGGACTGATCACGTGGCGGGAGGGCCCGGGACCTCCGCGGCCGCGTCTCCGGACGCCGGCGCGGCCGCGACAGCCACGTCCGTCGCCGCCGCCTCGCAGGTGAGGGGCCGCGAGCCCGCCGCCCTGCGGCGCAGTGCGAGCCATGCGGCGGCCGCCACCGCCACGGTCGCCGCGGCGAGGACGGGGCCCCCGACGCCGAGGACGTGCTGCAGGGAGGCGGTGGCGGCATATCCGGCGCCGGCCTCCACCGCGGCCCACAGTGGCGCGGCGGCCAGGCTGTAGGGCGCGATGCGGTGGTAGGGCAGCCGGGTCGCGCCGGCGAGATGGGGGACCAGGGTCCGCAGCACCGGCACGAACCGGGCCCAGAAGACCGCGGGCCCGCCGCGGCGCGCCATGAACACGCCCGCCCTTCGCCACGCGACGGCAGGCAACCGCCGGCCGAGCGCACCGGTGCGCAGGCGGACACCCAGAGCCTGCCCGGTGCGATGGGCGAGGAGATCGCCCACCACCACGGCGCCCGCGGCCGTCGCGATCAGCAGCGGCAGGCTGAGCGTGCCGGTACGGGCCATCGCGCCGGCGGTGAGCAGCAGGGTGAGGGTCGGCACGAAGGCGCCGAAGAGCAGGACCGACTCGGCCAGGACGGCCAGGGCCACCATCGCGTACACGGAGGCGGCAGGGATCTGGCCGAGAAGGGTCTCCGGCGCCGTCACCGGTGTGCTCCGGCGCCTGCGCGGACCGGCCCCGGGCCGGAGGGCTCCGGGCGAGTGAGCTGCCAGACCCGCGCGGGAGGAAGATTGGCCCAGACCGTCCAGCAGCCGGTGGCGTAGCGATGCCGGTAGCCGGCCAGCACCTCCTCCACGGCCCGATGCGGGCGCGCCTCGGCCCGGGAGGCGAACAGGGCACGGGCCCGCCGGGTACCGAGGTAGGCGAAGTACGTCAGCGTTCCGCCGGGGCGCAGGAGCTCCAGATACCGGTCCATGATGGTTTCTACCTGTGCCGGGGCGAAGTTGACGAAAGGCAGGCCGGAGAGACGATCACGTCGTAGCGCCGGTCGGGTGCCAGGTCCTCCACACGGCGGCAGACGCGAACCTGCTGTCCGCGGTCGACGAGATCCGGGTACGCGGCGACGAGGTCGCGCAGCCGGCCGCTGAAACGCGGATTGGCCTCGGCGAGGTCCAGGCGGCGTCCGGGCCCGAGCTGCGGGATCAGGGCACGCGTGACGGCACCCGTTCCCGCACCGGCCTCCAGCACGTCCAGAGGCCGTCCCGCCCGACTGCGCAAGGGATCGGTCAACTCGTGGGCCAGGGCGCGGCCGCTGGGAGCTATCGCGCCGGTGGTACCGAGGTCGCGGGCCGCGCTCCTCGCCCGCGACGCCGGCCTCACCTGACGGCGCCCCTCACCGCTGACGACGCCCCTCGGCGCGGCGGCGCGGAGGGTCCCCCTACGCGCCGCCTGTCTGTGCGCCGTAGCGGCTCGCCCGCCGGTGGTGCAGGTTGGCGCGCCGCGCGTCGCCGTCGTAGTGCGCCAGCACCTTGGGGTCCATCACCCGGCGCCACAGCGGGGTCAGCCAGGCCAGCACGATCATGGACGCGTAGCCGGAGGGCAGCTGCGGCGCCTCCTCGAAATGGCGCAGGGTCTGGTAGCGGCGCAACGGGTTCGCATGATGGTCGGAGTGCCGCTGGAGCTGGTACAGGAAGATGTTGCTGGTGGTGTTGTTGCTGTTCCAGCTGTGCCGAGGAGCCACCCGCTCGTACCGCCCGTCGGGACGCCGCTCGCGCAACAGCCCGTAGTGCTCCAGGTAGTTGACCGTCTCCAGCAGCAGGATGCCGCACCCCGCCTGCACGACGAGGTAGGGGAGGACCACCGGGCCGAAACCCACGGCCAGGGCGGCGAGCAGCAGCGCGGTCAGCGCCCACCCGGTCAGGACGTCGTTGCGGTGCGACCAGACGCGGTGCCTGCGGCGGTTGAGGCGCCTGGCCTCCAGGCGCCAGGCCGACCGCGCGCTCCCCACGACCGTGCGCGGCAGGAAGGCCCACAGACTCTCGCCGAGCCGCGAACTGGCCGGGTCCTCACGCGTCGCGACCCGGATGTGGTGGCCGTGGTTGTGCTCGACGTAGAAGTGACCGTACGCGGACTGCGCGAGCGCGAGCCGGGCCAGTCGGCGTTCCACCGTCTCGCGCTTGTGACCGAGCTCGTGTGCCGTGTTGATGGCGACACCGGCCACCACTCCCACCGTGGCGGCCAGCCCCAGCGCCTCCGGCACGCCCAGGCCGCCGGACCACAGCAGGCACGCGTACAGCAGACCGGCGTACTGGAGGGGCAGGTACAGGTACGTGCACCAGCGGTAGTACCGGTCCTCCTCCAGCAGCGGCATCACCTCGTCCGGAGGGTTCTCCCGATCCGAGCCGATCAACGCGTCGAGCAGCGGGATGATCACGAAGGCGAAGAAGGGCCCCCACCACCACAGCACCGGCCAGTCGCTGACCGCGACCAGCCCCGCGGCCTGGAACGGCAGGGTGGGAACGGCCAGGCCGAGCAGCCACGCGTAGCGCTTGCTGTCGCGCCACGGGGTGCCGGCGGGGGAGGTGGGCGGAGTCGTCGACGATGTCGTCATCGGGCTGTGCTCCTCGCGAGCGTTCGGCTCTGACCCGACGGAGCGTGCCACCGGCCCCAACCGCTGACAATCGGGGACGCCGTGTCAACGTTCTGACGGTTCGTCAGACGCTCTTCCTCCCGTCAGGACTCCCATGGCCGCTGCGGTGACGACCTCGGCCGACTCGCGCAGCGACCGCTCGGAGGTCGGCAGCACGATGTGCGACAACGTGAGGCGCACGACGACGTCGGCGGCCTGGTCCGTCCGGGCCTCGTCGAACTGCTTGAAGTGCGTCCGGCACCAGGCGCGCACCATGAGCCGCGCGCCCGTGACCACCGGATCCAGGCGTGTCGTCAGGTAGGGCAACAGGGAGTCCGTGCCGTCACGGGTCGCCCTGACCACCGAGGCGACGAGCACGTTGTCCCCGGCCTCCCGCAGCGCGTACCCGACGGCGGCGGCGAGCGCGTCCACCGCGGTCGGCGCCGGCTGCCGCAGCGCCCGGTCCAGGCCGAGGAGGAAACGCTCCGCCTCACGGTGCACCAGTGCCTGGGTCAGACCGTCGCGACTGCCGAACTCCTTGTAGACCGTGGGCCGGGACACCTCGGCGCGGGCCGCCACCTGCGACAGGCTCACCGCGTCCCACCCCTGCTCCGCCGCCATGGCACGCGCCGCGTCCAGCACATCGCCCCGCATCCGCCGTCGCCACGCCTCACGGGGCGGCAGAGGACCAGAACCCCGGTCGGCGGCAGGGGCGATCGACGTGTCCTCCACGGTGTCTCTCCTCGCGTGCGGCGCCGGGCAGGCGGGTCAATGATGCAGCCCCGAGCCCTCCCGCTGAAGCGCCTGAGCCATGACACGGCGGCTTCCCGGGCGCCACCTCACGCCCGGGCCGAGGCGCCCGAGGGCCCGCAGCGGCGCACCCGAGGTAGCGTCGGACGTGTCAGCTTCACGGCGACGCGGCAGGACGAGAGGTGAGGACCCCGTGCGGAGCCGACCTGTACTGGTCTACGACGCCGACTGCGGCTTCTGCAGCGCCTCGGTCGAACGCGCCGAACGACTCCTCCACCCCCGGTGCACCACGACACCCTGGCAGTCCGCGGACCTGGACGCCCTCGGCGTCACCCAGGCGCGCGCCGAGCACGAAGCGCTCTGGGTGACCCCGACGGGCACCGTCTACGGCGGCTCGCAGACCGTCGCCCAACTCCTCCTGAGCTCCCGAGGCGGCTGGCCGGTCCTGGGAGCGCTGCTCACCGTGCCCCCGGTACGGTGGGTCGCCCACCTCGCATACCGGTGGGTGGCGAACAACCGGACCCGCCTGCCCGGCAGCACGACGGCGTGCTCACCGGTACCCCCACGCCCCGCGAACCGAACGGACTGAACCAGGCCGCACCGCACCACAGCGGTGCCGACAGCCGACCGGCAACACCCCCTCCACCCCGCTGACCTGCGACCCGACAATCGCGTGGCGTGCGGTGACCCTGGTGCCTACGATCCCGGGATGGCTGGAATGCCGATCACCCCATGTCTGTCCGGCTCGGCTGCAACAAGGGTGGACGCGGCGGTCGCGAGGGCGATGACGCCGTTCGCCGAGGCCGGTGTGGGCACCGGGGAGCGGGAGCGTGGATGGCCGACCTGCGTCTGACCTGGGGGCTGTCCGGACAGGGGTGGGTCGATTGCACCGTCAGCGACCACCGGACCGAAGCCGAAGTCATCGCCTCGTACATCACCACCGCTCCCGAAGATCTCTTGACGGCAGTGACACGTGCGATGGTCGGCGAGACCGAGTGCCGAGCACAGTTCGATGCCGAGCCCACCGCCTTCCGCTGGATCTTCCAGCGCCACGGCGCCAACCTGTCGATCCGCGTGCTGCGACTGGCCCACGCCAGTGACCACGACGACAAGGGGACCGAAATCTGGTCCAGTCGGCAGGACATCGACGTCGTCGCCCGGGCAGTGATCCGATGCTTCGACCAGGTCGTGTGGGAGTACGGCGAGAGCGCCTACCGCGATATGTGGGGCGAGCACTTCCCTCGCACAGAACTGGAGGCCCTCAGGACTGCGTGGCACAAGCACCGAAGCGATCGCTCTGCCTCCTCGATGCCCGCTGACCCGTGACGTGGTCCGCCGGCCCGGACTCGGGCGACACGGAGGTGGACGCCGAGGTGGCTGCGGCCCGTGGTCAGGTACCGGAAGTAGTACCGCAGGCTCTCCGACCACGGTGGTACGGATACCCCCACCCCCGCGCCGGGGGTTGATCGGCTGGGCGGGGCCCTGCGAGTGCGGCGATCGTGTCCTCGGAAGAAGACCACCTGAGCCGAAGGAGCAACGCGATGAACCCTGAGCAGACCGCTCTCGCACGCCGCACGTTACTGGCCGGCGCGGCAGCCGGTGTGGGATCCGTGTGGGTGGGTGCGGGGAAGGCCGCCGCGGACCGGGGGAGAGGGCCGGTGACGCAAGCGGCGGTGACCGCAGAGGCGGCACGGGTCGAGCAGCGGCTGATCGCGCTGCGGCGCGATCTGCACCGGCACCCCGAGGCCCCGGGGCAGGAACGGCGCACGGCCGCCGTGGTGGCCCGGGAACTGCGGGCGGCGGGGCTGACCGTGACCACCGGGGTGGGCGGCCACGGAGTCGTCGGCGTCCTGCGGGGTTCTCGGCCCGGCCGGACCGTCGCCTACCGTGCGGACATGGACGCCGTCCCGCCCACGGACATCGTCGGCACAGGTCCCGCCGTGGACCACGTCTGCGGCCACGACCTCCACACCGCGGTCGCCGTCGGCGTCGCCGCGGTCCTGGCGCGGCTGCGCGAGCACCTGAGCGGGACGGTGGTCTTCCTCTTCCAGCCCGCGGAGGAGACCCTGTCCGGCGCCCGCGCGGTGATCGACACCGGCGTGCTGGAGCGGCTGGGGGTCGAGGAGATCCACGCCCTGCACTGCGGGCCCTTCCCGGTCGGCCGGTTCGCCGTGCTCCCCGGCTACGGAATGCCCGGCCAGGACAAGGCGGAGGTGACCCTCTGCGGTCCGAACGCGGCTGATGCCGCGCGGGCGCTGGCCGCCGACATCGGATCCCTCGCAACCGTGACGCCACCGCAGAGCCCGGCGGACCTGGAGCGCCTCGTCGAGGACGCCCTCACCCCCGACGGGCCGCTGACCCGGTTCCTCGCCGTGCGAGCAGTGGCACAGGGGACCACGGTGAGCGTGTCGTACCGCTGCTGGCCGCAGGAGCGCTACCTGGAGGTGCGCGAGGCGATCCGCCGGGCGGCCGCACCGCACGCGGGCGCGGTGGTCCGCTTTCCCTCCGAGCCGTTCCCGGCCCTGCTCTGCCCGGAAAACGAAACCCGCCTGCTCGCCCGCCACCTGCGCAGCAATCTCGGCCGGGACACGGTCATCACCCTCCACGCCGCGTTCCCGCCCTTCAGCGGCGAGGACTTCGCCCTCTACCTGGACCGCATGCCCGGCACCTACACGTTCCTCGGTGTCCGGGCCCCCGGCGCCGCCGTCACCACGAGCTACCCGCACTTCCCCGACTTCTCGCCCCACGAGCAGGCCATCGGCACGGGCGTGCGCGCCATGGCGGGATGGATCGCGGAACGCACGCACAGACGGTGACATACCGCCGGGCCGACTGTGCGTCCACGCCTGAGGCCACGAGCGAGGGTGATCGCCTCCCGGCGGCAACCCGCCGCACGCACTCACTCGAACGACGCAGGCCCGGTCGTCGGGGCCGCCACGCAGGGGCGATGCTGGCGTGGTGCGCATGTGCACACCCCGGCCTCGGACGTGGGCGCGGGACATCAAGGAGGGCGAGGTCCTCGAACCCTTCGGCGGAAGCGGAGTACGCGACGATGGCGCTGATCCGGCGGGCCCCCGACCGGTCGGACGTCCGGCGGTCACGGGGCACCACAGAACGGTCGTGACTCCGGTGGAGCCCCTGGACGTGCGGCTCTTCGACGAGACCGTGGCGGCCGTCGCCCTGTTCACCGGCCCGGAGCACCGGCTGGTCTACCAGAACCGGGCCTGCGCCCGACTGCTCGGCGCCCGGCCCCTCGGACTGCCCGCACGGGAGGCGTTCCCCGAAGCGGATGCCGACACGTTCATGACCGTGCTGGACGAGGTCGTCGCCACGGGGCGGCCCCGCCGCCTCCCCGAGGCGCGCGATCCCGACCCCGACGCCCCGGACCAGGCACGGTTCTTCGTCTACTCCTGCACGCCCGTCACCACCGCCGAAGGTTCGGGAGCGATGGTCGTCGCGCTGGACACCACGGCCGAGATCGTGGCCCTCGAGCGCTACCAGGCGGTGGCGTCGGCCGTCTCGCAGATGGTGTGGGTACTGCGCCCGGACGGATCCGCGGAGGAGATCGTCCCGGGCTGGCAGGAGCTGACCGGGGAGGCGTGGCACGGCTGGATGGACAGCCGCTTCACCGCCTACGTCCACCCCCGCGACCGCCATCGGCTCGAGCGGGACCGGCGCCTGCTGCTGGCCGACGAACCCCCGCGCATCATCGAGACCGCCTTCAGGGTGAGGACCGCCGACGGTTCCTACCGCCACGTGGCGACCCGGTCGGTGCCCATCACCCATGGCGGCCGCGCCACGGAGTGGATCGCCGCCACCGACGACGTGGAGGACAGTTGGAACGCGGCGCTGCGCGAACACCTGCTCGCCCACCTGGCGGAAGTGTCCGGCGGCACTCTGGACGAGGTCTTCGAGGCGGTCGGGCACGTCGTCGTCCCCGAACTCGCGGACGCCGTCCAGATCATGCTGCTGACCGGTGAGGAGTGGCCGCCACCTGAGAACACCGCCGTCACGGCCCGGCCGGCCGCCTCGGCGACCCGCCGCGACCTGCCACCTCCACCTCCGCTGCCGGAGGACGAGGTCGTCATCGGCGACGCCGTCCGCGCGGTCCTGGACAGCCGCACCCCTCGCACCATCCACCTCACCGTGGGGGGACGGGTGCCGCCCGGCCTGATCCCGGCGGCCACCGAACAGTGGCTCGCCGACGCGGACGCCACCAGCGTGACGATCTACCCGCTGACAGCCGACGGCATCGTCCTCGGCTACGCCCTCACCAGCGCGAACGGCGACTCGCCCGCCCCCGGGCCGACCGACACCGAACTCCTGCGCAAGGTCTTCCACGACGTGGAACCACCCCTGCGCAAAACCCTCGACCTCCAGCGGGCCCGGCGCACCGCCCTGCGCCTCCAGCGCGCCCACCTCACCGACCCGCCGACCGTGCCCGGTGCGAGTCTCGCCGCGAACTACCAGCCGGCCAGCTCCGCCAACGAGATCGGCGGCGACTGGTACGACGCCGTCGTCCACTCCGACGACACCCTCGTCCTCGACATCGGGGATGTCGCCGGACACGACCTGACCGCGGCCACCGCCATGGCGCAGCTGCGCAGCATGCTCCGCGGCCTCGCCTGGAGCAACGGCCCCACCTGCAAGCCGTCCACCATCCTGTCCATGCTCGAGGACGCCGCCGAAGGGCTCGACATCGCCTCCTTCGCCACGGCCGTCCACGCCCGCCTGCGCCGGACCCCGAACGGCGCGTGGGGTTTCACCTGGTCCAACG
>NZ_JBRIOU010000182.1:0-5813 GCF_053474865.1 Streptomyces sp. CO7
CGCCCGCCGGTCTCGCCGCCTACCGGATCGTCCAGGAGGCGCTGACGAACTGCGTCCGCCACTCGGGGGCCACCGAGGTCGTCGTGCGGCTCACCCGCACGCCGCGACTGCTGACCGTCGAGGTCACCGACGACGGCCACGGCGGTGCCGGGGGCTTCGTGGAGGGCAACGGGCTGCGCGGCATGCGGGAGCGCGCGGCCGGCGTCGGCGGAACGCTCACGGCGGAGCCGGGGCCGCACGGTTTCCGGGTCCGGGCCGAGCTGCCCGTCGAGTAGCGTTGCGCGCATGATCAGGGTGCTGCTGGCCGACGACCAGACGCTGGTACGGGCAGGCTTCCGGTCCATCCTCGAGGGTGAGGACGACATACAGGTCGTCGGCGAGGCCAAGGACGGCTCCGAAGCGGTGGCGCTGGCCGCCGCCGAGCGTCCCGACGTGGTGCTGATGGACATCCGCATGCCGGTCCTCGACGGTCTGGAGGCCACCCGCCGGATCGTCACGGACCCGGGCCTCCCCGACGTGCGCGTGGTCATCCTGACCACGTTCGACGTGGACGAGCACATCTACGAGGCGATCAAGGGCGGAGCCGGCGGCTTCCTGCTGAAGGACACCGAACCGGCCGAGCTGATCCACGCGGTGCGGGTCGTGGCGCGCGGGGACGCCCTGCTGGCGCCGGCGATCACGCGCCGGCTGATCGCCGAGTTCGCCGGACGGATCAGCGCTCCTCCACCCGCGCTGGAGCTGGACGCCCTCACCGCCCGGGAGCGCGAGGTGCTGCAGCTGGTCGCGCGGGGTCTGTCCAACGAGGACATCGCCGCGCGCCTGGTCATCAGCCATGCGACCGCCAAGACGCACGTGAGCCGCGTGCTGGCCAAACTGGGCGTCCGGGACCGCGCGCAGCTGGTCGTGCTCGCCTACGAGACGGGCCTGGTGAGGCCCGGCTGGCTCGGGTAGCCATGTAGGTGGGCCCGGGTGAAGCGCGGCAGCCTCGGGTAGCCACGTGAGCCGGCCCGGGTGAAGCCCGGCCGCCTCGGGGGCTCGCGTACATCCCGGGATGTACGCGAGGAGCCCGGTCTGCGCGAAAGTCGCAGGCCAGGTGGCATCCGCAGCCCGATGCGGCCGCCGCGGCACCGGGCCGACCATGGGCTCCATGGACGACCCGCTGCTCATCGCCCGGCTGCAGTTCGCGCTGACCGCCGGCACGCATTTCCTCTTCGTGGCCCTGACCCTCGGTCTGGTCACCCTGCTCGTCCTCGTGCAGTTCCGGGCCACGGTGACGGGCAGCGCGGTGCACCGCAGGATGGTGAGCTTCTGGGGCCGCCTGTACGTGATCAACTACGCGCTCGGCATCGTCACCGGACTGGTGATGGAGTTCCAGTTCGGGCTCAACTGGACAGGCCTGGCCGAGACGACCGGTGACGTCTTCGGGGTGCCGCTGGCTCTGGAGACGGTCGGCGCGTTCTTCGTCGAGTCGACGTTCCTCGGCCTGTGGATCTTCGGCTGGGACCGCTTCGACAAATGGGTCCACCTGGCGATGCTCGTCGTCGTCGCGGTGACCGCCTACGCGTCGGCCTTCTTCATCATGGTCACCAACGGCTGGCTGAAACACCCGGTGGGCCACACCATGGTCGACGGGAAGGCGGTCCTCACCGACTTCGGGGCGCTGCTCACCAACCCCGCCGCCGTCACCGGTTTCTGGCACGTGGCGTTCGCCGCGCTGTCGACCGCCGGATTCCTCATGGCCGGGGTCAGCGCCTATCACCTGCGCCGCCGGCACCCGGACGTCGAGTTCTTCCGGCGGTCCGCCCGCATCGGCATGATCGCGGTGATCGTCGCCGTGCTGCCGACGGCCGCCTCCGGCGGGCTGCAGTTCCCCTACGTCCAGGGGCCGCCGGGCGTCGTGACCGATCCGCCGCCGCTGGCCGAGGCGGCCCGCAACGTCATGATGCTCGACTGGTTCGTCACGCTCTGGTTCGGCATCGGCTTCCTGGTCATGGCGTCGGTCACACCGCTGCTGCTGCGCGCCAGGACCCTGCACCTGCTCGTCGTCGCCGCGATACCGCTGCCCTACCTGGCGACGGTCGCCGGCTGGGTCAGCCGTGAACTGGCCCGCCAGCCGTGGGCGGTGGCCGGGATCCTGCGGACCGAGGACGCCGTGGCGCCGATGACGGCCGGCCAGGCCCAGCTGTCGTTCGTCTGCTTCGTGTCCCTGTTCGCCGCGCTGGCCGGGGTGAACTTCTGGCTCCTGGCCCGGCACGCACGGCGCGGCCCCACGCCCGCGGACGCGCCGCCGGCGCAGCCCGCCCCGCTCCCCGCCCCCACGTTCTGAGGCCGCCGTCATGGAAACGCTCGCGACCGCTCTGCTCGCGGTCTTCACCGTCGGACATCTGGTACTCGCCGGCGCGGACATCGGCGTCGGGATGCTGCTGCCGTGGCTGGGCCGCGGCCAGGAGGAGCGGCGCACGGTCCTCGCCGCGATCGGCCCGTTCTTCCTCGGCAACGAGGTGTGGCTGGTCGCCGCGGCCGGACTGATGGCCGGCGCCTTCCCCGGCCTGGAGCACATCCTGCTGTACGAGCACAGGGGCGCGTTCGTCCTGCTGCTCGTCGGGTGGGTCGTGCGCGACGTGGGGCTGTGGTGGCGTGGCCGGGTGGACGCGGCCGCCTGGCGCACCGGCTGCGACGCCCTGATCGTCACCGGGAGCGTGGCCCTCGCGCTCGCCCTCGGCGCGGTGTGCAGCGACGTCCTCACCGGCACGCCGCTGCTCGCCCCGCTCGGGGCGGCACTGTTCGCGCTGCACGGCGGCGGGTTCGCCCGGCTGCGGCTGACCGGCGCACCGCTCCGCCGGGCGTACGGCAGCTACCCGCTGACCGCCGCCGCCCTGGCGGGGACGGCCCTCCTGACGGGGGCGAGGCTCGACCCCGGGCACGCCCTCGCCGGCCCGGAGTCGGTGCGCGTCGTGGCCCTCTTCGTCGCCGCCCTGCTGCCGTTCCTGCTCGCGGCGCAGGCAGTGACCTGGTGGACGTTCCGGCACCGGGTGACGGGGCCGGGGTACCTGTGAAGGCCGCCGAACGACGGCTCCTGCGGATGGTCCCGCGGCCGGTGCGGGGCGCGCTCGCCGCCGCGGCGCTCGGGCAGGCCGTGCTGATCGTGCTGCAGGCCGAACTGCTGGCCCGTGCGGTCGCGCGGCTCGACGCGGGCCCGCTGCCCTGGCTGGCGGCGGTCGCCGTGGCGCGCGGCGCGCTGACCTGGGCCGTACAGGCGCGCACCGCCCGGACCGCCGCGCAGGTCAGGACGGACCTGCGCGCGCGGCTGCTGGCCCGCCCGGGGCCGGCCGGCAGCCGGGTCACCCTGGTCACCCGCGGTCTGGACGCCCTCGACCCCTTCTTCACCGGCTACCTGCCCTCCCTGTTCGCCGCCGCGGCCACGCCGCTGGTGGTGCTGGTCCGGCTGGCCGCCGCGGACTGGCGCTCCGCCCTGGTCGTCGCACTGACATTGCCGCTCGTCCCGGTGTTCGGCGCCCTGGTGGGCCTGCGCACGGCGGAGCTCACCCGGCATCAGTGGGCGGTGCTGCACCGGCTCGGCGCCCACTTCCACGACGTGCTCACCGGCCTGCCCACACTGCGGGCCCACGCCAGGACCCGGCACCAGAGCGAGGTGCTGGCCGGCATGGCGGGCGAGCACCGGCGGGCGACCGTCGGGGCGCTGCGGGTGGCGTTCCTCTCCTCGCTGGTCCTGGAACTGGTGGCCGCGCTGTCGGTGGCGCTGACCGCGGTGCCGGTCGGGCTCCGGCTCCTGGGCGGCTCCCTCGTGCTGAGCACCGCCCTGCTGGTGCTGCTGCTCACCCCGGAGGCGTTCCTGCCCCTGCGGGCCCTGGGAGCGCGCTTCCACGCGAGCGCCGAGGGAATGGCCGCCGCCGAACAGGTCTTCGCCGTCCTCGACACGCCCGCGCCCGTCCCTGCCCGCCGCGGCCACCTGCCCCCGCGCGTGCCGCCCCGTACCGCCGAGGGGCGCCCGGGGCGGCCGCACATCGTCTTCGACGACGTCACCTACCGCTATCCCGGCGCCACCGAGGCCGCCGTGGCGGGGCTGGGGCTGGAGATCCGGCCCGGCGAACGAGTGGCTCTTGCCGGCCCGAGCGGGGCCGGCAAGACCACGGTGCTGCGCCTGCTGCTCGGCCTCGTCGAACCGTCCGAGGGCCGCATCCTCGTCGACGGCAGGGACCTGCGCGAACTCGACCCGGACCGGTGGCGGGAGTCCTTGGCCTGGGTGCCCCAGCACCCCCACCTCTTCGCCACCTCCGTCGCCGACAACATCCGGCTGGGCCGCTCGGACGCCACCGACCGGCAGCTGCGGGCCGCCGCCCGTGCCGCCCGGGCCGACGACTTCGTCCGGGCCCTCCCCGCCGGGTACGCGACCGTCCTCGGCGACCGCGGCGCCGGGCTGTCCGCCGGCCAGCGCCAGCGCCTGGCCCTGGCCCGCGCGGTGCTCAAGGACGCACCCCTGCTGCTGCTCGACGAACCCACCGCCCGTCTCGACCTGGCCTCGGAAGCCGCGCTCCTCGCAGGCTCCGGCAGCCTGCTCGCCGGGCGCACCGCCCTGGTGGTCGCCCACCGCCCGGCCCTCCTCGCCCTGGCGGACCGCATCGTCCGCGTGCACCCGCCGGACCGGGCGGCGCACGCTCCGACGAACGGAAGGAAGATCCCGTGACACGAGCCGTGGACCACCGGCGTGAAGACCCGGGGCGCCGGACCGGCATCGTACGGCGCGGCCACGCCGTGCGGCTCGCGGCCGCCGCGGCGGCCGGGGCCGCGGCCGAGACGTGCGCCCTCGGCCTGGCCGGGGCGGCGGCCTGGATGATCGCGCGGGCGGCCGAGCAGCCGTCGATCGCTGCCCTGGGACTGGCGATCGTGGTCGTGCGCGGCTGCGCGGTCCTCAAGGGCGTTTTCCGGTACGCCGAGAGGGTGGCCGGGCACGACGTCGCGCTGCGCGTCCTGGCGGAGCTGAGGGTGCGGGTCTTCGAGGCGCTGGTCCGGCGGCGAGTGCCGGTGCGGGGCGGTGACGCGCTGACCCGCATGGTGTCCGACGTCGACGCCTTCCAGGACCTCCTGCTGCGCTGTCTGCTGCCCACGGCGGGTGCCGCCGCGACCGGTGCGGTGGGGCTCGGCCTCGTCGTGGCCGTCGACCGGGAGGCCGCCGCGGTGCTGGCGGCGGGACTCCTCCTCGCGGGGGTCGCCCTGCCGGCCGCGGTCCACGGCGCGGTCCGGCGGTCCGGGACGGGGATCGGCGCGGCGCGCGAGGACCTGGCGGCGGCCGCTCTCGACCTGTGCGAAGGCGCCGACGACCTGGCGGTCTTCGGGGCGACGGACCGCACCAGGGCCCGGGCGGCGCGGGCGGCGGAACGGCTCGCGGCGCTGGAGCGCGGGCAGGAGGGCGTCGGCGCGGCCGCCACCGCGGTCGGGACGGTGGTCCAGGCGCTGGCCGCGCTCGGTGTCCTGCTCGCCGTCCGCGCCGAGGGAACGGTGACGACGGCGACACTGACGCTCACCTCGCTGGTGGCCGTGGAGACGGTCCTGCCGATGGCGGTCGTGGGCCGTCACCTGGCGACCGCCCTGCCCGCGTGCCGGCGCGTCACCGACCTCCTGTCGGTTCCCCCGTCCGTCGCGCCGGTTCTCCCGGCGCCCCTGCCGGCCGGTCCTCTCGACCTGTGTCTGCGGAAGGTGTCCGCCACCTACGGTCCGGGACGACACCCGGCCCTGCGGGACATCGACCTGACGGTGCGGCGGGGCGGGCGGGGGGCCGTCTGTGGGGGGGGGGG
>NZ_JBRIOU010000183.1:0-5626 GCF_053474865.1 Streptomyces sp. CO7
CCCTCATCCGCGCGGGCGCCCGACTCGGCCACACGACATGCCCCCTGTAGCCCACGCGACGCACGAACAGATAGCCGGCGAACTCTGGAACGCCAAGAACGAGCGCAGGGCGGTACCGCCCCTCTCCGGCCGGTACCCGGAGTTCACCGCGCAGGACGCCTACGCGGTGCAGCGTGCCCTCCGTGCCCTCGAGTACCGCAACGGCGCGGTGCACGCCGGATACAAGATCGGCGCCACCAGCGTCGCCATCCAGCAGATGTTCGGCGTCGACGAGCCGGACTTCGGCTTCCTGACCGAAGCCATGCTCCTCCCCGACGGCGCCAGTCTCGACACGGACCGCTTCATCGCCCCCAAGGTGGAGGGCGAGATCGCCTTCCGGATCGGCGCCGACCTGTCCGACCCCCGCACGACGGCCGCCGACGTCCTGGCCGTCACCACCGAGGTCTACCCGGCCCTGGAGGTGCTCGACAGCCGTATCGAGAACTGGGACATCGCGTGGGTGGACACCGTCGCGGACAACGCCTCGTCGGCGATGGCCGTCGTGGGCAGGGGAGTTCCCCTCGACGGACGTGACCTCGCCGCGGAGACGATGGTGTTCACCTCGGGTGACTCCGTACAGACGGCGAAGGGCTCCGCGGTGCTGGGGCATCCGGCGGAGTCGGTGGCCTGCCTGGTGCGCATGCTGGCCTCCTTCGGCGCGGGGATCGGCGCCGGAGACCTGGTCCTGGCCGGATCGCTGGCCGCGGCGGTCGACCTGGTGGCGGGCGCCACCGTCAGCGCCTCCTTCGGGTCCCTGGGATCCGTGTCCCTTTCCACCGCGAGCAAGCGCGTCCTTGCGTAGCTCCCCATGCGAACACACGTACGAGATCGAGAGAGGGTGATGGGTCATGCGTGCTGCGGATGCGGCCGTTCTTGCTGAGAGCCGGCCGTTCGAGCCGGACACGCCGTCGACCGGTGGGTCGGTGCAGGCGGCCTTCGCGGCCCAGGCGTTGCGGACACCGGACGTGGTGGCGGTGCGGTGTGCCGGACGGGAGCTCCCGTACCGGGAGTTGGACGAGCGGGCGAACCGGCTGGCGCACCGACTGGTGGGCGCCGGGGTGGGTCCGGAGGCGCCGGTGGCGGTGCTGATGGAACGCTCGGTGGACCTGGTCGTCGCGCTGCTGGCCGTGCTGAAGGCCGGCGCGTTCTACCTCCCGCTGCACAGCGGCAGTCCGCTGGAGCGGATGCAGTGGATCGTCGACGAGACGGCCGCTCCGGTGCTCCTCACGGACGCGGCGATGCGCGGCCGCGGCCTGCCCACCGTGCCGGTGGCCGTGGTGGTGGACGAGGACAAGGAACTCGCCGGTCTTCCGGCCGTCACTCCTCAAGTCAAGTCCAGGCCCGAGCAGTTGGCGTACGTGATGTACACCTCCGGCTCCACCGGCCGCCCAAAGGGCGTGGCCGTCACCCACCGCGATGTTCTGGACCTGGCCGGGGACAGCATGTTCACCGAACCCGGTGCGCACGAGCGGGTGCTGATGGTGGCCCCGTACGCGTTCGATCCCTCGACGTACGAACTGTGGGTCCCGCTGCTGCACGGCGGGCGGACGGTCGTCACGCCGGAGGGTGACCTGAGCGTGGCGACCCTGGCCCGCCTGATCGCCGAGGAAGAGATCACCGGACTGCAGGTGACGGCCGGCCTGTTCCGCGTCATGGCCGAGGAGGCCCCCGGCTGCTTCGCCGGCGTCCGCGAAGTGATCACCGGCGGCGACGTCATCTCCCCGACCGCCGTCCGACGAGTCCTGGAGCACAGCCCCCACACCGTGGTCCGGGGGGCCTACGGGCCCACCGAGACCACGCTCTTCGCCAGCCAGTCCCCGTGGACCGCGACCGACAGCGTGCCCGCGCCGATACCGGTCGGGCGCCCGCTGGACGGCATGAGCGCCTACATCCTGGACGAGCGCCTCGCCCCCCTCCCGGCGGGAGTGCCCGGTGAGCTGTACCTGGCGGGCACGGGTCTGGCCCGGGGCTACTACGGGCGCCCGGACCTGACCGCGGAGCGGTTCGCCGCCGACCCCTTCGGCCCGGCCGGCAGCCGCATGTACCGCACCGGCGACCTGGCCCGCTGGTCCGCCGACGGGCTGCTGGAGTTCGTGGGCCGGGCCGACGACCAGGTCAAGATCCGCGGCTTCCGCATCGAACTCGGAGAGGTCGAGGCCGTGCTGGGGCGCTTCCCCGGCCTGGCCCAGGTCGCGGTCGCGGCCCGGGAGGACCAGCCCGGCGACAAGCGCCTGGCCGCCTACGTGGTCGCCGAGGCCGGAGCCGGCCCGGTGGACACCGGAGCCCTGCACACCCACACGGCCGGCCTGCTGCCGGAGTACATGGTGCCCTCCACGTTCACGGTCCTCGACCACCTTCCGCTGACCACCAACGGCAAGGTCGACTACCGGGCCCTGCCCGCTCCGGACGCCCCGACGGTCCCGCGCACCGGGCGCGGTCCGCGGACCCCGCGCGAGGAGATCCTCTGCGGCCTGTTCGCCGAGATCCTGGGCGTGCCCAGGGTCGGCATCGACGACAACTTCTTCGAGCTCGGCGGTCACTCCCTGTCGGCCACCCGTCTGGTCAGCCGCATCCGGGCGATCCTGGGCGTGCGGCTCTCGATCCGCAGCCTGCTCAACACTCCCACCGTGGCCGCCCTGGCGAACCTGGGCCAGGCGGACAGCGAGGGGCAGGACAGCGCGCTCGCGCCCGTGCTCGGCCTCCGCTCGGCAGGCAGCCGTCCGCCACTGTTCTGCGTGCACCCCGGTGGCGGCATGGCCTGGTGCTACGCCGGTCTGCTGCGCTACGCGCCGAAGGAGCACCCGGTGTACGGGCTCCAGGCACGGGGGCTGGCCGCGGACGAGCCGCTTCCCGCCGTCATGGACGAGCTGATCGAGGACTACCTCGGCCGCATCCGGGCGATCCAGCCGTCCGGCCCGTACGCCCTCCTGGGCTGGTCCTTCGGCGGCAAGGTCGCCCACACCCTGGCGGCCCGCCTCCAGCAGGAGGGCGAGCAGGTGTCCCTGCTGGCCGTGCTCGACGCCGGCACCGGAGGGCACGCCGGCGAGGACGCCATGCGCGGCCGGCGCGACCTCCTGGAACTCGCCTTCGACGGCATCGGCGCCTTCCACGCCGAACCGGGCGACGGGCCGATCGGAATGCCGCGCGTCCTCGAAATCCTCCAAGCGCACGGCGGAACGCTCGCCAGTCTCGACGAACGGACCGTCGCCGCTCTCATCGACATCACGGAGAACAACCTCAGGATCAGCCGGGTGGCGCCTCCCGAGCATTTCGACGGCGACATGCTCTTCATCGAGGCGGCAGGGCCGGACGGCGATTCCACCGGACTCGCGGAGGTCTGGGAGCCGTATGTGAGCGGCCGCATCGAGAAGCACGTCACTCCTTTCCCGCACATGCGGATGATGAGCGCCGACGCGCTCGCGGACATCGCTCCGGTTCTGGCCAGGGCACTGAAGAAGCAGTTCTGACCAGACGCCCGGTACCGACCGGAAACGCAGGTCCCACGAAATGAAGCAGGCGAGGAGCCGTTGATGTCCGTCCAACCCACGTCCAACAGGTCGAGGCTGCACCGAGGGCGGGTGCAGCGCGTCGCATGGGTGACCCCGCACATGGCCAGAGTGGTGCTCGGCGGCGAGGGCCTGCGGGAGTTCACCGCCGGCCAGTACACCGATCACTACATCAAGCTGATCTTCCCCCTGGAGGGGGTGCGGTACCCCGAGCCGTTCGACCTCGCGGCCGTGCGCCGGGACTTCCCCCGCGACCAGTGGCCCAGGACCCGGACCTACACCGTTCGCCGGTGGGACCCGGAGGCCGGCGAGCTGACCGTGGACTTCGTCCACCACGGTGCGCGCGGTCTCGCCGGTCCCTGGGCCGCGAGGGTGCGGCCGGGGGGAGAGATCTACTTCATCGGTCCCGGTGGCGGCTACCGGCCCGGCGCGGAGGCCGACTGGCATCTGTTCGTCGGGGACGAGAGCGCCCTGCCCGCGATCGCGGCCTCCCTGGAGGCCCTGCCGGCGGGAGCGGTCGCCAAGGCGTTCATCGAGGTCTCCGGCCCGGAGGAGGAGCAGGAGATCCGCACCCCGGCCGACGCCGAGATCACCTGGCTGCACCGCGGGGAACGCCCGATCGGCGACACGCTCACCGCGGCCGTCCCCGCGTCGCCCTTCCCGGCCGGAACGGTGCACGCCTTCGTCCACGGCGAGGCGCATTTCGTGAAGTCGCTGCGGCACCACCTGCGCGTGGAACGCGGCCTGGCCCGCGATCAGCTGTCCATTTCCGGCTATTGGCGCCAGGGCGCGGACGAGGAGGGCTGGCAGTCCTCGAAGTCCGAATGGAACCGGGACGTGGCGGATCCGGTCCCGGTGTAGTTCACGGTCCCTTTGGCGCGTATCGGTGACCTCCTGGCCCGCTTTCCGCGGACGGCGAGGTCACCGGTGACCTCCCGCACCCTCATTTCGCCGAGCCGACCAACAGTCGCGCGACCTCACCACCGAGAGAGAGTAACGAGCAATGCATGCTGTTGATTTTGCCGAGAACCGGTCCCTCGGGTCGAGCGCGGCGTCGATCGGTGATTCGGTGCAGGCGGCCTTCGCGGCCCAGGCGTTGCGGACGCCGGACGTGGTGGCGGTGCGGTGTGCCGGACGGGAGCTCTCGTACCGGGAGCTGGACGGGCGGGCGAACCGGCTGGCGCGCCGGCTGGTGGGTCTCGGGGTGGGCCCCGAGGCGCCGGTGGCGGTGCTGATGGAACGCTCGGTGGACCTGGTGGTCGCGCTGCTGGCCGTGCTGAAGTCCGGCGCGTTCTACCTGCCGTTGCACAGCGGCAGTCCGCTGGAGCGGATGCAGAGGATCATGGACGAGACGTCCGCGCCGGTGCTCCTCACCGACGCGGCGATGCGCGGGCGCGGTCTGCCGTCCGCCCCCGTGGTCGTGGTGGTGGACGAGGACGCGGAGACGGCCGGGCTGCCGGCCGACGAGCTCCACGTCGAGGTCCGGCCCGAGCAGCTGGCGTACGTGATGTACACCTCCGGCTCCACCGGGCGCCCCAAGGGCGTGGCGGTCACCCATCGCGACGTCCTCGACCTGGTCGTGGACAGCATGTTCGAGCCGGGCGTGCACGAGCGGGTGCTGATGGTCATCCCCTACGCCTTCGACCCCTCGATCTACGGCCTGTGGGTCCCGCTGCTGCACGGCGGGCGGACGGTCGTCACGCCGGAGGGCGAGCTGAGCGTGGCGGCGCTGGCCCGGCTGATCGCCGAGGAGGAAATCACCGCCCTGGACGTCTCCGCGGGCCTGTTCCAGGTGATGGCGGAGGAGGATCCGACGTGCTTCGCGGGTGTCCGTGAGGTGATCACCGGCGGCGACGTGGTCTCCCCGACCGCGGTGCGGCGGGTGCTGGACCACTGCCCCGGCATCGTCGTGCGCAGTGCGTACGGTCCCACCGAGACCACGTTGTACGCGACCCAGCAGCCGTGGAGGCTCGGCAGCGAACTGCCGGCGCCGCTGCCGATCGGGCGCCCGCTCGACGGGAAGCGGGCCTATGTGCTCGACGAGGGGATGTCGCCGGTCCCGGCGGGTGCGGCAGGTGAGC
>NZ_JBRIOU010000184.1:0-5589 GCF_053474865.1 Streptomyces sp. CO7
GCCGGGGCCTGGGGCACGGTTCTCGACGTCCCCCGCCGTTCCCAGGAACTGCACACCGGCCACAGCCCTCAGTGGGACGGGGGCGGGGAGGCGTGGTCGGCGCCGGCCTGCACCGCGATGCTCGTCGAGTACTTCGGCCACGGTCCCGATGCCGCGGAGATGGCGTGGATCGACCCCGCAGACACCGCGCCGCAGGTCGACTTCACCGCTCGCGCGGTCTACGACTACGCGTACAAGGGGTGCGGCAACTGGGCCTTCAACGCCGCCTACCCGGCGCGGTACGGACTCGGCGGGATGGTCACCCGCCTGCGCTCGCTGGGCGAGCTCGAACGCTTCATCCGCGCGGGCATACCGATCGCCACGGCCCAGAGCTTCCGCATCGGCGAGCTCGCCGGCGCGGGCTACTCGCCGGCCGGAAGCATCAAGATCGTCTGTGGCTTCACGGCCGGCGGCGACGTCGTGGTCAACGACCCCCTCTCGGCCACCGACGAGGAGGTGCGGCGGGTCTACCCGCGCGGAGAGTTCGAGCACGTCTGGCTGTCGGCGTCCGGCGGCGGCGGCGTGGTCTACCTCGTCCACCCTCCCGAGCTGCCCCTGCCTGCCAACGTGGAAGGTGCGGACGCCAACTGGTGAGCCGGGCGGCTGAGGCGGACCGTCCGGGACCGGGGTCCGCGACACCGGCGGATGTCCGTGGCGGCCGGACCGGCGGGGCGGCCGGCGCGGCGTCGATGGACCTGAGGGTGTATCAACTCGCGGCCGGTGCACTCCATATGGTGCAGTCGTGAAGCCGGCGTGAAGCAGCAGTGGTGAACCAGGGATTCCCTTCGTCCAACTCTCTTGCCATATGCGGCCTTGGTCGTGACGATGGCGTGAAGAAGGTCTTCACGTCACGTCCACGGGGACTGTGTGACGTGTGCTGAACCGCCGTGGCCGACCACGCGGCGGTGCTCCGGCGCGGGGGTGCTCCGCCGTGCCCTGAAGCGGAGGAATCATGGGGGATTCGGGGGTCGGCGGCAGCATGCCCGCTCTGCCGTCGCTGGACGTCGAGAAGCTGCCTCTGGTGCTGGCCGGGCCGATGGTCCGACGTGTGGACGAGGCGGGCGTGACCGTCTTCTTCGCGCTCAAGGCCGCCCGCAAGGTCACGCTGGAGGTGTTCACCGGCAGCAGCGGACCGCTGCCGGAACCGGTGGCCCGCGGCACCGCCGTCACCGCGCGGATCGGCGAGCACCTGCACGTCGTCGCGGTCACCGCCCGCCCCGCGTCCGCCGGTGCGCTCCGGCCGGGGACCGTGCACCGGTACACCGTGCGGTTCTCCGCGGACACCGCCGCCCCGGACACGCCGGTCCCGGCCGGTGCGCCCGGCCTGTTCAGTGACGGCGTCGTCCACGCCAAGGGGGACCAGGCACGCGGGCGCCTGCTCTACGGCTCCGGCGCGCCCGACCAGCCGAGCTTCGTCACCCCGCCCGACCACCCGTCGAAGCTGCGCTTCTTCCACGCCTCCTGCCGCAAGCCCCACGGCCCCGGACTGGACGCCCTGGCCGTCCTGGACCAGGTCCTCGCGGCCGACATCGGCAAGCCCGCCCACCGCCCGCAACAGCTCTTCCTCACCGGCGACCAGATCTACGCCGACGACGTCGCCGAAGTCCTGCTGCACATGTGCACGCAGTACGGGCGCGTCCTGCTGGGCCGGGACGAGACCTTCCCGACCCTGCCCCGCGAGCACCGGCTGCTCCTGATGAAGCCCGGCAAGCGGCAGCAGCTCACCGTCGAGGACTTCCACCTCACCGGCGACGTGGGGCACTCGCACCTGCTCACCCTCGGTGAGTTCTATGTCATGTACCTGTTGTGCTGGTCGGACACCCTGTGGCCCCAGGGGTTCGACCTGCGTCTGCTCTTCCCGCAGTTCTACGAGGACGACCACCGGACCATCGGCAGTCCGCACCCGGACGAGGCCGACAAGCTCTGGTTCGTGCACTCCTTCCGCAAGAAGTCGCTGGGCGTCTACAAGGACTTCCTCGAGCGGTGCGGCAACATCAAGAACTTCGGGGAGACGGTCCCCGACGTGCGGCGGGCGCTCGCCAACACCGCGACCTACATGATGTTCGACGACCACGAGATCACCGACGACTGGTACATCGCCTCGTCCTGGGTCGACGGCGTCTGCTCCACCGACCACGGCCGGCGGTTCCTCGCCAACGGGCTGACCGCCTACGCGGTGTTCCAGCACTGGGGCAACGTCCCGGAGGCCTTCGGGCCCGGAGCCGCGGGCGAGGCCGGACGCGACCTGCTGGCCGCCCTGTCCCAGCCCGACCACACCGCGCCCGGCACCGCCGCCGTGATCGCCCGCCGCACCGGGGTGCCCGACGGCACCGCCTCCGGCCGCATCGTGCGCGAGGACGGCTCCCTGATCTGGCACTACAGCGTCGACTGGCCCGCCCACCAGCTCGTCGCCGTGGACACCCGCACCCAGCGCGTCTTCCGCGGCGGCCCCAAGGACTCACCGGCGCTCATCTGGTCCGACGCCTCCTACGCCGCGATGCTCGAATCGGCGCCCGACCGCGGGACGGAGAAGGTCACCGTGCTGCTGTCGCCCTGCCCGGTGCTCGGCCACCCGCAGATCGAGGAGATCGCCCAGCCGGCGATCAGGAAGTACATGGAGACGGGCTACCTCTGGCAGGACTGCGAGGCCTGGTGCCACGACGAGGAGGCCTTCCAGAAGTTCCTCGCCCGCCTGTTCGGCCAGGCCGCACCCGGCCCCGACGGTGTCCGGCGGCGCCGGATCGTCTCCCTGGGCGGCGACGTCCACTACGGCTTCGCCGTCCGCATGCGCTACGGCGCCACCCACCCCTACAAGGCGCCGGCGGGCAAGGTGCGCGGCGTCCTGGCCCAGCTCACCGCCAGCGCCCTGAAGAACCAGTCGGGCGGCACGAAGACCCTGCAGACCCTCGGCTACGCCCTCACCGCCCCCTGGGCCACCCACCTGGGCTGGAACGTGCCCCCGGGCGGAAGGATCGCCGTCGACGTGGAAGGCCTGCCCGGCGACCCCCCGCAGCGCACCCTCCTCACCCGGTCGCCCGGTCTCGTCAAACCGCCGCGCGGACGGAAGGTGCTGAGCCCCACGCCCCACTGGGAGTGCCTGTACGAGTACTTCGAGCACGACGACCCCATGGCGAAACCCCGCCCCGACGCGACGATCCCCGTCGCGTTCCCGCCCGACGATCCGAGCCAGGCCGTCGCCGACTACGCCGCCGCCTCCGGCAACCACTTCTCCTACCTGGTGAAGGGCACCGGGCGGGCGATCGTCGGACACAACAACATCGGCGAGGTCACCTTCACCTGGGGCGCGGGCGACGACAAGTCCGTGAGCCAGACCCTGTGGTGGCGGTTCGACGGGCAGCGGACGGCCGCTCCGCTCACCCGCTTCGTCCTCCCGCTGCCCCTCGGACCGGACTCCGGAACGCTCGCCCCGGACGCCCACGGCGTCGCCCCGGGGGCCGCGCCGCCGACCGGCCCGTACAGCCTCCTCGCGGGCGACGACGCGAACGACGATGCGCACGACGGCGCGCACCACGACGCGCACGACGACGCGAACGAAGGGACGCAGGCATGAGCACCCCGCAGGAGAACCCTCCCGCCTCCCCGGATCAGCCGGCCGCGCCCGCCGAAACCACCGACGGCCAGTCCGCCCTGGTGGAGGAGGTGCTGCGGCTGATCGAGCCGCTCACCCACGCCGCCGCGAACCCGATGGCGCTGGCCCGCTTCCTCGCCGCGACCGGCTGGCGGCCCGAGGCCGCCGGGGACGACGCCGGCGAGCAGGTGGCCGGCTGGCTCGAGGACGTCGCCGGGGTGGTCGGCTCCCTCCAGGAGGCTGTGGAGAACCCGCCGCAGGACCTCGACGGTCTCCAGGAGCTGCTCCGGACCGTGGGCCAGGCCGTCCAGGTGGTGCGCACCGTCCCGCCCGCCCTCGCCGACCTCGACCCCGGCCGGTTCGCCGAGGACGTGGTCCATCAGCTGGTCGCCGACTGGCTCCGGCTCCATCACCCGTTGCTGCGTTCCGTCCTCGTGGTGCTCGGCGTGCTCGTCGAGGAGGACCCCCTCGGCCCCG
The DNA here is from genome assembly GCF_053474865.1 of Streptomyces sp. CO7. Taxonomy (NCBI): domain Bacteria; kingdom Bacillati; phylum Actinomycetota; class Actinomycetes; order Kitasatosporales; family Streptomycetaceae; genus Streptomyces; species Streptomyces sp. CO7. The sequence continues at coordinate 4,106 of NZ_JBRIOU010000184.1, forward strand.
CCTCCGGCGGAGCGGCGGAGGAAACCGTCACCGGTGTCGAGGGCGCCGCCGTCCGGGTCCCCGTCGCCCGGGACAGACTGCGCCCCGAGCGGCTCGTGGAACTGGTCCGCGACCCGGTCGGAGCGCTCCGGGCCGCCTACCTGCCGGACGGGCCGGCCGACGAGGAGGCCGCCGACGCCTTCGCCGCGCTCCTGCTCCCCCGCCTCGCCGACCTGCTGCGCGCGCTCGGCGTCGGCGACGTGCTGGCCGGACTCGGCGACACCACCGACACCGACCTGACGCCCGCCTCGGTGGCCCTCGGCCGCCGGATGCTGACCTTCCAGCTGCCGGTGTCGCCCTCCGGCCCGGTCACCCAGGCGGCCGTCACCCTCGGGGCCACCCTCGGCATCGGCTCCGCCGACACCGGCGACCTCGGCTTCGTCCTCGTGCCCCGTGGATCCGCCGCCTTCCAGCGGCAGTTCGGGGATTGGGTGATGCGCGCGGACCTCGCGGGGGCGGGCCCGGCCGTCGCGCTCGGCCCGGGCGGCGTCACCTTCTCCGACGGCGCTCCCACCGGCGGACGCGCCGAACTCGGTCTGGAGCTGCGCAAGGGAGACCCGTCGGGCGGTGGCCAGGAGCCGCCCGCCGTGCTGCTGGGCAGCGCCGACGGCACCCGGCTGGAGATCGGCTCCTTCCGTGCCTGGATACGCGCCGTCCTCGAACAGGGGCGCCCCGGGGAGCCCGACCCGTCCGACGTCGAGATCGGCGTCGCCGCCGACCGGGCCGCCGTGGTGGTCGCCGGCGGCGACGGCGACGGATTCCTCGCCTCCGTCCTGCCAGCCGACGGGCTGCGCACCGAGTTCGCCCTCGGCCTGCGCTGGTCCCGCCGCAGGGGCCTGACCTTCGCCGGCTCCGGCGGCCTGGACGCCGTCCTTCCGGTCAACGCCCGCCTCGGGCCCATCGAACTCGTCTCCGTGCAGCTGGAGTTGCGCGCCGACGCGGAGGGCGAGGAGCTCACCGCGCGGGTCGGCGCGACCGCCCGGATCACCCTCGGCCCGGTCACCGCCACCGTGGAAGGGATCGGGCTGGAGGCCGGCCTGTCCGCACGGGACGGCAACCTCGGCCCGGTCGGCCTCGGCGCCGGCTTCGCCCTGCCCAAGGGCGCCGCGCTCAAGGTCGCCGCGGGCCCCGTCACCGGCGGCGGCTACCTCTTCTTCGACCGGGCCAAGGAGGAATACGCAGGCGTCCTCGCCCTCCAGATGGAGAGCATCGCGCTGACCGCCGTCGGTCTGCTCACCACCCGGATGCCCGACGGGGCGGACGGCTTCTCGCTGCTGATCCTGGTGTGCGCCGAGTTCACCCCGCTGCAACTCGGGTTCGGCTTCACCCTGAACGGCGTCGGCGGCCTGATCGGCATCAACCGCTCCGTCTCGGTGGACACCCTGCGGGCCGGCGTCCGCACCAAGGCGCTCGACTCCGTCCTCTTCCCCCGCGACCCCCTGGCC
>NZ_JBRIOU010000185.1:0-5574 GCF_053474865.1 Streptomyces sp. CO7
CGACTCCACCGCCTCACCCGCACCGGAGCCCTCCAGGACGACACCACGGTGGTGCCCGCCACCACGGAGGCCGTCGAGCGGTACGTCCGCGCCTACCGGGACCACCCCGACCGGCAGCAGGCTCTCGCCCGGCTCACCCTGGAAACCTGGCTGCTGGCCCGGGCGCGGCGGCTGCACGCCGCCCACCGCGCCGGCGTCGGCTCCTCGGAGCCGGCCGTCGAGGAGCACCTGCACGCCTGGGGCAAGCTCACCGAGCAGACCTTCCTCGCCCACCGCCGCGTCCTGCGCGGACGCCCGGAGCCGGCGGGCCCGCTGGAGCGGCTCGCCGAACTCCTGCACGCCGACGCCCGGGTGTTCACCGCCCCGGACCCGGCGGGGGAGCAGGGCCCGGCCGCCGGCTCCTGCGCGGACCCCGACGCCCTGCGCACGGCCGTCGCCGAGGAGGCCGCCGCCGTGCTCCGCGTCCCCGTCACCGAGCTGCTGACCGGCCGTCCGCTGACCGCGATACCCGGCTTCGGCTCCTTCCGCATGGTCGACATCGTCGAACGGATCGAGGAACGGCTGCACGTCGAGTTCGACGCCGACGACCTCGTCCCGGAGAACCTCCACGACCTCGACGGCCTGTGCCGCATCACCGCCCGCGCCCACCGGGAGACGCCGTGAACCTGCTGCACGACCTGATCGACGACGCCGCGCACCGCGCGCCGGACGCCCCCGCCCTCAGCACCTCGCGCGACTCCCTCACCCACGGCGAACTCGCCGCCGCCAGTCGCGCCGCCGCCCGCTGGCTGCGCACCCTCGGAGCCCGCCGCGGGGAACGCGTCGTGGTGCTCGCCCCCTCGGTCGTCGAGGTCGCCGTCGTCGTCCACGCCGCCTCCCGCATAGGCGCCCCCTTCGCGCTGCTGCACGAACAGACCCGCGGACGGGCCCTGGCCCACGTCCTGGACGACGCCGAACCCGTCCTCCTGCTCGCCGACGACGAGAGCGCCCGGAGCCTGGCGGCCGAGCGCGGCATCACCACCGCCCGCCTCTCCGACGTGCCGCGGGGCCCGGATCCCGAGACGGATCCCGAGACGGATCCCGGGACGGATCCCGAGACGGACCGCGACGCCGTGCCCGGCCGGCACGGCGCGGACACCGACGGCACCCACGCCCCGCTCCCGGTCGACCCGGTGTGCCTGATCTACACCTCCGGCACCACGGCGGCCCCCAAGGCCGTGGTGAGCACCCACCAGCAGGTGCTGTTCGCGGTCCGGGCGATCCAGGGCGAACTGCGGTACCGCCCCGACGACGTGGTCTACAGCCCGCTGCCCCTCTCCTTCGACTACGGCCTCTACCAGCTGTTCCTCGGCTCCCTCAGCGGGGCCGCGGTCCGGCTCGGGCTGCCCGCCGAGGTCGGGGCGACCCTGCTGCGCAACATCGAGGCCGCCGACGCGACCGTCCTGGCCTCCGTCCCCGCCGTCGCCGAGACACTGGCCAAACTGGTGCGCCGCTCGCCCGGCCACCGCCTGCGGCTGCGGCTGCTCACCAACACCGGCGCCGCGATGCCCCCGCAGCCGCTCCAGGTGCTGCGGGCCGCCGTCCCGGGGCTGCGGGTGCAGTTGATGTTCGGGCTCACCGAGTGCAAGCGCGCCGCCATCAATCCGCCCGACGCCGACCTCGAGCACCCCGGCAGCTGCGGCCGCGCCCTGCCCGGCACCGAGATCTACGCGACCGGCCCCGACGGGGAACGGCTGCCCCCGGGAGAGGTCGGCGAACTGGTGGTGCGCGGACCGCACGTCATGGCCGGCTACTGGCGCCGCCCCGAACTGACCGCCCAGCGCTTCCCGCGCCGCGACGGCCTCTTCCCGGAACTGCGCACCGGTGACCACGGATGGCTCGACGAGCACGGCTTCGTCCACTTCGCCGGGCGCCGTGACGACCTCTACAAGGAGCGCGGTTTCCGCGTCAGCGCCACCGAGGTCGAGGCGGCCGCCCGCCGCGTCGAGGGCGTCGAACAGGCCGCCGTCCTGCCGCCGGACGACGGATCGCCCGCCGTCCTGGTGATCGTCTCCGAGCGCGGGCCCGAGGACGTCCTGGAGGCCATGCGCGAGGAGATCGAGGAGTTCAAGGTGCCCCGTCGCTGCGTGCCGCTGCCCGACCTGCCCCTGACCCGCAACGGCAAGGTCGACCGCAAGGCGCTCGCCCGGGAGGTGGGCAGCCTTGTCTGAGACGACCGCCACCACCGCCCACCCGGACGCCGCCCGGCCCGCCGCCGAGGACGCGGCTCCGCCCGAGGTCCTGCCCTCCGCCGTCCGCGCGGCACTGGAGGCGGGCGTCGGAACGCCCGCCTACGTGTACGACCTGGCGCGCGTCCGGGAGAACACCGCCCGGCTGCGCGCGGCCCTGCCCGAGCCGGCCGACCTCTACTACTCCCTCAAGGCCAACTCCCATCCCGGCGTCCTGCGCACCCTCAGGGAGGCCGGAACCCTGCCCGAGGTGTGCTCGCCCGGCGAACTCGACGCCGCGCTCGCCGCCGGCTGGAGTGCCGGGCACGTCCTCTACACCGGACCCGGCAAGCGCGACAGGGACGTCGAGCGGGCCCTGGAGCTCGGGGTCCGGGAGTTCTGCGCCGACTCGCCCACCGGCCTCGACCAGCTCGAGCGGCTGGCCGGCCGGGCGGGCGTGCGGGTGCGGACCCTGCTGCGCGTCAACGACGACCGCCCCGCCCCCGGGCAGGGCCTCGCCATGACCGGCGTCGCCTCCCAGTTCGGCGCCGACACACGGTGGATCACCGACGAGCCGGAACGCTTCGGCGACCGCCCCCACGTCGAGGTCACCGGCCTGCACCTCTACATGGGCACCAACCTCACCCACGTACCCGATCTGCTGGCGCAGTTCCGGCAGTCGCTCACGACGGCCGCCCGGCTCCGCACCGTCCTGGCCCCGCACACCGCGCGGCTGGACACCACCCTCGACCTCGGCGGCGGTTTCGGCGCCCCCTTCGCCAGGGAAGGGGAGGCGGCCGACCTGACCGGCCTGCGGGAAGGCCTCACCGGCCTTCTCGACGCCTCCGCACCCGGGTGGCGCGAGCACACGCCCCGCCCGGCGTACGAGTCCGGCCGTCACCTCGTGGGCACCGCGGGGACCCTCGTCACCCGGGTCCTCGACGTGAAGCGGTCGCACGGCCGCGACGTCGTCGTGCTGGAGTCCGGCATCAACCACCTCGGCGGCATGGCCGGACTGCGGCGCCTGCCCCCGCTCAACCCGACCCTGCTCACCGACGCGGCAGGACGCGGCGCGGAGCGGCCCACCCTGGTCACCGGCCCGCTGTGCACGCCGCTCGACACCTGGGCGCGACAGGCCCCGCTGCCCCCGCTGCGCCCCGGCGACCTGCTCGCCGTCCCCAACGTCGGCGCCTACGGGCTGTCCGCCAGCCTGCTCGCCTTCCTCGGCCACCCGGCCCCGTTCGAGGTCGCCGTCGACGGCGACACCGCACCGCACATCTCCCGCCTCACCCTCACCCGGAAGGACTGAACCGCCATGGACGCCGTGTTCGAGAACGTGCTCCGCGACCACCTGCCCCGCCTCCAGGAGCAGCCGCTCACCGAGGAGACCCCGCTGCGCGACCTGGGGCTCGACTCCATGAAGTCGGTCGACCTGCTGTTCGCCATCGAGGACGAGATGGACGTCTCGCTGCCCGACGACGACCTCAACGAGCAGACCTTCGCGACCGCCGGCTCGCTGTGGCGGGCCGTGGAGGCCGCCCGCTCCTCCGAGGCCGTCGCGTGACCGCCACCACCACGGCGACCGCCCCGGCCGCGCGCACCACCGGCCGGGGCGAAGCCCCCCTCCTCCTCGCACCGCTGGCCGAGGAGGCCGCCGAGGTGACCGCGGCACACGCGCGGCGCACCGACAGCGAGGCCGTCTTCCCCGTCGAGGCACTGGACGCCCTGCGCCGCACCCGGCTGCTCGGCCTGCTCGTCCCGGCCGACGAGGGCGGACTGGGCGGCGACCTTGCCGACGTGCTCACCGTCACCCGGCGACTGGGCCGCGAGGACATGTCGCTCGCCATGATCTTCGCGATGCACTGCCAGCAGGTGGCCGCACTGGTCCGGCACGCCGACGGCGAGCTGCGCGACGCGCTCCTGCCCCGGATCGGGGCGGGCGAGGTGTACCTGGCGTCGGTCACCACGGAAGCGGGCAAGGGCGGCGCGCTCCTCACCGCCACCGCCTCCCTCGAGCAGCGCGACGGCCACCTGCTCCTGGACCGCTTCGCGCCGATCGTCACCGGCGGCGCCCACGCCGACGGTTTCCTCGTCACCATGCGCAGCCCGGACTCCGGCGACGAGCACGACGTCTCGCTGGTGTACGCCGACCGGAGCCAGCTCGAGGTCGCCTCCGCCGGCGAGTGGGACCCGCACGGCATGCGGGCCAGTCACAGCGGCGCCCTCCACCTGCGCGGCACCGTACCCGGCCACCAGGTCGTGGGGGAGCACGGCCGCTTCCGCGACATCGTCACCCACACCTTCGGACCCCTCGCCCACCTCGGCTGGAGCGCGGCCTGGCTGGGCACGGCCGAGGGCGCCCTGGCGCGCACCGTCGGCGTGCTCCGCTCCGGACGCACCCGCGGCGGCATCTCCCTCGACTCGGAGCTGCTGCTCACCCGCCTCGCCCGGGCACGGCACCGCCTGGAGACGGTCGCCGCGCTGCTCGCCCACACCCTGGACGCCGTCCGGCACGAGGACGTCTCCCGGCCCCGCGTCCAGCTCCTGGTCAACGGGCTGAAGGTGACCGCCAGCGAGCAGTGCCACGCGGCGGTGCAGGACCTGGTGGACGCGGTCGGGCTGCGCCACGGCTACCTGCGGGACTCTCCCGTCGCACTGGAGCGTTCCCTGCGCGACCTGCGGTCGGCGAGCCTCAACTACAGCAACGACCGGCTGCTGCTGGCCGACGGCAAGCTCACCCTCCTCGACGCGGAGGTGCGCCTTGTCTGAAGCCGTGGCCCTCGTGGACCGCGACCGCCCCGGGTCCGCGGCCGGGCCCGCCCCGGCCGGCGCGGGATCCGGACGCGCGCTGTGGGCGCGCCTGGGGGAGGAGGGCGCCCTGCGCGGCGTCTACCGGGAGGGGCGACCCGAACGCGGGGTGCTCCCCGACCGGCTCCGCGACCTGATCGTCCGCGTCGAGGCGGAGCAGGGCGCGGGCCCGCTGCTGGCGGTCTGCGTCCAGACCGCCACCGTGCTGCCCCTGCTGGCGGAGGCGGGTCGGCGTGATCCGGCCGTGGCGGACATCGCCCGGCGGATGCTCGACGGACGGCTGGTCGTGGCCCTCGCCGCCACCGACAGCGGCCCCGGCTCCGACCTCACCGCCCTCACCACACGCGTGGAGGAGACGGACGCCGGACCCGTGCTGCACGGCAGCAAGCGCTGGATCACCAACGCGGCCCACGCCGACCTGCTGCTCGTCCTCGCCCGCCGCCGTCCCGGCCCCCACTTCACCCACTTCACCTGGTACCTGGTGCCCGCCGACGCCCCGCGGGTCCGTGTCGAGGCGGTGCCGGGGCCCCCCCTCCCCCGGGCCGGCCCCCGGCCCGGC
>NZ_JBRIOU010000186.1:0-5218 GCF_053474865.1 Streptomyces sp. CO7
GGTGGGCGCCGACCGTCGGCGGGACCAGCCGCAGCGCGCGGTCCATGGGCAGCGGGATACGGACGGTCACCGTGCAGGGGTAGGCGCCGGCCGCGATCGACCGGGAGACGAGCAGCGCGGGATCCGGCGGGTCGGCGAGTTCCACGGCCCGCCCGCTGATCGGACGTATCCGCACCACCCGGTCGGCCCGGAAGGTCCGCCACTCGTCCCGCGCGACGTCACGGGCGACGAAGTACCAGCGGCGCCCGGTGTGCACGAGGCGGTACGGGTCGACCTCCCGCATGGTGGCCCTGCCGTTCCTGTCCCGGTAGGCCAGGTCGGCCCGTTCGGCGCCGCGGCAGGCGTTGGCCAGTTCGCGCAGGGTGCCGGAGGTGATCTGCGGCTCGTCGGGCCGCGGCGTGTGGACGAAGGCCGCGTCCATCTCACCGAGCCGCTCCGCCACCCGCGGTGGCAGGACCTGGCGCAGCTTCAGCAGCGCCGACAGCGCCGCCTGATCCCCGCCGAGGACGCCGCTGTACGCCGCCTCGCGCAGCCCGACGGCCACCGCCAGCGCCTCCTCGTCGTCGAGCACCAGGGGCGGCACGCGGTTTCCGGGCCTCAGGCGGTACCCGCCCCAGGGACCGGGGTCGGACTCGACCCCATAGCCGAGCTCCCGGAGCCTGGCGACGTCCCGGCGCACGGTGCGCCCGGTGACCGCCATCCGCTCGGCCAGTTCGTCACAGGTCCACGACGGTCTGGCGGACAGCAGGGACACCAGACGCAGCAGGCGGGCCGAAGTGCTGATCACACCGCGAAGTCTCCCGCACCACGCCGCGAAGCAGAACGGATCCAGGACCGAACCTGTCCTGGTCCCGTCGTACCGTCCCACCCATGAACACGAGCACCGCAGAGACGTCCGTACCCGCCGTCCGCTTCGCCGCCGTCACCTTCGACTGTCCCGACCCCGCCGAACTCGCCCGCTTCTACGGGCAGGCCCTCGGGCTTCCCGTCGGTTACGAGAGCGAGGACTTCGTCCTGCTGGGCGAGGAGGGGTCGCCCGGACTCGGCTTCAACCGCCTGTCCGACTACCGGCGTCCCACCTGGCCGGACCCCGCCCAGGAGAAGCAGGCCCACCTCGAGCTCGGCGTCGACGACCTCGACGCCGCCCAGGCCCGCCTCCTCGCCCTGGGCGCCGTCGAGCCCGGATCCCAGCCGCAGCCGGACCGCTGGCGGGTCCTCCTCGACCCCGCCGGCCATCCCTTCTGCATCACCACGTTCGCCTGAGGTTCGCCTGGGAGGTCAGAGGGTCCGGGGGACCGACGGGGAGGTGGGGGGGCGCAGGACCTGTCCCAGGGACTCCTCGCGCCAGCGGCGGAGCAGTTCGTGGAAGGCCACCGCCCCGTGCGGGTAGGCGGACGGGCCGTTCGGGCGGCCCTTCCCCTCACGGTTGTAGTAGCCGGGGGTGCACTCGGCGTGGAACCACTCGTGGTCCGGTCCCTCCTTCGCCAGCAGGGCGAGCCAGTCGTCCTCGGCCTCCCGGGCCGGCTCGATCAGGGCGCCCTCCGCCTCAGCCGCCGCCACCAGCGCGGCGACGTGCACGGCCTGCTCGTCGAGGACGTGGGTGAAGTTGACGCTTGCGGCGTTCTGCAGCGAACCCATCTGGAGCAGGTTGGGGAAGCCGTGACTGGTGAAGCCGTGCAGCGTGCGCGGCCCCTGGGCCGCCCAGAGGTGCAGCAGTTGAGCGCCGCCGTGGCCCTGGACGGCGAGCCTGCCGGAGATGATCCCGGAGACGCCCACGGAGAAGCCGGTGGCGAGGACCAGGCAGTCGAGGGCGTACTCCTGCCCGCCGACCACCACGCCGCTCGCGGTGACCCGCTCGATGCCGTGGGTGTCCGCGGTGTCCACCAGGGTGACGTTGTCGCGGTTGAACGCCGGGTAGTACAGGTCGGAGAAGGTGGGGCGCTTGCAGGCGTACCGGTACCAGGGCTTGAGCTTCTCCGCGGTGTCCGGTTCGGCGACGGCCTGCTCGACGCGGGCGCGTATCTCGTTCATCTTGGCCGCGTCGGCCACCTCGTAGGCGGCTTCGAACGCCTCCCGGTCGCCCTGGCGGCGGAAGCTCGGCAGCAGCTTCTCCAGCAGGGCCGCCGACTCCGTCCAGCGGTCCGCGACGAGGTCCTGCTCGGCGGGCTCGCCGGAGACCACGCGCAGGAAGTTCTCCCGCCGCTCTCGCGCCCACCCGTCCCGGCCGGCGCCGACGTCCTCGGCGGCGGTGCGGCGGTTGCCGCGCACGTCCACCGTCGAGGGGGTGCGCTGGAAGACGTACACGTGGCCGGCGTCCTCGGCCAGCATGGGGACGACCTGCACACCGGTGGCGCCGGTGCCCACCACGCCGACCCGCTTGTCCGCGAGGCCCGTCATGCCGCCGTCGGGGCCGCCGCCGGTGTAGGCGTAGTCCCAGCGCGAGGTGTGGAAGGTGTGGCCCGCGAAGGTCTCGATGCCCGGCAGGGCGGGCAGCTTCGGCTCGGAGAGCGTGCCGGTGGCGGTGACCACGTAGGTCGCCCGGAACGCGTCGCCCCGGTCGGTGGCCACGATCCACACCTCGGCGTCCTCGTCCCACGTGAGGGAGGTGACCTCGGTGGAGAACAGGGCGTCGTCGCGGAGGCCGAAGCGTTCCGCGATGCGTACGGCGTGCCGCCGGATCTCCTCACCCGGCGCGTACTTCCACTCCGGCACGTACCCGGTCTCGTCGAGCATCGGCAGGTACACGTGGGACTCGATGTCGCAGTGGACGCCCGGGTAGCGGTTCCAGTACCAGGTGCCGCCGAAGTCTCCGCCCTTCTCGACGATCCGCACGCGCTCCACGCCCTGCCCGCGCAGTCGGGCCCCGGCCAGGATGCCGCCGAAGCCGCCGCCGACGACGGCGACGTCCACCGCGTCACGCACCGGCTCCCGCTCGGCCGGCCCGCCCGCCCAGGGGTCGGCCGCCCAGTGGCCGAACGCCGCGTCGGCGCCCCGGTACTGGCCGGCGCCGTCGGGCCTGATCCGCCGCTCGCGCTCCTGCCGGTAACGCTCCCTCAGCCGGGCGAGCTCCTGCAGGGACGGGTCCTGACGAGTCGTCATGCGGGACACCCTCGATTCTGTGAAGTCCGTTACAGAGCAGTCGACTTGAGGCGTCCAGGGAGGCGTTCCCCGGACCCGGAGGCCGGACGTCCGCTACCGTACCCCCTACCGGACAACGCTGTCCGGTTCCCCCAGCGAGGGCGCGGTGACCGCACCGGACCGGACCGCACCGGACCGGATGGGACCTGATGGGACCGGTCCCGGGCCGGGGACCGTGCCGGACAGGAAGGCCCTCATGCAACGACTCCCGATCCGGTGCCTTGCCGGGTTCGCCGCCGCCGGCCTGCTCGCCGCCCTCGCCGGGTGCGGCACGACCCCGGCCTCGTCGTACGTCTCCCCCGGCGACCGGACGGCGGCCGCCGCCTCGGAGCGCACGCTGCCCGCCAAGAAGCTGATGCGGCTCACCGAGGTGCACGAGCGGACCGGGATGACGCTGCTGGAGGGGCCCACCTTCGACGAGGCCGGCCGCCTGGTCGTCGTGGACGTGACCGCGCCGGAGGGCGAGCCGAAGGTGATACGCGTCGACGTCCGCGGGAAGACCTCCGAAGGGCTCCACACCGACGGCACCGGCGCGTACACCTCGGCGCAGTTCGGCCCGCACGACGGGCGGCTCTACCTCACCGACTTCGCCACCGGCCGGATCGTGAGCCTCGCCCCCGACGGCGGCGACCCGCGGACGTTCTTCTCCGGCGAGGTCGACGGGGCGCCGATGAACCCGGACGACCTGACCTTCGACCCGGAGGGCAACGCGTACGTCAGCGACTCCCGCGGCTACCGGCAGGGCAAGGCGCAGGGCCGCGTGGTGCGGATCGACCACGCGACGAAGCAGGCCACCGTCCTGGCCGACGGGATGGCGGCGACCAACGGCATCTCCTTCGACGAGAGGTACCGCGGGCTGTGGGTCAGCGAGCTGACGGAGAACCGGATCTCGCACTTCCTCCTGGACGGCAAGGGAGGGGTGGCCTCCCGGCACACCGCCGTCCGGGTCGACGGCGGCGTCGCGCAGACCGACTCGATCGCCGTGGACGCGGACGGGAACCTGTACCAGGCCCTGCACGGCCGCCCTGCGATGGCGGTCTACGACCGCTACGGCGAGCGCCTGGCGACCGTCGAGGTTCCCGCCGCCGACGCCCGGGGGCTGGAGTCGGCCACCAACGTGGCGATCGCGCCCGGCGGACGGAAGGCCTACATGACGGTGAGCGGGCCCGCCGGAGGGTACGTCTACACCTTCGAGGCGCTCGCCGAGGGCATCCGGCAGTCCAACGGCGGCTGACCCCCGCCGGCGGAAGTCGCCCCGTCGGCGGAAGCCGGTCCGCCGCGCGGGCCTGCCCCGACCGGTGCGAGGGGGACGACGCCGGACCGCAGGGCGCCGCGGTGCGCGCTCCCGGCGGGCTCAGCCGTCGAAGGGGCGCACCGGTCCCACCTCGACACCCAGCAGCCGCCAGGCCGCCAGCGCCCGGCGCTCCCGCTCCTCGCGGGTGAGGCCGGTGACGGCGCCGGAGACCATGGCCACGGCCAGCATGATCTCCTCCGCCGCTGCGGGCCGGGGGCCGGACGGCAGGCTCCCCGCCACGGCGCGCTCCACCCGGTCGGCCAGCGCGAGGGCGCAGGCGCGGCCCTCGGTGCGGCAGGTGGAGGCCCCGTCGGCGCGCAGCAGGTCGATGAAGGCGGCGGACTCGGTCAGGTGCCAGGTCAGCACGCCCAGGACGCCGGCGAACGTGGCGTCCTCGGCGGTGGCCGCCCGCTCGATCTGCCGGACGTTCTCCTCCAGGACGGCGGCGGCCACCGCGGCCCGGTCGGGGAAGTGGCGGTACAGGCTGCCCTGGCCGACACCGGCCCGGCGGGCGATGGCGGAGAGCGGGGCGTCCAGGCCCTGGGCCGCGCAGACCTCGCGGGCGGCGGCGATCAGGGCGGCGCGGTTGCGGGCGGCGGCCAGCGGCCCCTGGTTGGCGGGTCTTCGCTCCTCCGGCGTGGGTGGTCGCGTCACCCCGGAAGGGTAACCGGGCGGGCCTCACCGTCTTGGGCCTCACCGCCTCCCGGGGCGGCAGACGTACCCCGGCCCGCACCGCGTGCCGACCCGCCTCCCCGGCGTCCGTCTCCTCCGGGCCCACCTCTCCCG
>NZ_JBRIOU010000187.1:0-5070 GCF_053474865.1 Streptomyces sp. CO7
CGCCAGGACCTGCCGTACCCGCTGCCCCGGGTGGGCATCGGCACCGACATCCACGCCTTCGAGGAGGGCCGCGAGCTGTGGTGCGCGGGCCTGCTCTGGGAGGGCGAGGGCCCCGGGCTCGCCGGGCACTCGGACGCCGACGTGGTCGCGCACGCCGCCTGCAACGCGCTCTTCTCCGCCGCCGGGCTCGGGGACCTCGGGCAGCACTTCGGCACCTCCCGCCCCGAGTGGTCGGGCGCCTCCGGCGTCACGCTGCTCACCGAGGCGGCCCGGATCGTGCGCGAGGCGGGCTTCGTGATCGGCAACGTCGCCGTGCAGGTCGTCGGCCCCCGCCCCAAGATCGGCAAGCGGCGCGACGAGGCGCAGAAGATCCTCTCCGCGGCGGCGGGCGCGCCGGTCTCCGTCTCCGGCGCGACCACCGACGGCCTCGGCTTCCCCGGCAGGGACGAGGGCCTGACGGCGGTGGCCACCGCCCTGGTCGTGGAGGCCCCCGCGGCGCGGCTCGCGTAGGGGCGCGCAGCCGTCGGCCGGTTGTTTCGCAGTGGGCGTGAGGCAGTGCCGCACGCCCACTACTCTTGAGGCGTGACTATTCGCCTGTACGACACCAGCGCCCGGCAGATCCGTGACTTCGTCCCGCTCACGCAGGGCTGTGTCTCGATCTACCTGTGCGGTGCCACCGTGCAGGCCGCCCCGCACATCGGGCACATCCGCTCGGGCCTCAACTTCGACGTGCTGCGCCGCTGGTTCGCCCACCGCGGCTACGAGGTGACGTTCGTGCGGAACGTCACGGACATCGACGACAAGATCATCACCAAGTCGGCGGAGTACGACCGCCCCTGGTGGTCCATCGGCTACGAGAACGAGCGGGCCTTCACGGCCGCCTACGACGCGCTCGGCTGCCTGCCCCCGACCTACGAGCCGCGGGCCACCGGCCACGTCACCGAGATGGTCGAGATGATGCGCGGCCTGATCGAGCGCGGCCACGCCTACGAGGCGGACGGCAGCGTCTACTTCGACGTGCGCTCCTTCCCCGAGTACCTGTCGCTGTCGAACCAGGACGTCGACGACCTCCGCCAGCCCGACGAGGGCGTGGCCGGCAAGCGCGACCCGCGGGACTTCGCCATGTGGAAGGCGGCGAAGCCCGGCGAGCCCAGCTGGGAGACGCCCTTCGGCCCGGGCCGCCCGGGCTGGCACCTGGAGTGCTCGGCGATGGCCCACAAGTACCTGGGCCCTGCCTTCGACATCCACGGCGGCGGCCTGGACCTGATCTTCCCGCACCATGAGAACGAGATCGCCCAGTCCAAGGCGTACGGCGACGAGTTCGCGCGCTACTGGATGCACAACGCCTGGGTGACGATGAGCGGCGAGAAGATGTCCAAGTCGCTGGGCAACTCGGTGCTGGTCTCCGAGATGGTCGGGCGGTGGCGGCCGATCGTCCTGCGCTACTACCTGGGCACCCCGCACTACCGGTCGATGATCGAGTACAGCGAGGAGGCCCTGCGCGAGGCCGAGTCCGCGTTCGCGCGGATCGAGGGCTTCGTCCAGCGTGCCGTGGAGCTCGCGGGCGGCCCCGTCGAGCCGGCCGCCGAGGTCCCGCCGGCCTTCGCCGAGGCGATGGACGACGACCTGGGCACCCCGCAGGCGCTCGCCGTCGTGCACACCACGGTCCGACAGGGCAACAGCGCGCTCGCGGCCGACGACAAGGAGGCCGCCGTCGCCCGTCTGGCCGAGGTCCGCGCCATGCTCGGCGTGCTCGGCCTCGACCCGCTGGACGAGCAGTGGTCCGGCGGCGCCGACGGCCGGGGCGAGGAGCTCGAAGGCGTGGTCGACGGCCTGGTCCGGCTGGTGCTGGAGCAGCGTGAGGCGGCCCGCGCCCGCAAGGACTGGGCGACCGCCGACGCCATCCGCGACCAGCTCGGCACGTCCGGCCTGGTCATCGAGGACAGCCCGCACGGGCCCCGATGGTCCCTCGGCGGCCGCTGACCCGACCTGCGTGACCTGCGCGAATGTGCCGCCCGGGCCTCCGGGCGGCACACTTGCACTTCCAGACCTACATCCCCCCAGCTTCACGGAGACGATCAGCTCATGTCCAAGGACCGCCGCGCATCGAGTAAGAAGGGCGCGCAGGTCGGCAGTGGCGGCCAGCGACGCCGGGGCCTCGAGGGCAAGGGACCGACCCCGCCCGCCGAGATGCGCAAGGGACACGCCAAGCAGCGTGCCGCCAACGCGAAGGCCCGTCGCGCCCAGGGCAGGCCCGCCACCGCCCGCCGGGGCGGCGGCCGCTCCACCTCCGAGCTGGTCGTCGGCCGCAACCCGGTCGTCGAGGCGCTGCGCGAGGGCGTGCCCGCCAAGACCCTCTACGTGCAGCAGTTCATCGACAACGACGAGCGGGTGCGCGAGGCGCTGCAGCTCGCCGCCGAGCGCGGCGGCATCAACCTCATGGAGGCGCCGCGCCCCGAGCTCGACCGGATGACCAACGGGCTCAACCACCAGGGCCTGGTCCTGCAGGTGCCGCCGTACGAGTACGCGCACCCCGAGGACCTGGTCGCCGACGCCGCCGACAGCGACGAGGACCCGCTGATCGTGGCGCTGGACGGCGTCACCGACCCGCGCAACCTGGGCGCCGTGGTCCGCTCCGTCTCCGCCTTCGGCGGTCACGGCGTGGTCGTGCCGGAGCGCCGCGCGGCGGGCATGACGGCCGGCGCCTGGAAGACCTCGGCCGGCACCGCGGCCCGCACGCCGGTCGCCCGGGCCACCAACCTGACCCGCGCGCTGGAGCAGTACAAGAAGGCCGGAGTGGTCGTGGTGGGCCTGGCGGCCGACGGCGAGCACGAGATCGGTGACCTCGAGGCGCTGGGCGGCCCGGTCGTGATCGTGGTCGGCAGCGAGGGCAAGGGCCTGTCCCGGCTGGTGGGCGAGACCTGTGACTACCGGGTCCGCATCCCGATGCCGGGCGGCGCCGAGTCGCTCAACGCCGGTGTCGCGGCGGGCATCGTGCTCTACGAGGCGGCGCGCCGGCGCAGCTGATCCCTGGTGCGGGACCCCTGACGGGGTCTCGCACAGGTGTGCAGAAATTCGCCCGGGCGGTGTGTTTTGCGGGCGACTGACGAGCTTGACGTGCTTCGGACAGATCGGGGCGCTTGCGGCAGTGTCCTTACGTGTCGTCACTCGGTTAGATGAGTGTGGACACCAGAACACCCCGCACACCTTTGGGGGACGGTCCGTCGGGCTTCGACGACACCCCCGCGCTGAGCATGGTGAAGGTGCCCTGCGATCCCGCGCAGGTCATCGTCAACCACGTGAGCTTCCGCGTGCAGTTGGGCGCCTCGGCGCGGCGGGCCAGGTCGACGCGGATCGCCGGGCACGTGAGAGCCACCGACGACACGACGCCGATCCCCGTCGTCGCGCAGCCGGGTCCGGCCGCCGCCGGGAAGAGGCGCCGGCCGGTCGTCTGGAGCGGGCACACCGCCCCGGACGACACCGGGGCGCACCGCCTGCTGCAGGCCGTGCGGGGCGCGCAGCTCGGGGGACCCGCCCAGGCGCCCGCCGCGGCCGGGCGGCCCGCGACCCCGCCGTCCGCCGGGCCCGGGGCGACCCGGACCATCCCGCGGCCGCCCGACGCCGTCGCAGGCGCCGGCCCGGGCGTCGGCACGGGCCCGGGCGCGGGTTCCGGCTTCGACGTTCCCGGCTCGGGTTCGGGCTCGGGTTCCGGTTCCGGTTTCGACCGTCCGGTCTCCTCCGGCTTCGGCTCCCCCTTCGGCGGCGGGTTCGACGAGGGGTACGACGGGGGCCACGGTGGCCGCTACGGCGACGGCGCGGCCGGGTACGCGGGGGTCCGCGAGGAGAGCGCGGCCGAGCGCACCCTGGAGAACCCGGTGATCGGCGAGGGCGCCCGGCTGCTCCCGCCGATGCGGTCGGTGGGCAGCGCCTTCGAGGAGCCCGGTTACCTGGCGCCCGGCGCCTACGAGGGCTACGGCGAGGGCGACCGGTACGGCTCCGGCGGCTACGGCCGGACCGGCGCCTACGCGGACGCGGGCCCCGGCCGCGAGGGCTACGACGGCTACGGCGCGGCCGGCTACGGGACCGACGCGTACAGCGCCGACGGCTACGGGCCCGACGGGTACGGCCCGGACGGGTACGGCCCGGACGGGCACGCGGCGGAGGATGCCGAGGAGGGCCGCGGCGGGCGGCGGGCGTCGGAGAAGCACGCCTACTACCCCGGCCGCCGGATGAACCTCGGCGTGGTGCTGCTGCCGCTGCGGGTCTTCCTGGGCTTCGTCTCGGTCTACGACGGCATGGGCAAGCTCTGTGACCCCGTCTACTTCGACGGCGGCGAGCGCGGCTCCATGACCCGGCTGCTGCACTCCCTCGAGCCGGGCGGCGTCGGCGAGCCGCTGCACGGCTTCGCCCTTCAGCACCCGGTGGGCTCCGGCCTCACCGTGGCCTTCCTCCAGGTGATCGTCGGCGTGCTGACGGTCCTGGGCCTGTGGCAGCGGGTCGCCGCCGGGGTGGGCGTGCTGCTGGCGTCCGCACTGCTGCTCGGCGCGAGCTGGCAGGCGGTGCCGGTGTACGAGATGGCGGACGTGGTCTACCTGGCGGCCTGGACGCCGCTGCTGGTCGCGGGCGCGCCGGTCTACTCGGTGGACGGGGCGCTGGCCGGGCGGGCCTGGCGGCGGCTGGGCCCGCGGGCCGCGATCTGGGACCTGCGGCGCTACGTGCTCAAGCGGGGCGCGCTGGCGACGGGCGTCGTCGCCGGCCTCACCCTGCTGGTCGGTTCCCTGCTGGGCGCGGCGGTGCGGGACGCGGACCGGGTGGTCGTGCCGCGTCCGGGCGAGCCCCCGCGCAACGCGCTGCCGGGCACGCCACTGCCGGGCGACACGGCGCCGGGGAGCGAGTCCCCGTCGGAGTCGGCCTCGGACGGCCCCACGGCGGGCTCCGAGGGCACCGCGGGCGCGGAGGAGACGGTCGGCACGGCCGGGGCCGAGGAGCGGAACGCGGGCGCGGAGAGCGAGGCGGACGTCGCCGGGACGGACACCGGGGCGACCGGCGACGTCCGCCTCGCTCTCCGCG
>NZ_JBRIOU010000188.1:0-4585 GCF_053474865.1 Streptomyces sp. CO7
GAGGGGGGGGGGGGCCGGGGGGGTGGGGCCCCCCCGCCACAGCAGCTCCCGGCCGAGCTCGTGGTTGGCGCCGGCCAGGAACGCCTCGATGAAGGGCCCGTTGGCGCGCAGCAGGGTGACCGTCTCGGGCGGGACGTTCTCCGCTCCGGGCAGCAGGTGGTCGGCGCCGAGCTCGGTGAGGAGTTCGGCCATCGGCCGGTCGAACGAGGGCGGGGCGAGGAGCGGGCCGAGCGGGTCGGGCAGGGCGCCGCCGAGCAGGTCCGCCCCGTCGATCCGGGCCGCGACCCGGCCGGTGACGGCCCGCTCCGGGTCGGTGGCGTCGCGGACCGCGTCGGCGACTCCGCTGAGCGGCACGGCGGGCTCGTCGCCCTGGACGGCGCGGGCCTGGGCCGCGAGCAGGGCGCGCTGGTGGGCCTTGGCGGCGGTGCGGAAGTTGGAGGTGATGGTGCTGCGCCGCTGGGCGGTGGAGCCGGGCAGGTCGACGACGGCCAGGCCGGCGCCCTCGTTGAGCCAGCCGTACCAGGCGCCCTGATGGGCGGGCATGGCGTCGGACCAGGCGCGGGGTCCGGCGGCGCCCTCGACGTCCCAGCCGATGCGGTAGGTCGCGGAGTTCTCGGTGGGGCCGTCCTCCACGACCAGGACGGCCAGGTCGGGCTTCTCGCTGCCCGAGAAGTCGGCGACGGCGATGCCGGCGCCGGCGACGGCCGGCCAACTGCCGGGGATGGCGCGGGGATTGCTCCAGCCGCCGGTGACCCTGCCACGGGCGTTGATCTTCCAGCCGACCCGGTAGGAGCCGGTGACCTGGCCCCCGTTCTCCTCCATCAGCATCACGATCAGCTCGGGGCGCAGGTCGTGGTCCAGGTCGGCGACCGCGACGTCCACGGCGCGCACCCGCGGCGCGGTGTCCGAGGGCCGGCCGGGCCAGGGGATCTCGACGGAGTCCTCCCAGCCGCCCCGGGCGAGGCCGGTGTCAGGGTCGATGTTCCATCCGATCCGCAGGAAGAGGCGGCGGTTGCCGGTGAACCCGCCGAGGTAGACGACGATCAGTTCCTGGTTGCCGTCGCCGTCGAGGTCGGCGAGGGTGCAGCTTCCCCCGCCGACGTGCACGTACTCGGTGAGCGCGCCGCCGGAGCCGGTGGGGGTGGACATCGGGCTGGGCATGGCGACCGGACCCACCCAGCGGGTCGGGTCGCCGTTGGCGTCGAGGTCGCGGCCGATGGCGTAGCGGCCGAAGTTGCCGTCGGTGTTCCCGTTGCGGGTCTCCTCGATCCAGAAGAGCACCACGTCGGGGCGGCCGTTGTTCGGTTTGTCCATGTCGGCGGCGGCGACGCCGAAGCCCTGGGTGACCTCGTGGGTCATCCATCCGCCGCGTCCCGTCTTCAGGGACCATCCGCCGCGGACCGTGGCGTCGAAGTCGGTGGCCCGGCCCACCCGCAGGTAGGGCGTGTTGGCGCCGGCCGGGGCGTCGACATGCCCGACCAGGAGGTTGGAGAAGAAGCCGAGCTGGGGCCGCCAGCGGATGTCCTGCGGCGGGGCGGCCTCCATGGCGCCCTTGCCGCCGAAGACGGGGCGGCCGAGGTTGCGCCAGCTGTTGTCGCCGCCGAGGTCGGCGTGCCACAGCTCCCCGCCGGCGACGGCGTGGACGACGTTGCCCGAGACGGTGGCGATCAGGCCTTGGTCGGGCACGCCGGGTATGCGGCCGCCGCCGACGGTGACGCTGTCGAGAGTGTTGGAGAAGGCCACGGCCAGGATGCGCGCGTCGGCGGTGCAGACCAGGGTCCGGTTGTCGCTGGTGCGGCCGGGCATCCCGGCGACGCCCGGCGCGCCCTGGACGGGCTGCCAGACGAGGTAGTTGAGCAGGGGCGCCTTGGTGCTGATCCGGAGGACTCCGTCCACGCCCGAGCCCATGTTCCTGGCGGCGCCGGTGCCGTCGGGCACGCCCCGCCAGACGTCGAAGACCTGGGGCAGCGGAAAGCCGTTGACGGGGGTGGCGGCCCAGCCGGCGCCCTCGTCCGCCCACCGCAACAGCTTGCCGTCGGTGTCGAGCAGGTTGAGCGCCCAGGGGCCGACCACCCGGACGCCGCTGATGCGCCGCTCGTCGGGCTTGCGGCCGGTCTCCCAGTTCCAGCTCGACCCCTTGCCCTTGAGGGCGTGCAGGAAGCCGTCGCCGTCCGTGCAGTAGACCGTCTGGTTGAGGTACTGGTTGGTGCTCGGGCCACTGGGAGGGTTGCGGCGGACGACGGCCGCGAGCGCGCCGTCACCGCCGTTCAGCGGGGCGGTGCCGCGCTTGCCGTGGTCGAGCCACACCCAGCGGTCGCCGTCCCAGAAGAGCTGGCGCAGGGTGCCGTCGGCGCCGGTGACGAAGATGTGCAGGTCCTGGCAGGCGACCGGGGACGAGGAGGCGGTGGTGCCGGGTGGTGTGCCGTGGTCGACCCAGCCGGGTTGGCCGCCCTGGGTGACCCGGGACATGAGCCGGCCGTCGGTGGTGACCACGAAGACCCTGTTGCTCAGGCCGGCTCCGACCCAGCGGATCACCGGGGTGACGGGGTCGACGCCCTCCCTCGGGGTGGTGGGGTTCTTCTCCCACCAGCGGGTGGTGAGCCGGTCCTCGGTGAGTGAGTCGAAGTCCTCCTCGCCGGGCAGGTCGTCCACTCCGCTGAGTCCCGGTGGGGTGGCCAGTTCCGGCACCGCCCGCTCGGTGCGGCGGGCCAGTGCGGCGGCCAGGCCGGTGACGGCGGTGTCGGCGCCCGCGGGCCGGGTTCCGGTGGCGGCGGCGCGGCGGGCGACCGGGCCACCGGGGCGCAGCAGTCGCCGCAGGGCGGGATCGAGGGCGGCGGCGGCCTCCTTGTTGCGGGCCAGTTCGCCGGCGGCGGTGCCGGAGCCGAAGCGGACGGCGGCGCGGGCGGCGGCGGTCATCTGCAGGAGCCGTGCGTCGGCCGCGTCGTCGGCGGCCGGGGTGCCGAGAGGTGTGGCCCCGGGGAGCCGGCGGTGCAGCCGGTCGCTGACGGTGCGGGCCAGCTGGCCCTGTCTCAGGGTTTCGTTGGCGCGCCGCAGTTCGGCCGCCTGGTCCCAGGCCGCGGCGACCAGGTCCTCCTGGTGGCGGCGCACCACCTCGGCGCCGAGCGCGGCCGCGGAGCGGTGCCGGGGGTCGAGGTTGAGTTCACGCAGCCAGGTGGGGCCGGCCTGTGGGGAGGGCAGCTCCGTGCGGCCGGCCTGGGCGCCGCCGTAGAGCGGCGGGGTGAGTTCCGCCCCGTCGGGACCGGTGTCGAGCACGTCGGTGTAGGCGGTGCGGAAGGCGGCGGCGGTGTCCTTGTCCCAGGACCGGGCGTCGGTCCCGGCGCCGCGCAGGGCCCCCTCCATGTCGAGCAGGCGGCCGGGATGCCCGTCGGGGAGGGCGGGCAGGCCGTGCCCGGCGGCGCCGACGTCCATGGGGCGGGTGCCGACGTCGCCGGGGAGGGCGCGCGGGCTCAGGGCGCGGACCAGGGACTCGAAGTCCCCGTCCTGGCCGGTGCCGAAGCTCCAGTGGTGGTACACGGGCAGGTCGATCTCGGCCGGCTGCCCCGCCTCCGCGCCGTCGGTGGGCGGCCAGGCCGGGGTGAGGGGGCCCTCGGGGACGGGCAGGCCCAGGCCCGCGAGGCGTCCGGCCTCGAAGGCGGGGACCACGGCGGCCAGGTACCGGGTGTGCGGACGCAGCCGGCGGGGGCAGATCAGCCGAGAGAGGGTGCGGTCCGGTTCCTGGGCGAGCAGCCGGTCCACCTCCTCCGGGCCGTCGCCGTCCTCCGTGGTGACCTGGGCATGGGCCCAGGCCCAGGACTGGGCGAGGTCGGGCAGCCGGTCGACCGCGCAGCGCAGCACGGGCAGGGCGGCGGCCGCGGGCAGCAGGGCGGCACGGTCCGCCTCCACCACCACCAGCACCAGCCAGGGCCGCAGCCGGTCCTGCTCGCCCGCTCCGGCCGGGGTGAACATCCACGGCAGGTCGGGGCGGTCGAACTCGACGGCGGGGAACAGGTGCGGTTCCGCGTCGGAGGTGCCGGGCGCGGGGAAGGTCCGCACGACCTGCGCCGCGTCGACACCGGTGACGTCCCCGGGGCCGAGCAGGCGGGCGGGCACGGTCACCGGGGCGCGGCCGGTGAGCCGGGGACGCAGCACGACATGGTTGCGTGCGTCCATGTCACCGGCCCCGGTGTCGGGCGTCCCGCCGGCGGCGGCGAGTCCTTCGCGGACCCAGGAAAGGAAGGTAAGGCCGCTCAACGGGTGCCTCCGGCGGTGTTCTCGTCGGTCTTGAGGTGCGGCTCTGCGGTCCCGGCGTCCGTGCGGGTCCGCCCGGCGGCGGTCCGGGTGCCGCGGTCGTCGACCGCCGTGGGGTCCGGGCCCGCGGGGTCCGCGGCGGTGAGGTCCGGCGTGTCGGGAGCCAGGCGCAGGTCGTGGCTGCCGGACCGCCGGAGGGTACGGCGCAGTTCGGCGGCCTCCGCCCAGGTGGCGGCCCGCACCGGGGCCGGCGCCCGGGTGTCTCGGGCCGTCCGGGCGGCCGGGTCGGCGGCGTCCGCGCCGAGGACCGTCCAGCCGGTGTCGCGCACGCCGAGGG
>NZ_JBRIOU010000189.1:0-16636 GCF_053474865.1 Streptomyces sp. CO7
CCCGCCAGGACCGCCGCGATTTCAGCACCGGGGAGGTTCTCAGGGCCATGGCCCGACTCGGCTTCACCTGCCGCACCCCGCCCGAGGCCGCCCCCGCGCGCCCCGAAAGTCCGTTGCGGCGGGCTTCCGCGATGCTCGGCGCCCCCGTCCTTCCGACCGAAGCGACAGGGGCGCGCTGACACCAGAACGGCAGTGAGGGCGGTCCGACCGGCGTGCACCGGTCGGACCGCCCTCACTGCGTGCTGCAGAGCAGTCCCCGCAGAGCCGCTCTCAGCCAAAGCGTAGGCACCTGACTCCCGCGCACCGGAGCAGAGGGAACCCCATGCCGCAGACCCCCATGCGGGCGAGCCTGCTCAGAGCGCGGTGCGACAGGCGCCCCCGATGGAATTCCTCGGCAACAGGCGAACGCCGCATGGAACAGTGCACAGCGAGCATCTGGCGCGGCATACCGCCGGTCAGGCAAGAACAGTGCGAAGCGTAGAACACGCTTTTCCGGCAGTGCAACTGCAACACACTGATCATCGGCCGGCAACGCATCGTGGCACCCGACGCCTCCGTCATTGAACTGCTCCCGAGGAACCACCGGCTGATCGCGGTCGGCCCTCTGCCCGTGGCACCCGCCCTCGCCGGGCAAGTGCGCCGTCACGCCGCCGAACGAAGCCGCGCCTTCGACTACCTTGTCGCCTCGACCTGAGTCAGGTGCCCGACGACACGACCGTCCGCTTGCGCGTCCACAGCCACATCGCTCGGGCAAAAGGCCGGGAGGCCTAGGCCGGTTCGTTTCGTGAAAGCTCGCCAGGAGGCCGCGGAAGACGGCCGAGTGCAGGACAGGGAGCCGAACGGCGGTGTCGTATGTCAACTCCTTCACCGTCCAGCGCACCGGTCCCGAACACTCCAGAACCCGACGGGTCGGCAGAGCAGGGCTTCCGATCCCTCGGCCACCACCTGGTCGATGTCGTTACCGAGAACTTCGGCGAAGGCCGTCGCGGAAGTGGCGTCGTCCTCGAACCAGGCCGCCCACAGCGAATAGGTGGCGGCCTCGGCCCCCGGTCCGCCTCCAGCCGCTGACGGTAGCCGTCCCACAGCACGTCGGCCGGCAGGGGCCCCTCGGCACCCTCGTTCGCGAACCGGATCTCGCACGTGACCCAGTACTCGTCGAGGAGGTCCAGCAGCCCGAAAGCCAACCGCACCTGGTCGGCTGCATCCAGGTCTTCGGCGAACACATCACCGGCCCAGGAGTGCGCCACCTGGTTGTTCGGGGCAGGACTTGCTCTGGCAGCCGGGCCGTCACATGCCGGGCCGGCAGATGCGGCGCTTCAGGCGTCGGCCTTGTCCGCGATGCCGGCGGGGCGCCTTTGCAGTGCCTCGTTGATGCGCCGGGCTTCTTCGAGCTGGTCTTCCAGGATGATGATGCGGCAGGCCGCCTCGATAGGGGTGCCCTGGTCGACGAGTTCGCGGGCGCGGGCGGCGATGCGCAGTTGGTAGCGGGAGTACCGGCGGTGGCCGCCCCCGGAACGCAGCGGGGTGATGAGGCGGGCTTCGCCGAGGGCTCGGAGGAAGGCTGGGTTGGTGCCGAGCATGTCGGCGGCCCGGCCCATCGTGTAGGCAGGGTAGTCGTCGTCGTCGAGACGGCCGTACGAATCGTCTGCTGTCACTTGCACCTCTCTGCGGAACGCGTGGAGGGGCCCTGGTGCCGTACGGCACCAGGGCCCCGAAGGAACTGCTACACCATCTGCCGACCCTGATGCTGCGCCGGCTTTCTGTGTCCGCGGACCCGACCTGTCTGCTGCCGGGGGCGCGGGGATCGCGGTTGCTTGACCGGAGACCACCTCACTATCGATGTCCTGCGGTACCCGGGTTCGACATACTTTCGCCCGGGCGATCCTGATGGCGCTTCGTCCCTCCGTTCTTTCCTCGTGATCAACTACTTACTGCGTACTGCTGATGATGCGAACTGCTCCGCGGCGTATGACAGCGTCGCTCTTCGGCAGCCAGCCCCGTTGCCCGTCCTGCGTCTGCTCTGGCGTGGAACCCCGCTGCCGAACCTCCCTGTGCGCGCGCCCGCAGCCGACGCCTTCACCGAGGTACCGCTCACCGACTTCACTGCTGGGTACTGCCACTACGGTGGCGGCCCCTGATCACTGCGGGCCGCCCGGTCCGGTCGTCGGCCCCGTCGCCGTCCTGCAACAACTCTGGCTTCGAAACTCCACCACCGCACCGTCATGCGCACTGCCACTACGGGTACTGCTGCCCGGCAGTTCGTGTCTGCCGGGCCCTTGGGACCTTCTGACTACAAGAGAACCATAACACGCCACTGCCTAATTTCTACTCTGGCCGAGGTAGATTTTCGCGTGCTCGAGCGGGAAGTATTTCCTCGAAGTCGGGGTGGGGCGTCGGCTGCCGATCTTTGCTCCTGCCGGGGCCGCGGTGAGCAGGGGTGGGCCGTTCGTGCCTGGCGGTCGGCGGGCCGCTGTGTGTCGGATGCCTGTGCGGACGGGGCGTTGTCAGTACCCCCGCTTGCCACCGCCGCCGCCCTGCGCGGCCTGCCCGCAGTGCTCGCCTCGGTCACCGCCGCGCAGACCCAGCGTCGGCTGCGGAGGCGATCGGCAGGCCGGAGCGCGCGGCTCAGGCACTCGATGGGCAGATCCGCTGCCAGGCGCCGGCAGCCAGTGCCCGCCCGCGCGCCGCGACTGGGCTGGAGAGTGACCTGCCGGCCCGTGCCCGCGACGAGGACCGGTCTGCTGGGCGCCGCGTACCTGGCATACGAACCTCACCCCTGGCAGGCCGTGGACGTAGCGGTGGCCTCATCCTTGTCAGGTCGATCATGGGGCGTTGATGACGTCGCTCGGCTTCCCGACCCGGGCCACGCTCTTCGCCACCGTCCGCCTTTGTTCACGACGGCTTACCCCTGTTGGTGTCTGGCGTCGGCGAGGCACCTGGCGGTCTCGTCTTCCGCACGGTGAAAGACAGCCGCTGGGTGACCGGAGCAATCTCCACAAGGACGTGACGATGGGGCGGTGCCTGCGCGGAAGCGCCGCCCCATGCCTGAGCGGTTGAGTCAGAAGATCGGCGTATGTGCCTGGATGTCGGCGAGACCTTCTTCCATGGTCAGCGACGGCAGCACATGGACGCGGTTCCAGTGAGGGAGGCGGGCCTCCACCAGGAAGCGGTCGACATTCTCGGCCGTGTCGGCCCGTACAACCACGACGACCGTGTGCTCACGATTGACGAAGGGACCGGCCACGATGTCGACGCCTGTCTTCTGGGCGAGGTCCGGCATGTGTGGAGCGGTCTTGAGCATCAGGTCGCGCGTCGTCGCGTTGGCGGTCGGACATATTTCCGGATCATGGGTCGCGAGCAGGACAAAATGCATCTCACGGCTCCCTTTTCGCTAGGGGCCTATTGATTCCAGGCTAAATCGCTTGGAAGTGCTCCGCGAGCACAGCAAAGAGTCCGACCGCCGTTACACCCGGACGCAACCTCGGCGCCGGAGGGCGACCGTGGCTCACGCGCGGGCTGCCGTCCAGCCAGCTCCCCGGTCAGGACTACCACCAGCCGTCCGCTGTCGAGGAACACTAGGTGTTCACGCTCGCGGTCAGTGGATCTCCCGCTTGTGGTCAGCCGAGCGGGACGACGCCTCGTCCGGTCGTCGCCTCGGCGAGGCGGTGGCCGTCACCCGGCGTGACGAAGACATGGGCGTGAGCAGAATCCGGTCGACGGTCGCTGCGGCGAGGGTCTTGAGCATGATCTCGTCGCATCCAGAGCGATGACGGTTGCCGACCGCCGGACTCTCCCGTTCCTAGGCCGCATCGACCAGGCGGTGGAAGCTCTCAGCAGCGTCGGGCGACACGGGAAGGAGTCGCCCGGTTTCGCCCACGACGGCCAAAACGGTTCGAGTGATCCGACTGACGGCTGATGGAGAGTGTGAGCTGGGTGCTGACGCGGATGTGGCAGGACCAGCGCGACCACTTCCTGCAGGTGCTCGCGGACCTGGCCGAGGCGGAGCAGGCCCCCGTACGGCGGGTTCTCGTAGGGCTTCCCTTCGCCTGCAGCCTGGTCGAAGAGCAGCCAGGGGACTCAGGTCGAACCGCTTCCCCACCGGGCGGGGCGCTCCCGGCTGCAGGCTGGGGGTCTCGCTGCGGCGGAACGGTTCGACACGGTCGTGCTCGCCTGGTGGTCCGAGATCAACAGCGGGTCACCCTCTGCGAACCGGCCGACCGTTGCTGCGGTGCCGAGCGCGCGGGCAAGGTCAGCGGTCCTATAGAGCTTGGCCGGGGCGACCGCGTCGGCCGTCTTCGCACTGATCCCGCGGACGCCGATCGCCGCGGCCCTTGCAGGCTGTGCTGCTCTCGGTCTCCGGCAGCGCAACCACCTCGTCAGCGAGGCCGGGTGGACCTCGAGATCGGCGGCGACCTGTTCCAGGGTGACGCCGGGCTCGCGGTTTGGCGTGACTCGCACGGCGTCCTCACGGAACTCCTGGGGGTAGGGCTTGGGCATCGCTTCATCCGTCCGGCCCGCCTGACGGCGAGCCAGGTCAGATGTCACCCACATGTCACCCACCCCCCAGCAGACCCGTGGCGTCCGATGCATCGCCCCGGACGAAGCAGACTATGAGCACAGCAGGCAGAAGGGTGGCTCACGCTGTGGTCGGCCACCCCGGTGCAAAGTCAAGGAGCACAAGATTCGGCATGCCGTCGAGTGCGGCGTCAACCACCTCGAGAGGCACCGGGCTGTGGCCACGGGATACGGCGGGCCGGCGGGCCGCTACGAGGCCACTGCCCTCACAGCGGCCATCGGTGAGTGACTGTGACCGGCCCATTCAGGGATGGCGGACGGACAGCCTGCGGAGTCCTGACGTTTCAGGGTTGCCGGCATGTTCGACGAACTGGCCGCAGGCGCGGAACCCCAGGCGGCGGTAGACAGGCTCGCCATCTGCCGACGCCTGCAGGACCGCGATGCGGTGGTCCCGCTCGCGGGCCGTGCGGAGGGCCGCGAGCGTGATGGCGCCGCCGTAGCCGCGCCGGCGGTGGGCGGCCAGGGTGGAGATGTTGTAGATGCCGGCGACTCCCGCGTGGTGGAACACCTCGGCTGAGCAGACCGGACGGTTGTCCACGTAGCCCACCAGGTACCGGGCCGGGCAGGTGGCGGCCAGTGCCTGCGACGCGGCTTGGGCGAAGAAGCGTCGGACGGTTTCGGCGGGCGGGTTCCAGTTCGCGGCGAGGACCGTGGCGTAGTCGGCGAGTTGTTCGGGTGTGGTCACGCTCCGGATGTCCAGTCCCCGAGTGGTGGGAGGCGGCGGGGTGTCGTCCAGCTCGGCCCACATGGCCGTCTCGCGTTCGGACACCGGCAGACCGGCCGCCGTCAGGCGGGTGGTGAGGTTCGCCGGTGTCGAGGCGGGCCCCACCCACCAGGAGAAGGGACGGCCGGTGAGGGCCAGAGTTCCAGCGGTCTCGGTGATGCGGACCGTGACGTCGTCGGTGGTGAAGCGGGCCGCGGCGACGATGTTGAACGTGTCGTCGTCCAGGCCGCTGTCAGCGACCAGGAGGTCACCAGACTCTGTGACGGTCGCACCAGCCATGCTCCGGTGCAGATGACAGGCGTGCTCCGCCAGGTTCCGTTCCATCCTGTCCGACAAGTCGGCTTCATCAAGAAAATGATCGCTCACGGCGATTGATCCCAGCACGACCGGACGACGAACGCATGCCATTTTTGGGCAGTGCTCGCCCACGACCGGCACACCTGGCGACCGGCTGGTGGACGGCCGTCACCGCCGCGCCCGAGCTGCTGGGGAGCTGGGGCCGCGCGGGCGAGGCGATCGAGATCACCCGGGTCCGTAGGGAGGCCGGGCATCCGATGGCGCTGGAGTTCTACACACGTCTTCTCGCCCGGCACGGCCATGCCGAGGAGACGTTCACCCTGCCGGTGCCGCACACCGACGACCGGGCCTTGGCCACCGCCCTGGTCGACGCCGCCGGCCTCGCCGAGGAGGCCGCCGCCGCTCACCGCGCGGATCCCGGCCGACCACCGGCGAGCAGCATCAGGGCGCCGCGGTCCTGTGGTACCCGACACGGCGGGCGGTGCGGCGGCAGTTGGGCGCAGGGCATGAGACGGAGCTACTGCCGCGTCAGGCAACGTCGGCCCTGGCGATTGTCGTCATCCGGGATCGCGCCTGCCCGATCGGAGGTCCTGATGTCATCCGGACTGTTCCGGCGTACCGCCGGGCACCGGGATGACGCCGAGCTGCTGCAAAAAACCGAGAAGATCCTTGTCCGACCACTTCTCCGCGAGTCTGCCATTCTCGATGCGGTGGATCACCGTTGCCGTCATCGTGAGCTGGTTACCGGTGGCGGGGATGCCAGGCAGGTCCTTCTCGTGCACTCCGTAGGCCTTCAACCGGGTCACCACTTTGTCGCCCTCCGCGATCTGGTCCTCGATCTCATGGGTCCCAGGTGTGGCCTCCCAGAAGAGACGGAACGCCTGCTTGAGCCCCTCGCGACCGGTTCCGAGCCCCGGAAACGGCGGTGGTGAATGGTCCCGGTAGTTCTCGGCCACGAGATCGTTCATGGCCTCAAGGTTGCCCTTGTCGATTTCCGCGTAGAAGCGGCGAACCAACCTCTTGTTCTCTTCGCTCGACACGGGACTCCTCTGCGCGCATTCTGTACCATCGGATCCAGCGTTACGCCCGAAAGCATGCCCCGCCCGACCGTGGGACGGCACCCCAGGCACGCCGCGCTTCCGTGTGCGATCGCTCGGAAGCAGCCATGCATGACGTGCATGTGATTCAGCACTCCAGCAGGGCGACTGATGTCTGCCGCAGTGCCAGGAGACTGTCTCGTTGAACCGTCCATGAGATCGTCATGCTCGTGATCGAGTCCTGGGTGATCAATCACGACAGCACGGCCGCCGGTCTTGCGTGTCACCGCGGGGCATGCGGGCGGTGCGCCGACCGTCGAGGCCGTCATGGCCGGCACCGTGTTCCGCGAAGCGGGCCCGGAGGACCGACGACCCGACGGGCGCCGTCTCCTGTGAGATGACCGATTGGCCATCCGAGGTGGGCTGCGCAGCGGGGACGGCTGTTCAGGCGGTCACCTCAGCCAGCCCCTCCCGTGTCGCGCACCGCACTCGTCATGCCTAGCCTGCTGAACAGGCCGACGTTTCATTTCCTCGGCTTCCACGACGAACCCCAAGGAGGAGGCGGCCATGACGGCAACGACGCGAACCGAGACTCCTGTGGTGATCGAAGGCGGTGGTGTGGAGTTGCGCCTCCAGGAACTCGGGGGCGACATGTCCGCTGCGTTCGTGCGGTTCCCCAAGGGCACCGACATGGCGCCGGCCTTCACCGGTTTGCCGGGCGACCTGTGCCAGTGCCCTCACTGGGGATACCTGCTCAAGGGGCGGCTGAAGATGCGGACGGCGGAGGGGGAGGAGATCTATGAGGCCGGGCAGGCGTTCTATTGGCCGCCAGGACATGCGCCGGAAGCCCTTGAGGACTGCGAGTACGTCGATTTCTCGCCGACGAGGGAGTTCAACGAGGTGGTCGACCACCTCAAGGCGCAGATGGGATGAGTCAGTCGAGGTGTGGCAGGGTCCGCCCCTACGCCCGAGACGGTTCAGGGTGCGTGTGCCTGCAATGGCAAACGGTCGATCTTCACCGTATCCGGCACACGAACCCGGCACCGAAGAGTCAGGCATCCCTTCCCCCCTTGTCAGAAATGCCTCGCGTCCGTGTCGCTCCCCCCTGCCCTCGCTCGGCGACTCGACCTGCTGCGTTGCCCTGTGGGCCACACGTTCGACATCGCCCGCCACGGCTACGCCAGCCTGCTGACGGGCATCCGCGCCACCAACGGCGACGACGCGGCCATGGTCCAGACCCGGGCCCGGTTCCTGTCCACCGGCGCCTACGCGCCCATCCGCGACGTCGGGGGCCGCCTGGCAGCCGACGCCATGTCTGAGCAGGGGCGCAATGGTGGACGGGGGTGCGGTGCGGCTACTACCTGGCCGGGCTACTCGACCATATGCCCGGCGCCCGCGGTCTGAGGGCTGGTCACATCAGTGCGCGCACTGCACTCGGCAGTCCGTGCGCACGACCGAGCCGCCGCGGTGACCTGGGACGGTTTCCGTCCCTTCCACCGGCCGACGGGCGGCCGATGTCGTGCTGGAGCCCACTGATTCTCACCGGACCGGTGGGCCGGCCGGGGCCGGCTCTACCTGGGGGATGCCGGCAAGGCGGGCGCAGGGACGGCGCCGGGCGGCGGGACCCGTGGCACGTTGCCGCCGTGCCGTACGACTCGGACTCCGGCCGGGTCACGATGTCCCCGAAGGCGCCAGCCTGGGCGACGAAGACGACGCCTTCGGAACGCACCCGCGTCATCGCTGCCCGCAGCGCGGGGCCTGCACCAGGTCCTTCAGTAAGTAGGGCGGTATCCCAGGGCAGCGGCTGAGGCACCGAAGTCGGCCAGCGGGACGCCCAATGAGCCTGGTCCCTTCATCGGTCGCCGAACAGCACGAGAAGGGGCGGCCCCGCGCAACGTACGACGGGAAAGCGGGACCGCCAAGTCCTGCCGTCCGGTCAGGGCTGGCACGGCAGACCGTACGCGCAGGACCATCCACAACGCGTTCACGAGCGCCGGCCTGCCCAGGTGGGGCGTCACCGGAAAGATCGTGGAACAACTGGCCACCCAGACTCGGGGAGCCATCGCAGAGGAGTAATCCGGGAGATCAAGGCTTTGTGGGTGGACGCGGCAAGGCCGGTCTCCTGCTGGGGCGCCGCCCGCCGAACAACAGATCCACTGCGGCGATGACGGCACCGCCTGATTGCACGACCCCGCGCCTGGCGCGTGGGCGCTGATCTCTCTCCATTGCGGAGACCCGTGTTCCCCTTTCAGCACGCGCCGAGCTTCACTCCGGCCGTCCGGCAGGCACCTGGCAGTCGACGGCGCCGGTTCGAAGGGCTGGCGAGTGTCTCCGGGGCCGCCGCGCCCATGCCGGCCTGCTCTCCGTACGCGGCCTCAAAGTCGCCTACGCGCAGGCAGACGGCACCGACAAGGAAGTCGTCCACGGCATCGACCTCGACGTCCGCCGAGGAGAGATCGTCGGCCTGGTCGGAGAATCCGGGTCCGGCAAGACCCAGACCGCGTTCTCCGTCCTCGGTCTCCTCCCGGAAGGAGGCAGGCTCAGCGCGGGCAGCGTCCTTCTCGCCGGACAGGAGGTCTCCGGACTGTCCGGCCGCCGGCACCGCGCCCTGCGCGGCACCACCGTCGCGTACATCCCCCAGGAGCCCCTGAGCAACCTCGACCCGGCCTCCACCGTCGGCAGCCAGCTCACCGAACCCATGCGCCGGGTCCTGGGGCTCTCCCGCGCGGAGGCCGCCGCCCGCGCCGTCGAACTCCTCCGCACGGTCGAGATCCCCGCACCCGAACAGGTCATGCGCCGCTACCCGCACGAGATCTCCGGCGGCATGGCCCAGAGGGTCCTCATCGCCGGCGCGATCTCCTGCGACCCCGCCCTGCTCATCGCCGACGAACCCACCACCGCGCTCGACGTTCGCGTCCAGGCCGAGATCCTCGACCTGCTGCGCCGTCTGAAGGACGAACGCGGACTCGGTGTCCTCCTCGTCACCCACGACCTCGGTGTCGTCGCCGGCCTGTGCGACACGGTCGCCGTCATGAACCGGGGCCGCCTCGTGGAGACCGGCGCCACCGCGCAGGTTCTGCGCGCCCCTCAGGACCCCTACACCCGCGAACTCCTGGACGCCGTCCTCGACGGAGTGCCCGCCCGCGCCCCATGGCAGCCCCGCCCCACAAGGAGCGTCCCCGCATGACCGACCGGACCGAACCCCTGCTCTCCGTGAGGGAACTGCGGGTCTCCTTCCCCGGCAAGGGCCGTCGTGCCGCCCGCACCGAGGTCCTCAAGGGCGTCGACCTCGACATCCGCCCCGCCTCGTCGTCTGCGACGAACCCGTCTCGGCCCTCGACCCGACCACCCGGGCCACCGTCCTCGACATCCTGCTTCAACGCGGCGGGCTGGGACGGTTCCTTGCCGCGGCCCGGCCCGCGACCGGGAGAGCTGTCCAGGCAGCTCAGTGATCACGGGTGCGAGCGTCTCGTGAAGTGATCCCCTGGGGCCCGGCACCTCCGACGTGCGCCGCAAGTCCCAGCCGTTCGTGGCGGTGGGACCTCGCCCGGAGCGGAGTCACGCAGCCGACGACCGGGTGGATCCGATCCCGGTTGTCATGCTGGGCGATCCGACGGAACACGTCCTGCCGAGCCTCCTCCCAGGTGACCCGGGCTGTCGTGGCGGTCTCGGCATTCGGCGTCGTGGAACCGCCGAATGCCGGACGCCGCATGCCTGTCGCCAAGTAGCGTGTGCCGCGCCGACGTCCCGCCAGGTGCCCACCAGCGGCGATCCGGGCTTGGCACCCGATCTGGCATGGATGTTCCTCACCCCCCGGCTACCAAGGGCGGCCTGCCGGGCCGTAGCGGGATCGGTCTCGAGGGTAGGGAACCAACAGGGCCCCCGGGTTGTCAGGTTGAGACTTCGAACGCCTCGCCTAACAGCAAGGGAGCCCTGTCCGTTGCGGGCATCGAGGCCATCACCCGATCGATGGCCAGCCTGAAAACGCTCAGTAAGCGATCGACCCGTACTCCCAGCCGTACCGGAACTGAACGTAGAACTTGGTGCCGTCCTTGACGTCGGTGGCGGCCAGGCCCCAGGTGCCGCCTGAGATCGGGCGCCAGGCGTTGCAGGTGGTGCCACCGCTGCTAGGCAGGAAACAGGTGCGCACGTCGTCACCGATGGTCGGCTTGACATTGATGTCGTTGCAGTTGGACGTTGCGGTGACCGAGCCAGAGGCCGGCCATCTGGCCGGTACGGACTCGGTGCTGGTGAACGACTTGGCGGTGCCCAGGCAGGACTGAACCGCGGTGCCAGCCGCTACGGCCGTCGGAGCAGTTAGGGCCGTCAGCCCACCAGCCGTCAATGCGGCAGCCGCCAGAACCCGGAGAG
The DNA here is from genome assembly GCF_053474865.1 of Streptomyces sp. CO7. Lineage (NCBI taxonomy): Bacteria > Bacillati > Actinomycetota > Actinomycetes > Kitasatosporales > Streptomycetaceae > Streptomyces > Streptomyces sp. CO7. The sequence goes on from NZ_JBRIOU010000189.1 coordinate 11,005, forward strand.
TACGAGAACGCATTTCGTGTCCCCCTTCTGCGTCGGCGTCCGCCGACACGCTGCGGATGCTATTGGCTTCCTTATGTCGCGGTGAAGGCGAAGTCCCGCCACACCTAGTGACAGATGTGGAGAGACCTTCGGCAGCCGTTACTGGGGTCTTGTCATACATGGGCAACCGGGCGAGCCTGCACCACCTGCCCGGCCGGTGTTCGAGATCCGGCATGGCGTTTCCGCGTGTCATGGTCGCGCAGTACCGCCTGCCGACGTCCCCTCCAAGCTGCTCAAGCAACGGGTCGGATATCCGACTCGCCCTGTGCTGGCTCTTGACGTCCAGAAGGGCCCGCACGGGCACGTGCGCCTCCGCTGGATGGCGGAGGGTGCCGTCCGCGCAGAGGGTGTAGCGCGTGTGCCGTCCCTCGCGCTCACGCCGTATGTACCCGGCCTGTCCGAGGCCGCTCTGCCGGCCTTGGCCTGGCTGATGAACTGCTTGAGCATGCCGATCGTGACCGGCCCGACCCAAGTGACCTCAAGGTTCAGCCCCATGCGCGTTCCCTCCCCGTGGCGCTCGGCCCTCATCAGCTCTTGCGGAGTATCGGACCGCCTTTTGGCGGCAGCAGTCAGCGTGCGTTGAGCTGATTCGAGAAGCTGGAGGCCCGGGAGACGACCTCCAGCTAGCCTCGCGGGTATGGACGCTGGACTCGCCGGACTGATCGGCGCACTGGGGGGCGGGATCATCGGCGCGGCAGAGCGTCCGTCGCCGCGGTGATCGCCCTCCGGGCGGCGCGGTACCAAGCGGACCGACAGCGGCAAGCCACGCATGAGGAGTGGCTGCGGCAGATACGACGGGACACATACGCGGCCTTCCTCCACCATGCCAGGACGGCGAAGGAGATGCTCAGCCTGGACAGTCCTCTCTTCGATGATGGCGACAGCCCTCTCCGGCAGGCGATTTTCGGGATGGACGACACCATCGACGCACTGTTGTTGGAGGCGCCGCCCCGTGTGCGGGAGTTGGCTTGGAATCTCGCTGGCGAGGTTAGGTTCTCGCGCGCCCATCCCAGCCGCCGCGCGGGCCGCCTGGGCAGAGATTGCGAGTTCCAGGACCGGCTCGGCTAATACTCCAGTGCGGTTTCGCGACCTACATCGGCGAGGCGTCGGTAGTGGCTGTGGCTTGGTGGCCACGACGCCAGTCCGACCAGCTCAGGAGCGCGCTGAGCGAGCCACTGCGTGGGCTGCACAGGGCGCTGACCAGGCGACAGACCTCCGGAACGGTCAGGTCGACCGGATCTCCGCTGCGGGCGGGGCGTCACGGCTGCGTGGAAGGTGGAGGTGTGCAGAGGTCGTCGGTGTTCAGCAGACCGGCCTGCTCCGCCGCAATCAGGCCTACGGCGTCGGGTGAGTAGCGCCCCGACTCGCGGTGCCAGTCATAACTGCCGCGCATCCACGAGCGCATGCAGCTCGCCGCGCGCTCGACTGACTCCGTCTCGTCCCAGGACAGGTCCAAATCGGCGCATAGGCCCGGGAGCTGGTCCTGAAGGACCGCAAAGTACCGGACCTGGGCACGGACCTGGCGGCGGAGGCGCTCGGAGGGCCTCGTCGCGGGAGGTGTGATGTTCCCGCATCAGCTGGTGAATCAGGTTCGGGTCGGACCGTGCCTCGTGGTTCTCCAGGCCGACGATCTCGTTGGTCAGGACTACCACGTCGCAGGTGATCAGTCGCATCTCCTCCAGCAAGCTGCTGTGCCAGGCCAGCAGGGGAACGGCGGCGCGGCGCGAGGAGCCTGGCGTAGGCGGCGCGCTTGGGCGGCCGCGGTTCGGTGACGCCTGACTCCTAGGCGTCACCTACGAGCCGGCGTAACCCGCGGCGGTAGAACAGCCTCCTGGCAGAGGAAGCGCCGAGCCGGGCGAGCAGACAACTCCGGCGCCTCCGCCTGGGACGCCGCCCGGCGCGAGGCCTACGCGAACGACCTCGGGCAGGCCACGAGCCTCGTCGCGGTGACCGCGGCGTCCAACAGGTCCAAGTCCGACCAGGATCCCGCCGAGTGGCTGCCGCCCGCGGCCGGAGCGGTGTGCCGGTACATCGCCGAGTGGACCGCGACGAAGCTCCGCTGGGGCCTGGCCGTCGACCAGGCCGGGCTGCGCGAGCTTGCCGGCGGCTGCACGACGAGCTGTGCCGGGTTGTCTCGATCGCCGACGTCCAGCGCGAGTTCGACGTCCAGGCCTCGGCGAACGGCACCATGTGGTGGATGTCGAGGCCGGCGGCAGGCCGGCTACGCGAATCTCGCGACCCGCCGCCAGCTCCGCGAGATGGGCGAGAGCCGGTGGTAGTCGACGCCCGGCGCGCGCCCGTCGGACGGCACGCCGACGACCCGCTGCGCCTGCGCCGCAAAACCATCGGCATCCGCCCCAGCATCGCCCTCGGCGAGCGCGCGGAGCGCACGGAAAGAGCTGAAGGGCCGGTGCCGGGCGGGCCCAGGTACGAGAGTTGCCGCGTGGGCCTGCGTTGCCTGGGTGAGGGCCAGGGCCGCAGCGCAGCCCACAGTGACGGCGGCGTGTGCCAGCTGCCGGACGCCGGGACAAAAACTGGGCATGAAGAAACTTTCCGGTGAATATGGGGAGGATCGGGATCACATCCTTAGCCAGAGGCGCAGGCCGCGGTATCGCGCGGACAGGTGATCGGCATCAGCAGCATTGACCGGCGCCCCTGGATGCGGCTCCTGGCCGGCCGGTCGTCACGCGCCGCTCGGCGGCTGCAGCCCCGGGCTTGGCTGCCCGCTCGGTGCAGCAGCCGTCGGTGCAGCGCGTACTGGTCAGCGCGGTGAACTCTCACGGCTGCTGGGTGCTGCTTGCTGCCCGGCGAGGTGCAGCGCGCCGGTCCGCTGCGCCAGCGAAGCAGCAGGCGGTACCCGAACGCCTGCAGCGCTGGCCGAGCAGGAGTTATCCCTCTACCTGGACCTTGTCGGCCTGCATGCCTTTCTGGCCCTGGACGGCCTCGAATGTCACTTGCTGGCCCTCGTGCAGGGACTTGAAGCCGTTGCCCTCGATCGCCTTGAAGTGCACGAAGAGATCGGAGCCGGACTCCGGAGTGATGAAGCCGAACCCCTTCTCATCGTTGAACCACTTCACGGTCCCGCGCTGCCGTTCCGCCACGTCCTGTCTCCTCACGTTCGGTGCAGACCGGGACCGATCATGGCACGCGCTGTGCTGGTGAGGCGGCAGCGCAACGGCCCAGCAGCCGCATGCCAACGACACTGCTGGTACGCGACCGGCGGCAGACCGTTCCAGGCCGCGGCGTGGACGAAGCCGGAGCGCGCGCTCGCGGGCTGGTGGCCCGCCCCGGTCCTCCCGGCGCACCGCAGCACGGGATGCGGGAGCGGTTGTTCCGCATGTGCTCCCCCGGCGCACCACCATGACGACCGTCTGCCTCCCTGGCCGCTGCTGGCACACGCGTTCGCCGTCGCCCTCGGGCGAACTGCGGCATACGGCCGAGTAGGCCATGGCCGCCTGGCCGAAACCGTTGGTCTGAGGAAGCGTCGGCCGCGCCCCCGGCGCATCCCTCTAGGGCGCGCCGTCACTTAGAGTTCCTGACAAAGGCGTTGGACGTGGCGGTGGGTGATGAGGCAGGTCGCGAGGCCGAGGAAGGCTTCGTGGATGTCATCGCGCCGTTCCCAGCGGACACGTAGACGCCGGAAGCCGTGGAGCCAGGCGATGGTGTGCTCGACGACCCGCCGGTGCACTCCGAGCCCGGAGCCGTGCGCGACACCGCGGCGGGCGATCACCGGTTTGATGCCCGGGGCCCACCCGAGTCGGCGGTACTTGTCGTGGTCGGAGCCACGGTCACCGAGCACCGCGTCGGGCCGCCGACGCGGCCGCCCGACCAGGCCCGCGAGGGACGGCACCTTGGCGAGGAGGGGCAGCAGTTGCGTGACGTCATTGCGGTTTCCGCCGGTCAGCGACACCGCGAGCGGGACGCCCTCTCCATCGACGAGGACGTGGTGCTTGCTGCCCGGACGTGCGCGGTCGACCGGGCTGGGTCCGCTTCTGGGCCCCGCCGAGCGGCCCGCACATGGCTGGAGTCGATCACCGCCCGGGACCAGTCGAGCTGCTTCGCCGCCCGCAGCTTCTGCAGCAGGACGACATGGAAACGGGGAGGCCTCACTCCAGGGCGAGTCCTTGGTCCGCGAGGGCCTCGCGCAGTACACGCAGGGCCTTCGGACCCACACCGTGCAGTGCCATGAGCTGCTTCTCGGGCACGCCGGCGAGCTGGCGCAGCTCCGTGTACCCCGCGGCTGCGAGGGCGCGCGTCGCGGGTGCGCCGATGCCAGGAGGTAGCCCGACGTGTGCTCCGGTGGTTTCCATGGGGGTGATGGTGGCACACCTCGGCGCAGCGACCGCCCGACCCGGATGACCGTGACGGCGGTCACCGGACGGCGCGCCGCGACGAGGGATGCTGCCACCACCCCTGAAGGTGGTGCCGGGCCGATGGCCCGACGGCTGCCACCCTGCTCTCCTCGGCGTATGACCACACCGGCTGAGCCACTCCCCCGTTTCCCTGTGCGCTCCGCATCCGTCCTGGGCCGGACCTGGGTCGCCGCCCTCGTCGCCCAGTCCCGCTGCTCGGATGCCCTCTGGCGCAGGTCGGCGGCGCCTTGCAGTGGTGGTGGTGGTGCGGGCGCGGCTGAAGCGGCCCGCCTCCTGATCGGTGTGCGCCCACCGCTCCATGGCGTCGGCCGCGGCCTCGTACCTCGCCGGCGTGCGGTCGCGCACCGCGCGGGGAGACGGCATCCTGCGCGGTGCGCATCGCCTCGAGGCGGCCGGCAGCGGCCGCCTGGTCGAGCTGCTCGGGGGCGCGGGTCTCCTGCGGCAGCCGGCGCAGGTCCGGGTTGGCGATGCGGGCCCGCATCTCCTGCCCCTTCGCCCGGGCGGCCGCGATGACGGCCTCGTCCTTCGCCGCCTGCACCGCGGCCCGGTCGGCGCCGGCCGCATCGAAGGTGCGGGCGTTGGCGATGCGGGCGGCGGTCTCCCGCGCGTACGCGCTCGCCGACCGGCGGTAGACCTGCGGCGAGTTGTCCTCCCGGGCCGTCTCGCTCAGCACCCGGGCGGCCGCCGCCAGACGATCGCGCTCGGCCCCCGCTTCCCCCACGACCTGCCGCGCGGCCTGTCCCTGACCGCCCGGGCCGACGGCGCCGCTCCCCTCGACCGACACACCGCCGCCACGGACAACACCGCCCGCCCTGGGACCTCGACCTGCGCATCCGTCTTCTCACCGCTCCGGCTCGACTACCGCGTGCCGGAACTCTCCGACGGCCACGCTGGAGACAGCCGCCGGCCGCGGCGCAGGCGGCATGCGGCCGGCAGTCCCTGTGGCGGAGTGGACCGCGACGAAGCTCCGCTGAGACCTGACCGCCGACCAGACCGAACAGGCCCGGCTGCGCGAACTCGCCGGCGGCTGCACGACAAGCAGTGTCACCTACGCGCCGGTGCAACCGGCGGCGGCCGCTGGGCGCGCAACAGCCGTGCAGCGCCCGGCGGTGCAGCGCGGACCGGCACTCCGCGCCAGGCGGGCGCCGGCGCGGTCGGCGGCGACCGTGCTGCCGCACCGGCGGTGACGGGCAGCATGCCAGGTCGCTGCACCGGCGCAG
>NZ_JBRIOU010000190.1:0-4499 GCF_053474865.1 Streptomyces sp. CO7
CCGGCAACCCCACCTTCCGCGAACTCCTCACCCGCACCCGCGAAACCGACCTCGCCGCCTACACCCACCAGGACATCCCCTTCGAACGCCTCGTCGAAGCCATCAACCCCCAACGCTCACTCGCCCGTCACCCCCTGTTCCAGGTGATCTTCGGTCTGGACGCCACCGGCGGCGGTGCCCTGGGCCTGCCCGGTCTGACGGTGACGCAGGAGCCGGTTCCGTTCGAGGTCAGCCGGTTCGACCTGGGCTTCAACTTCACCGAGGAGTACGCGAGCGACGGCCGGCCGGCCGGTATCGGCGGCCTGCTGCACTACAGCACCCACCTGTTCGACCAGGAGAGCGTCGAAGCCCTGGTGACCCGGATGGTGCGCGTGCTGGAGGCGGCGGTCGCGGATCCGGACCAGCCCCTCGGCAGGATCGCGGTCCTCACCGAGGAGGAGTGCCGCCGGATGCTGGGGGAGTGGAACGACACCGCGGTCGAGCTGACCGACGCGACGCTTCCCGCCCTCTTCCAGGCCCAGGTCGCGCGGACACCCCAACACCCGGCGGTGCTGGCCTCCGGAACCGAGCTGAGCTACGACGCGCTCAACGAGCGGGCCAACCGCCTCGCCCACCACCTGATCGCCCAAGGGGTCGGCCCCGAGCAGTTCGTCGCCCTCGCCCTGCCGCGGACCGCGCAGACCATGGTGGCGCTGCTCGCCGTGCTCAAGGCGGGAGCCGCCTACCTTCCGGTCGACCCCGCCTACCCGGCGGACCGGATCGCCTACCTGCTGCAGGACGCCGCCCCGGCGCTCGTCCTCACCGTGGAGGAGACCGAGCGGACGCTGCCGGACGGTTCGCGGACTCCGCGCCTGGTCCTGGACGACCCCGAGGTCGTCGCCGCCGTGGACCGCCGGCCCGCCACCGACCCGACCGACCGCGACCGCGGTGCCGTCCTGCACCCGTCGCACCCGGCGTACGTCATCTACACCTCGGGCTCCACCGGCCGTCCCAAGGGAGTCGTGGTCACCCATGCCAATGTGGCCAACCTGGCCGCCTGGGCCCGGGACGAGTTCGGCGCCCGGCCCTTGGAGCACGTCCTGTTCACCACGTCACTCAACTTCGACGTCTCCGTGTTCGAGATGTTCGGCCCGCTGCTGACCGGCGGCTGCCTCGAAGTGCTGCGTGACCTGCTGGCCCTGGGCGACCGGGACACCGGCGACCGTTCCGGGGTCCTGGTGAGCGGGGTTCCGTCCGCGCTCGCCCGGATCGTGTCCCGCGGCGACGTGCGCACCGCGGCGGACACCGTGGTGTTCTGCGGCGAGGCACTGACCGCCCAGGCCGCCACGGTGGTCCGGGACGCACTCGGGGCCGGCCGCGTCCACAACATCTACGGCCCGACCGAGGCGACGGTGTACGCCACCGCGTGGTCCACGGACGGCCCCGTCACCCGGGCGCCGTCGATCGGCCGCCCGCTGCACAACACGCGGACGTACGTCCTGGACGGCAACCTGCAGCCGGTCCCGGCCGGCGTGGCGGGGGAGCTGTACCTGGCCGGCGCGGGCCTGGCGCGCGGGTACCTCGGTCGTCCGGACCTGACCGCGGAGCGGTTCGTCGCGGACCCCTTCGGCCCGGCCGGCAGCCGCATGTACCGCACCGGTGACCTCGCCCGCTGGAGCGGCGACGGGCTGCTGGAGTACCTGGGGCGGGTCGACGACCAGGTGAAGATCCGCGGCTACCGCATCGAACTGGGCGAGATCGACGCCGTGCTGGGCCGCTTCCCGGGTGTCGCGCAGGTCGCGGTGGTGGCCCGTGAGGACCGGCCGGGCGACAAGCGGCTGGTCGCCTACGTGGTGGCCGAGGCGGGGCACGCCGACGTGGACACCGGGGCCCTGCGCGCCCACGCGGCCGGTCTGCTGCCGGAGTACATGGTGCCCTCGGCGTTCGTGGTGCTGGAGCGACTGCCGTCGACCGCCAACGGCAAGCTGGACCGGCGGGCCCTGCCGGCGCCCTCGTACGGCACGGGCTCCGCGAGGCGTGGTCCGCGCACCCCGCGCGAGGAGGTCCTGTGCGGTCTCTTCGCGGAGACCCTGGGCGTACCCGAGGTGGGGATCGACGACAACTTCTTCGAGCTGGGCGGCCACTCCCTGCTGGCGGTCCAGCTGATCGGCCGCATCCGGGACGTGCTCGGCGAGACGCTCGCCATCCGCGCGCTGTTCGCCGCGCCGACCGCGGCCGCTCTCGCGGAGCAGTCGGAGGGGTCGGAGCGGCCGGAGGGGGAGGGGAGTCCGGGGCGGTCCTCGGCCGGGGACGCGTTCGACGTGCTCCTGCCCATCAGGGACGCGGGTGGCGATGCGGCACTCTTCTGCGTCCATCCCGTGAGCGGTATCGGCTGGTGCTATTCGCCGCTGGCCGGCATCGCCTCGCCGGGGCAGTCGGTCCACGCCTTCCAGGCGCGCGGCCTCGACGGCGAGGGCGCGCTCCCGGGCTCCGTCCGGGAGATGGCGGCCGACTACGTCCGGCAGATGCGTGCCGTGCAGGAGACGGGTCCGTACCACCTGATGGGCTGGTCCTTCGGTGGCGTCGTCGCCCAGGAGATGGCCGTCCAGCTGAGGGCCGAGGGCGAGCGGGTGGAGACCCTCGCACTGCTCGACGCGTACCCCGTCCTCGGGAACGGGTCGCCGCTCCCCGTCACGGAGGCCGAAGTGGTGGCGGGACTCGCCGAGTTCTTCGGGGTACGGGCCGAGGACGGCGCCGAACCCCTCACCATGAGCGGCATCGTGGCCGCGCTGCACCGGGACCGGAACCTGTTCGCCGAACTCGCCGAGCGGCATCTCCCGGAGATCGCCGCGGTCTACCGGAACAATCACCGGCTTCTGACCGGCCACGTTCCCGGTGCCTTCGACGGGGACGTCCAGTTCTACGAGGCGGCCCACGGAAGGCCCGCCGACGCGGACGACGCGACCGTCTGGAACGCGTACACAACAGGCCGGCTCGACGTCTCGCGCATTGCCTGCACGCACGCGGAGATGGCCGGCAAGGAATCGCTCTCCGAGATATGGCAGGGCATCAGCCGGACCGTCGGGCGCTAGGCATCGGGCGGCTCGGCCCGCCCGTGGTCCCGAGGCTTCCTTCGACAACTCAGAGAAAGTGGTGCTTCGCCGATGATGACCGAACTCGCTGGTGGCCTGCCCGCCGTCGCCCAGATGCCCCACCTCTTCCTGCTGCTCGCCGTGGTCATGGTCTGCGGCCATGTCGCGGGCCGCCTCTGCCGGCGGCTGGGGCAGCCTCCGGTGATGGGCGAGATCCTCACCGGCATAGCCCTGGGCCCCTCGCTGCTGGGAGCGATGTGGCCCTCGGGGCAGCGGTGGCTGTTTCCCGCGGACCTGCTCCCGGTGGTGAACGCACTGGCGCAACTCGGCCTGGTCGTCTTCATGTTCCTGGTCGGGTACGAGCTGAACGTGGGCCAGGTCCGCCGGGCCGGCCGGACCGCGGTGCTGGTCAGCAACGTGAGTGTGCTGGTGCCGATGATCGGCGGGGGCCTCCTCGCCGGCGTGATGTACGGGCGGTTCGCCGGTCCCGGGGTCGGATTCCCGGCGTTCGCCCTCTTCCTCGCGCTGACCATGAGCGTCACCGCGTTCCCGGTGCTCGCCCGGATCCTCACGGACCGCAAGATGGCACGCACCACCGTGGGCGGGCTCGCCCTCACCTGCGCGGCGGTCGACGACATCACCGCCTGGTGCGTGCTCGCCCTGGCGACGGCGCTGGGCGGGCACACCTCGGTGACCGCGGCGTTCACCACGCTCGTCCTGACCGCCGTGTTCGTCTCGGTGATGCTGTACGGGGTGCGCCCCCTGCTGGCCCGGCTGGCGGCGCGTCACGCGGAACGCCTGGCCGGGGGCGCGACCACCCTGCTGGTGCTCCTGACCGGTGTCCTGCTGTCCTCCTTCGTCACCGACTGGATCGGCATCCACGCGATCTTCGGAGCCTTCCTGTTCGGCGCCGTCCTGCCACGCGGTGCGGCACCCGCGACGGCCGCCGTGGAACAGGTGCGCGGCATCACCGTGGTGCTCCTGCTGCCGCTGTTCTTCGCCTACTCGGGCCTGCAGACCGACTTCCGGCTGATCGCCGCCGAGCCCGCCCTGTGGGGCTGGTGCGTCCTGGTCGTCGTCGTCGCGACCGTCACCAAGTGGGCGGGGAGCACCGGGGCGGCCAGGATGACCGGGCTCGGCTGGCAGGACTCCCTCTCGCTCGGCGCACTCATGAACTGCCGGGGGCTGACCGAGCTGGTGGTGCTCGGCATCGGTCTGCAGCTGGGGATCATCACCCCCACCGTGTTCGCCATGCTGGTGGTGATGACGCTGGTCACCACGGGGGTGACGGCGCCCGCGCTCGGCCTGATCGACCGCATGGCCGCCCGGCGGCGGCCGTCCCTCGCCGGCCGGCCGGAGGACCTCGCTCCCGTGCGGCAGCGGGAAACCGTCGCCGGATGACCTCCTGCCCCCCGGATGACCCCCTCC
>NZ_JBRIOU010000191.1:0-16321 GCF_053474865.1 Streptomyces sp. CO7
GTCCTGGCGGGGAACGTCCTGGTCAGAAGCCATCGTTGCGCCTCCTGCGGGCCAGGACCGCCTCGGCCAGGACCAGGTCCAGCGGGCGGGTCACCTTGAACGCCTCCTCGTGCCCGGGCACCGTGACGACGCCGAGACCGAGTCGCTCGACCATGCTCGCGTCGTCGGTCACCTCGCCCTCGACCTCCTGGTGCGCGCGGGTCAGCACGGCCCGGTCGAAGCCCTGCGGGGTCTGCACGGCGCGCAGCCGGGCCCGCACCGGGGTGGCCACCACGGGCTCGGGCGCCCCGGTCACCTCGGCCGGCTCGACCTCCTTGACGGTGTCGGCGAGCGGCAGCGCGGGCACCACGGCGACGGCTCCGTCGCGGACCGCCTCGATCACCGCGTCCACGGTCTCCACCGGGACCAGCGGCCGGGCCGCGTCGTGGACCAGCACCACCTCGGAGCCGGCGGGCAGGGCCTGGAGGCCCAGCCGCACGGACTCCTGCCGGGTGGCCCCGCCGGGCACGACCAGGAAATCGGTGCGCTCGGGCAGGGAATGGGAGTCCAGCAGCGACCGCACCTCGGCGACGCCCTCGGGCGGCGCCACCAGCACGACCAGGGAGACATGACGGGACGCCGCCATCGCGCGCACCGCGTGGATCAGCATCGGGGTGCCCCCGAGCGTGCGCAGCGCCTTGGGGGCGCCGGGGCCCAGGCGTACACCGCGGCCGGCGGCCGGGATCACGACGGCGGCGTGGGCCGCGGAAGGAGTGGGGCGCTCTTCTCGGGGGAAAGCTGCGTCGGACATCGGTTCCTGTCAGGTTTGTGTGCTCCACCCGGATGGGTATGGGCTTGGCGAACCGGATGCTCCGCAGCCGACCGGGCCCTTCCGTGACACCCGGCCGGTACGGACCACTTCCGGGTACGGACATGCCGCGGCGCCCGGCAATGCTTTCGCATCATCGGGCACCACGGCAGCAAGTGTCCTACGTCCGGTCGCGCACGGCGTAACCGCTCGGGCACGACCGGGGGAACATCAGGAGGCGAGCACCTCGTCGAGCAGGGCCTCGGCCTTGTCCTCGTTGGTGTTCTCCGCGAGAGCCAGTTCGCTCACCAGGATCTGGCGGGCCTTGGCGAGCATGCGCTTCTCACCGGCGGACAGGCCGCGCTCGCGCTCGCGACGCCACAGGTCGCGGACGACCTCGGCGACCTTGATGACATCACCGGAGGCCAGCTTCTCCAGGTTTGCCTTGTAACGGCGCGACCAGTTCGTGGGCTCCTCGGCGTACGGCGCGCGCAGCACCTCGAAGACCCGGTCCAGCCCATCCTGACCGACCACGTCGCGCACGCCTACGAACTCCGCATTGTCCGCGGGCACACGCACCGTCAGATCGCCCTGGGCGACCTTCAGCACCAAGTAGGTCTTGTCCACGCCTTTGATCTGGCGAGTTTCGATGGCCTCGATCAGCGCGGCCCCGTGATGGGGATAGACCACGGTGTCGCCAACCTTGAACGTCATGTGACAGGTACCCCTTCCGTGGCTATCCAGGGTAACACGGATTGGGCGTGTTCTGAATGGCGTTTTCGCAGGTCAGGGCATATCTCGGGGCTTGACAACTCCTGCGGGTACATGCTTCGGAAGGGGAACGGAAGGGGGTATTCGCAGGTCGGAGGGGGGATCACGGCCGTGCGAAACGCGGACGTTACACCCCTTCACGGCCCCGCGACAACGACGTTACGCCCCGGAATGTCCGATTCCAAGTGAACGATCTCCGCTACTCCGTTCGAGCGGACCAGGTCCCTCCGGCCGGGCTCCCCAGGGCTATCCGAAATTGATCACCGGCCGGCCGAGTGACCACCTGATCGATTTTCACGGACGCCATTTGGGCCTGCGGAAATAACGCCCCGCAGTTATGCGAATGCTGAACGGGGGAGCGGTGAATCCCTGACGTCCGGCGGGGGTTCGGCACCGCTTCCGCGACCGGAAGAACGACGCGTTGTGATGAACGTCAAGCGGACCCGTGAAGTTCCTGTGTCCACGGAGGGCGGGATCACGCCGTGTGCATGTGCTGTTCGCACAGGGTGGGTCGGGTGCGGCCGGGAACAACGGGCTCGGTAATCTTGGGGCGCTACACAGACCCAAGGGAGCCGGCGTCCGCGCCGTCCCGCTCCGCCCACGTTCAAGGAGTTGCCGCCGCCGTGAGCAGCAGCCTTCGACGCGGCGCCCTCGCCGCCGCCGCCATCGCGTTCTCGATCGCCTCGCTCGCCGCCTGCGGCGCCGGCAACCACGCCGAGACCCTCCAGATCAAGCCGGACCTCGCGGACATCACCGTCGGCGACATCAAGGTCCAGAACGTCGCCGTCCTCACCCAGGAGGACCCTGAGGCCACCGGCCCGGCCGCCGTGATGGCGACCGTCTTCAACGACGGGCAGACCGACCAGACGCTCGACTCCATCACCCTGCCCGGTGGTCCGACCGTGGACCTCAAGGCCGGCAAGGGCAGCCAGGTGAAGGTCCCGGCCGGCGGCCGGGTGGTGATCGGCGGCAAGGACGCCGCCGCCGTCGCCACGATCCCCAGCGGCCGTGAGGCGGTCCGCGACGGCGACGTCCAGCGGGTGACCTTCGCCTTCAGCGAGACCGGGAACGTCTCCCTGGACGCCCTGGTCCTCCCGGCCGAGAACCAGTTCGCGGACTGGGGCCCCTCGGCCGTGCCGAGCGCGGGCGAGCCGTCCTCCTCCGCGTCCGCCTCGGCCTCCGAGCCCGGGGACCTCGACGCGTCCCAGGGCGAGGCCGAGCCGTCCGCCGAGCAGTCGGCGTCCGACGCCGGTCACTGACACCCGCACCGCACGCGAAAGGGGCGGCTCCCCCGAGGAGAGCCGCCCCTTTCCGCCGTCCGGGCCGGTCTACGGCTCGAACTTGTACCCCAGGCCGCGGACCGTGACCAGGTACCGCGGCGCACCCGGGTCGGGCTCGATCTTGGCGCGCAGCCGCTTGACGTGGACGTCCAGGGTCTTGGTGTCGCCCACGTAGTCGGCCCCCCAGACCCGGTCGATCAGCTGCATGCGGGTCAGCACCCGGCCCGCGTTGCGCAGCAGCATCTCCAGCAGGTCGAACTCCTTGAGCGGGAGGTCCACCTTCGCGCCGTCCACGGTCACCACGTGACGATCGACGTCCATGCGGACCGGGCCCGCCTCCAGCGCGGCGGGGGTGGCCTCCTCGGGCTCCCCGCGTCTGCGCAGCACGGCGCGGATGCGGGCGACCAGCTCGCGCGAGGAGAACGGCTTGGTGACGTAGTCGTCCGCGCCTATCTCCAGGCCGACGACCTTGTCGATCTCGCTGTCCTTGGCGGTGACCATGATCACCGGGACGTTGGAGCGGTTGCGCAGCTGACGGCACACCTCGGTGCCCGGCAGCCCGGGCAGCATCAGGTCCAGCAGGACCAGGTCCGCTCCGTTGCGCTCGAACTCGTCGAGGCCGTCGGGGCCGGTCGCCGCGACGGCGACCTCGAAGCCCTCCTTGCGGAGCATGTACGACAGGACGTCGGAGAAGGACTCCTCGTCCTCGACGACGAGCACACGGGTCACGGGCGGACCTCCGGAGCGGGAGCGGGAAGCGGATCGGGCGAAGCGGCGGGCACGGCGGTGGACCCGGTGGCGGTGGGAGCGGCCGGCACGGCACCGGCCTGCGGGCCCGCGGCGTACTGGTCGGTGGCCTGCGGACCGGCGGTGTGCCGGTCGGTGGCCTGCGAACCGGTGGCAGGGTGGTCGGCTGCCCGCGCGCCGGTGGCGGGCGGGCCGGCGATGTGGGGGCCGGGGGCGAGCCGGCCGGTGGTGGAGCCGTCGCGGCGGCCGCGGTCGCGTGCCGCGGCGGCCTCGGGCAGCCGGACGGTGAAGGTGGAGCCCTGGCCCTCGGTGCTCCAGACGGTGACCTCGCCACCGTGCGAGGCCACCACGTGCTTGACGATCGCGAGGCCCAGGCCCGTGCCGCCGGTGGCCCGGGAGCGGGCCGGGTCGACCCGGTAGAAGCGCTCGAAGATGCGCTCCCGGTCCCGGTCGGAGATCCCGATGCCCTGGTCGGTGACGGCGATCTCGACCATGTCGCCGCTCGCGTCGGCGACCCGGCGGACCGCGATGCCGACCTTGGTCTGCGCCGGCGAGTAGTTGACGGCGTTCTCCACGAGGTTGCCCAGGGCGCCGACCAGCTGGCCGCGGTTGCCCCAGACGTACAGCCCCTCGGCGCCGGCCGCGGCCATGGTGATGTGCTTGGAGCCGGCCTGCTGGCGGCAGCGGTCCATCGCCTCGTCGACCAGCACCTCGACCTTGACCGGCTCGGCGTACTCCAGCGGGTCGTCGTTCTGGATGCGGGAGAGGTCGATGAGCTCCTGCACCAGGTTGGTCAGGCGGGTGGCCTCGATCTGCATCCGGCCGGCGAACCGCTCGACCGCCTCCGGGTCGTCGGAGGCGTCCATCACGGCCTCCGACAGCAGGGAGAGCGCTCCCACGGGGGTCTTCAGCTCGTGCGACACGTTGGCGACGAAGTCACGCCGCACCGCCTCGATCCGGCGGGCCTCGGTGAGGTCCTCCACCAGCAGCATGACCAGGCGCGAGCCCAGCGGGGCCACCCGGGCGGACACCGCCAGCGGTTCGGCCCGGCCGGCGCCGCGCCGGGGAAGTTCCAGTTCGACCTGGCGTATCTCGCCGTCCCGGCGGGTGTCCCGGGCCATCTGCAGCATCGGCTCGACGGCGAGCCGGCCGCCGCGGACCAGACCCAGCGCGTAGGCGGCGGAGCTGGCCTTCACCACCGCGTCGGCCTCGTCGAGCACCACCGCCGAGGAGCGGAGCACCGACAGCACGGTGTCCACCCCGCGGGGCAGGGCCGCCTCGGCCCGGTCGGCGGCGCGGGAGGGGCGTTCCAGGTCGCTCTCGCTCCAGCGGAACGCCAGCATGGCGACCACACCGGTGAGCACACCGGCTATCGCCGCCGCTGCGGCGACCGCCGCGTTCACGTCCATGCCTCCAGGTTAGGCGGGGGCGGGGGGTGCTCCGCAGCCTCCGGAGGGAGACCTGACGCACTGGTCGCCCAGAGTTCACCTTCCGGTCCGTGTCGGTTCACCGGACGGGACCCGTACGGCAGGGGGCGGCGGGCGACAGTGGCTTCACCGGACGCCGGGCGGGTAGGACGGACGGCACCTGGCACCACCTTCGTGTTCGGCCCGCCCGGGAACACCCCGGGATCCGCCCGGGACCGTCCGTCATCGGAAAGGAAGCACGGATGCGTGACGCGTACCACGAGGAACTCGACTCGATCGGCGAGGACCTGGCGGAGATGGCCCGTACGGTCGGCTCGGCGATGGGGCGGGCGACCGCGGCGATACTCGACGCCGACCTGTCACTCGCGGAGCGGGTGATCGAGTCCGACCGCGCGGTCGACGAGACCCAGCACGACCTGGAGGCCCGGGCCATCGCCCTGCTGGCCCGCCAGCAGCCGGTGGCCACCGACCTGCGGAAGGTGGTGACCTCGCTGCGGATCTCCGCCGACCTGGAGCGGTCCGGCGACCTGGCCAAGCACGTGGCCAAGCTGGCGCGGCTGCGCTACCCGCAGAAGGCGGTCCCCTCCGACCTGCACGCCACCGTCCTGGAGATGGGGCAGCTCGCGCAGCGGCTGATGGCGAAGACCGCCCAGGTGCTGGCCACCGAGGACGTCCGGCTGGCGCTCCAGCTGGAGCAGGACGACGACGCCATGGACACCCTGCACCGCGCCCTGTTCCAGCACCTGATGGACGACAAGTGGCAGCACGGCATCGAGACGGCGGTCGACGTCACCCTGCTGGGCCGCTACTACGAGCGGTTCGCGGACCACGCGGTGTCCGCGGCGCGGCGGGTGGTGTTCCTGGTGACCGGCGAGCACCCGGGCGACCTCCCGGCGGAGGGCGGCGCGTAACGGGGGCGGCGGCGCGGACCGGGGGCGAAGGCGCGGACGGCCCCGGCCGCCGCCGGTCCGGGCCCGTTCCGCGCCCACCCCGCCCGGCGCATCCGTGCGCCGTTGATGCGCCGTGCGCCGCGGCGGTGCAATGGGGCGACACCGTTGGACGGTCCTGCTGGACGCCACTGGAGGGATGGACCGAGATGCCCGAGGCCCCCCGTACGGACGACGACCCGACCCGCGCCGCCGACACCGAGGAGGCGCCCGCCCCGCGCGCGCTGCCACTGCTGGCGGCCTGCGGCTGCGGCTCCGGCTGCGGCTGCGGCTGCCAGTCCGGCGGCCCCTGTCAGTGCGGCTGACGCCACGAGACACCCGGACGCCGGGCCCGCACACCTCCGTGCGGGCCCGCCGTTTGTCGTGGCCTCGGCGGAGGCGGACGATGGGGAGAGGGGAACCGGACGCACTCGACAGGAAGAAGGTGCGCAGCCATGGCCCGCTTCATGGATGTCCACCGGAACATGAACGGCATCACCGGACCGGAGCTCGAGGAGGCCCACGCGGCCGACCTGGCGCTGGAGAAGGCCGAGGACGTGCACTTCGAGGGAGCCTGGGCCGACCCGGACTCCGGCACGGTGTACTGCCTGTCCAGCGGCCCCTCGGCCGAGGCCGTGCAGCGCGTGCACGAGCGCGCGGGACACAAGGCGGACGAGATCCACGCGGTCCCGCTGTCCGTCTGAGGCCCGGAGCTCAGCCGCCGCGCGGGGCGAGCGCCTCCCAGGCCACCGTGACCTCGCCCTGGCGCCACCGCGCCGGCCCGTCCGTCACCGGCCAGTGCGCGGTCAGGTCCCGCACCGCGCGGATCCACCGCTGGCGGGCCCCGTAGGAGGCGTACGGCGCCGCGGCCGCCCAGGCGCGGTCGAAGTCGCGCAGGAACGCGTGCACCGGCTCGCCCGGCAGGTTCCGGTGGATCAGCGCCTTCGGAAGGCGTTCCGCCAGGTCCGACGGGCGGTCGAGGGAGGCCAGCCGGGCGGCGAAGGTGACCGTCCGCGGGCCCTCGGGGCCGAGGGCGACCCACACGTGGCGGCGTCCGATCTCGTCACAGGTGCCCTCCACCAGCAGCCCGCCCCGCGAGCCGTGCGGGCCCGCCGGGGCGAGGCGGGCGCACAGCCGTGACCACACCTGGGCGACCTGCTCCTCGTCGTACTGGCGCAGCACGTTGGCGGCCCTGATCAGCTGCGGCGGCGCGGGCAGCGGCACCTCGAAGCCGCCGTGTTGGAACTCCAGCCCTTCCCGCTCGTACGGGCGGGCCGCGGCGACCCGGGCCGGGTCGATCTCGATGCCGACCACCCGGGTGCGGGGCGCGGCGATCCGCAGCCGGCCGAGCAGTTCGACGGCGGTCCACGGCGCGGCGCCGTAGCCCAGGTCGACGGCGACCGGGCCCTGCGCGCGCCGCAGTTCGGCGCCGTGCACGGCCGCGATCCAGCGGTCCATGCGGCGGAGCCGGTTGGGGTTGGTCGTCCCGCGCGTCACCGTTCCCACGGGGCGGGCCGTCGCGCGGGGAGTCATGTCTACGAGGGTACGAAAGCGCTGGTGGGGCCGGAACACGCCGTTCATCTCCCGGCCACACGGCGTAACGTTTTGGCAAAGCCGAAATGGCAGGCGTCCCGCCGGTGTTCTCGCCTCTGGAGGGTTCAAGGCCGCGTACCCACCCGACACCCCTGGAGGACTGCCACGTGAGCCAGTACGTCACCAGGCTCGGGCGTCTCTCCCCGGCGTCGCCGCCGCGGCTGAGGCTGCCGGGCGTACCGCGCCGTGCGCGCCGCGTCGCCATGCTCTCCGTCCACACCTCCCCGCTGCACCAGCCCGGCACGGGCGACGCGGGCGGGATGAACGTCTACATCGTCGAGCTCGCCCGCCGCCTAGCCGCGCAGGGCGTCGAGGTGGAGGTCTTCACCCGCGCCACCTCCGCATCCCTCCCGCCGGCCGTGGAGCTGGCCCCCGGCGTGCTGGTGCGGCACGTGGACGCCGGCCCGTACGAGGGCCTGGCCAAGGAGGACCTGCCGGCCCAGCTGTGCGCCTTCACCCACGGCGTGATGCAGGCCTGGGCGGGCAACCGTCCCGGCCACTACGACCTGGTCCACTCCCACTACTGGCTCTCCGGGCACGTGGGCTGGCTGGCCGCCCAGCGCTGGGGCGTGCCGCTGGTGCACGCCATGCACACCATGGCGAAGGTGAAGAACGCCTCGCTCGCCCAGGGCGACACGCCCGAGCCGCCGGCCCGCGTGATCGGCGAGACGCAGATCGTGGACGCCGCCGACCGGCTGATCGCCAACACCGCCGACGAGGCCGCCGACCTGGTCCGCCACTACGAGGCCGACCCCGCGAAGGTCGAGATCGTGCACCCCGGCGTCAACCTGGACCGCTTCCGCCCGGCCGACGGCCGGGCCGCCGCCCGGGCCCGCCTGGGCCTGCCGCAGGACGCCCTGATCCCTCTCTTCGCCGGGCGGATACAGCCGCTGAAGGCGCCCGACGTGCTGCTGCGCGCGGTGGCGGTGCTGCTGGAGCAGCGCCCCGACCTGCGCCCGCGGCTGGTGGTGCCGGTGGTCGGCGGCCCCAGCGGCAGCGGCCTCGCCAAGCCGGAGCGGCTGCAGAAGCTGTCCTCGCGCCTCGGCCTGAACGACGTGGTGCGCTTCCACCCGCCGGTGGGGCAGGACCGGCTCGCGGACTGGTTCCGGGCGGCGTCGGTGCTGGTGATGCCCTCCTACAGCGAGTCGTTCGGCCTGGTCGCCATCGAGGCCCAGGCCACCGGCACGCCGGTGCTGGCCGCCGCGGTGGGTGGCCTGCCGGTCGCGGTGCGCGACGGCGAGACCGGCTTCCTGGTCCGCGGCCACGACCCCGCCGACTACGCGGCCGTGCTGCGGCGCTTCGCCGACGAGCCGGCCCTGACCACCCGGCTCGGTGAGCGGGCCGCCCGGCACGCCCAGGAGTTCGGCTGGGACCGGGCCGCCGCCGCGACCACCGAGGTGTACTCGGCCGCCCTGCACGCCCACCGCCGTCGCGTACGCTCGGCCCATGGCTGACGCGCGCGAGGTGATCGAGGCGTTCCTGCGGGACGCCGAGCTGGAGTGGGAGTCCCCGGAGCCCGGCAACTACGTCGTGAAGCTGCCCGGGACGCAGAAGCTCTCCACCACGGTCTCGCTGATCGCCGGCCGGCACTCCCTCTCGCTGAACGCCTTCGTCATCCGCCACCCGGACGAGAACGAGGCGGGCGTCCACCGCTGGCTGCTGGAGCGCAACCTCAAGCTGTACGGCGTCTCCTACGCGGTGGACCCGCACGGCGACGTGTACGTCACGGCCCGCCTGCCGCTGGCCTCGGTCACGGCGGACGGCATCGACCGCCTCCTCGGCCAGGTCCTGGAGGCCGCCGACGGCGCCTTCAACACGCTGCTGGAGATGGGGTTCGCGTCCTCCATCCGCAAGGAGTACGCCTGGCGGGTCTCCCGCGGCGAGTCCACCCGCAACCTGGACGCCTTCGCGCACCTGCTCGACAAGGAGTGACCGGCGGGCGCCGGCCGGCTCCCCTCGTCGGGCTCGTCAGCCGCCGACCGGGAACGCCGCCTGGAACGCCAGGCGGCGGTCGGCGTCCTCGCCGACCGCGGTGAGCAGGTCGTCGAGGTCGCCGAACTCCTCCCAGGCCGCGCGGCCGCTCGCCGCCGCCAGGCGGCCCACGACCAGGTCCTCCAGATCAGGCACCCGCTTGTTCTTCCACGCCTTGTCGGCGAGCGACACCAGCAGGTCCTCCAGAGCGACGTCCGCCGCCGTCCACGAGGCGTGGGTGGCGGCGAACCGGGCCAGCGCGGGGGTGACGCCCCGGGCGAGCAGCAGGGCCTGCCCGGCGTCCTCGTGGGCGGAGCCGGGGCCGGACAGCTCGGTCCGGTGCAGCGTCTTGCCGACGTCGTGGGTCGCCGCCCCGAAGAGCACCGCCTCACGGTCGAGCGATCCGGCGGGCAGCCGCCGCTCGGTCCAGTCCACCAGCGTGTGCGCCACGTCGTGCACGGCGCGCAGGTGCGCCGCCAGCCGCGGCGGGCAGTCCAGGGCGGTCAGCAGTTCCGCGACGGCGGGGGGCAGCGGGCGCAGGGGCGGGTCGCTCGGCCCCGCCAGGGCCCGCGCCAGGAGGCCGGCCGCGCTCACCGGGGCAGCGAGCCGACGGGGGCGGCGGAAGCCTGAGGCTCCTCGTCGTGCGGGACGTCCGTCTCCATCAGGGGCAGCACCCGGCCCGCGATCGACCCCGACGGCACCGTGCCGACGACGCGGGCGCCCATCGCCCGGTAGAACGGCTCCGCGTTCGGGTCGGCGTCGATGGCGAGGCTGCGCATCCCGAGGCGGCGGGCGGTGGCCAGCCCTTCCGCGTACAGCCGGCGGCCGACGCCCGATCCGATGGCGGACGGGTCGACGAAGAGCATGTCGAGCCGGCCCCTGGGGGGCGCCCCGTCGATCAGCACGAAGCCCAGCACCCGCCCGGCGTCGTCCTCCGCGACCGTCGCGTTGCCCGGCGTCAGGTCCTCGGGCCGCAGCCGCAGTTCGTCACGGCAGACGGCGAGAAACGCGGCGTCGTACCCCCAGTGGCCCTTGGAGCGCAGCGCCAGTTCGCTCAGCGCGGGCGCCTCGTCGGCGCGGGCGGGACGGACACGGAGACGGTCGCCGGACGACGTGAGGGACATGCGGACCTCCTTGACTCGCTGACAGGGTGCCACGGCGGGCGGAACGCGCGGAACGGAACGCCCACGGGCGGCGGACGTTCCGCGGGAGCGGGCGGCGGTCGGCGGGCGGTGGTCGGTGGGCGGCGACGGGTGCCCGGCGGCGTGGTCGGTCCGGCGGTTCGGCCGTGGCCGTCCGAGGCGGCCATTACTCTCGGGTCATGACACACGAGGAACCCGGCTTCGTCTGCTCGCGATGCGGCGAGCACCACGCAGGCCTCCCCATGGGTTACTCCACCGAGGCGCCCGACGTCTGGGATCCGCGCTACGCCGAGCGCGAGGACAGTGTGCTCTCCCCCGACCAGTGCGTGATCAAGGGCGAGCACTTCTTCGTCAAGGGCCTGATCGAGATCCCCGTGCGCGACAGCGCGGTGCCCGGGGGCGAGGTCTTCGAGTGGGGTGTCTGGGTCTCGCTCAGCGCCCAGAACTTCCGGCGCTCGGACGAGTTGTGGGAGACCTCCGGGCGGGAGGCGGAGCCGCCCTACTTCGGCTGGCTGAACACCTCGCTGCCCCTCTACTCCCCCACCACCCTGAACCTGCGCACCAACGTCCACACCCGTGAGGTGGGCCGCCGGCCGTACGTCGAACTGGAGCCGACGGACCATCCGCTGGCGGTGGAGCAGCGCGAGGGCATCACCCTCGCGCGGGTCCGCGAGATCGCCGAGGCCATGCTGCACGGGACCTGAGCGGCGCGGCGCCCCGGTGTCCGCCCTCGGGCGGCTCCGGTGCGTCCGCTCCGGGCAGGCGGCTTCGGTACGCCCGCTCCGGGCAAGCGGCTCCGGTACGCCCGCTCCGGGCAGGCGGCGCGGGTCAGGCCGCCTCGGTCACCGGCTTCGGCAGGCCGCCGGCCGGGACGGTGACCTCCGCCTCCGGCGGCAGGTTCCGCGTCAGCAGCACGTACCCGGCCGCCGCCACCGTGCCCAGCACCGCGCAGCCGCCCCACAGCCAGTTCGCGCCGTACCCGTCGATCACCACGCCGGCGACCAGCGGGGCGACGAGGGCCGCCAGCGACCAGGACATCGTGTAGATCCCCTGGTACCGCCCGCGCCCCTCCACCGGCGAGAGCCGGACCACCAGGCTGGACTGCGTCGGCGCGTTCAGCATCTCGGCGAACGTCCACACGCACACGGTGAGCACCAGCGTCCCCAGCGTCCCGGCGAAGGCGGTCAGCGCGAACCCGTAGCCCGCCAGCAGCGCGGCGACGGCCAGCAGCCGGCGCGGGTCGCGGTGCTGGATGAGCCGGGTGACCGGCAGCTGCAGGGCGACGATCAGCACGCCGTTGACGGCGATGGCCAGGCCGTACTCCGCCGGGCTGAACCCCTGCTTGCCCATCGCGACGGGCAGACCCACGTACCCCTGCTGGAAGATCAGCGCGACCACGAACGACAGCCCGACGAGCGACATGAACCGCCCGTCGCGCAGCACCGTGCCGAGCCCCACCCGCGGCCCGCCGCCCTTGGCGCCGGCCGCCGCCGCGTCGAGGGAGGGCTCCGGCCGCGACTCGGGCAGCTTCACGAACACCACCACGGCGCAGGCCAGCGTCATCACCGCCTCGACGAGGAAGCCCGCCCGGTAGCTGACCTGCGCGACGAACCCGGCGCCCGCGGCGGAGACGGCGAAGCCGAGGTTGATGGCCCAGTAGTTGAGCGAGTAGGCCCGCACCCGGTCCTCTGGCCGCACGATGTCCGCCATCATCGCCTGCACCGCCGGCCGCGAGGCGTTCGACGCCATGCCGACGAGGAAGGCGACGGCCGCGATGCTCACCGGGTCGCTGACGAAGCCGAGCAGCGCCACCGACGCCGCCGTGGACAGCTGCGCGATCAGCATGGTGGACCGGCGGCCGAGGCGGTCGGTCATCACCCCCGCGCCGACCGAGGAGATCACTCCGCCGAGCCCGTGCAGCGCGGCCACCAGACCGGTGTAGGAGGCGGAGTAGCCGCGCTCCAGCGTCAGGTAGAGCGCCAGGAAGGTGGCCACGAAGGCGCCCAGGCGGTTGACCAGGGTGCTGACCCACAGCCACCAGAAGGCCGACGGGAGCCCGGAGACGGTCTCCCTCAGGGCACGTCTCGGCGAGACGACGGACAAGGCGGCCTCCACAGGACTGCCGTAAGCGGCGCAGACGGACGGTGCATGTTACTTCCGCACGTCGGGCGGGAGCCACCGAATACTGGACGCCCGCGCGACCCCCGCCGCGCTCCGATTACGCTGGGTGCCATGGCCGACGCACCGTACAAGCTGATCCTCCTCCGCCACGGCGAGAGCGAGTGGAACGCCAAGAACCTGTTCACCGGCTGGGTGGACGTGGACCTGACCGACAAGGGCGAGAAGGAGGCGATCCGCGGCGGCGAGCTGATGAAGGACGCCGGGCTCCTCCCCGACGTCGTGCACACGTCCCTCCAGAAGCGTGCCATCCGCACCGCCCAGCTCTCCCTGACCTCCGCCGACCGGCACTGGATCCCCGTCCACCGCAGCTGGCGCCTCAACGAGCGCCACTACGGCGCCCTGCAGGGCAAGAACAAGGCGGAGATCCTCGAGCAGTTCGGCGAGGAGCAGTTCATGCAGTGGCGCCGCTCCTACGACACCCCGCCGCCGGTCCTCGACGCCGACGCCGAGTGGTCGCAGTACAACGACGCCCGCTACGCGACGATCCCGCCGGAGCTGCGCCCGCAGACCGAGTGCCTGAAGGACGTCGTCCACCGGATGATGCCGTACTGGTACGACAGCATCGTTCCCGACCTGCTGACCGGCCGCACCGTCCTGGTCGCCGCCCACGGCAACTCGCTGCGCGCGCTGGTGAAGCACCTCGACGGCATCTCCGACGCCGACATCGCCGGCCTCAACATCCCGACCGGCATCCCCCTCGCCTACGAACTCGACGCCGAGTTCAAGCCCGTCGTCCCGCGCGGCACCTACCTCGACCCGGAGGCCGCCAAGGCCGCCATCGAGGCCGTGAAGAACCAGGGCAAGAAGAAGTAGCCCGCTCGCGTAAGCCCCCTGCCTGCGGTTTTTTTCCGCAGGCAGGGGGCTTTTCGCTGCCTCGGGGCGTCTCCGGGCCGTCAAGGCGGTGGAGCGGTGCGCTCTCCCGGCTCCGGCTCCGGCCCCTGCCTCCACTCCGCCGCTCAGCGTGTCGGCACCCGGCCGTGCCACAAGCTCAGCACGGTCACCTCTCGCACAGCTCGGATCACCTCCATCGCAGTCTGTGGCACTCGGTCGACTCTTCGCCGGACAGCTCGCCCTCCTGCCTCGGTGCACGCCACGTGCACCGACGGCCCGAACCCTTTTTCTGAGCGGCACTTGAGGTCCAGAGGAACGCGGCGCGGATAGAGTCCGCACACGCCGCCCGGGGGGGCGTGCAGGGACAGGGGGCGGTCTTGGAGTTCATGTTCTACGTCGTGCCGGCGATCATCGGAGCGGTGGCGCTCGCGATGGCGGTCAAGGTGGTCAAGGGCTACGTGAGCCTCAGGCAGGCATGGTCGAGCGGCCTGACGGCACAGGCACGCTGCCTGCGCACGTTCACCACGACGAGTGGGACCTCCGACGGCCCCGTCACCACCACGCTGCACCACGTCTACGAGTTCACGCCTGCCGCGGGTGTGCCCGTCCGTATCGAGGAGCAGGACGGACCCGCGACGACGCTGGAGGGGGACGTCGTCACCGTGTACTACTCGGTGGACCGTCCCGAGAAGGCGACCTCGCAGGCGCCGGGCACCGGCAGAAGCACGGCGGGCCTGGTCGTGTCCCTCGTCTTCATCGGCGCGGTTCTCGCCTTCTGCGTGTTCTTCGCGCTCCAGGCACACGAGATGTTCGCGGCGGACTTCCCGTAAGGGCGGAACCCAGGTGCGGCTCGGGTCGGTTGCGGCTCGGGGACATTACCGTGACATTCAGGCGTACAACCGGAAGGTGCTCACCGGAGTCGGACTGGGTGAACGCGCGGCGCGTCTCGCGCCCCGCGTCGACCGACCGACCCGAAAGGCATCTCCATGTCTCGAGCACGAGGCGGCGCCCGTTCCACGCGACTGGGCGCCCCCTTTGCCGCCGCGGCGCTGTTGGCCGGCGGCCTGGGCGCCTGGTCGCTGACCACGACCACGGCCCACGCCGCCCCCGCCCCCTCCGTGGGGGTCCAGGACGACTTCAACCGCGACGGCTACGCCGACCTCGTCGTCGGGGCGCCGAACGCGACCGTCTCGGGCGCGGCCCGCGCCGGCTACGTCGCCGTGATGTACGGGTCGTCCGCCGGCGTCGACACCGCGAAGAAGAAGATCGTGAGCCGCTCCACCAGCGGCGTCCCCGGCGCGGCCACCGCCGGCCAGCGCTTCGGTTCCACCTTCGCCAAGGGCGACCTGGACGGCGACGGCTACGGCGACCTGATCATCGGCGGCGGCACCGCCGGCTCGGTGATCCTGTGGGGTTCGGCCTCCGGACTCACCGGCGGCACCGCGGTCGCCGGGTACGGGGCCGCCCCGCAGATCGGCGACTTCGACGGCGACAACAAGGCCGACCTGGCGCTGTTCTCCCAGCAGGAGGTCAGGGGCGACGACCCCTCGGGCGCCCCGGCGACCCTG
Organism: Streptomyces sp. CO7; assembly: GCF_053474865.1. Classification (NCBI taxonomy): domain Bacteria; kingdom Bacillati; phylum Actinomycetota; class Actinomycetes; order Kitasatosporales; family Streptomycetaceae; genus Streptomyces; species Streptomyces sp. CO7. The sequence goes on from NZ_JBRIOU010000191.1 coordinate 15,225, forward strand.
TGGAAGGGCCCGGTCACCCGGGCCGGCGCCCCGGCGGCCGTACTGCCGCTCCTCGACAGGTCGGCGTGGTGGGGCTACGAAAACGAGGACAAGTCCTGCGACAGCGAAGACTCCTGCGAGGACGGTCCCGTCTCGATCACCGGTCCGGTCAGGGCCGGCCAGGTCGGCGACGTCAACGGCGACGGCCGTGACGACATCGTCCAATGGCGCTACACCGGTGACGGCACCTGGGGCAGCCGCCTGCTGCTGGGCGGCGGCGCCACCGGCTTCAAGCGCGGCTGGGTGACCGGCGACTCCACCCGGAGCACTCCGGCCGGCACCGGCATCGGCGACATCAACGGCGACGGCTACGACGACGTCGTGGTCGGCGCCGAGGACTGGTCCGACAAGGTGCGGATCTCCTACGGCTCCGCCTCCGGCCTCTCCGAGGCGAACACGGTGCTCCTCGACCAGGACTCGCCCGGCATCCCCGGCGCACAGGAGGAGGGTGACCTCTTCGGCTCCTCCGTCTCCGTCGCCGACATGACCGGTGACGGTTACGCCGACATCGCGCTCGGCGTGGCGGGCGAGGACATCGGCACGATCGAGGACGCGGGCGCCGTCGTCCTGGTGCCCGGCAGCGCCGCGGGCGTCACCGGTGCTGGTGCCAAGGCCGTCAACCAGGACACCGCCGGGATCCCCGGCGTCGGCGAGGCCGGCGACATGTTCGGCGTCTCCACCGCGCTCCTGGACATGAACGGCAACGGCTACCGCGACCTCGCCGTCGGCACGACCGCAGAGAACAGCGAGAACGGCGCGGTCTGGCTGCTGCGCGGCGGCTCGGCCGGCCTGTCCACGAAGAACGCGTACGCGTTCGGCGCCAAGGACGTCGGCGCGGCCTACACCGACGCCTGGTTCGGCTTCTCCGTGCGCTAGCGGCGGGGGCGCCCCTCCCCCCCCCCGCCCCCCCCCCCCCCCCCCCCCCCCGCGCCCCGCCGCTGCTCAACGCCGTCGGCGTCCACGAGCCGTACGCCCTGCGGGCCGTCCTGGAGGTCCACACCGACCAGGGGCTCACCGGTCTCGGCGAGACCTACGCCGACACCGGCCACCTGCGCCGC
>NZ_JBRIOU010000192.1:0-4083 GCF_053474865.1 Streptomyces sp. CO7
CGTGGAGGGGGACGGTGTCGCCGCGGTGGTCGGCGGTCTTCGGGCGGGGCCGGTCGAAGGGCAGCTCGAGCTGGTCGGGAATCCCGTCGAGGGTCTGCTTCCAGTAGGCCAGCTGCCTGCTCGCCAGGGACCCGGCATCGTCCTCACTCCCCAGCAACTCCCGCAGCCACAAGGTGTAATCGGCGTACTGGGCCGGGAGCTCGGACCACGTCGGCGCCTGGCCCTGGAGCCGCGCCCGGAAGGCGGTCTCCAGGTCCCGTCCGAGCGGCCCCATCGAGGCGCCGTCACTGGCGATGTGGTGGACGAGGAGCAGCAGGACGTGCTCGTCGGGGGCCAGGGTGAACAGCGTCGTCCTCAGCGGCACCTCGGCCGCGAGGTCGAACACGTACTGCCCCGCGTCGCCCAGTGCCGCGGTCAACTCGGCCTCGGCGCAGGTGACGCGCTCCAGCTTCAGGCTGACGGCGTCCGTCGCCAGCACCTTCTGGGCCGGGTGTCCCTCGATCTCCTGGAAGACCGTCCGCAGGCTCTCGTGCCGCGCCACCACGTCGTTCAGTGCCCGCTCGAGCACGTCCGCGTCCAGGTCCCCGGTGATCCGGAACGCCACCGGGACGTTGTAGGTGGCGTTCGCGCCCTCCAGCTTGTCGAGGAACCAGAGGCGGTTCTGTGCCGGGGACAGCGGGATCCGTTCGGGCCGGTCGGTGGCGGTCAGCGCGGTCCTGGCCGAGTCCGCCTCGCCGGCCTGCTGGGCAAGGGCGGCGACGGTGGGCGCCTCGAACAGGGCCCGCACCGGCAGCTCGACGTCCAGGGTGGTGCGGATGCGGCTGACCAGGCGGGTGGCGAGGAGGGAGTGCCCGCCGAGGGCGAAGAAGTCGTCGTCGATGTTCACGGCCGGCAGCCCGAGGATGTCGGCGAACAGGCCGCAGAGAATCTCCTCGCGCGGGCTCCGCGGACCGCGTCCGGTGCCGGTGGCGGGCAGGTCGGGGGCCGGGAGGGCCCGGTAGTCGACCTTGTTGTTGCTGGTCAGCGGGAGGTGGTCGAGGACCACGAACGCCGAGGGCACCATGTACTCCGGCAGCAGGCCGGCCGTGTGGGTGTGCAGGGCTCCGGTGTCCACCGAGCAGGCTCCGGCCTCGGCCACCAGGTAGGCCACGAGCCGCTTGTCCCCGGGGTGGTCCTCCCTGGCGACCACTGCGATCTGGGCCAGTCCGGGGTAGCTGCCGAGTGCGGTCTCGATCTCGCGGAGTTCGATGCGGTAGCCGCGGATCTTGACCTGGTCGTCGGCGCGGCCCACGAACTCCAGCAGCCCCTCGGCGGACCAGCGGGCGAGGTCGCCGGTGCGGTACATACGGCTGCCGGCCGGGCCGAACGGGTCGGCGACGAAGCGGTCGGCGGTCAGGTCGGGACGTCCGTAGTAGCCACGGGCCAGACCCGCCCCCGCCAGGTACAACTCCCCTGCCACGCCCGTGGGGACGAGGGCGAGGTGTTCGTCGAGGATGTAGGCGCTCATGCCGTCCAGCGGACGGCCGACGGGTATCGGCGCGGGCACGCTGTCGGTCGCGGTCCACGGGGACTGGCTGGCGAAGAGGGTGGTCTCCGTCGGGCCGTAGGCAGCGCGCACGACCGTGTCGGGGCAGTGCCGCAGCACGCGTCGGACCGCGGTCGGCGAGATCACGTCGCCGCCGGTGATGACCTCACGCACGCCGGCGAAGCACTCGGGGGCTTCCTCCGCCATGAGGCGGAAGAGTCCTGCGGTGATGTCGAGGCCGGTGATCTCCTCGTCGGTGACCAGGCGGGCCAGCTCGGCGACGCTCAGGTCGCCTTCCGGGCTGATGACCGTGCGCCCGCCGTGCAGGAGCGGAACCCAGAAGGCGTAGGTGGACGGATCGAACGCGTACGAGGCCAGGAGCAGAACGCGCTCGTGGGCACCAGGCGAGGCGAACATCCGGTCTGCTGCCAGGTCGAGGATGTCGCGGTGGGTGATGGCCACGCCCTTGGGCCGGCCGGTGGAGCCGGAGGTGTACATCACGTACGCCAACTGCTCGGGCAGAGCCGTGACGTGAGGGGCGTCGGCCGGCAGGCCGGCGAGTTCCGTGTCCTCGTCCACCACCACGACCACCGGCGCGTCGGGGAGACCACGTTCGCGCATCGCCGCATCCGTGAGCAGCACCGGCGCGGACGTCTCGTCGACGATCCACTGCATCCGCTCCAGCGGACTCCCGCTGTGCAGCGGGAGGTAGAACGCCCCGGACTTCAGCACCGCCAGCAGCGCGACCACCAGGTCCACCGAGCGTTCCATCAGCACCGCCACCGGCGCCTCCGGACCCACCCCGGCGCCCACCAGTCGGTGCGCCAGCCGGTTCGCCCGCTCGTCCAACTCCCGGTAGGACAGCTCCCCTCCGGCACACCGCACCGCCACCACGTCCGGCGTCCGCAACGCCTGGGCCGCGAAGGCCGCCTGCACCGAGCCGGCCTCCGGCCGCTCGACGAGCTCGGCCCCGGCCCACGTTTCCAGCAACCGCACCCGCTCCTGCGCGTCGAGCACGTCCAGGTGTCCGAGCGTCCGTGCCGGATCGGCGACGGCTCCCTCCAGGACGCGCACGAGGCGGCTGAACAGGCGCTCCACGGTCTCCCGGTCGAACAGGTCCGCGGCGTAGGTGACGTACGCCCGCACGGGGCCGGGCAGGCCTTCGTCGGTGTACCGCAGGGAGAAGTTCAGCGACAGGTCGAACTTCGCCGTCTGCTGTGCCTCGACGATCTCCTCGACCGTCAGGCCGGGCAGGTCCAGGGAGACGTCGTCCCCGGTCCGCACGTTGAGCAGGACCTGGAACAACGGGTGGTGGGCCAGTGAGCGGTGGGGATTGACCGCTTCGACGACGCGCTCGAACGGCACGTCCTGGTGGGAGTACGCGGCCAGGTCGGTCTCCCGGACCCGCGCCAGCAACTCCTGGAACGTCGGGTTCCCCGAGGTGTCCGTGCGCAGGACGAGGGTGTTGACGAAGAAGCCGACGAGGTCGTCGAGCGCCGTGTCGGCGCGTCCCGCTACCGGGGTGCCGATCGGGACGTCCGTCCCCGCACCCGTCTTCGTCAACGCCACCGCCAGGGCTGCCTGGGCCACCATGAACGTGGTGACGCCGTTCGCGTGGGCCAGACCGGCCATTCCGCGGTGCAGCTCCGCGTCCAGCTCGAAGAAGACCGAGTCGCCACGGTAGGTGGCCGCGTTGGCCCGGGGACGGTCGAAGGGCAGCTCGAGCTGGTCCGGGACGTCTTCCAACGCCGTCCTCCAGAAGCTGAGTTGCCGGCTCACGAGCGAGCCGGGGTCCTCCTCGGCGCCGAGGAGCTCGCGCTGCCACAGCGTGTAGTCCGCGTACTGCACCGGCAGTGCCGGCCACGAGGGCGCGAGCCCCTGGAGTCGTGCCCGGAACGCGACCTCCAGGTCACGCCCAAGGGGCCCCATCGAGGCCCCGTCACTCGCGATGTGGTGCATCAGCAGCAGGAGGACGTGCTCCTCGGGCCCGACGGTGAACAGCGTTGCCCGCAGCGGCAGTTCGCCCGCCAGGTCGAACACGTGCCGACCGGCCTCCCGCAGCAGCGCGTCGAGTTCGTCGGCGCCACAGGTGACCTGGAGCAGCCGCACGGCTGCCGCGTCCTCGGGCAGGACCACCTGCACCGGGTCGCCGTCCACCTCCGGGAAGACCGTACGCAGGCTCTCGTGCCGCACCACCACGTCGCCGAGGGCGCGTTCCAGCACGTCGGCCCGCAGCTCGCCGGCGACCCGGAAGGCCACCGGGACGTTGTAACTGGTGCTGGACTCTTCGAGCTTGCCGAGGAACCACAGCCGGTTCTGTGCCGCGGAGAGCGGGACGCGCTCGGGGCGCGGCCTCGCGGTCAGCGCGGGTCCGGCCGCGGCCGCGTCCGTGACGTGGTCGGCGAGGGCTGAGACCGTCGGGGCCTCGAACAGGGTCCGCACCGCCAGCTCGACGCCCAGCACCGCGCGGATGCGGCCGGCCAGGCGGGTGGCGAGGAGCGAATGCCCGCCGAGTGCGAAGAAGTCGTCGTCGACGCCGACCGCCGGCACGCCCAGGA
>NZ_JBRIOU010000193.1:0-3761 GCF_053474865.1 Streptomyces sp. CO7
CACGTCGTCCACCGCTCACGATGACCCCCCGGTCGAAGCCCCCACGGCCTCCGGACCCCCCGGCCCGTGGACACCGCGAGGATCGTACAGCGGGCGGGGGCTTCTCGGTAGATTCCGTCCCAGGACGTGACCAAGCGAGGAGAAGCGCGCAACCGGCGCATTGCGCCACCACCGGGACGGTACGGACGGCATGGGCGGAAGTGGCTGCGGTGATCAGGGGACCGGCTCGGTCCGGCCGTGGCCGACCGGGACCGGACCGGTGACCCCCGGCCCTGTCGCGCTATAGCGTGGGCCTTCCGGTCGCGGCGTTGTGCGTCTCGCGACGGAGGCCCTTTCTGACAGGAGCAGGACGCGAGCATGTCGGGTGAGATGTCCCCCATCGGAAAGCCCCAAGGAGCCGGCTCGTCGCCCGAGCTGCGCGCCTCCCACGCGGACCGGGACCGGGTGGTGGACGTGCTGCGCATCGCGGCGGGGGACGGGCTGCTGACGGCGGAGGAACTGGACGAGCGGCTGGAGATCGCCCTCTCCGCCCGCACCCTCGGCGACCTGGCCCCGCTCACCGCCGACCTGCCTCCCGTGTCGACGGTGGCCGGCGCCGTGGTGGGGGAGCAGGCGAAGGACCTCGTCCGGATCAGGCAGGTGCACAGCGGTGCGATCGTGCGGACGGGTCGGTGGGTGGTGCCGCGCCGGATGGAGCTCGAGGTGACGTTCTGCGACCTGACCCTCGACTTCACCGACGCGGTGATCACCCACGACAGGCTGTCCGTCCAGGTGAAGATGATGGGCAAGACCCTGACCCTGATCACCAGGCCGGGGGTCGAGGTCGACACCGACGCGATGCAGCTGGCCCACTGCAGGGTCGTACGCCGCCAGGATGCGGCCGCTGCGCGCGTGCCGACCGTCCTGCGCGTGGAGCTGGCCGGCGAGAAGACCCACGGCAGGATCGTGGTGCGGCCCCCGCGTCGCACCTTCGGCCAGTGGCTGCTGCGCAGGCCGGCGTCCCGCCCCGCAGACGTCTGAGCCGCCCGGCCCCTACCCGAGCCAGGGCCGGTGCCCCGGCCCGGTCGGGTGGGTGCCCGTCACCGCCATGACCAGCGAGTAGAGACTGGTCTCCGCGGTGATGAACAGACGGTTCCGCTTGGGCCCGCCCCACGCGATGTTGGAGACCGCCTCGGGGACGACGAGCCGGCCGATCAGGGTGCCGTCCGGGTCGTAGCAGTGCACGCCGTCGTCCATCGCCGCCGCCCAGAGCCGGCCCTCGTCGTCGAAGCGCAGGTTGTCGAAGCGGGCGTTCTCCCGGCCCTGCGCCTCGGCGAAGACCTGCCCCTCCGACAGCGAACCGTCGTCGCGTACGTCGAAGACCCGGATGCAGCCGGCGCGGGTGTCCGAGACGAACAACTGCCGCTCGTCGGCCGAGAACACCAGGCCGTTCGGCGCGCCGAAGCAGTCGGCCACCAGGCGCACCTCCCCGCTGCCCGGGTCGACGCGGTAGACGTTGCAGGCGCCGATCTCGCTGTCCGCGCGGTGGCCCTCGTAGTCGCTCGTGATGCCGAAGTCGGGGTCGGAGAAGTAGACGGAGCCGTCGGACCTGACCGCCGCGTCGTTGGGACTGTTCAGACGCCGGCCCTGCCAGCGGTCGGCCAGAACGGTGAGCGTGCCGTCGTGCTCGGTCCGCGTCACCCGGCGGTTGCCCTGCTCGCAGGAGATCAACCGCCCCTCGCGGTCGAGGGTGTTGCCGTTGGTGTGCCCGGCGGGGCTGCGGAAGACGCCGACCGCGCCGGTCGCCTCGTCCCAGCGCAGCATGCGGTCGTTGGGGATGTCGCTCCAGATCACCTGCCGCCAGGCGGGGAGGTGGACCGGGCCCTCGGCCCAGCGGCAACCGGTGTACAGGACCTCCAGGTCCGCGTCACCGTTCATGCACCGGCCGGTGCGGAACCGGTCGTCGAACATCTCGTACAGCGCGGGGCGCTCACTGGTCATGCTGGTCCTCCCCATCCGGGCCACCCGGCCCGACCGAACCATTTTCGGCTTGGGTCGGAGACTGCAGGATCAGATATGGTGGATGCAAGAAGTAGTCGAATGGAGAGTTGTGGATCACATCGATCGGCAGCTGCTGGCGCAGCTCCAGCAGGACGCCACCCGGTCCTACGCGGCGCTGGGGGAGGCCGTCGGCCTCTCCGCCGGGGCGGCCCACGAGCGCGTGCGGAAGCTGCGGGAGCGCGGCGTCATCCGGCGCACCACCGTCGAGGTGGACCCGGCGGCGGTGGGCAGCGGGATCCTGGCCTACGTGATGGTCGACTCGACCTCCTGGATGGGCGATTCGGCCGAGGCCTTCGCCGCGCTGCCCGAGGTCGTGGAGGCACACGTCATCGCGGGCAGCGCGTCGGTGCTGCTGAAGGTCAGGACCGCCACGACCGAGGGGCTGCAGGACGTGCTGCGGCGGATCTACGCGATCGACGGGGTCAGCGGGACGCAGGCCACGGTGGTCCTGGAGACCTTCTTCGAACGACCGGTGTCCCCCGGGGGGCCCGGTTCGCCGGCACCGGAGTAGGAGCGCCCCGCGGCGTTTCCCGTCAGCCGGCCCGGAGTCGGCGCAGGGCCGCCACCGGGTCCGCGGCGCGGGTGACCGCCCGCCCCACGACGACGTGGGAGGCGCCCGCGGCGAAGGCGGCGCCCGGCGTGCCCGAACGGGCGTGGTCGCCGGGGGCGTGGCCGGGCGCCGTCACCCCCGGCGTGACGACCAGGGCGTCGTCGGGCAACAACGCGCGCAGGGACGCCACTTCACCCGCCGACGCGATCACCCCGTGGCATCCGGACCGCTCGGCCAGGCGGGCCAGCCGGAGCACCTGGCTCCCGGTCGGGCCCGCCACGCCGACGTCGGCGAGGTCGGCGTCGGTCATGCTGGTGACGACGGTCAGCGCCAGCACCCGCAGCCGCGGGAAGTCGCGTGCCGCGTCCACCGCGGCGGCCATGATGCCCGCCCCTCCCATGCCGTGCACGGTCACCATGGAGACGCCCAACGCGCCCGCGGCACGGACCGCGCCGACCACGGAGTGCGGGATCTCGAACAGCTTGAGGTCCAGGAACACGTCCTTGCCCCGCGCGACGAGCTCCCGCACGACCTCGGGCCCCACGGTGGTGAGCAGCTCGAGCCCCACCTTGTAGAAGCGGCACTCGGCCCCGAGCGTGTCGACCACGCGTCGTGCGTCCTCGCGGTTGTCGTGGTCCAGGGCGACGATGATCCGTCCGGCGGTCTCCATGCCTCCATGGTGAACAATTCGCTGGGCCACGGTGGCGGAACCTGCCACGATCCTCGGATGGGTGCACTGGACGCCATCGCGCAGAGGGTCGCCGGCGGAGCCACCGTGACGTTCCGGCCCAGCGGGACCTCGATGGTGCCGCTGATACAGAACCGTCAGCAGGTGGTCGTCGCCCCGGTCGACCCGGCGACGGTCGAGGCCGGGGACATCGTCCTCGCCCGCGTCGCCGGGACGGTGTACCTCCACCTGGTGTCCTCCGTGGACCCTGCCGGACAGCGGGTGCAGATCAGCAACAACCGCGGCCGCGTCAACGGCTGGACCGGCCGCGACCGGGTCTTCGGCATCTGCGTGGCGGTCGACGGCGTCGCCAGGCCACGGACCGACGGCAGGACCCGTGACCCTGGTCGCGACGCCGCCTCCGACTGAGCCCGGCGCCCGGGGTGTGACGGCCGGGTGTCGCGTCAGTCGTGCCCGTAGCCGTATCCCGGCTCGGGGTGCGGC
>NZ_JBRIOU010000194.1:0-3745 GCF_053474865.1 Streptomyces sp. CO7
TTGCTGGCCCTGCCCACGGACCGCCCGCGCCCCGCCGTGAGCGACGGCGCCGGCGCCCTCACCCGGTTCACCGTGGGCGCCTCCACCCACCGGGCGCTGCTGCGCCGTGCCCGGGACTGCGGCGCCACCCTGTTCATGGTGGTGCAGGCCGCGCTCGCCGCCGTCCTGACCCGGCACGGCGCGGGCTGCGACGTCGCGATCGGCACCACCGTCGCCGGGCGCGGCGACGACGCCCTGCACCCGCTCGTCGGATTCTTCGTCAACACGCTGGTGCTGCGCACCGACACCTCCGGCGACCCGGCCTACGCCGAGCTGGTGCGCAGGGTCCGGGAGGCGGGGCTCGCCGCGTACAGCCACCAGGACCTGCCCTTCGACCGGCTGGTGGAGCACCTCAACCCGCACCGGTCCGCCGCCCACGCCCCGCTGGTGCAGGTGATGCTCCAGGTGCACGCGGCGCCCTCCGGGCCGGCCGCTCCTCCCGCCCCGTCCGCCCTGGGCGGCGATCCGGTCGCCTTCCGGGCCGGCGGCGCCAAGTGCGACCTCACCTTCGCGCTCACCGAGCGGACCGGCCCGGACGGGGCGCCCGCCGGACTCCAGGGCGTCCTGGAGTACGCGACCGCGCTCTACGACGAGCAGACGGCGTCCCTGCTGACCCGGCGGCTCGCCGAGACCCTCGACGCGCTGGCCGCCGACCCCGCCGCGCCGATCTCCGCGCTCGGCTACGGTCCGCCGGCCCGGACAGGCCGGGCGACGGTTCTGGACGAGCGGGGGCGGCCCGCCGCCGTGCGGGTGCCCGGCGAGGTCCACGAGCCGGCTCCGGGCGGCGGTCTGCGTCCCACCGGCCGGCGTGCGTTCGCCGCCGCCGACGGCAGGCTGTGCCCGGTGCCCGTCCTCACCGCGGCCGGCTACCCGGTGGAGCCCGGCCGGATCGAGGAGGTCCTGCTGCGCCATCCCGCCGTGACGGGCGCGGCCGTCGCCGTCCGTGACGACCGGCTGTACGCGTACGTCACCTGTCTGCCCGGCGGCGTGAACGGGCAGGAGCTGCGCGGCTGGGCCGCCGACCGGCTGCCCGACTACCTGGCCCCGGCCCGGGTGGCCGAGGTGAGGCGGCTGCCCGCTCCGGGCGAGCACGGCCACGTCCCGCCGGCGAAGGACGCCGGCGGGCCGGCTGCCCCGGACGGCCGGGAGGAACGCCTGCTGGGCGTCTTCCGGGACGTCCTCGGCGGCCGGGAGGTCGGCAGGGAGGACAACTTCTTCAAGTCCGGGGGCCACTCCCTGCTGGCGGTGCGGCTGCTCAACCGGATCCGGGCCGAGTTCGGCCAGGACCTCACCCTGCAGGACGTGTTCCGCAACCCGACCGCGGCCGCCCTGGCCCGCCGCATGACGGGCGGCGGCGGGAGTCCGGCGGCGACCGCGCTGCGGCGGCGCACCCGGGCGGGCGCGCGGGCCGCGTCCCTCTGACGCACCGGCAGCGGCAGCTGCGGGCGGCCCGTTCCTGCCGCCCGCAGCTGCCGCGCGCACTGCCCCGGGGGCGGCCCGGCCGCCCCTAGCGTGAAGGGCACGGAGGCGAGAGGAACCGTTCGCCCCGGTCTCTCGGCCGTGCCCTTCACCGGAGGAACTCAGCATGCCCCCCATAGGAACGGAAGACCTGCTGGACGGCGGGCCGTCCCCGTCGCCGGCCCCGCCGGTCCTCGAGCTCTTCGCCCGCCGGGCGCGCGTGAGGCCCGGCGCCCGCGCCCTCGTCCAGGGCGGCGTCCACCTCACCTACGCCGAGCTCGCCGCCGCGGTGGACGAGCGGGCCGCCGAGCTGGCCGCGGCCGGCGCCGGGCCGGGCCGTCTGGTCGCCCTGCACCGGCCGCGCTCCGTCGAGGCGATCGTCGGCATCCTCGCCGTCCTGACCACCGGGGCCGCCTACCTGCCGCTGGACGTCCAGGCGCCCGAGGCGCGCAACGAGGCGATCCTGCGGGACTGCTGCGGCCAGGACGCGCCCTCGCCCGCCGACGTCGCCCGCCACGGCGAACTCGTCCTCCCCGGCCCCGGCGTCGACGCGGACGCCGCCTACGTCATCTACACCTCCGGGTCCACCGGCACCCCCAACGGCGTCGTCGTCGCCCACGACTCCCTCGCCCACTTCACGGCCGGCGTCATCCCCGCCTACGGCATCGGCCCGGACGACCGGATCCTCCAGTTCAGCCCGCTGCACTTCGACGCCAGCGTCCAGGAGATCTTCAGCGCCCTCGGCGCGGGCGCCACCCTGGTGCTGCGCACCGACGACATGCTGGACGTCGGGGAGTTCCTGACCGGATGCGCCCGGCACGGCGTCACCCTGGTGGACCTGCCCGCCGCCTACTGGCACGAGCTGGTCCACGTGCTGTCCACCGGGTCCGCGCGGCTGCCCGGCTGCCTGCGCCTGGTCGGCACCTTCGGCGAGGCCGCCCTGCCGGAACGGGTCGCCCAGTGGCGCGACCTGACCGGCGGCCGGGTCCGCCTCCTCAACAGCTACGGGCCCACCGAGGCGACGGTCGCCGCCACCGTCGCCGACCTCACCGACCACGACGGCGGCCCCGTCCCCATCGGCCGTCCCCTGCCGGGGGTCCGCGCCGCCGTCGTCGACGGCGAACTGTGGCTGCTGGGCGGCGGCCTGACCCGCGGCTACCTCGGCCGCCCCGAGCTGAACGCCCGCCGTTTCACCACGCTGGACGGGGAGCGCGCCTACCGCACGGGTGATCTGGTCGCCGTCGGGGACGACGGGCAGATCCTCTTCCACGGCCGCGTCGACGACGAGGTGAAGATCGGCGGGCAGCGCATCGACCCGGCCGCCGTCGACTCCGTCCTCGCCGGCCATCCCGCGGTCCGGGAGGCGGCGGTCGTCGCCCAGCAGGAGGCCGACGGCGTCAAGCGGCTCGTCGCCTTCGTCGTCACCGACGGCGGCGCGGGCGCGGGCGAGCTGCGCGACTGGGTGCGCGAGCGCATGCCGGCCGCCGCGGTCCCGGCCGCCGTCGCCGTCGTCGTCGCCCTGCCCCGCACCAGCTCCGGCAAGATCGACCGCAAGGTGCTGCGCACCACCGACCCGCGGCTGCCGGTCGTCCACGAGGGGCCGCTGCCCCTCGAGGACCGGGTGCCGCTGTCCCACGCCCAGCGGCGGCTGTGGCTGGTCGACCAGCTCGACGGCCCGTCCGCCGCGTACAACATGCCGATCGTCCTCGAACTGGACGCCCGGCCCGACCCGGCCGCCCTGGCCGCCGCCGTCACCGACCTCGCCGACCGGCACGAGGTGCTGCGCACCGTGTTCCTCACCCCGGACGAGGAGCCGTACCAGCATGTCCTGGCCCCCTCGGTGGTCCGGCTGCGCACCGTGGAGTGCCCGGCCGGCGAGGTGCCCGGCCGGGTGGCCCGGTTCACCGCCGAGAGCTTCGACCTCTCCCGCGACCTGCCGCTGCGGGTCGCCCTGTTCCTGCCGCAGGACGGCTCCGGCGCGACCCTCGCCGTGCTCCTGCACCACGTCGCGGGCGACGGCTGGTCCCTCGCCCCGCTGATGACCGACCTGGCCCGCGCCTACGCCGACCGGGCCCGGGGGCGCGCCCCCGGCTGGGAGCCGCTGCCCGTCCAGTACGCCGACTACACCCTGTGGCAGAACGACGTCCTCGGCGACCCGCGGGACCCGGACTCCGCCGTCTCCCGGGGCCTGGACCACTGGCGCTCGGCCCTGGACGGGGTCCCCGCGGTGGCCGACCTGCCCCTGGAC
>NZ_JBRIOU010000195.1:0-3640 GCF_053474865.1 Streptomyces sp. CO7
GGGCCTCACGTACGGATGCCGGGCACGGAGGACGGCAGGGGGGACCGGTGTCGCTGCGGGGGAGCATGGACGGTCCTCTCCGTCCCTGGGGCCGCCGGCCCGGACGACCTCGGTGGGCTTCGTGCTCCCACCTGGTTGAGGGGTCCCGGCGACGGTTCCTTCGGTGCGTGATCGGCAGGGCTACGGTAGGAACAGGTGCGTCCGCTCGACATGGACGTGATGTCGATCGGTCCGGGCTCCACTTGGACCGTTTAACCCTTTGAGGGAGCGGTGCTCCGGCACTTCTGCTGGTGGGTGAGGGGTCCGCCGACCGCCCGCGCGGTCAGCGCCAGCCAGAGGTCGACCCGGTCCTCCGCGCGGTCCTGCTGCCTCCCGGTGAGTCTGGCCACCTTCTCGATGCGGTTCTGCACCGTGTGGCGGTGCAGGCCCAGCAACGCCGACGCCTCCGCCCACGAGCCGTTCGTCTCGAGCCAGACGCGCAGCGTCTCGGTGAGTTCCCCGCCCGGGTCGGCGGCGTCGAGCGGGGCCAGCACGGTGTCGGCGAAGGCGGCCAGGGTCGCGGGGCTGCCCAGGCTGAGCAGGAGTCTCAGCGAGCTGGCCTCCGACGCGCTGACCGGCCGTCCCAGTTCGGTGCTGGAGGACAGCAGGGCGATCGCCTGCCGGAGGGAGAGCGCCGCGTGCTGCGGAGCGACGGCCGGCCCGATGCCGGCCGGGCGTCCGGGAGCGAACCGACGGAGCACCGCGGTCGTGTCCACCTCCTCCGGAAGGATCATCTCGACGGTGTCGCCGGTGACACGGGCGAGTCCCCCGGGCACCGCCAGGGCGAGATCCGCCGCGAGCTCCACCGGCTCGCCGGCCGCGCGCACGGTCAGGGCCCGGACGGACGACGAGGTGACGTCGGCGGATCGCAGCAGGGCCGTGGCCTGCTCCGCCGTGACGTCGGGACGGAAGAGCCTGGCGAGCAGGGACGCGCGCCGTCGGCGCTGCGGTTCGTCGGCGAGATGACGGCGTTCCAGCTCGACGGACAGGAGCGAGACGAGGACGCTGACCAGCAGGCGGGCCTCCGGGGAGCCGGAGTCGAGCAGGACGAGGAAGCCGCGCAGGCGGGTGGTTCCCAGAGGCTGCACCACGAGCCGTCCGCACGGCAGGTCCGCACCGCCGCTGCCCCGGAGGCCGTGCAGGGCCACGGTGTCGATCACCGGGGCGGCGTGCTTCAGCAGTTCCTGCCCGTCGGCCCCGGCCGAGCCGAGGAGCCGTCCCGAGGCGTCACACACCGCCACGCCCGAGGTGATCGCCTGGAACCAGGCGGACAGCAGCCCCGTCAGTCCGTCTCCGGAGGCGGCCGCCGAGGACAGCCGGCGCTGCGTGCGGAGGGTACGTTCCAGCAGGCGTCGCTCCTCGGACGCCCGGGCCGTGAAGACCGCCTTGGTGATGGAGGCGAAGGAGACGTCCGACGGAGCGGTGAGCAGGGGTATCCCGGCTTGTTCGGCATGCCGGCCCAGAGACTCCGGGACGGTCCGCAGGTGCAGACCCGGTCCCACTCCCAGGATGAGGGCAGCCGCCCCGCCGCCGCTGAGCTCCCTCACGTACGCCGCGCAGCCCGCCTCGTCGACGGACAGCAGCAGCCCGTTGGTCATGATCACTTCGGCGCCCTCGAGCCAGGCCGCGGGCCGGGTGTTCTCGGTCGCGTGCGCCGCCTCGACCACGCGGCCGAGACCTGTACTGCCTGCCACGAGACGAAGGCGAAGAGAGGGGATGGCCAACAGATCGCGAACGGTGAGAGGCATGGGACGCATGGTCCATGAAGTGACATCGCCTGTCGACGGTTCGTCCAGCACCGCGGTCCGCTGCTCCTGAGGGGGCGTCACGGTTTGCCGTGGGCTGCGGTGTTGTGTCCGATGATCTTGACCGGCGGGGGTGCCCCGCGACCGGGGTCCGGTGCCGTCGAGGACCACGGCGGCCGCCGCCGCACGAGGCGGCCGCCGTGACACGGGCGGGTCAGCGCACGGGTGGGGACAGCCTGCCGTGGCGCTGAACCCGGTCGACCGCGGACACCGCGTACCACGACCTCCCCGACGCGTCGGGGTCCTGGTGGCGGGCCGACCTGCCGCCGGGGATCACCGCCACGAGGGACGCGCGGCACGCTTCGGGGTCACGGCCGGGATCACCGGAGAAGCGGTGGACCGCGTAACGGAACGGCGCCTCGTCGCCCTGGGGTCCTCCGGCGGTGATGCGCAGGACGGCGGCACCGGTGTCGGGGTCCCGCTCCACCTCCACGCGCGGTGGCCGCGGAAGCGGTCCCCCGTCGAGCCGGGCCGGCAGCGGGCCGAGGACGGCCTCCTGCCAGTGGGCCAGCCGCATGGCCGCGAAGTCCCCCACACGATCGGCGCGGACGTCCTTGGCGCTGAAGAAGAGGTCCCCGCCGATCTCGGGGAGCGTCGCGTTGAGGGTCAGGTGGCGCGACAGTTCCTTGCCGTCCTGCCACGCCGCCGGCTGCCCCGCCGCCCCCGACTTGTAGACCGCCTGTCCGATCCAGAGCTCGGTGTCCGTTCCCCGCACCACGTCGGCCCACCACGGCGCGAGGACGCCGTAGTCGGCCACCGGCAGCCCGATGTTCCAGTAGATCTGCGGTGCGATGTAGTCCAGCCACCCCCGCTCGACCCATCCCCGGGTGTCCGCGTGCAGTCCGTCGTACGACTGGAAGGCGGCCGTCCGGGAGCCGCGCGGGTCCGTGGTGTCGTTGCGCCAGACGCCGAAGGGGCTGATCCCGAACAGGGCGTCGGGGCGCACGGCGCGTACGGCGTCCCGCATCTCACGGACCATGAGGTCCACGTTGTGGCGGCGCCAGGCGATCTTGTCGTCGTAGCCCGCTCCGTACTGCCGGAACGTCTCCTCGTCCGGGAAGTCGGACCCCGCCACCGGATACGGGTAGAAGTAGTCGTCGAAGTGCACGCCGTCCACGTCGTACCGCCTGACGGCGTCGAGCATGGCCTCCTGGCAGAAGCGGCGCGCGGCCGGTACGCCGGGGTCGTAGTAGAGCTTGCCGCCGTAGGCGCGCGTCCACTCCGGGTGGACGCGCGCCGGATGGTCGGGAACCAGCGCCGACGGGTCGGCCCGCATGGAGACCCGGTACGGGTTGAACCAGGCGTGGAACGCCAGGCCGCGCTGGTGCGCCGTCTCGACCATGAAGGCCAGCGGGTCGTACCCGGGGTCCCTTCCCTGCGTCCCGGTGAGCCACTGGGACCAGGGTTCGAACGGCGAGGGCCAGAACGCGTCGGCCGTGGGGCGGATCTGGACGAACAAGGCGTTGAAGCCCCACGCGAGAGCCTCGTCCGCCAGCCGGACGAACTCCGCGCGCTGGGCGGCCGGGTCCAGGCCCGTGCGGCTCGGCCAGTCGATGTTGGTCACCGACGCGATCCACAGCCCTCGCATCTGCCGCTTCACCGACCTGGTGGGAGGCGTCACGGCGTGCGCCGAGGGCGAGGAGAGTGCCGTGACGCAGCCGGCTGCCGCGAGCGCGGCGAGGACGGTACGACGTGCGAGGGCGGGGGAGGGCGACGCATCCGGTGTGCCTGCGGTGCTTGCTGGGGTGGTTCCGGGGGTCATGGCTGTCTCCGCGGGTGAGTGGCCAGGGGAAGGG
>NZ_JBRIOU010000196.1:0-3632 GCF_053474865.1 Streptomyces sp. CO7
TCCTGGGGCTGAGGGGGGCGCGGGCGCGGAGGGCTCAGGCGGCGTGGCCGATGCCGCCGCAGACGTCGACGCTGATGCCGGTGATGTAGGAGGCGCGCGGGGAGAGCAGGCCGGTGACGGCGTAGGCGACCTCCTCGGCGCGGCCGAGGCGGCCCAGCGCGATGCCCCGGTCGGCGGCGAGGGCGGCCTGCCACGCGTCGTAGCTCCGGTCGGTGCCGGAGGCCCGGTACCGGCGCTCCCACTGGCCGGTGTCGATCAGGCCGAGGCAGACGGAGTTGACCCGGATGCCGTCGGCGGCGAGTTCCCGGGAGAGCGACTTGGAGAGGTTGAGGATGCCGGCCCGGGCGGCGCTGGTGGTGATCAGGCGGGGCGAGGGCTCCTTGGCGAGCACCGCGTTGATGTTGACGACGGCGGCCGCGTCGGAGCGCCGCAGCAGGGGCAGCGCGGCCTTGAGGGGGTTGAGGACGCCGTCGAACTTGAGCTCCAGTTCGTCGCGCCAGTCCTCGGTGGTGCACTCGGCGAACGGCTTCATCCGGGACTGCCCGGCGTTGTTGACCAGGCCGTCCAGTCCGCCGAACCGTTCCCGCACGCCGTCGACCATGCGGGCGACGGCGTCGGCGTCGCGGACGTCGCAGACCGCGGTGTGCAGCCGTTCGTGCGCGCCGATCCGCTCCAGGGCCTCGGCCCGCCGCCCGCAGGTGGCCACCTGGGCGCCCTCGTCGAGCAGCGTCCGGACGGTGGCGAGGCCGACGCCGGAGCTGCCGCCGGTGACCAGCACCGTGCGGCCGGTGAGTCCGAGATCCATGGCTGTCGTCTCCTACAGGTGCGTCAGTGCATCGTGAAGCCGCCGTTGACGGCGACGGTCTGGCCGGTGAGGTAGCGGGACTCGTCGGAGAGCAGGAAGGCGATGAGTCCGGTGAGGTCGTCCGGCTGCTGCGGGCGGGAGATGGCCCGGTTGAGCCGGTACAGCTCGTGCCGTTCCTCGGGGATCCGCTCGGAGGACTCGCTCTCGGTGAGCCCGGGAGCCACCGCGTTGACGGTGATCGAGTGGTCGCCGGTCTCGCGGGCCATCGCCCGGGTGAGGGCGATCAGGGCGCCCTTGGAGGCGATGTAGTGCGCCAGGCGCGGCGAGCCGTACAGGGCGGCGTCGGAGGCGACGTTGACGATGCGGCCCTCGCCGTTCGCCAGCATCAGCGGGAGCAGCGCCCTGGCCACCAGCCAGGGTCCGCGGGCGTTGACGGTCATGATGCGGTCGAAGTCCTCGACCTCGATCTCGTGGAAGTACCGCCCGCCCACGGCGTCCGCCAGGCCCGCGTTGTTGACCAGGCCGTGGAGTTTGCCGCCGGTCAGCTCCGCCGTCTCGTCGGCCATCCGGGCGACCGAGGCCGGGTCGCCGACGTCGCAGCGGACGAACTCCGCCTCGACGCCCTCGCCCCTGAGCTCCGCCACCGCCTTCTCGCCCCACTCCGCGCGGAGTTCGGCGACGACGACGCGGAATCCGTCGGCGCCGGCCCGGCGGGCCGTGGCCAGTCCGAGGCCACGGCCGGCGCCGGTGACGACGACGGTGCGCCGCTCAGTCACGGGTGACGCCGTACAGCGGCGAGTACTCCGGGTAGGTCGGCACCTGCGGCTTCTGCGTGCCGATGATCACGCAGAACAGCGCGTCGGTGTCGCCCTCGTTCTTCAGCGAGCGGGTCACACCGGCCGGGACGACGATCATGTCGCGGTAGCCGAGGGTGCGGTACTCGACCTCGTCGGGGCCGCGGTGGATGCCGACGCGGACCTGGCCCTCCAGGACGAAGAAGGCCTCCTCGACGTCGTGGTGGGTGTGCGCCGGGCCCTCGCCTCCCGGGGGCAGCAGCATGTTGGAGAAGGTGAAGCCGCCGGAGGGGAGGATCCGGGAGTCGTTCTCGTGGTTGCCGGTGGCGCCGGAGCCGACGTAGCGGATCTGGGCGCGGCGGTACTGCGGGCCGGCCTTCTCCTGGAAGGACAGGGTGCCCCAGTCGGGCTCGCGGGAGTCCTTGCTCGCGATGAGCCGGTCGGTGTACGTGGCGAGGTCCCCGCCGTTGTCGTACTCGGTGGTGGTGAGAGGCATGACTGCTCCTGTTCGCGGTGTGTGACGGGCGGGCGGTGGTGATGGTCAGTCGGACTCGGGGAGCCGGGCGGCGATGCGCAGGTGGGCCCGGACCCAGTCGTTGAAGGCGGCGGGCTGCTCCTGGTTGGCCAGGTGGCCCGCGCCGGTCATGATCACGAAGACGCCGCGGCGCATGGCGCCGGCGATGATCTGGCTCTCGGCGATCCCGGTGACCTGGTCGTCCTCGCCGCAGAGCACCAGGGCGGGGGCGGTGATCCGCTCCAGCTCCCCGGTCAGGTCGGTGGCGGCCATGGACTCGGCCGCGTAGCCGTAGCCGGGGAGCCGGACGGCGTCCGCCATGACGGCGACGGCCGCGCGGACCTGCTCCGGCGAGGCCCGCGGGGAGAGCAGGCGCGGGGCGCGCCGCTCGGCGAACGCCCGCGGTCCGGCATCGGCGAGCTGCTCGCCGCGGGCCCGCATGGCGGCGGCCTTCTCCGCCCCGGTGCCCGAGCCCCGGGTGGAGTCGGCGATCACCAGGCTGGAGACCAGTTCGGGGTGGCGCACGGCGAGCCGCATGGCGATCACGCCGCCCCAGGAGACGCCGACCACGTGGGCGTCGCCGCCGCGCTCGGCGATCAGGCGGGCCGCGGTGTCCGCGTAGTCGTCGAGGGTCAACGGACCTTCGGGGTCCGGGGATCGGCCGTAGCCGGGGGCGTCCCAGGCGACCACCCGGGCGACCGGGGCGAGGCCTTCGAGCTGGGCGGCGAAGGAGGCGGAGGAGGAGCCGATGCCGTGCAGGCACAGCACCAGCGGGCCCTCCTCGCCGGCCTCCTCGACGTGCACCGGGTGCGTCGCGTACGGCGCCGCCGTCGCGGGGGTCGCCGTCCCGGGGGTCGCCGTGCGGGTCACAGGATCTGTCCCTTCCGCCCGGTGAGGGCGCCGATGCCGCGCAGGACCGCGTGCGGGACGACCTGGCTGGTGGCCGGGTTGCCCGGGTCGGGCGCGTGGTTGACCTCGAAGCGGTAGTGGCCGTGCGGCCCGGCGGCCTCGACGACGTGCCGGGTGAGGACTGCGGCGGGGTCGGCGACGACCCGTACCTCGACCTTGTCCGCGTCGCCCACGGCCAGGGCCACGGAGGCGGCCACGTTGGTGGAGCGCGGGAAGCGGGCGGGCACCTCGCGGGCGGTGCCGCACATGACCTCGACGGGGCGGTCCGCAGTGCGCATCCGCTCCAGCAGCCCGGCGTCCATCCAGGGCTGTTCGAGCGTCGCGGGCAGCTTGGTGGTGGTCAGCCGGACCTCGGTGAGCTCCCCCATGGTCCGCGCGGCCTGCAGCAGGTCGAGTCCGCCGACCGCGCCGCCGGTGAAGTACACCCGGCCGGGGCCGGCCGCGTGCAGCTCGGCGGCGAGGGCGTCGTCGGTGAGCGCGCCGGTGGAGGCCACCAGCAGGTCGGTGCCGGAGGCGAGGATGCGGGCGCCCCACTCGCGGACGAAGCCCTGGCCGGCCGCCTCCACGACCAGGTCGCACACCTCCAGCGCCTCGGCGATCGGGCACTGCG
>NZ_JBRIOU010000197.1:0-3322 GCF_053474865.1 Streptomyces sp. CO7
TCCTGGGCGTGCCGGCGGTCGGCGTCGACGACGACTTCTTCGCACTCGGCGGGCATTCGCTCCTCGCCACCCGCCTGGCCGGCCGCATCCGCGCGGTGCTGGGCGTCGAGCTGGCGGTGCGGACCCTCTTCGAGGCCCCGACGGTCTCAGCCCTCGCCGACCGCGTCGGCCGGGCGGATGCCGCCAGGCCCGAACTGACGGCGAGGCCGCGCCCGGAGCGCGTCCCGCTGTCCCCGGCACAGAGCCGGCTGTGGTTCCTCGACAAGCTCGAGGAGACGAGCGCCACCTACAACCTCCCCCTCGTCGTGCGCCTGTCGGGCGACCTGGACCGGGCGGCGCTGAGGGCCGCGCTCGAGGACGTGGTGGACCGGCACGAGAGCATGCGCACGGTCTTCCCCCTGGACGCCCAGGGCGTCCCGTTCCAGCGGATCCTGCCGGCCGCCGGGGCGATGCGGGACTTCGCGGTGGTGCGGACCGAGGCGTCCGCCCTGCCCGCCGAGATGTCCGCCCTCGCCCGGCAGCGCTTCGACCTGGCGCTCGATCCGCCGCTCCGCGTCCGCCTGTTCGCCCTGTCGGAGACCGAGCACGTCCTGTTCCTGCTGATGCACCACATCGCGTCCGACGGCTGGTCGCTGGCCCCGCTGACCCGGGACCTCGGCCGCGCCTACGCGGCACGGTGCGACGGGACGGCGCCGTCGTGGTCCGCGCTGCCGGTGCAGTACGCGGACTACACGCTGTGGCAACGCGAGCTTCTCGGCACCGAGGACGACCCCGGCTCGCTGACGAGTGAGCAGCTGGCGTTCTGGACGAGGACGCTGGACGGCATCCCGGACCAGCTCGAGCTGCCCTTCGACCATCCCCGGCCGAAGGTCGCCGGCCACCGCGGCGACTCGGTCTCCTTCGCCCTGGACGCGGAGCTGCACAGGCGGCTGACCGGACTGGGCCGAACCCGCCGGGCCAGTCTGTTCATGGTGGTGCAGGCCGCCTTCGCCGCGGTGCTCTCCCGGCTGGGCGCCGGACACGACATCCCGGTGGGCACTCCCATCGCCAACCGGACCGACGAGGCGATGGCCGACCTGGTCGGCTTCTTCGTCAACACCCTGGTCCTGCGGACCGACACCTCCGGAGACCCCACCTTCGAGCAACTGCTGGCCCGGGTGCGGGAGGCGTCCCTGGAGGCCTTCGCCCACCAGGACGTCCCCTTCGAGCACCTGGTGAGCGCACTCAACCCGGTGCGCTCCGCCGCCCGGCACCCGCTCTTCCAGGTGCTCCTGGCCATGCAGAACAACACCTCCGTCCGGCTGGACCTCCCGGGCCTGACCACGGACGTCGACCTGGCGGACACCGACGTCGCCAAGTTCGACCTCACCCTCGAACTCTTCGAGGAGCACACGGACGACGGCGCCCCCGCGGGCATCGGCGGACGGCTGGGGTACGCCCTCGACCTGTTCACCCCGCAGACCGCCCGGCGGATCGCGGACTGCTTCCAGCGGCTGCTCGCCGCGGTCGCGGCGGACCCGGAACTGCCCCTCAGCCGGATCGGTCTCCTGTCCGCCGAGGAACACCACCGGCTCGTCACCGAGTGGAACGACACGGCGGCGCCCTACTCCGACGACACCACCGTGCACCAGCTGTTCCAGCGGCAGGCCGCCAGAACCCCGGACGCGACGGCGGTGACCTGCGGCGAGGAGTCGCTGAGCTACCGGGAGCTCGACGAGCGGGCGAACCAGCTCGCCCATCACCTGATCGACCTGGGCGTCCGGGCGGAGCAGCTGGTCCCGGTCTGCGTCGAGCGCGGGATCGACGCGGTCGTCGCGGTCCTGGGCGTCCTGAAGGCCGGCGCCGCGTACGTGCCGCTCAACCACGACTACCCGCCCCACCTGCTGGAGTTCATGGTCGCCGACGTGGAGGCGTCGCTGGTCGTCACCCACGCCCACCTCCAGGACAAGCTGGGCGCGGGCGCCGCCCGGCGCGTGCTCATGGACCACGACCGGCCGGAGATCGCCACCCGCCCCCGCACCGACCCGTCCGTGCCGGTCCGCCCCGACAGCCTGTTCCACGTCATCTACACCTCCGGGTCCACCGGGACTCCGAAGGGCGTCATGATCGAGCACCGCTCGGTCTGCCGGCTGGTCGAAAGCGACGTCTTCGCCCGCATCGGCCCCGGCCACGTCGTCGCCCATCCGTCCAACTTCGCCTGGGACGCCTTCACGTTCGAGTGCTGGCCCGCGCTGACGTCCGGGGCGGCCATGGTGGTCATGGACAAGGAGGTCCTCCTCGACGCCGTCGAGCTCAAGGCCGCCCTGCGCCGCTGCGGGGTGACGATGATGTGGCTGACGTCCCCCCTGCTCCGCCAGCACCTCCTCGACTGCCCCGACCTGCTCGCCGAGCTCGACCACGTGTTCTTCGGCGGCGAGGCCGTCGAGCGGTCGGTGGTGGACCAGCTGGTGGACGGGCCGTGGGCGCCCCGGCACCTCGTCCACGGGTACGGGCCCACCGAGGCGACCGTGTTCACCTCCTGCTACGAGATCGACCGGGACACCCCCCGGACCGGTCAGCTCCCCATCGGCCGGCCGCTGACGAACACCGAGGTGTTCGTCATGGACGAGAACGGCGCCCTGCTCCCGCCGGGGGTGCCCGGCGAACTGTGGGTCGGCGGACCCGGCGTGGCCCGCGGCTACTGGAACCGCCCGGAGCTGACCGAGGAGAAGTTCGTCGCACACCCGTTCTCGGACGACCCTGGGGCCCGGGTGTACCGCACCGGCGACATCGTGCGCTGGCGGGAGGACGGGCTGCTGGAGTTCGTCGGCCGGGTCGACCACCAGGTGAAGATCCGCGGGTTCCGGATCGAGCCGGGGGAGATCGAGGAAGCCCTGCGCCGGTTCCCCGGACTTCCGGAGGCGGCGGTCCTGGTCCGGGAGGACCGGCCGGGCGACAAGCGGCTGGTGGCGTACGTGGCCGCCGAGCCGGACTCCGCCGAGGGCGTGGACGTCGAGGGCCTGCGGGTGCACGTGGCGGGGCTGCTGCCGGAGTACATGGTGCCGTCGGCGTTCGTGGTCCTGGACCGGCTTCCGCTGACCACCAACGGCAAGCTGGACCGGCGGGCCCTGCCCGCGCCGGAGCTGCCGGCGGCCGGTGCCGGGCGCGGTCCGCGGACTCCGCGCGAGGAGGTCCTGTGCGGCCTGTTCGCCGAGGTCCTGGGCGTGCCGGCGGTCGGCGTCGACGACGACTTCTTCGCACTCGGCGGGCATTCGCTCCTCGCCACCCGCCTGGCCGGCCGCATCCGCGCGGTGCTGGGCGTCGAGCTGGCGGTGCGGACCCT
>NZ_JBRIOU010000198.1:0-3285 GCF_053474865.1 Streptomyces sp. CO7
TACTCGTCACCGGCCCATCCTATGCCGTTATCTAACGCTCTTTCACGCTGATGCCTGTTAGATTCGGTGGATGGACAGTTCCCGCGCGGCGGACGCCGCCGTCCCACCACGTGCGAGCTTCCTCGCCGGGCTCAGGACCGGGTCGGGACTCGCGGCCGCTTCCTTCCTCCTCGCCGTCAGTTTCGGGGCGGTCAGCGCCTCGCAGGGCTGGGGGCCGGTGGCTCCGGTGGTCTGCTCGATGGTCGTGTTCTCCGGCTCCGCGCAGTTCGCCCTGCTGGCGACCCTCGGCTCCGGCGGCGGCCTCGTCGGCGCCGTGACCTCCGCGGCCCTGATCAACAGCCGCTTCGTCCCGATGGGCATCGCCGTCGCCGGTGACCTGCGCGGCGGCCGGCTGCGCCGCGCGCTCGCCGGTCAGGCCGTGGTCGACGGATCGTGGGCCGCCGCCCACCTCGGCGGCGGGCGGTTCGACCGGCACCTGCTCTTCGGCGCCACGGCGGTCCAGTGGCCGGCCTGGGTCGCGGGCACCGCCCTCGGCGTCGTGGCGTCCCCCGACCCCGGCCTGCTGCACCGGCTCGGGCTGGACGTCCTCACACCGGCGCTCTTCGTCGCACTCCTGGTCGAGGAGGTCCGCAAGGACCGGGACAACCGGATGCCGGCCCTGCTCGGAGCCGTCCTCGCGGCCGTCCTGGTGCTCTTCCTGCCCGTCGGGCCCGCTCTGGTGGGCGCGGCACTCGCGGCGCTCGTCGCCCTCTGCCGGACGCCCGCGCCCCTGCCCGCCCGCGCCGAAGGGGCCAAGAGCTCCGTACCGCCCGTGCGCTCCGAGCCGGAGGCCACGCCATGAATCTCTGGCTCGCCATCGGCGCCGTCGCCGTCCTCAGCTTCACCTGCAAGGCGTTCGGCCCCGCCCTGTTCGGCGGACGCACCCTGACTCCGCGAGCACGGTCGGTGATCGCCCTCACGGCTCCCGCCCTGCTCGCCGGCTTCGTCGTCGTCGACGTGCTGGGCCACCGCTGGAGCGGCACGGACCTCACCCTGGTCGCCGGACTCGGGGTGGTTCCGCTGCTCGTGCTGCGTCGGGCCCCGCTCCCCGTGACCCTGGTGGCCGCGGTCGCCGTGACCGCGCTGCTGCGTCTGTGAGCCCGACCGGTGGTTTCACTGATGTGCGCGCGGAGGGACCCCGCTTCACTCGCCGTGGACGGACCTGGACCAACTCCGGCCACCGGAACCCCCGACGGGCCGGCGTGGTCGGCACAACGAAGGGGTCAGACATGTCAGTTCGCACCGGTCGAAGCCGGCGTCCTCGCCTGAGGGCCGTGATGGCCGCCTGCCTCACGGCCGTGGGCGTCGCCGGCGTCCTCTCCTCCCCCGCCTCCGCCGTGACCTCGCTCTACGGCGAGAACTTCTCCGCCGGGCTCGGCACCTTCACCTCCACCGGCTCCGTCAGCGCGAGCACGGGCGCCGCGCGTCTGGGCGGATCGCTGCTGACCGACCCGACCGTCACCTCCGCGGCCGTGAACCTGGCCGGGTACAGCGGCATCTCGGTGTCGTACACCCGGACGGCGACCGGGCTCGACCTCGGCGAGGCCTTCACGGTCGCCTACTCGGTGGACGGCGGCTCCTGGACGACGCTGGAGTCGGCGCGCACCGCCACCGGCGCGACCTCGTACCAGTTGCCGTCGTCGGTGGACGGCCGGAGCCTGCGGTTACGGTTCTCGCTGGACGCCAACAGCGCGCTGGAGTCGCTGACCGTCGACGACGTGCTCGTGCGGGCGGCCGGCGGCGGCAGCGGCGGGCCGACCGACCCGCCCGGCGGATCGCTGCCCCCGGTGAGCGACGTGACCGCCCCCGGGCCCTACGCGGTGACCATCGACACCACCGCGGGCCCGGGCGACGACGGATGGCTGGTGTACCCGACGAACGCCGGGCAGAACGGCGTGAGGCACCCGGTGCTCGTCTGGGGCCCCGGCGCGGGCTCCGACCCGGCCGCCTACGAGGACATGCTGCGCCAGTGGGCCTCGCACGGGTTCGTCGTGTACAGCGAGGTCTCCTCCAGCAGCGGCGACTACATGGTCGACGCGCTCGACTGGATCGAGGACCGGAACGCGAGCACCGGCGGTCCGCTGTACCAGGACATCGACACGACCGAGGTGGCCTTCGGCGGCCACTCCCGCGGCTCCATCGGCACCTTCGACGTGGCCGACGACCCGCGGCTGGAGACCACCGTGCACGTGGCGGGCGGCTCCTTCGACGGCAGCGGGCCGGACAACCTCCGCAACCCCGCGCTGTACATCGGCGGTGACGACGACTTCGCCACCTCCAACGTGGAGCGCGACTACACCAACACGGACGTGCCGGTGTGGCTCAACGTCCTCGACGGCACCGACCACATCGCCGCCACCCGCAACGGGCAGCACATCATCACCGCCTGGCTGCGCTGGCACCTGGCCGACGAGGAGTTCCGCCGCACCCAGGACTTCCTGAGCCCCGGGTGCACCTTCTGCGGGCTCGGCCAGACGCGGTACAAGAACTGGTGACCCTGAGATGGGGTGGCCTTGGGCCGGGGTGACCCTGGCCCGGGGTGACCCGACGACGGCGGCGGACCGCCGGTCAGGCGTCGGGGACCACCGCCACCGGGCAGTGGGAGTGCTGCAGGACCCGGTGCGCCACGCGCCCGAGGTGCGGGCCGAGGTGTTCCGGGTCGCGGCGGCCGATCACCAGCAGAGCGGCCTCCCGGGAGGCGTCGACCAGCACCTGGCCGGGCGGCCCTTCCACGGTTCGCCGCTGCGGACGCGCATCCGCCGGGGTCCCGGCGAGGGCGGCCGCCAACTCGGCGGCGGCCCACGCCTCGTGCGACCGCCGCGGATCGCCGGCGAGCGGTGGGCGGCCGGGGAGCGGTGGACGGCCTGCGGTGTCGGGCGAGGGGCGGCGCCATGCGCGTACGGCGGTCAGCGGGACGCCCCGCAGGGCGGCCTCCTGGCAGGCGAAGGGCACCGCGGCCGTCGGCGTGCCGTTCACGCCGACGACGACAGAGGTCCGGCCGGGACCAAGTTCCCGGTCGCCGCGGACCACGACGACCGGGCAGCGCGCGCGGGCGGCCACGGTCAGGCCGACCGAGCCGAGCAGGGCGTCGGCGAGCGCGCCTCGGCCGCGGGCGCCGACGACCACGGCGGTGGCCCGGCGGCCCTCGCGGAGCAGCACGTACTCGGGTTCCTCGGGCACCACCTCGATGGTGACGTCGAGGCCGGCCCGACGGCGCCGGGCTCGGGCGGCGGCGGCGGCCCGGAG
>NZ_JBRIOU010000199.1:0-3154 GCF_053474865.1 Streptomyces sp. CO7
CTGCGTGCCTGACCGGCGCGCCGGAGGCGCCCGCGCCCCCGCCGGTGGGCGCCCACGAACTCACGGGCTGTCCGCCGGGAGGGGTCGGGCCCCTCCCGCCGAGCAACGCCGCTCCGCACGGCTACCTCGACCTCACGACCGCCGCCAACGACCAGGCGGCCGCCGTCCTCCACAACCACGCCCTGCCTGCCAACCAGGGTCTGGTGGTCACCTTCGACCAGTGGCAGTACGGCGGCACGACCGTCCCGCCGGCCGACGGCATCTCGTTCTTCCTGATCGACGGCGCCGCCGAGCTGACAGCCCCCGGCGCCTTCGGCGGCAGCCTCGGCTACGCGCAGAAGCTGCCCGACGACGACCCCGGCAGGGAGTTCCTGCCGGGCGTCAACCACGGCTACCTCGGGGTGGGCCTGGACGTCCTCGGCAACTACTTCGGCGACTGGGAGCACCGGGGCAACGGGTGCGACACCCGCTCGCCGGCCGGGACCGGCTTCCGCATCCCGGAGCCCAACAAGGTCACCCTCCGCGGGCCCGGCAACGGCACCGAGGGCTACTGCTTCCTGACCTCGACCGCCGAGAACCTGAACAGCACCACCGGTCCCTGGCCCAGCACGCTCCCCGGAGAGCTGCACGGGCCGACGACGAGCATCCCCGAGGACGCCACCCCCGAGGAGGCCGAGAGGCTGCTCGAGCCCTCCCGGCGCACCGTCCGGGTGGAGATCTCGCCCTCGCCGAACCCGGTGGTGACGGTCTGGATCGACTTCCGGGACGGCAAGGGCTTCCAGGAGGTGCTGAGCACGCCGGCCCCGCAGCCGGTGCCCTCCAGCTACAAGTTCGGCTTCGCGGCGTCCACCGGCCAGTTCACCGACGTGCACCTCATCCGCAACGTCACCGTGCACCCGGCGGCCGAACTGCCACGGCTCAACCTGGTCAAGCAGGTGGCCAAGGACCCGGAGGTGCCGCTGCCGCTGAAGCCGGGCCAGCAGGTCCCGTACCAGTACGTGGTCACCAACAGTGGCAACACCCCGCTCACCGACGTGACGGTCACGGACGACCGGGTCACGCGGATCTCCTGTCCGAAGGACACGCTGGGCGTCGGCGAATCGATGACCTGCACCGGGCTGTACGCGGTCACCGACGAGGACGCGGCCGCCGGGCAGGTCCGCAACGTGGCCAACGCCACGGGCAGGTCGGGCGACACGGAGGTCCCGGCGCCGGAGGCGGAGCTGACCCTCCCGGCCCAGCGGGGGCCGGGCCTGCGGATCGAGAAGACCGCGGACGACACCCGCGCGTACCGGGTCGGTGAAAAGGTCGAGTACACCTACACCGTGACCAACACCGGGCCGGTGGAGATCACCGGCCTCACGATCGCCGACGACCGCGTCCGGAACGTCACGTGCGAGGACACGACCCTCGCACCGGCCGGCCAGGACGGCGACACCACCGAGTGCCGGGGCACCTACACCGTCACGGAGGACGACGCCGAGGCCGAGGACGTGGTCAACGTGGCCACCGCGAGCGGCGACGCGAACGGCAACCGCGTCACCTCCCCGCCGGACGAGATGACCGTCGGCGTGGCCAACCGGCTGGAACTGCTGCTGAGCAAGTCGGTCGACGACTCGCGCGCCTACGAGGTGGGCGAGGAGGTGCCCTACGAGTACGAGGTGACCAACACCGGCGACCGCGAGATCACCGGCCTCACCATCGTGGACGACAAGGTCACCCGGATCACCTGCGACGACGTCTCGCTCGCCCCCGGTCAGCGCACCACCTGCCGGGGTACCTACACCGTCACGGAGGACGACGTCGCCGCGGGCAGCGTCACCAACATCGCCGACGCGCGCGGCCGGTCCGGCGACAGGACGGTCGAGTCGCAGCCGGACACCGCCGAGATCCAGGTCGTCACCCCGGGCGGTCCCGCGCTCAGCGTCGAGAAGGAGGTCGTGGACCGGCAGGAGGAATACCGCGTCGGCGACGAGGTCACCTACGAGTACACGGTGATCAACACCGGCGACCGTGACATCACCGGCGTCAGGGTCGAGGACGACCGGGTGGAGAACGTGGACTGCGAGGAGGACACCCTCGCGTCCGGTGCGGGCACGACCTGCCGCGGCACCTACACCGTCACCGCCGAGGACACCGCCGACGGCTTCGTCGTCAACGTGGCGCAGGCCTTCGGCACCTCCGGCGGAGCTCCGGTCGAGTCCGAGCGGGACACCGAGCGGATCGAGGTCGCCGGTCAGCGCTCCTCGCTCACCCTCGACAAGCGGGTCGACGAGGAGCGGACCTACGAGGTCGGCGACCTCGTCCGCTACGAGTACGACGTGCGGAACACGGGCGAGACCACGCTCACCGACGTGCGGGTCACCGATGACCGGGTGGTGGACGTCGACTGCCCCACCGCCCCGCTGGAGCCGGGCGAGCAGGTGACCTGCACCGGTTCCTACCGGGTCTCCGAGGCCGACGCGGAGGCCGGGTCGGTCGTCAACACCGCATCGGCGAGCGGCGTGTTCCGCGGGCAGCGGTTCCGCTCCGAGGAGGACAGCGCGCGGATCACGGTCGCCGGCGGCGGCGGTGAGTCCGGGCTGCGGCTCGACAAGCGGGTGGACGAGGACCGTACCTACCGGGTCGGCGACGTCATCACCTACGAGTACGTCGTCGAGAACACCGGCGACACCCCGCTCACGGGCGTGGCCGTCCAGGACGACCGCCTCGGCCGGGTGGCCTGCCCCTCGACCACGCTGGCGCCGGGCCAGGAGATGACCTGCACCGGCACCCACCGGGTCACCGTGGCGGACGCGGAGGCCGGCCGGATCACCAACACGGCGATCGCCGTGGCCGCCGGGGGCGTCCGCTCGGACAGCGACTCGGCGACCGTCCAGGTCGAGCGCAAGCCCTGCGAGGGCAAGCACTGCGGGCCCGGCCACGGGCACGGCAAGCCCTGTAAGGGCAGCCACGGCAAGCCGGGCCACCACGACGGGTACGGCTCCGACCGGGCCACCCCGTGCCGGCACGAGCGGTCCGCCGCCTGACGGACCGTGACCGACGGCCCGGGACCGCCGGCACCTCACCGGCGGTCCGGGACCTGAAGGACCTGAACCCCGCACAGCGAGGGCGCCCGCCCGCGGTCACGCGGACGGGCGCCCTTCCGCATGCC
>NZ_JBRIOU010000200.1:0-3117 GCF_053474865.1 Streptomyces sp. CO7
TGCGGGGGGTGGTCGTCGTCATGCCAGGCTCCGGGTGCGCAGGGTGTACAGGCCCTGGGGCCGCCACTGGAGGAAGGCGACGATGGCCACCAGCACGGCGACCTTGGCGACGCTGACGGTCGTGGAGTACTCCAGCACCGACTGGAGCACTCCGAGCACGAAGGCGGTGATCACGCTGCCCTTGAGCTGCCCGATGCCGCCGACGACGACCACGAGGAAGGCGTCGACGATGTAGTTGGTGCCCATGGTCGGGCCGATGGGGCCGACGAGGGTGAGCGCGACGCCGGCGACGCCCGCGAGGCCGGAGCCGATGAAGAACGTCGTGCGGTCCACCCGTCCGGTGGCGATGCCGGAGACCTCCGCGAGGTCCCGGTTCTGCACGACGGCGCGGATGCGCCGGCCGAGCGGGGTGAGCCGCAGGACGAGCGTGAGGGCGAGCACGCTCAGCAGGGCGA
Source organism: Streptomyces sp. CO7 (assembly GCF_053474865.1). Taxonomy (NCBI): domain Bacteria; kingdom Bacillati; phylum Actinomycetota; class Actinomycetes; order Kitasatosporales; family Streptomycetaceae; genus Streptomyces; species Streptomyces sp. CO7. Next base: position 456 of record NZ_JBRIOU010000200.1, read on the forward strand.
GGCCGAGAATGGCCAGCCGGTTGGCGGCGAGGGTGACGCCCGCGACGGAGACGTTGCCGGTGAGCAGGTCGGGGGCGCGGGTCTGCACGTTGGGGGCGCCGAAGATGTCGCGGGCGAGCTGCTGGAGCATCAGGGAGACGCCCCAGGTGACCAGGAGCGTGTCCAGCGGCCGGGCGTACAGGCGGCGGACGAGCAGCCACTCCAGGAGTGCGCCCGTCGTGCCCGCCACGAGGAAGGCCAGCGGCAGGGCGAGGAGCAGGGAGACGCCGGTGCCGTCGACGGCCTGCTGCAGGACGTAGGTGGTGTAGGCGCCGGCCATGATGAACTCGCCGTGCGCCATGTTGATGACGCCCATCTGGCCGAACGTCAAGGTGAGGCCGAGGGCGACGAGCAGGAGGACGGCGCCGATGCCGACGCCGGTGAAGGACTGGTTGAGGACGACCGTCATGAGGCGGCTCCGGGTCGGGGAGGGAGTGTCGGCGGCGGCACGCGCTCAGGAGAGGCCGGAGGCCCAGTCGTAGCCCTTGAGGTAGGGGTCCGGCTTGATCGGCCCGCCCGAACTCCACACCTCGGTGATCAGCCCGTCGGCGCCGATCCTGCCGATGCGGGCGGTCTTGTGGACGTGCTGGGTGGCGCCGTCGACGGTGGCCCTGCCCTCCGGGGCGTCGTAGGTGATGCCGTCCGCGGCGGCCTTGACCTTCGCGACGTCGAAGGAGCCGGCCTTCTCGACCATCGCCTTCCACAGGTGGACCGAGAGGTAGGCGGCCTCCATCGGGTCGGATGTCGGCTTGTCCTCGCCGTAGGCGGCCTGGTAGGCGTCCACGAAGGCGGTGTTCGCCGCGCCCGGCGTCGTCTGGTAGTAGTTCCAGGCGGTCAGCTGGCCCTCCAGGTACGGGGCGCCGATGCTCTTGACCTCCTCCTCGGCGATGGAGACGGACAGCACCGGCATGGTCTTGGCGGTCATCCCCGAGGACTTGTACTCCTTGAAGAAGGCCACGTTGCTGTCGCCGTTGAGGGTGTTGAACACCGCGTCGGCGCCCGACTCCTTCACCTTGTTGACGAGGGTGCTGAACTCGGTGGAGCCCAGCGGCGCGTAGTCCTCGCCGAGCACCCGCATGCCGTGGCCCTTGGCGTACGCGCGGATGATCTTGTTGGCGGTGCGCGGGAAGACGTAGTCGCTGCCGACCAGGTAGAGCCTGGTCAGTCCCTGTTTCCTGAGGTAGTCCAGGGCGGGCACGATCTGCTGGTTGGTGGTCGCGCCCGTGTAGAAGATGTAGGGCGACTGCTCGAGGCCCTCGTACTGCACGGGGTAGAACAGCAGCGATCTGTGCCGCTCGAAGACCGGCTTGACGGCCTTGCGGCTGGCCGAGGTCCAGCAGCCGAAGGTGGCGGCGACCTTGTCGCCGGTGATCAGGGCCTCCGCCTTCTCCGCGAAGGTCGGCCAGTCGGAGGCGCCGTCCTGGCTGACCGGGTCGAGCTTCTTGCCCAGTACGCCGCCGTCGGCGTTGATCTCCTTGACGGCGAGCCGCAGCGCGTTGTGGACGGTGACCTCGCTGATGGCCATCGTGCCGGAGAGGGAGTTCAGGAGACCGACCCGGACCGTGTCGCCGGAGGTGTCGGCCTTGGCGCCGGCGGTGGTCGTCCGGTCGCTGCCGGTCTTGGCGCCGCAGGCGCCGATCGCTGCGGACGCGCCGAGGACGGACAGACCGGTCAGGAGACCACGCCTGCTGATGCTGAGCCCGGACATGCACAACCTCCTTGCCCACGAGGGGCGATGGGAAGAGCGGCGAGGGAAACGGGACGCGCTACAGGGGCGGCGGCGTGACGCACGGGTCCCAGCCGTTCCGGGGGTGATGTCCGGGCTGGACGCTGAGGCGCCTGAACAGCGTGCGAGGGAAGTGTTACCACGGCGTTTCGGCGCAATTGACGCCAGGGATCGGCGAGTTGGGCCGCGTGGCTACCGGCTCTCCTCTCCCGGCCCGTCCGTGTCGAAGGCCTCGTGGTGCCATCGCCAGCCGGCGGTGCCGTCGCCGTGGACGCGCAGCCAGAACCGGGGGCGCACCGTCTCGCGACGTCAGCCACGCTGCCGGGTGCGGGCGTAGTGGCGCCTGGCCCGGGCCCGGTTGCCGCAGTCCCCGGAGCTGCACCAGCGCCGGGTCCCGCTCCGGGAGCGGTCGAGGAAGAACCAGCCGCACCCGGGGCCCTCGCACCGCCGGACCCGGGCCAGGTCGTCCCCGGCCAGCAGATCCTCCGCCCGCAGCGCCAGCTCGTGGCGGAGGCCGTCGAGTCCGTGCGCCTGCGGCTGCCATCGCAGGGGGAAGCCGGGGAGCAGGGCGGCGTCCTCGCGTGCCCGCACCAGATCCCGGCGCAACGCCTCCCATGCCGCGGCCGGGGGCTCGTCGCCGTCGACGAGGGCGTCCAGGACCGGCCACAGGACGGCACGCAGGTCCAGCAACGAGGCCGCCGCGGCCTCGGCGGGGGCGAGGTCGCCCGCCCCGATCAGCGCCTGTGCTTCTTCCACGGTGAGCAGTCCGACGCCCTCGGCCCAGCGCGCCCACGCCTGCGCGCCCTGGACGCGGGCGACGGCGCGGGCCGGGTCCAGGCGCCAGGCAACCGTGTTGGCGAAGTCGAGCACCGGGTGCCCTCCCACGCGGGATGGGCT
>NZ_JBRIOU010000201.1:0-3065 GCF_053474865.1 Streptomyces sp. CO7
GCCGGGGGTCGACCAGCGGCTGGGCGAGCTCGGTGAGCAGCCCCGCCAGGCAGACGAGCACGGCGATCAGCAGCGCCTCCGCCTGCACCAGCGGCACGTCGCGGTACGTCACCGAGTCGACCAGCAGGGAGCCGAGCCCCGGCAGCGCGAAGACCTGCTCCACCATCACGGTCCCGGCCAGCAGGTAGGCGACGACCAGCCCGACGCCGGTGAGCACCGGGACCAGCGCGCCGCGCAGCACGTAGTGGACGAGGATCCGCCGCTCGGCGACCCCGCGGGCCCGCGCGAACGCCACGTGCTCCTTGTCGAGTTCGCGGATCACCGCGGCCCGGGTCAGCTTGAGCAGCACCGCCGTCACACTCAGCGCCAGGGCCACCGCCGGCAGCACCAGGTGGGACAGGCGGTCGCCGCCCTCTCCGGGGCCGTAGGCGGGGAACCAGCCGAGCATGAGCGAGAAGACGTAGACGAGGACCAGGCCGCCGGCGAAGGCCGGGGTGGACAGGGCGATCAGCGAGGTCGTCTGCACGACGCGGTCCGTGGTCCGGTACCGGCGCAGCGCGGCGAGGACGCCGCCGGGCACGCCGAGGAGCAGCGAGATCGCCAGGCCGAGCCCGACCAGCTGCCCGGTGAGCGCGAGCCGTCCCCCGATGGTGGCTGCCACCGAGGCGCCCGTGCGGATCGAGGTGCCGAGGTCCAGGCGGAGCGCGTCACCCGCCCAGCGCAGGTACTGGACGACGAACGGCTGGTCGAGGTGGTGCCGCGCGCGGACCGCGGCGAGCGCGTCGGGGGTGGCGTTGCGGGGGCCGAGCAGGGTGCGCGCCGGGTCGCCCGGGGCGGCCTGGAGCAGCGCGAACACCGCGACGGACAGCACGAACAGCAGCGCCAGCGTGCCGCCGAGCCGGCGCAGGACGTAACGGGCGGTCATCGGTCGCCTCCCTCGGTGCCGGTGCCGGTGCCGGTGCCTGAGCCCGTGCCTGTGGCGGCGGAACTGCTGCCTGTGCCGGAGCTGGTGCCGGTGCGGGTCCCGGCGGCGGTGCCGTTGTCGCTGTCGCCGCCGGTGCGGTGGCCCGGGCCGCCCAGGTGCTGAGCCAGCCACGCCTCGGCGCGGGCGACCGCGTCCAGCACCCGGGCCGGGTCGGTGAACTCGTGGCCCTCGTCCGGGTACACGTACAGCTCCACGGGCGCCCGTCCGGAGCGGCGCAGGGAGCGGTACAGCTGGTGCGCCTGGCCCACGGGGGTGACCCGGTCCTCGGCGCCGTGCACGATCAGGGTGGGGGTGCCGGACCCTCCCGTGGCGGTGACCGCGGAGCGCTCCCGGGCCTCGGGGCGGATCCGGTAGGCGTCGTCGTAGCCGCCGCCGATGTTGCTGGTGTCGCGGAAGCTCACCCAGTCGGACGGGGCGGACACCACGACGGCGGCGCGGAACAGGTCGGTGCGGGCGGCGGCCAGCGCCGCGAGGTGCCCGCCGTAGCTGTGGCCGAGCACCGCGACGCGGCCCGGGTCGGCCTGGCCGGCGGCGATCAGGTGACGGACTCCGGAGAGCACGTCCTGCAGGTCGCCGCCTCCCACGTCGCCGACCACGGCGCGGGCGTGGTCGAGGCCGCGGCCGCTGCTGCCGCGCGGGTTGGGCAGCAGCACCAGGTATCCGGCGACGGCGAGCGCCGGGGCGAGACCGAGCACGTCGGCGGGGGCGTGGGAGGCGGTCCACAGCCAGGACGGCCCGCCGTGCAGCAGCACCGCGAGCGGGCGCGGGCCGGCGGGGGAGGGCTGCGGGTCGCTCTCCAGCAGCAGGCCGTCCACCCGGGTGCCGTCGGCGGAGGTCCAGCCGGTGGCGGTGGTGCGGAAGCCGTCGACGCGGAGTCCGGCGTTCAGCGAGGTCACGGGACGCCAGTGCCAGGCGTCCGGGCCGTCGGTGGCGGCGACGACGGCCTCGGCGGGGCGGCCGGGCGCGTCCAGCACGGTGGCCGCGGTGCGGCCGTCGGCGCTGAGCGAGAGAGCGGGGGCGAAGCCGGGGCCGGTGAGGGTGACCGGGCCGCCCCATCCCGGGGCGTCGGCCGCGGTGCGCCCGACACGGGAGCCGGAGCCGTCCCAGCCGGCGTGCCACAGGTCCGCGGCGGCGGTGCCCGCCGGGTCCGGGGCGGTGCCCGTGGGCCCTGCGGCGGCAGGTGTCGGACCGGGAGCGGTTCCTGCCGGGGCGACGACCGGGCACCGGTGGTCCGGAGCGGCGAATTCCAGCCAGGTGACGTCCTCCAGCGCGGCCGGGCGCTCGAGGTGACCCGTCGCCAGGTCGACGACCAGGGGACGGCCGGCCACGATCGAGATGCCCTCCACGACCGCGGCGCGGCGGCCGTCGGCGTCGAGTGCGGGAGCGGTGAGCTGCCCCTCGGGCTCGTACAGCGTGCGCGCGGTGCGGGCGGCCAGGTCCAGGGCGGCGAAACGGGCCTCGTAGTAGCCGGAGGGCAGCGTGTCCTCGGAGACGGTGGCCACCGCCAGGTCGCCGCCGCGCCAGGCCACGTTCCAGACCGTCAGCCCCGCGGGCCCCACCTCGTGGAGCTCGCCGGTGGCCAGCTCCACCAGGTGCAGCCGGCGCATGCCCAGGCCGGGGGCGAAACGCTCGGGGTCGGGGCGCGGGCCCAGCCGCACCGGCAGGCCCAGGCTCATGCCGTCGCGCTCCGCGCCGTCGTCCGCGGTGAGCAGCAGCGCCCGCGTCCCGTCGTCGGAGAGCAACAGGTCCTCCACCTCACCGGGGGCGCGCAGCAGGGTGTGCGTCTCGCCGGTGACGGTGTCGAGCAGGGCCAGGTACGGGTGGCCGGAGGCGTCCGCGGAGTCGTCGGACCCTGCGGGGTCCGCGGGGTCCTCGGCGTCCGCGGGCTGCGCCACGTGCAGCAGGGTGCGGCAGTCGGGCAGCCAGCGGGGGGTGTGGCGCCAGACCGTGTGGCCGGCGCCCATGTCCCCCCCGACCGTGTGGGCGGCCGCCGTGTGGTGTGCCTCCGTGTGGCCGTCGCCCGCCGCGGAGCCGTCAGCCACCGGTACGAGCACCAGGGATGTGTGGTCAGGCCCCATGG
>NZ_JBRIOU010000202.1:0-2961 GCF_053474865.1 Streptomyces sp. CO7
ACCCCACACCGGTGAACCCCTCCGAGCTGTCCCGCCGCGTGTTGGTCGCCCGCGTCGTGGCCGGCGCGACCGCCGTCGCCGCCGTCGGCACGGTCGGCCGGGGCACGTACGGCGTGCTGCGCGGGCCGGGTGTGAAGCGGGTGACCGTGCCGCTGGCGAAGCTGCCGCGGGCGGCGCACGGTTTCCGGATCGCGGTGGTCAGCGACGTCCACCTGGGTCCCGTCCTGGGGCGCGCCTTCACCGAGCGGGTCGTGGCGACCGTCAATGCGACGCAGCCCGACCTGATCGCCGTGGTCGGCGACCTCGCGGACGGCTCGGTCGAGGACCTCCGGTCCGCGGTCGAGCCGATCAGCCGGCTGCGGGCGCGCCACGGGTCGTTCTTCGTCACGGGCAACCACGAGTACTTCTCCGGCGTGGAGGAGTGGACCGCCCTGGTCCAGGAACTGGGCCTCGACCTGCTGGCGAACGAACGCGTCGAGCTCCCCGCCTTCGACCTCGCCGGGGTGAACGACGTGTCCGGCGAGGGCTACGGCGACGGCCCCGACCTCGCGGCCGCGCTGCGCGACCGCGACCCCTCCCGCGCGTCGGTGCTGCTGGCGCACCAGCCGGTCTTCGTCGACGAGGCCGTGCGCCACGGCGTCGACCTGCAGCTGTCCGGTCACACCCACGGCGGTCAGCTGTGGCCGCTCAACCACGTGGCGGCGCTGGCGAACCCCACGGTGGCCGGGCTCGAGCGGTACGGGGACACGCAGCTGTACGTGTCGCGCGGCGCGGGCGCGTGGGGTCCGCCGACCCGGGTGGGCGCGCCGTCCGACGTGACGGTGGTCGAACTGGCCTCCCGCCGTGCCTGACCGTAGCGTGGTCGGCGGCGCCGCAGTGCGACATCCCTCGCCCGGGCAGTCGACCCCACAGGTGACACCGTGAGCATCGAGAACGCCGGAGCCATGAGCCCGTTGGTCGCCGGGCTGGCCTCCACCGGGCAGCGCCTGCGGCAGATCGACCAGCGCCGTCCGTGGGCGCTGGACACCACCGTCGTGCTGGTGGTCGTCCTGGTGTGCTGCCTGCCGGACCTGCTGGTCGAGGGCACCCCCGAGGGCCCGCACGGCGTGCGGCTGGACCTCACCGATCTGCCCCTGGCGCCGACGCTGGCCCTGCAGGCCGGGCTGGTACTGCCCCTGTGGTGGCGGCGGCGCGCGCCGCTGCCCGTCTTCGGCGTGATCGCCACCGCCTTCGTCGTCCAGTGGTCCCTCGACGCGGCGCTGCGGGCGGACGTCGCCCTCTTCGTCGCGCTGTACAGCCTGGCGCTGCACGGCCGGCTGCGGCGACTGCCGTGGGCCTGTGGCGTGACGGCGCTCGCCATGGGGCTGGTCGCGTGGCGGGTGCGCGCCACGATGTCGGTCTGGGACACGCTGTTCTTCCTGCTCGGCACGGCGACCGCGGCGGTCGCGCTCGGCATCGCGATTCGGATCCGGCGGGCCCAGCTGGCCGGGCTGCGGGAGCGCGCGGCCCGTCTGGAGATCGAGCGCGACCAGCGCAGCAGGCTGGCGACCGCGACCGAGCGGGCGCGGGTGGCCCGCGAGATGCACGACGTCGTGGGCCACAACCTGAGCGTCATCATCACCCTCGCCGACGCGGGCGCGTACGCCGCCGACGCGGCTCCCGAGCGCGGCAAGGAGGCCCTGCGGCTGATCGGCGACACCGGCCGCCAGGCCCTGGACGAGCTGCGGCGGGTGCTCGGGGTGCTGCGCGAGGCGGGCGGCGATCCGTCGGCGGGTTCGCTGCTCAGCCCGCAGCCCGGCATCGCCGACGTCGACATGCTGTGCGCGGGCGTCCGCGCCGCCGGGCCGGAGGTCGCCTACCGCACCACCGGGGACATGCGGGCCCTCGACCCGGGCGTGCAGCTGACCGCGTACCGCATCGTGCAGGAGGCGCTCACCAACACCCTCAAGCACGCGGGGACCGACACCAGGGTGAGCCTGTCGATCACCGCCGACGGCCGGCGGCTGGACATCGAGGTCCGGGACACCGGCCCGCTCGCCCCCGCCGGGCCGGCCGGACCGCGCGAGGAGGAAGGACACGGTCTGATGGGCATGCGCGAGCGTGCCGCGCTGTACGGCGGAACCGTCGACGCCGGCCCCACGGAGGACGGCGGCTGGCGGGTGGCGGTCGGTCTCGACCTCACCCCGCAGGGGGGTGCCCGGTGACCACCGTGCTCATCGTCGACGACCAGCAGCTCCAGCGCTACGCCTTCCGCGTCCTGCTGGAGTCCGTCCCGGAGACCACCGTGGTCGGGGAGGCCGCCCACGGCGCCGACGCCGTCCGCCGGGCGGCCGAACTGCGCCCCGACGTGGTCCTGATGGACATCCGCATGCCCGGCATGGACGGCATCGAGGCCACCCGCCGCATCGTCGCCGGGGGTGGCCGCTCCCGGGTCCTGGTGCTGACCACCTTCGACCTCGACGAGTACGTGCACGCCGCCCTGCGCGCGGGGGCCAGCGGCTTCCTGCTGAAGGACGCCCGCCCCGAGGAGCTGTTCGCCGGCATCCGCGCGGTGGCCGCGGGCGACGCCGTGATCGCTCCGGCGCTCACCCGCCGCCTGCTCGACGAGTACGCCCAGCACATCCCGGGTCCTGACGACGACCCGGCCCTCGACCCCCGGCTGGCCGCCCTCACCGACCGCGAACGCGAGATCCTGGTCGCCATCGGCAAGGGCTGGACCAACGGTGAGATCGCCGCCCACTTCGTCCTCTCCGAGTCCACCGTGAAGACCCACGTCGGACGCGTCCTCGCCAAGATCGGCGCCCGTGACCGTGTCCAGGCGGTGATCTACGCCTACGACCTGGGCCTCACCCGTCCCCGCTCGGCCCCGGATCCCCCGAACACGCCCTGAGCCCGGCGGCCTCGCCTGCCCCCTGCCCGCCGGGCGCGGCGGGAGTGCGCCGGACCCGATCGGCCGACACC
>NZ_JBRIOU010000203.1:0-2794 GCF_053474865.1 Streptomyces sp. CO7
CGCCCTCGCCGCTCCCCTCCCCCTCGTTCCCGTCCTCGCTCGCCTCGCCTCCCTCTCGCCTCGCCTTGCCTCGTTCCGTCTCGTTCCGTCTCGTCCCGTCTCGTGAAGGAGTCCTGTCATGGACCGCACCGTCCGCGCCGACGCACCGGGCACCCCGCCGCCGCTCGGCGAACACCTCCGCTCGCCCCGGCTGCGCGCCGCCATGCTCGTCCAGCAGGAAGCCCTGCAGGCCGCCCGCGACTTCCTGCGCGGCGAGGGCTTCACCGAGCTGCTGCCCCCGCTCGTCGGGCCGGTCACCGACCCCGGAGGCCGCGGCGCCAAGGCCCTGGACGTCGACTACTACGGCCACCCCTACAAGCTGATGACCAGCGCCATCCTCTACAAGCAGGCGTCGCTGCGCGGCTTCCCCAAGCTCTTCTACATCGCGCCGAACCTCCGCGTGGAACCCGAGGAGACCGCCACCACCGGCCGCCACCTCGTCGAGTTCCACCAGATCGACGTGGAGATCGCCGAGGCGACCCGCGAGGACGCCCAGGAGATCGCCGCCGGACTGCTCACCCACGTCGCCGAGCACGTCTGGACCGCCGTTCCCGGCCTGCTGACCGAACTCGGGCGCAGGGAGGAGGACTTCGCGGACATCCGCAGCGGCAAGTACGACGTCTGCACGCACGAGGAGGCCGTGCGCCGCCTCCTCGCCGCCGGTCACCCGCAGAACCCCGACGGCGAGATCGACTGGACCGGTGAACGCCTGCTGTCCCTGGAGAGCGACCGCGCCTTCTTCGTCAACGACTACCCCAAGGGGTCCCGCGGCTTCTACGACCGCGAGGACCCGGACCACCCCGGCGTGCTGCGCAACTTCGACCTGCTCGCCCCCCACGGCTACGGCGAACTCGTCTCCGGCAGCGAGCGCGAGGCCGACTACGCCACCATCGTCACCCGCATGCGGGAGAGCGGCGAGAACCCCGCCAAGTACTCCTGGTACCTCAAGGAGGCCCGCGACGGCATCCCGGCCAGCGCCGGCTTCGGGATGGGACTGCAGCGCCTGGTCCGCTTCCTCACCGGTCTCGACGCCCTCTGGCAGGTCAGCGCCTACCCCAAGCTCCCCGGGGCGGTGACCCCGTGAACGCCCTCACCGCACCCGGCTTCCCCGAGGAGCGGGTCCGCGCCCGCGCCCGCCACGGCACCGCCGAGGTCTTCGCCGACCCCACCACGTACGGCGCCCGCCTCTTCGGCCCTTCACCGGCCGCCGCCCCGCCGCAGGACGAACTCGACCGGGCACGCATCGTGCCGCCCGTGTTCATGCCCCAGCGGCTCGAGAAGCTCATCGACCTCGCCCGCGAACCCGAGTTCGGCGACGTCGACCTCACCACCCGCGCCGGCGGCCTCACCGCCCGGCTCCCCCTGTACCTGTCCGCCTTCGGTTCCACCCGGGCCGGCAGCGGGGACCTCGCCCTCCACGCGAGCCGGCAGGCCGGCCGGCTGGGCATCCCCATGGTCATCGGGGAGAACATGATCCCCGTCCACGGCTACCGCCGCGCCGACGACTCCACCCGCTCCGCGCTCCTCGCGCGCGTCGAGGCCTACCTGGAGGCCGCGCCCGAGGGCACCGGCGGCGTGATCGTCCAGCAGTCCACAGAGGACGCCGACTCCGAGGTCTGGAACCTCCTCTACAGCGACCCCGCCACCCGGCCCCTCCTGGAGACCGGCCGCCTCGCCTTCGAACTGAAGACCGGTCAGGGCGCCAAACCCGGCCTCGGCGGCATGACCGTCGTCGGACGCGAGGAGGCCGCACGGCTCGCCCGCCGCTTCACCGTCCAGGAGGTCTTCGGCCCCGACGACGACCACCGGCTGCGCTGCGCGACCCCCGGCACCTTCACCGACGAGATCCTCCGCCAACAGCTCCGTTTCATGCGCAACAACTTCCCCAGGGCCCGGACCTGGGTGAAGTTCCACCCGGGCCGCGACATCGCGCACGCCGCGCGCACCGCCTGGGCGGCCGGCGCCGACGCCGTCACCGTCGACGGCGCCGAGGGCGGCACCGGTTGGGCCCCCGGCGTCTTCCTCGACCAGGTGGGCCTGCCCCTCGCCGAATGCCTGCGTCGCATCGGCCGTCCCGGCGGATGCCTCCTCGCCGGCGGCGGCATGTGGGAAGGCGGCCGCGTCCTGCGCGCCCTCGCCCTCGGCGCCACCGCCGTCGGACTCGGCCGCGCCGCCCTGATCGCGGTCGACGAGGACCCCGAGCGCGGCCTCGAGCGCCTCGCCGACAGCATCGCCCTCGAACTGCGGCTGCTGATCAGTGCCCTCGGCAAATACGCCGTCACCGGCCTGGACGCCGACGACCTGTGGTGGCCCGGCGACCCCGCCATGACGGCGACCGCCGCCCTGGCGGAGCCGGCCGGCGCCCGGACCGACGTCACGACCGGCACACCGGGGAGGACGCCATGACCCGTCGTCGCCGCCGCGGAACCGTCCACGTCCGCTTCTCCGTCCACGAGACCCCCGGCGTCACCGTCACCGCGTCCCCGCGCGCGGCCACGGGCGAGGACGCCCTCGCCGTCGCGGCCCGCGGCACCGCCCAGCGGGCCCTCGCCCAGGCCGGCCGCGGCCACATCGGGGGCCGCCTGGAACTGCGTGCCCCGGCACCGACCGCACCCGGCCCGCGTCGGCGGCGCGCCGTACGACGGGCCGCCGACCGCGCCGTCACCCTCGCCGTCCGCACCGCCCTGCGCGGCGGCACCGCCGACGTCCGCGTCCGCGTCCGCCCACCCGCCTGACCGACCGCCCCGTATCCGCC
>NZ_JBRIOU010000204.1:0-2720 GCF_053474865.1 Streptomyces sp. CO7
CCCGTGGGGGTGATCGGCGTGCCCGCCGGGGTGCCCGGCGGTTCAGCCGCCCAGGATGCCCCGGCGGTAGCCGGCCGCCACCGCCGCCGCCCGGTCGTTCACGTCCAGCTTGGCGTAGATGTGGGTGAGGTGGGTCTTCACCGTGGCCTCGCTGATGAACAGCTCCCGAGCGATCTCGCGGTTGGAGGTCCCGCGGGCGACCAGGGTCAGCACCTCCCGCTCGCGCGCGGAGAGCGGTTCGCCGCCCGGGGCGCGGACCGCCGAGACCAGACGCGAGGCGACGGCGGGGGAGAGCACCGAACGCCCCTGGGCCGCCGCACGCACCCCGGCCAGCAGTTCGTCGCGCGGGGCGTCCTTGAGGAGGTAGCCGGTCGCCCCCGCCTCGATGGCGGGCAGGGTGTCGGAGTCGGTGTCGTACGTGGTGAGGACCATGACCTTGGCGCGGGCGCCCCGGCGGGTCAGCTCCGCGATGGCCGGGACACCGCCGCCACCGGGCATCCGCAGGTCCATCAGCACGACGTCCGGGTCGAGTTCGGCGGCCAGCGCCACCGCCTGGATCCCGTCGGACGCCTCGCCGAGCACCCGGAACCCCTCGGCCGACTCGAACAGGCCGCGCAGGCCGTCCCGGACGACGGGGTGGTCGTCGACGATCAGCAGCGTGATGCCGGCCGGGCCGGTCCCTTCCTCACTCATGACGGACCAACGGTACGCGAGCCGACACGGCGGTGCCCTGCCCCGGTTCGGACTCGACGGCCAGCGAGCCCGCGATCCGCTCCGCGCGGGCCCGCATGCCGGCCAGCCCGAAGCCGCCGGTCCGTGTCCGCGGTGGGAGGGTCTCCGGGTCGAAGCCCCGTCCGTCGTCCCGGACGTCCAGGGTGACCTCCCCGCCCATGAAACTGAGCGTCACGCCCACCCGGGACGCCGCCGCGTGCCGGGCGACGTTGGCCAGCGCCTCCTGAGCGATCCGCAGCAGGGTCGCGGCCACCTCGCCGTGCAGCTGCTCCGGATCGCCGGTGAGGGTGAACCCGGCCCGCAGCCCGTGCTGTTCGGCCCAGCCGTCCACCGTCTCGCTCAGGGCCCGCGGCAGGCCCTCCTCGGCCAGACCGGCGGGGGCGAGGTTGTGCACCGAGCGACGTGCCTCGCCCAGGCTGCGCCGGGCCAGGCCGGCGGCGCGCTCCACGTGCGTGCGGGCCACGGCCGCGTCGTCGGTGCTCGTCACCACCTGGAGCTGGGCGATGATCCCGGTGAGGCCCTGCGCCAGCGTGTCGTGGATCTCCGCGGCCAGCCGCCGGCGCTCGTCCGCGATTCCCGCCTCCCGGGCCTGGTGCAGCAGTTGGGCGTGCAGGGCGGCGTTCTCGTCGAGGGCCTGCTGCAGGGCGGCGTTGGCGCGCTCGAGTTCGACGATGGCGGCGGCCCGGGCGCGCGAGCGTTCCTCCTGCTGCTCGTTGAAGTGCGTGGTGACGCCGATCAGGGCGAAGTTGACGACCAGCAGCCCGCAGAACAGCCCCCACTGCCCCGGGCTCTGGGGCGGCAGCCCACCGGACTGGGAGCCCGCGACCGGCACGGCACAGGCGAGCGGCCCCAGCCGCCACCAGGCGCGCCTGCCTCGGGGGATCAGCTCCTCGGCGTCGAAGTAGCCGACCGCGGCGTAGAAGGCGAAGAGCGGGTTGAGCCAGACGAGGACGAAGCCGAGGGCCCAGCGCAGGACGTAGTACGCCGTCCCGGCCGGGCTCCGGCCCGGGAAGCGCCGGCCGACCCGGTCCCAGAACAGGTGCAGGACCGCTGCCGCCCCGACCAGTGCCGCCGCGGCCTGCCGCTCGCCGGTCTCCGGCGTCAGCTCGGGGGTGGCCGCCGCGAGCACCGCGGTGAAGGCCAGCATGGCGTGCGGCCCCCAGCGGCGGAACAGTTCCCACCCGCGCCCGGGCGTGTCCGGTTCCGTCGTCCCCGCCTCGTCGGTCACGGCCGAGACCCTACTGCCAACGGAACCAGCGGATGGCCGCTGCGGTGAGAGCGGCCGCCCACAGCGTCAGGATCCCCAGCGACGACCAGTCCGGCCAACTGCCGCCCGTCGCCTCACCGAGGGCCTCGGCCGCCGCGCCGAAGGGCAGCAGGCCGACGACGGTGGCCAGTGCGTCGGGCATGGCCTGCACCGGCAGCCAGACACCCGCGGCGAACATCATCGGCAGGAACACGGCGGAGCCGACGGCCGTCGCGATCTTCGCGGTGGGGGAGAATGCCGCCACCAGGGCGCCCATGGCGAGCGAGGCCGCGGCGGCGAGCGACAGCGCCAGCAGGTACCCGGCGATCTGCTCGGGGAGCCGGACGCCGTAGGCGAGGCGGCCGATCGCCAGCGAGAGCAGGGCCGAGACCAGGGCGGCGACACCGTGCAGGCCCATCTGCGCGAACAGGAGGGCCGAGGGACGCACCGGGGTCGCGGACATGCGGCGCAGGATGCCGCGCTCCCGGTAGCCGGTGATCACCGGAGGCAGCGCCTGGACGCCGGCCACGATCAGCGCGACCAGCACCGTCACCGGGACGTAGGTCTCGATCAGCCGCAGACCTCCGAGGTCCGCACTGGGCTCCCGGAAGGTCGGGATCAGGCCGAGGATCGTCAGCAGGCCGGGCGGGAAGACCGCGATCCAGAAGAAGTTGCCGGGCTCGCGGAGGAAGAGGCGTGCCTCGGCCCGCAGCACCGCGCGGGACGGGCGGTGCTGCGGGCC
>NZ_JBRIOU010000205.1:0-14848 GCF_053474865.1 Streptomyces sp. CO7
CGCCCGCCGCATCGGTGACGACATCCTCGGCCCCGGCCTGGCGGAGCTGGCCGCACGGCACCCCATCGTCGGGGAGGTCCGCGGGCGGGGCGTGTTCTGGGCCGTCGAACTGGTCGCCGACCAGGACAGCCGCGAACCCGTCGCGCCGACCGGCGGCAGCAGCCCGGTGATGGCGCAGGCCGTCCGCCTCTGCAAGGAGCGGGGCCTGCTGCCGTTCACCAACTCCCACCGCATCCACCTGGTCCCGCCGTGCACCGTCAGTGCCGACGAGGCGCGTGAAGGCCTGCGCATCGTCGACGAGGTCCTCGGCCACCTCGACGACCTCCCGGCCACCTCGACCGGAGCCTGACCTCCGGCCAACGCGGACACCACGGGCGCCCGCGAACCGGCGTCCACCGTCCCCCACGCCCGGGCGTGGGGGACCCCGCACCCATAGCCCGCACCCTTCACGCCCAGGGCCGGGGGCGACTCAGCACGGCACCCGGCCCGATCCGACGGGAGACCTGACGGCCATGCACATCAGCGCAGACCACTTCATCGCGGGCCGCCGCCGCCCCGGCACGTCCGGCGAGCACTTCTCGGTGACCGACCCCTCCACCGGCGAGGTACTCGCCACCGGCATCCTGGCCGGCCCCGAGGACGTCGACGAGGCCGTCGCCGCGGCACGCGCCGCGTTTCCCGCCTGGTCGCGGACCACTCCCGCCGAGCGGTGCGAGGCGCTCACCCGCTGGGCCGATCTCGTGCAGGCCCGCAGCGAGGAGTTCGCCGCCACCGAGAGCCGGATGTGCGGCAAGCCCATCCGGCTGACCCGTGGCTTCGACGTCCCCGGAACGATCGACAACATCCGCTTCTTCGCCGGGGCGGCCCGCAACCTCGAGGGCCACGCCTCGGCGGAGTACTCCGCCGATCACACCTCCTCCGTCCGACGCGAACCACTCGGCGTGATCGGCTCCGTCGCACCGTGGAACTACCCCCTGCAGATGGCCGCCTGGAAACTGCTCCCCGCGGTCGCGGCCGGGAACACCGTCGTCCTCAAACCCTCCGAGCTCACCCCGCTCACCTCGCTGATGTTCGCCCGGGCGGCACAGGAGGCCGGCATACCCGACGGTGTGATCAACATCGTCACCGGCACCGGCCCGGTCGCCGGCCAGGCCCTGGTAGCCCACCCGGACATCGCGATGGTGTCGTTCACCGGCTCCACGGCGGTGGGCCGGCAGATCGCCGCGCAGGCCGCGGGAGCGGTCAAACGCGTTCACCTGGAGCTCGGCGGCAAGGCCCCGTTCGTCGTCTTCGACGACGCCGACCTGGAGGCGGCCGCCCGCGGCGCCGTCGCCGGCAGCCTCATCAACGCCGGCCAGGACTGCACGGCCGCCACCCGCGCCTACGTCCAGCGCCCGCTGTACGACCGGTTCGTCCGGCGGGTGGCCGCGCTGATGGACGAGGTCCGGCTGGGCCCGGTCGACGATCCCGCCACCGACATGGGATCGCTGATCTCCGCCACGCAACGAGACCGGGTCGCCTCCATGGTCGACGCCGCCCGCGCGGGAGGAGCGACGGTGGTCCGCGGAGGCCGGGCACCGGGCGGCGGCCTGGACCGGGGCGCCCACTACGAGCCCACGCTCATCACCGGCGCGGCGCAGGACTCCGCCATCGTCCAGCAGGAGGTCTTCGGCCCGGTCCTCGTCTGCCTGCCCTTCGACACCGACGACGACGCCGTCCGGCTCGCCAACGACACGCCCTACGGCCTGGCCGCCTCCGCCTGGACCACCGACGTCTTCCGCGCCGGCCGCGCCTCCCGGGAGATCCAGGCGGGCTGCGTGTGGATCAACGACCACATCCCCATCGTCAGCGAGATGCCGCACGGCGGCTACAAGGCGTCCGGCTACGGCAAGGACATGTCGCGCTACTCCCTCGAGGAGTACACCAACGTCAAGCACGTCATGTCCGAGAACACCGGAGCCGCGCACAAGCCCTGGCACGACGTGATCTTCACCAGTCGCTGACCGGCCGGACGGGGACGCCGTGGGGCGTGCCCGGAGGGTTGTGGGCGGCGCGGGCCGGTCAGGTCACGGGAACACCCGGGTTGACCAGCCCCGCCCCGCCGATCACCCGGTTGTCGGCGGTGACGGTGACGGGGCAGCCGGACGGGTCGTAACGGGTGACGTCGATGGCGTAGCGGGTGGACCCGGTGGCACCGGTCAGATCCGCCGTGTTGTTGCGGAAGACCGTGCCGCACCCCCACCCGGGATCCTGACTGTGCGTCTGGAAGCCGTCGTTGGTGGTGTTGACCCCGCGGTTGTTCTCCACCGTGTAGCCGTTGCCCTTGATGTCGACCCAGGAATCGTCGTAGTTGGCGCCGGTGAGGCCGTCGCCGTCGAAGGTGTTCCCGGAGATCAGACCGCCGGTGGTGCCTTCCTTGATGTCGATGTTCTCGCCCCCGACGGCGGGGCCGATGCGGTTGTCGAGGATCCGGACGTAGTCGCTGGCATCGGTGAGGGTGTTCGCGGTCCCGACGTACACCCCTTCGCCCATGCCGTTGCCGGACGTTCCCGTGTGGTGGATGAAGGAGTTCTTCACCACCCCGAAGCTGCTCGACGTCCGGAAGTGGACGCCCTCCATGGTGGTGTGACGGACCTCCACCGAGTCGAGGACGACATGGTCGGAGGAGTCGACCATGATGCCCTTCTGGCCGCCGGTGACGGTGATCCCCTTGATCACCCAGTACGGGGCACTGGTGAGCTGGATGCCGTTCCCGCCCCCGGTGGGAGTGGTCAGCACCGCCGCCCGCGAACCCGTCAGGGTGATCGGGGCGTCGGCGGTGCCACGGGTCGTGATCTTGAAATTGCCCGAGTAGGAGCCGTCCGCCAGCTCGATCGTCTGTCCCGGCGCGGCGGCCGCCAGCGCCGCCTTGAGCTGCGCGCCGCCCGACACGCGCACCGTCGTCCCGCCGGGGGGCCCGGCGGTGGGAGAGCCCGTGGGGGCCGGCGAAGACGAGGAGGGGGTAGGCGTCGGGGTAGGCGTCGGCGTCGGGGTCGTCGAGGGCGTCGGTGACGTGGTGTGCGAGGTGGTCGGCGTGGGGACCGGGGTCCCTCCCAGCACCGTCATCGCGACGTCGTCCACCCCCAGCGCCCCGGACGCGTACCAGCCGCTGACCGTCAGGGTGAGCGCGGTCGTGTCGGCGCCGGTCGGCACGGTGAGGGTGAGCCGCTGCCAGGTCGAGGATCCGGTCCAGGTGGACTCCCGTACTCCGGCGCCCGTCACGGCCACCTGCCCGTAGGCGCCCTTCACCCACACGCTGACCGCGTACGTCGTGTCCGGCCGCACCGCGACGGTCTGTGAGCAAGGAGCGGTGTCGGCGTTGCCCGGCGTGGAGACGAGCGCGTACGTCCCTCCGTGCGCGCCCGCGGACGTGACGGAGGAGTCGCCCTGGCAGGTCCACCCGTCGGTGTCCGAGGACTCGAAGCCCCCGTTGCGCACCAGGTTCTCCGGTTCCCCTGCCGCCGCCGCACCCGACACTCCCAGCACACCGCCCCCGACGAGCAGGGCGGCAGCGGTGACCAGGCCGAGCACTGCTCCTCCGGCGCGGCCCGCGGGCCGCGTACGAGCCCCGAGGCGGGGCGGGTGTCCGGACATGACGGTACCTCCACAGCTGCGACCACGAGGCTGCTCCGGCTGGAGCGCGGTACGACGGATCCCCAGATTGGACTGGACCAAGAGGGGCGTCAACAGCCAGGGCGGACAACCGGAGTTGGCCGCCCCGGCTCCGGCTGCCCACCGGCCCGGCTTCAGCGCAGCGGTGGGTCCAGCAGCGTCAGCGTGCCCGCGTCGGCGTCCAGCCGGGCGCGGACACCGATGGGAAAGGTCTGCTGGGGGACGCCGTGACCGATGTCCGCACGGACGAGCACCGGTATGCCGAGGTCGCCGAGGCGGTCGTGCAGCAGTTCCTCCACCCTCTCGGGCGCGCCGCAGTCGGTGAAGGTGCCGCAGACGACGCCTGCCGCGCCGTCGAGGTAGCCCCCGCGTCTGAGCTGGGTGAGGAAGCGGTCGAGCCGGAAGAGCTCCTCACCCACGTCCTCCATCAGGACGATTCCCCCCGCGGCCGGCAGGGAGGTCTCCGTTCCGAGTGAGCAGGCCAGCAACGTGACCGTGCCCCCCAGGGTGACGCCTTCGGCACGTCCTCCGACCAGGGCACGGCTGCCCGGGAACCGCAGCTCCCTCACCAGCTCCGGCCCGGTCAGGATCTGCGCGAGGCGGTCGAAGTCGGCATGGCCGGGGCTGAATCCGCGGCAGGCCGGCATGGGGCCGAAGAAGCCGGCCCAGCCGAGCTTGACCGCCACCGCCTCCAGCAGCGCCGTCACGTCGGAGTAGCCGACGACCGCCCGGGGGGTGGGGGTGCCGAGCCTGTTCCAGTCGACGAGTTCGAGCGTGCGCTGGGCGCCGTAACCGCCGGCCGCGCAGAAGACCGCGGCGAAGGCCGGGTCGGTCAGTGCCGCGGTGAGGTCCTCGGCGCGCAGCCGGTCGTCCCCGGCGAGATAGTCGCCGTCGGCGCGCGCGGAGGCGAACACCTCGACCTCGAAGCCCAGGCCGCGCAACGAGGCGAGACCGGTCCTCAAATTCTCCTGGTCGGGAGGACCGCTCGCGGCGATGACGGCCACACGGTCGCCGGGCTCGAGCGCCGGGGGACGGAGGAGGCCTTGGGGAGGCAGAACGTTCATGGAGGTCCTAGCGGAAGGTGAAGCGGAAGCCGGATTGCGAAGGCGGAAGGGTGACGTCGAAGGGTGCGTGCCGGCGGGCCGGGGATCGGTCGCGTGCCGATGTCTCCGACCCCGGCCCGCGTGCGGCGGGCGAGGCCGCGGTCAGCCTCGGCTCAGGAACACCGCGAGGAGCGCGGCCCGCTCCAGCAGCGAGGACAGCGAGGCGTACTCGTCGTCGCCGTGCGCCCCGGCGCCGGCCGGTCCGAGCCCGTCCACGGTGGGGATGCCGAGGGAGCCCGTGAGGTTCGTGTCCCCGGCCCCGCCGGAGGAGCCGAGCGGCAGTTCGATACCCAGCTCGGCGGCATGCCCGACGAGCCGCGCGGCGAGCGGGTTGGCCGGGTCCATCGCCCAGGCGGCACGGTGGGAGAGCGTCTCGGCGGTCAGCTCCGCGCGCTGCCTCACCGGCGTCGCGCCCAGCAGGGCGTCCATGAGGGCGCGTTCGGTCTCCGGAGCGGCATAGCGCAGGCCGATCTCCGCCTCGGCGTGTTCGGCGACGACGTTGGCCCGGGTCCCGCCGCCGATCGTGCCGACGTTCACCGTCGCGTCCGGCAGGCCGGAGGCGACGGCCCGCAGGGCGGTCAGCTGGTCGACGAGCTCGTCGATCGCCGAGACCCCGAGCGCGGCGTCGAGGCCGGCGTGCGCGCTGACGCCCCGAACCGCCAGCCGGACGCGTGCCACACCACGGCGACCGATCTTCAGCGCCCCTCCCGGCAGCGGCGGTTCCAGACCCAGGACCGCCGTCGCGCCACGCGCGTGCTCGGCCACCAGGCGGCTGCCGTCCGGGCTGCCGATCTCCTCGTCGTTGACGACCAGGAGCCGCACCGGGCGATGCGGCGCCGACCCCGTGCGGGCCAGCAGGTCCATGGCGAGCTCCACCGCGACCAGCGAGCCCTTCATGTCGAAGACGCCCGGGCCCCTCACCGTGTCGCCGTCGGCGTCCAGGGTGAACGGCCGCCGGGCGACGGTCCCGGCGGGGAAGACGGTGTCGCTGTGCGCGACCAGGAGGACGTGCCCGTCGTCGGGGGCGTCCGCCCGGCCCGCCCAGTGGGCGACGAGGTGATCCCCCGCGGCGCCGGCGGGGTGTTCCACCCGGTCGGCCGTCCGCGCCAGACCCCGGGCGAGCTCCTTGCCGAAGACCGCGGCGAGTTCGGCGTCCCCCGAGGGGGTCTCGAGCGTCACCAGGCGTTCCCAGCGTTCCAGGCAGGCGTCCGCCTGCTCCTGCGCCGGTGCGAGCAGTTCCAGGGCGTCAGCCATAGCAGTTCTCCACGGCGGAGGTCGCCACGCGGGTGAGGGCGCGGAAACAGCGGATCGCCTCGTACATGGTGGGAAGGGAGTAGCGCACGGTGAGCGGGCCGGTCTGCTCGACGCCGGGTATGTAACTGGCGGCCGGCGCCAGGTGGGCGGCGTCGAAGGAGATCTCGTAGGTGTAGCCCCCCACGGGCGGAGCGGCCGGGCCGGTGCGCGCCGGGCGTCCGGTGAGCCCTCTGTGCGCCGCCTCGGTGATGCGTGCGGCGCTCAGCTCGGGCGGCAGGCAGATGGCCGAGTAGCGGTCGACGCAGGTCTTCACCACGGCGTGGGCCGCGTCCGGCGCCCACCCCTCGGCGTCCTCGCAGCACAGGTCGTCGCCGGTGACCAGGACCACGGGCACGCCGTACTCGGCGGCGAGCAGGGCGTTCATCAGCCCCTCGGAAGCGGGCTCGCCGTTGACGTGCACGGACGTGATGGTGTTGGGGAGGTAGGTGTGAGCGAGGACGCCGGGCTGACCGGCGCCGGTGTGGTAGCCGACGAACGCCACCGCGTCCGGTTCGCGGTCGATGCCCTCCATCATGCCCAGCGGCTTGTGCGTGCCGATCAGGAGGGTCGCACGGGTGTCGAGCCGGTCCAGGAGCAGGTTCCGCTGGTCGGCGTGGGCTTCGTTGACGAGGATCTCGTCGGCTCCGGCGGCCGCGAAGCCGGCGATGGCCGCGTTGACGTCCGAGGTGAGGAACCGCCGGTTGTACTCCCAGCGCGGGTGGCCGGGTTCGCAGTCGTCGGGGCAGGTGACGCCGGTGGCGCCCTCCATGTCGGCGGAGATGAGGACTCTCATGCTGCGTGCTCCTTCAGGGGCTCGCGCCGGTCGGCGGTGGGGCGGACGGTCCAGGTACGGCGGGTGTGACCGGCGAGCGCCTCGGTGTCCACCGCGAGACCGATCCCCGGACGGGACCGGGGCACGGGGACCATGCCGTCGACGGCGCGGATCGCTGGGGTGACGACGTCCTGCCGGTAGTACTTGTCGGAGCCGGACACGTCGGAAGGCAGGCTGAAGCCGGGCAGACCCGCCAGCGCGAGGTTGGCGGCGCGGCCGATGCCGAACTCGTGCATGCCGCCGCACCACACGGGCACTCCCGCGTCCCGGCAGAGGTCGTGGACGGCGAGGGAAGGAGTGAGACCGCCCAGGCGCGAGACCTTGATGTTGACCACGTCGGCGGCGCCGAGCGCGAGTGCCGTGCGGAGCACGTCCGGGGTGGTGATCGATTCGTCCAGGCACACAGGGGTCTCGAGGCGGGCGGCGAGCCGGGCGTGCCCGAGCAGGTCCGAGGGGGCGTAGGGCTGCTCGACCAGCAGCAGCCCGCGGCCGTCGAGTTCGGCGGGGAACTCGGCGTGGTCGGGGTGGTAGGCGGTGTTCGCGTCGACCTGCAGGGCGACCGAGGGGAACGCCTGCTGCACGGCGCGCACCGGCTCCACGTCCCAACCGGGGCGGATCTTCAGCTTGACGCGGCGATAGCCGTCCGCGACGTGGCGTTCCACCTGCGCGAGGAGGGCGTCGACGGTCGGTTCGATGCCCAGGCTCACGCCGGCGGGCACGGCCTCGGCCGACGCACCCAGGGAGTCGGCCAGCGGCTCGCCCCTGCGCTGCGCGTAGAGGTCCCAGCAGGCCATCTCCAGGCCGGCGCGGGCGAAGTGGTTGTCACTGACCTTGGCGGTGTACCCGGACGCCTCGTCCGGGTGGTCCCAGGGCCGGCCCAGCAGCATCGGCGCGAGGTACTGACCGAGGATCTGCCAGCAGCTCCAGGTCGACTCGCCGCAGTAGTACGGGTCGCTGGGCGAGGCGCACTCGCCCCAGCCGACGTCGCCGTCCTCGGTGGTGGCGCGGATGACGATGTGTTCCAGGTACGACTTGCGGTGCGAACTGGTCTCGAAGGCGTGGACGAGGTCGAGCCGGACCAGGGACAGCTCGATCTCGGACAGGATGATCGGCGACATGGTGAGTGAGTCCTCGGAGTGGGGGTGCGGGTCGGTGGCGATGCGTCGGTCCGTCACGGTGCGGCGGGGCGCCGGGGGGTGAAGCGGTAGGCGGCCAGGCCGTCCCCGATCCTCCGGCAGGAGACCGCGGAGCGTTCGGCGAGCAGGTGCGCGAAGGTCGTGGCGAGCCGGTCCCGGTCGGCGGCCGCCCGTTCGCGCCCGAGCAGCAGACGGTGACGGCTCCAGTCGTCCGGGACGACGACCAGGACGTCGTCGCCGTCCTGGTGCACCGCGCCCGGGCAAGGGCCGGGCACGGTGACGGGGCCGGGCCGCGGGACGGGAGCGGGGTCACGATCGAGGTGCCAGGAGACGATGAACCGGTCGGTGGCCTCTCCGGTGCCGTCACCGAAGCCGGCCGGCCCGTACATCGCGGGCAGCAGCGTGTCCACGACGCCGCCGAGGACGTCCAGGTTGAAGTGCGCGTTCCGGGCCTGCAGGGGGTCGTAGGCCCAGCGTATGAGGGTGGTGCCCTCGGCGAGGCAGCGCTCACGCTGCGCGGCCTTGAGCCGGCGGCCGATCCCCGCACCCTGGTGCTCCCGTGCCACCACCGCCAGCTGGGAGTACTGGTAGAGCCGTGCCCCGGCGTGTCCGGTGCCCCGCTCGCAGGCCAGGAAGCTGTAGGTGAAGCCGACGAGTTCGGTGCCCGCGTAGGCGCCGATGACCAGTCCGCTGTTGTGCTGCAGAGCGGTCAGCAGCCGGGGATTGAGGCTTCCGTCGCCTTCCTTGAGCCCCATCACGTGCTCGTAGAGCCGGACGCATTCGGCCATCTCGACCGGCCCGCGCACGTCGCGGACCGTCAGGTCACCGGTGGTCCCCACCGGCGCGAGCGCCGCACTGTCGGCGTTCACGACGCACCCACCAGATGGCAGGCCGCCTGCGCCCCGGACGTGGTGACGCCGTCGAGGACCGGAAGCGTCCGGCGGTCGCAGCCCGCCTCGGCCCGCCCGCCGGCGTCGAGGGACGCCCACAGCGGGCAGCGCGGGTGGAAGCGGCAGCCGGCCGGCACCTCCGTGGGATCGGGGGCCTCGCCGGCGAGCAGCACCGGTCGGCGGGAGGGGGAGTTCCCCTCGGGCAGCACCGACAGGAGCGCCTTGGTGTAGGGGTGCTGCGGATGGAGCAGCACCTCCTCGACGGTGCCCACCTCGACCACGCGGCCGAGGTACATCACCGCCACCCGGTCGGCGATGTTCCAGGCGAGGCCGAGGTCGTGGCTGACCACGAGGGAGGACAGTCCCAGGTCGCCGCGCAGGTCCAGCAGCAGACGCAGGATCTCCCCGCGGACGGACGCGTCGAGGGAGGCGACCGGCTCGTCCGCGACGATCACCGAAGGCTCCAGGGCCAGCGCCCCCGCGATCACGACGCGCTGCTGCTGGCCGCCCGACATCTGGTGCGGGAAACGGGAGAGGTACTCGTGCGGAGGCCGCAGGCCCGCCTTGGACAGGGCGTCGTGCACCCGCTGGTCGAGCGCGTCGGTCATGCCGTGCAGGCGGGGGCCCTCCGCGACGGCCGCACGCACGTTCTGCCGGGGATTGAGAGCGCCTCCCGGGTCCTGCAGCACGAACTGCACGTCCTTGCGGTGTTCCTTCATCGCGGCGGAGGTGTAGCGGAGGGGGACGCCGCGGCGCAGCACCTGGCCCGAGGTCGGCCTGACCAGACCGGTCAGGGCGCGCGCGAGGGTCGACTTGCCGCAGCCGGACTCGCCGATGAGTGCGAGCACCTCGCCCTCACGCAGCTGGAGGTTGACGCCGTCGACGGCCCGGGCGGGGCCGCGGCCGGCCCGCGCGGGATAGGTGACGTACAGGTCGCGGACCTCCAGGGCCGGGACCCGGTGGGCCGTGGACTGCGCGGCGGGGGTGGTGGTCGTCACCGGGCTCCTTCCGGGGCGGGGGCGGACGTGGCCGAGGGCCGGTCGGCACCGCCGGCGTCCGCGGGGATGTCGGGGAAACCGGGCAGCACGCGCAGGCAGGCCGAGAAGCGTTCCGCGCCGGCGGGGCGGAGCACAGCGGGATGGTGCGTGCACGCGTCGTGGACCTGCGCGCAACGCGGTGCGAAGGCGCAGGTGGCGCCCAGGGTCGCCTGGTTCGGCGGGTCTCCGGGCAGACCGGCCGGGGCCATGCGGGACGACGGATCGCCGATGGTGGGGAAGGCCTGCGACAGGGCCGAGGTGTAGGGGTGACGGGGGTCGTCGAGCAGGGCGCCCGAAGGGCCGTGCTCGATCAACTGTCCGGCGTACATCACGGCCAGCCGCTCGCACATCTGGCCGAGAACGGAGAGGTCGTGGCTGATCATGATGACGCCGATGCCCTCGTCGCGGACCAGGTTGCCGAGCAGGTCGAGGATCTGGGCCTGCACCATCACGTCCAGGGCCGTGGTCGGCTCGTCCGCGACGATCAACGAGGGGCGGCACGCCAGTGCCATGGCGATCATGATGCGCTGACGCTGCCCCCCGGAGAACTCGTGAGGGTAACTGCGCATCCGGCGGACGGGCATGCCGACCGACTCCAGCAGTTCCCCGGCGCGCAGCCGGGCCTGCCTCTCGGTGATCCGCCCGCCCTCCTCGCCGGCCCGGCGTCCGTGCAGCAGGATGGGCTCGACGAGCTGGTCACCGATGGTGTGCACGGGATTGAGCGCGCTCATGGCGCCCTGGAAGACCACCGAGGCCTCCGCCCAGCGCACCGCCCGCAGCCTGCTCCAGCCGGCGGTGAGGAGGTCCTCGCCCTCGTACAGCACCTGTCCGGTGACCTGCGCGGAGTGCGGCAGCAGCCGCAGCAGGGCCAGCGCGAGCGTGGACTTGCCCGAACCCGACTCGCCGGCCAGTCCCAGGGTCTGGCCGCGGTCCAGCGTGAGGTCCACCCCGCGCACGGCGGGGACGAGCCGTCCGCCGTTGCGGTAGCCGACCCGGAGGTCCTTGACTTCCAGCATCGCGCTCATCGTGACGTCACCGACCTCGGGTTGAGAATGTGCTCGACGGCCCGGCCCGTCAGCGTGAAGCCGAGGACGACGATCAGGATGGCGATGCCGGGCGGGTAGAGGTACCACCAGGCGCCGGAGGTGACGGCGCCGCCGTTGAGCGCCGAATTCAGCATCGAGCCCCAGGAGACGGCGGTCGGATCGCCGAGACCGAGGAAGGTCAGGGTGGCCTCGGACAGGATGGCCGAGGCCACCGTCAGGGTCGAGGAGACCAGGATCAGCGGCGTCACGTTGGGCAGGACGTGCCGCAGCATCACCTGCGTGTCGTTCGCCCCCAGGGCCCGGGCCCGCTCGATGAACGGTCTGGCCTCCACCGCCAGGGTCTGCGCTCGGACCAGACGTGCGGTGGACGCCCAGCTCGTCACGCCGATGGCGATGGTGATGGAGGCGGTGCCCTGCCCCAGGACCGCGGACAGCGAGATGGCCAGCGGCAGGCTGGGCAGCGCGATGAACCAGTCCGTCAGGTGCATCAGCATCTTGCCGGTCCAGCCGCCGAAATGACCGGCCACCAGTCCGATCACGCTGCCCAGGACCACGGTCAGGGCGGTGGCCATCAGGCCGATGGAGAGCGAGGAGCGCGCTCCCCAGATCACCAGCAGCAGGATGGAGCGGCCCGCCTGGTCGGTGCCCAGCGGATAGCCGTCCGTCGGGGCGTGCAGCGTGGGGCCGTCGACCTTGACGACGTCCAGCTCCTCGTCGGAGACGAACAGGGGGGCGCACAGGGCCAGCAGCCCGAACAGGGTCAGGATCGCGACGCCCGCCACACCGGAGGGGACGCGTAGGAAGGAGCGCAGGAACCCGGGCTCGTCGGCGGTGGCCGAGGAGTGGCCCGGCCGGCCGGCGGGCGCCGCGGTCACCGTGTCTGCAGTCGTCACTGGGCACGCACCCGTGGGTCGAGGAAGCGGTAGACGATGTCGGCCAGGAGGTTCATGAGGATCACCGATGCGCTGAAGACGATGAAGGTGCCCTGCAGCAGGGGCAGGTCGGGCACCTTGAGGGCCTGGTAGCTGAGCAGGCCCAGGCCCGGCCAGGAGTAGACGGTCTCCACCGTGATCGCGCCGCCGAGCACCGTGCCCAGCTGCATGAAGATCATGGTGACCGAGGGCAGCAGGGCGTTGGGCGTCGCGTGCCGGCGCCGCACCTGCTCGTCCCGCAGGCCCTTGGCGCGCGCCGTGAGCAGGTACGGGCTGCCCAGCTCGTCGATGATCGAGGAGCGCATCACGGTCACGTACTGCGCGAAGACGACCAGCACCATCGTCAGACAGGGCAGGACCAGGTGCTGGGCGACGTCCAGGACGTGCTCGACGCCGCCGGTGACGGCGGGGTCGCTCATGCCGCCCGCGGGCAGGAAGCCGGGCACGGGCCCGATGCCGACGCTGAAGCTGATGAGGAGGATGATGCCCAGCCAGAAGGTGGGCACCGACCACAGGGTCAGCGCGGTGCCGGAGGCGATCCGGTCCAGCCAGCTGCCCTGCCGCCAACCGGACCTGACGCCCAGCCAGAGGCCGAGGGCGACCGAGATGACGGTGGCCGTGCCCATCAGCAGGACGGTGGGCCACAGGCGGTCGCCGATGAGCGTGCTCACCGGCTGCTGGAACTCCCACGAGGTGCCCAGGTCGCCCGTGAGCGTGTCGCCCACGAAGTGCAGGAACCGCTCGGGGACCGACTGGTCGAGCCCCAGCTGGCGACGGAGCTCGGCCATCTGCGCGTCGCTGGTGGGACGCCCGCGGGTGATCGACTGGACGGGATCCGCGGGCATCAGGCTGAACAGCACGAAGCCGATGACCAGCATGGCCAGGAAGCTCATCGCGGCGGCGGCCAGTTTGCCCGCCGCGTAACGGACGAATCCGGAGCCGTGCCGGGTCCGGGGGGCCGCCCCCTTGGTGGGGACGGCCACGTCGAGGATGTCGGCCACGGACTACTCGCGCTCGTCGGAGGAACGACGGCGCGCCACCACGACACCGACCACGACGAGGACCACGGCGGCGCCCGCGCCGGCGGCGATCAGGACGCCCGAACCGCTCTTGGAGGAGGCGGACGCCTCGACCGGAGCCGCCTCCAGGTACGTCTGGAAGGAGAAGTTGGCCGCGTGGGCGCCCTGCGCGTCGGGCTCGCCCCGGACCATGCCGCTCACCTTGTCGCTGCGGTAGGCGCCCAGGGCGGTCGAGTTGTAGATGAGGACGTTGTGGTTCGCCTTGTACAGGATCCGCTGCATCTCGCCGAGGATGTCGGCGCGCTCCTCCTCGTCGAAGGTGCTCTGCTGGCGCTTGAAGAGTTCGTCGTACCGCGGGTCGCAGAAGAAGGAGTCGGTGCTGCCGCCCTCGCCCTTGTCGTCCGGCAGGGCCGCGCAGGTCTGGATGCCGAGCAGGTACGTCGGGTCCGGGCCGGTGGACCATGAGTCCATGAGGATGTCCCAGTCGCCCTTGGCCAGGTCGGCGTTGAGCTTGGAGCTGCTCATGGACTCGATGGTGGCCTTGACGCCGATCTCCTCGAACCAGCCCACGAGGTAGGTGGAGACCTTGGTGTCGCCGTCGTCGTCGGAGTGGATGCCCAGGCGCAGTTCGAGCGTGCGCCCGGACTCGGGGTCCACGCGCACGCCGTCCTTGCGCTCGGTGTAGCCGGCTTCGTCCAGAAGGGCGTTGGCCTTGTCGACGTCGTGGTCGAGCCGCTCGGAGGCCGAGGGCTTCCAGTCGAACTGCGGCAGCGACGGTGGCAGGTAGCCGTCCGCGGCCTCCGCCAGACCGTTGCGCACCTTCTTGACGATGGTGTCCTTGTCGATGGCCAGGGCCAGCGCGGTGCGCACCTTCTCGTCCCGCAGCGCCGGGTGGCCGGTGCCGATCTGCTTCCCGGAGCGGGTCCGGGCGCCGCCGTTGATCTCGATGCCGTTCCAGCGGTCGCCGACCTCCTGGAAGGTCTTCACTCCGCGCTGCCCCTCGAGGGCCTGGTACTGCGTCGGGTTGAGCCCGGCGACGTAGTCGAGCTGGCCGGAGCGCAGGGCGGCCACGGCCGCGTCCGTGTTCTTGTAGGACTGCTGGATCATGTGGTCGAACTTCGGCGCCCCGAGCAGGAAGTCCTTGTTGGCGTCGAACTTCACGTACTGCTCGGGCTTGTACGACGTCAGCGTCCAGGGCCCGTAACCGACGATCGGGTAGCTGTCGTTCTTGAAGTCCTCGAGGTCCTTCACGTGGGACTGCCATATGTGCTGGGGCACGATCGGGATGCCCGACACCGGGATGCTCACCGTGAGCATGTTCGCCTGGGGCTTCTTGGTCCTGATGACCAGCGTCGTGGCGTCCGGTGCGGTCACCTCGGCGAAGTTGCTCACCAGGGATCCGTTGGCCGTGGCGGCCGTCGGGTTCGACATGATCAGGTTGAACGTCCAGGCCGCGTCCCGCGCGGTCAGCGGCTTCCCGTCACTCCACTTCAGCCCTTGGTGGATCGTGAAGGTCCACGTGAGCTGATCGCGGGAGGTCTTCCAGGAGTCCGCCAGATAGGGCTTGGGAGCGCCGTTCTCGTCGATGGTGTTGAGCGCCGGGTAGATGCCGGCGAACACGTCCAGACTGCCCGAGAAATAGGACAGGAACGGGTTCAGGCTGTCCATCCCGATGCCGGTGACGGGCATCCGCAGGGTGCTGTCGGCGTCACCGCCGGCGGCCGCGGCGGCCGGCGCCGTGAACAGCGTGGCGCCGGTGCTCAGCAGCAGCGCGGTGGCCAGCGCCGCCGCTCTGCGGCGCGCGGAGCCGGTCAGGTGGTGGAGGTTCACGGTGAGCTCCCATATCGAAGAAACCTGGGTGGTTCTCCCGCTCGGGTGCGGGCAGGCGTGACGGATGTGAGGAGATGGG
>NZ_JBRIOU010000206.1:0-2637 GCF_053474865.1 Streptomyces sp. CO7
GGCGGGTCCTGCGTGACCGCGAGGTGGCGTTCTACCTGGGCGGTGTCGTGGTCTCGGGCTTCGGCAGTTCGGCCATGGCGCTGGCGGCGGGGGTGTGGGCGAAGTCGCTGACCGGTTCGGACAGTCTGGCGGCGCTGACCACCTTCTGCGTGTGGGCTCCCCTGCTGGCCGGTCCGCTGATCGGCACGGTGGCGGACCGGGTACGGCGCCGGCCGTTGCTGGTCCTGGTCAACCTCGGGATGGCGCTGGCCCTGTTGCCTCTCCTCGGCGTGGACGAGAAGGACGACGTCGGGCTCCTGTTCGTCGTGCTGACGCTGTACGGCGTCGCCACGGTGCTGCTGGACGCGGCGGAGGCCGCCCTGGTGGCCGCCGCCGTTCCGGAGCCGCTGCGCGGCGACTTCAACGGTCTGCGGATGACGGCGAACGAAGGCATGAAACTGGTGGCGCCGCTGGTCGGCGCGGGGCTGTTCGTGCGGTTCGGTGGCGCCGGTGTGGTCCTGCTGGACGCCGCCACCTTCGTGCTGGCCGCGGCGGCGTTCGCCCTCATGCGTGTGTCCGAGCCCGCCCCTTCCCCCGCCGGCACCCGGCATCGGTTCTCGGACGCCGCCGAGGGAATGCGCGGCCTGTGGGCTCGTCCCGCCCTGCGGCGGCTGGTCCTGGCCGGGGCGGCGACCATGGGTGTGGCCGGGCTGAACGGGGCGGCGGTGTACGCCGTCGTCGACGCCGGACTGCACCGTGAACCCGCCTTCGTCGGGGGGCTGTACGCGGTGCAGGGGTGTGGCTCCGTGGTCAGCGGACTGTGCGCCGGTGCTCTGCTGCGGCGTGTGCCCGAGCGGGTGTTCGCGGCGGCGGGCATCGCCCTGTTCGCGCTGGGCGTCGGCCTGCGGGTCGTCCCGTCGGTGCCGGTCTCCCTGGTGGCCTCCGCGTTGGTGGGGGCGGGCCTGCCCTGCGTGCTGATCGCCGCCATGACCGCCGTGCAGCGGGAGATCCCGGCCGAGCTGCTGGGCAGGGCGGCGGCCACGGCGAACACGCTGTTGTTCGCGCCGAACGCCCTGGCGCTGGCGGCGGGGGCGGGCCTGCTCGCCCTGGTCGACCACCGCGTCCTGCTGCTCGCGGCGGCAGCAGTGGGAACGGTCGCCGCGGTCGTGTGCTTCCTCGGCCGCGGCGCGCGACCGGAGGCGGCCGCGTCGACGCCGCCCCCGGCCCCGGCCCCGGAGGCGGCCGAGGACCCCGGGGCGCGGACCACGGCGGCCGAGGAGGGTCCTCCGGAGCACCAGGACCTTCGCTGACCGGTGCCTCGACCGGGCCGCCGGCGCCTGCGCGTCAGGGGTGCATCCGCGTCCCCTTGAGCACCTTGTCCACCGCGTTGCGAGGTCCGTACACGGCGAGGCCGACGAGGTCCAGGTCGTCGCGCGGGACGGCACGGACCGCGGCGCGGTTGTCGTGGTCGTTGCCGGTGGCGAAGAGGTCGGAGGTGAAGACGGCGCGGGGCAGGTCCCGGGAGAGGGCGCGGCCGTGCGCGGCGGTCATGGTCTCCTCGGCGGCCTCGAAGACCAGGACGGGCTGGCGGAACATGGGCAGGTAGGGCGTGCCGTCGGCGTCGGCGTAGGGCTCGCCGACGACCTCGGGCACCTCGGTCCCCAGCCCGCTGACGAGGAACGCCGTCACGTTCAGGCGCTGCCAGGGCGCGAGGTCGGTGCGCAGCAGGACGGCGATCTTCGTGTCGAAGCGGGCGGGCGGGACGGTGGTGACGCCGGTCGTCGTCGTGTCGGATCTCATGGTGCGAGCGTGCCCGCCGGGCCTTCGTCCCGTCTTGTACGTTCTTGGCATGCAGGTACCGACGGGCCCGGAGGTGACCGCGTGGCGGCCGGGGATCCCGGGCGTCGTCGAGGTGTTCCACGCCCGGTTCGCGGAGCACGCGTATCCGATGCACGTGCACGACGCGTGGACGCTGCTGATCGTCGACGACGGCGCCGTGCGGTACGACCTCGACCGGCACCGGGGGCGCGGTACGCCGCGGGACGTGGTGTCGCTGCTGCCGCCGCACGTCGCGCACAACGGGGCGCCGGCGACGCCGCTGGGCTTCCGCAAGCGGGTCGTGTACCTGGACCTGAGCGTGCTGGACGCGAGCCTGATCGGCCCGGCGGTCGACGGCCCCGATCTGCGCGACCCGGTGCTGCGGCGTCGGGTGGGGCAGTTGCACGCGGCGCTGGGCCGGTCCGGTGACGAGCTGGAGGCGGAGAGCCGGCTGCGGTTGATCACCGAGCGGCTGCGCGGGCACCTGGGGTCGTCTCCGGCCGCCACGGCGCCGCCGGCCACCGGGGCAGCCGCCCGGGGCGTCGCGCACCGGCTGCGGGAACTCCTCGACGAACGGACGGTGGAGGGCGTCACGCTGGAGGAGGCGGCGCGGCTGGTCCATGCGCACCCCACCCATCTGGTGCGGGCCTTCGGGGCGGCGTTCGGGATAGCGCCGCACCAGTACCTGACGGCCCGTCGGGTGGAGCGGGCCAGGCGGCTCCTGCTGGCGGGCCGGCCCGCCGCCCAGGTGGCGGTCGCGGCGGGCTTCCACGACCAGTCCCATCTGACCCGGCACTTCCGGCGTCATCTCGGTGTCACCCCGGGCCGGTACGGACGCTG
>NZ_JBRIOU010000207.1:0-2551 GCF_053474865.1 Streptomyces sp. CO7
GGTTGGGGATGAAGCGGGTGGCGGTGAGGTCGGGGCGGCCGAGGTAGCCGTGGGCGAGGCCGTCGCCGGCGAGGTAGAGCTCGCCGGTCACGCCGGGGGCGGTGAGTTGGAGGTGGTTGTCGAGAACGAAGGCGCCCTTGTTGGTGATGGGTGACCCTACGGGGATCGTCGGGTGAGGCTGATCAGCGGGTTCGATGGTGTGGGTGGTGGTGAAGCCCATGGATTCGGCGGGACCGTAGCCGTTGACGACGGTGATGCCGCGCTTCAGCCGCTGGAGTTTGTGGACGTGTGCCGGGGAGGCTGCCTCACCGCCCGTGTAGGCGACGGTGACGGTGTCGAAGGCGTCGGGGTGCTCGTCGGCGAGGTAGTTGAACAGGCTCGCCGACAGCTGCAGCATCGTGACGCGGTGGCGGCGCGAAAGTTCGGTGATCAGCGCGGGCTCCGGGCGCTGACCCGGTTGCAGGACGGTGGTTGCGCCGTGGAGAAGAGCACCCCAGAACTCGAGGCTGAACGCGTCCCAGGACACCGGCGAGCACTGGAGGAACACCTGGTCGGCGCCGAAGTTTCCGTAGGTCTGAGCGGTGACCGTCGACACCAGGTTCCGGTGGGAGGACAGGATGCCCTTGGGCCGGCCGGTCGACCCGGAGGTGAACATCAGGCACGCCACGTCGTCGATGGACAGAGGCAGGGAGAGGTTTGACTCGGACAGACCTGACATTGCCTCCGGCGAGGGAGTGATCGTGGCCCAGGGGCCGTCGAGTCGTGCGGCGAGGGTGGGGTCGGTGACGAGGAGGTGTATGCCCGCGTCGGTGGCGGCGGCGTGCAGTCGCTCGTCGGGGAAGTCGGGGTCGAGGAGGGTGTAGGCGGCGCCGGTCTTGGCGACGGCGACGACCGCGGTGGCGAAGTCGGCGCCTCGTTCCAGCAGGACGCCGGCCATGTCGCCCCGCCGCAGGCCCTGGTCGCGCAGGTGGTGGGCCCAGCGGTTGGCGGCCGCGTTGAGTTCCCGGTAAGTGACTTGCCGGTCTCCGTCGATCAGCGCGACCCGGTCGGGGAAACGTTCCGCCTGCTTCTCGAACTGCTCCACCAGCGAGACGTCGTCGGTGTCGGCGCTGCTGCCGGCCCAGCTCCCGGTGAGCAATGAGCGCTCGTCGGGGGAGAGGACGTCGAGGTCGCCGATCCGGTGGCCGGGGTCGGCGAGGACCTGTTCGAGGACCTGGCCCAGGACGGTCACCATGCGCCGCACGGTGTCGTCGTCGAACAGGTCTTGTGCGAACAGAACCGTCCCGTGCAACCCTCGGGTGTCGTCCGACCGGAGCAGGAACTCGAGGTCGAACTTGGCCGAACCGTTCACGACGGGGACCACGTCACCCGTCCCGTTGCCCGGCAGGCTCAGACGGGGGGCGGCGGCGACGTCAAGGGTGAGGCAGATCTGGAAGAGCGGGTGACGGGCGAGCGAGCGGGTCGGGTTGACGGAGTCGAGGACGAGGTCGAAGGGCGCTTCCTGGTGGGCGAAGGCATCCAGATCGGTCGCACGGATCCGCGCCAGCAGCTCCCGGAAGGTCGGGTCTCCGCTGCTGTCGGTGCGCAGCACCAGGGTGTTGACGAAGAACCCGACCAGGTCGCGCAACTGCTCATCCCCGCGACCGGCGACCGGCGTGCCCACCGCCAGGTCGGTGCCGGCGCCGAACCGGGTCAGAGCGGCGACCAGGGCGGCATGGACCACCATGAACGGCGTGCAGCCCTCCACAAGGGCCAGCTCACCCACCCGGGCGAAAAGATCCGGGCCGAGGTCCACTCCGATTTCGCCGCCTCGATGGGAGGCCCGGGCGGGACGCGGTCGGTCCAGGCGCAGACCGTGCTCCTCGGGCAGCCCGTTCAGCGCCGAGCGCCAGAACCCGAGCTCCCGCGCCAGCACGCTCTCCGGGTCGTCGGCCGCCCCCAGTACCGTCCGCTGCCACCGCGCGTAGTCCGCGTACTGCACCGGCAGCGGCGCCGGCATGCTGCCCGCCGCACCGGACACCCGTGCCGCATAGGCCCGCGACAGGTCCTCGAAGAACACGCCGTTCGACGCGCCGTCCGTCGCCACGTGGTGGAGCAGCACCAGGAGCACGCACGATCCGTCACCGGGCTCGAACACGGTGACCCGCAGCGGGATCTCCGTCCGCAGGTCGAACCGGTGTCCCGCGGCCGTCACCAGGTCGGACTCCAGGGCTCCCGGGGTGGTGACGCGCCGTTCCACCCGCACGCGGGCCTCGTCCGGCGGCAGGACACGCTGGCACGGGTCGCCGTCCACCGTCTCGATCAGGGTGCGCAGCGGGGCGTGGCGTTCGACGACGTCGTTGAGCGCGGCCTCCAGCGCCGCCGTGTCCACGGCCCCGTCGACCCGCGCCGACAGCGGAACGTTGTAGGCGGTGCTGTCGCCGTCCAGGTCGGCCAGGAGCCACAGCCGTCGCTGGGCGAAGGACGCGGGCAGGAGCCCTGACGTGGGGGCGGCGGGAGTCAGGGCCGGCAGGGCGGTCGCCTTCTGTGCGCCCATGCCGGTGATGTGTTC
>NZ_JBRIOU010000208.1:0-2524 GCF_053474865.1 Streptomyces sp. CO7
GTACTACTCGACCGCCGCTGTCGGCTGGACCACCACGAACCTGCACTACAAGCCGGCCGGGGGATCCTGGACGGCGGTGCCCGGCATCGGCATGGAGGCCGCCTGCACGGGCTGGGTGCGCAGGACCGTCGACCTCGGCACCGGCACGTCGATGCAGGCCGTGTTCAACAACGGCAACGGCGTCTGGGACAACAACAACGGCAGCGACTACACGCTCCCGGGCGGCGTGAGCACCGTGAAGGACCGGGTCGTGGTGAAGAACGCCGCCGACCCCTGCGCCGCCGAGGTGCCGGACACCAAGGCGCCGACCGTCCCCACGAAGGTGACGGCCAAGGCCGACGGCGTGTCCGTCGTACTGACCTGGGAGCCCTCCACCGACGACCGGCAGGTCGCCCGGTACCAGGTCACCCGCACCGGGGGCACCAAGGGCGCGGTGGTCACCGACGTGAGCTCGACCGTGCTGTCGGTGGGGGACCTGGAGGAGAGGACCGCCTACACCTTCACCGTCCGCGCCGCGGACGCGGCCGGCAACCTCTCCGCCGCGTCGGCCGCGGCCACCGCCACCACCGGCGACCGGCCGCCCGCCGCCGCGCCGGGCAAGCCGCTGGGCACCGACCCGCGCAAGGACCCGATCTATTTCGTCCTCACCGCCCGCTTCAACGACGGCGACAGCTCCAACAACCGCGGCGGCAGCCAGCACGTGCGCTCCGGCAACGCCGCCAACGACGACCCCATGTTCCGCGGCGACTTCAAGGGTCTGATCAACAAGCTCGACTACATCAAGGGCCTCGGCATGTCGGCGGTCTGGATCACCCCGGTGGTCCTCAACCGGTCCGACTACGACTACCACGGCTACCACGGCTACGACTTCTACCGGGTCGACCGCCGCCTGGAGTCCGCGGGCGCCTCCTACCAGGACCTCATCAACGCCGCCCACGCCAAGGGCATGAAGATCTACCAGGACGTCGTCTACAACCACTCCTCCCGCTGGGGCGCCAAGGGGCTGTTCACGCCCAAGCACTACGGGGTGCGGGACGCCCAGTGGAGCTGGTACTACGACGAGCCCAACGCCTCCTTCGAGTACGACGGCCTGACGGTCGAGCCCAAGTCCGGCAAGTCGTACTGGAACGGCGACCTGTGGTCGACCGAGCAGCCCACCGGCAACACCTGCCTCAACTGGGGCAAGGCCACCTCGTCCACCTCGCCCGAGGGCTACCGCATCTACAACTGCCAGTGGCCCAGCCCCACTTCGGGCACCTGGCCGAAGTCCCTGTACCACAACTGCTGGCTGGGCAACTGGGAGGGCGAGGACTCCCGCTCCTGCTGGCTCCACGAGGATCTGGCGGACTTCAACACCGAGAGCCCCACGGTGCAGAACTACCTGATCGGCGCCTACGACAAGTACATCGACATGGGCGTCGACGGCTTCCGTGTCGACACCGCCGTGCACGTCCCGCGCACCACCTGGAACCGGCGCTTCCTGCCCGCGATCCAGGAACGGGTCACCCAGCGGCACGGCGCCGAGGCCGCGAAGAACTTCTTCGTCTTCGGCGAGGTCGGCGCCTTCGTGAACGACAAGTGGAACCGTGGCTCGGTCAACCACTCCGCGCAGTTCTTCACCTGGAAGGAGCGCAAGGAGTACGACACGGACGACGCCAAGGCCGCCCTCGAGATGTACGCGTACGAGAACACCGCCGGCGTGGCCGCCCAGCCGACGTCCGCCAACGCCTTCCTCGCGGGCAACGCCTACCACGCGCCCGACCACAGCAGGTTCTCCGGCATGAACATCATCGACATGCGCATGCACATGAACTTCGGCGACGCGACCAACGCCTTCCACAACGGCAAGGACTCCGACGACTCGGTCAACGACGCCACCTACAACGTCGTCTACGTCGACAGCCACGACTACGGCCCGAACAAGAGCGGCGAGCGCTACACCGGCGGCACCGACGCCTGGGCCGAGAACATGTCCCTGATGTGGACCTTCCGCGGCATCCCCACCCTCTACTACGGATCGGAGATCGAGTTCCAGAAGGGCAAGAAGATCGACTGCGGGCCCACCTGCCCGCTGGCGACCACGGGGCGCGCCTACTACGGCGACCACCTCCAGGGCGAGGTGAAGGCCTCGCAGTTCGGAAAGGTCGACTCCGCCTCCGGCGCGGTCGCCACCACGCTGGAACAGCCGCTGGTCAAGCACCTGCAGCGGCTCAACGAGATCCGGCGTGCGATCCCCGCCCTCCAGACCGGCCAGTACTCCACCGAGGGCATCAGCGGCGAGATCGCCTACAAGCGCCGCTACACCGCCGGCGGGACCGACAGCTTCGCCCTGGTCACCGTCACCCACGCCGCCTCCTTCAGCGGCATCCCCAACGGCACGTACCGGGACGCCGTGACCGGCGACACCCGGGTCGTCACCGACGGGAAGCTCTCCGTCGGCGCCCCGGGCAAGGGCAACCTGCGGGTGTACGTGCTCGACGGCCCCGGCCGGATCGGAGCGCCGGGGCCCTACCTGAAGTAGACC
>NZ_JBRIOU010000209.1:0-2473 GCF_053474865.1 Streptomyces sp. CO7
CCCCTCGCGCACACCGCCCACACCGTCTTCCCGGAAGGCGGCCGCGGCCGCCTTCCGGGAAGACGGTGTGGGCGGTGTGCGCGAGGGGAGGCGGCTCGTCGGCCGGTGAGGGGTGAGGGGGGAGATGGCGCCGCGCCTTGCTGTTCGGTCGGCTTACGAAG
Source organism: Streptomyces sp. CO7 (assembly GCF_053474865.1). Classification (NCBI taxonomy): domain Bacteria; kingdom Bacillati; phylum Actinomycetota; class Actinomycetes; order Kitasatosporales; family Streptomycetaceae; genus Streptomyces; species Streptomyces sp. CO7. The sequence continues at coordinate 162 of NZ_JBRIOU010000209.1, forward strand.
AGCGCCGGGGCGCAAGGTGCGGTTCCGTCTTCGGGCAGACCTGACCGCGGTCGGTGGCGTACGCAGCAGGTCGCCGGAGTCGTCGCCGAAGGTGGCCGGACCGGTCGCGGACAGCAGTCGACAGCCGGCGGCGGCTGAGCAGGGGCCGCCTCAGCGACCCGCTCCCGTTCTGTCGCCTACCCCTCAGCGAGGGGACCGTGGCGGTCGTGAACGTGGAATCCGTGAAGGCGGATGCGCGTCGCGTCGACGTCGTCGGGCTCGCGGTTGCCCTCCACGACGAATCCGCAGAGCGCGCGCAGGACTTCTTCGCCGAAGTCCAGCGGGTGGAAAGGCAGCGGGTACGGCTCCTCGTCCTCCTCCTCTCCCTCCTCGTCGGACCAAGGGATGACGTCGGCGGGACGGTCACCTGCCCAATAGGGCAGCTCGAAGCGGAGCGGTTCGCCGATGTCCTCGATGATGCCGCTGTCGGGCGAGACGCTGAGGGAGCGGACCAGGCGGCCGTCCTCCCACACGGCGAACGCGAGCCAGTCGACGACGCTGTGCATGGCGTGGAGAACGAGACGTCGGCCGGCGCTCGCCTCGACGACGTGGTTCGGGAGTTGGGAGGGAGAGTCGATCATCACTCGTTGATCCCCGATGACCTCGACACCGGGCCAACTGGCGGCGTACACGGTGCCCACGGGCGGGTAGAGGCCACTGGCAAGGACCCTGCCATCGCAAGGCTCGATCTCGTGGCCCGGACAGAGCCGTCGCATCAGCGCAAGGGTGCGGTCCACATCGGCTGCGCCCACCTGACGTAGGAGCGACGGCGCGTCCCCATCGGTGTACACCAACAGTCCGGTCTTGGCTCCCACAGTTCCTCCTCGTCGCGATGCCGTGCGCGGCGGACGCACCCTATGTGGAGGCGCCGACAAGAAGGGCCGGGATGGCCGCACCACCGGGCGAGACCTGCCACGTCTCTCCGCAGCGCTGCCGTTAAGCCTGCTCCCGGGTTCCGGAGCTCACCGGGGCTTCCAGCGCGCCCAAGAGCGCTGGCACGTGGGGTTCGGAGACGACCAGCAGCACCTCCCGCTCGCCGTCACGGCACTCGACCGCGACCGGCCGTTCCACTGCGGCGCAGCGGGGGTCCTCGGGCACGGTGCCGTGGAGACGGACGAAGGAGAGGGGCGGGACGGGTACGGGGTCGCCTCCGTCCCGCGGTGCGTCGCCGGTGCCGGTCGGGGCGGCTTCAGAGGGCCCGAAGGGCTCGGAGGGCTCGGAGGGCTCGACGAAGGGCTCGAGCGACAGTCCTTCCGGCCCGATGAACAGGTACTGCGTCTCCTCCCCGCTGTACGGCACGTCGCCGAGCACGGCCGCCGGCACCACGGTCTCCTCGGTCGGCGGCTCCGGCAGGTACCGCTGCGACAGGGCCACGGCCTCGCGTGCGGCACGGCGGCGTTGCCGCGCGCCGTGTGCCGCGCCGGCGACCACGGCGAGTACCGCTGCAACGGCCGAGGAGGTCGCAGCGGCATGGATGCTCGGCGCCGTGGCCACCGGCGCGAGGGCGAGGACGCCGAACAGCATCGTGGTGACGAACGGGACGGACACGCTCCACCGGCCGACGGACTCCCGGCTCCGGCCCTCCTGGCGCAGCCCGCGCATCCGGTGCGACGTCCGGAGGAGGCCGCCTCCGAGAAGGAGCAGGAAGCACGTCGGGCGCAGCTCGGTCTCCGTCCAGCCGCCGGGGTAGGCCTCGGCGGGTATCCGGTCGTCGGGGACGACGAACTCCCGTACTTCACCGCGCCAGGCGATGACGGTGACCGGTTGGCCTTCCCGGACGCTGACCGCGTCGGACTCGTCCCGCAGCGACGTGAACGCGCTGGACCCGTCGGGCAGGGACACGAAGAGGTAGCGGACCGTTTCGCTGCCGTCGTCGCCGCCGCCGACCTTGACGCTCGTGTCCGTGGACCTCTGGCTCACGCGGCAGTCGGTCGTGTCCTCGAACGACGTGCCGTCGGCGCACGGCGGTGCCGCGAGATAGGCGCGGTGGTCGGCGATCGCGGACACCAGGCTGATCACCGGCACGACCAGGCCGGCCAGGGCGACGGTCAGGCCCAGCGCCAGCGGGAGCAGCCACCGCTTCCTGGAACCTCTCGTGTACATGGGCATATCGCGTCTCCCCCGCTCGTCCGTCCGCAACCGGTCGTCGTACGACGGTCGGTGAGGGGATTGTGCGGGAGAGCGATCATCGCGGCCCTCGCGTGGGGCGGAACGTTACCGGCCTGTGGAGGGACCGGGACTCGGGCGTTCCACGGCGGCGGGGCTGCGGGGAC
>NZ_JBRIOU010000210.1:0-2424 GCF_053474865.1 Streptomyces sp. CO7
CGAGGCCCCCGCGGCCGGCTGACCCCCGCTCCGCAACCACTGTCCCGCGCAGGGCACTTCCACCACTCGCGCCTCCCTTCCGTCAGGAGATCGACCCTTCATGAACTCCGCACGCCTCCGCGTCGCCGCCGCCGTCACCGTGGCCGCCGCCGCCGGCCTCACCCTCACCGCCCCGGCCTCCGCCACGCCGTTCACGCCGGAGCCGGCCACCGTCGAGACCACCGCCCCGGTGTGGAAGGGCCTCTACCAGACTGCCTACTCCGAGCGGAACGACGTCCTGTGGGCGACCGCGTCCACCGGCCGTCCGCCGGTCACCCAGACCGCCCTGCTGAAGCTCGACCCCGACACCCTCGAGGTCCTGGACACCTTCACCCCTCCGGTGGTCAACGAGACGACCGGCGCCCGCGAGGCCGTCTACGGCGTCGACGTGGACGACGAGAACAACACCGTCTGGGTCACCAACACCCGCGACAACGGCGTGGCCGTCTACAGCCAGGCCACCGGCGAGCACCTCGCCTCCCTGCCGAACGTCGGGCACGCCCGCGAGGTCGTGGTGGACGAGAAGCGCGACCTGGCCTGGGCCACCTCGTTCAACAGCGGCGAGGTCGTCGCCTTCGACACGGACACCTTCGAGGAGAAGAAGCGCATCGCCGTCGAGGGCGCCGGCTTCATGGGCCTCGCCCTGGACGAGAACACCGGCAAGGTGTACGCGAGCGACCTCAACAACCCGCGCATCGCGCAGTTCTCCCCGTACAAGGACGAGGTCGTCAAGTTCCACCCGGCCGGCGCCGGCGCGATCTCGGTCTCGCTGTCCAGGAACGGCCGGACCGCCTACACCACCAACCAGACCGACGGCACCGTCTCGGTGGTCAACCTGAACACCGGCACCCTCACGGCCACCGTCCCGACCGGCGCGGGCGCGCTCTCCGTGGCCACCGACGAGCGCACCGGCAACCTGGTGGTCGTCAACCGCGTCGCCGCCACCGTCTCGGTCGTCGACCCGCGGACGGGCGCGGTGCAGAACCTGCCGACGCAGAAGAACCCGAACCACGTGACGGTCGTCGACGGCACCGCCTATGTGCTCGACAAGTCGGGCGCCGGTGCCGACGGCTTCGACCTCGGCTACCGGATCGACCTCGGTCACTGACCTCTCCCACCCCGGCGAAGGCCACCCTCGCGCGCGACACATGTCGCAGCCGAGGGTGGCCTTCGCCGTCTCAACTTCCCTGTATATGCGGCCAGTTGTGACAGTTGTCACTGTGGAGGAACGTCGAAGTTAGGTAAGCCTAAGCTAAGTTGATCCTGCAGGTGCTCCACCGGGAGCGCCCCGGTACAAGGAGTTCGCCGACCCATGAGCATCACCCGTCGCATCCGCCGTGCCGCCGCCGTGACGGTGGCCCTCGCCGCCGGCATGTCGCCGGCCGGTCCGGCCGCCGCCCACCCGGGCACGGGCGCCGGTCACCAGGCTCCCTCGATCGCGACCAAGACGGCCGTGGCCAAGGGGCAGTACCAGACCGCCTACTCGGAGCGCAACGACGTGCTCTGGGCCGCCACCGCCGTGGGCCGGCCGCCGGTCACCGAGACCGCCCTGCTGAAGCTCGACCCCGACACCCTCGAGGTCCTGGACACCATCTCCCCGCCCCTGCTGGACGCGGCGACCGGCAGGCGCGAGGCCGTGTACGGCGTCGAGGTGGACGACGAGAACAACACGGTCTGGGTCGCCAACACACGCGACAACGGCGTGGCCGTCTACAGCCAGCGGACCGGCAAGCACCTCGCCTTCCTCCCGAACGTCAGCCACGCCCGCGAGGTCGTGGTGGACACCCGCCGCGACACCGCCTGGGTCAGCGCGGTGAACTCCGCCGAGGTGGTCGCCTTCGACACCGACACCTTCGAGGAGAAGCGCCGCGTGACGGTCGAGGGCTCCCGCCCGGCCGGCCTGGCGCTGGACGAGCGCAGCGGCAAGGTCTACGCGACCGACCTGAACGGCGCCCAGGTCATCGAGATCTCCCCCTGGAAGGACGCCGTGAAGCTGCACCCGGCCGGCGCCGGCGCGATCTCGGTCTCCCTCTCCAAGGACGGCCGGACCGCCTACACCGCCAACCAGACCGACGGCACCGTCTCGGTCGTCGACCTGCGCACCAGCACCGTCAAGGCCACCATCCCGACCGGCGCGGGCGCGCTGTCCGTGGCCACCGACGAGCGCACCGGCAAGCTGGTCGTCGCCAACCGCGTCGCCGCCACGGTCTCCGTCGTCGACCCCCGGCGCGGCACCGTGCGCGACCTGGTCACCGAGGCCAACCCGAACCACGTCGAGATCGAGGACGGCATCGCGTACGTCGTCGACAAGTCCGGCGCCAACGCCGAGGGCGGCGACTTCGCCTACCGCATCCGCCTGGGTCACTGATCCCGCCGGGTCCGCAA
>NZ_JBRIOU010000211.1:0-2419 GCF_053474865.1 Streptomyces sp. CO7
CTACCCCACAGGTGTGCGCCCGCTTTTCCACGCCCCAGCGTGAATTTCGGCCCCCTCCCGACGCCGCTCCAGCGACACGCGGGGCACGCCGGGATAGGGGGCGTGGGACATGACCTGGGTCAACGCGGCCAGGAACCGGTGCGGGGCGTCACGGAGGTGGGCCGGGGTGACCGGGAGGACGCACAGGCCTGCCGCCGCGATGCGCGCATGCCGGGCGGTGGTCCGCTGGAAGTCCGCACCGAGTTGATGGTGACGCACGGAATCGATCTCCAGCACCACACCGTGCTCGGGCCAGTACGCGTCCGGGCGGCAGAGCCACTCGCCGTCCAGGAAGAGGTCCTGGTTCCACAACGGGTCGGGGAGGCCGCTGCGGGCGATCAGGCGACGTGCCCACCCCTCGGCCACGGAATGCGCACCGGCCGTGAGGTCCGCGAGCACGGCGGCGAGTTCCCCGGTCACGGGCACCCGACGGGTCCGGAACGCCTCCCGCAGCGCCGCCGCGCCGACCCGATGCCGCTGCACGGCCTCGTACAGGCAGCCCGGCCGCAGGGTGCCGGCGCACGCGTCGGCGACGGCCCACGGCAGCGGGACGCACGGAAAGCCGGCTACGAACGTCGGGCGGGGCGGAAGCCGCCGGGTGCGCGCCACCTGCACGAACGAAACCGAGCGGCGCTTCGACGGTGACGGCAGGAGGACGTGCAGCGTCCCCTTCGACGACAGGGACGACAGCGACGACAGGGACGGCGCGTCGCGGAAGCCGTGCAGCGCCAGCACGGCCAGCGAGGTGAGCCGTGCACCGGGGCCCGCGTAACACAACGCGGCGTGGAACTTCTGCCGCCAGGTCAGCGGTCCGTTGTGCAGCACGAACACCCGCGGCAGTGGTTCCTGCCAGTGATTCCGGCGACGGTGGTCGACAGCGCTTCGGGTGACTCCGGCCGCCAGCAACTCCTCGAGCGTGACGACCTGTTCCCGCCCCAGCCGCCGGACATCCACATCCGCCTTCGCATTCGACTTCGCCTTCGCCTTCGCATTCACCCGCGCAAGGTACGCCCGCAGGACTCCTCTCCGCCGGGCCTGTGGACAACCCGTCGGCCCGTGCCCCTCACGCCAGGTCAGTCCGGTACAGGTATGAGATCGGGGTGAGGTCCGGCTGGTCTATCCGCCAGGGCGAGGTGCAGTGGAGCACACCTCCTTGCGCCGTGACCTCCGCGCCGGAGCGGTCCAGCCGTATCGAGTGCACTATCACCAGCGCGTTGCGGGGAGCGAACTCACGCTGGGCATCGACCTCGGCCCGGGTGAGCACGACGGCCTGGCCGAGCGATGTGGTGCCCTTGACCTCGACGTGCAGTTCCTCGATGTGCGGTTCCGCGCCGTGCGCGGCCTCGTCGCCCCTGGTCAGGTGCAGGTCGTACGGCCGGTTGGCGCCGACGTCCGCCACTTTCCAGCCTTGCGCCTCGAAGTGCTCCGTGGCCTTGCCGACGCTGTGCCGCTCGATCAGCTGCCGTTCGACCGCCGACAGCAGGAACCCCTGCCCGCCGCGGGTGGCCGCCGCCGGCCGGGGCCGCGGCTCGGAGATGCTCCGCCCGGCCGCCCGGTTCGCGGACACCTCCGCGTCCAGCACCTCGGGGACGGGGTCGCCGGGTATGTAGGTCGCCGTGGTCTCCGCCGCGTAGATCCGGCGCAGCAGCCCGGCCATGAACAGCAGGTCGTCGACGAAGGCGTTCGCGTCGGGGAGCGCGTCGCGGCGGTACTCGAGGGCGACGACGGTGCCGAGCTCGTAGGCGCGGCCCAGTTTCTTCCCACCCGGGAGGTGGATGCGTCGCAGCAGCCCTGCCCGGCCCTCCGCAGCCTCCGCGATGTGCGGGTACGCCCAGTCCACTCTGGCGGCGAGCGCCTCGGCGCCACGGGACCGCAGCTCCCTTCCGGTCCAGAAGGTCGTCCCCTGCATCAGCGTGAGGTAGGCCCGTTCCCCACCCGCGGCGAACAGCAGGACCACGTACCAGCCGTCCATGGCGCTCGGTGACATCTCGACGTCGCTCACCCGGACCCACGGCACGACGCTCTTGCGCCCCACCCCGTCGGCGCCCTCGATCAGCACCCGCTCGACGGGTATGTCCAGCGCTCCGGCCATCGCCGCGCGATGCGCTTCGAGGGCGCCGGGGATCTCCCTCTTCACGATCCGGCCGCGGCGCTCCATCTCCGGAGTCACCTGCCAGGTGTAGGCGCGTTGCAGGTCCATCACTTGGGCGAGGAAGCCGTTCATCACCGCAGGCTAACGGCGCATACCCTCAATTGAGCTGTGCTGCGCGGACTTTGACGGCACGGCACGTGAGGCGCGTCCCCTGCGCGGTTCGCGGTGAGGTTGGGCACCGGTCGACCTGGCGGACCGGGGTGGGCCGGGCGGCGCCCGCCCCCCCCC
>NZ_JBRIOU010000212.1:0-2390 GCF_053474865.1 Streptomyces sp. CO7
CGCCTGCCGCGCGGCACCGGGTACGCACAGATCCTCGCCTACGGAGTGCACGAAGGCGGCTCGGGCACCGCCACCGCCGAACTGTCCGCCCTCCTGGAGGCCCAGTACCACACCCGGGGGCTGGGTTACGTCCCGCCCGGCGCCCCCTCCAACAACACCGCCACCGCGACCTCCCGGTACAGCCGCGACGACCAGGAGAACCGCGGCGCCCACCGCGTCCGGATCGCCGACCGGGCGCCCAGTGACCCCGAGAGCAACGCCAGAGCGACCTGCCGTGCCCTCGGCCTGCAGACCGTCACCGATCTCGACGGCGTCAAGGGCCCCGACGGCATGAACCGGCCCGCCCCGCTGTCCCGCGCCCGCGACGCCCACCGTCGCGACCAGGCCGGCGCCCGCCACATGGCCACCGCCCTGTGGGAGGCGACCTGGGGCTACTACCTCTCCCAGTTCGGCGAGGGCCACTTCACCGACGCCCAGATCCGCGGCGCCCGCGAGCACGCCCGACGCTTCCTGCGTCCCGGCGGCCCGCTGCCCGCCCTGCGCGTCGGCGCCCAGCCCTACGGCCTGCTCCCCGTGCTGGCGCTGGACCGCTGGACCGACCTGGAGGGCGACAGCCTCGGCACGCCACCGCTGCCGCCGGCCGTCCCCGCCTTCCTGCGCACCCTGCGCGACCGTGTCTGGGCCCCGTCCGCCGCCGACCCGGCGGCCGTCCCCCGCATCACCCGCGGCGCGGCCGGCCGGCACACCGTGGCCGAGATCCTCGGCATGGCCCCCACCGCGCGGCGCGTCCACGCCCGCAGCGGTCTGGGCGCCGACTACGTCACCGCCCTCTGGCGGTTCGGCCCGCTCGCCCTCAACGACCAGTGGCGCACCGGTCTCGCCTCCCAGACCGCCTCCCTCTCCGCCCGGCTCGGACTGCCCCGCTGGGAACTCGGCCCCGGGCGCCTGCTGTTCGCCAAGGAGTCCTGGCCGCTCGACCACCCCTGGACCGACGCGCCCGCCGGCACCCCCGGAGGAACGCCGGCCGAATACCTGGCCGCCCTCGCCACCCCGGTCGACCCGGCGCCCGCGTGGGCCGCAGTCCCCTCCCTCCAGGACCGCGGAAACCTGCCCTGGGCCCGCTGGTGGCACGACCTCGGCAACGGCCCCGCCGCGGCCACGGCCACCCCGCTCCTCTACCGCCTGGTCCGGCACTCGCTGCTCGCCGAGTACGCCCGCGCCGTGGACGTCGTGCTGGGCACCGGCACCCCCGGCCGGCGCGAACCGGAGGTGGTGGACACCGACCCGGAGGCGCTCACCGCCACCGTCTGGACCCGGGCCCGGCGCACCGTCCCCGGAACCGGACTGAGGGCCGAGACCTACCTGTGGACCGACGCCGCCCGGCAGCGGCCCGAACTGGCCCCGCTGTACCAGGCTTTGGAGTCCGCCGCCGCGCTCGCGGCGCTGCCCTCCGGCGAGCTGGAGCTCCTGCTCGCCCAGACCCTGGACGCCACCTCCCACCGGCTGGACGCCTGGATCACCTCCCTGGCCACCCGCCGTCTGGAGCACCTCCGCAACCGCGCCTCCTCCGGCAGCCACCTCGGCGGCTACGGCTGGCTGCTGGACGTGGTGCCGCGCTCCACGGCGCCGACCCAGGTCCCCCACGAGCGTCGGCCGGAGGGGGAGCGGACCGACCCCCTCGCCGCCCCCGGCGACAGCAGGCCGTGGACCCTGTTCGCCGCCGACGGCACCGCGGGCCCCGTCCACGCGCCCTCGCTCGCCCAGGCCACCACCGCCGCCCTGCTGCGCGCCGCGCAGCGCGCCCACGGGGACAGGCCGGACGCTCCCACCGCCGTCGACCTCACCTCCACCCGGGCCCGCACCGCGGCCTGGCTCATCGACGGCGTCCGTCAGGGCCGGCCGCTGGGCTCCCTGCTCGGCTACCGGTTCGAGCGCGCCCTGCAGGACCACCCGTCGGGCACCCTCGCGTCCTGGACCGACCGCTTCCGGGAGCTCGCCCCCACCACGGCCACCCATGTCGCGCACGACGGGGCGGTGGAGGAGCGCGTGGTCGCCGAGGACGTCACCGACGGTCTGCGCCTGCACCGCCGCCGCGCCGCCGGCCGCCTCGACCTGGTCCGCAACGTCGGCGTCCCGGCCGGCTCCACCGCCGAGATCGCCGCACTCACCGAGGTGCTGGACGACCTGGACGACGCCGTGGACGCCGTCGCGGACACCCTGCTGGTCGAGGGCGTCCACCAGGCCGCCCAGGGCAACCCCGTGCGGGCCGGCGCCACCGTCGACGCCATGGGCAACGGCGAGGCTCCGCCCCCGGAGCTCGAGTCCCTGCGCACCCCCCGCCCCGGCGACGCCGTCACCCACCGGGGGATCGTCCCCCTGCCCGACCCTGC
>NZ_JBRIOU010000213.1:0-2382 GCF_053474865.1 Streptomyces sp. CO7
ACATCGTCGTCCAGCAGGTGCTGGCGGCCCTCACCCGCCGCTCCGGGTGGAGTCCCGGGGAGCGCGCCTTCGCGCTGGGCGCCTGTGTGATGTCGGCCTGCTTCATCCTGGTGTTCTGCTCGCTGCCCACCCTCGCGGCCGTCGCGGTCGCCCTGGTGGCCGGGGCCGCCGACGGGTTCACCGAGGTGGTGTACGTCTCCCGGCTGCAGGCAGCGCCCGACGAGCAGCGGGGACGTCTGTTCGGGCTGTCCGCGTCGGCGGAGAACGGCGGTTTTGGTCTCGGCATGCTGGTCAGCGGCGCCCTGCTGGAGTCCTTCGCCCCGCTGACGGTGGTGGCCTGGCTACACGGACTCGCCATCGTGCTCTGTCTCGCCCTGCTGGTCTGGCTGGTCGTCCGCGGCAGGCGACGGCCCCGGCAGGAGCTCCCCCAGGACACGGCCGGGCAGGAACCGGGCACCGTCACGTCGGAGGGCTCCGGCCGATGAGCGCGTCCCCCGACCCCCGTATGGCGGTCATCGGCATGGCCTTCCGGCTCCCCGGCGCGGACACGCCCGAGCAGTTGTGGCGGATCGTCCGCGACGGCGAGATACGCATCACGCACTTCCGCCCTGAGGAACTCGCGGCCGCCGGCGTACCGGAGGAGCTGTACTCGCGCGAGGACTTCGTCGGCGCCTCGGCGGTCCTGGACGACATCGCGGGGTTCGACGCCCGGCACTTCGGGATGAACGCCCGGGAGGCTCAACTCACCGATCCGCAGCACCGGTTGTTCCTGGAGTGCGCGCAGCACGCGCTGGAGGACGCCGGTTGTCCCGGGGAACGCGACGGCACCCGGATCGGCGTGTTCGCCAGTACCGGGTACCACCTGTACTCCATGCAGAACTACCTGCTCAACAACGTCCTGGTCGACCGGGAGATCACCGACTGGCTGTCCCGGATGCAGGTCATGGTCGGCAACTACACCGACTTCACCGCCACCCGGGTCTCCTACCGGCTCGGTCTCACCGGCCCTTCCGTCAATGTCCAGACGGGCTGCTCGAGTTCCCTCGTCGGTGTGCAGCTGGCGGCCCAGTCGCTGATGGCGGGAGACTGCGACGTCGCACTGGCGGGGGCCACGGCGATCCACCTGCCGCAGGTCCTGGGCTACCACTACGTCAAGGGCTCGATCCTCTCCCGGTCGGGGCGGTTACGCGCGTTCGACGCCGCAGCGGACGGCACCGTCGGAGGCACCGGCGTCGTGGCGGTGGTGCTCAAGCGGCTCGAGAGGGCGCTGGCGGACGGCGACACGGTCCACGGCGTCGTGCGGGGCTGGGGCATCAGCAACGACGGCTCGCGCAAGCGGGCCTACACCGCGCCCAGCGCGGAGGGGCAGCGGGAGGCGATCCGCCGGGCCCTCGCGCGGGCGGGGGTCGGCGCGGAGACCATCGGCTACCTGGAGACCCACGGCACAGGCACCCTCAAGGGCGACCCGATCGAGTTCGAGGGCGCGACCGCCGCCTTCCGGGAGGACACCGGGCGCACCGGCTACTGCGCGCTCGGCGCCGTGAAGGCGAACATCGGGCACCTCGACGTCGCGGCGGGGCTGGCGGGGCTGGTCAAGACGCTCCTGGTGCTGCGGCACGGGGTGATCCCCCCGGTGGCCGGCTTCGACGAGCCCAACCCCCTGCTCGCCCTGGACGGCAGCCCGTTCCACATCCCCCGCGAGACCCTGCCGTGGCACCGGGGCGACGTCCCCCGCCGTGCCGGTCTCACCTCGCTGGGGGTCGGCGGGACCAACGTGCACCTGGTGCTGGAGGAAGCACCGGACGGCGTGCCCCGCACCGCCCGCCACGCCGCCCCCGACGTGCTGCTGGTGTCCGGGAGTTCCGCCGAGGCCCTGGCCGACAACGCCCGCGCGCTGCGCGACCGGCTCAGGGAACGCCCTGCCCTCCCGGTCGCCGACATCGTCGCCACCACCACGCTGGGCCGCGTGCACGGAGGTCACCGCGCAGCCGTGCGCGGTGACGGGGCGGGTGCGCTGGCCACGGCCCTGGACGACTGGCTGGAGGCCGCGGGAACGGCGGGGGCCGGTCGTGCCGTGCCGGCGACGGCGCCCCGCGGCGGCCCGCCCCGGGTGGTGTTCCAGTTCACCGGCCAGGGGTCCCCGTACCCGGGGATGGCGGCCGCGCTCCACGACCGCTTCGCCGCCGTGCGGGAGGTGCTGGAGGTCTGCGACCGGGCCCATCGTGCGGAGACCGGTGACCCGTTGCTGCCCCTGCTCCTGGAGGACGGGGCCTTCGGCCGGGAGGCGTTGCGGCGGACCGACCTCGCGCAGCCCGCGCTCTACGCGCTGCAGTGCGCTCTGGTGCGGCTGTGGCGGGAGGCGGGCGTGGTGCCGGACGCGGT
>NZ_JBRIOU010000214.1:0-2335 GCF_053474865.1 Streptomyces sp. CO7
GTTCCAGCACCGGAACCACTGGACGGGGCCCCGACCCGGGGCCCCTCGACAGGGAACGACCACAGGAAAGGAACGCACCGTGGCAGCGGAGCAGGTTCAGCGTGAGGCACTGGTGGAGCGGATACTCGAAGCCGTCGTGGAGTCGACCTCACGCAACTTCGGTGAGGACCCGTCCGCGGTGAAGGGCGACACGACCTTCTTCGACCTGGGGGCCGACTCGCTGCAGATGATCAACGTGCTGCGCGAGCTGGAGAAGGAGTTCGAGGTCAAGATCACCATGCGGGAGCTCTTCGAGGAGACGGGCACACCGCGGCTGTTGGCGCGGCTCATGGCCGAGCGGGCCCCGGCGAAGGTGCTGAGGGCCGCCGCGGAGCCGGGGCCGGTGGAACTCCCCGCCCCGGCGCACAGCCCGGCGTCGTGCGTTCCCCCGGTTGCCGCCCCCGCTCACGCCCCTGCTCCCGTGCCGGTTCCGGCCCAGGCCCAGGTCCATGCTCCGGCTCCGGCCGCGCCCTCCGGCACGGCGTCCGCTCCCGTCGCCTCTGCGGCCACGGTCACAGCTGCCCCTTCGGCCGCCCGGGACGCCGTACCCGCTCCGGCTGCCGGGGACCTGGTGACGCGCGGGGAGATGGAGGAACTCGCGCGCCGGGTAAATCAGTTGTCGCAGATCCAACTGCAGATGATGTCCCAGCTGTCCCAGCTGCTGGCCCTCCAGGCCGCCTCGGTGACGGGCCGGCCGGCCGAGGTGAACCGGTGACGGACCTCGACGGACTGAACGCCTCCCTGGACCGCGACCTGGCGGCCATGTCCGACCTGGCGGAACGCATCGCCGGCCAGTTGGGCGCGCCCGCCGCCACGGCCCCCGCACCCGCGGCGCCCGAGGCACCCGAGGCACCCGCCGCGCCCGAGGCACCTGAGGCACCTGAGGCACCCGCAGAGGTGCACGGTCCCCGGGTGACCGTCGACCCCGGTGCCGGCATGGTGCGGAACGCCTCGCCGCAGTCGCAACGCGCCCATCTGGACGACCTGGTTCGCCGCTTCACGGCGAAGACCCCGACCTCCAAGTCGATCGCCGCCCGGCACCGCCGCGTCCTGGCGGACAGCCGCGCGGTCGTCGGCTTCCGCCGGGCCACCAAGGAGATGCTGTACCCCTTGGCGGGCGCCGCCGCGCGCGGGTCGCGGCTCGAGGACGTCGACGGCAACTCCTACGTCGACATCACCATGGGCTTCGGCGTCCTGCTCTTCGGCCACGAACCCGACTTCGTGCGCGAGCCCGTCCGCGAGCACCTGGCGCGCGGCATCCGGCTCGGTCCCCGCAGCACCGAGACCGGCGAGGCGGCGGAACTGCTGGCCGAACTGACCGGGGCGGAGCGGGTCGCCTTCGCCAACTCGGGGACGGAGGCCAATGCCGCCGCCATCCGGCTGGCCCGCGCCGCGACCGGCCGGGACCGCGTCGTGACCTTCCAGGGCGCCTACCACGGGCACGCCGACAACGTCCTGGGACGCCCTTCGGGTGACGGCACCGTCCCCGTGTCCCGGGGCATTCCGCAGAGCGCCGTGGCGGACCTCACCGTGCTCACCTACGGCAGCGAGGAGGCGCTGGAGGCGATCGAGCGGGACGCCTCCCGGATCGCCGCCGTCGTGGTCGAGCCGGTGCAGAGCCGCCACCCGGCGCTCCAGCCCGTGGAGTTCGTCCGCCGGCTGCGGGAACTGACCCGGCGGCACGGGATCGTGCTGCTCTTCGACGAGATGCTCACCGGCTTCCGGCCCGCCCCACGCGGCGCACAGGAGCTCTACGGAGTCGTCCCCGACCTGGCCACCTACGGCAAGCTGATCGGCGGTGGCTTCCCGATCGGCGCCATCGCCGGCCGCGCCGACATCCTGGACGGCGTCGACGGCGGGCACTGGAGCTACGGCGACGACAGCACGCCGCCGGCCGACACGACCTTCTTCGGCGGCACCTACCTCCAGCACCCCGTCTCGATGACCGCCGCGCGGGCCGTCCTGGGGCACCTCAAGGAGCACAGTCCCGCGCTGCAGGAGCGGCTCAATGCCCGCACCGCCGCCCTCGGCACGGAGCTCAACGCCTTCTTCGAGGAGGAGGAGTTCCCGTTGCGGGTGCGGTGGTTCGGGTCGCAGTTCCGCTTCGAGCACCGCGCGGACATGGAACTGCTGTACCACCACCTGCTGCTGCGCGGGGTGTACGTCTGGGAATGGCGCAACTTCTTCCTGTCCACCGCCCATACGGACGAGGACGTGGCCTTCGTCGCCGACGCGGTCCGCGACTCCCTGCGGGAGCTGAGAGCGGCGGGCTTCTTCCCCACGAGCCGTCCCGCCC
>NZ_JBRIOU010000215.1:0-2152 GCF_053474865.1 Streptomyces sp. CO7
CCTCTGGGCCTCGGCCCCCCGCCGCCACGTCTACCTGGCGCTGTGGGTGCCGAACGGGCTCGTCGTGGGGTGCGAGTCCCTCTTCGTCTCCTACGCCCCCCACCACGCCGGAGTGCTCTTCGCCTGCGGCGCCCTCGGCATGCTCGTGGGAGACACGCTCGCCGGCCGCTTCCTCGCCCCGCGATGGCGCGAACGCCTCGCCGCCCCCCTGCGGTTGCTGCTCGCGGTCCCCTACCTCGTCTTCTTCCTCGAACCGGGACCGTTCGTCGCCGCGGCCGCCGTCGCCCTGGCCTCCGTCGGCTTCGCGGCCGGTCTGCTGCTCCAGGAACGCCTCATGCGGCTCACACCCGACGAACTGAGCGGGCAGGCCCTCGGACTCCACTTCTCGGGACTGCTCGCCCTGCAGGGCGTCGGCGCGCTGCTCGCCGGCACCCTCGCCGAACTCAGCACGCCTGCCGTGGCGATGACGGTGACGGCCGCCGCCTCGGTCGCCGTCACCCTGCTCCTCGCCCCCGGCCTGCGGGAACGCCCACCGGCCGTCGCCACGGCCTGACCCGCCTCCGGCGGGCGTGTCAGCGGCCGTCGCCCGCGCCGGGGAACCAGGTGTACTCGAACTCGGGGAGCTCGAAGCCCTGCGGGAACCTGCACACGCGGGACGCGGTCCGCCGCCCGCCGCACCGTTCGTAGAACGCCACGGCACGGAGGTTGCCCTGCAGTACCTCCAGGTAGGCGTCCCGGCCGGGGTGGACGTCCCGCACGTGGGCGAGGGCGTGCCGCAGGAGCCGGCCGCCGATTCCACGGCCCGTGTGCCCCGGACGGGCGTGCAGATTGTCGATCAGGACCCGCCCGTCCGCCCGGGGTTCGAGGTAGACGAAGCCGAGCAGCTCACCGCCCTCATGGGCCAGGAACAACGCTGCCCCCTCGACGGGCGCCCGCAGCCGGGCCCGCCAGAGATCCCGACGTTCGGCCAGGAGCGGGCCCCGCAGGTAGTCCGCGGGGAAGAGGGCCGCGTAGGCGCTGCGCCAACTGGCCGTGTGCACCTCCGCGACGGCGTCGGCGACGGCATCGAGGTCCGTCGGCGCGGGGTCCGTCGGTGCGGCGGCTGTGATCTCCACGCCCGCATCATCGTCGCCACGACCGCCCGCGTCCACGCCCCCGGTGCCGGCCGGTGCGGGCCTCACCCGGCGACCGGGGCCGCGAGGAGCGCCTCCCATGCGCCACGGCTCGGGCCTTCGTACCCGGGAGCGAAGCCGGGGCGGTCGGCCGGCCAGGCGGTGACACGCGCGCGTACCTCCTCGCACCCCGTACGCGTCGTGGGCCGTGCGCAGCAGATGACGCACCTGCGCCCTCGCCCGCATGACGACGGGATCGTCGAAGGCACAGGCCGCCTGCGCCGCCGCACGCACGTCGCCGGACGACTCGCCCCGCGCGAGACACAGCCCGCCCACGTGGTCGGCCGTCACCTGGGCGTCGCACCACGGTCGCAGCGCCCGCGTCGTCCAGCGGTGATGGCCGGCGGCACCGACGGCGACCTCCTCGGCGTCCGGGCGAGCCACTGCCCGGCCCGCGGTTCCCGGCGCACGGCCGCGGTCAGCGCCGCCTCCAGGACGATGCGGCGCGTGCGAAGGGTCACCAGGTCCTCGTCGCCCGCCCGGTACGGGGGACGCTCGGGGAACCAGTCGAAGTCGCAGTACTCACGCGCACCGCGGCGCAGCAGGTCAGCGTGGACGTCGGGCGCCTCGGCGCGCACGACGATGCGGACGGGCGCCGGCAGCGAGTGGGGCTGGGCCGCCTGCGGGACGCGAGGACGGAACCGGCCGAAGAAGGCGTCGTCCAGGTCCTCAGCGGCGAGCCGCGGATCCCGCTCGAAGAGGACGACCGAGTGGCCCCGTCGCCCCAGCATCAACGCGGTCCCCAGCCCGCTGATGCCCCCGCCCGTCACCGCAACCCGCGCCATCCGCTGCTCCTCGCGTCGTGTCGCGGGCCGAGACCACTGTCCTGCCGTCGCGCTCAACGGGCAGGGGGAGCCCCACGAACTGCGCCGGAAACCAGGACCCCCCTCGCGGGACGGATAGCCTGCCTCACCGAACGATCTTGCAGTGACGGGTGCGGCGGTCATCGGCACACCTTCGGCAGCGACTTCGCAGAGGAG
>NZ_JBRIOU010000216.1:0-2034 GCF_053474865.1 Streptomyces sp. CO7
GGGCGGGGTGGGGCGGACCTCGCCGACGGCCGCCGCCTCCCGCCAGTGGACCACCGGCGCGGGGCACAGCCGCGGCTCGTGGTCGAAGGGGCACCACAGGACCTGCAGCAGGTCCCGCCCGGGCGGGAACGGCACGCCCGGGGCGTCCGCCCGGTGGATCTGCAGGACGGGTACGAGCGGCGTCACGGCCCCGGCGGGGAGACCGCCGCCCAGGTCGACGTGCGCCTCGGGCTGCGCGCACCGGGGCCACGGCTCCTCGGCCGGCCACAGCAGCGGCCCTCCCAGGGAGTTGTCCCGGCAGGTCGGCTCCCCCGCCCTCGGGTGCAGCCGGAGCGTCTCGCGGCGCAGCGGGGCGAGTTCGGGGAAGAGCGCCTCCACGTCGACGGGCCGGGGCGGGGTGTGCGGGGTCATGACGTCCTTTGGAAACGGGGCGGGATCACCCCACCTTACGGAGCGGGTCGGACATCGCCGCTGCCCGATCACCGCTGCTCAGGACGGGGCGGGCAGGCGCCCGGTCCGCAGGCCCGTCCTGCTGCGACGCGCCCGCCGTCCCGCGATCCGCCGACGCCCCGTCGGCGGATCGCGGGACGGCGTCCCTCTCCCCGGCGACGGCCGCGGCGGCGAGCAGGGTGGCGGCGGCGAGGCCGCCCCAGAGGGCGAGGGGGCCGCGCGGGGCGAGCGCCGTGATGACGGCGGGCGACACGGCGAGGCCGAGGCCCGTGGAGAGCTCGAAGCGGGCCAGGGCACGCCCCAGGTGGCGTTCCGGGGCCAGGTGGGTGACGAGCGCGGTGGCGCTGCCGGCGTGGACGATCTCGCCGACCGTGCACAGCACGGACACCGCGAGGACCGCCGGGGCCGCCCAGGGGTGGCCGTCACCCGGTGCGGTGACCAGCAGGAAGCCGAGGTAGGAGAGGGAGAGGAGGAGGCCGGCCAGAGCCAGCACGGACCGTCGCCGGTAGCGGGCGAGCAGCAGGGTGACCGGCACCTGGAGAGCGACCACCAGCACCGTGTTGGCCACGAACACGGCGGCCGACCACGCCGGGGCGGCGTGCAGCTGCGTCACCAGCACCAGAGGCAGGGCGATCTCGGGGACGTTGAGGCAGAAGACGTAGACGACGTTGGCCGCGAGCAGCGCGGGCATCCGCGGCACGGCCCCGTGCCCGCCGTCGGGCTCCGGACCGGTGACCGGACGCACCCGCAGGCGCACGGACCAGGCGAGCGCCGCCGCGACGAGGTAGGCGAGGCCGGTGGCCGCGGCGAGCGCCCGCAGGGCCGGGGCGCCGCCCGCGAGGCAGACGGTGGCCACCAGGGCGCCCACGCCGAGGCCCGCGTTGCGCAGGGTGCGGCCGGCCGCCAGGGCGGCGTCGCGCTCCCGGCCCTGGGCGACGGTGGCCACCACGGCGGCGTGGGCGGCGGGCCACGCCTGGTTGCCGACGCCGTGCAGGAGCGTGGCCGCCGCGAACATCCACACGCTGCCTTCCGGGGTGGCCAGCAGCACGGCGACTCCCGCCACCCGCACCAGCATCGAGGCCGCCACGACGGTGCTGCGTGCGCCCCGGTCGATCCACCGGCCCACGGCCGGCATGCAGACCAGGCCGGTGACGACGGCGACCGTCATGGCGACGCCGGTGACCGGGGCGGACAGCCGCAGCACCGTCAGCCCGTAGAGCAGGAGGAAGGGGCGCAGCATGCCGGTGCCCAGGGCGTCCACGCCGAGGGCGACGGCGTAGCGGGGTCCTCCCGAGGCGCGGACGAGGGCGCGGGGGCGGACCTTCACGGTGGTCGTCATGGCCCCACCGTCGCGGCCACGGGCGGTGCGGGGCGCATGGGTTGACGATCACCGTCAAGCGACGCGTCGACGCCCGCCCGTGGCGGGGACGATGATGGGCGGGTGACGCTGAGCATCGACATCCGTGGTCTGCCGGCCCAGGGCCTGCGGTTCGCCGCCTCCCCGCTGGCCGAACTGACCGCGGTGCTGCACGTGCTGGCCGAGCCGGAGCACCATCCGCGCCTGGCCGCGCGGGCCGCCGGGGC
>NZ_JBRIOU010000217.1:0-1960 GCF_053474865.1 Streptomyces sp. CO7
TGCGCGCTCAGCCCTCCGCACCGCCCTCCGCACCGCCCTCCGTGCCGCGCGGCGCCGGGGCCGTCGCGGACTTCGTGGAGAGGATGTCGCGGGCCTGTTCGGCGGCGCGGACGATGCTCTCGGAGACGAAGTCGACGAAGCGCGCGATGTTCTCCAGCCGGCGGCCCGCCGGGGTGTCCGGGCCGAGGACGCCGACCCCCTCCCGCGCGGCGTCGCCCAGCGCGGCGGTGCCCCGTGCGCTGGCCAGCATCGACTGGTACCAGACGTCCTCGTCCGCGAAGTAGCGCTCGCGGCGGTTGCGTTCGTCGCGTTCGCGGCGCACCAGCCCCTGGGCCTCGAGGTACGTGACCGCCTTGGAGACCGACGCCGGGCTCACCTGGAGCCGCTGGGCGAGGTCCGACGCGGTGAGGCTGCCCTCGTCGGTCGTGTAGAGGCAGGACGCCACCCTGGCCATCATCTTGGGCAGCCCCGACTGCATCAGGACGGTCGTGAACATCTCCTCGAACTCACGCACCGCCGCCCCGTCGCGCCCGTCCACGTCCTGCGGCGGCGCGGTGTCCCGGGGTGCGGCGGGCCTGCGGCGCTGGGTGCGGCGCTCGGCCGCGCGGTGCGCCAGGTCGGGGCGGTAGGAGGTGGGTCCGCCGTTGCGCATGACCTCCCTGGTCACGGTCGAGGTCGGACGGTCGAGGCGCCTGGCGATCTCCGCGTAGGCCAGCCCGTCGGCGAGCCCCAGCGCGATCTGCTGACGCTCCGGCTGAGTAAGCCTGCCACCCGGCATCGGGACTCCTTCGTGGTGCGTGAGGGGTACGCGCCCACCTTAGCGTTCACCAACCACCCATTGCAACGCTCACGTGAGCTGACGTTGCGTTACTTTCAGGGTCGATGCAACGATTTACCAGCGTCAACCTGCTATTTCTCATTCTCCTTGCAACAACACTGTTGCCTATATCCGTGAACGCAACGTAGCTTTCCATCATCGGAAACAGCGCACCGGCGCTGGACGACGAAGGAGAAGACCATGCAGCAGTTCGCCGCCACCGCCCCCGTCCAGGTCGTCCTCGACATCCCCGCCGGCCACGTCCGGCTCATCGCCTCCGACCGCTCCGACGCCACCGTCGAGGTCCTGCCGGCCGACGCCGGCAAGAGCCGCGACGCCAAGGCCGCCGAGCGGATCCAGGTCGCCTTCGACGGCGGCACGCTGCGGATCGAGGCCGGCGAGCCGAAGAGCCGCGTCCTGGGCCACCCGGGCGCGGTCGAGGTGACGGTCCAGCTGCCCGCCGGCTCCCACGTCGAGGCCACCGCCTCCGACGCCGAGATCCGGGGCGTGGGCCGGCTGGGTGACGTGAGCCTGACGGCCGACCAGGGCACCGTGAAGCTCGACGAGTCCGCGGACACCCGGGTGAAGGTCCTGGCCGGCGACGTCGTCGTCGGCCGGCTGAACGGCGGCGCGGACATCAGCACCAGCAAGGGCGACATCCGCGTCGCCGAGGCCCACTGCGGCACGGTCACCCTGCGCACCGAGATGGGCGCCGTCGAGATCGCCGCCGCGCGGGGCGTCTCGGCCACCCTCGACGCCGGCACCGGCTCCGGCCGCGTCGACAACTCCCTGCGCAACGCGGAGGGCGCCGGGGCGCCCCTGAACATCCACGCCACCACCGGCTACGGCGACATCACCGCCCGCAGCCTCTGAGCGACCTCACCACACCACACCACGAAGGGGGACCCTCATGACCAGCCTGGCCATCGCGGCGAACGGACTGCGCAAGTCCTACGGCGACAAGCACGTCCTCGACGGCATCGACCTCGCCGTCCCGGAAGGCACGATCTTCTCCCTGCTCGGCCCGAACGGCGCCGGCAAGACCACGGTCGTCAAGATCCTCTCCACGCTCATCTCCGCCGACGGCGGTCAGGCCCAGGTCGCCGGCCACGACCTCGCCACGTCGCCCCAGGGTGTGCGCGC
>NZ_JBRIOU010000218.1:0-1926 GCF_053474865.1 Streptomyces sp. CO7
GACGGGGGCGGCGTGCAGCGGGACGTGGAAGTGGGAGCGCCACGGCACCTGCCGCGGCAGTGTTCCGCTCGCGAGGGCCTCGGGCAGGTCGTCTACGGCGTGCAGGGCGCCGTCGGGGGTGCGGGCGCGGGTCTGGTGGAGGAAGCGGGGTTCGGCGAAGGCGGCCAGCGCCTCGCGTCCGGCCGGGTCGCCGGGGTCCTCGGCGTGCAGGGCGGCGGAGAGCTGCGACTTCACGACGGGGACGCCGGCCGCCGCCAGGGCGTCGAGGGCGGGGCCGGGGTCCTCGAAGGAGGTGGCCAGGTGGCAGGTGTCCACGCAGACGCCGATGCGCGGGTGGCCGGCCTCGGTGAGCGGGGCGACGGCGTCGGCGGTCGTCTCGACCACGCAGCCGGGCTCCGGTTCCAGTCCGACGCGGACGGAGCGGCCGGTCTCCTCGTGGAGCCGGTCGAGCCTGCGCCCCAGGGTGCGCAGGGCGGTCAGCGCCGCTGCGGCGCGTTCGCCGTCGTAGGCGGTGCGCCAGGCGAGGGGCAGGGTGGAGACGGTGCCCTCGGCGGCGTCCTCGGGGAGCAGCCGGGTGAGGACGCGGGCCAGGGCGGTGGTGTGCTCCAGACGCTCGGGGTCGGCCCAGTCGGGCCGGTAGACGCGGTACTTGACCTCCTCGGCGCCGAAGCCCTGGTAGGGGAAGCCGTTGAGGGTGACCACCTCGAGCCCGCGGCGGTCGAGTTCACCGTGCAGCCGGCGCAGGGCGGCGGGGTCGGTGTCCAGGGCGCGGGCCGCGTCGTGGGCCAGCCACAGGCCGATGCCGAGCCGGTCGCGTCCCAGCCGTCGGCGGACGGCTTCGCAGTGGTCGCGGAGCTGGGCGAGGACGCCGTCGAGGGTCTCGGCGGGGTGGACGTTGGTGCAGTAGGCGAGGTGGACGACGGAGCCGTCCGGGTGCCGGAAGCGCATCGTCATTCGCCTCCGCGCAGGATGGAGTTGCCCTCGTGGGTGGCCGGGGTTGCGTCGGCGGGGGTCAGGTCGAGGCGGCCGCTCAGTCCGTAGAAGGCGACCGGGTTGCGCCACAGCACCAGGTCGACGTCGTCCTCGCCGAAGCCCGCCGCGAGCATCGCGTCGCCAACCCTGCGGGTCTTGAGCGGGTCGCTCCTGCCCCAGTCGGCGGCGGAGTTGACCAGGACGCGCTCGGGTCCGTAGGTACGCAGCACGGCGACCATGCGGTCCTCGTCCATCTTGGTGTCGGGGTAGACGGAGAAGCCGAGCCAGGCGCCGCTGTCCTTGGCCTCGGCGACGGTGGTCTCGTTGAGGTGGTCGACCAGCACCCGGTCGACGGGC
Source organism: Streptomyces sp. CO7 (assembly GCF_053474865.1). NCBI lineage: Bacteria > Bacillati > Actinomycetota > Actinomycetes > Kitasatosporales > Streptomycetaceae > Streptomyces > Streptomyces sp. CO7. The sequence continues at coordinate 1,330 of NZ_JBRIOU010000218.1, forward strand.
AGCTTCGACTCGCGCACCACGTCGAGGGTGCGCCGCAGCCCGGTGAGCTTGTCGCGGTGCGGGGTGTGGACCAGGGCGGGCAGACCGTGGTCGGCGGCCAGCTGCAGCTGGGCGGCCAGCGCGTGGTCCTCGGCCGGCGTCATGGAGTCGTAGCCGATCTCGCCGACCGCGACCACGCCGTCCTTGGCCAGATAGCGGGGCAGTTCGTCGAGGACGGGAGTGCAGCGCGGGTCGTTGGCCTCCTTGGGGTTGAGCGCGAGGGTGCAGTGATGGGCGATGCCGTACTGGGCGGCCCGGTACGGCTCCCAGCCGAGCAGGGAGTCGAAGTAGTCGACGAAGCTGGCCGGCGAGGTGCGGGGCTGGCCGAGCCAGAAGGCGGGCTCGACGACGGCGCGCACTCCGGCGGCGCGCATCGCCTCGTAGTCGTCCGTGGTGCGGGAGGTCATGTGGATGTGGGGGTCGAAGATGCGCATCAGTGCGTCTCCTGTGGGGCGGAGGCGGGGGCGGTTTCGGTGAGGGCCAGGACGCGGTACAGGTCGGCGGGCACGGTGCGGCCCGCGGCGCCCCGTTCGGCGGCGAAGTCCCCCAGCATGCGGG
>NZ_JBRIOU010000219.1:0-1904 GCF_053474865.1 Streptomyces sp. CO7
CGGTCACCCCGCCCCGCCCTCCGTCCGCGAGCAGGCCGCGGGCTTCCACGTCACGACGCCTGCGGGTGCCGGGCGCCTTCCTCCTCGGCGCGGTGCTGCTGTTCGGCGCCGCCCCGCTCGCCCTCCCCGACTCCCGGCTCAACCTCCTCGCCAAGTACCTCTGCTACGCGATCGTCGCCGTCGGCGTCAGCCTCGCCTGGGGCCGCGGCGGACTCCTCGTCCTCGGCCAGGGCGTCTTCTTCGGCCTCGGCGGCTACGCCATGGCCATGCACCTCAAACTCGCCGACGCCACGACGGCGGGCGAGAAGCTGCCGGACTTCATGCTGCTCTACGGCACCTCGGACGCGTTGCCCTGGTGGTGGCAGCCGTTCGCCGACCCGGCCTTCGCGCTCGCCATGACGGTGCTGCTCCCCATGACGGTGGCCGCGCTCCTCGGCTTCCTCGTCTTCCGCCGTCGCGTGAAGGGCGCGTACTTCGCGATCCTCAGCCAGGCCCTGGCCGCCGCCCTGTCCATCTGGCTGGTCGGCCAGCAGGCCACCACCGGCGGCACCAACGGCCTCACCGACATCCAGGGCTTCTTCGGCTACGACCTCGCCGACCCCGTCAACCAGCGGATGGTCTACTTCGTGATCGCCGCGGCGCTGCTCCTGCTGATGGCGATCGCCCGCCAGCTGTTCGTCAGCCGGTACGGCGAACTCCTCGTCGCCGTAAGGGACTCCGAGGAGCGCGTCCGCTTCCTCGGGTACGACCCGGCCAACGTCAAGCTCGTCGCCTACGTGGTCGCGGCCGGCATGGCGGGTCTCGCCGGCGCCCTGTTCGTCCCGGCCGTCGGCATCATCTCCCCGGCCCTGATCGGGATCGTGCCGTCCATCGGCTTCGTCATCGGCGCCGCGGTCGGAGGCCGGGCCTCACTGGTGGGGGCGGTGCTCGGCGCCGTCGCGGTGGCCTGGGCGCAGAGCACCCTCTCCGACGCCTTCCCCGCCGCCTGGACGTACCTCCAGGGGCTGCTCTTCGTCCTGATGGTCGGCTTCCTGCCGGGCGGGCTGGCCTCCCTCGGCGCCCTGCGGCGCAGGCGGCGGGGCGTCACCCCGTCGTCCGCCGAGGGCCCGGCTTCCGCAACTTCGGTCTCTCCGACTGCATCCACGAGGGAGACGGCATGAGCGGCGCGGGACTGACCGTCCGGAACCTGCGGGTGGCCTTCGACGGATACACCGCCGTCGACGGCGTCGACCTGGACATCGCACCGGGCGACCTGCGTTTCCTCATCGGCCCGAACGGTGCCGGCAAGACCACCCTGGTGGACGCCGTGACCGGTCTGGTCAAGGCCACCGGGTCGGTCCGCTTCGGGGACGACGAGCTCCTCGGCAGGCCCGTCCACCGCATCGCCCGGCTCGGCATCGGACGCACCTTCCAGACGGCCACGGTGTTCGAACAGCTGACCGTGGAGCAGAACCTGGACATCGCCGCCGGAGCGGGACGCGGCGCCTGGACGATGCTCCGGCGCCGCAAGGCCGTTCCCGAGCGGGTCGAGCGGGCCCTGGAGACCACCGGTCTGGCGGACCTGCGCGGCCGCCCGGCGGGTGTGCTGGCCCACGGCCAGAAGCAGTGGCTGGAGATCGGGATGCTGCTGGTGCAGGACGTGCGGCTGATGCTGCTCGACGAACCGGTCGCCGGCATGAGCCACGAGGAACGCGAGGCCACCGGCGAACTGCTGCGGCGGGTCGGCGAGGACCACACGGTGGTCGTCATCGAGCACGACATGGACTTCGTGCGGGCCTTCGCCCGCAGCGTCACCGTCCTGCACGCCGGCAAGGTGCTCAGCGAGGGTTCGGTGGCCGAGGTCCGGGCCGACGCGAAGGTCCAGGAGGTCTACCTCGGCCGAACCTCCGCGCCCGACCCCGACC
>NZ_JBRIOU010000220.1:0-14015 GCF_053474865.1 Streptomyces sp. CO7
GTCCTGGCGGGTGACGACCTGGCCGACCTGCTTGACGGGGTACCGGCGGCGTCCGATGATCACGGACTCACCGGTGACGGGCTCGGGCTTGATGCCCTTCATCGAGTCCAGCACGCCGCTCTTGGTCAGGTCGAACGGAAAGCGGGCGATGACACAGCGCATGACGCCTCACAGACAGAAGGGGAAACGGGGGCCGACCGCCGTCCGGCGGTTCAGCGGGGGAGGGGGGCGAGGGCGCCTGGGGCGCTGCCGTGTTCGTCGACCACGGGCACCGGCCCGAGCCGCACGAAGGGCATCGCATCCTCGGCCTCGCCCTTCGTGGCCAGAGGTGAGGTGAAACGCTCGCTGTCGTCGGTGATGTCACCGAGGCGGATCCGGTCGGTGTAGCCTGCGCTGTCCCGGAGGGCGGCGAGCTGGGCCTGGGTGACCAGGCCGACGCACCGGGCGTCTTCGTCGCAGACGATCAGATGTTCCGTATGTGCGGCGGCTAGGACGGACAGCGCCACCTCGACGGTCATGTCGTACCAGGCCTGCGGCCCGGCCGCCTCCGCGACGTCGACCACCGCGCCGCGCACGGGACGAGCGCTCGTGGAGCGAGCCTGCATGCGGACCATCGTCAAGGGGTTCCTCCTGTTTGGACGGGCAGAGTGCTGGACCATCGGCGGTTCTATGCGGCCGCACCGGCGGGGGACTGGAGCGCGGCCGGACCCCGGGGAGCCGAGGCGGGGTGGCGTCTGCCACGGGAGGCGGCACCACGCTTCCTGGAACGTTTGGTCACCGGTGCGGTGATGACGACCGGGACGCCGGTCGGTGACTGGGCTCCGGTGATCCGGCTGAGGGCCTCGTCGCCCGAGCTGACCTGGGTCGTCCGCGGCCGGATCCCGGCGTCCGACATGAGCCGGACCATGCCGCGCCGCTGGCTCGGGGTGACGAGCGTGACGACGCTGCCGGACTCACCGGCGCGGGCCGTGCGGCCGCCGCGGTGGAGGTAGTCCTTGTGGTCGGTCGGCGGATCGACGTTGACGACGAGATCGAGACCGTCGACATGGATGCCGCGCGCGGCGACGTTGGTCGCCACCAGCACGGTGACGTGCCCGGACTTGAACTGTGCCAGGGTGCGGGTGCGCTGCGGCTGGGACTTGCCGCCGTGCAGGGCAGCGGCCCGCACACCGCTGTCGAGCAGGTCCTGGGTCAGCCTGTCGACGGCGTGCTTGGTGTCGAGAAACATGAGCACGCGGCCGTCGCGGGCGGCGATCTCGGTGGTGGCCGCGTGCTTGTCGGCGACGTGGACGTGGAGTACGTGGTGCTCCATCGTCGTGACGGCGCCGGCCGAGGGGTCGACGGAGTGCACGACGGGATCGGTCAGGTAGCGGCGCACGAGCAGGTCGACGTTGCGGTCGAGCGTGGCGGAGAACAGCATGCGCTGGCCCTCGGGGCGGACCTGGTCGAGCAGGGCGGTGACCTGCGGCATGAAGCCCATGTCGGCCATCTGGTCGGCCTCGTCGAGGACGGTGACGGAGACCTCATCCAGCCGGCAGTCGCCTCGGTCGATGAGGTCCTTGAGGCGTCCTGGGGTGGCGACGACGACCTCGGCGCCACCGCGCAGCGCGCTCGCCTGCCTGCCGATGGACATGCCGCCCACGACGGTGGCCAGCCGCAGCTTCACGGAGCGGGCGTACGGGGTGAGCGCGTCGGTGACCTGCTGTGCCAGTTCACGCGTCGGTACGAGGATCAGCCCCAGCGGCTGCCGCGGCTCGGCGCGTTGCCCGGCCGTGCGGGCCAGCAGGGCCAGCCCGAAGGCGAGGGTCTTGCCGGAACCGGTGCGCCCGCGGCCCAGCACGTCGCGGCCGGCGAGGGAGTTCGGCAGGGTCGCGGCCTGGATCGGGAACGGTGCGGTGACGCCGGCCGAGCCGAGCGCGGCCAGCAGTTCCCCGGGCATGTCGAGATCGGCGAAGCGCTCCACGGCGGGAAGCGCAGGGGTGATCGTCCGGGGGATGGCGAACTCCCCCTGGACGGTTGCGGGTCGGCGGCCGTAACCGCCGGAGCGGCTCGGGCCGGCCGATCGGCGCGGGGCCGACGAACCAAAGCGGCCGCCACCCTTTCCGGATTCGACACTGCCATTACGGGTGCGGGCGTAACGGTCGTTCGTGAGTGTACGGTTCATGCGGAACCTTCCTCGATCCGGCACATGTCTAGGAATTCCCGCAATAATGAGCAGCACGGAGAATTGCAAGAATTAGCCAGGTGGGGGGTGGCGGCTTGCAATCGCACGGATTTATACCGGCGCCAGACACGCAAGCGCTAAGATGAGTGGCGCGGTGGGGGCTCAATATTCGAAGCGTCCACTGCGCTGCAGCTATGAAGGGATGCGTTTGCATCCTTGAAGGACGATCCGTGTGCGGTGCGCCCACGGATTCCTCGGTCGTCCTCCACAGGTGAAATCACCGTGGGAAACGCATACAGCTGGGGCCCGCACCCCGAGGGATGCGGGCCCCAGCTGCAAGTACGCGACAGTCAGCGTCAGGCGAGAGTGATGTTCTCGGCCGTCGGGCCCTTCTGGCCCTGCGCGATGTCGAAGTTCACCTTCTGGCCCTCCAGCAGTTCGCGGAAACCCTGGGCGGCGATGTTCGAGTAGTGGGCAAACACGTCAGCGCCGCCACCGTCCTGCTCGATGAAGCCGAAGCCCTTTTCCGCATTGAACCACTTCACGGTACCAGCAGCCATGTCATTTCTCCTTTGGGGCAGTGCACCGGAGCCCGCACCGTGCGGACGCCGTGTCGCCGCGATGAGCACCCCGCCCGGAAAAATACCGGAAATACAAAAGCGCTCCCAACGGCACAGAGCCGACCAGAGCACTTGAAGGTTCGGGAACCACAACTGCAACTGAGCACGACAGTAGCACGTCGCAGCAGTCAGTGGGCGGTGAAGAACGCCACCCTGTTGATTTCGGCAGGAAATCCATCCGCATGCCCCAATGAAATATCAGCCCGCGAGCACAGATATTGACCCATCCGCGAGACGCCATTTTTTGCGTGCCGCGCTTGCGCGATCCGGCCTCCAGCCGCGCCCTCGAAGACCGGCTCCGGCAACGTCGACCCCGCACCGATCCCTGCTTCGTCGCGCCCGATGCACTCGGAACGACTCCACACGAGCAGCGGGCCGCCCCACCCTGCAGCCCGCCGATCGTGGCCAACTGGTCTTCCAGGCCCCCCTCTTCGAGTGCCTGATGAGCACCCGGGAGGACCCCCACCTCCTGTCCTCCACGACGACTCCGGCGTCTGCGGCCTCCCCGGCCTCCGGCCCAATCGGCGTCACCTTTCGACGGGTCCGCATGGTCCCCGTCCCCACAGGGGCACGCCTGGAAGGCCAGTTGGCCACGATCGGCGGCACGGCACAAACATCGTTCGCATGCCTTCCGGCAGGAAAGCAGCTGGCACCAACACAATGGGCGCTCACCGCTGTGGCAAAACAACGCTCTCACCGACGGCGAAACCGTGCACCATGCGCGCTGGGAACACGCCGCCGGCACACCGCTGCGCAGCGTACTGAACGGAGCAGACCAAGCCGCGCAAGCCCGGGCGCGGTCTCGCCGATGTCGAACTCGCCACCGCGGAATGGGCCGACTGGTTCAACAACCAGCGGCTCGTCCGCGTCCCCTGCCGCAGCTGCTGGGAAACTCTCCGCAGGAGATCCGCGCACTCGGGGAGCAGGCCATGGCCACATTCAAGAGCTGGCGACTCTACGCAAACTGCGTTGCAGTACGACCCGTATCACCATCATCGTCAAGGTCGTCCTTGCCCAGCAGTTCGCAGGGCAAGGACCGATCGGGATCAACAAAGTAGAAGGGACCCTGATCCTCGTTGCTGACGTCAAAGTCACCTACGACAAGAGCGCGGACGCGTACGCATACTTCGCAGACCCGCAGGTAAGGGTGGCTCGGCGCACATGCAATCCCTGCGATCCGAGCGATGTCGGAGACATGATCAACCTCGACTTCGAAGAACAGGCCGTCTCATCGACATCGAGATCCTGACCGCCTCCACGAAGTTCCCTGAATACCCTGCGTCTTGGGCAAGGTGGGCAGGTCGGTGTCGCGTGGACCTGGCTGGTGCACCGGAAGGCCCGCCCTCTCGGCCGTAGCTTTCGCTCTGTGCACCACCGGGCCTACATGGATGGCTTGTCAGCCGCGATGATCAGGCGCTTATTGCCGCCGCCGGTGCTGGGGCCAGGTACGGGCGGAGCAGTGTCGTAGACGCCGATAGGGCCCCACTTGACCTGGTCGTTAGGCTGCCAGCGGAGGATCTTCCACGTTTTCATGCGGGCAATGACGCGGCCCACGCGGGCACGGACCTGCCTGTGGGATTTGTTGTGTTCCTGCTTCCAGTCTGGCAGGTCTTCGCCCTTGCGTCGGTGGCGGGGCCTGACGAGCCCGGTGCCCGGGTAGCCGCCGTCGGCGGTCGTTGGTGTCTTGCCGACGGTCGCCTTGGCGCCGGACTCCTCCCGTGCCTTGCAGTCACTGCGCTTTCCGGCGAGCGGCCGCCGCACGGTCCGCCCGCCAGTGGTCGCCGATCCCTGTGCGTCGCGTGTGACGAGGGCCGCGTATGGTCACGGGCATGGCCGACGACCAGGTGCAAGGAACGCGACGAGGCCCAGGCAGGCCACGGCAGGAGCACGTCACGCGGGCCGTACTCGACGCAGTTGTCGAGCTGGTCGCCGAGAGCGGAATGGGAGCTCTCACCATGGACGCGGTCGCCACGCGTGCCGGCGTCGGGAAGCCGGCCATCTATCGGCGGTGGCCCACGAAGCAGGAACTGCTCATCGCGGCGGCGGAGTCGCGCATCGGCCCTCTCGCCGTGCCTGATATGGGTGACTTCCGGGCCGAGCTGCGCGCCGTGTTGACAGCGCGCATGAGGGCCTACCGGCAGCCAGGCGTGGCTCGTCTGGTGGCCGCTGTGATCGGCGCCGCCGCCGAGGCGGGGGCGGAGCCCGCCGCCTACCGCGCCTACACCGAGCGCGTGATGAGGGAGACCCGGCAGGTGCTGGAACGCGGAGTGGCACGAGGCGACGTCCGGCCCGACGTCGACGTGTCGGACGCCACCACGCTGGTGGCCGCGTCCCTGGTCTTCCGCATGGTCGGCGAGCAGCGCATGCCGGATCAGTCGCTCGTCGAGTCGATGGTGGACCTGATCGCCCGAGCGGTGGCCGCCAGGCGCTGAACTGGCGCGACCCCCGTCATCTCCGGCAAGCGCCGGGCAGGACAGCCTGCCCGGCGCTTCGTCGTGTGCCGGGGCCGGTGCCCCTGAGAGATGTTGCCGAAATCTTCTCGCTCCGACCCCTTGCACCGGGCACGCGAGATATCGATACTGCCGGTTACGTAACTAGCGGTTACGTAATCGAGTGCGCACGAAGGAGCCTCATGCACGACGTCGGGACCACCCATGCAGTCCGCCCCAGGCCGACCTTGGACAAGCCGCTGATGCACTACGGCAGCCGCGTGCTGGAGCGCCTCCCTCGTGGCGTAGAGCCGACCGCCTACCAACTGTTGGAGATCCAGCCGCTGACGCCGCACTTCGGCGCGACCCTGGGTGGCGTCGATCTCACCCAGCCGATCACCGACGCCCTGGCCGAAGAACTGAGGCGGGCGCTGCTGGAATGGAAGGTGGTCTTCTTCCAGAAGCAGACCGGCTTCACCGCCGCCCACCAACTGGCGCTGTCGGCCGTCTGGGGTCCGCCGGAGCCCAATCCCTTCTTTCCCCGGACGGAGACCGCCGGCGTCTCCCGGCTGGCGAAGGACGCCAAGGCCGTCGGCAACAAGAACATCTGGCACAGCGACCATTCCTTCATGGCCAACCCCGCCCTCGGCTCTGTGCTGCGCGCCGTGGAGGTACCCACCGCCGGCGGCGACACCCTCTGGGCCGACATGGCTGCCGCCTACGACAACCTCTCCGACGAGATCAAGCGGCGGATCGAGGACCTGGTCGCCGTCCACGACTGGGAGCCCAGTTGGGGAGCCCTGATGAACGACGAGCAGAAGGCCACGTTCCGCGCACGGTGGCCACAGGTGGAGCACCCCGTCGTGGTCCGCCATCCCCGCAGCGGCCGCAGGACCCTCTACGTCAACGAGCCGTTCACCACCCGCATCAAGGGGCTCTCCGACCGGGAGAGCCGGGAGCTGCTCGACATCCTCGTCCTGCAGGCCCGGATCCCGGAGTACCAGGTCCGCTTCCGCTGGGAGCCCGACTCCGTCGCCATCTGGGACAACATCGCCACCCAGCACTACGCGATCAACGACTACTTCCCCCGGCGCCGTGTCATGGAGCGCATCGCGATCGAGGGCGTCCCGCTGCGCTGAAGCCGCCCCAGAAGTCGGCCGGCCCCGCACCGCGCCGCATGCCGTGCGGGCCGGCCTGGCCCCACGGCGGCCCCCCGATTCCCCAGGAGCCACCATGACCGAGGCGCCCACCTTGCCTCAGCACCACCCCAGGACCACGGGAGGCGGCGTCCGCGCCTGGACGGTCACCGCGCTGCTCGTTGTGTTCATGATGATCAATTTCGCGGACAAAGCGGTCCTCGGTCTGGCCGCCGACGAAATCCGCGCCGACCTGGACCTCACCGCCACCCAGTACGGCCTCGCCAACAGCGCGTTCTTCCTGCTCTTCTCCGTGGCCGCCGTCGTCGTCGGGTTGGCGGCCGACCGGGTCTCACCGAAGACGCTGTTGCTGGTGATGGCGCTGCTGTGGTCCGTGGCACAGGTCCCCGCCGCGATCGGCGGCGGCCTCGCCGTGCTCGTCACCTCACGCGTCCTCCTCGGCGCCGCCGAAGGACCCGCCTTCCCGGTGGCCCAGCAGGCCACGCTCGCCTGGTTTCCCAATCACCTGCGCAACCTTCCCGGTGCCCTGATCACCCTCGGCGTCACCCTGGGAGTGATCGTCTCTGCTCCCGGCCTGACCTGGGTGATCCAGAATCACGGGTGGCGGGCGGCCCTGTGGACGCTGACCGCCGTCGGGCTCCTGTGGGCCGCGGTCTGGACGGCGCTGGGCGCGGACGGGCGGCACACCGCGAAGACACCCGGGGCGGGCCGGACGGCCCCGGAGTCCCCGGACCCGGCGCCCTACCGGCGGATCTTCGCCAGCCGTACCTGGCTCGGCGTCACGCTCGCCTACTTCACCAGCTACTGGACCGTGGCCCTCTCACTCGCCTGGCTGCCCTCCTACCTGCGCAACGGTCTCGGTCACTCGGCCGACGAGGCCGGCGTGCTCGTCGTCGCGCCCTGGACCGTCGGTGCCGTCGTCCTGCTGGCCCAAGCGGCTGTCACGAGCAGGCTCATGCGCCGCGGCGCGGGCAGCCGGCGCGCCCGCGGCTGGGTCGGCGGTGTGATGCTGGCGCTGGCCGCCGCCTGCTGTCTGGCCGTGCCGCTGGCCGACGGCACGACAGCGAGGACCGTCCTGGTCTTCCTCGGCTTCGGCCTCGGGGGCTCCTACGCCACCATCGCGGCCACCACCGTCGCAGAGATCGCTCCGCCGTCACGCAACGGTGGCGCGCTCGGGGTCATGAATGCCGTGGTGACCACAGCCGGCCTTGCCGCGCCCGCCGTCGTCGGCGCACTCGTCGACGCCGGGGGAGCGGACGGCTACACCGCCGCCGTGCTGCTCTCCGGCGTACTGCTGGCGGTCGGCGCCGTCACCTCCTTCGCGTTCGTGGACCCCTCGCGGGACAGCGCCCGGCTGAACGGCCGGGCGGAAACCACCCCCCTCACAGGAGCTGCATCTTGAGCGCCTCTTCCGCCCTGGACACCGCCCCTCTCGACCTCGCACTGGCCGAGCTGCGTCAGCACGCCGACGCGTGGACGAACACCTCGCTGACCGCACGCATCGGCCTGCTGGAGCGGATGCTCCCCCGGATCGCCACAGGCGCGCAGGACATGGTCGAGGCCGCCGCTCACGCCAAGGGATACAGCGCCGCCTCCGCCTGGGCCGCCGAGGACTGGGGCACAGCACCTTGGGCGCTCGCCCGGACGGTCGGCGCGTACCTGCATGTGCTGCGCAGGATCGCCGCGGGGCGCGGTGCCGTCCCCGGCAAGGCGGTGCGGGCCCGTGGCGGACGCACCGTTGTCGACGTCTTCCCGGCCACCGCCTCGGACCGCCTGCTGCTGAACGGCTTCACAGCCGAGGTGTGGACCCTGCCCGGCACCACCCACGAGGAGGTCCTGGCCCGCGCGGCAGGGGAGTACCGCGGCCGCAGGGCCGACTCTTCGGTCGCCCTGGTGCTCGGCGCGGGCAACGTCCCCGCCATCACGCCACTCGACGTCCTGCACAAGCTGTACGTGGAAGGGCAGGTCGTCCTGGCCAAGATGAACCCGGTCAACGCCTACCTGCGCCCCCACTTCGAGAAGGTGTTCGCGGAATTCGTCCACCACGGCTGGGTCCGTTTCGTGGACGGCGGGGCCGAGGAGGGCGCCTTCCTCGCCGCCCACCGCGACGTCGACGCCATCCACGTCACCGGCAGCGAGCGCACTCACGACGCCATCGTCTGGGGCACGGACGAACGGGCGGACGCACGCCGGCTGGCGGACACACCGGTCAACGACAAGCCCCTCACCAGCGAGCTGGGCGGGGTCAGCCCTTGCATCGTCACCCCCGGACCGTGGAGCACGGCCGACTTCCGCTACCAGGCCGAGCACATCGCCACCAGCAAGATGAACAACTCCGGGCACAACTGCGTGGCCAGCCAGGTACTTCTGGTGCCCGACGAGTGGGACGGAACCGACCGGCTGCTCGACGAGGTCCGCGCCGTGCTCCGTGGGCTGCCGCCCCGCACCGACTACTACCCCGGAGCGGCGGACCGCCTGGAATCGGTGGCCCGGACCCACCCCGGAGCCGAAGCCCTCGGCGACGGGCTCGGCCGCCTCCTCGTGCCCGACATCACCGACACCACCGATCCGATGCTCACCGACGAGGTGTTCGCGAGCGCCCTGGGAGTGGTCCGGCTACCCGGCGACAGCACCTCCCGGTTCCTCGCCGCAGCGGTGGAGTTCGCCAACGAGAGGCTGCCGGGCACCCTGGGTGCGACGCTGCTGGTGCACCCCCGGACCGAACGCACGCACCGGGCAGCAGTGGAAGAGGCCGTGGCCGCGCTGCGGTACGGAACACTGGGCGTCAACTGCTGGTCGGCGTTCGGCTTCCTGCTCGGCTACACACCCTGGGGGGCCTTCCCCGGCCACACCCGCCAGGAGATCGGCAGCGGCACCGGCTTCGTACACAACGCCTTCATGCTTGAGGACATCGAGAAGACCGTGCTCCGCGCGCCGTTCGCGCCCTCCCCGCGCGGACTGTTCACCGGTGCGCCCTCGCTGTCGCCTCGCCCTCCCTACTTCGTGACCAACCGGACCGGTCGAAGGACCATGGAGCGGCTGACGGCCTACGCCTGTGAGCCGACGGCGGCCGAACTGCCCGGCATCCTCCTCTCCGCCCTCCGTGGCTGAGTGCGGACAGACCGGAGGCGACGACGTGGCCGGACATGTCGGGACGGGGTCGGATCAGTTGGACGAGGCGACCGGTAGGGTCCCGCGCATGAGCGCGATCATCCGCACGATGCGCCTGTGGCTCGTGCCGAAAAGCATCGACGAGGAGGGTGACACACCGGACTATCGCTTCTCGCTCGCGAACGAGCGCACCTTCCTGGCCTGGCTGCGGACCTCTCTGGCCCTGATCGGAGGAGGTTTCGCGGTGGACCAGTTCCTGCCCGACCTCCGCCGGGGCTGGCGGGTCGCGCTCGTCTGCGCCCTGCTCGCCGCCGGCGCGGTCTCCGCACTGCGGGCGGTCGACCGCTGGGCCCGCTGTGAGAGGGCGATGCGGCGAGGCGAGGACCTGCCGCCGACCCGCTTCCCAGCACTGGTCAGCCTGGGGGTGGCACTGATCGCCCTGCTCATGACGATCGTGGTGCTCGTCGGTCCCGTCCGGTGAACGGCGGACTCCCGGCGGGGCGGCCGGCTCGGGAACGGGGCCCAGGGCTGCAGGCCGAGCGAACCCAGCTGGCCTGGCGACGCACGACCCTGTCGGCGACGGTCGTCGCCGTGCTTGCCGTCAGAGCAGCACTGCGCGGCCCACCGTCGGCGGCCGCGACGGCCGCGGGCGCGGCCTGCTGCGTGCTGTGGCTGCTACTGGTCGGTCTCGAGCACGCACGTGTGCGGACGATGCGGGTGGCACGTACGCGCGGACGGCACCCCCCGCCCCTCGGGCTCGGCCTGGCCGCAGCGACAGCGCTGTGCACCGTGGCCATGGCCGGGGGCGGGGGATGGCTCGTGCGGTGAGCGTCCGCGGACGGGGCTCGCGTGATGAACGCCATCTCCCTTGAGACGGCACTCGCGCAGGATCTTCGAGGTCTTCATCCGGGCGAAGACATGCTCGACTCGAGCGCAGACGCTGCGGTGGGAGGTGTTGTGCTCTTCCTGTGCTTGGCGTCGCTCACGTGCACAACCTTGCGTGCCAGGGCTGGCCGCGCCCGACCGAAGTGCCGTCCGATCAGGATTCGGCGGGCAGAAGCTGGACCAGGCCGATCCAGCTCTCCCCATCCACCCAGGTCTGCGTGGCGCGGACCCTCCAGTGGCTGGCGGGCCGCAGGACCGATGCCTGGGCGGGCGTCCCGCCGCCGGGATAGTGGATGCCCAAGTCGGAACCAGCTTCGGCAGAGTCCCTGAGCACCGCCGAACCGTCCGGAACCCAGGTGCCACTCCTCCCGACATCCGTCACTGCTGCTCGCCGACCTCGACCTGTTCCGTGAGCAACTCATCGGCCAGCACCCCGGTAGACGGCACATCATCTACCCGGACGAACGCACCTACCGCTGCGCCTCCGCATGGCTCCGGGAATTGTTCGGCCCACCGGACTCACAATGTCGACGCTGCGGCAGGACCGGATCCGCGACGAGGAATTCGAAGTCAACGACCCGCTTCACCGCGCCGCCGAAGCCGCCGATCATCACTGTGCGCCGGCGGCCGAAGCCCGGATGCGCCCACCGTTGACCGGTGCCTGGCCGCACCACCTGACCGAGGCCTACCAGGCCCTGATGGAACGCGCCTACGCGGCCATGCCCGACGGGTACATCCCGCCTCCGGACCTCGCCCCCTTGGCCTACGAGAGCAGCGGCCCCGCCCTCGCACGGCTGGCCGCAGCACACCTGGAACGCCACTCGGCCCACTCCCGGTAGAAACCGCGAAGTCCTCTGCCGGAGCACCGGCTTGGCCTGGCGGTGACTGCGCACCGCACCCGCGTTCGGTGTTGGATCAGCCTCCGGCACCCGTTACGCCTTCCGTGCGGACGTCCAGCCTTGGCGGCGGAGGCTTTCGAAGCCGTCCAGGAGGAGGTCCAGGGCGAATTCGAACTCGAACTGGTCGTCGCAGCCGCCACCGACCGTGGAGCTCCCGTCGTGTGCGGCTGTCGCGGCCAGTTCCGCGATGTGCGGGTAGCGCGCCGCCGCTTCGGGGTCGGGCGGTCCGGAGGCGCCCGAGGTGTTGAACAGTTCCTGGCTGAAGCCGAGCAGGCGGCTGCCCATTGCGTGCATGACGTGGTGCGTGAGGTCGGCGGAGAGGCCGCCGTCCCGGAAGCTCCCAGCCATCGAGTCCAGGTAGGACAGCACTGCCGGGGTGGGGGCGGTCCGTGACTCGATGACGCGGGCCGCCCAGGGGTGGCGCAGCAGGACCTGCCGGGCCGAGAGGATCCGCCCGCGGACCACGCTCCGCCAGTCGGGGCCCGCAGCCGGCGGCTCGATCTCGCCGACCACGGTGTCGACCATGCCGTCGAGCAGTTCCTCCTTGTTGGCCACGTGCTTGTAGAGCGCCATCGGTACGACGTCGAGCTCCTGGGCGAGCCTGCGCATGCTGAGCGCGTCGATGCCGGTGGCGTCGGCGAGCGCGACGGCGGCGCGCAGGACGCGGTCCCTGTTCAGGGGGATGCGGTGCGTGTGTGCGGTTTCCTGCCGGGTCATTGCGGTTCGGCCCTTCCCCTCTCGACAGCGCCCCGTCCTTGACGAGTGTACGTCGTACACCTAGGCTCGGCGGGAGGTGTACGGCGTACACCACCGTCGAGTGGGGGAGTACCGAGAAGATGAGTCCGGACCGGAAAACCGCTGTGGCCGCCGGGTCGCTGTTCCTGCTGACCGAGATCGCCGCGATAGCAGGGGCCGTCCTGTACCGCCCCCTGCTGGGAGCGGCGGACGGCCGAATAGCGCACGGCGCCGACACCAGGGCGCTGCTCGGAGTGCTCTGCGAGGTGGTCCTGGTGGCGGCGGTGACCGGTACCGGAGCGGCACTGTTTCCCGTCCTGCGTCGCCACGGCGAGGGTCTCGCGCTCGGTTACGCCTTCGGGCGACTGCTGGAGGCGGCCGTCATCGCCCTCGGGATCGTCGCCGTCCTGGCACTCGTCACCCTGCGGCGAGACACCGGGGCGGTGACAGAGGCCGACGCCGCGCTGGTGGCCGCGCACGACTGGACGTTCCTGCTCGGGCCCAACATCGCCCTGGGCCTGAACACCGTCCTGCTCGCCTACCTGGCATACCGCGCCCGGCTCGTGCCACGCTTCCTCGCCGTACTCGGGCTGGCCGGCGGACCGCTCATCTGCGCCTCTGCCGTCGCCGTGATGTTCGGCGTCTACACGCAGCTCTCCATGGCCGGGGCGGCCGCCGCGCTCCCGGTGTTCGCCTGGGAACTGGGGCTGGCCGGATGGCTGATCATCAAGGGGTTTGGGCCCGACTCAGCCACCACGCCGCGGGCAGACAGACAGGTGGCCGCTCCGGCAGATGTCCGTCGGTGATTGTGGCCCGCTCCGGACGGCGAAACCGTCCGGAGCGACGCGCAGGCCCTGTCCCGCGGGGACCGTCACGGCATGAAGCAGCGACCGCCGAGCCGGTCCGGGTGCCGCAGATCTTCGCCCCTCCGGAGAGTGATGACACTTGCGAGGGGCAGGAGCCGCTTCCCGTCTGACGGGACCTGAGAAGTTCAGATGCTGCTCCCGCGTGGCGGGACCTACGGCTGATCTGCCCTTCGATGCTGGTCAGGGCCGTGTGGCGGCGTGGTGTCCATGATGGAAATCGCGCTGATCACCGCCGGGTTGCGGTGACGGCCGTCGCCCGGCGCGCACGCCGCTGCGCGCCGCCCAGGAGCAGGCCGGTGTCCCGGTCGGGCGATGGTTGGGCCGCGGCCCGGCCGTGCTCGGACCGGCGCCGGGGGAGGAGAGCACCGAGGCGCAGCTGCGGAACCTGTTCGGCGAGCGGGGCCGGCACCCGCATGCGGACCGGATCGAGGCCGACCGGCTCGCTGCGGGTGACGCCCCGAAGGAAGCGTTCAAGGCCGGCGCTCTCGGTCGCCCGGTGACGGTGACGGGTGTGGACTTCGTGTCCGGCCGCAGCCGACGATCTACCTGTTGTGGGCGCTGGGGGATGAGGAGACGCGACACGCCGGCCGCGCCGAGGCTCGCTGCCGCAGCGGGCCCGGCGCGGCCGGCGTGAGCAGCCCGGCCGGACTCGCCGAAGCCGCGGCCTCCGGCGAACTCGCGCCGATCACCGGCCGGACCACGGGCATGTCCTACGCCGGCCTGCTCGCCAAGCTGAAACGCTACGACGCCTACGGGGGCGCCCCGCCGTCCGGCCGCGGCAACGCCGCCCACACCCCACGCTCCCACTGGCAGGAGACCTACGCCGGACCGGCGATGTTGGTGGCTCCGAGGGTCTTGAGCAGTCCAGTGGCCAGGTTGCGGGAGGTGGCCATGGCGCGGGGTGCACTCCCGGTGTGGACGGTGGATGCGTCCTCGGCGAAGGTCACGTCTCTCATGCGGTGCAGGGCCTCTATTGCCCAGTGGCCGCGTACTGCTGTGGCGAGTTCGGCGGGGGTGGTCAGGTGGGCGGAGCCCTTGAGCGCCTTGCCGTCGACGGCGATCGCGCGATCCGAGACCAGCCCGACCGGGCACTCGCACTCCTCGGCATCACCAACCAGGACGCGTACGGAACTCGATCAAGCCCTGGGG
>NZ_JBRIOU010000221.1:0-1853 GCF_053474865.1 Streptomyces sp. CO7
AGCCTGCTCGGCGTGCCCGCGGCGGCGCCCCCGCTGCGCCCCCGCCCCGGCACCCCGGTCGACCGGCTGGCCGAGCACGCCGCCCTGCTGGGCTCCCTCGCCGCCACCGTCGCCCCGGAACTCCAGCGCCGTCTGGCCCGCGCCGACCTGCTGTCCGCCGCCCGCACCGCCGGCGCGGTCACCGCCCGGCAGTGGGCCGAACAGACTCTCACCACCCTCCTGGGCACCGACCTCGTCCTGCTGCCGTCCTTCGAGGCCCCACCGCCCGGAGACCTGGGCGACTCCCTCGCCCACGCCGACACCCTCCTCGACGGCGACCCGCACGCCCCCGTCGGCTGGCTCACCCGGCTCGGCCGGGTCCGCCGCGGCGTGGAACGCCTGGTCACCACCCTCGGCTACGCCGAGGCGCTGGAGACGGGCGACGCCCTGACGGCGGTGGTCGCCCAGACCCCGTACACACCCCCCGGTCCGGACCCGGACCGCGTGGAACGCTGGGCCGCGCTGCCCTCCGCCACCGGCGGCAGCCCCGGCGCCCGGCTCTCCCTCGTCCTGCACACCCCCGGCGCGCCCGCGCCCGGGGAACTGCTCACCGGCCGCCTGCGCGGGCTGGTCGTCGACGAATGGACCGAGGTGGTGCCCCGCACCGAGCAGACCACCGGCCTCGCCCTGCACGTCGACGCCCCGGACGCGGCGCCGCCGCAGGCCGTTCTGCTCGCCGTGCCCCCGGACGCCTCGCCGACCTGGACGCCCGAACTGCTGGGCGCCACCGTCGAGTCGGCCCTCGAACTCGCCATGCTGCGTGCCGTGGACCACGAGGCGCTGCACCCCGACAGCCCCACCGCCGTCGCCGACATCGGGCAGCTGGCGCCCGCCGCCGTCCTCGCCGCCAACGTCGCCCACCGGGACGCCGTCGCCACCGACTTCACCCGAGGCCTTCCGCAGTAGCCCCGGACAGCCGGGCGGTCCGGCGGAGACCGACCGCCCGGCCCGATCCGGGAGTTCCCGGAGACAGGAGCGTCACCCATGCCCTCCATCACCAGCTGGACGCGGCTCGAACCCCGCGCCCGCACCGGCGACCTGCGGCCCTCCCTGGAGGCCCAGGTCCACGACCCCGCCTGGATGCTCGCCCGCCAGTGGCAGCTCGGCGAGTTCCTCGGCGACGACGCGGGCAGCCCCGTCTGGGTGCGGGTCCGCGGCCACGCCGACCGCGTCACCCGCTACCGCCCCGGCCCCGCGACCGGTCCCGGCGTCCCCTACGACGGAGCCACCCCGCTCGAGGCGCTCGGCGAGGCCGAACCCGGCGGCCCCCGCTCCACCGCCGCCGACCTGCGGGCTGCCGCCGAGAGCGGCCAGCACCTGCTGCGCATGCTGCGCGCCGCGGATCTCCCGGCCGAGGACGTCGCCCACGCGGTCACCCTCCTGCTCGACGACTACCCTCTCGGCCTCACCGGTGAGGAAGGAGCCGCCGACGGGGCCACCGCGCGCTACCTGACCGTGCTGCGCGGCCGCGTCCCGGACGGCAACGCGGTCGCCTTCACCCTGCGCGCGTCCCCGCCCACCACGGAGGAGCCGGTGTGGGGACTGCCGCCCGAGGCGGCGCCCGTCCTCGAGGCCTGGCTCGCCTGGTACGACGAACGGCACCTGACCGCCCCGGTCACGGGTCCGGACACGTGGGACCCGCAGCGGCTGGAGTACCGCTTCTCCGTCGGCCTGGCCGAGGGGACCGCCGAGACCACCCTGACCGCCGAGGCGTACCAGGGCGGCACCCTCGACTGGACGGACTTCACCGCGGGCGGGGCGACCGGACTGGCCCCCGCGCCGGCCCGCACCCCCCTGCTGTCGACGACCTTCCC
>NZ_JBRIOU010000222.1:0-1844 GCF_053474865.1 Streptomyces sp. CO7
GGCGGGACGGTGATCCGTCCGGCCGCCTCGCCGGGGCCCGCGGCGGCGTCGAGGCGGGCCAGGCCCGCGACCGCGTCGGCGATCGCACCCGGGTCCGGCGCGCGGTCGGCCAGGTCGCCCTCGAGGAACTGCTGGTAGGCGCCGAGGTCCAGGTAGCCGTGGCCGCTCACGCAGACCAGCACGCCGGTACGCGCGCGGGGCGCGTCGCCGTCGGTGGCGCCGTCGCCCGCCGCCTGGGCGGCGGCGGCGAGGGCGTGGCCGGACTCCGGCGCGGGCAGGGTCATCTCCGTCGTGGTGAAGGCGCGGCCGGCGGCGAGGGCGGCGACCTGGTCGACGGCGGTGGCGGAGACCTGTCCCGCGTGCCGCATCGCGGACACGAGCTTGGCCGCGCCGTGGTACCGCAGGCCCGCCGAATGGGAGTCGGGGATGGCGTAGTCGCTGCCGACGGTGTACATGGCCTCCAGCGGGGACGATCCGGTGGCGTCCGTGCGGTCGTAGGCGTACACGCCCCGGGTGAGCTTGGGGGTGGTGCTGGACTCCGCGGCGATGAGGGCCGGCGGTTCGGCGCCCTCGGCGGCGGCCTTGGCGTGGAAGGGCAGGGCGATGCCGCCGAAGTTGGAGCCCGCGCCGACGCAGCCGACCACCGCGTCGACCTCGGCCCCTTCCTCGGCGAGCTGGTCGATCGCCTCCAGGCCGATCACGGACTGGTGCAGGATGCTGTACGTCTCGCCGCTGCCGATGCAGAACGCCGCGCCCTCGGTGCGGGCGGCGTACTCGACTGCCTCGCCGATCGCGAGCGACAGGCTGTTGCCCGCCGACCGGCCGGAGCGGGCGACCTCGGTGAGCGTGCTGGGGCTGGAGATGACGCGGGCGCCGAGCATCCGCATCAACACCCCCCGGTAGGGCTTGCGTTCCAGGCTGCCGCCGACCATGAAGACGGTGCAGCGCATGCCGAAGCGGGCACAGGCCGCGGCCAGCGCGGTGCCCCACTGGCCGGCACCGGTGCCGGTGACCAGCTCCTTCACCCCCGCCCGGTGGTAGTAGTACGCCTGCGCGAGAGCGGTGTTGAGCTTGTGGCTGCCGGAGATGTTGCCGCCCTCGTACTTCACCCAGATCGGCACCCGGGCACCCACCGCCTCCTCGAAGGCGCGGGCCCGCCACAGCGGAGTGGGGCGGAAGCGCCGGTAGGCGTCGGCGACCTCCTGGGGGATGTCCCAGTACTCGCGGGACTGCACGCTCTGCCGGACGAGTTCCAGCGGCAGGTTGGCCTGGACGGAGCCGCCGGCGGTGGCGGTTCCGGGCTGGGTGCGGTCGGCCGGCAGCGGCTGCCCGAGGTGGGGCAGGACGCTGCGCCAGCGGCGGGGGACCTCGGTCATGCGGCGGCCTCGCTGCTCTGCTCGACGATCGCGGTGATGTCGGCGACGGTGGCGAAGGACCGGCCGACGAACAGCTCGTCGGAGAGGGCGACCCCGGTCTCCTCCTCGACCTGGACCAGGAGCCCGATGAGGCTCAGGGAGTTGATGTGGAGCCGCTCGCCGTTGAGCGGTTCGTCGTCCGCGAGTCCCAGCGGGTCGACAGGAGGTTCGGAGGCCGCCGCGACGACCTTCTTGACGGCGTTCATGAGGTGGGGCGAGGTGGACTGTGCGTGCTGCATGCCATTCCTTTGCCGGAGCGGGTGCCGGAGCGGGACAGGGATCGGGCACGGCGTCGGTGACGCGGGGCGCACGGACGGACACGGGGAACGACTGTCGGAGGGCAGTCGTGGGCGCCGCCGGGGGCAGGGCGGTGACGCACTCCCGTGGTCGCGGGAGTGAGAAGAGGGGAGGGAGGAGAGACGGCGGGGC
>NZ_JBRIOU010000223.1:0-1802 GCF_053474865.1 Streptomyces sp. CO7
GCGGGCATCCCCGCCGAGACCCGGCTGCCGGCCGACCGGCCCCGGCCCGCCGAACCGGGCAACCGGGCCGCGTTCGTCACCGCGGAGCTCGACGCCGCCGCCCACAAGGCGCTCACCGGTGTCGCCCGCGCCCACCGGGCCACCTTCTTCATGGCCTGCCGGGCCGCCCTGTCGCTGGCCCTGCGGGCGGCGGGCGCCGGGGACGACGTGGTGGTGGGCGCGCCGGTGGCCGGCCGCCCCGAGGAGGACCTGCACGAACTGGTCGGCTTCTTCGTCAACTCCCTGGCCCTGCGGACCGACCTGTCCGGCGACCCCACCCTGGGCCAGCTCCTCGCCCAGGTCCGTGAACGCGACCTGGCCGCCTTCGCCCACGAGGACCTGCCGTTCGACCTGCTGGTGGAGGACCTCAACCCCGAACGGTCCCTCGGCCGCCACCCCTTCTTCCAGGTGACGCTCGCCGCGCAGACCGCGCGGGACGCCACCGTCCGCCTGGGCGGCATACCGGCCGTCCTCGACGAGGCCGACCTGGCCACCGCCAAGTTCGACCTCGCCTTCAGCTGCGCCGAGACGCACCGCCCCGACGGCGAACCCGACGGGGTCGCGCTCGGCCTGCAGTACGCCACCGACCTGTACGACGAGGACACCGCGCGACTCCTGCTCACCCTCTTCCGGCGGGCGCTCTCCGTCCTCGCCGGACAGCCGGCCGGCACACCCCTGAGCCGGGCCGGGCTGCTCACCGAGGAGGAGCGCCGGGCGCTCGACCACCGGTACCGGGCGCTCTCCCGCGCGGGACGGCCCGACAGCGGCCGGCAGCGCGACTCGCGGGACGAGGCGTCGGTGGCCGGCCGGCCGCCGGCGGACCCCCGCGAGGAGATCCTTCGGGGCCTGTTCGCGGAGGTCCTCCGGCGGGACGAGGTGGGGCCGGACGACAACTTCTTCAAGCTGGGCGGGCACTCCCTGCTCGCCGGCAAACTCACCAACCGCGTCCGCGGCGCGCTCGGCCTGCACGCCGAGATCCGTGACGTCTTCCTCGCCCCCACCCCCCGGCGGCTGTTGCGCCTGCTGGGCGAGCGCTCCGCGGGTCCTGCCCGGCCGGCGCTGCGGGCCGTCCCGCCGCAGCACCGGCCGGGCAGGACACCGCTGTCCGCCGCCCAGCGGCGCCTGTGGTTCGTCGGCCGGCTCGAGGGCCCCAGCGCCACCTACAACATTCCGGTGGTGACCCGGCTGCGCCGCCCCGTCGACCCGGCCGCGTTCGCCGGCGCGCTCGCCGACGTCGCCGCCCGCCACGAGGTGCTGCGCACCGTGTACCGGTCCGAGGACGGCGAGCCCTGGCAGGAGGTCCTGGACCACGCCCGGCCCGAGCTCACCCTGGTGCACGCCGGGAGCCCCGAGCTGCTGGAGGCGGCCGTCGACGCGGCCGCCGGGCACGTCTTCGACCTGGCCCGGGAGATCCCGCTGAAGGCCTGGCTGATCGAGGAGGGCGACGGCGGTCAGGTGATGGTGCTGCTCCTGCACCACATCGCCGGCGACGGCTGGTCCACCGACTGTCTCCTCGCCGACCTCGACACCGCCTACCGGGCCCGCGCCGGGGGCCACGCCCCCGACTGGCAGCCGCTGCCCGTCCAGTACGCCGACTACACCCTGTGGCAGCGCGCCCTGCTGGACGGCGAGGACGGCGGGATCGGCGAGGGCGGCGGAGGCGGGATCGCCGGGGAGCAGCTCGCCCACTGGCGGGACGCCCTGCGCGGGATGCCGCCCTTGCTGGCCCTGCCCACGGACCGCCCGCGCCCCGCCGTGAGCGA
>NZ_JBRIOU010000224.1:0-1789 GCF_053474865.1 Streptomyces sp. CO7
GTGGAAGGCGAGGAGAGCGAAGACAGAGGGGGTGGCGCCCGGGCGCTGCGCGGGAGCCCGGTGCGGGTCAGGGGCGGCGGAGTTCGACGGGCTCCCCGTGCGCCTCACGCTGTCGCAGGTCGGCGGGGGTCTCGCGCCGCACCATGAGACGGGCCCGGCCGTCGCGCACGGCCACCACGGCGGGGCGCGGTTGGGCGTTGTAGTTGCTGGCCATCGTGTGGTGGTAGGCGCCGGTCGCGGGAACGGCGAGCAGGTCGCCGGGGGCGAGGTCCGCGGGCAGGGCGATGTCGGGAACGACGACGTCGCCGCTCTCGCAATGCCGGCCCACGACGACCGAGTGCACCGTCTCTCCGCGGGGTGTCCGGTCGACGGGCCAGGCGGTGTAGCGGGCTTCGTAGAGCGAGGGACGCAGGGCGTCGCTCATTCCGCCGTCGACGGAGACGAAGCGGCGCCTGAGGCCGTCCTTGACGGCCCCGACCCGGTACAGGGTCACCCCCGCGGACCCGATCATGGAGCGTCCGGGTTCGACGGCGAGGCGCACCGTCCCGGGTTCCAGCACGCGGGCCAGTCCTGCCCTGAGCGCCGCGGTGAACTCGGACGGCTCCATCCTCGGCTGTCCGGGCACGTAGGGGATGCCCGCGCCGCCGCCGAGATCGATCTCCTCGACCGTGATGCCGTGCCGGCGTGCCAGGTCGGCCACGAAGAGCCCGACCCGCTCGGCGGCCAGCGTCAGCCCTTCGGTGGCGGTGATCTGCGAACCTATGTGGCAGTGCACCCCGGCCGGCCGGAGCGAGGCGTGCGCGGCGACGGCGAGCACCGCGCGCTCCGCGTGTCCCTGGCGCACGGGGAAGCCGAACTTGACGTCGTCCCCGCCGGTGGCCATGTAGGCGTGGGTCTCGGCCGCCACCCCCGGCGTGATGCGGACGTAGACGTCCTGCACCCGGCCGGCCCGGGCGGCCGCCTGTGCGAGCCGGTCGATCTCCTCGTGGCAGTCGACGACCACCACGCCCACTCCGTGCGCCACCGCTGCGCGCAGCTCGTCGACGGACTTGTTGTTGCCGTGGAAGACGATGCGGGCGGGGTCGAAGCCGGTCTCGACGGCGAGTTCCAGCTCGCCGCCGCTGCACACGTCGAGGTGGAGGCCTTCGGAGTCGACCCAGCGGACCATCTCGGCGCACAGGAACGCCTTGGAGGCGTAGTGCACCCGGTCGGCGCCGGACTCGCGCCAGGCGGCCGCGCGGTGGCGGAAGTCGGCCTCGTCGACCACGTACAGGGCCGTGCCGCAGGCCCTCGCCAGGTCGTCCATGGCGACACCGCCCACGTGCAGGCGTCCCGCGACGGTGCGGGCGGTCAGCGGCCATACCTCGGGGGCCTGTTCGGGGGAGGCGGCGGTGGTGAGCCCGTGTGCGGCGGGGCGTTCTGGGGCCTCGGCCTCGGGGGTGGAGACAACGGGGGACACGTGCTTACTCCTCGGTGAGGACGACGAGCATCAGCAGGTCGTCACTGGGGTCCATGAAGTGGTGGGCGTCGGTCGCGGAGAGGTGGACGGCGTCCCCGGCGCGCAGCACGCGGCCGGAGCCGGCCACGACGACCCGGCAGGAGCCGCCCATCACCAGGACGAACTCCTCGCCCCCGTGGCTGATCGGTGCGGCGTGGTCGCCGACGTCCGCGTGGAGCAGGCGAACGGCGAGGCGGGTGTCGTCGTGGGCGCTGAGGTCCCAGATGCCCTGGTGCCCTTCCGCCCGGGCGAGCCGGGGTGCCGGGGTGAACCGTGCGGCGAAGGCGGGCC
>NZ_JBRIOU010000225.1:0-1758 GCF_053474865.1 Streptomyces sp. CO7
GGCGCGGAGGCCAGCAGGGCCGCCGTGTACGGGTGCCGGGGGGCGCTCCCCAGCCGGTGCGAGGGGCCGTGCTCGACGACCTTCCCGGCGTACAGCACGTGCACCCGGTCGCAGGCGGAGAACGCGACCCGCAGGTCGTGGGTGATCAGGATCAGGCCCATGGCCCGGTCCCGCCGCAGCCCGCCCAGCAGGTCCAGGACGGCGGCCTGGGTGGCGGTGTCCAGCGCCGTGGTCGGCTCGTCGGCGATCAGCAGCTCCGGGTCGCCGGCCAGCGCCGCCGCCGTGGCCACCCGCTGCAGCATGCCGCCGGAGAGCTCGTGCGGGAAGCGGTCGGCGACCGACGGCTCCAGCCCCACCTCGACCAGGCGCCGTTCCACCTCGGCCCGCCGCGCCGCACGCACGGCACGGCCCCGGCCGTCGGGGCCGTGCAGCCCGTCGGCGATCTGCCGGCCGCAGGTGAGCTGCGGGTGCAGCATCGCGAACGGGTCCTGCATCAGCAGCGCGATCCGCCGGCCGCGCAGCGCGGCGCGGGCCCCGGGCGCCAGGCCCAGGACCTCCTCGCCGCCCAGCCGGACCGCCCCCGCGGTGACCTCGAGGCCCGGCGGCAGCAGCCCGGCGACCGCCCGGACGGTGAGGGACTTCCCGCTGCCGGACTCGCCGACGATGCCCACGCATTCGCCGGGCGCGACGGTCAGGGACACCCCGTCGACGACGACGGCCCCGCCGCCGGAGCCCGCCGTCACCGACAGGCCGTCGACCTCGAGGAGCGGCGCGGACACCCGGTCACGGGTGGCGTGGGTGGCGTGGGTGGTCGTCACGATCTGCCTCGCTCGGAGAAGGCCTCCAGGACGCGGTCGCCGAGCAGGTTGAGCACGACGGCCGACAGCACGATGAGGGCGGCGGGCGCGAGCGCCGCGCTCGGGTTGGTCCACAGCAGGTTCCGGTTCTCGGAGAGCATCCGCCCCCAGTCCGGGGCGCCGGGCGGCACGCCCAGGCCCAGGAAGGAGAGCGAGCTCAGCGCGACCACGGCCCCCGCGAAGTTGAGCAGCGTGTTGGCGACGACCACCGGCAGGGTGTTGGGCCAGATGTGCCGCAGCATCACGGTGCGTCGCGGCAGGCCCAGCGTCTCGGCGGCCTCCACGTACGGCAGGTGCCGCTGCTCCAGCACGGCGGTGCGCACCAGGCGGATGTCGGAGGGCGAGGTCAGCACCACCAGCGCGCAGACGGCCAGTGTCCAGCCCCCGCCGCCGATGCCCGCCACCACCAGGGTGACCAGGAGGGCGGGAACGGCCAGCAGCAGGTCGGCCCAGCGGCGCACCAGCACGTCCGTCCACCCCCCGAGGTAGCCGGCGAGGAGCCCCAGCACGTTGCCGATCAGCATCGAGCCCAGCGCCACCAGCGCGGCGCCGGTCAGGGTGGAGCGGGCGCCGGCGACCACCATGCTCGCGATGTCGCGGCCCAGGTCGTCGGTGCCGAGGAGATGGCCGTCGCCGGGCATCCGGGCGCCGGCGGTGATGTCCTGGGCGTCCCAGTGGGGCAGCAGTGCCTGGCCGAACGCGGCGGCCGCCAGGAACAGCACGGCCACCAGGACGCTCAGGGCGGTCAGCGGCCGGACGAGGCGGGTGTGCCGCGGGCGAACCGTGCGGGGCCGGGCCGTACCGCGCCCTCGGGCTCGGGCTCGGGCTCGCAGCGAGGTCATCGGCGTTCCTTGGTCGGGCGCGGCGGCGCGGCGGGGGCGGGGCGCAGCCGGGGGTCGAC
>NZ_JBRIOU010000226.1:0-1720 GCF_053474865.1 Streptomyces sp. CO7
GTGTCGGAAGCGGGGCGGGAGGGCGTCTGTGCTCGGCCATGCGTGGGGCTCCTGCGAGGGGACCGGGACGTCCGGTGGCATCACGGTCGATGATGTGCTGGTCCGTTGGTGTCTGCCCGAAGTTTTTCCATGTATGACCCACTGATTCACCGTTCGGCAATCAGGAGACTCGTGAAGGCGTCGAAGGGTTGCACGAGGTGACAGGGAAGCAGGGACGCGGGCAAGGGGAGTGGGGAGTGGGAACGGGCCACGGGCAGGAACGGCGCCCTCATCCGCTCGTGTCCGGGACCGACCGGCGGCTCGTCCCGGAGCAGCGTGACGGAGACGTCCGGCATCTCGATCGGCAGCCCGGGGCCTCGCTCGGCGTGCCCCGGCGGTGCTCCGTCCCGTGGACGCGCCGCCCGGTCCGAGGCGGCGCCTGTGACGCGGACCGGTGTCGCGGACGGGCGCTCACACGCTTTCGAGGAGGGGCTGGGAGCCGGCCGTGATGAGACCGGGGACCGTGAAGTCGAGCCCCACGGTGCGCGTGACCCCGGCGGCGAGGGCGTAGGTGGCTCTGGTGTCGCGGGGGACGGCCGCGTGGACGGTGACGGGGCCGTCCTGCGGCTCACCGACCCGACCACCGAGCCGTGCGAGGCACGGGTCCACGCATCCGAGCGGGCGCTGCTCACCCCGGTCCGCCCGGACGGGCAGCCGGCCGGCGAGAGCGCGGGCCGGCAGGGAGCTGCGGCCGGCGTGTGGCCCGTCGGTGCTGAGCACGACCGGGTCGCCCACCGCGGTCCCGCGGTGGGCGACCCGGTCGGGTCTGACGAGTGGGCTAGGGCATGTCCGCCGGACAGGCCCTAGGCGAAGGTGGCCTTCCAGGTGGCCGGTCCGACCACGCCGTCCACGCTCAGCCCGGAGCGCGACTGGAAGGTGCGGCAGGCCGCGTCGGAACCCGGGCCGTACTGGCCGTCGACGGCCAGGGAGAAGCCGTGCGCACTGTTCATCCGGTACTGCCAGGTCGCCACGCTCGCGTGCACGGTCATCGGTGACTGGCGGAAGGCGACCCCCGGGTAGGGCAGTGGGCCGCCCCCGGGGTTGACCTCGCCGCTGATGACCCGGGCGTACAGGTTGCCGGGGCAGCCGGTCGAGTGATGGTCGCGGTGGCCGGTGATGGCCTGTGCGGCGCCGCCCGACACCCGCAGGCGGTTGATCCCGTAGCGGATGGCGTCGAGCAACCCGGTGGTGATGGTGTCGTAGTTGCTGCTGGTGCCACCTGTCAGGGCGCACACCGCGTACCAGTCGTCGTTGCCCTGGGTGGTGCCCTGGGCGGCGGTGCGGACGTTCTCGCCGCGTCCCTGGAACAGGTAGCCGTGCACACAGGCGAGATGGCTGTAGGCGATGTCGGACCAGCCGTTGGAATCCATGTGGTAGTTCTGGATCCCTCTGACCTGGGCCGCGCAGTCGGCGTGGCCGGCCCGGGCCACCTTCACCTCGTCGACGTGATGGACCGTCACGCCTCCCTGCGACGGCGTGATGTCACTGCTGACGTCCAGAGGTGACCGGGCGCCCCACTGGGCGCGGGTGACGAAGGTGGCCATCAGTTCCGCCCCCCACGCTCCATGGCGCAGCCGACCGCGGCGTTCAACGGCTCGGCGTGCGGTTTCCGGGCGGCGTCGGAACCGTAGACGGCCCCGGGCTCGCGAGGACTCGTCGCGGGGGAACGGCCGTCCCCCTG
>NZ_JBRIOU010000227.1:0-1715 GCF_053474865.1 Streptomyces sp. CO7
GAACCACCGCTCGAACTCGATGTACCAGCCGCCGACGAACCAGGGGATCTGCTGGAAGCAGCCGCCCCAGGTGCGGGACTCGTCCGGCCGCGTCAGCGGCTCCATCACCTCGTCCTCGTACCGCGCCGGGTCCCTCCCGCCCGTTCGGCCCTGTCGAGACGCTGCCGTCCGTGGCGTGCGTCGGCGTCTTCCGGTCGACCGTGATCGCTCCCGGCGACGACCCCGTCCTGCGGCGTTCCTTCCTCACCGTGGCGTGGTTCCAGCACGGCCCGGCCGTGCCGTCGGGCGAGGACGCCGACCCCGGGCTCCGTGACATCGCCTGGGACGATCTCGCCCTGGACGACGACATCTGAGCGCGTCCGGTCACCAAAACGACCGCGGGTCCTGCGCGTGTTCCGGCGAGTGCCGGTCCTCTCCCCGCCCCAGGCCGGTGCGGACCAGGAAGCCGGGGTTCGGGTCGGACACCGGGGCGGCGACGTGCACCCGCCGGGTCCCGGGGACGTCCACCTCGACGAGGACGCCGTCGCGGAACATCCACAGACCGAACAGGTCGCCGTCCTCGTCGTGCAGCAGGACCTGCACGCAGGCGGGCTCGTTCCACGGCAGGGACTCCAGGTCCGCGAGTACGCCGCGGCGGCGGAACCACCGCTCGAACTCGATGTACCAGCCGCCGACGAACCAGGGGATCTGCTGGAAGCAGCCGCCCCAGGTGCGGGACTCGTCCGGCCGCGTCAGCGGCTCCATCACCTCGTCCTCGTACCGCGCCAACACGATGACCTGCGCCATTCTGCTCATGCGGACAGGTGACACCGCGCGGAGTGCGGCGGGCAATCGAATTCCGGTGAGGCGGCCTACGCCCCGTCGCTCGCGTCGAGCTCGGTGATCTCGCCGTCGCGCAGCTCCAGTACGCGGTCGGCGAGGTCGAGGAGCGTCGTGTCGTGGGTGGCCACCAGCGCGGTGATCTCCTCGCTGCGGACCACCGCGCGCAGCAGCTCCATCACCGAGTGGCCGGTCTCCGCGTCCAGCTGGCCGGTCGGCTCGTCGGCGATGAGGATCGACGGGCTGTTCGCCAGAGCGCGGGCGATGGCCACGCGTTGGCGCTGCCCGCCCGACAACTCGCCCGGCCGTTGCGCCGCGTGGTCCGCCAGGCCCACCAGGGACAGCAGGAGGTCGACGCGCTCCTCCCGCTCCCGCGGGTCGGCGCCGCGCAGCCGCAGCGGCACGCCCACGTTCTCGGCGGCGGTGAGCACGGGGATGAGCCCGAAGGACTGGAAGACGAACCCGATGCGCTCCCGGCGCAGGGCGAGCAGCGCGTCCTCGCCCTGTTCCCGCAGGTCCAGCCCGTCGACGACGACGCTGCCGCCGTCCGGCTCGTCGAGGCCGCCGACGATGTTGAGCAGGGTGGTCTTGCCCGAGCCGGAGCGCCCCTTGAGGGCCACGAGTTCGCCCCGCGGGACCTCGAAGGAGACACCCCGCAGCGCGTGCACGGCACCGACCCCCCGCCCGTACGACTTGTGCACGTCCGTCACCCGCAGCATGGCTGTGGTCACCGCCTGGCCCATCGCGCCCCCGTCCGCTCCGCCGATGCCAAGGTGGGTCAGTATGGCACCGGCCCGCCCGGCATGGCGACGTGTTCACCTGGGCGGATCCTGCCGGGCAAGGGTGCGGGACGCCGAGCCCGGGACGACGCCGCGGACCGGTGCGGGTGGCACGGG
>NZ_JBRIOU010000228.1:0-1679 GCF_053474865.1 Streptomyces sp. CO7
GGGCGGGGGTGCGGCAGGGGTCGAGGGCGCGGAGCGCCGCCGGCCCGTGGAGGCGACGTCAGCCGTGCCGTGCGTGCAGCG
Organism: Streptomyces sp. CO7; assembly: GCF_053474865.1. NCBI lineage: Bacteria > Bacillati > Actinomycetota > Actinomycetes > Kitasatosporales > Streptomycetaceae > Streptomyces > Streptomyces sp. CO7. The sequence continues at coordinate 82 of NZ_JBRIOU010000228.1, forward strand.
GGTCCTGGAGCAGGTAGTCGTCCATGACGCGCACGCCGAACTCGAGGCTGCTGACCAGGACCTGCTCGTCCACCCCGTGGACGTACGTCCAGGCGTCGAAGCCCGGCGGGGTCAGGCCGGGTCCGAACCCGTAGCACTGGATCCCCAGTTTGCTGAACGCCTTGGCGTCGGTGCCGCCCGACATGATGAACGGCAGGACGAGCGCTTCCGGGTCCGACCGGCGCAGCGCGGCCGCCATCGCCGCGAACTCGGGCGCGCTGTGGTCGGCCGCGACGGGGGCCGCGTAGTTGTGGAAGGAACGGGTGACGCGTTCACCCAGCAGCTCGTCGACCGTGTCGAAGAAGGCCTGCTCGGCGCCGGGCAGGATGCGCCCGTCGACTCCGGCGACGGCCTCGCCGGGGATGACGTTGTGCTTGTAACCGGCCTTCAGCATGGTGGGGTTCACGGTGTGCGACACCGTGGCCTCGACCAGGCGCGCGGCCTCGCCCAGGCGGGCCAGCGAAGCCGGGTCGGCCGGGTCGACCCGGAAACCCAGCTGCCGCTCGAGCCCGTCCAGGAGCGTGCGGACGGCCGGCACCACGTCCACCGGCCACCGGTGCGCGGCCAGCGCGGACAGGGCGTGGGCGAGGGCCGCGACCGCGTTGTCGCCACCGGGCCGTGAGCCGTGGCCCGCCGCACCGCGCGCCGTCAGGTTCATCCAGGCACTGCCCCGCTCGCCCACGGCGATCGGGTAGAGCCGGCTTTCGTCGGGAAGGTGGACCGAGTAGCCGCCGGACTCGCCGATCGCCGTGGTCACCCCCTCGAACAGCTCGGGGTGGCGCTCGGTCAGGAAACCCGCGCCCAGGGCGCCGGTGTCCTCCTCGTCGGCGACGAAGGCCATCACGACGTCCCGGGGCGGCCGCACGCCACGCCGGGCCCAGGAGCGGGCGACGGCGAGCATCATCGCGTCCATGTCCTTCATGTCCAGCGCGCCTCTTCCCAGCACCGTCCCGTCCCGGACCTCGCCGCAGAACGGGTCGAAGCTCCAGTCGGCCGGCTCGGCCGGAACGACGTCGAGGTGGCCGTGGACCAGGAGCGCGGGCGCCGAGGGGTCGCTGCCGGGGATGCGCACGACCGTACTGGCGCGCCGCGGCTCCGATTCGAGGACGACGGGGTCGTACCCCGCCTCGGACAGCAAGGTCGCGGTCCATTCCGCCGCCTCGCGCTCGCCGCGCGATTCACCGCCTCCGTAGTTGCTGGTGTCGAAACGGATCAGGCGCGCGCACAGGTCGGTGACATCGGCGCACAGCGCCTGCGCCTCGGGGGATCCGGCCGGCAGGGGGCCGGGGCCGGTCCCGGTGGTGCGGTGGTCGAAGGCGTGGCCGGACGCCGCACGGGCACGGTCGTCCGGAAGCGGGGAAGTGGTCATGGCAGGACTCGATGGCTTTCTCGACGGGGACCGGCTGTCTCGTGAGCCGCCGCGCCGCGCTGCGCGAAGGCTCAGGACGAGGGCGCGGACGAGGGATCAGCGGCGCGGGTCGGTGTCGGGTTCGGGTTCGGGACGCGCCGCGGGGTCGCGCGGAGCGGGTACGCGATAGGCGCGCAGCGAGCGGAAGACC
>NZ_JBRIOU010000229.1:0-1669 GCF_053474865.1 Streptomyces sp. CO7
GGTACCGGCAGGAGGGCTCCGGGGATGCGGAGGACGCCGGGGGGCCCGCCGGGGCGGGGACGGTGTCGGTGATCCTCCAGATCCTCCCCGACCTTCAGGACACGGACGCGTTCCCGGAGCCGGAGCCGGAGCCGGATACCGCAGGGCCCGAGGTCGAAGGCTCCGAGGGCGCTGAGGGGTCCAGAGCGCCGGAAGAGCGCTGAGAACGCGAACGACGTACAGAAAGCGCACGGTTCAGCGACGCGAACAGTCCGGAGACGTGAAGAGGACGACCGAGCGAACTGCGTCGGTCACAGGGGAGAGACCGCATGAAGGACCGAACCGGGGAACGACCGGCCGCTCGGCGTGACCTGAAACCGCTGGCCGGCGTCCTGACCGCGATGGCGGTGTCGCTGACCGGCACCCGGATGGCCGCCGTGGCCGTCCCGTGGTTCGTCCTCGTCACCACCGGCAGTGCCACGCAGACCGGTCTGGTCGCGTTCTGCGAGATGGCGCCGTTCGTGGTGACGAAGGCACTCAGCGGGCCGGTCGTGGACCGGGTGGGCCCGCGCGTCGTCTCCTGGACCACCGACCTGGTGAGCTGCGCGGCCGCCCTCGCGGTACCCGCCTTGCACGGGGCCGGTGTGCTGTCGCTGCCCGTCCTGCTCGTGCTGGTGGCGCTCATCGGCGCCGCCCGAGGCCCGGGCGACCTGGCCAAGGAGGTCATGGTCCCGGACGCGGCGGACCGCAGCCGGGTGCCGATGGAGCGGGCCATGGCCTTCTCCGGCATCGTCGAGCGGCTCGCCGGCACCGTCGGCCCGGCCGTCGGCGGCCTCCTGGTCGCGTTGCTCGGGCCGATCACGGTGCTCCTGGTCAACGCCGCCTCTTTCGCGCTCGGTTCGGCCCTGATCGCCCTGACGCTGCCGCACGCGGTGGGCCGTCCGGCCACGCGGGAGGAGGTCGCCGGCGAGGACGGACGCCCGGGCTACTGGCGCAGCTTCGGCGAGACCGTGCGCATGATGCGGGGGGACAAGCTCTTCCTGACCGTCATGGTGATGATCGCCGTCACCAATCTCTTCGACACTGCCCTGATCGCCGTCCTGCTGCCCGTGTGGGTCAAGGCGTCCGGTCATGACGCCGCCCTGCTGGGGTCGCTCATGGCGGTCTTCAGCGCGGCGGCCGTGGCGGGCAGCCTGCTGGCCGCGGTCTTCGCGCAGCGGCTCAACCGGCGGCTGGTGTTCTTCGCCGGGTTCACCCTCGTCGGCGCCCCGATGCGACTGATCCTCCTCGGTGACACGCCCGTGCCGCTGATCGTTGCGGTGTTCGTCGTCGCGGGCTTCGGCGCGGGATTCCTCAACCCGGTGCTGGGGGCCGTCTTCGTCGAGCGCGTGCCCCGGGAGATGCTCGGCCGCGCCAACGCCCTCGCCGACTCGGTCGCCTTCGCCGGCATCCCGTTCGGCGGGCTGCTGGCCGGAGCGGCGGTGGGGCTGGTGGGGCTCGCCCCGACCCTGCTGGTCAGCGGTGTGCTGTACCTCCTCACCACCAGCCTCGCCGGACTGCGCCCGGAATGGCGGGAGATGGACCGGCCGAAGGCGCCGTCGCCGCCGCCGCCTCCGTCCGGCCCGGTGGGCGAACCGCCCGTCGAACGGGTGCCGTAGACGCGGCGGGTCCTCTCCCGGGCCGGCAGGGG
>NZ_JBRIOU010000230.1:0-1621 GCF_053474865.1 Streptomyces sp. CO7
TCCCCGCCCGCCTCGACCTGACGGCCCTGCGCGGTACGACCGACCCGGAGCGCGTCCCACCGCTGCTGCGGGGCCTCGTCAGACCCCCGGCCCGCAGGGCGGCACCCCGGGCGGACGGCCCGGCCGCCCGCGACGAGGGCAGCACCCCGCCGTGGGCGCGCAAACTCGCCGAGGCCGCTCCCGACGACCGGCCCCGTCTGGTCCTGGACCTGGTCCGGGCGACGATCGCCGAGGTCCTCGGTCACGCGCCGAACCGGCCCGTGCCGGCCGACCGCGGGCTGCTCGACCTCGGGTTCGACTCACTGACCGCCGTCGAGCTGCGCAACCGGCTGGGCGCCGAGACAGGACTGCGTCTGCCCACCACCCTCCTGTTCGACCAGCCGACGGCCGGCGCCCTGGCCACCCACCTGCTGGACGAGCTGACCGACCTGCTGCCCGGCGGCGCCGCCACCGTGCTCGCCAGGATCGGCGACCTGGAGGCCGCCTTCACCCAGGACACCGCCCTCGGCACGGAGGCGCGCGAGAGGGCCGTCGCCCGCCTCACCGCGGTGCTGGAACGGATGACCGCCGGCGGCGCCGCCGGGGGACCCGCCGACGCCGCGCCCGAGGCGCCCCGGCTGGACCAGGTCTCCGACGACGAACTGTTCGACCTGATCGACGGCCAGCTCGGCGCCGAGTGAGCCGCACCGCCCGCGTGACCACCCATGCCTCTTTGTGACAAGGAGAGTTGACGTCGTATGTCGAACGAGGACAGGCTTCGCGACTACCTCAAGCGCGTGACGAACGACCTTCTGCAGACCAAGGAGCGGCTGTCCCGGGTCGAGGCCGAGCGCCACGAGCCGATAGCCGTCGTCGGCATGGCGTGCCGTTACCCAGGAGGCGTCCGCTCGCCCGAGGACCTGTGGCGGATCGCCGAGTCCGGCACGGACGCCGTCTCGCCCTTCCCCGAGAACCGGGGCTGGGACACGGCCGGCCTGTACGACCCGGACCCCGGCCGCACCGGCAGGACGTACGCCAGGGAGGGCGGCTTCCTGCACGACGCCGACCGCTTCGACCCGGGCTTCTTCGGCATCAGCCCTCGCGAGGCGCTCGCCGTCGACCCGCAGCAGCGGCTGCTGCTGGAGACGGCCTGGGAGACGTTCGAGGCGGCGGGCATCGCCCCGTCCTCCCTGCGCGGGTCCCGTACCGGCGTCTTCGCGGGTGTCATGTACGGCGACTACGGCGGGCGCATCCGCAAGGCCCCGGAAGGGCTCGAGGGCTACATCGGGACCGGCAGCGCCGGGTCGGTCGCCTCGGGGCGGCTCTCCTACACCTTCGGCCTCGAAGGACCGGCGGTGACCGTGGACACCGCCTGCTCGTCCTCGCTGGTGGCCCTGCACCTCGCCGTGCAGTCGCTGCGGCAGGGCGAGTGCGACCTCGCCCTCGCCGGCGGCGCCACCGTCATCGCCACCCCGGGCCTCTTCGTCGAGTTCAGCCGGCAGCGCGGCCTGTCCCCGGACGGCCGGTGCAAGGCCTTCGCCGCCACCGCCGACGGCCCGGGGTGGGGCGAGGGTGCCGGGCTGCTGCTGGTGGAGCGGCTGTCCGACGCCCGCCGCAACGGGCACCCCGCGCTGGCGGTGGG
>NZ_JBRIOU010000231.1:0-1586 GCF_053474865.1 Streptomyces sp. CO7
CGGGTACCCCGGTGCCGGAGGAGCTCGTGGACCCCGCCGCGTGGCCCGTGTTCCCCGACCGGCCCTGGCACGACGCGGTCTACCGGGACGCCCACTACGGTGAGGGCAAGCGCCAGGCGGAAGCGGTCCTGGCCCGCTCCGGCGGGTTCGCCTTCGCGTCCGTGCGCAGCGCCCACGTGCTCGGCGGCGGGGAGCGGGAGTGGACCGGCCGGCTCGCGCACTACGCGGAGCGGGTGACCCGCGGCGAGGAGATCGCCGTGCACGCCCACCCGCTGCCCTCGGTCTTCGTCCACCACGAGGAGCTCGCCGCGTTCCTGTTGTGGGCGGCCGTCGGCACGGACTTCACCGGCCCGGTCAACGCCTGTTCCGGCGACCTCCTCGACGTGCACGGCCTTTGCGAGGAGATCGCCGCGCAGGCGGGGCGGCGGCCCGTGTACCGGGTGGTCGGGCCGGGCGAGGACGCCTCGCCGTTCTCCTTCGACCGCCACTACGCGATGAGCGACGCCCGTGCCGGGCAGCTGGGTTTCGCCTTCTCGCCCTTGGCGGAGTGGCTGCCGCAAGCCGTCGCCGAGGCCGTCGCAGCCACCGGCGCGGCCCCCGTCGGCCGCCCCGACCGCCCTCGTTGACCCCGCCCTGGAACACCTCACCGTCGTCCACCCGGGCAGGCTGACCGCGAGCCCTCCGCCCCCTCCTCACCTTTGCGCGCCCGGCCGCACCGGCATTCCGACGAGCCACGCCTCGGCGTCCTGAGCGGTTCGGTGGATGCGATCATGGGGCGGGTGATGGCCGTTCGCCCGTGAGGTGGTCTCTTGAGGAAGGTGGCGCTGCGTCCCCACGCCCTGTTGCCTCCGCGCTACGACCATCGGAGGGTGCTGGCGACGACCGTGGACGCCTGGCACCGCACGCTCTGGCTGATCTGCCCGGACGCGGAACTCCGCCCGAATCCCTACGGCAGGCCCTCTCCTCAGCCCCCTCGCCGTCCGTACGACGCGCTTCTCGTCATCGACGACCGGGGCGAGGTCCGCGAGCAGGCGCTGCGGGACATGAGCCTGCGGGTGACCCATCTCGACGCGCTGCCCAACGGCCGGTTCGTGGTGCAGGGGTACGGCACCCCGGGGGACGACCGGAACGCGCAGATATATGGGCCCGACGGACGACGCCGCCGCAGCTTCGGCATGGGGCTCGCGGTCGGGTACCTGTTGGCGGACCGCCGCCACCATCTGTGGAGCGCCTACTTCGACGAGGGTGTCCACGTCGATCCGATCAGCGCCGCCGGCCTCGTGCGCTGGGACAGCGGCGGTAACCGCCAGTGGGGCTGGACGCCTCCGAAAGGCGTGGAGCACATCGACACGGTCTACGCCCTCAACGTCGACGAGGGTGTCGCGTGGGCCTGCTCCTACCCGGCCTTCCCGCTGCTCGAGGTGCGGGCCAACGGTGACACGCGGCTGCGGACGACTCCGGTCGTCGCGCCGGCGGGCCTGGCCGTGCACGGTGAACACGTGACCTTGCTGGGAGGCGACCGGCGACGTGACAGCCTGCACCGCCTCCGCCTGACGGAGGACGAGGCCCTGCTGGTCGAGGAGGCC